>JAHDWK010000010.1 GCA_023382655.1 Anaerolineae bacterium | reverse complement strand
ATCGAGTGGTATGATTTTGTCAACGTTCAGTAAATGAGATTTGTCAGTCAATCAGCCTCATACCAAAGAAACACGAAAACTCACAAAGAGCGAGTCAAGAGAACAAAGTCAGCCAGAAAAGAGATTGCCAAGCAGTATGTGTGGGATTACCTTTCCACCCACCCTTGCCAAAAATGTGGTGAGTCTGATCCTCGTCTGTTGGAATTCGACCACATTACCCCCAAAAACAAAAGTACAACATCTCAGAGCTTACAACAGGTGGCTACTCTCTGGAAACAGTGCAAAGTGAGATTGCCAAGTGCCAGGTGCTTTGTGTGGCCTGCCACCGCAAGAAAAGTTATGAAGATGGTGGCTGGTTCAAAGGATGAAAGCTATGTCAGAAAAATCATTTCCATATCACGAAGTAAAGAGGGTTTTTAGAACTGGCAATTACGAATACGCCAATCAGTTAATTGCAGAGGGTTGGATACTTTTAGATCTGGAGAAAGAAGCATCTTCGGCCGACCACTACCTAGTTTATTATGTACTGGGAAACGTTAATGAGGTTGAAGAGCCTGAATCTGACACACAGCGTCGTAAGAGAATGATTGCTAAAATTGCGGCCGAGCCAAGAGACCCCAAAGATCTCAATAACCTTTTTAAGGGATTAGACGATGACTGACAACTCTCAAAAGAAAAACCTCCTTGACATTGCTGTTTCGGAGGTTTATTCTGGAATTGTATGAATCCGATTCATTGTAACATTCTAAATCAAGTCATGTACACCCGCATTTTGTGCGGGTTTTTTGTTTTCTTCTTGGTCGTTGTCTTATTGTTCCAAAGCCAGTTGGCCAACAGATGAATCAATGCTACACGCTCGCTTAAAACTGCTCTATACTTGCCCGTGTATGGAAATTATCGAAGGCCAGATACCGACAGATACAACATGGCGTGGAGTATTCTTATTAACAGCTGCCGGTCAGTTGGGCAGAACGTTTGAGCTTGGGCTGGCATTGGCACGGGCGCACAATGGGTATTTACTCACGGCCGTATTCCTCGACGAACCAACGCCGGCGAAGATCGATCAGGCTCATCAACTTATCGCCAATGCCTGGCAAGCGACCAACGCGGAGTTGACCGACTATATTTGCCCCCTCATCATTAGAAGCGCCAATTTTGAAGGAGATTTAAACACACTCATCAGTGTGGCCGAGATTGAACTGGTACTGGCGCATCTGGATGGGCAAATCTGGCATAATCTAAATCGTGCCACTTGTGCCGTAGCGGCCGTGCGTGGGGATTATGCCAGCCCTGAGACTGCCACCGGTGAGGCCAGTCTGCAACGTATTTTAATGCCCACTTCTGGCGGGCCAAATACGGCCCACGCCTTGCAATTTCTTCTGCGTATAACCCCGCGCATCAAAATTACCGCTTTGTACATTGCTCGCAGTTATTTGGGTACAAACGAGGAAGCATTGGGGCGGACGCGCCTGCGCCAACTTTTGAAGTTTGTAGATGCCGGTGATCGCATTGAAAGCCAGGTGGTCACAGCGGACTCGGTAGCCGATGGCATTTTAGCGGCAAGTGGTGGTTGTGACCTGGTGATTATTGGCGCCACCAGAGAAAGCTCCATAGATAAAGTTTTGTTTGGCGATACACCAGCGGCGGTGGTGCGGCAAAGCAAACGTCCGGTGATGATTGTGCGCCAGCCACAGGCCCGCTTCAGTCATTGGTGGGCGAACTTGTTCTGGTACATCCGGAAAATGTTGCCGCATATGAACCTAGTTAAGCGGACAGAGGCATATACGCGCATTCGCCGTGGCGCCCGCCCTGATATTGATTTTTATATGCTCATTTCGTTGTCGGCGATTATTGCTGCCTTCGGTTTGATGAGTAATAGTGCGGCGGTGGTAATTGGGGCCATGTTAGTGGCACCGTTGATGTCGCCGATTGTGGGCATGGGCATGGCGGTCGTGTTGGGCGATGCCCGCTTTCTGCGATTAACGACCGGGGCTGTGGTCAAAGGAGCGCTGCTGGCTATTTTTGTGGGTATGTTGGCCGGTTTGTTGCTACGGGCCATGCAAATGGAGTTGTCAGCAGAGATATTGGCGCGCACACGGCCGTCACTGCTTGATTTAGGTATTGCCCTCTTTTCGGGTCTGGCGGCGGCCTATGCGCTCAGCCGCTCCGATGCCGCAGGCGCCTTGCCTGGTGTGGCCATTGCGGCGGCGTTGGTGCCACCTTTGGCAACGGTAGGCATCACATTTGCCGCTGGCTACTTCTGGCAATCATTGGGCGCGCTGCTGCTTTTTGTGACCAACCTAGTTTCCATTAGCTCGGCTACGGCGCTCATGTTCCTGGTATTGGGTTTCCGGCCGGCACGAAACCAGAAAGCACGGCGTGCTGTGCAGATGCGCAGTGTCCAGGTGGAATTACTCTCGTTAACTATTGTGATTGTTTTGCTGAGCGTGTTTACCTTTGAGTTGGCTCAAGTGCAATCGCAGGAAGCGCGGATTGCGGAGGTGACTGCCGCGGCCGTAGAAGATAAGACTATCATTGGTGGTTCGCTGCTAGATTTGGATTATAGTTTTGTCAGAGACGAGAACGATGACGAGCTTTTGCAGATGGAAGTGGTCGTGCGCTCCACAAAGGCAGTAGCACATGAGCAAGTGGAACGGTTGCAACAAGAAATCGGCACTACCCTGCAAAATGAGGGGATCGCCGCAAAAATTGCGCTCACGCTATCGGTGATTCGGGTGGTGGAGCTGGATCCGCTGGTTCCACCTACAGCGACACCGACGCCAGCGCCCACTGACACACCCACGCCCGGCCCAACACCGACGTTAACGCCAACCGATGCGCCCACGCCAACGCCCACCACAACGCCGACGAACACAGCTTCACCCACAGCCACGCCGACAGTGGCGTCCACGAATACGGCCACAGCGATGCCCACGACCACGCCAAGCGATACGGCTACGGCCGTACCCACACCCACATCGGTAACGGCCGTTTACCCCACTTGCCGCGAAGGTGTCCTTATGGTAGCATTCTGCCGCACTTGGCGGGTGTAGCGTAGTGGTTAACGCGTCTGGTTGTGGCCCAGAAGACCGTGGGTTCAAATCCCACCACTCGCCCAGACTTGATTAGTAAACAGTAATCGGTTATCGGTGATCGGTTCACTGATAACCGATTACTGTTTACCGATCATTGGCATGAGCGCCCGTAGCTCAATGGACAGAGTAACTGACTTCGAATCAGGCGGTTGGGGGTTCGAGTCCCTCCGGGCGCACACGTGAATTCCCTTGCGGTGTACCGTGTAGTGGTTTGCGCATTTTTTCACTTTCGTTATAATCCTCCACGTTTTGCCGCCCATCTTTCTGTCGGCCAATTTGCAGGGAGATGTGAAGTAATTCACTTAAAACCATTTTAATAATCAAACACATACCTGGACTGTGACATTGTGCTTATGTCATACTCTGAAGTGGTCTGTCTGCCAGCCATGAATGGGTTGAAGGCCGCATAAGTTTTGGCACAGGTAGAAGGGTATGGATGGAGCGGCAGTTTTGGTCGGCTGGTGCTCAAAAAACTAAAACAAGGAGAATACCCCATGGCCATTGTTTCAATGAAGGCCCTCCTGGAAACAGGGGTGCATTTTGGACACCGCACGCGCCGTTGGAACCCGAAGATGAAACCTTACATCTTCACCGAACGCAACGGCATTCACATCCTTGATTTACAGCAAACCATCGTCATGATTGAAGATGCCTACAACCTGATCCGTGACACGGTTGCTCAAGGTGGCGCGGTTTTGTTTGTGGGCACCAAGCGACAGGCGCAGGATACCATTTCTGGCGAAGCTGCGCGTGGCTTGCAGCCCTATGTGAACCAGCGCTGGTTGGGTGGCACGTTGACGAATTGGCAGACCATTCGTCGTCGGATTGACTACCTGAAAAAGCTGGAAGCGCGGCGGGATGCGGGCGAGTTTGCCGCTTTGAAAAAGCGCGAACGCCTGCATGTGGAGCGTGAAATAGAGAAGTTGAATTTACGCCTGGGTGGGGTACGCAATATGCGTGACCTGCCCGACCTGCTTTTTATTATTGATGTGAACCATGAAGAGACGGCCGTGCGGGAGGCCAACAAACTCGGCATTCCCATCGTGGCGTTGGTAGATACCAACTGTGACCCCGATCCCATTGATTACCTCATACCATCCAATGATGACGCCATTCGCGCCATCAAGCTGATCACCGGCAAGATGGCGGATGCGGCATTGGAAGGGCTGGCGCTGCGCAAAGAAACGATGGGCGAGGACTATGATGAGCGCGTCTACGAACCGTCCTTTGATGGCATGGAAGATGTGGATGATGAAGTCTTGTTGGGCGAATCTACCTTAGCCAAAATGCGCAAAGCGGCTGAAGCCTATGAAGGTGAGGATGAGGATGAGGACGACGCCTGGGATGGCAACGACGTTGCCATTGAAGATTTTGCTGATGCTGATGAAGAGTAAGATGGTCGTGGGAACGGCCGTTTAGCTCTATGATAAATTGGAGACAATACAGAAGTTATGGCTATCACAACTGCCCAAATCAAAGAACTGCGCGAGGCAACCGGCGCAGGTGTATTAGAGGCGAAAAAAGCGCTGGAAGCAACCGGCGGCGATTTTGATAAAGCCGTGGATTTGCTGCGTGAAAAAGGTGCCGCGCGCGCGGCGAAGCGGGCCGAACGAGCCGCCAGCGAAGGCATCATTGAATTGTATGCTCATCCGGGCAACCGTGTTGGGGTGATGCTGGAACTTAATTGCGAGACCGATTTTGTCGGCCGTAACGAAGAGTTCCGTAATCTGGCGCATGATCTGGCGCTGCACATTGCTGCCATGGGGCCGCGTTACCTGACCCGTGAAGAAGTGCCCCAGGCTGAACTGGATCGGGAACTGGATGTGTTGCGCGCCCAGGCCAAAGCGGAAGGCAAACCGGACAATATCGTTGAGAAAATTGTTCAGGGGCGTCTGGCAAAATTCTATGAAGAGTTTTGTTTACTGGAACAGCCGTTTATAAAAGATGATAGTGTCAAGATCAGCGATATGATCACGGACGTGATTCGCAAAACGGGCGAGAATATCATCATCCGCCGCTTTGCCCGCTACGAGTTAGGCGAATCGCTCGATTAGCAGATGGGAAAGTTGGGGGCGTTCATAGGAGCGCCCTCAATTTTTGCCAGGCCCTCACGCCCGTCTGGGCGCCTCTCTATCAAAAGTCATCATTACCGGAGTCAAATTCATATGGCATCAATTCAGTATCAACGTATCTTGCTCAAGATGGGAGGGGAGGCTTTGTCTGGCCCTTCCGGGTATGGCATTGATCCGGTGCGCGCCATACAGGTTGCCCAGATTGTGAAGGATGTTTATGATTTAGGCGTACAGGTGGCGCTGGTCATTGGTGGTGGTAATCTGTGGCGTGGTTCGGTGGGCAGCGCCATGGGGATGGAGCGGGCATCGGCTGACCATATTGGTATGATTGCCACCGTGATGAATGCGCTGGCCTTACAAGATGCGCTAGAACGGAAAGGCGTAGCTACCCGTGTACAAACAGCCATTGAAATGCGCACCATTGCCGAACCATATATTCGTTTGCGGGCGATACGCCATTTAGAAAAGGGGCGTGTGGTTATTTTTGGGGCCGGTACGGGTAATCCCTACTTTACAACGGATTCGGCCGGGGCTTTGCGAGCCATGGAGATCAATGCGGATGTGTTGATCAAAGCGACGAAGGTGGGCGCTATTTATGATGAGGACCCGGAGAAGAACCCACAAGCGCGGCGCTTTGATAAAATTTCGTACATTGACTTTTTGAATCTACGCTTGAAGGTGATGGACAGCACGGCCGTGTCCTTGTGTATGGACAATAACCTGCCGATTGTGGTGCTGGACTTCTGGCAGGAGGACAGTGTGCGGCGTTTCCTGAAGGGCGAGGATATAGGCACCACCATCACTAACTTGTAGGGTGTTCCCCTGGTGCGGGAAGGATGTTATTCATATTTCATCCTTCGTCATTCCTGATTTTGTAGGAGGAAGACATGATACGCGAACTGTTGGCAGATGCGGAATCGAGAATGCAAGGCGCGATTACCTCATTGGAAGCAGATTTAAGTGGGTTTCGCACCGGCCGCGCTTCCCCTCATTTGGTGGACAAAATTGTGGTGGAAATGTACGGCACGGAGATGGCTTTGAATCAGATGGCGGTGATTTCAGTGCCGGAACCGCAGCAGTTGGCGATACGGCCGTACGACGCCAGCTCCATCTCCGCCATAGAAAAGGCCATTATGCGGTCTGACCTGGGCATCATGCCCAATAATGATGGCAAGATCATCCGCCTCAACCTGCCCCGCCTGACGGAAGAGCGGCGGCGAGACCTGACCAAGATGGCCCATAAGCGCGTAGAAGAAGCCAAAGTGGCCGTGCGCAACGTGCGCCGTGATGCCCTGAATGATTTGCGTGATATGAAAAATGAATCCATGATCACCGAAGATGAGTTTCACCGCAGCCAGGATGACCTGCAAACTTTAACCGACCGGTATGTGAAAAGCATTGACGAAATTGGCAGCAACAAAGAAGCCGAAATCATGGAAGTATAACCCTGCATGGCCGAGCGCAACGTCTCTCTGGATTTGACAGACCTGATGATACCGACGCATGTAGCCATTATCATGGACGGCAACGGCCGTTGGGCCAAAAAGCGTGGGTTGCCCCGGCAAGCCGGTCATCGGGCCGGCGCTGAAAACTTGCGCCGCATTATCAACGCCTGTGTTGAATTCAAGATCAAGATCCTCACCATTTACGCCTTTTCCACTGAAAATTGGGGACGCCCGGAGATGGAAGTGCGTGGTTTGATGAAAATCATCTCCCGCGTCATTGATCAGGAATTGAAAGATTTACATGCCCAGGGGGTTTGTCTGCATCACCTTGGTTCCATGAGCGGTGTGGCCCCCAGCTTGCAAGAAAAAGTGCATCGCGCCCTGGAACTGACCAAAAATAATGACCGGCTCATCCTGAATGTGGCCTTTAACTATGGCGGGCGGGCGGAAATTTTGCAGGCAGTGAAACAAATTCTGGCCGACAATGTCGCCCCCGATGACCTGACGGAAGATTTATTCAGTTCTTATCTTTTCACCAGGGGTTTGCCAGACCCTGACCTGGTCATTCGTACCAGTGGCGAACTGCGCATCAGCAACTTTCTCATCTGGCAGGCGGCTTATTCTGAGTTTTACCCCACGCCAACTTATTGGCCGGATTTCGGCCGGGAAGATTTATATGAGGCGATCCTGGCTTTTAACCAGCGGGAACGCCGTTTTGGTCTGGTAACTGAGTCGCCGGTGTGACACGGCCGTAAGCAAACTTTCTCGATAATATCTTATGTTCCTACAACGCGCCCTCGTCGCCCTCACCTTCGGCCCTCTGGCACTACTGCTCATCTATTTTGGCGATGCACTGGGTGGGCTGGTTTATTTTGTGCCTTTTGCCATTCTCCTGGCTCTGGCTACAGTAGAGTACGTACAGTTGACGCGCCATTTAGGTTGGCATGTAGCCATCTGGTTGCTTCTGCCATTGGTGATTGGGCAGTGGGTACTGGCGCAATGGGGGGAACCGGAATGGGTGGGGCCTTCCATACTCATCAGCATGTTGATGATGCTGACGGCCGTGCTCTGGTCTTATGAAAAACAGAGTAGCCAGACCGTTGCCGCTGACTGGATGGCCTATATGGGTGGCTTTTTGTTGTTAGGCTGGCTAGGTAGCCACTTTTTCTTGTTGCGCGGCATCCCCCACTATGCCTGGCAATGGACAATGTTGGCCATGCTTACCACCTGGATAGCGGATTCGGGCGCTTATGTGGTGGGTAAGTTTGTGGCCGGTAAATATGTTTTGGGGAAGCATTGGTTGTCACCCCGGCTTAGCCCAAACAAAACAGTAGAAGGTTTCTTTGGCGGTCTGGTGTTAGGCACCTTTTTTACGGTGTTGATTGGTTATTTCTTGCAAGTGCCCCTGTGGCCCCTGGTCATTTTGGGTTTGCTCATTACCATTTTGGGACCGTTGGGTGACTTGAGCATTTCCCTGCTGAAACGCGAAGCCGGGGTAAAAGATTCCGGCAATCTGCTGCCGGGGCATGGCGGCGCTTTAGATCGGGTAGACACTTTGTTGTGGGCAGTGGCCATTGCCTATTACCTGGCGATCTACCTGCCACAGCTTTCATAAATAAGACGGTCTGGCTATAATACGGCCGTAAACTGCTACTTCCCACATTCCCACTAGATGACATTGACCAGAGGTACCATCTGGCATTTTTGTCACCATGTCAGATGTCGCTTTGTCAAGCATAACCCACATTCCCACCTGATATGGAGGCGCAAGTCATGTCCAAAATTATTACAATTGAACGCTTCATCCTCGATCATCAGCCCGATTATGCGCGGGGTGAGTTTACCAACCTGTTATATGACATCGCCCTGGCCGCCAAAGTGATTGCCCATAAAACCAACCGTGCCGGACTGGTAGATATTTTGGGTCGGGCCGGCGCCGTGAACATTCAGGGCGAAGTCCAGCAAAAGCTGGATGTGTTTGCCGACGACATTATTTTCCGCATCTGTGATCATACGGGACGGCTCTGTGTGATGGCTTCCGAAGAGCGCGAGGAGATTATCCCTATTCCCGAACCGTACAAGAAAGGTTCTTACGTGCTGGTTTATGATCCCCTGGATGGTTCATCAAATATTGATGTGAATGTGAGCATTGGCACCATCTTTGGTGTGTATCGCTGCAAAAATTGGGAAAATCGCGGCCGGTTGGAAGATGTTTTGCAGCCGGGGCGCAATCTGGTGGCTGCCGGTTATGTGTTGTATGGTTCCAGCACCATGCTCGTCTATACCACCGGACAGGGAGTGCATGGTTTTACACTTGATCCCGAACTGGGCGAATTTTTACTTTCACACGAAAACATGCGCTTGCCGGAGCCACCGGCTTATTACAGCATCAACAGTTCGTATTACGAATCCTGGTCGCCTCAGATTCAAGAATATGCCCGCTGGCTGCAAGGTCTCAATGGATCAAACGCGCCCAAAATGTCGGCACGGTATATTGGCTCGCTGGTGGCCGATATACACCGTAATCTAATGCGCGGTGGCATCTTTTGTTATCCGGCGGAGAAAGGCAAACCATATGGCAAAATCCGTCTGCTGTATGAGGCCGGCCCGTTGGCCTTTATGATTGAACAGGCGGGTGGATATGCCTCCGACGGCCGTCGTTCCATTTTAGACATTGAACCTACCAATTTGCACCAACGCACCCCCTTTTATATTGGCAATCGGTCACTGGTGCATAAGGCTGAATCTTTCATTGAGCAGGAAATTGACTTGACTTTGGATGCATGATATACTCCGCCTGCCCACAAAGTGGATTACCAAAAGCTCCCTGTAATGATTTGAAGACCAACACTCAGGAGAGAAACGCACGGTTGAGCCTGCGCGTAATTTCCCCCAAATGATAAGCAATTTTACACTGTTATTGATCTACTCATAACCTGTACAGGTATTGGATGTACCTGGGTTATATTTCTGAACATGCCATTGGAGCAGCATCCCCAACTGTTTATCAAATAAGGTGACAACAAATGGATGCCTGTTTTGGGTTATTGCTGTTTTCCTGGTGCGTTGACGGCCGTTCGGCATCCCGCATCAGTCATGGCAAAGACAATCTGTCAGGATAAACCTCGATTCTAAGGAGATTAAATAGAGAACATGTCTCTTGGAGAAAGCCAAATGGATATTGGAGAACTGGAAACAAAAAAAATAGGTGAATTGCGCGATATTGCCAGAGAGATGGAGATTTCTGGTTTTAGTACCATGAAAAAGCAGGGTCTCATCTACGAGATTCTGAAGGCTAATTCTGCTTCTCAGGGTTTTGATTTTCGCGGCGGTGTATTGGAAATAATCGAAGACGACAAGCAGGCAATGGGCTTCTTGCGAGGCAAAAATTTCCTGCCCGGCCCAGACGATATCTATGTATCCAATTCCCAGATTCGCCGCCTGGCGTTGCGCAACGGTGATATGGTGATAGGCCAGGTGCGTGTACCCAAAGAAAATGAAAAATACTATAGCTTGCTGCGGGTAGAAGCCGTTAATGGTGGCAGCCCAGAACTGGCTAAGAAACGGCCGCGCTACGAAGACTTCACCCCTATTTTCCCTGACCAAAAATTAAAACTGGAAACAAAACCTAATATCCTGTCTACGCGTCTCATGGATCTGGTAGCGCCCATTGGCCGCGGCCAACGTGGTCTGATCGTCTCGCCACCTAAAGCTGGTAAGACAACAGTCTTGAAAGAAATTGCCAACGGCATATCAGAGAATTACCCAGAGATTCATCTGATGGTGGTATTGATTGGTGAACGGCCCGAAGAAGTGACCGATATGGATCGCTCCATTGATGGCGAAGTAATCAGCTCTACCTTTGATGAACCAGTGAAACAACATTGTAAAGTGGCCGAAATGGCTCTGGAACGCGCCAAGCGGCTGACAGAAGGTGACCGCGATGTGGTGTTGCTGCTCGACTCCATTACCCGTCTGGCGCGGGCTTATAACCTGACGGTGCAGCCCAGTGGCCGTACCCTCTCCGGTGGTTTGGACCCTACGGCGCTCTATCCACCCAAACGCTTCTTTGGCACGGCGCGTAATCTGGAAGAAGGCGGCAGCCTGACGATCATCGCCACTTGCCTGGTAGACACCGGCAGCCGCATGGATGACGTGATTTACGAAGAGTTCAAGGGTACGGGTAATATGGAACTGCTCCTGAGCCGTCGTTTGCAAGAACGCCGCATTTTCCCGGCCTTTGACATTGAACGTTCCAGCACCCGGCGTGAAGATTTGCTGCTTTCTGGTGATGAGTTGCAGCGGGTGTACACCATGCGCCGCATGTTGGGGCATCTGATGGATACACCGGGTTACGACATCAGCAGCGCCACCGCCGCTGTCTTGCAGCAGATGCGCAATACACGGACGAACTATGAATTCCTGGAGACACTGACCCGCGATATGATGTAATGAGTGAAAAAACCGGGCTTTTCTCAAAAGCCCGGTTTTTGTCTGAGCGAAGGTTTAGAATACGGGCCGTTTTGACGGCCCGTTTTTGTTGTTTGGAGGCGGTGTGGTAGCATTTTGGCTGGAGACTTATGGAGAAGAAACGAGATTTATGGCAGCGGTTTAGCGGGTATCTGGTGGTGGCCGCCGGTATTTTGTTGTTGATTGCTGTGGTGCAGGTTTTGGGATTAAACGAGTTGGTGGCTGCCGGGGAAGAGGGTGTGGTCACGGCCGTCACCCCCACCACCACCGCAACAGATAGCGTAGCAACAACGGCCGTCACCAACACACTACCTATCGTCCCCTTACCCGTTCTCAATGATAACAGCCTGGCTCCCGTACCCAATCCACACACTTACCAGGCCAAAATGCCCACCCACAACTTCAAAATTCACATCGTCACCGATTTTGACACACCCAACTCCATTGCCCTGCAATACGGCATCTCTGCCGATACCATCATCGGCGGCAATGCCAACATCAGCCGCGAGTCCAACCTGCTGCAAACGGGCGCCGAACTGCTTATCCTCCCGGTAGACGGGGTGTTGCACACAGTCAAACCGGGCGAAACATTGGATGCCATTGCTGCCTTGTACGGCGTACCGGTAGCCGATATTATCGGCTTTCCGTCTAATAATCTGGAAGCCCCTTTCTTACGGCTGATACCCGATTCACAATTAGTCATTCCCGGTGCTTCCCTCGGGCAATTTACCTTCCGCGCTCCCAAATCAGTGGGCAACAGCGGGGGGGCGCAGCAGTGGGCGGTGGTAGGTACGGGCACGTATATCTGGCCGGTTGACGGCCGTTGCCTGACCAGTTATTACTCCGGTTTTCATCCCGGCATTGACGTTTCTATGGCCGAAGGTTCACCCGTGTATGCAGCCGACACCGGCACTGTCACCTACGCCGCCTATGCTGCCGGCATTTATTACGATTACGGCAACCTGGTGGTGATCAATCATGGCAATGGTTATGAAACCTTTTATGCCCATCTCAGCGGTATCAATGCCTACCCCGGCCAGATTGTATACCAGGGTGATTACATTGGTTCTACCGGTAATACCGGCCGGTCCTCCGGGCCACACCTCCACTTTGAAATCCGCAGCAACGATTACGGCCAGAATCCGTTGAACCGATTGACGGGACCGGTGCGGTCGTGTTCGTAATCCGTAACCCGTAATCCGTAAACCATGTCGTGAGCCGTAATCCGAAGTCCGATTACCGATTACGGATTACCGATTACGGACAACGGATTACGCCCCAGGGAGCACCTCTATGGATTATTCTTCTACTTTTTGGAAACGCGCTGCTGGTTACACTTTATTGCTTTGTGTCGGGCTGGCGCTGTTTGCCGGGTGGCGGACGGTGAGTGGGGCGGAGGGCACGGCCGTACCCGCCCTCACACCCACGCCTGCTGTTGCTGGCACGGCCGTTGCCGATTCCTCGCTCACACCTGCTGCTAATGATGTGCCCGTGCTGACCGATAACAGTCTGGCCCCTGCCCCCTATCCGCACACCTACCAGGGCAAATTGCCCGAACACAACTATGAAACCTACGTCGTCGAGCGTGGTGATACGCCGGTAGGCATCGCCGAACGTTTTGGCATCCAGACCGAAACCATTCTCGGCGGTAACCCCCAACTCAGCCAGGAATCCAGCCTGCTGCAAACCGGCGTGGAACTGATTATCTTACCTATTGACGGTGTGCTGCATGGTGTGCAGCCCGGCGATACATTGGAAGGGTTGGTTAGCTTGTACGGCGTCTCTGCCGAACAAATCATCGCTTACGCACCCAATAACCTGGAATTTCCCTACCGGCTGTACCCGGACACCAAAATTATGATACCGGGCGCAGTGCGCGAAGTGTTTGTGTGGACGCCGCCATCCTTAGAGTCGGTGCGGGGAACGGGGAGTGGCGTACAACCGTTAGTCGTCGGTACCGGCACTTTCATCTTCCCCGTCGGTTCCCGCAACTTCACCCAATACTTCTGGTATGGCCATCCTGGTATAGACATTGCCCTGGCGGAGGGTTCGGCCGTTTTCGCCGCCGATACCGGCACCGTCACCTACGCCGGCTGGAACATCTACGGCTACGGCAATCTCATCGTCGTCAATCATGGCAATGGTTACGAAACCTTCTACGGTCATCTCAATGGCTTTAACGTGGTTCCCGGCCAGGTGGTCACAAAAGGCCAGGTTATCGGTTCGTCGGGCAATACCGGCAATTCATCCGGTCCCCATCTTCACTTTGAAATTCGCATCAACGGCAACCGTGATGATCCCTGTTGGTACGTTGGTTGTTAAGTGTCATAATTGAGACTTAAACATTTCAGGACAGCTCATGCTAACGCCCGCCCGCCCCACCATCGGTTTCTTATCGGCCAATATCCATATTGGCTCTTCCCGTGTTTTGTGGCCGGGGGTGATAGACGCTGCCCAGGCGCACGACGCTAACCTCATTTGTTATCCCGGTGGCCGTCTGCACGCCGCCGAAGAGTTTGAAGCCGAACGCAACATCATCTACCAGTTTGTCAATACCGATCTTCTGGATGGATTGGTAAGCTGGACGTCGGCGCTGGCCGGAACGGCCACCGCTGCCGAAGTCGCCAGCCTGCACGCCCATTATCATCCGTTGCCCATTGTTAGTCTGGCGTGGCCGTTGGCACAAGGCGCTCTGGTTTCCATCAACGGCTACCAGGGGATGCACGACCTGGTGTCTCATCTGGTAGACGTGCATGATTACCGCCGTGTCGTCCTCATACGGGGGCCGGAAGGTCACCCCTATGCCCTGGAACGTTATCACGCCTATCTGGATGTGCTGAAAGAGAAAGGACTAGACCCCGACCCGGCGTTGATTGCCCCTGCATTAGGCTGGCAAAAAGGGGCACAGGCCATGCGTGTCCTGCTCGATGAGCGTGGTTTGCGCCCTGGTGCTGACTTCCAGGCCGTTGTGGCCGTTAGTGATTTGCTGGCGATTGGCGCAATCAACATGATGGCCGAGCGCGGCATTCGTGTGCCCGGTGATGTGGCCGTAGTGGGCTTCAACGATATTGAAGAAGGCCGCCTGGTCAGACCGGCGCTCACTTCCGTCTCGCTGCCCTTTTATGAACAGGGGCGGCAGGCGGTGAATGTGCTGTTGAATCGCTTGCAGGGGCGGGAAGCCCCGGCCCAGGTGATGCTCGATTCGCAGTTGCTGGTGCGGCAATCGTGTGGCTGCCCGTCGCAATCGGTGCATCTGGCGGCAGCGGAACCAGCAGACGCGCCCACGCCTGATCTCAAAGCGGCGTTGAAACGCGCCCAGGAAGAGCTGACACGCCAGATTGCCCCGGTAATCAGCAGCAGTGGGGTGGCCGCTACCTGGGCCAAACAACTGGTGGACGCTTTCCGCGCTGAACTAGATGAGGGCACGGCCGTTGGCGCGGTCGTTGCTACGGGTAGTCGTTTCCGGTCAGCGTTAGATGGCATGTTACAGCAAGGGGTGTTGGATGGGGATGAAACGGCCGCCTGGCAAGGTGCTATTTCCGTCTTGCGCCGGGAACTGCTGCCCGCGTTGAATGACCGGCAGCAGCTGCGGGCGGAAGGGTTGTTGGGGCAGGCCAGAGTGGTCATTGGCGAGGCGATTCAGCGGGCGCAAATTGGACGACAACTTCATGTGGAGCGGCAAAACAACCTGCTGCGTGATATTGGGCAGGCGCTCATTACCACCTTTGATGTGGACCGGCTGGCGGATGTGCTGGCCGAACGCCTGCCCGACCTGGGGATTAAAAGCTGTTACCTGGCGCTGTATGAGAACCCGGCCGAAAGTACCGAATTTGCCCGGCTTAAACTGGCGTATACGGATGGCTGCCGCGCCGATTGGGGGCCGGACGGCCGTCGCTCCTCTGACCGTCGCTTCCCCGCCCACCAACTCATCCCCGCCGATTTGCTGCCAACGCGCCGGTATGCTTTGCTGGTGGAACCACTTTACTTTCAAACCGAGCCGTTGGGCTTTGTGGTGTTTGAGATTGGCCCGCGTGATGGGGCGGTGTATGAAGTGCTGCGCGGGCATATCAGCACGGCCTTGAAAGGAGCGTTGCTCTTTCAGGAGACACAGGCAGCCCGGTTGGCCGCCGAACGGGCGGATCAGATTAAAACGCGGCTGCTGGCAAATGTAAGCCATGAACTGCGCACGCCGTTGAACATCATCATCGGCCATACGCAGCGGTTACTGGCGACGCCGGATACACCGTCACCCGCGCTGGCGCAAGACCTGGGGCATATTCAGCACAGCGCCGAACACCAGTTGCGCCTGATTAACGATTTGTTGGATGTGTCACGGGCGGAGATTGATGAGCTGGATTTGTACCCGGTGTTGTTGCAGCCACGGCCGTTGCTTGAAGAGGCGTTTGTGGCGTTGGCAGAAGATGTGGCGGCGGAGGGCGCCGTCTCCTGGCGGCTGGATTTGCCGCCATTACTGCCGGTGGTTTATGCCGATCCGGTGCGGCTGCGCCAGATGCTGCTCAATTTACTCAGCAACGCCGCCCGGTTCACACCGCGGGGGCAAATTACACTGGGGGCGGAGGCGCTGCCGTCTCATTTGCATATGTGGGTGGCCGATACGGGTATAGGCATCTCGCCAGAACTGGCCGACCGCATTTATGATCCCTTTTTTACGCATGAGCAGGGGAACCAGCCACCAGGCGGCATTGGCCTGGGCCTGGCGATTACCAAACATTTGGTGGCGCTGCATGAAGGGCGGTTGACGGTGGAAAGTGAACTGGAACGTGGTAGTACGTTTCATGTGTATTTACCACTCCCAGAGGTAGTGGAACAAGTGTGCGCCCCATCAGCGCCAACGGCCGTCCTCTGGTTCATCTCGCAGCGCCCCAACCTGCCCACGGCCGTGACGACCTTTAGCACAGAGAGGCAGTTGCGTATTCGCCGGATTGGCCCGCAGGATAATGTCGAAATGTTATTGGCGGATGAGTTGCCCGCCGTTATCGGCTGGGATGTTGTTCATACATTGGCTGATGATTGGCAGTTGGTGCGGCGGCTGCACAACCACCCCCGTCTGAGCCAGACCCCCTTTGTCCTGTACCAACCGGACGCAGCCGGGGAAGAGGCGACGGCCGGGTTGACCAGCCTGGTGGTGAAACCAGCCAGCAGCCAGGCATTGTGGGCAGCCATCCAACCCGCGCTGCCGGGGGGAATGGCGCACATAGCGCGTGGTGCGGCGCACACAGTGCGCGGCTCGGTGCTGGTAGTGGATGATGACCCACAGGCGCGGGCACGGGCGGTGGCGGCGGTGGAAAAGGGGCTGCCAGAGCATGGGGTGCGCACGGCCGTGAACGGCGCCGATGGTCTGGCGGCGGCATTGGCTGAGCCACCTGATCTGATCATTCTGGATTTGATGATGCCGGCGATGGATGGGTTTGATGTGCTGGAACGGCTGCGGACGGATGAACGCACCCGGCAGATACCGGTTATCATTTTGAGTGGCCGTCAGTTGACATTGGCGGATGTGAAGCGGTTGGAACGGTTTACGGCCGTGACCCTGCACAACAAGGGTGTACTCACCCCGGACGAGATCGCCGCTTCCCTGCACCGCGCCCTGTTTGGCGACGAAACCCTGCCGCCACAAACCAGCGCATTGGTGAAGCAGGCCATTGCCTACCTGCACCAGAACTATGGCCGCTCCCTCACCCGCCGCGAAATTGCGGCCGAATTGGGCATGAGCGAAGATTACCTCAGCCGGGCGTTTAGCCAGGAATTGGGACTCTCCCCCTGGGATTACCTGAACCGGTATCGCATAACCCAGGCCAGAGACCTGCTGCGCCACACCCCGGACAGCGTGACGGTGATCGGCCGGCGCGTGGGTTTTCAAGACCCGGCCTATTTCAGCCGCGTCTTCCGCCGTATCGTCGGCGTCTCCCCCAACGCCTACCGCCAGGGAGGTGGTGGGTGATTTGCGTCACGGATGAGACGAAGGGTAGCCAGATCACATCTCATTTCATTCAATTAAATGAACTGTGACAAATCGGTCACCTGGTTTTCTGTCAGCGCCTTCAGCTTCGCTTTGTATCAGGCGCGATTTGCGCGATTTTGTCAAGCATCCAGGTTTCGGCGCTGCCGAGGTCTCGGAATATATGCGCGTCAATGGCCTCATCATCCGCAAATGCCTGCCACATCCGCGACAGGCCATAGATCAGGTCGTCCGGCGCCACACAGGCGATCACAAGTTGCTCAAGAGACTGCGCTGCTTGTTTATCCTGTTGGGCCATTGCCAAAACCCTGTCTATGTCCACTATGATGAGCGTCGCCAGTGAAAAGTCCCAAAGCTGGAACCGCGCCAGATTCCGGTTTGAGAACTCTAATGAATAAAGCCAGCGGTTAGCGCTGATAATCTCGGCCCCGGTAACTTCATCGGCAGCCTGAAAAACAATGTACTTATCATGAGCAATACTGTGTTCGATGGGCATAGTGTTACTTCCTGACGGTTGCTGTCTTCCGTATTATAAGAATCGCACCGAGGGACACAAGGGGCACGGCCGTCGTAAAGCATGTCTGGTCTGGGCGGGGAATAACGGCCGTGCCCCATCCCCGTCGTTTTTGTCCAACTCCTGACCACCAAAATCCAACCCACTGCCGGTACAATTATCTCTAACACCAATCACCCACCCATTTCCAACCCCGGCAGCGACCGGTGTGAGAGAGGCTTACATGTCTATGGACGCCAAAGGCGCATTAACAGAAGGTCTTGAGCCAACCAACCAGATAGAAGCAGGAGTCAAAAAGAAGGTCATAGCCGCTCCTTCCTGGTCTATGCGTTTGCGCCGTACCGGGCGGGCCATGTGGCGTCACCGTTGGCTTTACCTCTTAATGTCGCCCTCGCTGCTTTACTTCCTCATTTTCAAATATGGCCCGTTGTGGAATGCCCAGATCGCCTTCAAAGATTTCAAGCCGTTGTTGGGTGTTTGGGGCAGCCCCTGGGCGGGGTTTACCCATTTTGAGACCTTTATCAACTCCTTCTACTTTGAACAACTTATCTTCAACACCGTCATCTTCAGCCTGGCTAAACTCATCCTGGGGATGCCCATCGCCATTATGCTGGCACTGGCTCTGCATGAAACCTGGTTCCATCGTTACCGCACAGTGGTGCAAACGATGGTTTATCTGCCGCACTTTTTGTCCTGGGTCATTATGTTTGGCGTGCTGTTGATGTTGCTCTCCCCGGATACGGGGCTGATTAACCAGATTATCGAGCGGTTTGGTGGTGAGCCGATTGCTTTTCTCACTTCACCGGCCTGGTTTCGCCAGGTTGTGATTGGCTCAGACATCTGGAAGGAGACCGGGTGGAGTACCATCATCTATCTGGCGGCGCTGCTGGCCATCAGCCCGCATCTGTACGAGGCAGCAACGGTAGATGGGGCGTCGCATTTACGGCGTATCTGGCACATTTCACTGCCGGGTATTTTGCCGGTAATTGTGTTGGTGACGCTGCTGCGCCTGGGCAATATCCTGGATGCCGGATTCAACCAGATATTCATTCTCTACTCGGTGCCCGTTTACAGCGTTGGGGACATTATTGATACCTGGGTGTACCGGCAGGGGATTTTGCAGTTTCAATTCAGTCTGGCTACGGCCGTTGGCCTGTTCAAAGGCGTCATTGGCCTCGTCCTCATCCTGGTAGCCAACCGCGTGGCTAAACGGGTGGCGCAGCAAAGTCTGTTTTAGGAGGCGTCTTATGTCGCAAATCAAAACCCGTGACGCTATAACCTATCAAATCCTCATCGCTATTTTCCTCTTTTTTGTCCTGGTGGCTATTGTGATCCCCTTCTGGCGTGTCATCGTCAGCGCCTTCATCCCCCTGGACATTTATACGCGGGAAGGGGTGCCCTTTTTCCTGCCCCCTACTAAATGGACAACGGCCGCTTTCCAACAGCTACTCAGCCACCCGCTGTTTGCCCGCTCCCTGGTTAACAGTGTGGTCATTACGATTGGCGGCACGGCCGTGAGCCTCTTCCTCACCGTCCCCCTGGCCTATGGGCTCTCCATTCGTTCCCTGCCCGGACGCCGTCTCCTCTTGCTGCTCATTTTGTTCACCTTCCTCTTTCACACTGGTCTGGTGCCCGTTTACCTGCTGGTCACCAGCCTCGGATTGACCAATAACTTTATGGCCGTCATCCTGCCCCCGGCCATCAGCGTTTACAACACGCTGGTGATGATGAGCTTCTTTGAAGGACTGCCGGACGAACTGAAAGAAGCGGCCCGCATGGATGGGGCCAACGAAATTCAAGTCCTCTTCTCCATCATCCTGCCTCTTTCCAAGCCCATTATCCTCACCATTGGCCTGTTTTACGCCGTCTACTTTTGGAATGAGTTTTTTACGCCCATTCTCTATTTGAACGACAACGATCTGATGCCGTTGCCCGTGCTGCTGCGCAACATTCTGATCTCCGCCAGCTTCAACGAATATGTGGAGTACAACGCCTTCAGCACTTCTTCCATTGAATCGCTTAAATCAGCCAGCGTCTTGCTCACGATGATCCCCATGCTCCTGGTGTATCCATGGATTCAGCGCTATTTCACCAAGGGTGTGTTGATCGGTGGTGTCAAAGAATAAGGCTGCGAATGCCCAAAGGGTTTTCAAAACCCATTGGGTCTACATACACAAGTTAAGGAGAAAGAAAAATGAAGAGTAGAAAGACAAGAAGTCGTTATTTTGTAGTTTTGCTGATTTTGTTGATGGCCCTGTTTGCGGCCTGTTCATCAGGCAGCACGGTGGAAGTGCCCACCGTAGATACGGCCGTCGTCGAAGCTGCCCAGGCCGCCGCCGCCAACGCGCAGGCTACAGCCGATGCGGCCCTGGCGGCCCTGGCTGACGCGGCCGAAGGTGATGAATCAGCGCGGGCGACGCTGGAAGCCCAGGTTGCTGAAGCCCAGGCCGCCCTGGAAGCAGCCGAGGGTGAAGCCGCCGCTGCCGCTGCTGAGGCAGAAGCCGCCATGTCTGGGGCCGCTACCGCCGAAGCGAATGCCGCTAATGCGGCGGCTACGGCGGCGGCCGTGCCCGTGGACATTGAATTGTGGGCTTTAGCCACCGTTACCGAGGCCGGCCCACCCCCGGATGATTGGATTGCCTATGACATCATTCGGGATGAGCTGGGTATCAATCTGAAGTATGTCATCATGCCCACCGGCGCGGACGGCGAAGCCAAACTCAATGCGGCGGCGGCGGCTAATATATTGCCCGACCTCTTTCAACTGGTGAGTGCCAGCGGGGACACTCGTGGCGCCTTGTTCCGCCTGGTGGATTTGGGTCTGGTAGCGCCGGTTGAGGATTTGATGCCCTTGATGCCGGAGCGTGTTTCCACACACTACAATGATCCCACCCTTCTTAGTCTGGTGACAACGGGGGGACATCAATATGGTTTGCCGGAACTGCCGCCCATCCCCAAGCGGGAAGGTCTGGTCATCCGCAAAGATTGGCTGGACGCTTTGGGATTGGAACCACCGACCACGCTGGAAGAACTGTATGAAGTCGCGGTTGCCTTTACCGAACAAGACCCGGACGGCAACGGCCAGGATGACACTTACGGTATTGGTGGTTTCATCAATGGACAGGGCATTGGCAACCGTTTTGATTATATCTTTGGCGGGTATGGATTGCCGGGTGTGTGGAACTTCGCTGACCCGGCCAACTTTGGTCTGAACGTGCGTGATCCACAATACCCGGAAGCCCTGGCTTACATGAAGTCATTAGTGGACGCCAGAGTGATTGACCCCGACTGGCCGACATTGACCCGTGATGATTTCCGGGCGCGCTGGAAGCAAGGCCGGTTTGGCATTATGTGGGAAGATTTTGCGGCGCTGACGAACCAATCTAACTATGCGCCATTTGATGAGAATTTCCCGGAAGGGGAATGGATCCCACTGCCATCACCCACCGGGCCGGATGGTGAAGCCCACTATGGCGTCTATACCGGGCGCGGGCAGATCTTTGCTGTGTCGCAAAAGGCGGCTGATGCCGGCAAAGGGGAAGCCATTGCCCGGCTCTTAGAGTGGATTGCCACCGATGGTTATTATCTGCTCGGCTTCGGCCAGGAAGGCGTGAACTTTGTGTTGGACGAAAATGCGAATATCTCCACAGAAGGTATTGACGAAGCGCTGGCCTGGACGGCGCCGGAGATGCAGCCGTTTACGCAATTGCGCAATCAGTTGGTCTATTACAACGCCCCCGCCGAGATTATCGCTCGTTATCCAAATTATGAGACGGCGAACGGCCGTACCATGCTACCCATGACTTTCCTGGAATTCTTCCAGGCTCAGCCCTGGGTAGACGGCCGTGGCATTCAGATTATCCTCCCCCCGGCAAACGCTGCCGACTTTGACCGCTACTACAACGAAGGTCTGATCCAGTTTGTACTGGGGCAAAAAGAACTCAATGAGGACACCTGGGCCGAATACCTGGCCGGACTGGACAGCCTGGGGGCGCAGGAATACGAAGCCGCCGCCCAACAAGCGCTGCAAGACGCTGGTCTCCTGGAATAGCTGATTTTGACAATCTCCTCGATTGGTGAGACGCACCGCCAAAAGGTGCGTCTCACCGGCACATTCCCAGGTCAGCACACCCTGGGTGGCTTTGATGCGCCTTTTTCCGTGGTGCGTGAGCCGTGACCCGTAATCCGTGATCCGTAATCGGATATCGGCGTACGGCTCACGGTTCACGGATGACGAAATTCAGGTACTAAACCATGCAACGCACTATATTCAGCCAGACGGCCGTTTCCCCCACTACCTCGTCCAGTATTCCCTGGTCGCAGCGTATTGCCAACTCCGCCCTGAGCCGCTATGACCTGGCGCAGAGCCAGTGGCATTATAAACACGGCCTCTTGTTTAAGGGAGTCCATCACCTGTGGCAGCAAACGGGCGACGGCCGTTACGGGGACAACGTGGCGGCCTATGTGGACAATTTTGTGCAGGCAGACGGCCGTATCCGCACCTACACCCTGGCCGAATACAACATTGACCAGATCAACCCCGGTAAACTGCTCTTTCCCCTTTACAAGGCTACCGGGCAGGCTGCCTACTGTCAGGCCATTGAGCTGCTGCGCGACCAACTGCGCACCCACCCCCGCACTCACGAGGGCGGCCTGTGGCACAAACAGATATATCCCTACCAGATGTGGCTGGATGGCATTTACATGGCCTCGCCATTTCTGGCTGAATATGCCATGACCTTTGACGAACCGGCGGCGCTGGACGATGTCGCTTTTCAAATCACCACCCTGGAAAAACATACCCACGACCCGTACACCGGGCTGCTCTACCACGCCTGGGATGAGAGCCGCCAGCAGCCCTGGGCCGACCCCGTCACCGGCTGCTCGCCCCATTTTTGGAGCCGGGCCATGGGCTGGTATCTGATGGCGCTGGTGGATGTGCTGGAACTGTTCCCGCCCGACCATCCGGCTGGTGCGGAATTTGTGGCTATTTTGGAGCGGTTGTTAACGGCCGTTACTCCCTTCCAAGATTCCGCCACTGGCCTGTGGTGGCAGGTGATGGATCAAGGAAACCGGCCAGGCAACTATCTGGAAGCGTCGGGCACGGCCATGATCATCTACACCATCGCTAAAGGGGCGCGTCTGGGCGTTTTGCCCGCCCACCGACTGCCCACCGCCGACCGTGCCTTTGCCGGTCTGCTCACCCATCTGGTGACGCTGGATGACGAAGGGCGGGTAGACCTGCATGGCATCTGTTCCACCGCGGGGCTGGGCGGTACGCCTTACCGCGATGGGTCTTTTGACTATTACGTGGGTGAACCAATCATCACCAACGACCTGCACGGCGTCGGCGCTTTTCTGCTGGCGGCCGTAGCATTGGAGAATGCGCACACATAAGTTTGTAGTAGGCGATTTATCGCCATTGACGGCACTAAAGTGCCTACTACAAACCATTAGTAGAACAGGGATGAAATGTCTTATTTTGATAATGTTCCCACAGCAAATGGGTTAAATTCACTGCCTACCAATCCCTGCCAACTGCTAGATTTTCAACTCTTGTTGCTGGCAGATGGGCAAACGTATGAAGGGCAGAGCGACGGCCGTGAAACCCTGGCCGTCATCCTGGGAGGCAAGGCAGATTTTGTGGTGGACGGCCGTGCCTTCCCGCAAGTTGGCGGCCGCCCCAATGTGTTCAATGGCAAACCACACGCCGTGTACATCCCGGCCAATGCGCGCTATCAGGTGGTGGGGCACGGCCGTGTGGAAATTGGCTTGTGCAGCGCCCCTAGCGACCTGACGATTGAGCCTTACGTCATCAATCCTGCTCAGGTGACGGCCGGGGTGTGGGGCGCGGCCAACTTTACCCGCAGCTACCACCAGATACTCACCCAGGCTGGGCAGCCAGACTTGCCTGCCGCCCGCCTCATTGTTGGCGAAACGTATACCCCCTCCGGTAACTGGAGCACCTACCCGCCACACAAACACGAAACCGACGACCTGCCCCGCGAAGCGTACCACGAAGAAATGTACTACTTCAAAGTGAACCCGCCTGAAGGGTTTGGCATCGCCCGCTTTTATGATGACACAATAGATGTGGGCTACACCGTGCACGATAACACTATCCTCATGGTGCCACATGGCTACCACACCGTCGTCAGCGCCCCCGGTTACACCACCTACTACCTCTGGTTCCTGGCGGGCCACCACCGCATCCAGGCCGTATCCGAAGACCCGGCCGTCGGTTGGGTGAGTCGCACGGTGCCCATGCTGCGCGAGTTGGGGCATTGAATGGTGATCAGCAAACGGTAAGCAGTAGGCAGTGAGCGGAAGGTGGTGTAATGATGCAAGAAATGTTTTCGCTTGAAGGAAAGATAGCGCTGGTGACAGGGGCCAGCCGAGGGTTGGGGCAGGCGATGGCGCTGGGGCTGGCGGCGGCGGGGGCGGATATTGCCGGGCTGGATCGCATCGAATGTGGCGACACCTGTATGCAGGTGCAGGCGCTAGACCGGCGCTACCACACGATTCAGTGCGATTTAAGCGCGGCCAGTCCGTCCGATTTGGACAGGGTGGTGGCGGAGGTGGTGAAGGTGTACGGCCGTGTGGACATCCTGCTCAACAACGCCGGTATCATTCGCCGCGCCCCCGTCCTGGAATTCAGTGAAAGCGATTGGGATGATGTGCTACAAATCAACCTGAAGGCGCTCTTTTTTCTGGCGCAGGCCGCCGCCCGGCAGATGGTCGCTCAGAGCGAGGCCACACAAGGTGGGGGCAAAATCATCAACATCGCCTCCATGCTCTCCTTTCAAGGGGGTATCCTGGTGCCCTCTTACACGGCCGCCAAAAGCGGCGTGGCCGGGTTGACCAAAGCATTAGCCAACGAACTGGCCTCAAAAAATATCAATATCAACGCCATTGCCCCTGGCTACATGGCGACGGATAATACCGCTCCCCTGCGTGCTGACCCGGCACGAAATGCGGCCATTTTGGGACGTATCCCTGCCGGGCGCTGGGGCGATCCGACTGATTTGCAGGGTGTGGCTATTTTTCTAGCTTCGGCCGCTTCAGACTATATGCACGGGGCGATAGTCCCCGTAGACGGCGGCTGGTTATGCCGTTAGTTAAGCAGTGCCAGGCACGGGGCATAAGGCGTTTGTCATCCCTAGACTTCACGCCCCGTGCCTGGCACTTTACCAAAATATGAACGAACGAAAACGATATGCTTTAGTGGGCACGGGGGCACGGGCGAGTATGTTTGTGGAGGCTATCACCACCACCTACCGCGAAGTGGCCGAACTGGTTGCCTTTTGTGACCTGAGCCAGACGCGCATGAATTGGTATAACCACAAACTGGCAACGACGCGTGGCCTGGCCGCCCGACCCACCTATTTTGCCTACGAATTTGACCGGATGATCGCCGAGACCCGGCCTGATGTGGTTATTGTCTGCACGATGGATAGCACCCATCATCTGTACATCACGCGGGCGATGGAGTTGGGCTGCGATGTGATCAGCGAAAAGCCGATGACCACCGACCTGCCCAAGTTGCAGGCAATTTTTGAGGCCATTGCCCAGACGGGACGGTCGCTGCGCGTGACATTTAACTACCGTTACGCACCCGCTTATACCCAATTTCGCCAACTGGTGCTGGATGGATTGGTGGGACGGCCGTTGCTGGTAGACTTCTCCTGGCTGTTGGATACCAGTCATGGGGCCGACTACTTCCGCCGCTGGCACCGCCAAAAGGAGAACAGCGGCGGCCTCTTGGTACACAAAGCCACCCATCATTTTGACCTGGTCAACTGGTGGATTGGCTCCTTTCCGCAAACGGTGGCAGCGATGGGGGCGTTGAGTTTTTACGGCCGTGCCAACGCCGCTGCGCGTGGTGAACAATACGATTACCATCGCTATACCGGCGTCCCTGCCGCCCAAAACGACCCCTTTGCCCTCCTCCTCACCAGCAAAGAAGCGCTCAAGGGTCTTTACCTGGATGCCGAAGCCGAGACCGGCTACATTCGTGACCAAAACGTCTTTGGTGAACCGATTACGGCTGAGGACACCATGGCCGTCACCGTGCGCTACCACAATGGTGCATTGCTCTCCTACTGCCTGGTCGCTTACGCCCCCTGGGAAGGGCTGCGCGTAGCCATCACCGGCACGAAGGGGCGTATTGAAATGGATATCGAAGAGTGTGTCACCCACCTGTTGGGGGATGGTGCGGCCGTAGAAACCCAGGCCAGCAAAGGGCCGTTCAAACAGGCGCGGATGCGTGTCTTTCCCATGTTCGGCCAGGGGTACGAGGTGGAAGTGCCGGCAAGTGAAGGGGGGCACGGCGGCGCCGACCCGGTGATGCTGGAGCAAATCTTCTCGCCCACGCCCCCACCTGACCCTTACCATCGGGCCGCTTCTCACGTGGATGGGGCGGCGTCGGTGCTGGTGGGCATTGCCGCCAACCAATCTATACAAACCAAGCAGATGGTGTGTATTGAGGATTTGTTTCCGCTGGCGACCATGAAAAATCAATGAGTGCCCCTGCCATAAGAAACGCGCTGAAGCGTGTTGTGAGCGTCTTTTTTAACGTGCTTCAGCACGTTTCCTGTACCAATCTATGAATTCATTCATAGGCGATGTTTATGAACGACTTACCAGAAACACGATATTTTTCGCCTGATCCGGCGCAGCGGACGATGGCGCTGGAACTGTATCGCCCGGTGGCCGATTTGCCGTTGGTTTGCCCGCATGGGCATGTGGACCCGCGGCTTTTTGCCGACCCGAATTATCGTTTTGGTTCGCCGGCCGAACTGCTGCTGATTCCCGACCATTACATCTTCCGCATGTTGTATGCGCAGGGGGTGTCTATGGCCGATCTGTCTGTTCCCCGCCAGGATGGTGGGGCCACGGAGACGGATCATCGCCGGGCGTGGCAGCGTTTTGCCGATCATTTCTATCTGTTCCGGGGTACACCCACGGGCTTGTGGCTGCGTGAAGAGTTGGCGCACCTGTTTGGTATTACAGAAACGCTCAACGGCCGTAACGCCCAAAACCTCTATGACCAGATTGACGACAAACTACAATCCCCCAACTTTACACCGCGCCAACTGTATGACCGGTTCAACATCGAACTGTTGTGTACGACGGATGCGGCGACCGACACATTGGCGCACCATCAGGCGATACGGGAGTCGGGCTGGCACGGCCGTGTCCTGCCCACCTTCCGCCCCGATGCCGTCGTCAACCTGGACACCGAAAACTGGCCTGACCATATCGCCCGGCTGAGTGCGGTGTCTGGTGTGGAGGTGGTAGATGTCGCCAGCTTCATCCGGGCATTGGAGCAGCGCCGTGCCTTTTTTAAGGAGATGGGGGCAAAGGCGACTGACCAGGCGGCGCTGACGGCTTATACCGGGCGATTGTCGGCGGCAGATGCGGAGGCTATTTTTCAGCGAGCCTTGCACGGCCGTGCTGACGCCACCGACGCCGCCCAATTTACCGGCCATATGCTGATGGAGATGGCGCGCATGAGCGCGGAGGATGGGCTGGTGATGCAGTTGCACGTGGGCGCGTACCGTAACCACAACGACCTGATTTTCCAACAGTTTGGCCGGGACAGGGGGGCAGACATTCCCACGGCGAGCGAGTTTACGCATAACTTACGGCCGTTACTCAATGTGTTTGGCAATGACCCCCGCTTCCGGCTGATTTTGTTTAATCTGGACGAGACGACTTACGGCCGTGAACTGGCCCCCCTGGCCGGGCATTATCCGGCGGTGAAACTGGGGCCACCCTGGTGGTTTTTTGATAGCCTGAATGGGATGCGCCGCTACTTTGACCGGGTGATGGAGACGGCGGGCATTTACAACACGGCCGGGTTTAATGATGACACCCGCGCTTACCCCTCCATCCCTGCCCGGCATGATCTGTGGCGACGGGCGGCGGCCGATTGGGTGGCCGGGCTGGTGGTGCGGCACATGGTCAGCGAAGAAGAAGGGGCGGAAATGACTCGTGCTCTGGCCTACGACCTGGCGAAACAGGCGTACCAATTATGAAGTTGCTGAAAAAACCACAGAGGCACAGAGACACGGAGAGTGTTAGCCAGAGGAAACTCTGTGTCTCTGTGGTGGTTTTTTCAGTAGGGTCAGTTTTGTGTACCTCTAGGATAACTTTGTAGCACAAAGGATTATACGAGCGATGGAGATTGAAAAAACATACCCGGCGTCAGTGACGGAGTTTGAGGGGACAACGTATGCGTTGGTGAAGCTGGCGAATGGGGAAAAGCGGTTAGCGGTGCGAGGGGACACGGCCGTATTCACCGGCACACCCCACGATGACCAATTGTTTTGCGAATTGACGCCGGAAAATGCGCGCCAGTTGCGGGAACGGCTGCCCTGGTTGAACTCCGTTCCCTTGGGATTGCAAACCTCCTTTGGTTTTGGAGACCGCATGGGTTCGGCCACGCCGGGGCATATTCAGGCATTGCGTGAAGTAGATACAGACGGCCGTATCGCCCCCATCTTTGCCCAACAATCCGTGCGCGAAAACAGCCGCATTGGGCGCACGCCGCAGCAGGTAATGGATGATGCGGTGTGGGGACTGTTCCAGGAAGGGTGGATGGCCGTGTGGGGCGCAGATGCCGATCATGTGAAGGAAGTGGCGCACCTGGCTCCGTTTGTGCAGGCTGGTTACACCTTTTACACCATTGACCCCAGCGACCATGTGGATAACGACGCCCAAACGGACAGCCTGGAAACGCTGGCGATTAAAGCAGCCAATTTGCCCTGGGATGTGTTGCAAACCAGCCTGACTGATGTGCAGAATCGCTACGGCCGTGCCCCCATTCACCTGCCCAACCTGACCCTGACGTTTGACGAGGTGACATTGTTGCGGGCGCTGGCGAAATACGGCCGTGCCCTGGCCCACGCCATTGCCATTGCCCAGGCTCTTCAGGCGCAGATGGGCGGACGGCCGTTTGAACTGGAAATGTCGGTGGATGAAACGGACACACCTACCTCCGTGCATGAACATTTTTTCATTGTGAATGAGCTAAACCGAGTGGGCGTGCCGGTGGTTAGCGTCGCGCCCCGTTTTGTGGGCAAGTTTCAGAAAGGGGTGGATTACATTGGTGATGTGGCTGAATTTGAAAAGGATTTGGCGCAGCATATTGCCATTCTCGACCATTTTGATAATTACAAATTAAGTGTGCATACCGGTTCGGACAAGTTCAGTATCTATCCGATTGTGGCACGGCTGGCACACGGCCGTGTGCATGTGAAAACGGCGGGCACCAGCTACCTGGAAGCGTTGCGTGTCATCAGCGAAGTAGACACAGCGTTGTTCCGCCGCATATTGGATTTGGGGCACGAGCGTTTTGCCACCGACCGCAAGACCTATTTCCTGGACTGCCAACAAGAGAAAGTGCCCACCAGCCAGCAGCTTAGTGATGCCGATTGTCCGGTGCTGCTGGAGGATTTTGATGCCCGCCAATTACTACATGTGACCTTTGGATCGGCGCTGGACGTGTACGGCCGTGACCTGCACACCGCCCTCGCCCAACACGAAGCCGCCTACAATGCGGCCTTGTGCCGCCACTTCCGGCGGCATCTGGAGCCATTTTGTTTGTCCGGTTGAAGTTGACCAGGCGGCCGGTCCGCGGCAGGCCAATGGGTTAGCCACCAACCTTGTAAAGAATGGGTATCCACAGATTACACAGGTGACACACATTCTTTAGTCTGTGAAATCTGTGCCATCTGTGGATCAATATCAAAGGAGAATCAAATCATGCGTGTGTTAAAACTTACGCTCGTTTTAGCTTGCCTGCTGGCCGTGATTACGGCCGTGTTGCCTACCCATGCTGACCCCCGTGACCTGGGGCGGGAGACGTTAGCGCTCAATGATGGTTGGGCGGCGGAAGGGGCGGGCACAACCGGTGGTGCGGCGGCAACGGCCGATCAGGTTTACGTGGTGACCAATCGTCAAGAACTGGTGGCGGCGCTGAACAACGGCGTTTACCCGCCGCCTTCCAATCCATCTGATGTGCCTAAAATCATCTACGTGTCCGGTGTGATTGATGCCAATGTGGATGACAACAACCAGCCGTTGGTCTGTGAGGATTATTACCGCGACGGGTATACACTGGATGCGTTCCTGGCGACGTATGACCCGGCGGTGTGGGGGCGGACGCCACCCAGCGGGCCATTGGAAGATGCGCGGCTGGTGTCGCGCAATGCACAGCAGGCGCGAGTACGGATTCGCGTCGGTTCCAATACGACGATTGTGGGCATGGACAAGGACGCCACGATTCGGGGGGCATGGTTGGATCTTCGGGGCACAACCAGTGTGAACCGCACCAACATTATCATTCGCAATCTGAATTTTGAGGATACGTATGACTGTTTCCCGGCCTGGAGTCCGACGGATGGCGCTTTGGGTTCGTGGAATGCGTTGTATGATTCGATTTCGCTGCGCAATACGGATCATGTGTGGATTGACCACAACCGCTTTGAAGATGTGACGACGGCCGATCATTTACTACCACACTATTTGGGCGTGCTGTATCAGGTGCATGATGGGCTGGTGGATATTACCAATGCGTCTGATTTTGTGACGGTTTCCTGGAATCGTTTGCTGAACCATGATAAGGTAATGCTAATTGGCTCGTCGGACGGGGCGATAGCCGACCGGGGCAAATTGCGGGTGACGCTGCATCACAATTTGTTTGCCTCGACCGGGCAGCGCACGCCACGGGTGCGGTTTGGCCAGGTGCACGTTTATAATAATGTGTACAAAATCGGTGGGCATGTGCCGCACGTCTATAATTGGGGCGTGGGCATTGAATCAGCGATTTATGCGGAGAATAATTTGTTTACGGTGGCGAATGGGGTGACGCCGGATATGTTTATGGCCCGGTTTAATGGCACGGCCGTACACGAAACCGGCACGCTCTGGAGTCCACCGTTGCCGCCGCCGTATCAGCCGGTGGATGCGCGGGCGGCTTATAATGCGGTGAATGACCCCGATCTGGCGGGGGATGTAGGCTGGACGCCGACGTTGTTTATAGAAGTTGAGCCGACGCAACAAATGGCGCGGCCCGTGCTGCGCAATGCAGGGCCGTTTGATTGGTGATCAATTGGATTCAGACATCCGATTTCTTTGAGAAATCGGATGTCTAATCAACGTGCATGAATATCTATCAGCTTTTTTCACTGGAACACAAAGTTGCCATTGTCACCGGCGGGACGGGTGTCTTGGGGGGGGCGATGGCGCGGGGGTTGGCGGCGGCGGGGGCGGCGGTGGGCATTTTGGGCCGCCGCCAGGAGAAGGCGGAGCAAGTCGCCAGTGCCATCCGCACCGGCGGCGGGCAGGCGTTTGCCCTGGCGGCCAATGTGCTGGACAGGGAGTCGCTGTTGGCGGCGCGGGAATGGGTGTTGGGGCGCTACGGCCGCGCCGACATCCTCATCAACTGTGCCGGTGGTAATATGCCGGGGGCCACCATCGTTGGCGACCTGACCTTTTTTAATATGACGGAGGAAGCATTTACGCAGGTGATGGCTTTGAATTTGACCGGCACGCTGCTGCCCACGCAGATTTTTGGCGAGGTGATGGCCGGGCAGCGCCAGGGCAGCATTATCAACATCTCTTCGATGGCGGCGCAACGGCCGTTGACCCGCGTCTTGGGGTACGGCAATGCCAAAGCGGCCGTGGATAACCTGACCAGATGGCTGGCGGTGGAATTGGCAACAAAGTATGGGCCGGGGCTGCGCGTGAATGCCATTGCCCCCGGCTTTTTTATTGGCGAGCAGAACCGGGATTTCCTGGTGCAGGCCGACGGCACCTATTCCGCACGTGGGGAGCAGATTATTGCGCACACCCCCATGCGCCGGTTTGGGGAGGCGGAGGAGTTGGTGGGCACGGCCGTGTGGCTGGCCGGCGACGCCTCCCGTTTTGTCACCGGCATCGTCGTGCCCGTAGATGGCGGCTTCTCTGCCTTTAGCGGCGTATGAAGATGTTAGACCGCTAGTCGTAAAACTATGGTGACCATATCTAAGCAAAGATCATCATGCTAAATAGACACCAACATCGTCAAGAAGTCTTGACCTTTCTGCAAAATCGCGTTTCTGCTCATCATTGGGAACTCACCCTACCTTCATCAGGACGTGGACATGAAACCTATATTGCTCAGGCGAATGCGGACACCTACTTCATTAAGTTGGGTGCACAGGTCTCTTACTATCAGGTGCTAGCCTCATTAGACCTGTCACCCGCCGTTCTCATGACCAATTACTTAGCTGATGGAGTCTCTATCTTAGTACAACCCTTTATAAAAGGTAAACATCCATCTTGGCGAGATTTTCATCAATATCTTGAAAAAATCGCGGCCATCATCAACAAAGTGCACCATAACCCAACGATAAAAAAGGTCTTGCCTGTCGTGCCTTCTGAGCAATACAAGGACGTGGGCATGGCCAAACTTACTTGCCTTCGCCAAAAATGGGTACAGTATCGGTCACAAATGCCTGAGGTTGCCGACTATGTTGATGCAACACTTGCTCAACTTGAACAAGAAGTAGCCAGGTTTGAAGGGGGTGGTTTAATTGCCTCTCACAATGATATCTGTAACGCCAATTGGTTGATTAGTAACGAGGGGAAAATCTATCTAGTTGATCTGGAGGCCATGGCTCGAGACGACCCGGCTCATGATATGGGCTCCTTGCTTTGGTGGTATTATCCCCCAGAATTGAGACAGAAGTTCTTGCAAATAGCCGGATATCAATATGATGAAGCCTTCAAGAAGCGAATGCAGGTGCGGATGGCAATGCATTGTTTAGACATCACCCTTCCACGAATACAAAGCTTTGACAGCTTCGAAGCCAACAAATTCTTGGCCTGGTTAACAGATTACAGAGCGGTGATTGAGGGCAGAGAAAATCCAAGAGGATATGATGATTGAAGTCAAATCAGTGGTGAACCGGTCTAACAGCTGTTGCAGGGGAGCGCGAGAGCGGGGCTCATTCACGATTTAAGGATATGGTGATTGAACGTTTCACGCCAGCAAAGGACTTGGGTTTCTCTCGCGCCGGCTGAACGTTGTGATGAACCGCAGAGACCTGTCATGCCCGCGAAAGCGAGTATCCATACACCTATGGATTGGATGCCCGCCTACGCGGGTATGACCACAAAAAGTTGTTTGGCTCATGAGTAAGAAGTGTGCAGTTTCGGCGGTAGACCTCCGAGGTTTGCCAAACCTCGGAGGTCTCTTGCACACATTTCATAGATGAGCCAAGTTGTTTAATCACGATGATTTGGCAGCCGGTGGTACGGCGACGACCAGAATCACGATGATCAGATACAAATTGAAGCAGGGTTAGCTTGTTATGCACCACATGATTGCCCCACCAGAACAATTACTGCCCGATGATACCGTGCGGCAAACGTTGACGGCCGTGTTGGAACGGCAGCACACCGGGCAGCGCGTCTTAGTACTCATTCCTGACCATACCCGCACCATCCCCCTGCCGCAGCTATTTCGCTACCTGGTGCAAATTTTGTATGATACAAAACAGCTTGATTTTATGGTCGCCCTGGGCACCCACCCGCCATTGACCGAAACGCAGCTTTGCCAATTGGTCGGCATTACCCCAGACGAGCGCCACACTACCTACCGGCACATTGGCATCCTCAACCACGCCTGGGACAGCCCGGACGTGCTGATCCCAATTGGCACATTGCCCCAGGCGAAAATTCAGCAAATTGCCGGAGCGCGTTGGCATCCTACCCTGGGCGGCGATGTGGCCGTGAATATCAATCGCGCCATTTTTGATTACGACCACATTCTCATTCTTGGCCCCACCTTCCCCCATGAAGTCGTCGGCTTTTCCGGCGGGGCCAAATACTTCTTCCCCGGCATTTCCGGCGCCGACATGATCAACGTCACCCATTGGCTGGGCGCATTGGCCGGTGTGCGCGGTACCATTGGCCTCAAACAAACGCCGGTGCGCGATATGATTCACGCCGCCGCCGAATTTGTGCCCATCCCCACCACTCTCATCGCCCTCGTCGTACTGGGCAAAGGATTGGCGGGCCTGTTCATCGGCGACTATCAGACCGCCTGGAGCGCGGCGGCCGATTTGTCCTCAGAGCGGCACATCATCTGGGTAGACGAACCATTTCAGCGCGTCCTTTCCTGCGCCCCGCCCATGTATGATGAACTGTGGACGGCGGGCAAGGCGATGTATAAATTGGAACCGGCCTTAGCCGAAGGCGGCGAATTGATTATTTACGCGCCGCATTTAGACGTGGTCAGTCATGTTCACGGCCGTTACATTTACGAAATTGGCTACCATGTGCTGCCCTACTTTTTGGGGCAATGGGACAAATTCAAGCACATCCCCCTGGGGGTGCTGGCGCATAGTACACACGTGCGGGGCGACGGCCGTTATGAAAACGGCATCGAATACCCCCGTGCCCGCGTGAGATTGGCGACTAAATTACCGCCAGAAGATTGCGCCCAACTTGCCCTCGGCTACCAAGACCCGGCCGACATGGACATCACCACCTGGCAAAACCGCGAAGCCGAAGGCATCCTCTACGTGCCCAAAGCCGGCGAAATGCTCTACCGGGCGCGGGAGAGGAAAATCTGAAACGTGATGCGTGATGCGTGACCGGAAGCATTTCACGCATCACGTATCACGCATCACGCACATAACTATGACCATCTTCATCATCATGGGCGTTTCCGGCTGCGGCAAAACCACGATAGGACAGGCATTGGCTGACAGGCTGGACTGTCCCTTTTATGACGGCGATCATTTTCATCCACCGCAAAATGTGGCTAAAATGGCAGGCGGGCAACCACTGACCGATGAAGACCGCCGGCCCTGGCTGGCGCGGCTGCATCAGATGATGGCAGAACATGAAGCAAAAGGCGAAACGGCCGTGTTCGCCTGTTCCGCCCTTAAAAAGAGATATCGGGATCAACTGCGGGATAGGTTGACGGCCGTGCAGTTCATCCACCTGCAAGGCAACTTCGACCTGATCTGGGGGCGAATGCAGGCACGGCAAGGGCACTACATGAAAGCGCCCATGCTGCAAAGCCAGTTCGACGCCCTCGAATCCCCCGGCCCCGACGAAGCCATCACCATATCGGCAGCTGAGGACGTGGAAACGATCTTAGAACTAATCCAAAAACAAAGTAAAGAGTGTTAGGCGGTCAATTGAGAAAAAATGACATTGAATTCTATTCCAGGTTTTAACCCTCAGACTGAGAGTGCCATCTCTCGGTTTGATCCAAAATTTATGGATACGTATGGTCAAGATTCAGTCTTTGTTAACGCCCTTGCTGACTTATGGACCATCGCGATGTCCAAGATGTTGCTTGCGCACAACATGATTGAAGATGGCAAGCCGATCATCTTGATTTCCGACAACAGTGTGCTAGAACAGCTCACCAAAATTACGCACCGATCAGAAATACTTACACGAGCCATCTTTCAAGAGCCATTTGGGTTTGCAGAAGTCGGAATAATTCAGCAAGCGTTTGAGGAAGTCTTTGGACTTGGTCTCTTCGCTATATGGCTTGAAGCATTAGAGAATAGGGATTTTGAGAAATGTATGAGTATTACAGGGAGAATGCCCTGATGAATTCACAGTTTGAAATCGAGGAAATTATGAAACCACAAGCAGACATCGGACTCATTGGATTGGCCGTCATGGGCCAAAATCTGGTATTGAACATGGACGATCACGGTTTTACCGTGGCCGTCTTCAACCGTACCGTTGAAAAAGTAGACCAATTCCTGGCGAACGAAGCCAAAGGCACAAAGGTCATCGGCGCACACTCGCTGGAAGAACTGGTCAGCCACCTGAAACGGCCGCGCCGCGTGATGCTTATGGTCAAAGCCGGCGCGCCGGTAGATGCCACCATCACCCAACTCGTGCCCCTGCTGGAACCGGGCGACATCATCATTGATGGCGGCAACTCCCATTACCCGGACAGCACCCGCCGCGCCCAGGAATTGGCCGCGCAGGGGCTGTTGTTCATCGGCACCGGCGTCTCCGGCGGTGAAGAAGGGGCGCGTTATGGCCCCTCCATCATGCCCGGCGGCCACCCGGAAGCCTGGCCACACGTCAAACCCATCTTCCAGGGTATCGCCGCCAAAGTAGCCGACGGCTCGCCCTGCTGCGATTGGGTGGGCGAAGAAGGCGCGGGCCACTTTGTCAAAATGGTACATAACGGCATTGAATATGGCGATATGCAGCTCATTGGCGAGGCGTATGACCTGATGCGGACGGCGTTGGGGTTAAGCAATGACGAGATGAGCACCGTGTTTGCCGATTGGAACAAGGGCGAGTTGGATTCCTACCTGATTGAGATTACGGCCGACATCCTGGCCTACAAAGATGCAGACGGCCGTTATCTGGTAGACCTGATTCTGGACGCTGCCGGGCAAAAGGGGACGGGTAAGTGGACGGCCGTTACCGCCCTGGACACCGGCGTGCCGCTGACTCTCATTGCCGAAGCCGTTTTTGCCCGCGCCCTCTCCGCGTTGAAAGAGGAGCGGGTAGCGGCGGCAAAGGTATTGGGGTCGTCCATTCCCCCTTTCAGCGGCGACAAAGCCGCCTTCATTGAAGATTTGCGGCAGGCATTGTTTGCCGCCAAGATTGTCTCCTACACGCAGGGGTACATGCTGATGCGGGCGGCCACGACCGAGTTTGGCTGGCAGTTGGCCTATGGCAACATTGCTCTGATGTGGCGCGGCGGCTGCATTATCCGCGCCGCCTTCCTTGATGACATCAAAGCCGCGTTTGACGCCAATCCTGATTTGACCAACCTGCTGCTGGCTCCGTTTTTCCAGGAGAAAATGCAGGCGGCAGAAGGGGCGTGGCGGCGGGTGGTGAGCACGGCCGTGACCCTCGGCATCCCCGTTCCCGCTCTCTCTAGCGCCCTGGCCTTTTACGATGGCTACCGCCGTGAACGGCTGCCCGCCAACCTGCTGCAAGCCCAACGCGACTACTTTGGCGCGCATACCTACGAGCGGGTAGACCAACCCCGCGGCCAATTCTTCCACACCAACTGGACCGGCCAGGGCGGAGACGTGACGGCCACATCGTACAATGCATAACCCCCATAGTCATTCCGAACGAAGTCTGCGGAGTGAGGAATCTTTCGTCTCTACCCATGTGAAAGATTCCTCCTCGAAGACTCGTCGGAATGACAGTTGGAAGGGATAGACTAATGGATTCTGTTCTGGCGCAGATTGGCGAAATAGGTTTGGTGCCGGTAGTGGCGATTGACGACGCCGATGATGCCCCGGCTTTGGGGCAGGCGCTGCTGGCGGGGGGGCTGCCGTGCGCGGAGATTACTTTTCGCACGGCCGTTGCCGCTGATGCCATCCGGTTGCTGACAGCCGAATGTCCAGAGATGCTGGTGGGGGCGGGCACGGTGTTGACGGTGGCGCAGGCGGAAACGGCCGTCGCCGCCGGGGCACGTTTCATCGTCACCCCCGGTTTTGACGCGGTGGTGGTGGATTGGTGCCTGGCGCAGAATGTGCCCGTGACGCCGGGTGTGATGACACCCACCGAAATCAACATGGCGCTCAACAAAGGCTTAAACCTGCTCAAATTCTTCCCGGCGGAAGCGGCAGGTGGCGTGAAAGCATTGCAGGCGATTGGCGGGCCGTATCGGGGGGTGAAGTTTATGCCGACGGGGGGGATCACGGCCGTGAACCTGCCTGATTATCTCCGTCTACCGATGGTTCACGCCTGTGGCGGCAGTTGGATGGTGGCCTCCTCCCTCATCAACGGCGGCCAGTTTGCGCAAATCACCCGGCTCACGGCCGAAGCCGTCACCATCGTCCGCCAAATAAGGAGCGGCTAAAAAACATAGTCCCCCTTTGGTTCATTGAAGCTACAATTTGCCATCTATGCACGCCAGTTTTCATCTCTGGTAATAGCAATAGATCGAAGCGGAGTTCGCATCCTCAGATGCGAGCGGGCGGGCATCTGAGGATGCCCTACCCCTCAATTTCGATCTACTGAAAATGGATGAGAACTGGAGTAAAGGGAAAAGGCTATGGCAAATTGGCTTCAATCAGGAAAGCTCAAGCGTGTTTTGTGGGGGGTGCTGCTGTTGTGTTTTTTGGTGGTTAGTTTCCCCTTTCTCTGGCAGGGGTATGTGCAGTGGCAGTACGGCCGTCTGGTTTACGAAGTTAACCATGTGCCTACCCAACCCGTAGCCATCGTTTTTGGCGCGGGTTTGCGGTATGACGGATTCTTAAGTGACGTGTTGGTGGACCGCATGGATGTAGCCATTGCCCTTTACGAAGCCGGAAAAGTTCAGAAGCTGTTGGTGAGCGGCGATAACAGGTTTGAAAATTACAATGAACCAGGGGCGATGCTGGCTTATGCGCTGAGCCGGGGTGTTGACCCGGCCGATGTTCAGCCTGACTATGGCGGCCGTCGCACCTATGACACCTGTTACCGGGCCAAACATATTTTCCAGGTAGACGAGGCTATTTTGGTGACACAAGGTTTTCATTTGCCCAGAGCGTTATTCACCTGTGACCAGTTGGGGGTGAATGTGGTGGGGGTGTCGTCGGATTTACGGCCGTATCTCCGGGCACGCTGGTTTGCCATCCGCGAGATGGGCGCCACGTTGCAGGCATTGGGGGATGTACTCCGGCGTGAACCTGCGCCTGTTTTGGGTGAGCCGATTCCTTTGACTAATTGAAATGAAACATTCCCCGTTTGACAGGAAATGGGTGTTTATTGTATAGTTGTCAACACGTGTTGACAACACGTAAGGAAAGAGGGAGAAAGCATGAACGGGCACGGCCGTCAACCCATAGTTGCACACCTCGTCAACGCCATCGGTGGCTTATGTATTCTCTTGTTTTTCATCGGCTGTGCCATTTCCCCACAGCCAACCACTACCTCCATTCCATCAACCGCAACGCTGGTTCCTGCTACCCTGCCGGACTTTTTCCGGGGGGTGGATTTGTCTTACGTAAATGAGATGGAAGATTGTGGTGCGGTGTACCGGGTGAATGGGGAAACCCAAGAGCCGTTTGCTCTGTTTGCCGAACGGGGCGCAAACCTGGTGCGGGCGCGGCTGTGGCATAATCCCACCTGGACGGAATACAGCACCCTGGCTGACGTGACCAAAACATTCCAACGCGCCAAAGAGGCGAGCCTGTTTACTATGCTCACTATCCATTACTCCGACGAGTGGGCGGACCCCGGCAGTCAAAACATTCCGGCGGCGTGGCAGGGAATTGAAGAGACGGATGAACTGGCCACGGCCGTATACGACTATACCCGTGACGTACTGCTGACCCTGCACGAAAACGGGGCCATGCCCGATTTTGTGCAGATTGGCAATGAAACCAACCCTGGCCTGCTCAAAGAGCGGCTGGACAATGATTGGCCGCGTGACGCGCAATTGTTTAATGCTGGAATTCGCGCGGTGCGGGACGTGACCGAGGAGTTGGGAGTCGGGCCACAAATTGTGCTGCATGTGGCCCAGCCAGAGAATACCGGCTGGTGGTTCCGCGATGCAGTGGCGAATGGTATTACCGATTTTGATGTGATTGGTATTTCCTACTATCCGCAGTGGAGTACCTTTTCGATTGCGGAAATGGGCAGCCAGGTGACGTATCTGCGGCAAACGTTTGGCAAGGAGGTGATGGTGGTAGAGACGGCCTACCCCTGGACGTATGAGACAGCGGGGGATACGGCCGATAACGTGCTAGACAAAGGTATTTCTGCTTATCCAGTATCGGTAACGGGGCAGCGCCAATTCCTGATCGATCTGACGCAATCGCTCATCAACAACGGAGCACAGGGCGTGGTGTATTGGGAGCCAGCCTGGGTTTCTACCGACTGCACCACCCGCTGGGGGCAGGGCTCACATTGGGAAAATGCCACGTTTTTTGATTTTACGCAGGACAATGAACTGCACGTGGGCATTGGTTTTCTGGGCGCGGAGTATACACGGCCGTCCCTGCCCATAGATGGCGTGATTGAATCAGCCTACGGCGAGCCGCTGCTCACGGACGGGACGGGTGACAATCTAGGGCAATCCTATCTCGACCTGACCAGTTTGCATGTAACGGATGATGAGGATTCGTTCTATCTGGCGCTGACGGTGGCGGACAATGCGCTGGCCGCACAAGAGGGCACCTACCTCATCTACCTGGATATAACCCACGACGAGCAAGGTGCGCCGGTAGATGTAGGCCGCCGCCCCATCACCGTCGCCGCTCCGTACAAGCCGGAGTTCCGGCTGGATGTGCAGATCAGGGAAGAGCGGGGCACGGTGGGCGGCCGTTACCAGTTGTTTGCCTGGGACGGGGCGGAATGGCAGGAAGTGACGCTGACCGGCGCAGCCACCATTCAAGGCGGTTCCCCCACGATTATCGAGGTGCAAATTCCCAAAACGACCCTACAAAACCCACAAACTCTTTTTGTGGGGGCGGTGAGTGCGGGACGGGGGCGGGTACACACGGCCGTAGATATCCTCGGCTCTGACTTTGCTCCCCAGGAGTTGGAGGAAGCGGTGGTGTTGGATGTGTTTGGCGAATATATGGTTAGACCGTGATGCGTGATACGTGATGCGCGAACTTAAATCCCTCACGTTTCACGTGTCACGCATCACGTTTTTATTTCAGAGACAACTCAATTTCAAAAACGGAGGTTAAGATGAAGAACTTGTGGAAAGGTACATTTGTAGTAGGCTTGGTTATTTTAATGTTTGTGATGGCGGCCTGTGGGGGCACGCAGGGCAGTGATACGGCCGATACGGCCGAAGAATCAGTTGCTGAAGAGACGGTAGCGGAAGAACCAACCGCCGAAGAACCGGTGGTTGAAGAAGAGCCAATGGAAGAAGCGCCAGCCGAGGAAGAAGCGGCCCCGGCTGAAAGCGGCTCGGAGAGCGGCGACGACAATGCGCTGGTTTTGTGGGTGTATGACGACGGCCGTATTGGTGTGCTCACTGAACTGGGCCAACAGTTTGAAGAGGAGTACGGTATCCCGGTGATTATCGAAGCCGTAGACCTGGGCGAAATTCGCAATCAGATGATGTTGGGCGCGGCTTCCGGCGAAGGGCCGGATATGGCCATTATTCCCCACGACAATCTGGGGCCGCTGGTAGAAAATGGCGTTGTGGCTCCGGTTGACCTGGGTGACAAAGCAGGGGAATATCTGCCTGCGGCCATTGATGGCTTCACTTATAACAGCGATTTGTATGGTCTGCCGCTGGCGGTGGAAAACATCGGCTTTTTCCGCAATACCGATATGGTCCCCGAAGCGCCGACAACCTGGGATGAAGTGTTTGCTATTGGTCAGGAATTGGTAGACAGTGGCGAGGCCGATGCCGCTGTTGGCCTGCCCGATTTGGGCTACAACATCTACCCGCTTTACACCTCGTTTGGCGGTTACATCTTTGGGCGTGATGATTCCGGCAACTTCACCTCTGATGACATTGGTATGAATACCGATGGCATGGTGCAGGGGTTGACCTTTGTCAAATCGCTCATTGACGATGGACTGGTCTCGGAAAACATTGATTGGGAAGCGGCGCATGTGCTGTTTGAAACGGGCCGGACTCCCTTCATTATGACCGGGCCGTGGGCCATTAACCGCTTCCAGACGGCCGGTGTGCCCTACGCCATCTCTGCTTTCCCGGCGGCGGAAGATGGGGGTGAACCGGGTTATCCGTTCATGGGGGTGCAGGGTATTGTGTTTAATGTCAATTCCCCCAACCTGCTGTTGGCGCAAACTTTTGCGCTGGAGACCATTGCGACTGAGGCCGGGATGCAGGCGATTTTTGACGCCGAGCCACGGCCGTCGGCCTGGCGCACCATTTTTGAAGCGGCTTCTGACCCGGACACGGCCGGGTTTAATGCCGCCGGTGTGAATGCCCAACCGATGCCCTCCATCCCGGCGATGGGTTTTGTCTGGGATGCCTGGGCCAACGCAGGTACGTTAACTGCGACCGGCGAGATGGAACCGGCCGAGGCTTTGCAATCGGCTGTTGAGCAAATTCAAACGCAAATTGCTGATTCTGAATAATTGAAACCAGAGATATGGAGATTAGGAGATTGGGAGATTGCCCAATCTCCCAATCTCTCACTCTCTCCATCCCTATGAATTCCCACACCACCCGTCTTTCCCTGGGGTCTTACTTGCTCAATCTGCTGGTTGTTGGCAGCCTGGCGGTTGTTTTGCTCTGGCTGGTGATGCAGCTATTTCTGGATGGTAATTACCCCATGGCCGTCATGGTCAGCACCATCACGGTTTTCCTGAGCCTGGTCTATTTGCGCCCCCGCTTTACGCCCATGCGCTGGCTGGCGGCGGGCATTGCCCTGGCGATGATGTTTACGCTCTACCCCATCTTTTACACCTTCTACATTGCCTTCACCAATATGAGCGATGGGCACATTCTGTCCAAACAGCAGGTGATTGAACGGTTGGAGAATGAGCGTTACCTGCCAGAAGGCGGGTCATCTTTTTCGTGGGCAGTGTATGAAAATGCCGTCGGAGAGCTGGCTTTGTGGCTGGTGGCGGCAGATGGCACGAGTTTTATTGCCAGACCGGGGGAAGAGATCACGGCCGTATCCCCCACCGACTATACCCTGGATGAAGATGGCTTCCCGGCCCAGGTTGGCGACTACCAACGGCTGAGCCGCCGAGACATCGTGCCTCGCATTAACGATCTGGGGGCCATAGATTTTGGCCTGGATGAGAACACAATTCGTATCCGCTCCTTGCAGCAGGCAGCCACGCTGGTTCCCCGCTATCTCTATGATGCTGAACAGGACGTTTTTGTGGAGCGGCAGACGGGGGTGGCATATACGGCCGTGAACGGCGCCTACACGGCCGAAACCGGCGAAACCCTCACCCCCGGCTACATGGAGGTCATCGGTTGGCAAAACTTTGCCCGCTTCTTGGACAATGAAGCGTTGCGCGGCCCTATGGGCGGCATTCTGCTTTGGAACTTCCTTTTTGCCTTCTTTTCCGTATTTCTCAGTTTTGTCCTGGGGCTGGTCATTGCTCTGCTGTTTGAAGATTTGCGCGGCAAACGGGTCATTCGCGCTTTGCTCATCATCCCATATCCCATTCCCGTCCTGGTCTCCGTGCTGATCTGGCGCAGTATCCTCAATCCCGATTTAGGCATTGTCAGCGTCGCCCTGAAATCCATCTTTGGGACGGCACCGGCCTGGTTCCTGGATCCGACGGCCACGCGCATTGCCCTGATCCTTATCAACGTCTGGCTTTCCTATCCCTACTTTTTTGTCATTACGGCCGGCGCGCTGCGGGCTATTCCTGAAGAAATTCATCAGGCAGCCGTTGTGGATGGTGCTTCTTCCTGGCGCGCCTTCACCCACATCACCCTGCCCCTGTTGCTGCGCATCCTCAGCCCGCTGCTTATCGCTTCCTTCACCTTTAATTTCAACAATTTCAACCTGATCTACATCTTTAACTATGGCGGCCCGCCCCTGGCCAACACCATCATCCCTGTTGGCCGCAGTGATATTCTCATCTCCTTTGTGTATAAGCTGGCCTTTGTTACTTCGGGTGCTACCAACTATGGTTTAGCCGCCGCCATTTCCATCATGTTGTTCATTTTTGTAGGCGTGATCACCCTGATCCAGCTCCGGTTTACCAGCACGTTTAAGGAAGCCTGATATGACCGTTCACCAGCCGCGCCTGTCGCGCAAAACCAGACGCACCATCAGCCAGACGCTCAAATACATCCTGGCCTTTGGCCTCATTCTCTTTGCGGTATTTCCGGCATTTTGGGTTATTTCGGCTTCGCTCAATCCAGCCAAGTCCCTCACCGGGGGCAGCCTGTGGCCCCAAAATGCGGGGTTGACGAACTATAACGATCTACTGAATCACGAATTTTTTCCGTACACCACCTGGCTGCTCAACTCCTTCAAAATCACCACGATTTCCGTGACGCTGATTGTGTTCATCACCTGCGTTACCGGCTATGCGTTGTCGCGGTTCCGGTTTAACGGTCGTCGCCACCTCATGATCGGCATTCTCATTTTGAATGTGTTCCCGGCCATTCTGGCGATTGTGGCCCTCTTTGCCACCATGCAGCAGTTGGGCGTCTACTTCCCGTTTATCGGCTTTAACACCCATGCCGGGCTGATTTTTGTCTACGTGGCCGGGGTGATGGGCATCAACGTGTTGCTGATGAAGGCGTACATTGACTCCATTCCGATGGAAGTGGATGAGTCCGCACTGGTGGATGGCGGCACCCATTGGCAGGTGTTCTGGCATATCATTTTGCCCATGATCCGGCCCATGATCATCACGGTGGCGGTATTGAGCTTTTTTGGCATCTATGGCGATTTTATTATTGCCCGTGTACTGCTGCAAAGTACCGACCAACTGACGGTGATGGTAGGGCTGATGTTGTTCCAGACCAGCCGTTTTGATCAGGATTGGGGCATTATCACGGCCGGGGCCGTCATGGCCGCCCTGCCCATTGTGCTGCTGTATATCCCGCTGCAAGGGTACGTGATTAGCGGACTAACGACGGGATCGGTGAAGGGGTGACGGCCGTAATCAGTAATCCGTAATCGGTAATCGGTAATCGGGTTACGAATTACGGGTCACGGATTACGGCTCACGGATTACGATCAATGACGACATTTCAACCAACATTCCTGTTGCATGGCGCAGATTATAACTACGAGCAATGGCTGGATTACCCGGAGGTGCTGGCCGAAGATTTCCGGCTGATGCGGGCGGCGCGGTGCAATGTGATGAGCGTGGGCATCTTTTCCTGGGCCATGCTGGAACCGACCGAAGGGGAGTATCAGTTTGAATGGTTAGACCGCCTCATGGATTCACTGGCGGAAAATGGAATGCGGGCGATTCTGGCGACGCCAAGCGGGGCCAAACCGGCCTGGCTGGCGCACAAGTACCCGGAAGTGCGGCTGGTGGACGAACACGGCCGTCGTGAACCCTACCGTCTGCGCCACAACCACTGTCCCACCTCGCCCATCTACCGCGCAAAAGTGCAACAGATTAACCGGCGGCTGGCCGAACGCTACCGGACGCACCCCGCCCTGTTCATGTGGCACGCCTCCAATGAATACTGCAATTTTGGTTGCCGCTGTGACCTGTGCCGGGACGCTTTCCGGGCGTGGCTGCGCCAGCGTTATGGCTCGCTGGACGCGCTCAATCACGCCTGGTGGACAACCTTTTGGAGCCACCGTTACAGCGATTGGTCCCAAATTGAGCCGGTAGACCCCTCCTGCCATGGTTTGATGCTGGATTGGCTGCGTTTTTGCAGTGACCAGGTGTTGAACTTTTACCGGCAGGAAATTGGGCCCCTGCGGGAACTGACGCCGGACGTGCCCATCACCACCAACTTTATGCTGCCCGATGTGGGGTTGGATTATTGGCAGTTTGCGCCGCACGTGGACGTGATCTCCTGGGACAGCTACCCGCGCTGGCATGGTGACCAGCCGGACAGTGCGGTGGCGGTGAAGGCAGCTTTTATGCACGATTTGCACCGTTCGTTTAAGGCGCGGCCGTTCCTGCTCATGGAATCTACCCCTAGTGTCACCAACTGGCAGGGGATCAGCCGCCCCAAACGTCCGGGCATGCACCTGCTCTCCTCGCTGCAAGCAGTGGCGCATGGGGCCAATGGGGTGCAATACTTCCAGTGGCGGCAAAGCCGGGGTGGGGAGGAAAAGTTTCATGGCGCGGTGGTCGGGCATATCGGCGGTGGCGAGACGCGCATTTTTGGGGAGGTCGCGGCCGTAGGCGACCACCTGGCCCAACTCAACCACCTGACTACCACCTGCAATCAGGCCGCAGTTGCCATTATCTACGATTTTCAAAATGAGTGGGCGTTGAAGCTGGCGCAGTTACCGCGCAGCGTGGAGAAAAATTACCAGGAGCAGTGTGTTGCCCATTACCGGCCGTTTTGGGAAATGGGCATCACGGCCGACGTGATTGATAGTGTAGCCGCCGATTTATCCGCCTACCGGCTGGTGATCGCGCCCATGTTGTATATGCTGCGGGAAGGGGTGGCGGCGCGCCTGGCCGAATTTGTGCAGAACGGCGGCACGCTCGTTCTCACCTATCTCTCCGGGTTGGTGAATGAAAGCGATTTGTGTTTTGTGGGTGACTCCCCGTTACGGCCGTTACTCGGCCTGTGGGTAGAAGAAACGGACGTACTCTATGCTCACAATCAGCAAACGCTGGAGGCAACCCCTGGCAATGCGTTGGGATTATCCGGCAGCTACCCCGCCACCCATTACGCCGACGTGCTGCACCTGGATGGGGCGACGGCCGTTGCTCATTACGGCCACGACTATTATGCCGGGCAGCCGGCGTTGACGGTGCATGAGGCGGGTAACGGCCGTGTCTATTACCTGGCCGCCCGTACTGACCACACCTTTCTGACCGACTTTTATGGCGCGCTCAGGCAACAGGTGAACCTGTTGCGCTCCGTGTCCGCTCCATTACCGGAGGGGGTGACGGCGCAGGTGCGGGGGGACGGCCGTGAACAAACCCTCTTCCTGCTCAATTTCCAACCGACCCCGCAAACGGTAGACCTGGGGGCAGTGACGTATGATGATGTGGTGTCGGGTACGGCCGTGAGCGGCACAGTCGAATTACCCGCCTATGGCCTGCGCATACTGCGCGCTGGAAAGTAGTGCCAGGCACAGGGAAAACGACCTGGAAGAATCAACACTGTGTGCCCTGTGCCGGGCACTGCCCATCAGGCCTTGCCCCGCCCGGCAATTCCACCTAAACTTGCCGGAAATTAAGACAATCATCAAAGATTGCGCACATTGCACAGAATTTTATCTGCGAAATCTGCGCAATCTTTGACAAAAAAACTCTATGACCGATAATGGCTTACGCCACGTTCCTCAGTCCAAAGTGACGCAAGAAGATGTCGCCCAGCGCGCCGGTGTGTCGCGGGGCATTGTTTCCTACGTCATCAACAATGGCCCGCGCCCGGTGGCCCCGGAGACCCGCGACCGGGTGCTGCAAGCCATTGCCGACCTGGGCTACCGCCCCAATAAACACGCCCAACAGCTGATCCGCGAACAGGGCGACCCGGCTGCGGAAAAGCAGTTTGGCCTGGTGTTGACCGATACTTCGATGCTGCGACGGCCGTATTATGGCAGCATTCTGGCGGGCATCCACCAGACCGCCCACGCCAACAATTACCACATTCGCTTCCTGCGCTTCTTTGAAGAGCTACGGCACCCTGTCTTGTTCAATGAACTCGTTCACGAGGAGGAAATTTCCGGCCTGCTGCTGCTCTCGCTGGATCAGGTGATCAATAATGAAGAGGACGGCCGTTTAATCGAGCAAATTCGCGCCCGCATCCAAAACGTCATCTGCCTGGAATGGGAATGGCCCGACCTGCCCTCCATCACCTTTAACCGCACCGAAGCGGCCTACAACGCTACCCGCCACCTGATCGCCCTGGGACACCGGCGCATCGCTTACGTGGGTCAGGAAGACAACCGGGTGATGGGTTACCGGCAGGCGTGTCTGGAAAGTGATATATCCCCCGCTCTCTACTTTGTGGCCCCCCGCGCCAACATGGCTGCCGGGCACGAGTTAGCTGCTCAGGTTCTTGCCCAGTCGCCCCGCCCCACCGCCATCATGGGTGGCTGTGATGAAGTGACCATTGGCCTGCTGCGCGCCTGTTATCAACAAGGCGTGCGCGTTCCGGATGATGTCGCTCTGGCCAGCATTGATAACATCCCCATGGCGGCATTTACCACCCCCGCCCTGACCACCGTCAACGTCCCTCAGACCGACCTGGGACGCCTGGCCGTGCAAACTCTCATCAATCGCGCCCAACAGCCAGACAGCCCCGTCGCTTCCCTGATGTTACCCACCCAACTCATCGTCCGCGAATCCTGCGGCTCAACGCTGAAATAGAACGCAGATCAACGCTTATCCATCTCGTGCCAACGGTCTGCGTTGGCATGTTGCTTTGGACGCTCCGCGTGGCACGAGTGTAACCGATGACCGATAACCGATTACTGCTCACTGCTTACCGCTCACCACCCGATCCCGCAACTGACCACAACCAGCTTGTATATCAATCCCCCGCCGCACACGCACGGTGCTGCTGACGCCGTAGCGGGCCAATTCGGCCTGGAAAGCGGCGACCCGTTCGCGGGAGGAGGGTTGGCCGCCATAGCCGGCGGTGGGGTTGAGCGGGATCAGGTTGACATGGCATAACAGGCCGTGCAGCAGTTTGCCGAGCGCCTGCGCCTGCTCTATCGTGTCGTTTTCGTGGGCGATGAGCGCCCATTCAAAGGTGAGGCGGCGGCCGGTTTTTTCCACGTAGTAGCGGCAGGCATCTAACACGGCCGTAATCGGCCAGCGACGGTTGACGGGGATGAGTTTGTCGCGCTCTTCGTCGGTGGCGGCGTGTAGGGAGACGGCCAGGGGGGTCTGCCGTTGTTCGTCGGCGTAGCGGCGGATGGCAGGCACCAGGCCAACGGTGCTGATGGTGATTTTACGCGCCCCCAGGTTGAAGCCAGTGGGGTCGGTTAGGCGGTCTACGGCCGTCAGCGTGTTCTCATAATTGTGCAGCGGCTCGCCCATCCCCATCATCACAATGTTGGTGACGTGTTCGCCCGTTTGCGCCAGTTCGCGGGCAAAGTGCAAGACCTGGGCCACAATCTCGCCCACGCTCAAATGGCGGAAAAAGCCCATCTGCCCGGTGGCGCAAAAGACACAGCCCATGGCGCAGCCCGCCTGGGTGCTGATGCACAGCGTCCGCCGTTTGTCGTAGCGCATGAGGACGGTTTCAATGTATTGGCCGTCCGGCAGTTGGAACAGCACTTTTTTGGTCAGGCCATCATTGGAGAACTGTTCACTGGCGATGTGGAAAGGGGTCAGGGTGACGGCCGTATCTAACTTCTCCCGCAATCCCTTCGGCAAATTCGCCATCGCTGCCACGTCCGGCACATATTTCTGGTATAGCCACTCCCACACCTGCCGGGCGCGGAATTTTGGCTCGTCCAGGTCGGTGAGCAGTTGGGTGAGTTGATTAAAAGTGAGGTTGTACAGGTTGGGTTTGTTCATGGTATTGAGATATTGAGATATTGGGATATTGATGCGTCAATATCCCAATATCTCAATATCCTAATCTCTCTGCCAGTTCCGTTATACTGGCAAACACATAATCCGGTTGGGGCGCATGGGGCTGGGCCAGTTCTTCGCGGATGCTGATGCCGGAGAGGAGGAGGATGGTGTGCAGTCCGGCGGCTTTGCCTCCGGCAATGTCTGTGCTGAGGCGGTCGCCTACCATAGCGGTGTTACCGGGTGTGCTGCCCAGCCGTTTGAGCGCCTCCTGAAACATGATGATGCCCGGTTTGCCGATGATGGTGGGTTGGACGCCGGTGGCCGCCGTCAACAAAGCCAGGAATGACCCTGCGCCGGGCAGCGGGCCATATTCGCTGGGCAGGCTCACATCCGGGTTAGAGCCAATGAAGTGCGCCCCGGCATTGATGCAGATGGCGGCGGCGGCAAAGTCGGCATATGTCGCTTCACGCCACAGGCCAACGGCCGTGACCTTCCCCCGTGGGCCTCCCTCCATCACATCTGCTACTGACAAAATGCGGAAGCCACGCTCCCGAATCGCCTGGTGCAGCCCGTCGCCGCCAAGAACGTAGACGGCCGTACCCGCTGCATACTCCTCCTGTAAATAATCGGCCGTAGCAATGGCCGAGGTCAAAATCTGCTCCGGCGCAACCTGCACGCCAAAACCGGCCAACTTGGCTACATATTGTGCTGGCGTTTTGGAAGCATTATTGGTTGCCAGGACGAAGTTGATCCCCTGCTGGCGCAGGGTGTGGAAGAAGTGGGAAAGGCCGGGCACGGCCGTGTCGCCATGCCATAACACGCCGTCCATATCGAGAATGAGATTTTTGATGTGGTTCATACGGCCGTGATCTTACACCAGATGCTCGTTTTCGTGAATTTGCTCACCTGACTCTGGTTCGTAAACCTGTTCCCACTCTTCAAAGAGTGATCGGTCGGCATGGTGCTGCTTCTGATGGCGAACGTAAGCCAGCACTTGGGGTACATCGCTTTTACGCAAGGTGAACGCGCCATATGCGTCCTGCCACTTGAAGAATTCGTCCGGCGTGATTTCATGCGTGACCAAATGGGATGATGCGCCTTTGACTTCTTTGACCAGGGTGGCTACGGTCGTCGTGGTATGTAACCGTGCCAGGAGGTGAACGTGATCTTTTATGCCGCCGATTGCCAGGGGGACACATTTCAGTTCCCGGCATTTTTTGGCGATGCAGGCATAAATGCGCGGTTCGATAGCCGGTGTAATGAGTGGCAGACGATCCCAAGTAGCCCAAACCAGATGAACATACAATTGAGTGTATGGGGTTCTCATGTGGATAAATTTCCCTCCTAACAGGTAGCGATAGTTGGTAACAGTATAGCAGGTCAGGCGGGGCAGCGGAGCAGCACCTACAAAGAGCGAAGTCGGCCTGCGCCGACTGGAAGAGGGCGACCAGCCCACGCAGGTGGGCTTCGCCTTCTGTTGCTTGCGAATTTATTCGCCTGGCACTCCATACCGCTCCTCAAATTCTTCTCTGGTCAGGCCGTAGATGAGGTCGTCGTAGTAACGGCCGTCATATAAAGCTGCCCGCCGTATTCTCCCCTCCAACACAAAACCCATCGCCTCGTGTAACCGTTGGGACGGTTCATTGTAACCATACACCTTCACCGTCACCTTCTGGTAGCGCAGTTCGCGGAAGTAATAACGCAGCAGCATGATGATCGCTTCCCGTGCGTATCCCTGTCGCTGAAACGGCCGTCGAATGGCAATACCATACGTAAAATCGCCCACCCGCCGGTCACATTTGTGTGGATCGATAGACCCCACGATTTCACCGACTAATGTCTCAATCACAAAATAGTAATTGTCCGATTCATCCGCAAAACGCGCTGTGGTCTTCTCAATCCAATCAGTTACCACCTTGCGTGAAGCGGGCAGCCGGATGCGGTCTACCATTAGTCCCATCTCTTCATCCCGATTCCACTCAAAAAAGACCGGCGCATCCTCCGGTTCAATCGCCCGCAAACGAATGCGTTCGCTTTCCCAATAAGCTGAATTCCTCATAGAATATACTCCTCAGCAGTGCCAGGCACAGGGCACATTGTTTTGGATAGCCGATGCAGAAACGTCCTGTGCCTGGCACTAACCGGCGAATGATTGCCCAATTTTAGCCAATATCGTCACGTTTTGCGCCCTCATTCGTCTGTATAAGCGTGAAAAGGTAGTAGCGCTATCTATGAACGAAATGAATGAATGTCAAACCCATCTGGTAAAACAAGCCATAGACGGTGATACGGCCGCCTTCGGCCATCTCTATGAACGATTCCTGGATGAGATTTACCATTTTGTCTTTTATCGTGTGCGCAGCCACCAGGAAGCGGAAGATTTATGCGAGGCAGTCTTTTTGAAAGCCTGGCTGGCGCTGGCCGAAAACCCGCCCCAACAAATTCCTTTCCGCCTATGGCTGTATCGCATTGCCCGCAACATGGTGGTTGACCATTATCGCGCCCATAAGGAACATGTAGGTCTGGAAGAAGCCAACCACATTTTGGCCCCCATAGAGGGGCCGGAGGCGATGGTGATGCGCCGCGAGCGAGTCGAAGAGTTACATGATAAATTTCAGCAGCTCAAGGAAGAGTACCAGGAAGTTTTGATGTATCGTTTTATTGTGGGGTTAAGTCACGCAGAAACGGCCGTTGTCCTGCAGCGCAGTGAAGAAGCGGTCCGTGCCCTACAATACCGGGCCATCACCGCCTTGCGCAATTTATTGACCGTCGCTCAGGTCGCCGCCCCCGGCAAAACATCCACCAGAGGCAATGGCTTCTCGCCAAATCTGGTATTTGTTTCCACCGCGTTGGATGGCGATTGACCAACGGATGAGGAATATACCCATGACTGATAAATCAACCCAAATTCTGGCTGAATGTCTGGAAGCGATTGAACAGGGTCGCCTGACGCCGGCCGAATGTCTGGCCCAATACCCGGAATACCGGGCCGAATTTGGCGATCTGTTGCAGATTGCCACCGACATGCGCGCCACCCCCCTGGTGCATCCGTCGCCAGATGTGCGCCAGCGTTCGCAGGCCCACCTGCTGGCAATCTTGCCCTCGCGTACTCCTGTTGCGCCAATCCCTGCCGGACATGGACTGGCTGCAACGGCCGTAGGCGCAGCCCTGCTCACTTTTGTCGCCTGGATTCGTTTCCTGCCGCAGCGCCTGGTGCAGGGAGGCAAAACGCTTTCCCAACCGGTCCTGGCGCTGGCGATTGCCTGTTTCTTGTTATTGGGTGTGGGTTTGCTAACGGCCGTAGGCGCCGCTCTGGCTCCCAGTACAGCCCAATCTGTCCCACCGGCTGTCGTTTCCGTGGAAGCCACCCAGGGTGTTGTGGAAGTGCTGAGCGCTGACGGAAAATGGACGCCTCTGGGCAAAGGGGCCACAGTTACGGCCAATGACCGGCTGCGCACCGGGCCAGATTCCAGCGCCAGGGTGGTATTCGCTGACGGCAGTATTGCCGAGTTAGGCCCAAACAGCGAAATTGCCCTTAACCAGTTGGCACGGCAGAATCTCAACCTGTTCCAGGTTATAACTCCCACCGTCACCATCACCCCAACTGTGACCATCACGCCTACCGTGCCGGTCACGCCCACCGTCACGATTACGCCGACGGTGATTATCACCCCCACACCACCCATTACGCCGACGGCTACCATCACGCCCACGCCAACGATGACGCCGACAGAGACTGTCACCCCCACCATCATGCCAGGTGATGGGGTCACCGTTTGCCATAAACCGGGTACACCGGCCGAACAAACTTTGACGCTGCCGGTCGCAGCCCTTAACGGTCATTTGGGTCATGGTGACACGCCAGGCCCGTGCCCCGATGGCACGCCCGCGCCCCCACCACCCCCGCCCACGCCGGGTAATGGTGGCACAGTCACCATCTGTCATAAACCAGGCACCCCGGCAGAGCAGACAATGACGCTACCGGAGGCAGCATTAAACGGCCACCTGGCTCATGGTGATACGATGGGGCCATGCTCGGATGCGTCGCCTACCGCACCGCCACCGCCACCAGACCCAACGTTACCCCCGCCTCCCAGCCCGACGGCGCCACCACCGCCCCCCCCACCACCAGGTAATGGGGGCATGGTAACAATCTGCCACAAGCCCGGTACACCGGCACAGCGAACCATGAGTGTGCCTGAGGCTGCGGTGGCCTCACACCTCAATCACGGTGATACGCTCGGCTCCTGTCCCTAGCTAACCGTTCGTTAAGACCCTCAGGGTTTTTAGAAACCCTGAGGGTCTTTTTTTATTCAGGCAGCTGTATTGCCACCATCAACAGGAAGCATGACGCCGGTGATAAACGAGGAATCGTCACAAGCCAGGAACAAAACCGCTTTGGCAATTTCTTCGGCCTGACCCACCCGTCCCATTGGTAGCGTTGCGCCGGTTTCGGCCAGTCCTTGCTCTATCGTCACCGGGTCACTATCCTCAAAATACCCCTTCTCCACCCAGCGCTCCACAAAGGTGTCACCAGGGCAGACAGCGTTGATGCGGATATTTTCGCGGGCGTGATCCAGCGCCATCGAGCGGGTCATTTGCACCACCGCTCCTTTGCTGACGCAGTATGCCAGGGCGTCACGGCCACCTACTAATCCCCAATCGGAAGCATTGTTGATGATGACGCCACCCCCCTGTGCCCGAAAATGGGGCAATATCAGGCGGCTCATCTGCCACACGGCCGTGACGTTCAAATCCAAAGTCGCCTGCCAGGTGTGCAAACTGGTGGTTTCGGCCGTGCCTTTAGTGACAACGCCAGCGTTGTTGAAGAGGATGTCTATACGGCCGTACCGGGCCACCGTCTCCGCCACACATCGCTCACAATCCGTCAGTTGGGTATGGTCGGCGTAAATGTAATCGGCCTTTGCCCCCATTTCTTGCGCCAGCGCCTCCCCTCTTGCCCGGCGGCGTCCGGTGAAAGTTACGCTGGCTCCTTCCTGTACAAACAGCCAGACGGTGGCTGCGCCAATGCCCGACGTGCCCCCGGTAATGAGAGCTACCTTGCCTTGTAAACGGCCGTGTGCCATATCAACCTCCTGTTAAAAAATAGGATCACGGATGACACGGATAAGACGGATGTTCACAGATTTTTGTGTAGCTTTCCGTGAAAATTCGTCTCATCCGTCAAATCCGTTCCTCTATTTCATGCGCAGTTTACCCCACCCATTCGCCAACGCAACTGTCACCCCTTCACCCCCTCACCTTGTCATCTTTTGCCGTTGACGGCCGTAACCAGTCGTGTTATAGTTGACACATCAACAGTTGATATGTCAACTAAATGCGCGTACAACCAATTTGATTAATTCACTGGGTACGCTTTCCCATTTCCCAACATGAAATCAGTATTGTTTGTGGGCTGCCGCCGGCCTGGCTGGCAGCAAAACTCAACCGAAATGTAAAAGCCTGTTTAGACTTTACTCAAGTCTGAGCAGGCTTTTTTTGTTTTTATCGGTCATGCGATTTGCCAAATCGCGCACCATTGAAGTAGGAGAGAGAAATGAACCATCACGCAAGTTCAAGCGGCAGACTGTTGTTAAGCGGTCTGCTATTTTTGTCATTGTTTGTTTTTACGTGGTGGGCCACGGCCGTCGTACCGGCCCGCGCCCAACAGCCAAACCTGGCTGCCCCCCTGGTCAAAGCGAAGACAGCCGCCCTGGCGCCGCAGCAAACCAATTGGTGTGTCGCCGGCTCCTTCCAAAGTCCACCCTGGGACAACAGCGCCGACCCTATGAATGACAGCGGCGTCAACGGCGACGTGATCACCGCCGATGGTGTGGCCTCATTAGCCTTCACCATTGCTGCCGCCGGCCGCCACGAATTCAAAGTGGTGGAATGTGGCAATTGGGGCAATGCTCACCCGTCGCAAAATTCCTGGTTTTACACCAGCGCCCCCAACCAGATCGTCACCTTGACCTTTGACGAGAATGACCACAGTGGTGATGCGGGCGCGCCGGCCGTACCCACCACCAACATCGTCAACGTCAGCGGCGACGATTTACCGGCCAACTTCACGGCCGTTGGTGACTGGCAATCCTCCCCCTGGAACAACAGCGATCCCACCACGGCCATGACCGCCCCAGGACATGGCTACTACCGGCTGCTATACACAATCGCCTCACCAGGAACTTACGCAGCCAAAATTGTACAGACCGGTTCCTGGAACGAGCAGTTTGTGGTTGATGGCCGTGCTATTGATGGCAGCCCTATCAATTTCACCACCAGCAGCCCCAACCAGGATGTAGTCTTTTTGCTGAACGCGGCCAACGGCCGTGTCACCGTCACCGCCAACGGCAGCGGCAGCGGCGCCTGGTGTGCCGCCGGTGACTTCAATAGTTGGAGTAATACCAGTGACCCCCTCAACGACGATGGTACAAATGGCGACCTCATTGGCGGTGATGGTATCTATTCACTGGATTACACCATTGCCAGCGCCGGGCGTGGCGAGTGGAAAGCGGTGGAATGTAACAATTGGGGCAACGCCTACCCCTCCACCAACGCCTTTGTCATCACCACCGTGCCCAGCCAGACCGTCAAATTCACCTTCGACACCAATGACCACAGCGGCGATGCCGGTCTACCTCTCATCCCCGCTCAACACATCGTCAATGCCTGGGATGATTTGCCCGCCAGTTTCACCGTCGTCGGTCCCTGGCAGGGCTTTAACAACAATGACCCGGCCACAGCCATGACCAACCTGGGCAACAATAATCACCTGCTCACTTATACCTTTGCCATTGCCGGGCAGTATGAGGCCAAAATCAGCCAGACGGGTGATTGGGGCAATCAGTTTGGCAGCGACGGCCGTGGCAACAACGCCCCGACCGCTCAATTTGATGTGTGGACGGCGGGGGATATGGTGCAATTTTATCTCGATGGCAACAACGGCCGTTGGGCCATCATCGCCCCGCCACAGGGTGGGGCCGGACACGACAACAACATCTTTTGGGACGACTTGGGCCACAACAGCCGGGATACGATCTTCCGCGCGCCAGGGGGTCCGGTGCATACGGGCACGGCCGTGACCCTGCGCCTGCGCGCCGCCAGCAATGACCTCACCGCCGCTCGCGTGCGCCTCTACAACGACCGCACCAACGCCCAATCCTTCCTGGATATGAGCCTGGTGGCCGACGACGGCACCTATGAATGGTGGGAAGTCACCCTGCCTGTCAGCCCTGATCCCACCATCTACTGGTATCGCTTCATCGCCATTGATGGCACGGCCACCGCCTACTACGAAGACGACGCCACCCGTGATGGTGGCTGGGGGCAGCCTTTTGCCAACAGCCTGGACCATAGCTGGCAGCTCACGATGTATGACCCCTCTTTCAACACGCCGGATTGGGTGAAAGACGCCGTCATGTACCAGATTTTCCCCGACCGCTTCCGCAATGGCGACGCCAGCAATGACGCCCCGCCCGGCCGTTTCTTCTACAACGAACCCGGCGGTACCATTGTCCGCTCTGACCCATCGGGCGGAACGAGCAACCCCTGGAACCAGGTGGTTTGCGACCCGCGTGATACTGGCGATCCCTGCGCGGGCAGCTACAGCAAAAACTTCTACGGCGGCGATTTGCAGGGGGTGATAGACAAATTGGACTACCTGCAAGATTTGGGCGTGACCACTATCTACTTCAACCCCATCTTTGAGTCGCCGTCCAACCACAAATACGACACGACCGATTACGGTTTTATTGCCGAAGACTTTGGCGACCTGGCAACCTTCATCACGCTCAGTCAAGAAGTACACAATCGGGACATGTTTATCGTCCTGGATGGCGTTTTTAACCATACCTCGTCGGACAGCGTGTATTTTGACCGCTACGGCCGTTACGCCCAGATCGGTGCATGTGAAAGTGAAACCAGCCCCTACCGCGATTGGTATTACTTTACCGATGTCACGCCAGGGACCGGGCCGTGTGTCAGTTCCACCGGTGTGCCCAATGCCGCCAATTACACAAGCTGGTTTGGTTTTGACAGCCTGCCCAAACTGAACGCGGCCAACCCCGAAGTGCGCGATCTCATCTTTGCCGGTGGCCCCAATTCCGTGGCCATGCAGTGGTTACAACATGCTGACGGCTGGCGTTTTGACGTAGGCGGCGACATTGACCCCGGTGTGACCAACGACCCGGATAATGACTTTTGGGAAGCATTCCGCGCCACCACCCGCGCCCAATTCCCAGACAGTTACATGGTCATTGAGGAATGGGGCAATGCCTCGGCCTGGTTGTTGGGCGATGAGATGGACGCCACCATGAATTACCAGTACAGCAGCGCCATGCTCAGCTTCTGGCGGGATACCACCTTCACCGATAATGACCATAACAGTGGCAGTTCGGCCGGGGAATTGACGCCGCTGACGCCTTCGCAGTTAGACGGCCGTTTGCACAACTGGATTGAGCGTTATCCCCCCGAAGCCCTCTACGCCATGATGAACCTGCTCGGCAGCCACGACACCAATCGCCCGCTCTTCATGCTGGATCACAACGCCGCCAATGGCACCGACCACACGCCACTGCTCGACCCGGACTATGACTGGAGCGACAGCGTCGCCCGCCTCAAAGGGGTGGCGCTGCTGCAAATGACCCTGCCCGGCGCGCCGACCATTTACTATGGCGATGAGGTCGGGTTGGTTGGCCCCACCTATTACTACGGCGGCAAATGGGAAGATGACCCCTACAACCGCCAGCCTTTCCCCTGGCTGGATGAGGCCGGGCTGCCGTTCTACACCTTCCTGCAAAGCCAGACCAACCAGGATGCCTTGTACGACTATTACAGCGCGCTAACAGCGGCGCGCCACGCCCATCCGGCGCTGCGCACCGGCTCGTTTGACACGCTGTTGGTGGATGACGCGAACGATTTGTATGGCTACGGCCGTAAACTCCCTGACCACACCGACGCCGCCATTGTCATCCTCAACCGCGCCGGTACCATCGCGGCCCCCGTTACCCAAACCGTCACCCTTGACCTGAGCGGCTACCTGCCCTACGGCACAAACTTTGTAGATGTGCTCAGCAATAACCTGGTGGTGATGGATGGGGCCGGGCAGTTGACGGTTGATGTGCCGGGGCAAGGCGGGGTGGTGCTGGTACTCAGCGGCACGATTGCGGCGCCGCCGTCTGCTGTCGTTGATCTGGCGGTCACGGCCGTGCGCAACCAGGAAGTAGACCTGGGCTGGAGTGCGGCTGCCGGGGCCACCAGCTACGATGTGTACCGCAGTCCGGTGAGTGGCGGCGGTTACGTCTGGATCGCCAACACCACTGCCCTCACCTACACCGACAGCGGCTTGCAAAATGCCGTGCCCTACCACTACGTGGTCGCCAGCCGCGACGATGTCAGCGGGTTGGTCAGTGGTTATTCCAATGAAGCGGTCGGTACCCCTGCCCATGACTTATCTACGGCCTGGTATAACTTGCAATGGCCGCCGGAAATTACTCACACCATCAGCGCCATCACCCCCACGCCCAATATCTACGGCCAGTTGTGGATTAATGGTTATACCGGTGGCAGTGGCCCGGCGCAGGGCATCCACGCCCAACTCGGGTATGCCATCAGTGGCACGTCACCCATTTCCACGAGCCAATGGATGTGGGTGGATATGGATTATGATAGCGCCCAGGGCAACAACGACCAATATGTGGGCAACCTGCTGCCGGATGTGGTCGGCGATTTCCATTACATCACCCGTTGGAGCAGCGATGGTGGCAATAGCTGGTATATCTCTGATCTGGGCGGCCCCGGCGACAACAGTGATCCGGGTTTGCTGCACGTCAACCCCAGCGGCGACACGACTGCACCTATGAGCACCACCTTGTACCTGGATGCGACAACCGCCGCCAGCATCAGCCTCAGTTGGGATGCGGTCAGCGATCTTGACCTGGCTGGTTATGAGTTGTACCGCCAGAATGTGGCCGCTCCTGGTTATGCGCGTATTGCGCAACTGTTTGGTAATGTGACCAGTTATGAGGACACGGCCGTGACCACCGGCGAGACCTACGACTATTACGTCCTGGCCTTTGACACCAGCTTTAACCGGGCAGCACTCTCGAATGTGGTGCAGGCAACGGCCGAACCGCGCGTGGTGGCCGTCACCTTCCAGGTGGCTGTGCCGGAATACACACCCGGTATAGTTTATTTGGTAGGCGATTTGCCCGAACTTGGCCCCTGGAATCCCGGCCTGGTGCCTATGAATCAGGTAGGCAGCACCAATGTCTGGACGTATACACTCAACATTCTGGATGGAACCCAGGTGCAATACAAATACACACGCGGTTCCTGGGATACGGTGGAATCGTGGGGCAGCATCATTGTCCTCAATAATCGCCAGGTAACGATTGATTATGGCACGGATGGAATCCAATTGGTGGATAACACCGCTACGGATTGGGGCAATGGCGCGGATGATGAGAAAGCGGTGCGCTTCTGGCGTGACCCGATTGTGGTAGATTATGCGCCGACGGGAACCGATGTGCCGGTTAATACCGCCATTACGGTGACGTGGAGCATCACCATGCAGGTGGACACGGACTTTGAAGTTATTGGTCCGTCGGGACCAGTTGCCGGTACGTTTGTTTACAACAACGACGATTGGACAGTGACGTTTACGCCGAATACAGACCTGGACACGGGCGCGTTCTATACGGTGACGGTTGCCGGAGCGCAGTCCGTCGGCGTACCCGGTGGCGATAGCGGCGTGCAGCAGTTCCCGGTGACGTGGACGTTCCTGACCGCACCGGAGAGTATTCAAGCCGGTTTTAGCAGCAATTCACCGATCATGGTGGGGGAAACGGCCGTGTTCACCAACACTACCACCGGCCAACCACCACTCAGCTACGAGTGGGACTTCGGCGATGGCAACGGTAGCACGGATAGCAACCCCACGCACGTTTACGCGGCACCGGGCACGTACACCGTCACCTTGACGGCGACCAATGACTTTGAAACGGCCGTGGTCACCGATACCTTTGTCGTCAACCCGGAAGCGTTAACCGCCGGGTTTGCCAGCAATTCGCCAGTGGTGGTGGGTGAAACGGCCGTGTTCACCAATAGTACCACCGGCACCGGCCCCATCAGCTACGAGTGGGACTTTGGCGATGGCGATGGCAGCACGGATACCCATCCGACGCATCTGTATGCTGCACCCGGTTCGTATACGGTTGTTCTGACGGCGACCAATGATTTTGAGACGGCCGTGATCACCGGTACGTTTGTGGTCAATCCTGTGCCGCTGGTGGCCGCTTTCAGCAGCAATTCGCCGATCATGGTGGGGGAGACGGCCGTGTTTACCAACACAACCACCGGCTCCGGCCCGATCACCTTCATCTGGGACTTTGGCGATGGCAACACCGACACGGCCGTAAACCCAACGCATGTTTATACTGCCCCCGGTACGTACACGGTGATACTGACGGCGACGAATGCGTTTGAGACGGCCGTTACCACCGGTATCGTCGTCGTGAATGAGACTGAAGGAGAAGGGTATATCCTTTATCTGCCAGCGATACTCAAGCCATAACATGAACGTTTATTAACGCAAAGCGGCAAAGAGACAAAAGGCGCAAAGAACCACCTTCTTTGCGCCTTTTTTGTGAGAAATTGTACCCTTTATATGCCTTGTTTCTATAACCTGGTCTATGGTGCAATGGTGCGCTTTCTGCCAAATTGGTCAATCAATACTGTAGGATTGGTGGCCAACCTGCCACCTTACAAAGGAGTAAACGATGTTACTGGCAATTTTCGTTATTCTGTTGATCTTGTGGTTTCTGGGAGTGATTGGAAACTTCACCTTTGGCGGCGTGCTTCATCTATTGTTAGTGGTGGCGCTGGTGGCGCTGGTGGTGGGTCTGGCCGATACCGGCGTTCGCGGCAGACGTTTTGCCTTCAAGGTGAATCCCGGTATGGCGGTAGCGGGCATCTGGTTTGTCCTTACTGGCCTGTTGGGCCTGTTTGGCTTTACCTTTGAGGGACAGGCGCTGCTCATGGCCGTTTTGGCGCTGGTTGCCGGTATTTTGCTATTGTTAGGACGTTAGTAATTCAATTCAGACATCAGATTTCTCCGAGAAATCGGATGTCTTTGTCTCAAACCGTACTCTGCGCACCTGGCGCAAAACGTAAAAGGCGCAAAGAACCACCTTCTTTGCGCCTTTTGCATTATAATTGGCCGGTGTTGTTTGTTAATGCACAGATTTCACGAATCAACACGAATTCATGAAATTGGTGTAATTGGTGGTTATCTTTACAGGAGATTTGCGAATGAATCCTTTGGTTGAACTGCACGCCTTCGGGCAGAGCTTTTGGTATGACAATATCCGTCGCCAGTTTTTGCAGGATGGTACGCTGCAAGGCCTGATTGAACAGGATGGCTTGCGTGGTATGACCTCGAACCCGTCTATTTTTGAGAAGGCGATTGGGCACAGCGACGATTACGATGCCCAGATTCGGGAATTGGTGGGGCAGAGGGCTGACACAGACGCTATTTATGAGGCGTTGGCACTGGCAGACATTCAAGCGGCCTGTGATCTGTTTGCCGACCTGTATGCGGGGTCAAGGGGGGGGGATGGGTTTGTCAGCCTGGAGGTGTCGCCGCATCTGGCGCGGGATACCAATGGTACGGTGGCGGAGGCGAAACGCTTATTCACGGCCGTGAACCGCCCTAACCTGATGATCAAAGTACCGGCTACCCCGGAAGGTATCCCGGCGATTGAAGCCCTCATCGGCAGCGGCATCAACGTCAACATCACCCTGATGTTCAACATGGCCCATTATGAAGCGGTGGCCCAGGCGTACATCAACGGCTTGCAGCGGCTGTTGGCCGACGGCGGCGACCCACAAAAAGTGGCGTCGGTGGCTTCGTTTTTTGTGAGCCGGGTGGACACGGCCGTAGACAAAAAATTAGCCGAACTGGATGACCCGGCAGCCCAGGCGCTCATGGGGCAAACGGCCGTCGCCAATTCTAAAGTGGTGTATGAGCGCTTCAAAGAGATATTTCATGGCCCCGCTTTCCAGGAATTACAGGCAGCCGGGGCCGCCCGCCAACGGCTGCTGTGGGCCTCCACCAGCACCAAAAACCCGGCTTACCCGGACACCCTTTACGTAGACCAACTCATTGGCCCAGAGACGGTGAACACCATGCCGCCGGAGACCATTGAAGCCTTTCGGGATCACGGCCGTCTGGCAAATACCCTGGAACAAGAGGTAGACAAAGCGCGGGAACTGCTGGACAATCTGGCTGAACTGCACATCAACCTGGACGACATCACCGAACAATTGCAGGTGGATGGTGTTATCGCCTTTGCCAAAGCGTTTGATGCCCTCATGGCAACCATTGCCGCCAAGAAGGAAAAATTCGTCTGAAAGGTGCTTAAGTGGATAGTCAGTAGAGGGGGCGAAAACCGGGCAACCATCCAACGCCACAGCCAGCCGCCCCCTTTCCTACAATAGCCTTTCTCACCCCTTCGCTTCTCCCGCCGGCGGCGCTTGGTGGCTGAGATTATTCAGGCAGATAGTCATGCCCAGGGTGCTGTTCTACCAGCGCGGTTGTCCAGGCCGTAGGCGCTGTACCCAGCTCTTCTGCCAGGTGCTGCCTGAAGCACTGGTACTGGCGGTGGGCGGCAGCCAGCTGGCCCCACGTAAGGTACAAACAAATCAACTGCTGCTGCGCCGGTTCGTGCAGCGGATCCAGGTGAACCCAACGTCGAGCATAAGCTATGGCTGTTTTCGGCTGCGCCTGTTCTGCGTGGTAAGCCGCCAGTTGTTCCAGAACCCAGGCGCAATCGCGCTGCAACGTTTCCCTTTGCCAGAACTGCCACTCGTCAAAATCGGGCGCGTCCGGCAGGGTAAAACCGGCCAGAAAATCCCCCTGGTACAACGCCGCCGCCCGGCTGAGATTTTCCAGGCAGTCCGGGCACAAATCGCGGGGTAGGTGCTGGTGCGCCTGGACCGCGGCCAGGCAACGGCGAAATTCGGCTACGGCTAGCCATACGGCCGTCTCCCATTGAAATCTGACCGTCTGCCGCGTAATGTCCAGAGGCGCTGCGCCCACGGTGTCCCTGGCCAGCGAGAGGCAGCGGCGCAGTGACCCGTAAGCCCGTGGCGGGGAACTGCCGGGCCACAATAGCGCCGCCAGCGCGTCGCGGCTGTGTACCTGGTTGGTCATGGCCAGATATGCCAGCAGCGCCATCACTTTGCGCCGCCCAATGGGGAGCGAACGGCCGTCCTGTTCCAGGCGCGGCGCGCCCAACAGAAACAAAGAGCGAGACGGTTGGTTGTCTGTCATACATCACCTCATGCTTGTATATGGAAAAACGTAACTACGAAGCCAGAAGTTCAACTTTTTCGCCGACTGACTGAACAATTGGATGGATAAAAGTTGAACTTCTTGTCGTGAGCCTGAGTAGTTACGGGGAAACAATGGGTTTAAGGTATGGCCCGGTTGAAATTGCATACCTACAAGTTACGAGAAATGGATGGTTCTGATAGCTCTGGCAGCGATGGTACCGCAAACGGCCGTTATACCAAACTCATTTTTACAGGGATCGCTTTTTGGATCGATCAGGTAACGCTCGATGATTACAATGTTTGCACGTCGTCTAAGAGGCGGCGGCTACTGGGCCGCTGAAAGGTAGTAACGCGGATAGGAGCCTGCGTGCGCAAACTCCTATCGTGGTTGGTAATTGTTTATTTGTCTGTAAGTAAGGAACGAATAGGTAAATGAGATGAGAATGAACGCAAAAAAACAACTGGTAGCCAAAAAACTATTATGGATTTGTCTGGGTTTGTGCCTGACATTTGCTTCGTTAACGGCGTGCACTTCAGCGTCGCTGGATATTCAGATTAACGCTAGCATTTCACCGGAACCGGTGGTTGGGGAGATCGTTACGCTGCGTATTGAAACTATCTCGCCCAAATTTGGTGGCAATGGCCAGCTTGTGGTTTTCCATTCAGAAGAAATCAATTTCCTGGACATTGGTTCAGAGTGGCAGTCGCCGGCGGGCGGTGTCGGTGGTGATGGAAAACACCTGGGATGGAGCGGGCCGGTGGTCGCTGGTGCCCCCTTGATCCATGAATTAACGCTTTGTGTAACTAAGCCAGGCAATTGGGTCATTTACATAACAATGGGTACAGATGAGGGGGGAGTTGGTGCAGATCAATTACATATTATCAGTACAGCCGATTCAGCTCAGGTAATTCCCAGCTCAGAATATAAAGGGGAGTTTCCACCTCCACTGCGTAGCACCCCCACCCCCACACCAGAGCCGGTGATCGTATCCGCTGAATGTGCCGGGGAGGGCCAATGAGGCCAGCATAAAGATTCAGAAAAGGAGGTGACGAATGACATTTTGCCACCTTCAGCACCGACTCTTCTAATCTGGTTCCTGGCGATACCAATGGTACCGAAGACGTTTTCCTGGCAGATATGAATCTCTGGAATGGTCTGCACCTTGCCTTGCCAGACGGTTAATGGATAATACAGTTTGGGTAACTGCGTAATTGCCCGATTACGCAATTACCCGTGTAAAGTGACTGTCCCCATCCGCTTCGTAAATGCGGTGGAAGCCATTGGCTTCGTAGAATTGAATGGCGTCTGCCCAGGTGGCGGTGGTTTCCAGCACCACCTGGGTATAGCCCAATTCCTGTGCTTTTTCTAACAAGGCATGGAGCAGGGCACGGCCGTAGCCCCTTCGTCTTTCACGCATATCCACCGACATCCGCACAATCCGGCCCGTATCCTGCCCCTCCGGCAACAATGCCCCCGTTGCTACCAGCTGTTCGCCAGCATACCCCACCAAAAACACTCCATCCGCATAACTGGCGGCAATATCGTCCAGATCAGGATTCAATGTGGGGTCTAACCAGCCCCAATGCTCGACCAGCCCGGCCAAAATGAGTGCTTTGGCGGCGGGCTGGTCGGTGGGGTGGAACGGCCGTATTTCCACTTTACTCTCTGGCGGCAATCAACTGTTCCAGCCGATCCACGTAGCTGGCCAGGACGCCGAATGTGGTTTCGACGGCCGTTGGACTGGTCATATCCACCCCTGCCAGTTGCAGCGCCTCCAGCGGATACACGGAACCGCCCGCTTTCAGGAATGCCAGGTAATTCTCGGCCGCGTTTGGTTTGTCTACCAGGATGCCATCGGCCAGGGCGTGGGCGGCGGAAATGCCGGTGGCGTACTGATACACATAGAAATTGCTGTACAGGTGGGTGTGGAACTCCGCCCAGGTAATGCCCACTCGCTCCCGATCTATCACCACTTCATCGCCAAACCCTTCGCCGAAGAGGTCGGCCATCAGGTTAATGAGGGCGTCGGCGGTTAACGCCTCGCCTCGTTCCACCCGCTCGTGGATTTCCAGCTCAAAACGGGCCAGCGTGGGCATGATGAAAAAGTAGCGGTGGAAGTTGGCCATCGCTTCTTCAATGAGGGCAATCTGAAATTCCGGGTCAGGTTGGTTTGCCAGCAAATGGGCGCGTACCATCGCCTGGTTGAAGTTAGAAGCTACCTCGGCCACAAACAGGCCGTAACGGGCATAGGCCAGAATCTTCTGATTCTGCCAGGTGAAATAGGAATGCAAGGAATGGCCCAGTTCATGGGCCAGGGTGCTAAGGCCAAACAGGTCATCGCTGTAGCTCATCATGATGAACGGCCGTGTGCCCGGCACACCCGCCGAAAAAGCCCCCATGCGCTTGCCCTGGTTGGGGTACACATCCACCCACCGCTCTTCCAAGCAGCCGCGCCGTAGCGTAGAGACGTACTCGTCGCCCAACGGCTGCATCCCGGCGGCAATCCAGTTGACGGCCGTTTCATATGGCACCACCGGCGACTGGCGGGACAGCGGCGCTTTCACATCATACGCATGAAGCGCGTCAAACCCCAAGGCCCGGCGGCGAATGGCCCAGTAACGATGCCAGGTAGACAGGTTCGCCTTGAAAGTATCAATCAGGTTGTGAAACACTGCCGGGGGGATAAACGTGTTGCTCAAGGCGGCGTCCAGCGAATTCTGATAGCGGCGGGCGCGGGCAAAAAAGACATCCCGCTTCACGCCGCCCGCCAGGGCGTTGGCCATCGTGTTTTTGAAAGTGAGATGGGCGTCAGCGTAGTTTTCCCAGGCGGTGCGCCGCACGTCACGGTCATCATGGGTGGTCAGGCTGCCAATGCTGCCTTGCGTGATTTCGTAGCTCTCGCCCTGGCTGTCGGTGGCGAGGGTAAACTTCAGGTCGGCGTTGGCCAGGACGCTATGGGTACTGTTGGCCGTGCCCAGCGGGTCTTGCACCTGGCCCAGCAGTTGTTCCACTTCGGCCGAACGCACATGCGCCTGCCGTTTTTCCAACCGATCCAGGTAATGGGTGTATTCGGCCAGCCTTTCATCGGCCGCCAGCCATTGGCGCAAGGTGTCAAAGCCAATTTGCAGCAGTTCCGGCTCGGCAAAGGCGACGGCGGCGGTGGCGCGGCTTAGTAGCCCCCGCGCCCGATCCTGGCGGGCGGCCCATTCCTGATTGTTGGTGTCTACACTGTAATTTAGCCCACCGTAGACGAAGATTTTGCCCAGATTGGCCTGCATGGTTTCCAGTTTTGCCATGAAGTCGGCCAGGGTGTCGGGGGATTCGTGGAGACGGCCGTGATACCCCCCTAACTCTGCTAACTGTGTCCCTAATTCCCCGATGGCTGCTTCCCAATCTGCTACCGAAGCAAAAATAGAATCTGTATCCCAGGTGTACTGCACCGGAATTTCACTGCGTAATTTTGTGACTTGGGCCATGGCTTTCTCCTTACATGAGTGATTTAACGCAGAGGCGCAGAGGTGCGGAGATTTTCTTTGTATATCACCTTCGCGTTCTTTGCGGATTGTATCTGCTTCTGCATCTGGCACAAAGATTGAGAATTCAGGGCAGGTGTAATAAAATACGGGCAAATCCAACCGCAGTAGAGAAAATCGTATGAAACCATCTTCGGGCAGCAAACGGCATTATCTCAGTGATCTTTTATCGCTGGACAGTTATGGTGTGCCAGACGACCAGGTGCGGACGGCTATCAACCAGTCATTGATGAGCTATCTGCCTTTTATGTATGGTGTGGTAGGTTTTTTCTTCGTAGTCTATGCGGTGCTGCAATTACTGGTATTGCAGGAGCCACAGGCGGAATTGATGGCTTTGGTGGCTTTGGGCAGCGCCGGGCTGATGTTTGGCGGAGCGGCTGTCTTGCGGCGGGGGGCGCTGCCGGATATGTGGGTGGAGCCGTTGACGGCATTTGGGGCGGCGCTGGTGTTGGCGAACATTGTGCTGCGGGCGCAGATCACGATGGCGCCCAACCAGGTGGCGAATCTGGCCCTTTTTTTGTTTGCGGTGGCGATTATTTTTGTGTCACCCTTTTGGTACGGGTTGTTTTCGCTGCTGACGTTAGGGGTGCTGCTGTTGGCAATTTACACCTTCCCACCATCGGCTGATTGGCCTTATTTTGTGGTGGTGACGTTAGCGGCTATGGCTACGGGTTTGCTGGCGCATGTGGTGCGGGTGCGCGCCTACCGGCATACGGTCATTTTGCGGATTGTGGAGCATGACCAACGGCAGGCGCTGCAAATGCTGACGCTGCAACTACACACGGCCGTTGCTGTTGGTCAGCGCATCACTTCTATTTTGGAACAAGAGGCGCTTATGCCGCAGGTGGCGGCGCTAATCCGGCAGCAATACCAGGTATGTTATGTGGGGTTGTTTTTGCCGGATGTGGCCGGGGAGGGGTTGACGGCCGTAGCCCAGTCCGGGGTAAACATTGATGCCAACACGCTGCCCATGCAGACAGGGCGGAATGGGTTGGTGGGGTGGGTGATGCAGCACGGCCGTGCCCTGCGCGTGGATAATGTGTTACAAGATAACCGCTTCAAACCGGACGAAGCCACGCAGCGTACGCAGTCGCAGCTATTATTGCCCCTGAAAATTGGCGACCAGCTTTGGGGCGTGTTGGATTTGCAAAGCAACCGGTCAGCTGCCTTTGCCGAAGAGGAAATTCCTGCCTACCAACTGTTGGCCGACCAGGTGGTGATTGCCCTGGAAAATGCGCGGCTGTATGGCGAAGTGAAACAGTTTAACCAGGAATTGGAGCAAAAGGTGGCCGAACGCACCCAGGCTTTACAGGCAGCCTATGCCCGGTTGGAACGGCTGGATAAAACGAAGGCAGATTTTATTACCATCGCCTCCCATGAACTGCGCACGCCGCTGACCATTGTGAACTTCAATAATCAGATGATATTGGAAGAGGCCAGAGGCGAGCAAAATGGGGAGTACCTGAAGTGGGCCGAGGGCATCCATCGCGGGGTGCAGCGTATGGAAGAGGTGGTGGAGAACATTCTGGATGTGGCTAAGATTGATAGCCGCGCGCTGGATTTGTTCATGTCGCCACTGAATATGCGGTTTCTGGTGCAACAGGTGGTGCGCCGCCTGGAGCGGGAGTGGGCCGGCCGTCAGTTGGTGATTACCGTAGCCGATATGCCCGGCTTGCCGGACGTGGAAGCGGACGCGGAAGCGATGGAGAAGCTGTTTACGCATTTGTTGATGAATGCGGTGAAGTATACGCCGGATGGGGGTTTTATTCGGGTAGACGGCCGTACCTATAAATCTTCTGGCAACGGCAGCGGTGAAGTGACCGGCGTGGAGATCATTGTGTCTGACACCGGCATTGGCATTGCCCCAGAAGTTCAGGAATTGGTGTTTGAGAAATTTTTCCAGACGGGCAAGGTCAATCAACATTCATCGGGCAAAACGTCATTTAAGGGGGGCGGTTCAGGCATTGGCTTAGCCATTGCCAGGGGAATTGTGGAAGCGCATAACGGCCGTATCTGGGTAGAAAGCGCGGGCTATGACGAAACCGAATGTCCCGGCAGTGCCTTTCACGTCTTCCTCCCCCTCCGCCAAACTTCTATGACGAATAACAACGATTTCCCCCTTCAAGAAGCACAAACAGAATAAGTACATACCCGCATAATAAATCTGGACGAACCTTCGGTACACCTGGACGAGGCCGGGTGCATCAAACATTTAAGAACGAGAGGGGGGTGTTTCCGGGGGGAGTTGCACAACTTCCAACCAATACTTGCCAATTTCCTCTACCACATCCACCAGGCTGTTAAAAGTGACAGATTTCGTGACAAAGGAATTCGCGCCCAGGTCATAACTGTGCTGAATATCTTTTTCCATTTCAGACGAAGTCAAAATGACAGTGGGAATGCGACGCAACAACGGATCAGATTTAATTTTTTGCAGCGCATCAAATCCAGACATGCGCGGCATATTCAGGTCAAGCAAAATCAGACCGGGCAACGGCCTGTCTTTGAACGTTTCATACAGCCCGCGCCGGTGTAAATAATCCATCAGGGCCGCGCCATCGGGTACCGTATGAACCTCATGCTCCATGTTAATATGCGCCAGTGCTTCCTGCGCCAACATACAATCTTCGGAATCATCATCGGCCATCAAAATGATGATGGGCTTGCGCAAATTTGCCAAAATGCTCTCCTGTTGTCGGCCACTTCCGATGATTGTTTAATCATTGTTAGTGGTGGCAACTCTTCTGATTAGTATAACAATTATGGCGTGACCAACAAGGTAAGGTCAATCTGCTATCCGGTTTGATCGTTTTGTGTATAATTTAAGCCGATGTGTGGTAACGGCCCTTTGCAACGTTTCGCCCCAGCTTGAGAGAAAGAGGTTTTTCATGTCAGACAACGCAAACAGGTCAGGCAACCCCTCAGAACTGATGCGTGTTTTGATCGCGGATGATGTAATGGAAACGCGCCGCAGCACTCGGTTGATGATGACGTTGGTGCCGGAAGCCCGGGTGGTAGCAGTGGCCGAGAACGGCCGTCAAGCCCTGGAAATGGTGCGCCAACACAGCCCCCACGTGGTTCTCATGGATTTGAATATGCCCGAAATGGACGGGCTGCGTGCCATTAAGCTCATTCGCCAGCATCGCCCCCACATCGTTTGCATCATCCTCTCGGCCGAACGTAGCCAGGAAACGGTGGATGCCGCCATGCAACTGGGCGTCCACGATTATTTAATTAAGCCATTTACCTCAGACCAATTATTGGCGGTGATGCAGCGGGTGCGCGAGCAGGTGTTTGGTAGCCAGTGGAATGCGTTGCAATCACGCAAGCAAAAAAAAGAGCGAGAAGTCGAGCTAAAAATGTTAGCCGAAGAGTTTATGAAAACACGGCGAACGGACGCCCCGGCTATGGCCGTCTTTGAGGAGTTGGCTAATGCGCCCGATTGTGACATTCGTTACCTGCGTGCCCTGGCTATCATTTACGTTTTTCGCCAGCAGTGGAAGCGGCTGCGGCTGCTGGCTGGATACCTGGAAAAGAAAGCGCAGGAGTTAGTGGTGGAAGAGTAATCCGTGACCCGTAATCGGTAATCGGTAATCGGTACTTGGATGACGGTTCACGGATAACGGGTCACGGCCGTCACCGGTTTGATGACCAGTGGCAGGTAGATCTGGGAATGGGGTGGCCCGACGATGTGGGTAGCCGTAAAGACCACCCGGCTCAGAGTGTTGCTGGCAGTAAGCGTGACGGTATAGACACCTGCGGCTGTGTATGTGTAGCTGGGGTTCACGGCCGTACTCATTCCCACACCATCGCCAAAATCCCACACAAACGAAGTTGCCCCCACCGATAGATTGTTGAATGTAGACAATTCTCCCAACCGCACTGGCGAATTACTGCTGAAGGCAGCGAGTAATGGTGGCATGGTGAACTGGGCAATGACCGGATCGTGGTCGCTGGCCTGGGCATCCAGGCGAAATTCGGTATTCACGTGCACAATGTCGGCAGCTACGGCCGTATACTGCGCCAGCCCCTCGCTCACCAATATGTGATCCAACACCTGGGCATTCCCCTGGAAAATATAGGTGTACCGCTCCGCTTCCGGTAACCAGGTGATCAAATTATTTAGCCCACTTTCTTCTAGCGCCAGCAGCGGCGGCGCGAAGTGGAAGTCGTTTAAGTCGCCCAAAACCACCACGTGCGCCTGCTCATCCAGGTCAAGGATTTGCTGCACAAAATCCGCCACCACCTGCGCCTGCGCCAGCCGTTTTGCTTCCGTTACCAGCAGCGGCGGCTGGTGACGGCCGAACAGCGGCCCATCCCCTCCTTTAGAATTGAAGTGGTTGGCAATCAGGATCAACTTGTAGCCGTTGAAGAGGAACTCGCCTGCCAGCGGTTTGCGGCTATCGTTGAAAGCGGTATGTTGTGGCGCAATGCGTCCCGGACTGTAGCTCAATTCCACGCCCTGATTGCCCCATGAAACGGTGGTGGGAGATACGGCCGTGCCCCCTGGCCTGTCCACAAACGTTACCCGCCCCGGTTGGAAGATGAACCCCACCCGGATATTACCCCCCAATTGCCCGCCATCCTGGTTATCCTCTGGCGCAATATCCCGGAAGTCATACAACGGTCCGCCGGCATCCACAATAGCCCCCAGCAACAGTTGGTACGTCTCGCTGGCGTCCACCACACCGTTGTCCGCTGCGCCATTGTTGTCTTGCACCTCCACCAGCGCCAGGATGTCCGGCGCACCCAAATTGTCCACGATAATGGCCGCCAGCGCCTCCAGGCGAGCCGGGTCGCTCTGGGCGCTCAGGTTTTCTACGTTAAAGGTAGCGATGGTCAGCCGGTCGGCGGCGCTGTTGAGCGTTGTGGTTTCAGCTGCCAGCCCACCAGGTGCGACCGGCGGCAGTGGGTTCACATTGAGCAGTTTGAAGTTGCCAAAGCTGTAATCCAAGACACCGGCAATCGGTGCGGTAAAGGCATCGCCTATCTGGTAATTGGTCGGGGCGGGCACAAGGGTATCATCAATAAAAATGCGCTCCGGGTTAAAATCATCATCGCGGACGACCAACGCACCACGCGAACTGAACAGGCCGCCATTTGCGCCATCATCGCCGACCACAATCACTTCATTAAAGAAGGTGGTCCCCACCACCATCGCGCCGTTCACCTGCACCAGCATCCCTTCCAGGCTTTCGTAAAAGTCAATGCCATCCTCGTCTGGATCAAACAGGGGCGTCTGGTTCACATCGCCGTTGGTGTCGTTGTCAATGATCTGGTTGGGGGGCACACGGCCGTTCACCCCCACAATTACCGGCGTGGGCAATGGTTGGTCGGCCGCCAGCACGTCAATGCTCACGTTCCGCAGTTCGGTCGTAGACAGATTACCGGAACCGAGGCCATCACTGGTGAATTCCTCCACTAGGCCGGTGACGGAAATGAGATCGCCGACGTTGATAGACGGGGCACTGGCGGTGTAAACAAAGATGCCTTCAGACGTGGCCTCATCGTCGTCCGGTTGCGGGTCTTGCAGGAAGAAGCCAGTGCCGGACACGGCCGTGACCACTCCCTGCACCCCCGTCACCACCTCGCCCGCCAGCAGCGAACTGTGCCGCGCCCCCTGAATGTGGTGGATGGCAACCGGCCCGCTGATGACCATTGTGAATACCGGCGGGCCAATGGTGGGCGTCACAAAATTGGCGGCAGTGATAGCGTAAGCGCGGTTTTCAATGACGGCCGTGTCCGGCGGCGCATTCACGGCAAAACGAACGGTAACACTGCTCTGGTGGGGCAGGGACGGCCGTGTCCAGGAGACAATGCCTGCCGTATAACTGCCACCGTCCAGGGCATAGGCAAAATCGGCCAGCGCGGGCACAGCATCCGTAATGACTACATTGGTCAGGGTGTAGCCCAGGTTGTTATAGACAGTGAGGGTATAGGTGAATAACTGGCCTGGCCCCACCAATACCGGCGCGGCTTTGCTCAGGCTGGGCGCATTTCCCACAAATTGCACATCCGCCGGGCGGCGTGGTTTGATCTCGTATTCGTTTTGGAATTGGGTGCTGTAACCGGTGACAACGGCCGTCATGTCATTGCGCAGCCCGCCGCCACACACATCAATGCCCGTGTCCACGTCCACGTAAACCAGCGCCGCCCCCGTGCCATCATCCAGATAAAACTGCGTGGGGCAATACAGGCCAGACACCGTGCCGCTGATAATCGCCAGCCAGCCCTCGCTGCTGCCGTCGGCAATTTGCCCGGTGCTGAAGGGCAGCGGCAAGACTTCTGGCTCAGGCCCCAGGTTGGCAAAGTAATGAACGGGTGCGTTGAGTTGCTCTTCATTTTGAAAACTGCCGCGTGTAGCCACCAGGCGCACCGTATCACCCAATTGCAGCAGGGGCGGCGGCGTGTAAAAGACGGCAATACCGCCGCTGCTATCTTGCAGCCCCCAGCCGTTGGGGTGGTATGTGCCCGGCGTGTAAATGATCTGCCCTTCAATGCCAAACAGTTCGCCGTTATTACCGGCGCGGGCCTGGGCAATAGGGACGAGGGTGTAAAAGGTGGTGCTGGTCTGGGCGCTGTTGTTGGCCGGGTCATCACCGGGGGCGCTGGTCACGGCCGTAAGCAGATTGGTCGCCATCGTGCCATTGGGGATGGAGGGTACGGCCGTGACCGTCAACTGAAAGCTGGTTTGCAGACCGGGCGGCAGATCGCCCACTTCCCAGACAAGGGTTTGCCCGGCAATCGTCACCGGCCAGGGGGCGGAATCGGCCACATAGCTTGTTGCCAGCGGGATCACGTCGGTCAGTACCACCTGGGTGGCGGTGGCAATGCCGGTGGTTTGCACGGTGATGGTGTAGACCAGCGGCTCCCCGGCAAAGTTGACGGCGGGACCAGTGGCCGTCACCACCAGGTCAAGTGGGCTGACGGTGGTGGCCCACTGTGCCTGGTTATTGTTCTGGTTATTCTCCGGGCTGGTGGTGGTGATGACGGCCGTGTTCGTTAGCACTGTGCCATAAGGAACCGTGTCGCTCACCAGGGCGGTGAGGACAAAATTGCCGCTGTCGCCAGGGGTCAGACTATCCAATTCCCAAACCATCTGGTCGCTGCCGGGCATACAGCCGGTGCAGGGCAGGCCGCTGCTGTCGCTCAGGTAGGTGAGACCATCGGGCAGGGTGTCACTGAGGGTGATAGTGGCGGCCACGGCCGTGCCCACATTGGCATAACTCAGGGTGTACTGAATGACGCCGCCTGCCTGCGTGAACGTGGGGCCACTTTTGTCCAGGCTCAGGTCGGCGATGGGGCAGACGTTGGCTGCGCCGGGTGTATCGTTCACTCCGGCGTTGAAAGCGCCCATCTCCCACTGTTCCGGGCAGCGGAAGGCGTGGCCGGGCCAATTGCTGCCACCTGGCCCCACCGTGGGCGGGCCGTAGTGGTATTCGGTGGTGGTGGGTGGGTTTTCTTCGCGGATGAGGGCGATCAGGTCGTGGACGGCCGTCCAGGGGGTGATGTCCAGCACCCCATCATCGTCCATATCCAGGTCTTGCCCATTGCTGCCGCTAAAGTCGCTGACGAGCAGATGGGTGACGTTATCGGTGTTCTCAAAGTTGAGATTGGTGGTTAGATCGGCGGTATTGGTCAGGCTAAAGGTGGGTTCCACCACCAGGAAATAACCCCGCGCCGGCATATTCCCGGCCAATGGTACAACGGCCTCAATGACGCCGCTGCCCTGAGCGGCACTCCCATCCCCAATGACCAGATTAGGTGAGACCGGCCAGACTCGCCCCCGGCGCTCCCGCCAGTTCAAAATACTCGTCATTGTCCGTGCCGGTCTGGTCCACGCGCACTTCGTTGATGACGATGTGATCCATCGGCTCACGGCTCACGGCATACGGATTACGCTCAACAGATTGAGCCAGGAGAGGGGAGAAGAGTACGGCCGCTTCGGCTGAACTCAGCGCCAGCGTGACCATCCCCAACCCCAGGCCCAGCGTCCAGACAAAAGCTGCCAGCCGCCAGTAAACGCGCATCATCTTGCCCTCCCACTATGTTCGTCGTAACCGCTTCAGCGGGTTCCGGCTAAAGCCGTTACGACGAACTTGATATGAACTGCTTAACAGCGGTTCATGCCCGTAAAAGATTCTTTTGTGATTGAGTGACTGCTATGTGGCAACCAGTGCGATGCGCCAATAGTATCAGGTCAGGTATATGCAGGCAAGAATCTTGTAAAACGATTTGTCAAATCGTTTTACTTTTGCCGTTCCGGGGGGAACATGTCCAGCACGGTGAAATCTACCCAGTGTTTGAGGAAGATGCGATACTGTTCCCCATGTGAACGGGCCGCCGCCACCCACTGCTGCGCCACCTCGTCCGTTACCGGCGTCCCCTCGGCCGTTGCCACCGAGCCGTACCACTCCACATCTATGCCAATGCCCACCACGCTGGGGTGACGGCCGTACCGCTCCAATAAAATGTGAATCAACTCTTCCACATCGGCATGACCCGGTTCTACTTGCAGCCACACCTGCCCCCCATTTCATCAAACAGCGTCAACACTTCTTCATTTTTGTCCGGTGAGGTGAAGTAGATGTACGGCTTATCTGTCTGACCGGGAAAGTTGAGGGCTGTGCCCTGCCCACCCGCCGTGCCCACAATCCAGACCGCCTGGGACACCGCGCCGGGAAAATAACCGGCCATCTGCTGCGCCACCCCGGCCCAATACGCCGGGCCAGGGTCATACCAGGGGCCATAACGGGAATAACGCATCCCCGCCCCCAAAGGCGGTGGCGTGGGCGTCGGCGGCAAAGGTGTAGCCGTCGGTTCGCCAGTTGATGTGGGCGTCGCTGCCGGCTGCTGGCAGCTTACGGCCGTTAACACGACGAGCATCAGAAGGGAGGTTACTTTATTCATAGCTCTCAGGTAATCAGTTATCGGGCTTCGGGCTTCGGATTACGGGTCACGGCTTACGGATTACGCCATTTCATCTCATCAATCAACACACGCCGGACAACGGCCGTGGCCGCCCCCACCTGCTCCATGCCCAACAGCACCGCGCCAATAACCGGCGGTGCATTCAGGTGTACCAGCCGGGCACGGGGAGCCAGGGTGTGGATCGTCTCGGCCATCGTTTCCTGGATGAGCGGGCTGCCTTTGTAGAAGCTGCCCGCCAGCACCACGTCAAAGGCCAGGTCGGCGATCTCTAGCTGGCGAATGACGCCACAGGCCAGGTCGCCCAGGCTGTGCCCGGCCCAGCGCACCAGTTCCCGCGCTACTGTGTCACCTTGCGCGGCGCTGGCAAATACAACCGGCGCTTTTTCGGCGTGGATGTGGTAACGGCCGCGCATCAACCCCGCCAGTAAATCGGAGACATCGGCTGCGCCCACGGCCGTGCAAAATGCCGCCCCCAACGCCGTCTCTGGCCCCCGTCGGCTCCAGGCGCGGGAGACCGCTTGTAAGGCAAACAGCACCAGTTCGCCTGACGCGGCATATTCGCCAAAGCGGCTGGAGCCGGCCATGCGGCCCATTTGCCCCTGTGGGTTGCGCCCGGTAGCGTTGCAACTGGTACCTGCGCTCACGACCACCCCCCAACCGGCATCCGTCCCGGCGGGTAACCCGAGAAAGGCGTCATTCACCAGGGCAAAAGGCACGTTAGGCAAAAGCTGCCCAATTATCTCCTCGTGGGGAGAGCGGTCTTCCGGCCAGTCAAACCCGGCCAGTCCCAAACCAGCGCCTACAATCTGCGTTCGCTCAATACCGGCTTGCCTAATGGCCTGCTCGATAATCTCAGCAAGTACAGCCTGCATCCCGTCCCAGCCGACCACTTCCCAATTGCCGGGGCCACTCTCGCCAAAACCGCGGATACGGCCGTGTTCGTCTGCAATCAACGCATGGCTTTTTGTCGCCCCGGTGTCTATGCCTAAAAAGTATTGGCTCATCTTCGCATCACATCCCGAACCTCACGCCAGCCAATCACCCGAACGCCAGATTCGGCCACCGCCTGCCGCCAGGCTTCATCCACGAATAGCTGGTAATCAGCTGCCCGCGCCCGCCAGTCTGGAGCCAGGGCGCGCAGTTCGGGTGTATCCTGCGCCGGATGGATGAGGAAGTAGTGGATGCCGGGTTGCAGGTCGGTAAGCCACTGCCGGGCCACTTCCAGCCGGTTTTCGTGTGAATCCAGAGGCATCATGTAGATGCTGTCTAGCAGGGGAAAACCGCTGGCTTCCAGGTTTTGTGCCCAATTGGCAAACTGCACGGCCGTGGCCTCATCCATCCCCCACGCCTGCAAATCGCGGGCCTGCCAGCGGAATGCCAGCGCCGGGATACGGTATCGTTGCGCCAACTCGATGTAAAGGGGCATGAATGGGGGGTGGAAGATGCTGCCCATGTGTGAATCCAGATGGGTCACATCAATCCCGGCAGCCAGGGCGCGTTGTAATTGGGCTTCCATTTCGGCCAAGACGGCGGCGGCACAGCCGTGCGTCTGCACCGGCGCCGTTTGCCGGGGAAAGTAGCCCTCGGCATCGAGCAAACCGGAGGTTTCGTCGCGGGTGGAAATAGGTCCCCAGCGAAGCCCCTCCATCTCGCTGGTCAGCGTCACGTGGACGCCCATGTCCAGGTTGGGGTGGCTGGCCTGGAGCGTGTGGTAGAGTACGGCCGTGGCCGGAAACCAGGGGCACGGTACCATCACTGCCGCCGATGAGAGGACGCAAAATTGGACGATCTCCGCATACGCCGCCAGCCCTGCCTGGCACATGCCAATATCATCCGCGTGCAAAATCACCGCCCGGTCAGCGTCGGTCAAACCAAGTTTTTTCAGATAAGGGTTTGCATTCATCGTTCCTCTAGTTCTGATGAGTTCGTAATAACGGCTTTAGCCGAAACAAGGGAACCAGCTGAAGCGGTTACTACAAACGCTAACGCCAAAATTGTGGCAAATATGCCTTGTGTGTTTCGAGCAAATCATCCAGTACCGCGTGTACCTGGTCGGCGGCGGGGCCGAGGGGGTGGGCGAGCAATGCCTGGTACGCCGCATTGCGGTCGCCGTGTACGGCCGCTTCCACCGTCAATAGTTCATACTGTTTCACGGCGCTGACCAGACCGAAGCAGGCGGGCGGTAACGGTTCGGCCGCCAAGGGCACAATGCCATCTTGCCCCACCATACAAGGCATTTCCAGCACCCAATCGGCCGGCCAGCCAGGTACCGCGCCGCGATGGGGCACATTGACCACGTGCGTCTCCTGCAAATCGTTGTAATGGGCGTTGAGAAGCTGCGTGGCCACGGTGGAGTAATATGCCCCGCCCCGCTCCATCAGACCTTCCGGCGGTGTAGTCCGGTCCGGTTCGGCATATTGGGCAAACAACTTTTCTTCAATGGCCATAACGGCTTCGGCGCGGGAAGGCGGCCATTTTTCCTGCTCTGCCAGCTTCTTGCCGGTGTAATAGAAGTATTGCAGGTAATAATTAGGAATCATTTGCAATGATTCCACCAGTTCTGGCGACCAGGCCGGGTGTTCGGCGGTGCGTAGTTGCTTGAGTGTCATTTCGATGAGGCGCGGCCAGACATCTTCACCATCAATGGTGAAGCCGCGATGCCAGGTGAGGTGATTTAGCCCTAATGTATTTAGTCGGGTGTGGCCGGCCGTGATAGGCTGGGGTAGATGTTCGGCCTCGTTGATGCTCTTGAGCAAGTTTAATTGGGCGCCGATGGGTGCGTTGCAGACGCCGACGGCCGTTATATCCGGGGCATAACGGGCCAGCGCTTCTGTTACCAGCCCGGCGGGGTTGGTGAAGTTCACCAGCAGCGCGCCCGGCGCCGCCAGTTCGCGCATATCCTGGGCGATGTTGAGGATGATGGGAATGGTGCGCAGCGCCTTGGCCATGCCGCCCACGCCCGTTGTCTCCTGGCCGATGAGCCCATGCCGCCGCCCCAGGTATTCGTCCTCGCGGCGGGCGGCCATCCAGCCCACGCGCAGTTGGGTGGTGACGTATTGGGCGTTCTTGACTGCTTCGCGCTGGTCGGTGGTCAGGTAAACGGCGAAAGGCGCACCCTGAGCCTCGACCATGCGCTGCGCAAATTTGCCCACAATTTCCAACCGCTCTGGCAGAATATCCATCAGCCACAGTTCAGTCAAGGGAAAGCTGTCAAAGCGTTCCAAAAAGCCGTTAATGAGTTCCGGGGTATAGCTGCTGCCACCCCCGATCACAGTTACTTTCATGGTAATACTCCGTGTTTGGTGTGAGCAGTGAGCAGTGGGCAGTAAGCAGTCTGCTCACTGCCTACTGCTCACTGTTTACTAAAACCCAGCCACACGACTCCCGGATCACCAGTTCAGTGGGCAGTAGGGTGAGGGGGTCGGCATGGCCGGTGTGAATAAGCTGGATGAGTTGGGCGGTGGCGGCGCGTCCGGCGGCTTCGATGGGGGCGCGCACAGTTGTCAATGGTGGGTTGAGATATTGAGAAAGCAGCGAGTCGTCAAAACCAGCCAGGGCGATGTCCTGGGGCATGCGCCGCCCGCTTTGCCGGATGGCCGCCAGTGCGCCCCGCGCCGATTCGTCGTCGGCAGCGAAGATGGCATCTATGGTGGGCTGGGAGTGGAGGAGGTGGGTCACGGCCGTACCCGCCACCACCGCGTTAAAATCCCCCGGCACAATCAACGCCGGGTCCACCACCAGCCCATGCGCTGCCAGTGCCTCCCGGTACCCCTGCTCTCGCCCATACGCATCCTCATTCCCGGCTGGCCCGGCCACAAAGGCGATACGCCGGTAGCCGCAGGCGATGAGATGCGCCGTCATCTGCCGCGCGCCATCTTTGTTTTCAAAGGTCACACAGGGGATGTCTGTACCGGCGGGTGGGGAGCGGTGTAGCAGCACCAGCGGGAAATGGCGCTTGTGCAGTTTTTGCAGATGGGCATCGTCTACGCTGTTGGTGAAGATGATGAGACCGTCCGTGTTGTGGTGGCTGAGGGGAAGGGTGGGGATGATGTCGTCATACGGCCGTCCGTGTGTGGCGTGTACCAGCAGCGTGTAATCGTTTTCGTAGACGGTTTGCTCGATACCGCGCAACAGGTCGGTGAAAAATAGGTCGCTGATGGTGGGCGTAATCAGACCAATGGTGCGGGCGCGGCGGCTGGCCAGGATGCGCGCGCCGCTGTGGGGTGCATAGTCCAGAGAGGCAATGGCCGCCTGGACGCGGACGATGGTATCGGCCGTCACGTTGCCGCTCTTGTTGATGACCCGGCTGACGGTGGCGGTGGAGACGCCGGCCTGCCGGGCCACGTCGGCGATGGTGGGGTGGATGGTGGTTGCATTCATCTTGAAAGTCACAAATGTAAGCGATTACATTTTCCGAGATACGGCCGTGATTGTCAAGATCATTGGTAAACTTGCGGGGGTAGGAGAGGAGATTGGAGATTGGAGATTGGATGACAGTCTGGAGTGCGCTTTGTTTGAGCTGGATTATTCTGGCGTTCTTTTTTCTCTTTATGGGACGGCCGTCCACCGGGCGGTCGTTGCTTTTGCAATGGGGGTCATTGGCGGTGGGGGTGTTGGTGTGGGGCACGGCCGTGTACGCCACCCTGAACAATTGGCCGCCGCCCCTGATTGGCAGCCTACGCACTAACTGGATTTTTGCCAGTTTGGTGGGGGTGAGCGCCCTCAGTTTTGTAGTCTATGGCTACGACAAACGGGCAGCGGCGGTGAACGTGACGGGTATCGCGGCGTGGGCGCTTTATTTGTTGTCCTTCTGGGGTGGATGGGCCGGCGCGTTCGCGGCCCAATATCTGCTGTCGCATAAAAATGAAGGGGTGGGACATCAGGTGGTCACGGCCGTGATGATGCTGGCCAACGTCGTCTTTTGGGCGTGGGTGGGCAGCCGGGGGTAACATATTCACAAAGAACAGCTAGAAGGATGAGATTGAGAGATTGGGGGATTTGAGTGACGCCAATCTCTCAATCTCCTAATCTCTCGATCTCAAAATAGATAAATTCGTGTCATTCGTATCATTCGTGGCCTGTTCCCACTTTCCCAATTTGCCGCCGTTCCCATTTTCGATTACAAACGTAGCGGTCTAGACATTCGATTCGTGGCTGGAATCGGATGTCTCTGTTAGGAGGACAGTGATGGATATTGGACAGGCATTTGGCTATATCAGTGAAGATAAACAATGGACAAAGAAACTACTGTTGGGAGCGGTGATTGGGGCAATTCCCATTGCCAATTTTGCTATCTTTGGCTACCAGATACAGATAGCCCGCAATGTGGCGGCAGCGATGGCCCAGCCTGAAGCCGATGCGGGTTCGCCGTTGCCCGACTGGAATGACTTTGGCCGTTTGCTGACCGATGGGCTACGCTTTTTTGCAGCCATCTTTATTTTCATGCTGCCAGTTTTTGTGTTGGTCGGCTGTATGAGTGTGGGTCTGATCCTCTTGACAGCAAATCAGCCTGAAGCCTTTTCTTCCTCATCCGCCCCGCCACCGCCGGAGTTTTTTGCCTTGTTTGGCCTGATGTTTGCCTGTGTCATGCCGTACAGTTTGCTGGTGTATGCGGTCTGGCCGATGTTTGGCATCCAGATTGCCCGGCGTAGTTCGGTTGGTTCCTGCCTGCAATTTGGTGAGATGTGGCGGCTGGTGCGCGCCCAACCAACTGATTATCTGTTGATTGTGCTCATCTTATTTGGTTTGTACATGGCCGTTAGTCTGGTGATGCTACCGGCATTTATTGTGGCGCTTATCCCGTGCATCGGTTATTTCATCTATTTGGGGCTGATGAATGGGGCGTTGATGTTGGTCTTGATGGTCACCGGCCATTTGCAGGGGCAGTTCATTGCCGCCGATAACCGGGCGCAGTCGGGCAACGAGGCGTTGGAACCGGTACTGGAATGATGGTGACGCCAGAACCTTTGTTTCACGTGGGCCGTGTGCCGGTGTATGGTGATGTGATCCTGTCGCCGATGGCCGGGTATTCGGATGTGCCTTACCGGGCGTTGTGCCGGGCTTATGGCTCGGCCATGCACTACACGGAATTTGTGCCGGTGGAGGCGCTGCTGGGGCGGCAGGTGGCGGAGCGTTTCCGCATGAGGCTGGATAAACAGCCGGGCGAACGGCCGATGGTGTTTCAGATTTTTGGCAATGACGCCCGCCTCATTTTGCAAGCGGCGCAGCGCATTGTGGCCTGGGGGCCGGACGTGATTGACGTGAATATGGGCTGTTCTACGCGCAAGGTGAGCGGGCGGGGTGCGGGTGTGGGCATGATGCCCCAGCCAGAACTGGTGGCGGAGACGTTTCGCCTGCTTTCGACCCATCTGCCGGTACCGGTGACGGGCAAAATTCGCCTGGGCTGGGACGCCACGCAGCAAAATTACCTGGAGATTGCCCGGATTATGGCAGACAACGGGGTGGCGCTGATTGCCCTGCACGGCCGTACCAAAATCCAAAAGTATGACGGCCGTGCCGATTGGGACGCCATTGCCCGCCTCAAACAAACGGTTTCCGTGCCCGTCATCGGCAATGGCGACGTGCAAACGCCGGCGGATATTGACCGGATGAAGGCGCATACCGGCTGTGACGCAGTGATGATTGGCCGGGCGGCCATTGGCAACCCCTGGATATTTGCCCGCCGTCGCCGGGAGGATGTGGGGCTGGCGGATGTGGTCACGGCCGTGCGCCGCCACGCCCACGAAATGGCCCGCTACTACGGCGAAAGTTTTGGGCTGACCCAGTTGCGCAAACACCTAAAACAATACGCCGTCGGTTTCCCCCAACTAGAAGCCATGATGCCTACCTTACTAACGGTTACGACATTGGCTGAATTTGAACAATATCTCGCAGAAATAGAGATCGGAGATTGGCGATTAGAGATTGATCACGCCGCCAATCTCTAATCGCCCAATCCTTCGGCAGGCTCAGGACAGGTTCTCTCAATCTCCCCCATGTACCCCATAGACGCCTACTTCGACGAAACCTTCGCCAGCCAGATGGCAAAATTGGAAGCGTATAACAAACATTATTACCGCCCCAACAGCTATCTGCATAAATGGTGGGCGCGGCGCTGTGGCAGCACCTTTCGCCTGATTTTGAAAGGGCTGGTGACGGACACGGCCGTGCAAGATTATTACGCGCCCGGCGGCCTGGAAGGTCGGGTCATTCTCGACCCCATGATGGGCGGTGGCACCACCCTGCACGAAGCGATCCGCCTGGGGGCGAATGTGTTGGGCGCGGATTTAGACCCCATCCCGGTGCTGCAAGCGCGGGCCACGTTGACCGAAGTGCCATTGGCGGAATTAGAAGAGGCGTTTGCCCAATTTTATGGGACGATGCAGGCCGAACTGTCGCCGTTTTTCCTTACCACAAATCCCGAAACGGGCGAGCGGACGCCGTTGCGTTTTGTCATTTACGGGGCGCGGCGATGGATAGACGGCCGTACCGTCATCGTCGTAGATTCGCTCACCTTGCGCATAGGCAATGATGGTTCAGTCGCCCGGCTGTGCCCAGAATGCCAGGCGGTGGTACACGGGACTGAATCACACCATTGCCAACCGGCGGCCGACATTTTGCCGCTGCTAGAAAAGGGTAATGCCTGGGGGCGTGGCCGTCGCTCGCCGGTCAGTGATGATTTGGACATTCCCTACTGGCAGCGGTATGTGCCGCTGGTGGTGGTAGGGCAAAACGGCGGCGGTGGCGACCTCTTCTTCAAAACGCCAGACGCCGCCGACCGGGAGACGCTGGCGGCGGCGGATCGGCGGCGGGCGGCACTGTCCTTTGCCCGGTCTGATTTTGCGGTGGAACTGGGGCGGAAATCACGTCAGTTGGCGGCGCATGGGGTGAACTATTACCTGGATTTGTTTTCCAGTCGCCAATTACTTTATCTGGCGCAGGCCATCCGGCTGCTGTCGGATTTTGCCCCGGCCGTGCGGCTGAATCTGGCGCTGCTGGTTTCCACGTCGCTGGAATTTAACTCGATGTTGTGCGGCTACAAAGGCAAAAATCAGCGCCGGCCCGGCGCGGTGCGGCACACCTTTTCCCATCATGCTTATTCGTTTCCACACACGGCCGTAGAAAACAACCCTCTGCACCCGGACAAAGCCTCCGGTACGCTGCAACGGCTGTTTCACACGCGGCTGGTGAACGGCCGTGTCTGGGCACAGGCTCCCCGCGAACGACGGGTGGAAGTGGCACGGTCGGAAGACCGGCCACAGCTCAAAGATTTTGTAGTCATTCAAGGTGAGCAAGATGCGGGGACAGAAGTAGCGGAATTTGACCACATTCAACCGGGCGATGAGCGCAAATTCTGGCTGCGGCAAGGGTCATCGGCCCATTTAGCCCTGCCCGATGGGTGTGTGGACTTTGTGGTGACAGATCCGCCTTATTTTGACAGTATTCAGTACAGCGATCTGGCCGCTTTTTTCCGTGTCTGGCTGCGTTGGCTGCTGCCAGACGCGGCGGATTGGGCATATGATGCACAGCTTTCGGCCGTTGACCCCCACCGGTTGGATCGGGAAAGCCGCTATACCGAGATATTGAGCCAGATTTTTGGGGAGTGCGCGCGCGTTTTAAGGACAGACGGCCGTCTTATCTTCACTTTTCACCATTGGAACCCCAAGGCGTGGGCGGCGCTCACTATTGCTTTGCAGCGGGCCAACTTTCGGCTGGTGAACCGCTACGTGGTTTATTCGGAAAGTCACCTGAATGTGCATGTGGCCGGGATGAAGGCGTTGTTGCACGATGTGGTGCTGGTGCTGGCGATAGGAGAGGGGGAGTACGGCCGTGACTGGCCCCCTGTTTCTCCCATCACCACTCCCGACAGCGAACAATTTTGCCGTGAATGCGGCGCTCTACTAGGCTACCTGCTGGCTGCCAATTTGCCTGAGACTGAAGTGCAAGTTGCCTGGCAACAAGCCATTCGATGAGATTGGAGATTGGCAATCTCCCAAACCTTCGCGCTCTTCGCGTCCTTCGCGAATAACCTCTTCACCAAAGTTTCACGTCTTTTTCCCCCATTGCTTCTTGACCGGATGTTATACTGGCGGCGTTTTATTCATGTCAGTCTGGACTCTCAGCAGTATTCGTAGAGGAAAGAATACGGTGGGCAAATGAACCGTTTGCTCCCAAGAGGAAGTCTGAGATGAACAGCGTGCCTGAGGATATGTCCTCGTCATCAACGCCCCCCATTATTAAAGTTTCTGATCCCCAAACAATCACCAAATCACCCCAATCCATTCCACTCTGGAACAAACTCCGTTGGAAATTGGCTTATTGGTGGCATGCGCGGGTGACCACACCACAAGTTGGAAGGGCGCATGGGGCGGCCATGCTGGTTGCCCTGGCGCTGGTAGTTGGTGTGGTTTCGATTACGTCGGCCTACAATTATACGGTACAGTCTGGTGACACTCTGTTTAGCATTGCCCGGCGTTATAACACCACCGTGTCTGATCTGGTGGCCTCCAATCAGATTGCCAATCCTAATCTGATTTTGGTCGGGCAACTGCTCAATATCCCTGGTGCCGAGACCAGCGCCGCGAGTGTGACCGCCGCGCCGGCAGCGGAAGCAGCTATGGCCGTGACGACTACATCACCAGCGTCTGTGCCTGCGGCCGCCGCGCCGGCCATCACGCAGCCGGTGGCCGGTTCCGGCGTCACCTATGTGGTGCGGCCGGGGGATACGGTGTATCGCATTGCCACGCGGTTTGGCACGACGGTCACGGCCGTAGCCCAGGCCAATAATCTCGCTAACGCCAATACCATTTACGTGGGGCAGGTTTTGACCATCCCGTCGAGTACCGGTGGCAGTTACACCGCTCCCTCATCCCCCTGGACACAAAATCCCTATGTAGCCCCTCACGCCCCGGCTGCCAGCGCGCCCACCACCGACTGGTCGCAGGTGCCCTCCTCGCTGCCGGATGTGCCCAATACCCCGGCTACTACTGAGACCAATCCCACCGTGCAGGTAGACCGTAGTTGTGCCCGGTTTAACTTTATGCAGGGGCGGGATCGGCATCGTGGTTCGATGGATGGCATTTTTGTGTTGGTTGATGTCACCGGCGGACAGATTGCTTCCTGGACGGCCCGCGAAGGGGCGGTAGATTCCGGTTGGATTAACGGGCTGCCGCTATCTCATCCTTCAGCCCATGTGCGCGTGGTGTTTTATCCCCGTTATGGCGGCGGTTCGCCCATTCAGATGGAGATCGTGAACCCCGCACCGGGAACGCCCTACGGCTGGCTGACGCAGGGGGCGTGCCACGCCATCGAAATTCAGTACCCCGCCGGTTATTAGTCTCAGCCAATCAGACCTGACAGGTTTCCCAAACCTGTCAGGTCTTTTGGGCTTAACTTTCACGCCTTTTTCGCCGACGCTCTGTCTTGTGGTTGTTATACTGCCCCCACCTGGAAATAGAACGTGGATGGACGTGGATTGGGGGGATTTTCGCGGATAGATAGGGGTGAAATGAACAACGAAGAACGGGGCATTATTTTCCCAGAAAAAGAAGCAGTTATTAAAGTTAGGGGGCAAGAAAGGGGCCACGACCGTACCCCTTCCCACCCCATTCCCTTCTGGACAAAATGGGGGTGGCGGGCTGCCTACTGGCGTCATGCTCATTGGCCATCACCAGATTGGCAGTCGTCCCACTGGCTGGCTGCTGGCTGTGCCTGGCTATTGGTGATGGTTTTGGTGGCCGTGTCCCTGGCTTATGATGGGGAAGTGGCGCTGCGACAACGGGCAGCCGGGATGCGTGGTGCTTCATCAGTGAGCAGTGTCACGAGCGCTCCACAAACAGCGGTCACGGTCGTATCTCCATCTATTTATGCCACCGGCAGCGCCGTTTACGTCGTCCAGCCAGACGATACCCTTTACCGCATTGCCAGCCGCCATAACACCACCATGGAAGCGTTGGATCAAATCAACCAGTTAAATAGCACCGTCAGCGTGGGGCAGGTGTTGGTGATTCCATCGGCAGAGTTGGGGACATGGACAACGACCGTGCCCACCGACCATTACGCTTGCACTCAATTCAGCTTTCACCAGGGGGGGGGCAGTGCCCAGGCGGGCGTTTATGCGCTGCATGATGTCACCGGCGGACAGATTGCGGCCTGGTCGGCCCCGGCTGGGGCGATGGCTTCTGGCTGGATTTATGATTTACCGGTGGCCTTTGCCTCCGTCCATGCGCGGGTGCTGTTTTATCCACGTTATGGGGGTGGCACGGCCGTAGAAATGACCATCCTCAACCACGCCCCAGACACCAGCGCCGGCTGGCTGACACGCGGCTTGTGCCATTCATTGGAGCTGGCATTCCCATAAAATCCGGTGCGACGCACTTCAAAAGTGCGTCGCACCTCTGTAATCCATTCAGGCTACGGCCGCGAATTTGGCGCGTTTGCTTTCTTTTTGGCGCTCGGCGTGGCGAAGCTCTCTTTTGCGGACGCGTAGGGAGGTGGGGGTCACTTCCAGTAGTTCGTCCTCGTGCAGATATTCAATCGCTTCGTCCAATGAGAATTTGGTGGCGGCGGGCAAGGCGTCCACAATGGCTTTGGGCACGGCGCGATGGCCGGTCAGGTTTTTGGTGCGGCAGACGTTGACCACCAGTTCGTCGTCGCGGATGTGTTCACCCACCACCTGCCCGGCATACACTTCCTCGGTGGGGTCTACGAAGAAGACGCCGCGTGAGGTGAGATGTTGCAAGGCATAGGCGCTGACTTTGCCGGTTTCCAATGAGACCATCGAGGCCAGTTCGTTGTGTTCGATCTCGCCCTGGAACGGTTCGTAGGCGTGGAAGAGGGTGTTGAAGATGCCGGTGCCGCGTGTGGCGGTGAGGAAGGGCTGGCGCAGCCCCAACATGCCGCGTGTAGGCACCAGATATTCGGCGTAGACGGTGCCGTCGTCGCCATACTGCATATTGATGGCCCGGCCGCGCCGCCGCCCCAACATTTCGGCCACCGCCCCCCAGTAATCTTGATGCACTTCCAGGAAAACGTGTTCGATGGGTTCGGCCAGGCCGTCATCAGTCTCATGGAAGATCACTTCCGGGCGGCTGACGGCAAATTCGTACCCTTCGCGGCGCATGGTCTCGATCAGGATGGCCAGGTGCAGTTCGCCGCGCCCGGAGACCACAAATTCGCCCGCTTTGTCCGTTTCTTGCACCCGCAGGGCTACATTGCTTTCCAGTTCATTTTGCAGCCGCTCCCGAATCTGGCGGCTGGTGACAAATTTGCCCTCACGCCCGGCAAAGGGGCTGTCGTTGATGCTGAAGGTCATGCGCACGGTGGGTTCTTCGACTTTGATGGGGGGCAACGGCAGTGGCTCATTCATATCGGCAATGGTGTCCCCAATGCCTACATCGGCAATGCCGGCAATGGCGGCAATATCCCCGGCTGTGACCTCGCTTTGTTCCTGCCGTTTCAGGTCGCGGTAGGTGTATAGCTTGGCGACTTTGCCCGGTTTCATTTCGCCTTCGGCGGTGATGTGCATGATGGGCTGCCCGGCGCGCAGGGTGCCGCTGGTGAGGCGGCCAATGGCAATTTTGCCCACGTAGCTGCTGTATTCCAGGGTAGTGATGAGTAGTTGGGTTGGCCCGTCGGGGTCTACCATGGGCGGGGGCAGGTAGTTGACAATGGTGTTGAACAACGGCCGTAAATCATCCGCCATTACATCCGGGGCAAACCCGGCCCGCCCTTCCAGCGCCCGTGTATAGATCACCTGGAAATCGGCCTGTTCTTCGGAAGCGCCCAGGTCTACAAAGAGGTCAAAGGTGGCGTTGACGGCGTAGTCGGGGCGGGCGGCGGGGCGGTCAATTTTGTTGACCACCACGATCACCCGGCAGCCCGCCTGCAAGGCCTGGCGCAGCACAAAGCGGGTCTGGGGCATGGGGCCTTCCACGGCGTCCACCAGCAGCAGCACACCATCTACCATGTTGACAATGCGTTCCACCTCGCCGCCAAAATCGGCGTGGCCGGGGGTGTCTACCAGGTTGATGGTGATGCCTTCATAGAGGATACTGGTGTTTTTGGCGAGGATGGTGATGCCGCGCTCGCGCTCCAGGTCGTTGGAGTCGAGGATGCGCTCGCTGACGGTCTGGTTTTGGCGGAAGACGTTGGTTTGTTTCAACATGCCGTCTACCAGGGTGGTCTTGCCGTGATCCACGTGGGCGATGATGGCGATGTTGCGAATGTTGTTTCTGAGTTGTTGTGTCATACGTTTGTGAACCGTAATCCGTGAACCGTAATCCGTGAACCGATTATGGGTTACGGGTTACGGCCTACGGATTACGGCATAAAAATACCCGGCCTGGATGGGCCGGGTAGTGGGTTGTGTAAGTTAAATAATCTGGGGGAATTCTACCGGATGGGGGGGGAGTTGGCAATGTGACGGCCGTCTTATAGAGAAACCGTTCAGAAAACCGTAATTCGTAATCCGTGATGCGTGACTCTAAACGCGGCGAACCTCCCGGAGCTTCAAAAGCTCCGGGAGGTTGGATCACACGCTAAACCCTCAACAAACCCCGAAACCCCCTGGCGGCATAATAAGATTCCGCGCCATTGTGATACGTGAATACATGGTCGTAACGACGATCACAAAAGAGTGCGCCGCCACGTTTTCTAATCGCCGCCGGTGTTTTCACCCAACTAGACGTTTTAGTGTCGAACGCTTCCCGTTCCTGCAGCTCACGGTATTGTTCTTCTGTTAGGAGCTCAATGCCCAGGGCAACGGCCGTGTCCACCGCGTTACCCTCCGGTTTATGTTCCTTCCGCGCCTCCCATGCCTCCCGGTCATAACACAGACTGCGGCGGCCCTTCGGGCTTTCCGGGGCACAATCAACAAAAATGTATACGGCCGTCTTTTCATCATACCCCACCACATCCGGTTCACCGCCTGTTCTCTCCATCTCATGCAGCGACCACAGCTTTCCAGGATGCGCTTCCAGCTTTGCCTGCACGTCAGCCCATTCAAGACCCACATGGCGCTCCCTGTTTTTCTCAAAACGGGTTTTTAATACATCCAGTAGCTCTTCCCGTTCGATGCCATTGAGCACTTTTTTCTTTTGCATTTCTGTCTCCACCTGTTTGCCTTGCTTGATTCACCTTGACCACGATGATCTTGATTCCACCATTGGCCGGGCGTGGAATGATTATACCCATTTGAGGAAACAGAACAGGTGAGGGATAATTGCGTTATCCGTAAGTCGTAAACCGTAATCTGTGACTTATCTCCAAACGGATTACGGGTAACGGGTCACGGATTACGCCAAATAAGTAGGAGAAAACAGCACATGCAAGAAAAAATCGGCTTTATCGGTCTGGGCATCATGGGGCAAGGGATGGCGCGCAATTTGCTCAAGGCCGGATTTCCCTTGCGCGTCTGGAACCGGACACACAGCAAGACAGAACAATTGGTAGCCGAAGGGGCAACGGCGGCCAGCAGCCCGGCCGATGTGGCCGCCCACTGCGACATCATCATCACCTGCGTCAGCGACACGCCGGATGTGGAAGCGGTGCTCCTGCATGAAAACGGCATCATTTATGGCGCGGCGGCGGGCAATCTGGTGATTGATTGCAGCACCATCAGCCCACAGGCCACGCAGCGGTTCGCCGGGATTCTGGCGCAGAAAGGGGCTCACCTGCTGGACGCGCCGGTCAGCGGCGGCAGCGAAGGCGCAGCCAAAGGCACACTCTCCATCATGGTTGGCGGCGACGAAGCCCAGTTCAGCCGCGCCCTACCCATCTTTCAGGCCATGGGCAAAACCATCACCCACGTGGGGCCAACGGGCGCGGGGCAGACGGTGAAGTTGGTCAACCAGATTTTGGTGGTGGTGACGATGCTCGGCATCAGCGAAGCCCTCCTGTTTGCCCAGGCGGGTGGGCTGGATTTGGCGAAGGTGTTGACGGCCGTGTCCGGTGGTGCCGCCGGCAGTTGGATGCTCGCCAATCGTGGCCCACAGGTCATTCAGCGTGACTGGCGACCCGGTTTCACCATTGATTTGCAACAAAAAGATTTGCGGTTGGTGCTGGATACGGCCGATGCGCTCGGTGTGCCCGCGCTGACTACCAGCACCGTCTTCAACCTCTACCGCACTTTGCAGCAGCAAGGCTTAGGCGCAGAAGGCAATCATGCGCTGGTCAAAGCACTAGAGAATCTGGCCGGTCTTGAAATTAGTGATGGGGGCAAGGTAGGTGGATAAATTATGGATAAGATCGAGTTCAAAATCAAAGACAAGCACAAATATCCAGAAATCGAGATTTTCATCAATGAAAAAGACTTTATCGTCGTGTTGAGAGATCATGAAATGCCGTTTGCTGAAACTGAAGGTCATCCAAATATTGCTGGTAGTTATATGGGGCTTCAACCACATCTTGTTTTACCTCCATCCCGCCATTTCTTTGGTGATCCTGATCCTAATTATGATGACTATCACGACATTGATGGAAAGACAGCAGTTTTGGTGTGTGGTAGATGTAGAACCTCAGTTTGTTGGCCTTTGCTTGTAAAAATCATCATCATGGAAGAGATGATAGTCTGGAAAGATTTCAGCCAACCACACCGGAAAGATTCCTGGAAATATGACTTGTTTGGACCGTTTGAATTTGATCGAACTCAATACGAAATGGCACTTGAACATGCAGGAAAAGAATTCGCAAGTTAAAGGCTGGTATTGGAAACTAAATGAAAGTATTTAATCTTACAGGGCAAACGGCCGTCATCACCGGCGGCTCGAAGGGGTTGGGGCTGGAAATGGCATTGGCGCTGGCGGAAGCGGGCGCGCACATCGTCCTGGCGGCGCGTACCGAAGCGGACGTAGTGCAGGCAGCGGCGGAGGTGGCGGATAAAACAGGGATTAAAGCTATCGGTTTGCCGCTGGACGTGACGGATTCGACGGCCGTGGATCGCTTTGTCATGGAGGTGCATGACCGCTTTGACCGCATTGACATCCTCATCAACAATGCCGGTATCAACATCCGCCAACCCATCACCGAGATTTCCGACGAAAACTGGCGGCGGGTGCAGAGCGTGAATGTAGACGGCGTCTTTTTTATGTGCCGGGCGGTGGTACCGATCATGAAAGCGGCGGGCTACGGCCGTATCATCAACATGGGTTCGGCGCTCAGTCTGGTGGGGCTGGAAAACCGGGTCAACTATTGCACCTCCAAAGGGGCCGTCTTGCAGTTGACGCGGGCGCTGGCGTTGGAACTGGCGCAAACCGGCATCACCGTCAATGCCCTTTGCCCCGGCCCCTTTGCCACCGAACTCAACGCGCCGCTCATCGGCAACGCCCAGGGCGACGCCTTCATTAACCGGGTAGTGCCCATGCAGCGCTGGGCGGAGAGGCACGAAATTCGTCCGGCCGTTTTATTTTTAGCCAGTCCAGCCAGTAGCTTTGTCACGGGTACGGCCGTGACCATTGATGGCGGCTGGACGGCGGCATGAAAATTGTTCGTAGTAGGCACTTTAGTGCCCTCTTGAGGCGATAAATCGCCTACTACGAACGGACTAACAAAGGAGCAAAAGATGAACAAGTTTGAACTGTTGGGAGAAATGAGTAAAGCCAATGAAGAGATGGAGGAGTTTCTGGCGACGCTGACCGAGACAGAGATGGCCGATCCTGGCCCTGGTGGCGATTGGTCGGTGAAAGATACCCTTGCCCACATTACGGCCTGGATGAATCTGGCAGCGGGTTGGCTGGAAAAGACCATCAATGGCGAACTGGTGACCCGCTATCAGCCGGGCTATGAATTGACCGGAAATGAAGTGGAGGACGAGGCCATCATGAACCGGCTAAACGATCATATTTTTGCCGCCCACAAGGATATGCCCGCCGCGGCGATAATGGCGGCGTATCGGCAGGCGGGTGAGAGGTTGACGGCCGTTGTCGCTACCATGATCGAGGAAGATTTGCTAGAACCGGGCCGCCTTGACTGGTTTCCTGAGCAGCCGGTGTGGCTGAATATCGCCGGCAACAGCTTCTGGCATATCCGTGACCATCTGGCAGCCTTCCAGGAATCAGTCTGAGGTTGGCCCTTTCGGAGTTTATTGTGTATGGCATTGCCTCGTTTTTTGATACACCATACACCATTCGCTATCTTGTACCCCATGACAAACGGTGTACAATGTACTTTATTACTGGATGGGGGATGAGAGCGACAAAGTTGGAGGATTAACCGATGAGCAGAGAAATGATCGTGATTGCCTTTGAGACTGAAGAAAAGGCAGATGAAGTGTTAAACAGCATCAAGAGCGTCCAGCATCAAGGATATATGCGTCTGGAAGATACGGTAGTGGTGCGTAAAGATGCGGCAGGTGAGGTTCATGCCCGCAATGCCGTTGATCAGACCACGAAAGAAGGTATAACCGCCGGTGGCCTGATTGGCCTGTTTGTGGGAGCGGTATTTGGCGGGCCAATTGGCATGATGCTGGTGGGTGGTTTAGCCGGTGGTGCGGTAGGCGCGATGATGAATCGGGGTGTTGACAACAATTTCATCAAAGATGTCAGCGAATCTATCCAGCCGGGTACATCGGCTCTGTTTATTGTTGTGCGTTCGGCGCAGGCGGATGTGGCGTTGGCGGCACTGCGGCAGTATGAGGGCAAAGTGTTGCACACAACACTGGCAGAAGATGCCGAGGAATCCTTGAAGCGCTCACTGAGTGGACACAAACCGCTGCCCGCAACCGGTGAAAATGCGCCAAAAATTGAGGAGTAACCATGCTGGTTGCCGGTGAAATATGGTATGAAAAGCCAACGGGTAACGGCCGTTGGCTTTTTGTTTACAAGAGCGCCTCATCTTCTTCATCATCATTCGTGGAATCTGGTTTTTCCAATCTGGCTGTTGGCCGCAAATACTCAGATTTAAGCTGACGCAAGGCAGAAACGCTCTTGTCAGCCACCTCATCTTTATCCTTGCTCATCGCAATAACGGCGATAGCCGTCAGGCAAAAGGCCAGGAATACCAGAGCAAACAATGCCACTATCAATTCTGATCCGTCCATAAGCTCTCCTTTCCTGCGCCCGGTTACGATAATAGTACAAATGTTCTATTTGCGCAATAGATGATTTGGCCTTCTATCGGCGCCCTGATTTTTGCCAACTCCTGCCACAAGGAGGCAGCCCGTAGCAACGCTTTAGGGGCCACCAATTGTTCAGTCATCTTTGTGCCTTTTGCTCACAACTTGGTATGATTAGGAGTGTGCCCTTGAATGTTTTTGCAAGCCCTCCATAGGATGGAACCTTACCAACGCCTCTTAAAATCTTGTCCCAATTGATCCGTTGCGAATTTCCAGGAACGTTGCGGCGTTTCGCGGAAAAATTGTTGGCCATTTACGCCAATTTGTACGAAGGAGGTACAACATGCACAGAAAGTTGTTTCTATTTCTGATTGTCTTTTTTTCGTTGTTTGCGGTGATGACGGCCGTGACCTTTGCCGCCACCACATCGGATAATCAGGGTACGGCCGTGCGCACCCCCCTGGCCAACGACCTGCGCCTCAGCCAGGTCTACGGTGGCGGCGGTAACGCTGGCGCTACCTATACCCATGACTTCATGGAACTCTTTAACAGCGGCCCTTCTACCATTGACCTGACGGGGTGGTCGGTGCAGTACGCTTCGTCTACAGGCACAACCTGGCAGGTGACAGCCTTAAGCGGCTCAATCGAGCCAGGACAGTATTTCCTGATACAGCAAGCGCAGGGGGCGGGCGGCATAACCCCACTCCCTACTCCTGATATTACCGGCACAATTGCCATGGCAGCAACTGCGGGCAAAGTGGCGTTGGTGGATAACAACACCCCTCTAGCTGGGGCATGTCCACTTGGGCCGACGGTTATTGATTTTGTGGGTTTTGGGGCAACTGCCAACTGTTTTGAGGGCAGTGGGCCAACACCAGCACCAAGTAATACAACGGCCGTCATTCGTAACGACAACGGTTGCACCGACGCCGACGATAATGCCACTGACTTCACCGCTGGGGTACCCACCCCGCGCAATACCAGTTCAACCACTTACAGTTGCGCTGGCGAACCTTTTGTTGTGGAAACCGATCCGGCCGATGGGGCGACGAACGTGCCGTTGGCGGCTACCATCACCATCACCTTCAGCGAAGCGGTGACGTTGACGACTGACTGGTTTGACCTGGCCTGTACCACCAGCGGCCCCATCACCGGCACCACGGCCCCGGCCAGCCCGGCCGTTTCTTACACCATCACCCCGGCCTCATCCTTTGCCTATGACGAGCAATGCACCGTCACCGTCCTGGCCGACGAGGTGAGTGACAGCGACGGCCTCACCCTCACCGTCAACTACCCCTTCACCTTCAGTACCGAATCCCTCAATGGCGACATCACCTTTGTGTACCATGACCTGGAAGATGTGGTGCAGTCTGGCGAAGCCGTTTACCTGGCGGGTGATTTTAATGGCTGGAATCCGGCCAGTACCCCCTTAACTGCCGACGGCGCATTTGCCGTTTTCAGCGTCACCGTGCCCGGTCTGACCGCCGGTGATTACGGCTACAAATACATTGTTTACACCGACACCGTGCCCAGTGGCCCACCGCAGTGGGATTGGCTGAACACCAATAACCGCTCACTGACTGTCAGTGGCAATGCTACCGCTGATAATTACCGCCATGTATTGGTGGGTTGGGCTAATTTGCAGTGGCCGCTTACCACCACGACCGATATGGGGGTGGCGACCGAGAATATCTATGGGCAGCTTTACATTAACAATGTGACCGACCCCGCCGGGGAAGGGCGTGGCCTGAAAGCAGAAGTTGGTTATGGTACAGAAGCCACTCCCGCTAATTGGGATTGGTTCCCCATGAACTTCAACACGCAGGCTGGTAATAATGATGAGTTTGTGGGGGTCATCACCCCAACCGTGCCCGGCGTTTTCTCCTATACCACCCGGTATGATGGCAACTGGGGCGCAGGCAACCCGCACGCGGCCTGGACTTACGCCAGCCTCAACGGTATTCCCTATGATCCCACCGAAACCGGCGTGCTGACCGTCAACTTTATCTCTGTGCCCATTGCCGATGCCCGCGCCGGCAGCAACGGCCAAGTGTTTGGCCTGGAAGGGCAGGTGATTGCCACTAACAACACCTGGAACAACGCGCCCGAATGGGCCTTCCAGGATGCCAGCGGGGGTATTGCTGCCTTTTTCATTGCCGATCCCCCCATCTCACTGGGGGATACAGTGCGCATGGTGGCCACACGCGGCAGCTTCAACAACCAGGAGCAAATGGTGACGCCGCTCTATTACTTTGAGTTGGTTTCGGCCGGGCCGCCGGTGGAACCTATCAGCTACACCACCGGTCAGGTAGCCAGCGGCAGCAGCGAAGGCTGGCTGATTGAGATGGAAGGTGTCGTCGGCGGTATGCCTACTTCCTGTGGCAGCGCCTACAGCATTACCCTGGATGACGGCAGCGGTGCGGCTACAGTGCGCATTGAGTCGGCTACCGGCATTAACCTGTGTAACCTGGGCATCCAGAACGGGGATATGCTCGGCGTCACCGGCTTTAGCACCCAGTTCCAGACCACGTACCAGGTGAAGCCGCGCAGCGTCAGTGACCTGCATTTGTTTGTAGACGCTCCGGTGGTCGTAGGCACAGTTCCGACAAATAACGCCACCAATGTACTGACGAACACGGTGATCACCATCCAGTTTAACGAGCCGGTGACGGTCACGGCCGTGTGGTATGCCATTCAGTGCAGCCTCAGCGGCGTGGTCTCGGCCAGCAGCGCCCCCGGTGGCCCGGCCGACAGTTACACCATCACACCGGACAACCCGTTTGTGACCGGCGACATTTGCCATGTGACAGTGCTGGCGGACCAGGTCTCCAATGGCGGCGGTCTGAATATGCTGGCCGATTACCAGTTCAGCTTTACCGTTGGCCCGGCGCCGGTGTTTGGTGCGTGTGGTGATACGGCCGTGCCCATTCACTTCATCCAGGGTGACGGCCTGACCACGCCCATCTTTGGTACGACGGTAGTCGTCGAAGCGGTGGTCGTTGGTTCTTACCAGGGCACAGGCCAGTTCAGCGGCTTTTTCCTGCAAGAGCGGGATGGTCAGGCCGATGGCGACCCGGCGACCTCCGAAGGCATCTTTGTCTTTGGTGGGGCGCTGGCGGCCGTGGCCCCTGGCGACCTGGTGCGGGTGCGCGGTACGGCTACGGAGTTTAACAACCTGACCCAGGTGGCTTCGGTAAGCAATCTGGCTGTGTGCAATACCGGCCAAACCGTGACCCCGGCGCAGATGACGCTGCCGGTGGATGATCTGATGGATTGGGAAGCGGTGGAGGGGATGCTGGTCGCCTTTATGCATGACCTGGTGGTGACAGAGCATTTCAACCTGGGCCGTTTTGGCGAACTTCAGCTTTCGGTCAATGACCGGCTGTGGAATCCGACCAATCTGGTGTTGCCCGGCGCACCGGCGCTGGCGCTGCAAGAGTTGAACAATCGCAGCCGCATCATGTTGGATGATGGGTTGAATACGCAAAATCCCGACCCGGTAGTCTATCCCGACCCAGGGTTGACTTATACGAACACGTTGCGCACCGGGGCGTTGGTGCACAACCTGACCGGGGTGCTGGATTACCGCGCCAATACGTACCGGGTGCAGCCCATTGGTCTGGTTGATTTCAGCGACACGGCCGTGCGCCCCGAAGCGCCGGACGTGGTCAGCGGCACCATGCGGGTGGCTAGCTTCAACGTTCTCAACTACTTCACCACGCTGGACGATGGCAACCCCATCTGCGGCCCGTCGCAAGACCTGGATTGTCGTGGCGCGAATACACCGTTTGAACTGGAACGGCAGCGCACCAAGATTATCAACGCTATCCTGGACATTGACGCCGACGTGATTGGCCTGATTGAGATCGAAAACCATATCACGGACACGGCCGTGATTGACCTGGTTGCCGGGCTGAATGATCTGTCCGGCGCGGGAACCTATGCCCGTATTGACACCGGCCCCATTGGTACCGACGCCATCAAACAGGCATTTATCTACCAGCCAGATCGGGTCACGCCTATTGGCGATTACGTCATTCTGGACAGCACGGTGGATCCCCGCTTCCTGGACACCAAGAATCGGCCGGTGCTCATCCAGACCTTCATGGAAAACAGCAGCGGTGAACTGGTGACGGTGGCCGTCAACCACCTGAAATCGAAGGGTTCGGCCTGTGATGACGTGAACGATCCGGACATTGGCGATGGGCAAGGGAACTGTAACCTGACGCGCCTGGCAGCGGTAGAAGCGATGATTGACTTCCTGGCGACCGATCCTACCGGCAGCGGTTCAGACCGTTTCCTCATTATCGGCGACCTGAACTCTTATGCCATGGAAGACCCAATCATGGCGTTGGTGGCTGCCGGTTACACCGATTTGTTGCGGCAGTTCTATGGCGACGCGGCGTATTCTTATGTGTTTGATGGGCAATTCGGGCATCTGGATCACGCCCTGGCCAGCGCCAGCCTGCTGCCAGAGATAACGGGAGCGACGGCCTGGCACATCAACGCCGATGAGCCGCGCGTGTTGGACTACAACGTGGAGTTCAAATCGGCGCAACAAATCATTGAGTGGTTTGGGCCGGAGGCGTTCCGCTCCTCAGACCATGACCCGGTAATTGTGGGGCTGGCTTTGACGCCAGTGGTGGTAACGCCTACCATGACCATTCTCACGCCAACCGATGGGGCCGTGTATACCAGCACGGACGGCACGGCCGTGACCATCCCCGTGGTCATTACCACCACCGATTTCATTATCCCGGACGATGGGCATTGGCATCTGTGGCTGAATGGCGTGGATACGGGGCCGGTAATGGCGTATGACACATCGGTAGACCTGCTGCCGGGTACGCACGTGATCAGCGCCGAACTGCAACTACCCGATCACACACCGCTGGGCATTGTGGATACGGTGACAGTTACTGTCGTCGTGGAGGAACCGGAAGAACCCACCATGACCATCATCTCCCCGATGGATGGCGCAGTGTACACCAGCACAAACGGCACGGCCGTGACCATTCCCGTGGTCATCACCACCACCGATTTCATTATCCCGGACGATGGGCACTGGCATCTGTGGCTGAATGGCGTGGATACGGGGCCGGTAATGGGGTATGAGACAGTGGTAGATCTGCTGCCCGGCACCTACGTCATCAGCGCCGAACTGCAACTACCCGACCACACGCCGCTGGGCATCGTGGATACGGTTGAGGTGACGGTCAACGTGACCTACGGTATCTATCTGCCGCTGATCATGAAGCCGGTGAGCAATGCCCCCACTTCTGGCGCGCCCGAAGCAGCCGCGCCGCCGAGCCATAGTAACCGGTTGGTGGCGTTAACAAACCTGCCGCTCTAACAAAAAAGAGAGGCCGCAGCGCATCGCTGCGGCCTCTCGCACATTCCACTCACCTGCTCATCCCCTCATCCCTCGCTGGTCATAATCATCAGCGGCTTCATCTCAAAGCTCTTATACTGCGGGCAGAGCCGTTCGGTATTGTAAAACTCTTTGACGTTGACCACTTTTTTGGTGTTGGTAACGACGGTGATGGGCACATTGTCGTAACGGCCGTTCTTCAGCACCACCAGACGGCCGTCTAGCTTGTTCAAAATCAGGTCCAACGCCAGATTGCCGTAGGCCATAGGCACAATCGAGTCAATGGCGTCCGGGTCGCCACCGCGCACCAGGTAGCCCAACTTCTGGTTGATGACGTTAATCCGTTTGCCGTTGTTATATTTGGGTGAAATCTCCTTCAACTTGGCCGATACCATGTCACCGATACCGCCCAATTTGGCATGGCCATAGGCATCCTTCTCTGCTTCTCTAAACACCATCTCGCCCCCGGCAAAGGTCGCTCCTTCTGAGACCAACACCACGGAGTAGCGGCTGGGATTCTTAAAACGATCTCCCGCCAGCAGTTGCGTCAACAAGTCCACATCAAATGGGTACTCTGGAATCACGCAGCGATTGGCCGACCCGGCCATGGTTGGCAACATGGCGGTGAAACCGGCGTACCGGCCAAACACCTCCAGCACCAGGAAACGCTCGTGGGAACCGGCTGAGGTTCGCAGATTGTTGGTCATCTGGATGGTGCGGGTGACGCAGGTGCTAAAGCCGATGCAATAATCGGTGCCAGGCACGTCGTTGTCCATCGTTTTGGGGATGGCGACCACTTTTACCCCTTCCTGATACAGGCGCACGCCATAACTCAACGTGTCATCGCCGCCAATGGGGATAAGGTAATCAATGCCCAGGAATTCCAGATTTTTGATCACCTCTGCCGTCAGATCATTGAAATCTTCATTGTACGTATCGCGCAGATGCTCTGGCAGGTCTGACCGGCGCATGTGGCTGGGCCGGGTGCGGGAGCTATGTAAAAAAGTGCCTCCCGTACGGCCAGCCCGGTTGACAATCTCTTCGGTCAAAATTTGATAACACAAATTGTTGTCCGCTTTGGGGTCGCGCACCATTTCGGTGATGCCGGCCCAGCCTCGCCGCAAGCCAATCACCTTATACCCTTCGCGGAGGGCGCGAATGGTGACGGCGCGGATGGCCGGATTTAACCCCGGCACGTCGCCGCCGCCGGTGAGAATGCCGATGACGCCTTTCGTTTTTAGTACGTTTGCCATGGGAATCAAACTCCTTCGATGCAGCGCGATTTGGCAAATCGCGTTATGGATTGTTTTTATTTAAGTGGGCAGTTACCCAATTCGTATCCTGTGGGAATTATAGACTAACTTAAGGGCGACGCACCTCAGAGGTGCGGCCCACCTCAGAGGTGGGGCCCTTAAGAGCCGGTTCGCTGTTTGCCGGTGGCGGACATGGCCCGTTTGGGGTCGCGCTGCATGGTTTTGATGTACTCGGCGCGGCGGAAACGGAGCGTCGACCAGTCGGCGTCTATGGCTACCTGGCGCACGGCTTCAAACCCGGCGGCCCCCAGCGCGTCCCAGCCCGTATCCCGGTCAAAGTCGCAGGTGTAGGTTTTGGAACTCTTTTTGGGGTAGGCAAACCAGATGAGGGCGTCACCGGCAGCTTTGGTGGTCACGGCCGTGACCAAGCGATCCAGTTCTGCCTGTTGGGTCACAAACGCCAACGAAAAGTGAACTTCTGGCACGGCGTCCAGGTCATGGTACACGGTGACGCCGGTCAGCGCCGCCAGTTCGGCGGCAAAGCTGGCCGGGGCATTGACCACCACAATGTCCGTTTGTTCTTTGAGATTGAGTTTTTTGAATAAGGGTGACATAGGGTCTCCTTGCGGATTTGAAGGCCGTGCCAACCGGCCGCCTGAATGGCCGGGGGGATGTATAACGTCCGTATTTCTTGTTCGGTCAGGCTCTTTTTGTTCATGGCGTGGGCATAGGATAACAGAAGGGCTACGGCCGTGCCAGACAGAGGAAAAAGCGATGTTACAGGTTGTGGTCTGGCATATTCGCTTCGGTTTTGTTGACCGGCAGGGTAAATATAAAGCGACTGCCCACGCCCCCCTCACCCGCTTCCACCCAGATTTTCCCGCCATGTGCTTCCACCGTCAGGCGGCAAAAGGCCAGCCCCAGGCCAAAACCACGTGGCTGCCGCTTTCCGGTGCGCTGCACCTGGGCAAAACGGTCAAAGATGCGCTGGCGGTCGGCGGGGGGAATGCCGGGGCCGCTGTCTTGCACGCTGACCTGCATCATCTGGTCGGCCAGGGTGGTGTTTATCTGGACACGGCCGTTTTCCGGCGTAAATTTGACGGCGTTCTCGATCAGGTTCGTCAATACACGCCGGATACGCTCCGCATCGGCCATCACCAACGGTAAGTCGTCCGCAAAGCTGGTCTCAAATTGAATACTGCGCCAGTTGGCCGAAAAAGTAGCCAACGCCACCACTTCGGCGATCACCTGTTTCAGGCAGACTGGCTCATAATCAAGCATCAATTCGCTCGATTCCAGCCGAGACATATCCAGCAACGAATCCACCATATCGTGCATGCGCCCATGCGCCAATCTGGCAATGTCTAACAACTCCCGGTTGGCCGCCAACACATCCTCCGGTAATACCAGTTCCAGCATATTGAGCACGCCATACATATTCCCCAATGGGCTGCGTAGATCATGCACAATCAAATCGCTGGTTTCCTGGCGAATGCGGTGCAGGGTAACCAATTGTTCGTTTTCATCCAAAAGTGAGGATATCTGCCGCAGCGTCCCCTGTTCAGGTGGGGTTTCTACCCGGCTTGTTTCATGGACGGCGCGCAGGCGGGCGCTCAACAAGGCCAACAAATTCAGACTGATGGCCGGTTGCGCCTGTAACAACTGGTAAAACCCGGCGCGCTCCAGCCGCAATAATCGGCTGGGTTCTATGGCTACCAGGGACGCCCAACGGGGTTTGTTTTCCAGCAATGCCATGTCACCGACCACTTCGCCGGGCAGCCGGAAGAACACATCCTCCGGTCGGCTGAATTTGCCTTTGACCACCGCTACCCGCCCGGCCCACACGATGTACAAAGCATCTCCCTCGTCACCCTCGCCAAAGATAATGTCACCGGCCTCAAACCGCTGTTCGGTGATCAATTCTTGCAGGAGACGCCGATCCAGCGAGGTGAGCATTTTCAGCAGACCGCCGGTCACGGCCGTGTCTGTCACACCACCATCAGATGGTTCGGTGGTGCGGATGCGTTTGAGTTCGGTGTCGGTTATCTTTTGGGCCATCGTTTCTGGGACAATCAGGTAATTGCGTAATTGGGTAATTACGCAATTACTCAATTACTCAATTACACAATATACGGCGTACTTGCCCCGGTTTTGGACATGCCTTTTTCGTCCAGGGATACATCAATGCAGGCGGGTAAACCGCTGGCAAAGGCGCGGGACAGGGCCGGGCTGATGTCGGCGGGGTTATCTACGTGTTCGCCGTAGCCGCCCATCGCTGCCACAATTTTATCATAGCGGGTAGGGGCCAGTTTGGTAGCAATGGCCCGATCTTCGCCGACCATGTTCACCTGTGGGCCACGAATTTGCCCCCAACCGGCGTCGTTGCCGACGATGGCGACGATGGGCAGGTGGTAGCGCACGGCCGTGTCAAACTCAAAACCATTTAGCCCAAATGACCCATCCCCACTGACGATCAGAACTTTCTTTTGCGGGTACAGGTGTTGGGCAGCAATGGCAAAAGGCGCACCCACCCCCAGGCAGCCCAGCGGACCGGGGTCCAGCCATTGGCCGGGCATGGTCACGTCCAGCACCTTCGCGGCGGCGCTGACAATATCGCCGCCATCACCCACGACGATCATCTCCTCGTCCAGTAGCTTGTTGATCTCAGCGGCAAAACGGAAATGGTTGACCGGCGCGTCATCCAACGCTTCCCAGGTGGCCTGCTGATCGCGCTTTTTCGCTTCCCAACCGCGCACCTCGTCCAGCCAATCACCCCAACGGATACCTTGCAACCCTTCGCTGAGCGCCTCCAATACCAGCCGGGCATCGGCCACCATAGCCACGTCCGCCTGACGGTTGTGGTGCAGTTCGGCGGCATCGTTTTCGATCTGGATCAGTTTGGCGTCGGGATTCCACCCTTCCAGCCCGTATTTCAGGCGGAAGTCCAGGGGTGTGCCGATGAGCAGCACAGCATCGGCTTCGCGCAGTGCTTTGGAGCGGGCGGCTTTGCCGCAGTGGGGGTGGGTCATGGACAGTGTGCCCCGCCCCGCACCATTGGTGAACACAGGCACGGCCGTTTGCTCCGTAAATTCGCGCAATGCCTCGCTGGCCCCATCCCAATACACCTGCGTTCCGGCAATCAGAATTGGCTTTTGCGCGTTGCGTAAAATTTCAAACATGGCTTGAATGGCGCTCAGTTCTGGGGCTATCGGCTCGGCCACAAATTTGGGGGCGATTTCGGGCACGTCTATGGCATTAAACAGGACGTCAAAGGGCAGTTCGATGAAGACGGGGCCGGGCCGCCCGCTCAACGCCAGTTTGAAAGCGTCGGCCAGTTGTGCCGGGATTTCTTCGGTTTTTTGAATGGTGAAGCTGGCTTTGGTGAAGGTCTGGAACATCTCGGTCTGCGGCATTTCTTGCAGCGCGCCCCGGCCGCGGGTACGCAGGGGGGCCGCGCCGCCAAAGAGGATCATGGGACTGCGCGCCTGGTAGGCATTGGCCACGGCCGTGACTGCATCGGTTACCCCCGGCCCGGCGGTGACAATGGCCGCGCCGATGTTGCGCGTCAGCCGGGCATAGGCGTCGGCGGCGTGTCCTGCCGCCTGTTCGTGCCGGAAATCAATCACCGCAATGTTGTTGTTCAAACAGCCTTCATACACCGGCGCAATGTGCCCGCCGCAGAGGGTATAGAGTGTGCCCACCCCCTGCGCCGCCAGCGCCCGCGCCACCAGTTCACCGCCGTGTGTAAATTGCATAGTTGTAACCTCCTTTAATCCTGATGCGTGATGCGTGAAAGCCTCACGGGTCACGCATCACGCATCACGAAATCCGTCAAAAGCCGGTGGCGCATTATCATGGTCATCAATCTCCCAGGTCTTGCGCCAGAGGGAGTACGCGCCGTCAATTTTGATCGTCTCGCCGCTGATATACGCAGCGGCAGGGGAAAGCAGGAAAACGATGGCCGCGGCCGTTTCGCTTTCCGTGCCCATTCGTTTATACGGGATGTCTTTGATAACCAGCGGCAGGAACTCTTTTTTGACGTAATCGGGGTATTTGTCCAGGCCGCTGGAATTGATGACACCAGGCGCAACGGCGTTGATACGCACGCCGGAGCGCGCCCATTCGACGGCCAACGTTTTGGTCAGGTTTTCTACGCCGGCACGGGCGGCGGCGGAATGGGCCATACCCGGGTAGCCGCGCCACTGGTCAATGAGCATGTTGACGATGACGCCGCCATGTTGGTGCATGTGTTGGGTGTAGGCTTCGCGGCACATGAGGAAGCTGCCGGTGAGGTTGGTCTCGACGACGGCCGTGAACCCCTTCAACGTGATCATCTCCGCCGGGCTGATAAACTGACCGCCGGCATTGTTCACCAGCCCATGCACCGCGCCGCGTTCAGCTAAAACCTGGGCGAACAGGTTTTGCACCTGGGTTTCCTCGCGGATGTTGCAGACGACGGCCGTGACGCTGCCCCCACTCTGGTCAATTTCCTGGCGGACCGTTTCCAGTTTGTCGGGGTCGCGCCCGGCAATGACCACGTGCGCGCCCAATGAGGCCAGTTCATGCGCAGTGGCCCGGCCAATGCCGCTGCCGCCGCCGGTGACGATGATGGTTTGCCCGGTGAAAAGATCAGGTCGGAAAATGGAGTGGTAGGTCATGGCGTTTCCTTGTCTTGGGGTACAGCCGTTTCGTCTACGGCCGTTTTTCCTGTGACTGCTGCTTCAATAACTGATACTTCCGCAGCTGCTTCCTTCAATTCCCGTTTGAGCAGTCGGCGTGGTGCGCCCGGCTCAATTCTGATCTCGGCCAGCTTGAGGATGAAGCTGGATAACAGACCCAGGCCAATGACGATGTAAAGGGTGGTAAATAATTTTGTAAAGGGATTAGTGGGGGAAAGGTCGCCATAACCGACAGTAGCCAGGGTGACGACCGTAAAATAGAAAGCATCTATCCACGACCACTGTTCAAATTCATGGTAAAACACTGTACCCAACAGAATAACAGCCAACACCGTCCAGAAAAGGCCGCGAAATTCCTTATCTTGCCAACCGCCTTTGATCCGCCGCCAGGCCTGCACCACAAAAAAGTAAAAAGCAATCATGGCTGTGCCTCTTGCAACTCTTGCAGAATGTTACGGATGTTAGCCGGCTGCCAGCCGGGTGGTTTGAGCAGTTTGCCATCGGCGCGGCGGGGGCCACCCAGCTTTTCCATGTTGGCGCGGTGGATTTCGGTGTAGACGGCGTCAGCATTGATGCCCAGCATGGCAAATGTGCCATAGACGACGTAGAGCAGGTCGGCCAGTTCGTGGGCCAGGGAGGCCAAATCGGTTGGTGTTGTGACGGCTTCTCTTTCAATCGAGTCAAAGGCGTCTGCAAATGCAGCCATTACCTCGCGGTACTCCTCTTGAATGAGGGTGCGCCGCAGCGCCAGCGTATCCGGGTGGGGGATGGTGGGGGCGGTCGGCGTGGTTTCCAACGCGGCATGAAACTCGACGATCTTTTCAAAGTTAGTTTGGGGCATGGAAAACCTCAGTAATCAGTTGGGATAAGGGCATAGCATCCAGACTGGGCAGACGGTAATCGGCCAGGGAAAAGTCGAGCGAATGGGTCATGTTGTTGGGCACGGCCGTGACCCGCACGCCTGCCGCTTTTGCCGCGCGCACGCCATTGAGCGAATCTTCCAGCGCCAGTGACCGGTGGGCCGTTACGCCTAATTGTGCCAGAACAAAATGGTACACTGCCGGCTCTGGCTTGGGGCAGTTGTCCACATCGTCCCGGCAGGCTACGGCCGTAAAGTAAGAGGCAATGCCCAATTGCTCCAGGTGAGCGTCCACCCAACGGTGCGGGGAGCTAGAAGCCAGTCCGATGCGTAGCCCCATCTCACGCGCCGTCTGCAAATAGTCCATCACGCCGGGCAAGATCGTTTCCTGGGTCAAAAGTTCCTGGTCGCGCTGGCGGCGCTGCGGTTCAATGTTAGCTCTGTCCACCTGTTGACCGAGGGCTGTCTCTAAATAGGCAAAGGGGTCAAAGGTAATGGCGCCGATGTTTTGCTGCCAGACGGCCAGGGGGAAAGGCACACCAAAGGACAAAAATACCTCTTGCCAGGAGAGGTATTCGGTAAATTCTGTGTTCAGGATCAAGCCGTCAAAATCAAAAATGAGTGCGTCAATCATAGTCGTTGCCTGCCGTATAGAATCAATCTGACGGCTGATTATACCCCCAATAAACCCAAACTCTCAATTTGTGCGCGTTACATTTAGAAGTATAAAAATGTGGCGTTTGTAATAACAAGTGGGCTGCTTAGCGAGGGCTAAGGCGAAAGTGAAGGGGGTGTATGGATTTTCACTGTGGGTGTGGGACAATGGGCGTATGGAAGATCGGCAAAAGTTGACTCGTTATGCCTGGCTCTCGATTGCCACGGCCGTGTTCACCATCATTCTCAAGGCGACCGCTTACTGGCTCACTGGCTCGGTGGGCCTGTTGAGTGATGCGTTGGAGTCGGGCGTGAATCTGGCCACGGCCGTGTTCGCCCTCCTTATCCTGACCATTGCCGCCCGCCCGCCAGATGAGGAACACGCCTACGGGCACAGCAAGGCGGAGTATTTTGCCGGTGGTGTAGAAGGGGGGTTGATTATGGCGGCGGCATTGATCATTGCGGTGATGGCCGTGCCTCGCCTCATTCACCCGCAGCCTTTAGAGCAGTTAGGGCTGGGTCTGGTGGTTTCCGTGGTAGCAGCGGCGGCTAATGGGCTGACGGCGTTCATTCTGCTGCGGGCAGGCCGCCATTATCGCTCGCTGACGCTGACGGCAGACGGCCGTCATCTGTTGACCGATGTGTGGACGACGGGTGGGGTGCTGCTGGGTTTGGCGGTGGTAGCGTTCACCGGTTGGCTGCGGCTGGATGCCCTGATCGCCCTGGCGGTGGCGGCGCAAATCACGTACACCGGTTTTGGCCTGCTGCGGGAAGCGGTAAACGGCTTGATGGATGTGATCTTACCGGAAGAAGAGGTGGCGGAGATCACGGCCGTGTTGGACAGTTTTGTGGAGCGGGGCATCCTGTACCATGCCCTGCGCACCCGGCAGAGCGGGGCGCAGCGTTTTGCTTCTGTTCACATTCAAGTGCCGGGGGATTGGAGCGTGCAGCAAGGCCATTCGCTTATGGAAGAGATCGAAGAGGCGCTGCACGGCCGTCTGGCCCCCATCACCATCATCACCCACCTGGAGCCACTGGAAGACCCCGTTTCCTGGGAAGATATTCCGCTTAATCGGGAGTTTGGGTAGGTGTCGGGTGTCCACCTGACACCAGTCAAGATATACTCCCCCCATGAACGTCGTCCTGCTTTCCACTTATGACCTGGGCCATCAGCCGTTTGGGTTGGCTTCGCCGGCGGCGTGGTTGGCGGAGATGGGGGCGGCGGTGACGTGTGTGGATGTGGCGGTACAACCACTGGCCGAAGCCATGCCGGCGCTAAAATCCGCTCAACTCATCGCCCTGTACCTACCCATGCACACTGCCACCCGGCTGGCAGTGGCGCTACTGCCCCGGCTGCGGCGGCTGAACCCCACCGCGCACCTGTGTGCTTATGGCCTTTATGCCCCGGTCAACGAAAATTATCTGCGCCAACAGGGTGTGCAGACGATTTTAGGTGGGGAATTTGAACAGGGGTTAGTGGACTTGTATGCGGCGTTGACCGAAACGCGCTCCATTGAATTGCCGCCGATTTCGTGGGCGCGACAGCAGTTCCGGTTGCCTGTCCGCACCGGGCTGCCTGGTCTGGAAAACTACGCCCATTTGCAGTTGGACGGGGCGGGGAAAAAGGTGGTGGGGTATACCGAGGCGTCGCGCGGCTGCAAACATTTATGCCGCCATTGTCCGGTGGTGCCGGTGTATAACGGCCGTTTCCGCATCGTGCAGCCAGAGATTGTGTTGGCTGATATTCGGCAGCAGGTGGCGGCGGGCGCGCAGCATATCACCTTTGGCGACCCGGACTTTTTTAACGGCCCCACCCACGCCCTGCGGATTGTGCGGGCGCTGCACCGGGAATTTCCGCATCTGACCTATGATGTGGTCATCAAAATTGAGCATTTGTTGCGCCATGCTGATTTGCTGCCACGGTTGCGGCAGACCGGCTGCCTGTTTATCACCAGCGCGGTGGAATCGTTGGATGACCATATTTTGCAGATTTTTGATAAGCGCCACACCCGCGCCGATTTTTTGCAAGCATTAGCGCTGTGCCAGGCTGAAGGCTTGTTATTGATGCCTACTTTTGTCAGTTTTACCCCCTGGACGACGGTGGAAAGTTATGTAGCTTTTCTGGCCGAGATAGAAGCGTGGGGGCTGGTGGATCAGGTATCGCCCATCCAACTGGCTATTCGGCTGCTGATACCGGCAGGGTCGAAGTTGTTGGAATTGGCAGAGGTAAAAGAATTGGTACGGCCGTTTGACCCCGCCGCTCTGGTCTACCCCTGGGCGCACCCTGACCCGCGCGTGGATGCACTCTATGAAACGGTGTTCACTGAAGTGAAAGCCAGTCAAAGCGCCGCTGAACCCCGTCGTGTCACCTTTGAACGTGTCTGGCGGGCCGCCACGGCCGTGTTGCCCGCCGCCTACATCCCTGCCCGTACCCTTTCGCCGGAACCGGTATTTGTGCCCACTCTCAGCGAAGAGTGGTACTGATGCGCCGAACCATTTACGGAGCAGTTGGCTTCCGATTTCGTTTGATTTTTGCATAGCAAGTCTGCCGAAACGCAAACCGCAACGCCGGTAAACGCTGCCCGCCACGGATGGGCAACGGCCGTTTCCTACACTGGTCTCAGATCAGAAAAAGGAGACGGCAAGATGTTCGGAAATACAGCGCTCATTCAACAGAATCTCAGTCACGGTGGCCACGGCCGTAACCATTCACAGCGACGTTACCGGGCGGTGCAGACCTTCTGGCATCTCTATTTCCAGGCCAGCCTGCACACGTTGTGGGCCAGAATAAGCGGGCGAAACAGTGACCTGGCCACGATGCCAGCGAATGAACACGGTAACGGCCGTCGCCTCCCCGGCGTGCAAATCATCCCCATCAGCCAGATTCGCGGCAGTGAAGGACGCAGCCAGGACTTTGACGCCGCCTTACGCCCCCGTCAGACCCACAACCTGGATCGCTGGGTGAACATCGCCGTCGCTCGTGACCGGGGCATTTCGCTGCCACCGGTTGACCTGATTCAAATAGGCCACAGCTACTACGTCCGTGATGGGCATCATCGCATCTCCATTTCTCGCGCCCAGGGGCAGGTTGACATTGAAGCCCACGTCACGGTGTGGTAATTACGTAATTAGGCAAGGGGGTAATTGGGTAATTTCCCGATTACCCTCCTTTGACATCCTTTCAAATTCAGATACGATCCCCCGCAACATCGCTCTAACTCTGATGGGAGAATATCTGTGGAAAAGAAACTGCAAGAACTGAAAACGCGATTACGAGAAATTGATGATCTGACAGCGGCCGGTAGTGTTTTGTCCTGGGACCAGACGACGTATATGCCCCCGGCCGGGGCGCCAGCGCGTGGCCGCCAGATGGCGACACTGGGCCGCATTGCTCACGAAAAACGGATTGACCCGGAAATGGGGCGGCTGTTGGATGCCCTGGAACCCTGGGCGGAAACATTGCCTTATGACAGTGACGAAGCCGCGCTCATTCGGGTGGTCCGCCATGATTACGAGCAGGCGATTAAAGTGCCACCCCAACTTCTGTCCGAATTTAGCGAACATTCGACGGCCGCTTACCAGACGTGGACACAGGCGCGCCCGGCCAATGATTTCACGGCCGTGCAGGACAACCTGGCCAAAACCATTGATTATTCCCGCCAGATTGCCAACTGCTTTCCCGGTTATGACCATATTGCCGATCCGTTGATTGACTTTTCTGACCGGGAGATGAAGGCGGAATCGGTACGCGCCCTTTTCGCCGAACTGCGCCAACAGCTTGTGCCCATTGCCAAAGCCATTGCCACCCAGGAACCGGCTGATGATAGTTGTCTCAAGCAGGTTTACCCGGAAGATAAACAACTGGCTTTTGGCATGATGGCCGCTCAAAAATATGGCTATGATTTGAATCGAGGGCGTCAGGACAAGACCCATCACCCCTTTATGACCAACTTTTCCATTGACGATGTGCGCATAACCACCCGTGTCAAGGAAGATGATTTGAGTGAGGCGTTGTTTAGCACACTGCATGAGACCGGACACGCCTTATATGAATTGGGCGTCAGCCATGATCTGGAGGGCACACCTCTGGCTGGCGGTACGTCGGCGGGTGTCCATGAAAGCCAGTCCCGCTTGTGGGAAAATCTGGTGGGGCGCAGCCGCTCATTCTGGAATTACTACTATCCCCAACTACAGGCCACTTTCCGAGAACAGTTAAAAGGCGTGTCGTCGGACACGTTTTACCGGGCCATCAACAAGGTGCAGCCGTCGCTTATCCGCACCGACGCCGACGAAGTGACCTACAATCTGCACGTTATGATCCGGTTCGATCTGGAACTGGCACTGTTGGAAGGGTCGCTGGCGGTGCAAGATTTGCCGGCAGCGTGGCACGCTCGCTATGAAGCGGACCTGGGTGTGCGTGCCCCCAGTGATGTGAATGGGGTGTTGCAGGATGTGCATTGGTATGCGGGTGTGGTCGGTGGATCATTTCAGGGGTATACCTTGGGTAATGTGATGTCGGCACTGTTTTTTGACCAGGCATTGCGGGCGCATCCCTCGATTCCGGCGGAGATTGGGCAGGGTGAGTTTGGCACACTGCATAGCTGGTTGAAAGAGAATATCTACCGGCACGGCCGTAAATTCACCGCCAATGAACTGATTGAACGTGTTACCGGTGGCCCGCTGACCATTGAGCCATATATTCGCTATTTGCGCACGAAGTATGGGGAGTTGTACAAATTGTAGGGAATTAAGTGCCAGGCACGGGGTAACAGGTTCTGGGTCATTGAATCCTTTAACCCCGTGCCTGGCACTGCTCTCGGTTTAGTTGGGCGAAAATGTGCCCATATCATGCCGGGGGATGAGCCGCAGTTCCCGTTGGTAGACACCGGTCAGATATTTCAGCAGGTTGGAGGCTTTGCGCGCACCCAACATGGATTGTTTGGTTTCCAGCGAGACCTGCAAGATGGCGGCGGCCAGGTAGCTAAGTTCTTCAGGATCAGAAGGAATCTGGCTGGTGTCAATTTCGTCATCCTCTTCCACCTGAGCCAGCGCCGAAAAGTAATCAATCACCAGAGGGCGCAGGTCGGCTACGGCCGTCTTCAATACCTTTTTGTCTTCTGCCTCAAAATCAAGCATCTCCACTTCACCCACCAGGTATGGCTTGTCTCGCTTAAGTTTGTGAATGCGGAAACGCTCCTGGCCCACGGTCATAATGTAGAGACGGCCGTCTTCCGTTCGTTCCAGTTGGGTAATGGTTACCGTGCAGCCGACACGATGTGGCGCTGCGGCCGTGTCAAACTCTGCGTCCCCTTCCTCGATGAGAACAATGCCAAACGGCTGTTGCTCCTCCACACAGTAGCGCACCATCTCTTTGTAGCGCGGCTCAAAAATGTGCAGCGGCATCGGCCAACCGGGGAATATGACGGTATTCAATGGGAATAAAGGTAAATCCATCATCAGGTTCATCCTTTCCGCGCCCAGCGCGGGCGTGTAAAAACATTATACACATTCTACGCCTGGATTCTTACCTCGTCTGCATCAACTTATCGGTTTTTCAGTGACGGCCGTCATACACACAACATGACCTGCCCATGACTTCCGGCACATCAAAAGGCGATCTGACCGGTCTATACTGTGCTCATCTTAAACAAACAAAGAAAGTTCTTCAGGATTTGACGAGGGCAGCGTGAGATTTCTCTGGTCACACATCACCGGTCACGCATCACCGCTGTCTCCCTGAATCCTCAAAGAATCAACACTGGAGGTTGAAATGAAAAACAGAAAGAAAGAAACAATAGGCGGCATTTTCTTGATTGGCATTGGCATTCTGGTTTTGCTGGCGCAATTTGGACAAATGCCCAACATCGGCATGTTATTCTTACCGGCGTTGGGTGCGCTCTTCCTGGTGTGGGGCATCCTCACCCGTGAAGGGGGCCTGATGATTCCCGGCGGTATCCTGAGCGGTATTGGTTGGGGCGTTTATGCCATCAGCGGCCCTTACGCTGATGTGGGTGGCAGCGCCGAAGGCGGCATTTTCTTGCTCATCTTCGGTCTGGGTTTTGCCCTGATTACCCTGCTGACGGCGCTGTTTACCGAAGAAACGCACTGGTGGGCGCTGATTCCCGGCGGCATTCTGGCCACCATTGGCGTGGCCATTATGACTAACGGCGTGCTGCTGGATGTGGTGGCGCTGGTGGGCAAGTATTGGCCGCTTACCCTCATCGTCCTGGGCCTGTACGTCATCTACAAAGCGATGAAGGAACGCGAACCGGAAGAAAAATACATCGAAGAAACACCTAAGTAATTGGGTGCATGACAAGACCCTAAGGGTTTCCCAAACTCTTAGGGTCTTTTTTGTTTTAAGGCACAACCTCGTACCGAACTTCGTCCGGGTTAGACAGGTCAAGAGCGCCGCTATAGGTATGATGAGCCAGAATTTTGAGCTCACGGCCGTTCACCCCCTCCTCAAAATACGCCAGTTGCACAACCAAAGCGAGTTGGTTGGCGCCTACAATCTGCGCCATCTCTGCCGGGTTGCCGGTGAAGGTGATGGTCACGCTGTTTTCTTCCGGGTTCAGAGGAACATAGTCGCTCAGCCCATCAATCGGCATACGGCCACCGCCCGTAAATGATTCCCAATTGGGCGCGGCGTAGTGCAGTTTCAGGAATAGCTCTTTGTCCGTTACCGGTTCGTAATTCACCGTCACTTCTATTTCAACCAGGGCATTGGCCGACGGCCGTGCCTTTTGTACGACAAAAATACCATCAGCGTTGCCAATGTTTGTACAAGGCTGAATCTGGAACGTCTCACCGTTGTCACCGTTGTAAAAGCCTATACCACACAGATGTGAACCGGAGCTAAATTCCCAATCGGTGAGCCACACGGCCGTACCCCCATCCACCACCATGCGTTCATTCCCCGCTGTTACCGGCAGCCGCTGCCCGGTGGCAGGGTCATACAGGCCGATGATGATGTCGTAACGGCCGTTCGGCAGCCCATCACCCGGCAGACCCGGCAGGGGATCCAGAAATACGGTATCTTGCAAGCTTTTGGACAGCGGCACATCAACCTGCCGCACTAGCTCCCCATCTTTATTCAAAAGATGGACAAAAAGTTGGGCAGATTCCGGCCAATCGGCCTGTGGTTGCCAGTGCAGCGTTAGAAGCACACCGTTTTCCTGTTCGCCAATGTCATACCGTTGTAACTGAATCGCCTCATTAAACATGACGTTGGCGGGGCTGTTGATCCAGCCAATCACATCTGATTCAGTGAAGGTTTGCGACAGGGGGACTGGCGTCGGCGTGATTTCCGGCACGGCCGTGCGCGTCGCCACCACCACTGTATCTGCTGCCGGGCCAACGGCCGTGCCCCGGCCCGAAATCGCCGACCAAAACAGCCCCACCGCCACTACCAGCAGCAGCAGGGCTACGGCCGTGCCCGCAAACCGCCACAACCGCCCCATTTCCCCCCAGGACAATCCCCGTTTTTCATGCGCTTGCAACAGTTGTTCCCGCAGCTCTTGTTTGAATGGGGCCGGTGCGTCTGGCGCATACGGCCGTGCCGTCTCTACTTCTAACTCCTCAGTTAGCTTCTTAAACTCTTCAAATTCCTTGGCGCTCTTCGCGTCCTTGGCGTTCTTTGTGTTAAAAATTCCCATAATTCACCTCCCCGGTCACACCCATCGCCTCCAACTGGCTTTGCAGCCGCTTCAGCGCCCGGTGCAGCCGGACATACATGGTATTGGGCGAACAGGCCAACACCTCGGCCACTTCCTCACCGCTCAGTTCTTCAAAAAAACGCAGGGCAATGATCTCCCGGTCTTTGGCCGGGAGGCGGGTCAGGGCATGATGCAGGGCTTCGTGGCGTTGGTGGTGCAGCACGGCCGTTTCCGTCGCTCTTGTTTCCGTTTGCCCCATCAGCGGCCAGGGAGTCAGCCACTTGCGTTTGCGTTGCTGGCTGATGGCCTCGTTGCGAGCGATGCGGTAGAGCCAGGCGAGTACACTCTGGCCGCGCCACTGGTAACGCTGGATGTGGCGTAGGGCGCGTTCAAAGGTCACGGCCGTGACATCCTGTGCCAGCGCCTCGTCCCCTGTCTGCCGATAGGCGTAGCGGTATATCCGGTCTACATACCGGTCATACAGCCAGGCAAACGCCTGCGGGTCACGTTTGGCCTGTTCGATGAGGGTTTGGTCGTTATCAAGCATGGAAATCCTGTAATGGGGTAATGGGGTAATTACGTAATTACCCCATTACCCATTCTGCCTGATTAACGCCCCAGGGAGGTAAATCTTACATAGTTGAGACCCTAAGGGTTTCCCGAAACCCTTAGGGTCTTCGTTATTTAGCGCACAATGACCGGCAGGAAAATGGAATAACTACCAGGTATCCAGACCGGATTCGGGCCGACAGTCAGGCTAACGGGAATCTGCGCCGTCTGGCCGTTGTCGCCGCTGATGGTCAACATCGTCTCCATCGGCAGACCCTCAGGCACCAGGGTGGGATCGGCCGTCAACGTCAGCGTGGCCGGGGTACTGCCATTGTCCGCACTCAGCGTTAGCCAGTGGGCATTTTCGCTGGCCGTCCAGTTCAATGAGCCGGTACCAATGTTGCTGATGGAGAGCGTACTTTGTTGTGGTGTGACTGTACCGGCCGCCACCTGCCAGCCCGCCTGATCTGGCCCCACGCCCAATAGCGGGCCAGGGTAATCCAGGTCATCATTCACAATCACCGTCACACTTTTGATGGTCAACTGTCCCTGGCTGTTAGTAGCGCGCAGACTGACCACATTCACCCCCACCGGCAGCAGGTAAGCGGTATAGAAGGGGCCGGTAACGAAAGTTGGTGAGCCATTGACATACCAGCCCATGTTGCCATCGGGCACGTGTCCTTGCAGGTCTTCCACTTCGGCGATGAAGTTCACGGCCGTGCCATACGTCACTTCCAACCCATCCTGCGGCGTCAGCATGGTGATGGTCGCCGGTTTATTCGCCATCGCAAAGTTGGCGCTCTCCGCTTCCGCCAGGCGCGTGCCATCATTGGCCGTCACCCGGAAGCGGGCCTGCGTGCTGCCGCCCATCTGGTTCGTGTCTAACTGTACACTCGATGTCATCAGTGCCAGGGCATAAGCCGTGTACGTCGCCCCATTGTCATCGGTATAGTACACATCAAACATCAACGGGTCGCCGTCCGCGTCGCTGGCCTGCCATTGCAGCGTTGCCGTACCCGTCACCGGGTTGGAAGCGCCTACCAGTTCCACATTGCTGATGGTGGGCGCATTGGCGCTGATCTGGTGTGTAGCCAGCACCAGGCCATCGCTGATGCGCGACAATTCGACGCTGGTGGTGTCGAGGGGGAAGGGCACGACCACCGCAAAACCGAGGTTAGACGGGTTGGCGTCGCTGGCATCGCCATCAAAGTCATAACTCGCCAGTTGGTTGCCCCCGCTGCCCAACAGACGCATCCGGTACGCGCCGCCAACCGGCGGCGTGTAGGGGCCAGCACTATCCCACAAGCCCACCACCTGGAAGTTGGCAACATCGGAATCATCATAAATCGTACCAAACAGGGCGATGGTGTCGGTGCCGGCCCGGACGGGTTGCGGTTTGGCCGTTTCTGGCGCGAGTTGTTGGCTGCTCAGGAAGTCATAGATGCCGTTATAGGTGTAATCGCTAATCCATTGGCGGTCGCAGTAACTCATCATATCTCGCCAGGTGCTGTTGGGGTATACACGTGGCGTCAGCACACTGTTTAGCCCAATATCACCTACATCAAAGCCCCACATACTGCCGGTGCCAATGGCCGCGCCGGTGTAGGGGAAGTTGGGGTCGCTGGCGCTGTGGCCGCACGAGTTGCCTTGTGATGGATGGCCACGGCCGGCGTTGTGCCCCACTTCGTGCCCCATGTACCAATCACCATAGCTGCCGTCGGTATCCCAGCCCCAGGTGCCTGTACCCGTCGGGCCGGCGGAGACATTGCCGGTGGCAAAACCACGCGGGAAGGGCAGCGATGGCTCATCCCAGATCATGCTGTAAATCATCTCGTCGTTGGGAATGCCTTCGGTGGCGCGCAGCCATTGGGCACAGTTATTGGTGTAGGTGGCGGCGCAAAACTCGCGGTCTTCTTCGGGGATGTCCAGGCAGAAGTCAGAGGTGCGCTGCACGTGTCCGCCCAGGTTGGGATCGTTGATGGTGCGCACTTTCAGGCGGAAGCCGGGGTCGGGGGATTCATAACCGCCAGGGGTGCTGGCGAGGGGGTAGGTGCGGCGTATCCAGGAACGTGCCTGGTTCACATCTTGCCAGGTGCCGGGCTGGTAATAGTCGCCGTCTACGGTGTAGCCCCAGACGAGCAGATGGGTGCGCAGGGTGGGTGAGGCGCGGAATGTGTAGATGCCCGTGTTCATGTTGTTGTTGGCAAAATTGGGTTCCGGGGGAATCTGGGTGTAGTTGACTTCGGCGCGCAGGCGCACGTTGGTGCCACCAATCCAGCTATTGGGGAGTTCAAAGTAGAAGGCGTGGTTAAAGTTGGCCCGGTCAGGGGTGTTGGGTACGGTGAGGTGATGGGTGCCGCCGGAGGGGTAGATGGGGCCGGCGAGAATGGTACCGACGCTGTTGATGCGGTAGAGGCGGGCGCTGATGCCGGGCACGTTTTGCCCGGCGGCGTCTACGTGGACGCGCACGCCGGTGCGTTTGTCACGCACCAGTTGGACGGAGTCGTTCAGGTCTTGGATAGCCTGGGTGACTTCGACATCGGTGATGGCGATGTCAATACTGGGGATGGCGGCGGCATCGCGGGGCAGCCGTTTGAGTGCGCCCTGGTCGTGCCAGAAGAGGTAGTCGTTGTCGGGGCCGCCCAGGGTGAGGTCGAATGTGTTGTTGCCAAAGAGGTCGTCGCTGATGTAGTACAGGAGGTCGGCCGTGCCGAACACGGCCGTGCGGTTGATGCGATACAGCCCATAGTTATAGGTGCAGAAGGGGTTGCAGCCCGCTTCCCGTTGCTCATAAAAGTAAATGCGGCTGCTGTCTACCGTCATTTCCACGACAGATGCGCCAGTTACGGGGCTGTCATAGATGACAGAGCTGAAGGTTTGGGTGTCTACGTTGTAGCGGCGGATTTGTTCACCCTGGGCGAGGAAGACATATTCGGTGCTGGGGCAGGGGCCGCCGGGTGGGCACAGACTGTTTTCGGCAATGTAGCCGGTGACGCCGGTGGTGATGCCGTCGCCGCCGCCACCGCTGTTATAGGCAATAGTTAAATCTCCACCCTGGTTCCAGAAGACGTATTCGTCGGTGGCTTGCAGGTCACGTGAGAAGCCGCCAAGCTGCCCGGCCGTGACAATGGTTGACCCTATGCCGGTTGTTTTGTTTACCCGGATGATGCCATAGGCGTCGTCCATCAGGTAGACATAGTTGCCGCGTTCTTCAATTTCATCAGCCACGGTTTGCCCGCCATAGACCAGTTCAGGCGTGTCGCCCACGTTGGCTTCCACCGAGAGCCTGACTAACCCGCTGCCGGCGTAGCTCATCCAGTAAAGATAATCGTCATCGGCGGTGACATTGGACAATAATTCGGGATCATAACTGTTACAGTACGGATTTTCGGTATCTTCCACAAAGACGGTGCGCGTAATGCCGCCTGTGGTGGCAATTCGGGCAATCTCTACCATGCGGTACATACCGGATGCGTCCGTTGCCGTTGGGGCACAGCTCAGTTGATACCACCACCAGACTTTGGCATTTTGCACGGTGCTTTCGGCCACGTTTTCGGGGACGAGGGTGACTGGGGTGTCACCGCCAGTAACTATTGGCTCGTCTGCGGTTGTTTTGGCCGATACGTGCGCGACTACCAGCAGCAGCACGGCCGTAAACAAAGCCAGGGAAATAAACAGTCTTACTTTCATTTGAACCATCCTTTGTAACTGCTGATCCCCGACGATGAACGATGCCAAGAGAACGGGTGATGAGCAGTCACGTTTTAATGACGCCGGGCCAGATAATAAATAACGGCCGTCCGGTCATCGTCCGAAACCCGTCTATTTCATCATAACACGGCCGTGCAACCGCAAATTGGCTGGAATGGGAAATGGGGGACCCGTAGACATCCGATTTCTCCAAGAAATCGGATGTCTCTATTCAGTTGCCTGGTTGAACGAGGCGCTCAAGTGCGGACATTTAGTACGGCCTGGGCGGCGTTGTAACCCGGTGCGCCGGTGACGCCGCCGCCGGGGTGCGCGCCCGCGCCGCAGAGATACAGGTTCTCGACGGGGGTGCGATATTGGCCCCAACCGGCGACCGGCCGCATCACTAACAGTTGATCCAGGCTCATCTGGCCGTGGAAGATGCTGCCTTCGGGCAGGCTGTATTGGTGTTCGTAGTCGGCGGGGGTGAGCAGGTGAGCAGGTGCGGAGGTGAGCGCCGATGGGGACATCGGGTGAGCAGGTGAAGCGGTGATGGCGGTAAGTGTGTTGAGGACGGCCGTGACCAACCCCTCTCTCTCGTTTTCCCAACTGCTTTCGGTCAGGCAGTAGGGGGCGTAGCGGATAGTGATGGAGAGGATATGTTTACCAGGGGGGGCCAGGGTGGGGTCGGTTAGGGTGGGGATGCTCATGTCCAGCACGGGGTGGGGGGAGAAACGGCCGTGTTTGGCGGCATCATACGCTTTTTCAATGTACAGCAGCGAGGGGGCGTGGCGGATACGGCCGTGTAACTGCCCCTCATCCGTCTGCCCCACAAAACGGGGCAGTTCATCCAACGCCAGGATCAGTTTGGCCGTGCTGCCCCGATACACGATATTCCGCGCCGCCCGCATAAAACGCGGCTCTAGCTGCTGCGGCCCGACAAAGTTAAAAAAGGTATGGCGTGGGCTGGCGCTGGAAAGGATGATATTAGCCGGAATCTGGTCGCCGTTTTCCAGCAGCACGGCAATCGCCTGCCCATTGTCTACCTGGATTTTGGCTACGCCCGCGCCGGGGCGGATCTCCGCCCCATTTTGGCGGGCGGCGCTGGCTAATGCTTCTGACAGTGCGCCCATACCCCCGGCTACCGCCCGCTGCGCCAGGAAACCATTGCCATGCTGGTACAAAAATTGCAGTGTCGTACCCGCCGACCAGGGGCCTTGCATGGTGCCGGTGAGGCCGTCCACCGCCAACGCCCCTTTGAGCGCGTCCGATTCAAACCATTCGTCCAGGTATTCCCGCAGCGGCATAGGCAGGACGCGCATAAATTCCATCATGGCTGCACCACCCATACGCCGCAGCTTGAGACCCACACCGCCCCAACCGACCAGTTCGCTCAGATGGGGTGTGCCCAGGTCGGGCGGGGTTTGCAGGAGCATGTCGCGCAGCACGACCGTGAACCCATTCACCTGGGCCACAAAATCCGGGTAACGCGCCGCGTCCCGCTGGCTAAATTGGGCAATGGACTGTTGGCTTTTAGCGATGTCTCGGTAAAGGGTCAGGGCGGGCGCATCCACTTGTGGCGCAAAAATGGCAACCGGACTCTCCCGGAATTCCAGCCCGTGCATCTTCAAAAATAGCTCTTTGACAATGCTGTCCTGGAACAAACCGGCGTCTTCCGCGCCGGTGTTGGCCTGGAAGCCGGGCCAGATTTCCTCCGTTGCCGCCGCGCCGCCGAGCACGTCCCGCTTTTCCAGCACCAGCACCGACTTACCCGCCTTCGCCAGATAGGCTGCGGCCGTCAACCCATTGTGCCCCGCGCCGATGATGATGATGTCGTACCGTTTTTTCATGGTTGTTCGGTCAGACATCCGATTTCTTTAAGAAATCGGATGTCTCTTCTACATCTCTTTCAACACTTCCAACGCTGCCAACCGCCCCGGCGCGCCCATAATGCCGCCACCGGGGTGGGTGCCGGAGCCGCACTGCCAGTAGCCCTTGATGGGGGTGCGGTATTTGGCGTAACCGGCGGCCGGCCGCAAAAATAACAACTGCGACAAACTCAATTCGCCCTGGAAAATGTTGCCCTGCGATAAGCCGGTGGTACGCTCAATATCTACCGGCGTGAGCACTTGCCGGTGCAAAATGAGTTCTTTGATGTTGGGGAAAAATTCGGCCAGCGTATTGACCACCGCGTCGCCAAAAGCATCCCGTTGGGCATCATTCCAGCCACCCGCCAGATTGTAGGGAGCGTACTGCACAAAACAGGACATGACGTGTTTGCCCGGCGGGGCCATGTCCGGGTCTATCATGGAGGGCAGGATGATGTCTATGTACGGCCGTTCGCTGAACTCCCCGTACTTGGCATGGTCAAATGCCCGCTCCAGGTAGTCGGTGTGGGGGCTGATGGAGATGGCCCCGGCCATCAGGCGGCGGCTGGCGTGGCCCAACCGCTGCATCGGGTTGCCCGCCAGGTCGGGCAGCCCATCCAGCGCCAGATTCACCTTGCCGGACGAGCCGTAAATGTTGAACTTGCGAATGGAGGTCACCAGGTCGCCGGGCAGTTCCTTCTCGTCTACCAGTTTGAGAAAAGTCAACTTGGGGTCGAGGCTGGAAATGACCACATCGGCCTGGTATTCGTCGCCATTTTCCAGGGCCACGCCGGTGGCCCGGCCGTTCCGCACCACCACCTCTTTCACCCCCGCATTCACCTTGATTTCCGCGCCAAACGATTGCGCTGCTCGTGCCAGCACGTCGGCCAGCCCACCGGTGCCCCCTTTGTGAAAGCCCCAGGCGCGGTACGCCCCGTCAATCTCGCCCATGTAATGATGCAGCAGCACATACGCCGAACCGGGTGAACGCGGTCCCATAAAGGTGCCGATGATGCCGCTGGCAGACAGCGTGGCCCGCAGCGGCTCTGATTCAAACCATTGGGCCACAAAGTCAGCCGCGCTCATGGTCATCAGCTTCGCCAGCAGGTACAGCTTTTCTTCGCCCAACCCCAGAAAGTGGCGGGCCAGGTTGGCCAGCCCCAACAGTTCACCCGGTTTGAAGCTGGTGGGGTCGGGCGGGATGATGCCCAGGATATATTTGACTGCTTTGGCCATGAAGTACATGTTACGGCCGTATTCATCATACACGTCGGCGTCCCGTTGGCTGAATTGGGCCACGCTGCGCATCGCCTCCCAATGGTCGTTGCCGCGGTAGAGGAAACGGCCGTCGGGCAGCGGCGTGAGTGTGCTTTCCAGCGGCAAAATGGTCAGCCCATGCTGCGGCAGCTTCAGGTCGCGGATAATCTCCGGCCGGAACAGGCTGACCACGTAGGAGAAAACGGAGAACTTAAAACCGGGGAAAATCTCCTCCGTCACGCTGGCCCCGCCCACCAGGTGCCGCCGTTCCAGCACCAGCACCCGTTTCCCGGCCCGCGCCAGGTAGCCCGCCGCCACCAGCCCATTATGCCCCCCGCCGATGATGATTGTGTCGTATTTGTTCATTTTCGTTATTTGACTGGTGGAATCCCCAGGTCTTTACAAATCTTGATAGCCAGAAACTCTTTGATTTCCGTATGTCTGGGGACGGCAGATCGTTGATTTTGCTCTGGATTGATCCACCAGGAATGTTTGGCTCCTTCCCTGAGCAGTTCACAACCGTGGGAATGAAGATGCTTGAGCAATTTCTCCCGCTTCATACGGCAATTTTTTCTTCCTGGTAATGTTTTCCTGCCGCTTGCCGGGCATCTTCTCGATTGAACTCTAGCGCTTCTGCCAGGGTAATGCGCAACGTCTCCAATAGTTCATCACGAGTAGGTTCCTGACAATTGACGCCAGGAACCTCCTCGATCCAACCAATCCACCAATCGTCTTCTTGTTTAATCACTGCGGTATATGTGTTCATGCCATATGCCTCCTATCTTCGCGCTCTTTGCGTCCTTTGTGAATCCTCAAGACTGATTGTACCACTTACCGGGCAGTGCCAGGCAAGGGGCAGCACCATTTTGATTGACCAATGCCATACAGCCCCTTGTCTGGCACTACTTACGATACGGCCGTGCCCACCACCAGCCCCACACAAATGCCACGATGCCCACCACGACCAGCGCGGCCAGCCAGCGGCGAGCGGCGGGGTTGAGGGGGGCCATGTGCGCACCGTAGGTCTGGCGCAGCCCGGCGCGGTAGACGGGTGTGGTCAAAATCGGCAGCAGGTAGTCGGAGGCCAGGTAGGAGAGGGGCGATAAGGATGAGGTGGGTTGACGGCCGTGCGGCTGTGGTTTCTCATCCGGCAACGTTACCTCAGCAATGGTAAAGGTCTCGCCGTCGTTTTGCGCCAGTTCGGTGAGGACACGGCCGTGTCCATCCACCACCTTGCAGCCCTGCACCATGGCGCACGTCAACTGCATCTGCCTGGCCTGGGGCAGGTATTTTGCCAGGTGGGGGGCAATGGGCAGGATGGTTAGCAGCGTACCCAACCCCTGTGGGACGTCAGTGGTGATGACACCGCAGCCGACGCTGTTCACCGCCGGCACGCCCAGCCAGGCCGTTTGTTCGTTAATCATGTCGCCAAAAACGCGACGGCCGTCGCCCTTCGTCAGCGCCATCACCGATCCCATCTCGTCTACGGAAACCCGGTCGCCATTGGCGAAGAGGTAAGTGGGGTTGGATACGTCCGGCGGGCAACTGCTGATGAGCATCATGTCCACCTGCCCGGCGTACTGCCGCCACAGGTCGCGGTGGGCCGCGTCCCAACAGATGAGCAGGCCAAAGTCGCCAATATCGGTATGGGCAACGGCCGGGCGGCTGGCGTCGCGGAAGTAACCCCGCTCCCAGCCCCAGGGATAATTTTTGTCATAGCGCCAGATACGGCCGTCGGGGGCCACCAGCAGCAGGGCGTTATACACCTCATTGCCATCCAGCAGCAGCAAAGTACCGGCCAGATGGATGTGGTGTTGGTGGGCGATGGTTTGCATCCAGGAAGCGGTACGGCCGTTGACCCGTTCCGCCAGTTCAAAGTTAGCCGGGTCATACTGGTAGCCGGTGTTAAACAGTTCCGGCAGCACCACCAACTGCGCCCCCGCCTGGGCCGCCCGCGCCACCAGCTTTTCGGCGCGGCCCAACCGTTCCCCCACCGGGGCCGGGTTGGCATCCATTTGGATCGTGGCTATTTTTAATTTCCGGGGCATGGCATTTTCCTCCGGGCGCAACTGTATCTGAACCGGGTACGAGGGGCAACATGGGAGTATAATCACGGCCGTAAAATTGTGGTAGAGACGTTGCATTGCAACGTCTCTACACATAACCAGGAGAGGTATATGAACCCCACCAAAATTGCCATTATCGGCGCGGGCAGCGCCAGTTTTGGGCCAACCACGTTAGCCACCCTTATCCGCGAGCCAAAGCTACGCGGCAGCGAATTGGCGCTGGTTGACCTGAATGAAGAGGCACTGGCGACTGTCGTTCGTGTGGCTGAACGTATGAATGCGGCGTGGGGTGCGGACATGACCATCCGCGCCAGCACCAACCGGCGGGACGTGTTGGCCAGGATGAATTTCGTCATCGTTTCCATTGAAGCGCCACCGCGTGAAGCGTTGTGGCGCATGGATTGGGAAATTCCGCTGAAACATGGCCTGCGCCAGCCGTATGGCGAAAACGGCGGGCCGGGCGGATTGATGCACGCCTGCCGCCAGATTCCGCCGTTTATGGAAATTGTGCGGGACATGGAACTGCTCTGCCCGGACGCCTGGCTGATCAATTTCAGCAATCCGCTGCCGCGCATCACCCGCGCGGTGAGCAAATACAGCCGTATTCGCACGGTGGGCAAGTGCCACCAGATTAACGTGGGGTATGGGCTGACGGCCGTGCTCCTGCGCCATCGTTACAACATTCCGGTGCCGGAGGGGATTAACCTGCATTCTGATCCGGGTAATGTAGGCACGATTCACCAGATGGCGGGGTACGGCCGTACACATTTCCACATCAAGTCTGCCGGGCTGAACCACTTTATCTGGCTGATGGATATTCGGGATAAGGAGACGGGTGAGGATTTATATCCGGCGTTGCGGGCGGCGCTGGCCGATCCACCGCCGACGCTGGAGCCATTCTCGCTTGAACTGTTCCGCATTTTTGGCCGGTTGCCCATTCCCGGCGATACGCATTTGGTAGAGTACCTGCCCTGGCTGCATGACCCGCTGGCCAAACCGTGGCAGACGTACCAGGTTCCGCTCTACGACTGGGGCGGCAACGAGGCGGCGCGGGAGTTCCTGCACCACATGATGCGGAAAATGGCTGAGGGAACGATGCCGGTGGAGGGGATGCGGGAGGCGCACAGCGAAGGGGCGGTGGAGTTGATTGCCGCTATCGCTGGCGATGAGAACTTTTACGACGAAGCGGTTAACATCCCCAACCGGGGTGCCATTGCCAACCTGCCGGATGAGACAATTGTGGAGATTCCGGCGCTGGTGAGCGGCCTGGGGGTGCAGGGCGTCCACATGGGGGCCATGCCGGAGGCGATAACCGAACTGCTGCGGCGGGAGGCGGCGTTGGTGGAGATGGTGGTGGACACGGCCGTGACCGGCGACCGCACCCTGGCATTACAAACCCTCCTGCTCGACCCGATGATCAACGACATCGGCCGCGCCCGCGCCATCCTGGATGATTACCTGACCCAGTTTGCCCACGTGCTGCCGCAGTTTTAAGAATGAGATTGGGAGATTAGGAGATTGCCCAATCTCTCAATCTCTTAATCTCCCTTAGGAGATGGGTGAATGTGATGAATGCAGCAAAAGTGAATGTACCGGGCTTGGCAAAGCTGCCGGCGTTTTGTCATGCGGTGGTGGCCGGGGATTTTATCTTTGTGTCGGGGACGTTGGGCACAAAGCCGGATTCGATGGAACTGGTGGCGGGCGGGACCGGGCCGGAAACGGAGCAGACGTTACGCCACATTGAGTGGATTTTGGCGACCTGCGGGGCATCGCTGGCGGACGTGGTGAAGATGAATGTGTACCTGGCGGATATGGGTACGTTTGCGGCGATGAATGCGGCGTACATTGGCGTCATGGGCAGTGATCCCCCGGCGCGTATTACCGTCGGGCGGGCGGACCTGGCGTTGGGTGCGGCCGTGGAGATTGACGCGGTGGCTTATAAGCCGGCGGGGTGATGTCGGTGAGGGTTAGTGCCGCCAGAGGAGGAGCCAGATGGGAATAAGGCCGTACCACCAACTGCCACAAATGTAGTCGGGTTCCCGGCTGCTGACAGCCCAGAGTAAGGTGAAAATGACCAACAGGGAGACGGCCAGCAAAACCAGGCCACGTATGAAGCGTCGGCGCTGAATATACTGCCATTCTGCCGGCGTGATCCATTGTTGGCTGCGGCCGTGACCCTCACATTCTGGGCACTGGACATCCTGTTCCACCAGATGGTCAGCCGCCTCGTGACCGCAGGGCAACAAGGGATCGCCGCTTTCCCACCAGGGATCATCGGCCGGGATTTCCTGATCACAAAGTTGGCAAACGGCCGGGCCGACCACAACCTTTTGCCCCTGGCAGGTGCGGCAGGTGCGGGTGATGGCCACTGTTTTTTCGGCATTCATATGAAGCATTTTAGGGGGTACGGCCGTGCCGGTCAAGTTTGGAGAACGCAGTTATTGCATACTCTCAGCGCATTGCCTGTTGGCGGGCTTGCCATTCGTAGTCCAGGATGGCGAAGAGGAGGGTGTCCCAATAGCGGCCTTTGTACTGTTCATTTTCACGCAGACGTCCTTCAGGCTGCATCCCCAGCTTTTGCAGGACATGGGCTGACCCCGTGTTGTCGGCCACGCACCAGGAAGAGATGCGGTGCAATTTAAGCTGCGTAAAGCCAAAATCCACAATGGCGCGGGCGGCTTCGGTGGCGTAACCATGCCCCCACTGCTCCGGGGCCAACTCGTAGCCAATATCGCCTTCGTGCGCGCCGGCGTATTTGAGCCGGACACCGCAATTGCCGATCAACTGTCCAGTGGCTTTCCGCGTCACCGCCAGTTGAAATTTGGTTCGGGGCCGTTCCTGCTGATGATCGAGAAACATCTGCACAAATTCCTGGACGGCTTCGGGGGTTCTGTCCGTCCATTCATAATAACGTAGATAGAGGGGGTCGCTCTGGTAGGCAAGTACGGCCGTCCAATCACTCTCCTCAAACTCCCGCAAGGCTAACCGTTCCGTTATAAATTCCATAGTTCATGCTCCGCTAGGATGGTTCTGTTGGGCTAATATTCTTTCTCGATCATTTTAAGATATCGTCTGATCCAATGAATCGTGGCTGATTCATGCTGTCTAACTAATAAAACTGAACAATTTTCGATGTGTTCAACAATCCAATCATCCACAGAACCAAAAAGTCGGGTTCCAGTACCATATTCTTCCGAAGCACCCAATACGAGCAAATCATACGCCCGGTGCTTTGTCTCACCCAAAATGCCGGAAATGACCGAATCAGACCGCTCGATGCGAGTTGATATTCGCGCAGGAATCAGTCCCAACTCCTCGACAATAATCTGGCGCAGGTTAAGCATTGTGTCTTCAATCTCTTCTGTATCGGTGGTTTTAGAAAAAGTACGGAACGCGGTAACCTTCGCGTTTTCCTGTTCGGCGATCTCATACGCCACATGAAGAGCCAGACGGGAATGAGGCCCGCCACCAATTGGAACGAGGATATTGTGAATTTGCCCGAGGTTGGGCGATAACAAGACCGCGATATTGGTTGGTGCTTTTTCCAACAAAATTTGGATTGGGTTCTCCATGGTCGTGTGAGGATTGAATGGCCCTGGCCAGCCAGCCAGAATTAATTTCACGTTTTGATGTAATTTAATTTCATCCAGAATCCCTTTAGAAATATTAGTACCCTGACGAATTTTCGTATAAAGGGGCACATTTCTACGCTGGAGTTCCTGTACGATTTGGTCTGGAAGGGTTAAAGTTTGGGATGAAGGAATATGTCGCCTGACTGATGTATTAGAGAATGTAGGATGCTTATCGTTGGCGGGGGCTACATGGAAAACACAAATACTGGTGTCTTCAATAGCCTGGGCAAGGATTGCGGCCAGGTGAACCAGTCTGACGCCAGTTTTAGGATTCGATACCGGAACCAGGATTCGATTCTTCAGGTTCTCTACTGTTCTGATATGCTTTGTATAGACCCGATTAGCAATGGGAGCAAGGTAATATGCAATGCTGAGTACAGTAATCAACCCTACCCCAAACGCCAGCGCGCGACGCTCTGTGAAGGCAAGTATTAATAAGCAAGTACTCATGGCCATATAGGCAGTGATTGGGAAAAAGGGTGTCTTAAACGGCCGTCGTAAATCGGGGTAACGCTTTCTCAGGCGGATCAATGCCAGATTTGACCAGAACAGCACGAAAAGATAACCGGAAGCGGAGATGTAACTTAAAAATTCGACCAGCCCAATCGCAGCAACCAGGCAAATAATTCCACCAATGACAAGCGTTGCGATATATGGCGTTCTGAAGCGTCCAAGCCGGGAAAGGGAGCGAGGCCACATGCCGTCGCGACTCAAGGTGAACGCCTCACGGGTAGCACTCAACATTGAAGAGTTCAGCGTGGTGAGTGTAGCGATAATGCCCGCTGATCCAAGAATTAGTGGGCCTATCCCGGGTAAAAATCGAGCGATGGCATCCGTCAGAGCCACATCTGAACCAGCCAGCTCATTCCAGGGAATAGTTCCGAGGGTTACCAGCGCAATCAGGGGGTATAAGACCAGGCACAATGACAAACTGATCAGGATTCCCAATGGAATGTTTCGATCCGGGTTCTTAACTTCCTCGGCGTCATCGGCGATCACCTCGAATCCAATAAAAGCTACGTACACCAGAGCAACGGTGGAAAACAGCCAGTAAAAATTCGACCAGGCATCCTGGTAAATAAAAAACTGTTCATTTAACAGAAATGTATTCCACTCAAAACCGCCGGGGAGGATGAACCCGAGGATAATGTAAGCAAATAAGACGAGCAGTAGAATTCCACCTAACAAAATCTGCACATTACCGATATTGGCGACCCCCAGAATATTCAATACAACGAATATCAAGATGATACCAATCGCAGTGGGAACAATCGGCAAGAATGGAATAAAGATTTGCAAAGAATACGCGAATCCTACCGCAGATAGCCCTGCGTAAAAAGTGCTAGACAGGCAATCCAGCGAACCTACGAGATAGGATAGCAAGTTTCTGCCCCAGGCTTCACGCACGTAGGTTAATGCCCCACCAGTCACGGGGAATGAAGATGCCAGCTCACTGTAATTCAGGGCAATCGAATAGCTCAGTAAACCGCCGATGAGGATGGCCAATATAAAAGCAGGACCGGACATACCTGCTGCGTGCCCGGTTAAAACAAAAAGCTCGGCGCCAATGGCGCCAGCGGTGCCCAGCATAACTACCTGCGCCAGGTTTAATTGCCGTTTTAATTTTCGCTGGTTCATCAATGAAAATTCTTGCTAAATAACCATTTCACTCTGCTCAAACTCGCCCAAGATCAATCGTTCCGTTGTCAATTCCATTGTTTATCCATCTCCCAATCGGATGTTTGTTAAGTGGGCATAGTGTAGGGGGCTACGGCCGTGTCGGTCAAGTGAAGAGGTTCAGGGATTCAGGGCCGGGGTACGGCCGTTGACGCTCCCAACCGATCATACAATGAATCCACCTGTTTATTTGCAGAATGAGGAGCGTATATATGACTACAATGACCGCCGATCAACCCCGACTGGCAACGGAAATTGCCCAACTCTAGCCGCCTCAGGGCCAAAGGTGGCAGGCGCGTCGAACATGCCTGCCACCTTTCCACTTTACTCTCTTGCACTGATGACCAATTTCGTGCTGGCGGAGCGACCCCATAAAGTGGGGTTGTACATGCCGTAAACTTCGGTGGGCATGGCGGTGAATGTGCCGGGCATGGTGGCACGGCCGTAGTAGGTAAAGGTACGCCGCCCGGCATTCATCTCTGTGACAAAGAAGCTTACCCGGTCGCCGAAGATTTCTTTGTAGTTATAGCCTAACGTTTCCCAATTCCAATCCTGTATCTGGTATTGTTCAAACTCATCGGCAATATGGCTGGTGGTGTTTAGCCCTTCGTTTAAGGCTTCCAGGCCACCGGGCAGTTTGTCTTCAATAATGAGATAGCTGCCATTTTCAGGTAAATTCACGGTAAGTTGTACTTTTACCAATTGCCCCGCGGTTACACTCTCTAATGGTTTGTTGGTGACGGGATCAAGGTAAACCCGGTTAACTGTGACCACACCGGCGGCTTCAATTTCGGCCTGGGCTACATAGACGCGGCTGTTGATGGTGAAGTACAACGGCCGTCCCCCGGTCTGACCGCCATCTTGCGTCATCACAATTACATTTTCCCCATCACGTAACTGCTCACGGGGGATTTGTAACGTTTGGGCGGGTGCGCCTGGCCCCAATGCCCCGGAAGCGATGACTGCGCCATTGATAGATACGGTGTAATTTGTATTGGCGGCGGCTTCATTAAAGGCCGCTGCCAGCAAATGATCGGTCAGCCCCAGAATGGCAAATGATGTTTCATTGGTGCTGCCCCAACCCTGACTGGTGCGCTGCCCCATCAACCAACGCACCATGCCTCCCTCTAAAGCGTGACCGGGTCGAATTTGGGTGAATGCGCTCAGAGCCAAGGCGGTGCTGCGTATATCGGAAGCCATTGTCTTTTGACGATAGTAGCCATCCTGATCGCTGCCTTCCCAATGTACCAGGTTGTTAGTGGTAATTGCCGTCTCCGCCAGACTGTCCACGATCTCTCGTGCGGCCGTGCGCTGACCAATGGCGTCTAACGCCAACGCCAGACCGGCTAAACTGAACACATCATCCTGTAAGAGGTTCACATTATCAGCTAAGGCCAACGTGGCTTCATTATTTGGCAACCCGGCTTCAGCTAAGGCATACAGGGCAAAGGCGCGGGTGCGGGCATCCATGCTGCTCAGGTTCTCATTCAGCCAGGCCGCGCCCCGTTCAATGACTGTGGGGTCTACTTCATAACCAGCTTCGGCCACCTGTGCCAATCCAAAGATGACCCAGGCGGTCTGGTAGTCGTGCGTGGCGTCATCATACCACCAGCCCCAGCCCCCATCGTTGTGCTGGTAGCCATAGAGCCGCTGCACACTGGCATTGATGTAGGCGGGTAGTTCTGCCTCTAACGTGGGATTTGTAACGCCTAACTGGCGCAGTGCCCGGCCGACCACTGCATTGGGCAGCGCCCGGCTCATGGTTTGTTCCACGCAGCCATACGGGTAGCCGGTGAGGTATTCCAGCCCTTCCAGCAACGTGCCGGCAATGGAGCGGCTTAGTTGAATTTCTACCATGCTCATGGGCAGGGCGTCGGTGGGAATGTTTACGGTTGTTTCTAACCGGGTATTAAATTGGCCGATCTGCGTTTGTACATCGGGCACGGCCAGTGGTTGAATGGTTAACGGCAGTTGAATGGCGTCGCCCAGGATGCCTGATTGGGGCACGGCCGTAACCAATATCTCGACCTCACCCGCTTCTACGGCCGTTACCGGCCAACCTACAATCTGCACCCCACCAGGAGCCAGGGTGATGGTTTGGGTGGGCGGCTGATCAATGGTCAATTGTAAAGTGTCAATTGACAATTGTACGTTGACCGTTTGGGTGTCCTGGCTGTAATTGTGAATAATGGTGGAGAGGACGGCCGTGTCGCCGGCCGTCAATACACGTGGCAGCAACGGCCGGGCAATGATCGGCTGCCAGGTAGTGATATTGGCGGTTGTTTCGCCTACTTGTGTATCGGCCGTAGTCGCTTTGGCCGTCATGCGCCAGGTTGTCAGATTATCTGGCAGGGTAATGGTGACCTGCACTTCACCATTAAAGTCCGTGTAAAGCGTGGGGAACCAGGCGGCCGTGTCTGGGAAGTCGGCGCGTGGCCCGCCGGGGAACATAGCACCGTCACCACCGCCACCGCCCATGCCGCCACCGCCCAGATAACGGCTGGGCTGCAACGAATTGTAGGTATTCACCAATCGGCCACGTTCATAATAGAAAGCGTCATACATTGGGCCAGACAGTTCTGGGCTAAGGGCGAAGATCGCTTCATCCACCAGCGCCAGCGATAGTTCAGCGGAGACGGGTTCACCCTGATAATTGGTGACGCGCACGGTAAATGTGGCCTCCTCACGCGGGGCATACTGCGCCTTATCTGGTGTAATGGTCACATTCAGACGTTTGGTCGTCGCCGGGACGCTGATGTTGTGGTAACTGGTGATGAGACGGCCGTCTGGCAAACTATTATAGGTTTCCGACTGAAGGGTGGTATCCAATGGCTGCCACACATTAACCGCCACATAGATATTCGGTACATCTGAAGCCTCAATAGGTACATCTACTAAGGTTAAGGGTGCCGTCAAATTGATTAACTGTTCCCGATGAGTCCCCGCACGTTCCCATGTTAACAAGGCTGGCCCACTGACAGCGCTTTCAATAATCAGTTGGGCCGTTTCCCCCGGCGCATAACTGGTTTTGTCGGTGTCAATGCGCAGATCGCCTTCATCACGGCCGTACCAGTCACTATAAATATCGCTAAAAGCATAGACATAGCTGGTGTACTGAATCTCTTCGCCGTTGGCATCTACCCCTTTTAACCGCAACTGATAATGACCAGGCTCGGCAATTGTGAATTGAGTGGAGGTGTGACCCTGACTGTCGGTTGTGAGTACGGCCGTCTGGCGCACATCATCATAATCACGACTACTACGCTGCCAGCGGGCCAATTCCACTGTCAACACCCGGTTAACCACCGGCTCGCCAAACACGGTCTGTACATCCGCACTGATAATGAATGGCTGTCCGGGTGTTTGCACATAGCCGCCAAAATCCGCACGGATCATCTCCAAAGCATCATAGAGCGTCACCACCGCAAAACCGCTCACCGATTGATGACTGCCGTCGTCTACCGTCGCTTCAATGCCCCAGATACCCTGGTTTACGCTGCTACCCCGTTCCCAATAATAGTTGTAGTTGTCATTCAGGTAGGTGTCATGGGGAATGAAGATGGTGGTAGTGAAACGGCCGTTTGCGTCGGTGCGTTCGGTGATGGGCCGATTGGCTGAATCGTAATCTTCATACCAACCACTGCTGCCCCACTCATAGCCCTGGTTAAAACGACGAATCACCACACTGGCATTGGGCACCGGCTCGCCAAAATAATAGGCGGTGTCTACCGTTACTTCAATCGTATCACCCAACAAATAGGTGTCTGCATTCGTACCAATGGTTACTTCATAGTCTGGTTTGCGGTAATCTTCCACTTTGAAGTGCTGACGATGGGTCGTATCGGCAATGGCTACCTCTACATAGTAATCGCCTAGCATCGCCCCCTCCGCCAGTTGGAATGTGCCGTTGACGGTGCCAAAATCATTGGTCGCCAGTTCATAGGTCTGCACCACATTGTTACGGCCGTCGCGGATACGTACCGTGATCGGCGTTTCGGCCGGCGGCACACTCAGCGCGGCATCCTCATCCAACCGCACAATGGCCTTGAATTGGACTTCATGTCCCGGTTTGTAAATGGGGCGGTCGGTGGTAATGAACACGGCCGTTTGCTTAGCCATCAGCGGTGTGTCCCACCAGGAACGGCGTGAACCATACCCATTTTGCCATTCACCGGAAAGCCCGCTAACCGTCACATCCTCCCCCTGCCCTGCCACCACAATGAGCGGCTCAACTGCCGCCGGCCCCCCCTCCACAAACGGAAGCAATTGGGTACGGTAAACACCGTTTTCATCCGCCGCCCCACTACTTAGCAGATCACCACTGCGCGCATACACACCTACATCAATGCCCGCCGCCGGGTCGCCGTTAATATCCGTTACCCAGGCCACAATCTGCCCATCCGCTTCTTTGACGGCCAGTGTGTTCTCCGTGAGAACCAGTATCAACTGGTCATTCACCCGTCCCACCGTGAGGTTGAGAATGTAAAGGCCGGGTGATACATCCGCCGGAATAATCACTTCCTGAATGTTGGCCCACTCCGCCGGAGAATCGCCACTCTGCTCCTGCCAGTTTAATACCATCTCCGCATCCTCCAAACTGATATGCGGTTTCGCTTCATCGCTCCAGGGTTGCCAAACTTTGAAATTGGAAGCATAACGGTCGAGAAACTGTACCAGATCAAGCCGGTATAGTTCAAAACCAATCGTTTTGTCGCCATCGGTGATGATCTGATATTGGATAGCCCGACGGCCGTTTACATCCAACACCTGCGCATTCGGGCCATACCCAAAATTAGCCACCTCCTGGAAGCGGCCGGTATCAAAATGCCAGCTTTGCGATACATCCAAAATCTCTTCGCCATCCGCGGAGCGGGCAGTTTCCGCCAACGTCACCGTGTAATCGGTGTATTCGGTGAAAAAGCCGTCCGTAGGATGGAAGGTGAGGGTGGTTTCCTGCCATTCAAACGAGCCATCAATAGCCGGTTCGATGGTAAAAGCGGCTTCGGTGGCCGCTTCATCCATCAGCCGGTCAAAGCGGATGCGCACGATGGTCGCCGGACTTTGGTCGCTGCCGGTGGGCGCAAAGCTGAGGATGGGTGGCGGCGTGGTGAGGGCGGCGGCGGCCAGCGGTGGCAGTTCGCTGCCATCTTGCAGTAGCAGGGGCGCGGTAAAGTTGACGGTGTAGGTGGTATCGGCGTGCAGACGGCCGTCCGGCGTCAGCGTCAACGCGGTATGATTCGCGTTCCACGCCAGTTTGCCCTGCACATCCGGTTTGATCTCTAGTGCCTGGCTGACGCTGGCGGCATCCATCGCGTAGTTGAAATGGATGGTGATCGGCGCGGCGGGGTCGCTGGCCGAGGGGCCGCGCACGGTGAGCAATGGGTCAGGCAGCGCCAGGTTCCAGATGTACGGCCGTGTCAAGGAGATGTGGTCTTGATTGACGGCCGTTTTGTCCAGCGTGAACTGGTATCGCACACCAAAATCCAGTGGTTGCGTCAAGGTCATGGTGGCGGTCTGGCTGATGACGGTCAGGTCATAAGTCAACGGCGGCTGCATGTGCAGCGCGGCCACCACGCTGTCGGTATCCATCGGCTGGTTGAAGCGCAGGGTGATGATGGGCAGCCGGTCGGTGGTGGTGGGCCGGGCCGGTGTGCGCCCGGCGACAAAGGGGGCGGTCAGGGTTTGCATCTGCCAGCGCTCCCAGGTAGTGAAAGTCTGGCCGCTGGCGCTGCGTATGTCCGTGGACAGGGCAACGGTGTAGCGGCGGTTGGAACTGAAACCTTCGTCGGGGGTAAAGGTGAGGGTGGTGGCGTCGTCGCTCCACACGGCCGTGCCGCGCAGCGCGGGCGAGAAGGTCAACGGCTGCGTAAGCGTGGTATCCATCGGCTGGTTGAAGTGCAGGACAAACGGGTCGCCAGGGGGAAAGTTGTCCAGGTTGCCCGGCAGGGTGACGGCGAGATGGTCAGGCAGGGCGGTGGGTACGCTTGCACTGAGCGCAGTCGAGGTGGCCGTAGATGATGGTGTGGCTGTGACTTCAACGACCTGGACGACGGTTTGCGGCTGCCGGTGGGCATCGCAGGCCGCCAGTGCCAGGATACAAAGGGCGATAAATAGAAGTTGGGCTAGTTGGACTACCGTTTTCATTTTGATTCCCTCCTGCTTTTGTGATGTCGTGCATCACAGCGGCAGTTAAACAGACGAATTGAGCTAGGGAATAGTGTGGATCAAGTCAGGCCAGACTACCTGACGGGAATAACGTGGGTGGACTACGATTGGGCGGTGGGGAGTGTACGGCCGTTTTGCCCCGTTCCTGCTATAATCCCGCCGACTTATGGAAGCAGGCAGCAACAAACCCGAAATGACCGACGAAAAGTTAGACATGGAATTACTGGACAGTAGAATTCATCGGACGATTTTGCGATGAGACTGGCGCGATTGATTGGGTGAAGCTGGTTGAGTTTTACAGGGGCAATTTCGATTTACACAAGTTTATCAGGTAGCAATATGATGGAATCATATCTATCAAATCAGACTCTTGCTTATTCTGCTGCCGAAATTGTGAAGGCAGAAATTCTAAGAACGGCAGAGGATAGTACATCTTCTGAGTTAGAGTCATGGAGAAGGGGATTATTACAAGTTTTCCTTCCAGAGTGGTTTTTCCCACTATCTCTCCTTGAACACAGCTATCCAGAACTGTTTGCAGAAGCATTGACACAATTGGCGGTTGATGTTGCCAGGCAGTATTGGGGCTTCTCTGAGCGGAAGTATGAGATTCGAGGCGTTGTCAGGGAAGGCAGATTGCGACGCATAGCGGAAACGCTCAATCGTCTGGGACACCGATCAAGAGGCAATCAGGAAAGACAAAGACCGGATTGGAACAAGGAGTTGGCTTACATTAAAGAGGGAAGAGGGGAGTATATTCCGGTTACAGTTGTTTGTGATGTTTATGCCATTAATCAACAAACAGGGGAGCGGTTTGCCTTTGAGTTAAAAGCCCTGTTGCCAAACAGCGACCAGACCAAAGTCAGCAAAGAGAAAATCTTCAAGTTACATTGCATGGAGCCACCTCAGGTTGAAGGTGCTTATTATGCGTTACCTTACAACCCCTATGGCACACGGGACGTTTACGCCTGGAGCTTTCCAGCACGATGGTTCAATATGAAAGAGGATGAAGCCGTGTTAATTGGGGATGAGTTTTGGGAGAAAATCGGTGGTATAGGTACGTACCAGGCCTTTATTGAGGCGATAAATGAGATCGGTCGTGAGTATAAAGAGCGTATTTATCGAGAATACCTGGGCATTGAACCGCCTCCCGATGCCTTCAAACAGACTTTGCTTTAGCTTTAGTTTTTTTCTTTATCATGCACGAATCCAAAATAAACCCCCGCAGTGAAGAGTTCAAACAGAATCAGGCAGCCATGCAGCAGCTGGTGGATCAGCTTAACGAGCGGCTGGCAAAGGTGAGCGCGGGCGGTGGTGAACGCGGCGCCCGTAAACTGCGCGAGCAGGGCAAACTCCTGCCCCGCGAACGGCTGGAACTGCTGCTCGACCCTGGCACGCCGTTTTTGGAACTGTCGCCGCTGGCGGCCTGGGGCATGTATAACGAGGAGTCACCGTCTGCATCCAACATTACCGGGATTGGCGTGGTGTCCGGGGTGGAGTGCATGATTTTTGTGAACGACCCGACGGTGAAGGGGGGATCAGTTTACCCCATGACGCTGCAAAAGACGCTGCGGGCACAGGCGATTGCTCAGGAAAACCGGCTGCCGTGCATCAGTATGGTGGAGTCGGCCGGGGCCAATTTGTTGTTTCAGGATGAGATTTTCATTTTAGGGGGTCGTAGCTTTGCCAATCAGGCGCGGATGAGTGCGTCGGGCATTCCCCAGATTTCGCTGGTGTTTGGTTCGTCTACGGCCGGCGGGGCGTATGTGCCGGGCATGAGCGATTACACCGTGTTTGTACGCGGGCAGGCGTATGCCTACCTGGGCGGCCCGCCGCTGGTGAAGATGGCCACGGGCGAGGAGACGGATGATGAGACGCTGGGCGGGGCGATGATGCACGCGCAGGTGTCCGGGCTGGCCGATTATCTGGCGGTGGATGATGCGGACGCGATTCGCATCGGGCGGCGGATTGTGGGGCAGTTGAGAAGTGAGAAGGTGAACGGCCGTCGCCAATCCCCCACGCCCCCCACCTATGACCCCGACGAACTGTTGGGTATCATCCCCGCCGACCCCAAAATCCCCTTTGACATCCGCGAAATCATCATCCGCATCGTGGATGGTTCGGATTTTTTTGAGTTCAAGCCGGAATACGGGCCGACATTGGTGTGCGGTCATGCCCATCTGAACGGCTGGCCGGTGGGCATCCTGGGTAACAACGGCATTTTGTTTTCGGAGAGCGCCAATAAGGCAGCCCAGTTTATCCAGTTGTGCAACCAGAGCCGGACGCCGCTTATTTACCTGCAAAACATCACCGGATTTATGGTGGGCACGAAGTATGAGCGCGAGGGGATTATTAAATACGGCAGCCAGATGATTAACGCTGTAGCCACCAGCAGCGTACCCCAATTTTCGGTCATCGTGGGCGGGAGCTACGGGGCGGGCAACTATGCCATGTGCGGCCGGGCGTATGATCCGCGTTTTTTGTGGACGTGGCCGAACAGCCGGGTGGCGGTGATGGGTGGCGAGCAGGCCGCGGGAGTATTGGCGATTGTGCAGGAGCAGCAGGCGCGGCGGCGCAGCCAGGAGCCAGACCAGAATGCCATTCAAATGCTGCAAGTGATGACGCGGCAGAAGTTTGAAAAGGAATCAGACCCGTATTATGCCACCGCCCGCTTGTGGGATGACGGCATCATTGACCCGCGTGATACGCGGCAGGTGTTGAGCATGGGTCTGTCGGTGGCGCACAATGTGGATTTTGTCACCCCAGGTGCGCCGCGTTATGGGGTGTTTCGGATGTGATCCGCGAAAGGTGCGAAGACACACGAAACGTGTGGACGCGAATGAAGATGTTGCACGGCCGTCATCTCACAGGTAAATTTTAGCTGTCCGCAAAAATAAAATTTAGGGAAAGAAAAGGAGAATAGGGTATGAAAAAATGGTTTGTGGTTATTGTTGTTTTGTTGATCGGGTTGTTAGTTGCCTGTTCTGGGTCTGGCGGCAATGTTGCTGACAGTACTGGGGAAACTGTCGCTACCTCGTCGTCATCATCTTCTTCGGACTCTTCATCTTCCAGTTCGTCGTCTTCCGACACCTCATCAGATGAGACCTCATCAGATGAGACTTCATCTTCTGATACCTCATCGGAGGATGCTTCATCTTCTGACACCTCATCCGAAGATGCCTCGTCTTCATCCCCTCCGGCCGGCCCAACCCCCTCTCCCACACCCGCCGTAGGAACAGACCCTGAAACAGGGTTGGAGATTAACCCCAATCCGGCGCCACAATCAGGCGAATTTATTGTCATGGGGCCGGTGGGCGCAGTGAATGCTATTCCCCAGGATAAACCGACCTTTACGATCCGTATTCCCGGCGGGGCTTCTTACACTATTCATGCTCAACCCATTACCGAGATTTTTGTGGAAGATGGCAGCCAGCTACTACCGCATGAGTTCCGCTCCGGTCTGCTTATAAAGGCGACCGTTCAATTTGATTCCAATGTGGCGGGTGGGACACCTGGTTTTGTAACCGATAATCTGGTCATCATGTTGACAGAAGAGTGAGTGAGAAACGGCCGTGAAATTTGATACCACCTTGTTAGTCCATGATCTGGCCGAGATGGCAGCCTACACGCGGGCGGCGGAATCGTTGGGGTTTGACGGCATCTGGACAGCCGAGACCAACCATGATGTCTTTTTGCCACTGGCGCTGGCGGCAGAGCATAGTGCGCGGCTGAATTTAGGGACAGCTATTGCTGTGGCTTTTCCGCGCACGCCCACCATTTTGGCGCACATTGCCTGGGACCTGGCGAAGTTCAGTCACGGCCGTTTCATTCTCGGACTTGGGCCTCAAGTGAAAGCACACAATGTGCTGCGCCTGGGCGTCAAATGGGAAAAGCCGGTCAAAAGGATGCGCGAGACGATCCAGGCTATCCATGCCCTGTGGGATTGCTGGCAGCATGACAAACCGCTCAGTTTTGAAGGGGAGTTTTTCCTGCTTAAGTTGATGACGCCCTTTTTCAATCCTGGCCCCATTGAGTACTCTGCCCCGCCCATCTATATTGCCGCCGTGAATGAGCAGATGTTGCGGTTGGCCGGTGAACTGTGTGAGGGGGTGCATCTGCACGCTATTCATTCGGTGAAATACTTTGATGAGTATGCCTTGCCACACCTGGAAGCGGGGCTGGCCAAAGGAGAGCAGGCACGGGCAGATTTTAGCGTGAACACGGCCGTATTTGCCATCCCCACCGACGACCCCGACTATGCCGCCTGGGCCGAAGGGTTTGTGAAGCAGCAAATCTCCTTTTATATGAGTACGCCGGCTTACCGGGTGCTGGCGGAATTGCATGGCTGGCAGGAGACGGCAAAGGAATTGAGTGTGTTGGCGCGTAACGGCCGTTGGGCGGAAATGCCCGCCCTCATCAACGACGACATGCTGGATACCATTGCCGTGACCGGAACCTGGGCCGAACTGCCAAGAATTGTGCAGCAGCGGTACGGCCGTCGCATAGACCGCCTTAGCTACTACCTGCCTTACATACCCGGCCAAAATGAAGACGGCTGGCGGGCGACCATTGAAGGGTTTAAGCAGCAACGTTTGTAGTAGGCGATTTATCGCCTTCTACAAACGTGTAGGAAAAACATATGTCCCTCTATTTCAATCAAGAACACGAAATGTTCCGGCAGATGGTGCGACGGTTTGTGGAAAATGAAATCAATCCCTATGTGGACAAATGGGAAGAAGATCGTATTTTCCCGGCGCATGAGCTTTTCCCCAAAGCGGGCGCTTTGGGGCTGTTGGGCATCACCTACCCCGAAGAATATGGCGGCAGTGGCCTGGATTACTGGTATGAAACGGTGATGTTGGAAGAATTGGGCCGGGCTGGTTGTGCCGGGGTGCCCATGGCTATTGCCGTGCAGACCGATATGGCCACGCCGGCGTTAGCCATGCACGGCAGTCACGAACAGAAGGAGAAGTTCTTGAAACCGGCGATTGCGGGCACGGCCGTGTTCTCCATTGCCGTCAGCGAACCCGATGCTGGCTCCGACGTAGCCGCCATCCGCACCCGTGCCGAAGTGGATGGGGATAATTACGTCATCAACGGCTCGAAAATGTGGATTACCAACGGCACGCAGGCCGATTACCTGACCTTGCTGGCCCGTACCAGCGGCGACTATGGCTTCAAAGGTATGTCGCTCATCATTGTGCCCACTACTACCCCCGGCTTCAGCGTCAGCAAAAAGCTGGAAAAATTGGGCAACCACAGCAGTGACACGGCGATCCTCTCTTTTGACAATGTGCGCGTGCCCCAGGCCAACCGCATTGGGCCAGAGGGCATGGGCTTTATTTTACAGATGCAGCAGTTCCAAAAAGAACGGTTGTCGGGCGTGATCATGAGTACGGCCGGCATGGACAAAATCATCCGCCTGACCATTGATTACTGCCGCCAACGGCAAACCTTTGGCAAACCGCTGATTAACAACCAGTGGATTCACTTCAAAATTTGTGAACTGCTTACCGAAGTGGAAGCATTGCGCCAATTGGCGTACCATTGTGTGCGCACGTTGGTGGCGGGTGAAGATGTGACCAAAGAAGCGTCTATGGCCAAACTGAAAGCGGGGCGGCTGGCACGGGAAGTGGCGGACACCTGCCTGCAATTTCATGGTGGTATGGGTTACGTGGAAGAGTATCCGATGGCCCGTTATTTTCGGGATGCTCGTCTGCTCTCCATTGGCGCCGGGGCGGATGAAATAATGTTAGGCATTATTGCCAAGTATGAAGGGATATTGCCGGGACGGTAGAATAAATGAAGTAGGCAGTGAGCAGTAAACAGTGAGCAGTGACCGCGGGACGACTCACTGCTCACCGCTCACTGATTCATGGAGGAGACATGGAAACAATCAAAGTAGTGCGCTCGTTTGTGGATGCGAAGGCGTTCGCAGAATTGATTGCCAGGGAATATGATTTTGGCGGGCCGGTGACGTGTAAGCTGTTTAGCAAAATGGTGCGCACCCAGGATAATGATCATTATCTGGTGACGACCAACAGCGGCACCAAGTTTGTAGCCCGGTTATACCAGTTGGGGACGCGCTTGCAACGGCAGGAGTCCGATTATTTGTATGAGTTGGATTGGCTGAATTTCTTGGAGAAGGAAGGACTGCCGGTCTCTTACCCCATTGCGCGGCGCGACGGCCGTTTTCTGGGCAACATCTTAGCCCCGGAGGGACAGCGGTATTATGCCCTTTTCAGTCTGGCTGAAGGAAGCGCCATGCACATTGGCGATGAAGAGCAGCTTTACATTTTTGGCCGGGAAATGGCGCGTATTCACCGTGTGTCCAATAGCTACGAGCACAAGTATGATCGGCGCATCTTAGACCTCGAATTTTTGGTAGACAAGCCGGTACAGCGCATCAAACGGTATTGGGATGAAGACGAAGGACGCAAAGACGATCTGGAACTACTGCTGATTTCGGCGCAGGAAGCCAAAGATGATCTCCTGGCGCTGATCAACAACGAACAACACACGCCCGATAGCTGGGGGCCAATTGGCGGGGATTTTCACAGTGGCAGCGTCTTTTTTGATGCGAATAACAAGCCCACCTTTTTCAACTTTGACTGGTGCGGCACCGGCTGGCGAGCGTATGATATTGCTGTCTTTTTGCACAACAGCGACTTGATTCACCAACACAACCCGGAATTGGCGGAGGCTTTTTTCGCCGGATACTATGCGGAACGGCCGTTAACCGAAAATGAACACGAAGCCATTGCCCCCTTCCTCACCCTCCGCCGCATCTGGCTCACCGGCTGGTTTATGATGAATGATGGGTTGGCCGGCCATTCGTTTATTGCGCCACTGTAAAGGTAATTGAGTCATTGGGTAAGTGTGTAATTGCCCAATTGCCTAATTGCCCAATTACCGCCATGATCCACTCTCTCCTCATCGCCAATCGGGGCGAGATTGCTTGCCGAATTGTCCGCACCTGCCGCCGGTTGGGAATTCGCACGGTGGCGGTGTATTCGGATGCGGATGTAAATGCACTTCATGTCAGGCTGGTAGACACGGCCGTGTACATTGGCCCTTCCCCCGCTCCTGACTCCTACCTCAATATCCCCGCTATCATCACCGCTGCGCAGCGCGCCGGGGCGGATGCTGTGCATCCCGGTTTTGGTTTCCTGGCGGAAAATGCGGATTTTGCCCGCGCCTGCGCCGCTGCCGGTCTTATCTTTGTAGGGCCATCGGCGGAAGCTATTGAGTTGATGGGCAATAAACGGGCGGCTAAGGAGCGGGTCACGGCCGTGGGTGTGCCCATCATCCCCGGTTATGGTGGCGCGGATCAGAGCGACGAACATCTCCTGGCGGAAGCCGCACGGATTGGTTTTCCCATACTGGTAAAAGCGGCGGCAGGTGGCGGCGGCAAAGGGATGCGGCTGGTGGCCGAGGCTGCCGCGCTGCCCGAAGCGTTGGCAACAGCGCGGCGCGAAGCGCAGCGGGCGTTTGGCGCTGACGAACTGATTTTGGAAAAGGCGTTGACCCACGCTCGGCATGTGGAAATTCAGGTATTTGGCGACCAGCACGGCAACCTCCTTCACCTGGGCGACCGGGAATGCTCACTGCAACGCCGCCACCAAAAGGTGATTGAAGAAGCCCCTTCACCGGCGGTGAATGAAGAACTGCGGCAGCGTATGGGGGCAACGGCCGTGCGCGCCGCCCAAACCGTCAACTATCACAACGCCGGTACGGTCGAATTCTTGCTTGATGAAACGGGGGAGTTCTACTTTTTGGAGATGAATACCCGTTTGCAGGTAGAGCATCCGGTGACGGAATTGGTGACAGGCCTTGACCTGGTGGAGTGGCAAATTCGGGTGGCGGAAGGCGAGCGGCTGCCATTAACACAGGCGCAAATTCAATGGCACGGCCACGCCATTGAAGCCCGCCTCTATGCCGAAAATCCGGCCAACGATTTTCTGCCGGTGACGGGGGATGTGCTGTTGTGGCAGCCGCCGGAGGGGGAAGGTATTCGGGTGGATGGCAGCTTACAAACGGGTGACGCGGTTTCCATCCATTACGACCCTATGCTGGCGAAAATTATTGCCTATGGTGTTGACCGGGCCACGGCCGTGCGCCGCCTGACTCGCGCTTTAGATACAACTGTATTGTTGGGTTTTGCCCACAATGTCCCGTTTTTGGCCGATGTGCTGCGCCATCCTGAGGTGGTGGACGGCCGTATGCACACCGATTTTTTGGCCGAACAATTTGCCAACTGGCAGACGCCTGTTGGTGATGTGGCCCTGGCGCTGATAGCGGCGACGGTGGCCCAATTTGCCAACGAGCCGCAGCTAAACGTGAATGCCGGTTATTGGCGCAATAATCCCAACCGGCCACAGGTTTATCGGTATGAGGGGGATGGGGAAGTGGTGGAGGTACGGTTAACGCCTGCCCTGAGAATCGCCGAAGGGGCCATGCCGCGTGTGCAGCATCACTATCATCTGACCCTATCTACCCAACCAGACCATACGGCCGATGTGCTGCTAACGGAAATGACGGGAAGCCAATTGATATTGACGGTAGATGGTTGGCGGCAGCGGGTGACGGCCGTGTGCCAGCAAAATGTGTGGTGGGTGCAAACGGAAAAGGGGGTGGTGCGGCTGACGGCCGTGCCCTTGCTGCCCGAACCGCAGCCCGCCGCCGGTGCCGGTGGCTCATTGCGCGCCCCCATGCCCGGCTCCGTATTGGCCGTGTTGGTGACGGTGGGCCAGGCAGTGAAAAGGGGGGACGCGCTACTGAAACTGGAAGCGATGAAGATGGAACATACCATCCGCGCGGCGGGTGATGGGATTGTTGAGGAGATTTGTTACCAGCCGGGTGATACGGTGGAAGCGGATGCGCAATTGATCAGGATTGGCGTCGAAAGACCCTAAGGGTTTCAGAAAACCCTTAGGGTCTCAAGTGGCGTTCCTCCAGTTCGGGCAGCAGCACCACGCTTTCTTGTTCGTTGGGGTCGGTGCGGGCGATGATGGCTACGGCCGTTTCCGTCTCGCTGGGATTGTAGGGAAGGTGGGGCATCCCCGCCGGGATGTACAGATAATCCCCCGCTTGAATCACCATATGCTCTTCCAGATTTTCGCCGTACCACATCTCCGTCACGCCGCTGATAACGTAGATGGCGGTCTCGTGGTTTTCGTGCATATGCGCTTTGGCGCGGCCGCCGGGGGGAATGTACAGCAGGTGCATACAGATGCCTTGCGCTCCCGTATTTTCGGCATAAATACCGGCGTTATACGTGAAAGCCTGTTTCCCCGTATACGTGCCCCCTTCACCCCCACGAATCAATTTGCAGGTTAACTTTTCCATCGTTGCCTTCCATTTTATTGTGTCAATCAATGGTACGATAAATACCATCTTCCAGCCGGTTGAGCGCCTGAACGACGCGATTGTACTGTTTCCAAAGTGCCTCGGAATCTTCGGGGGTGGTCACGGCCGTTTCCGCCAAGGCCAGGCTGGCTTTTACCAGGCTGAAGGCTGGTCCCCAGCTGGGTGGTGAACCGGATTGTGCTCGCAAAGTCTGTGCCTGTTCGTTGAGGGCGGTGATGGTAGGCTGCCAATCCTTGAGCGGTTTTTTGGCTTTGGCGGTGGCCTGGGCTTGCACGGCCGTGTCAAAACTCACAATAATCTCCCCTTTGCGTTTGGCTTTGTTATATGTTTCCTTAAAACTGGCCATCATGCCCCCACCAAATGTCAAGGCATAGCTGGCTAACAACCCATCGTAAACAATCATCCCCTTAAATGGCAGTAACACGGCCTCCACATACAGCGGCAGCGCAAAACGGGGAATAATATCTTCAATGTCATCCAGCAAACCCAGTACCCCATACACCTGATTTCCGTCACCAATGAAGACGGTATATTGTTTCAGGTGGCGTTCGATAACAAACTTGCCGGACCGAAACTGCTGCCAGCCGGCTACAATGTCCAACTGCTCCTGGCTCAAATTGTCGGGATTCAGCCGCACATACTCTGAAATCAGGAGTGCATTTTCCCAAACCGTATCGCGGATTTCCATCCGCATTTCGCCATCCAGCTCTCGATAAGCCTCTATGGTGGTTACCTCCGGCAACAACTCCAATTGCTGCTTCACAAAAAATTGCAGCGCAAACATCAGATCAAAAAATAAAGTAGCATCTTGTTCTGATAACTTCATCTGACAGGTCCTTTCATAAAAATTGGCTCAATCTTGCAGATTGAACCAATTTGCCGACTGTTCTATTCTGCCCAACCGAGGCCGATGCGGTTGCGTTGTTTGTCTACGGAGAGGACGGCCACTTCCAACACATCACCGACGTTGAGGGCCGCGCGGCGGGGAATCTGGCTGCGGTGCAGCAGGCCGTCTTGTTTGACGCCGATGTCAATAAACGCGCCAAAGTCCACCACGTTACGCACCGTGCCGTTGAGCCGCATACCGGGCTGCAAATCGTCTAGCGAAAGCACGTCGCTGCGCAGGAGGGGGAGGGGTAAATCTTCGCGGGGATCGCGGCCGGGGCGGATGAGTTGGGCGAAGATGTCTTGCAGGGTGGGCAGGCCGGTGTTCAGTTCGGTGGCGAGGACGGCCGTAGGTTTGAGCGCCGCCAATGCCAGTTCGCGCTGGGCGGGGGTGCTGTCTGGTTTCAGGCCGACGCGGGCGAGCAGGGTGGTGGCGACGTTGTAGCTTTCGGGGTGGATGGCGCTGGCGTCCAGCGGATTTTCGCCGTCGCGGATGCGCAGAAAACCGGCCGATTGTTCAAACGCTTTGCTGCCCAGGCCGTGTACTTTTTTGAGGGTGTCGCGGGTGGGAAAACGGCCGTGTTCGTTCCGATATTCCACGATGCTTTTGGCCAGCTTGGGGCCGATGCCGGAGATATAAGTCAGCAGGGCGGGGGAGGCGGTATTCACGTCCACACCCACCCGGTTGACCACCGATTCCACCACGCCGGTCAACGATTCGGACAACTGCTTCTGGTTTACGTCGTGCTGGTATAACCCCACGCCGATGGATTTGGGGTCAATTTTCACCAGTTCGGCCAGCGGGTCTTGGGCGCGGCGGCCAATGGAAACCGCACCGCGTATGCTCACATCCAGGTCGGGCAGTTCTTCCTTTGCCAGGGGGCTGGCGCTGTAGACGCTGGCCCCAGCCTCGTTCACCATCAGGTAGTGGACGGTATGAATCTGGCGCGTCAGGTCGGCCACGAGCTGCTCTGTCTCGCGGGAGGCGGTGCCGTTGCCGATGGCGATGAGGCTGACGTGATGGCGCTGCACGAGCAGGGCCAGCATTTTCAGGGCGTCATCGCGCCGGTTTTGCGGCTGGTGGGGGTAGATGGTACTGGTTTCCAGCAATTTACCGGTGGGGTCTATCACGGCCGTTTTGCAGCCAGTACGGTACGCCGGGTCAATGGCCAGGACGGTGTGCCCGGCTAATGGCGGCTGGCTGAGCAGGCCGCGCAGGTTGTCGGCGAAGACGTGGATGGCGTGGGTTTCGGCGGTTTCGGTGATGGTGCGGCGCACGTCGCGTTCGATGGCCGGGATGAGCAGGCGGTGGGTGGCATCGTCCATGGCCTGCTGCAACTGGTCGGCCAGTGGCGAGCGGCGGTCGGGGCGGAAGCCGGTGCGCACCGCCAATATCCAGTCGCGTTCAGGGATGTCAATGGTGACACGCAGCACTTTTCCCGCTTCGCCGCGATTAATGGCGAGTGTTTGATACGGTTTGAGGCGGTCAAAGCGGCTCTGGAAGTCGTAGTACAGTTCGTAGACCTGGCGTTCGTCTTTGGCGTCGGCGATTTTTTGGCAGACGAGGGTGCCGTACTGCATCGTTTTTTCGCGCAGGGTGTGGCGCACAACGGCTGTGTCGCTAATCACCTCGGCCACAATATCCCGCGCCCCGGCTAAGGCTTCGTCAGGCGTGGGCACGGCTTCGCTGAGGAAGGGAGTGGCAATTTGCACGGCCGTCTGGTCAGACTGCGTTTGCGCCAGGATGAGATGGGCTAAAGGCTCCAGCCCTTTTTCGCGGGCGGCGGAGGCGCGGGTGTGCCGTTTGGGTTTGTAGGGCTGGTAGAGGTCTTCCAGTGCGGTGAGGGTGGCGGCGGCCTGAATCTGCGCTTCCAGTTCGGGCGTCAGCTTTTCCTGTTCGCGGACGGTGTTGAGGATGGTTTGGCGGCGTTCGTCCAGATTGCGCAGCCGGGTGAGGTGGTCGCTGATGGCGCGGATTTGCTCTTCGTCCAGGCTGCCGGTGGCTTCTTTGCGGTAGCGGGCGACGAAGGGGATGGTATTGCCGTGATCGAGCAGTTCGATAACGGCCGTGACCTGGCTAACTTTCACTTTTAAGAGGGGGGCAATCTGGTCTGCGTGTGTCATGGAGGGAATTATAACGGGGAAGGGCGCGGGTGGCAGGTGGCAAGTTGCAGGTGGCAACTGATTGCCGGCAACCTGTCACTTGCCACCTGCTACCTCTTTAGAAATTCAACGATAGGTCAACGTTGTGCCGGTATGCTTTCTTCATAGATAGATTGGAAGACTCTAAGGGTTTCAGAAAATCGTTAGGATCTGGCTAGTGCTTAGTAACAGGAGTTCAGTAATGGAAAACATCATGCGTAATCAACCGGTCGGAAAAAATTATCAGGTGACGATTGGCGACAATGCCACTGGCGTGGCGGTAGGTGAGCGTATTCAGATGCAGGTTGACCAGCCTGGCGCACCGCTCACGGAGCGCCAGTGGTTGACGACCCTGTTGGCCGATTTTGAAGCAGCATTGGCGCAGGCTACCCGTCTGCTCTCTCCCTATGAAACGCACATGGCGCTCTTTCATGCACGGCTGCTGCGCCAGGAATTGCTGAAGACGGAAACAGACGGCCGTCCCAGCACCGATATTATGATGATGGCCGGTACCTGGCTGTTGACCCGGACGCCATCATTGGCCGGGGTTTTGCTGCCTTTGTTTATGTCTGTGCCCGCCACGGCCGTTATCAACCAGGCCGGTGAGAGCATGATGAAGTGGGTGGAAAACCGCGCCGCGCATTACGAGGTGGATGGGTCGCCGCTGAATCTGGTGGCGCTGCGCCAGGTGTTGAGCAGCCTGTTTGATGCGGGTGAACTGCGCACGTTGTGCTTCGACATGCACATTGATTTTGATAACCTGTATGGCGAAGGTAAAAGTGACAAAGCGCGGGAACTGGTGGCTTATTGCGTGCGGCACGGCCGTATCGCCGAACTGGCCGCGCGCTGCCGCGAACTGCGTCCTTTTGCTTTTGTTGAGAATTGATTGTCTAGAGACCTGACAGGTTTGGGAAAAACCTGTCAGGTCTGAACGGTATGAAGTAAAAAAGATGAAACGCTGGTTACTTATGTGTCGCAAGGGTTTCCGCCGCTTTTGGGGCCTGGAAAGCATGGGTGACGTGTACCACGTCAATGTGGGTAGCAATGCCCGTCATGTGGTTGTTGGCGCTAATGTTGTCCAGATTGGTCACCTGACCCTGCCCACTTTTCCCTTTTTGTTGTTGGCCGGGTTGGTGGCGGTGTACATGGGCTGGCAGCAATGGCAGCAGCGCGGCCCCACCGAGATGAGCGGTGAATTTAACATTGCCATTGCCGAGTTTGGGCAAATGGACGCTGACGGCCGTATCCAGCCATCGGCAAAGGGTGAATCTCTCAGCCGGGTCTTGTACGGCCGTATAGACCAGGAATTTGCCACTCTGTTTACCGAGGTCAATGCCGAACTGTGGCATGATGAGGTCGGGTTGGGGGTCAAACTTGGCCCGATTACCGGGCAGACAGCCGCGGCGCGCAAAGCCAATGCTGCGGCTCTGGCCGAACGCATCAACGCCCACGTCATCATCTATGGCCACCTGGAAACAACGGCCGCAGGCGACCAATTGACGCCGGAGTTTTATGTACGCGATCTGCGCGAAGCGGGTGACCTGGTGGGGGCGTACCAACTAGGCGCGCCCATTCCCGTGCCCGCTTCGCTGGACACCCTGGCCGATTCGTTAAAGGTGAACCCACGCCTGAGCGACCGCACTAAAGCGTTGGCGCTGTTTACGTTGGGGCTGGCCTGGGAATTTGCCGGGTATCCTGATCGGGCGCTGGCCCAGTTTCAGGCGGCCGAGCGGCTGCCGGATTGGCGCGATGACGAGGGCAAGGAGATTCTCTATCTCTTCCTCAGCCGTGAAGCCTATTTCTTGTGGCTGGATGGTGAGGTGGATGAAGTGGCGGTGTATGAGCCGATACAAATGGCGCTCAAACTCAATCCCGGCTACGGCCGTGCCTATGTGGGTCTGGGCAATTATCACCGTGAAAAAGCGGAACGGTTGCGCACCGAGTTGGCGGCGCACAAACAGGCCGAAGGGCTGGCCTCACCCTCCGTACAGGTCGCTTACACGGCCGTGCAAGCCGAAATCAGCCAGGCGGCGGCCGCTTACCAACAGGCCATCTCCCTGGCTCCGGCAGCATCGGCTGACCAGACGGCCGTGAAAGCGCATCTGGCGCTGGGGGCAACGCTCCTGTTGCAGGCGGTGGTGGCCGAGGAGATGCAGCAGTATGGGCAGGCCACAGGCTATTACCAGCAGGCATTGACGGTTTTCCAGGAAGGGTTGGCGCTGACGGCCGTAGACGATTACCGCCAGCAAGGACTGGCCCACGCCAGCCTGGGGGCGTTGTATCAGAGCCAGGCCGCCCTGCGCGCCCGACGCACCGACTTGCCGCCGGGTGACGCCGAAACAGCGACTTTGTTAGCGCGGGCAGGGGCCGAGTACAAACTCTGTGTGCAGGTGGCGGCTCAAGACCCGGCGGACTGGTTCTTGCAGCAGGTGAAAGATGAAAATTGTGCGCCGCAGTTGGCGATACCTGGACAGTAAACAATAAATCTCGCGCCAGGACGATGAGGCGCAGAGTGAGGTGTATCATGTGGAAATTGCGAATCAATATGGGCCTGGTTTTGTTGGGTCTGGGGCTGGTATTGGTTGCCTGCCAGCCCCAGGCAGAGCCGGCAGCGGCAGTGGACGCTGTTTCTCCGGGTTTATCTGTGTTATTGGTAATGCCGACGGCAACAGCAACGACCGCCTTCCCATCCCTGCCCACAGCGCCGCCTACCTTAACACCTATGCCTGCTGTGACCGATACGGCCGTGCCCGCTACCTGTGTGCCTGTGCAGCCGAACGGCTGGGTGTTGACGACGGTGCAGCCGGGGAACACCTTGTATGGATTGGCGCGGCGCGGCGGCACGACGGTGGCTGAACTGGTGCGTGTGAACTGCCGGGAGAATGATATTTTATATGTGGGTGAATTGCTTTATACGCCGCCAGGCAGCGGCTACACTGTGGCGCAGCCGCGGGTATCAATCGTGTGGACGCCGCCATCAGTCCCGCCCATTCCACCAATACCACCCATTCCACCGGCGCCGCCCCCCTGCGAAACGCCGCCGTGCGAGGATGATATACTGCCGACATTGCCGCCATCCGGTGAGACCGGCGGGCCGCCGGATGAATTGCCCTTGTTACCGACGCTGCCGCCGCCTGATGGGAATGAACCGGCTTACCCGGCAGCGCCGTAGAATAACGTTCATCTCATGTTCGTAGTAGGCGATTTATCGCCTACTACGAACGATTTTTAGGGAGAGATTATCATGCGTGACAAAAATGTTGATTTAGTTGAGATGGAATATCCTGAGTTACCCCTGGAAGAAATTCGCCAGGTGGTGCTGAAGTTGACGGACGACACGGCCGTGCCCCCTGACGAACCGATTGAATACTACCTGCCCGGTTGGAAGGAGTTGGCAGCGGCCTATCCGGGCATCACCATTGCGCCGTTGTGCCGTTCCCTCACGTCGGAGGAGATCAAGGAGCATATGGCGCTGGCCAGAGAGTATGATCCCGACTATGCGGCCGTAGCCCCCAATTTCCTGAACTACTTCGCCGTTACCTACCCGCCGGGGACGGAGGCGGAATCTTTGCGGCGAACGCTGGCCTCGGCCTGGGATTTTGTGGAGTATGCCGCGCTGTCTGGGTATGTGCCGCCGCCGCCGTTGGTGAATGCGGCCGACGAACCCCGGCGGCATTTGCAAATATACCTGAATGCGGCCCCGGTTGGTGTGGACGCGGCGGCGGCCTGGCAGCAGCCGGGAGGGGACGGCGCGGGCGTGCGGCTGTGTGACCTGGAACAGGGGTGGGGGTTGGCTATCAATCACGAAGATTTGCCGCTGAACCGCATCACGCTGGCGTCGGGTGTGGATAAGGTTTTTTGGGCGCATGGCACGGCCGTGTTGGGCATCATTGCCGCCGTAGATAACCAGGTGGGTATGGTGGGCATTGCCCCTGGCGTGGCCCATATTGACTTGGTGTCGTTGTGGCGGACAGACAAGACATATAATCCCTATGATGCGCTGTGGCACGCCATTCACCGGCTGGGGCCGGGTGATGTGATTTTGCTGGAAATGCAAACGGATGGCGGACTGCCTATTGAGTATTATGACCATATGCATTGGCTGATTCGCCAGGCGGTGGCCGAGCAAATTGTGGTCATTGAGGCAGCGGGTAATGGGGAAGATAATGAGGGACATTTGCTGGACACGGCCGTGAACAACCAAAACATCAAGGTCTGGAATCCAGCAGGGCCATATTTTGATTCGGGGGCGGTGCTGGTGGCGGCGGCCAATGTTGCCAATGGGCAGTACACAGCTACGGCGACGACCAATCACGGTCAGCGGGTGGATTGTTTTGCGTTGGGGGCGGGGGTGGCGACAACGGCCGTACAATCAGCCAACCTTCAGGCAAACAATCTATACACCGGCGGGTTTAATGGCACGTCGGCCGCGGCGGCGATTGTGGCGGGCACGGCCGTAGCCCTGCAAGGCATTGCCAAAGCCAGACACAACGGCCAACCGCTCTCCCCCTGGCAGATGCGCCACCTGCTGAAACAGGGTACCCCCTCGGCCAATGGACACAACGTGGATGGCATTGGCGTCATGCCCCATTTCCCGCAAATGTTGCCCTTGCTGTAAAGTGGCAGTCACCGGAGAGGTGACTGCCGCTTTGCCCATGATTATGGGTCATGCCGGACACGTGATTAGGCGGAAGGATGTTAACCAATCTTCGGCAACACGGCCGTGACCACATCCGCATCATTGGTCGGGGTAGGGACGCTATCAAAGAGATACCAGGTCTCGGTGTGGGTCACGGCCGTACCCGGCAGCAGCTTCACCAATGGCCCCAGCGTTTCCACTTCCAGCATAAAGTCACAGGTAAATAGCTCCACGTTGCTGTGGATGTCCGGGTAGCTGGCGTCTGGCTGCACGGCGAATGTTTTGAGGAAAAAACGGCCGTCGCGGGCATAACCCACCCAGCCATCGGTCACAAACGCCCCCACCTTTTGGGAGACGGCATTGCCCGGCTCTTGCCGCAGCAGCACATACTTCTCGCCCCACGTCCAGCGCGGGTCAGCCATGTTGGTGTATGCCCACAGAATCAACTGCATGTTGGGCAGCAGGTTTTCTGCATGAGAACCACGCGGCGGCAGAGGGAGTACGGCCGTGCCGCCTGGCGCCATCACCGACAACGCCCAGGGAGCCAGTTCCACCGGCCACAACGCCTGATTGCGAATACGATGGGTAACGGTCGCCTGCGCGCCGGTTTCTGCCAGGGCAATGTCCATCTCCTTTTGCAGGCCGGTTGTCGCTTCTGGCGCTTGCGTGAAATGCACAAACCCCTCATGCGCCTCCACCGCGACGGGGGCATTGTCGGGGTAGTAAGTGCGTGGTTGGGCTTCGGGCGCGTGCCACAGGCGATGCCCGCCATAAATACGCCATTCGCTGCCACCCGTCTGCCCCATCTGCTCCGGCACGGTGGCAAATTCATTCGCGCCCCCAATAAAACCAAAGTGGATGATACGCGGGCCAACATCGGCCGTGACGATAAGTTCAATACTGTCGTTCGCCAGCCGCACACAGTTCGGCCAGCCCTGGTAAGTGATGGTTTCCATGCCTGTCTCCTGTTTCGTTGGGCTTAACGTGATGCCTGATGCGTGAGAAAGGTCACGCATCACACTCGCAAAGAATTAATAAATTGTGTGACCGCCTAATTTTGCGCGAAATGGGGGAATGGGCAAGTAGGGGCGACCCTTGTGGTTGCCCAGATTGGGTCGGGCACAAGGCATACCCTTACAGAAACGGCCGTTGCCGGTGTGGGGAAACGGCCGTATAAATACTATTCACACTTCATGTTGGAGGTATGGGATGGCAGATTATCTGGTAAGAATGACGGCCAAAGAAGCCGGGGTGCGAGCGCTGGTTTGTGTCACCACCGAATTGGTGCAGGAAGCGGCGCAGCGCCACGAAACCAGCCCGGCAGCAGCAGTAGCTTTGGGGCGCACGCTGACGGGCGCTGTGTTGTTGGGTGCACTGCTCAAGGTGAAGCAGCGCGTCGCCCTGAAATATGAAGGCGGCGGCCCGCTGCAAAAAGTGTTGGCCGAGGCGGACAGCTACGGCCGTGTGCGCGGTTATGTGACGGCGCCCGATGTTGATTTGCCGCTGGTCAATGGACAATATGACCTGGAATCGGCTATCGGTCGCGCCGGGTTGCTGACGGTGGTGAAGGATTTGCGCCTGAAGGAAATGGTGGAGAGTGTCATTCCTCTGGCAGCCAGTGATTTCAACCTGGATTTGCAAGTTTATTTTGACCAATCGGAGCAGATTGCCACGGCCGTGCAATTGGGCGAAGTGCTGGACGAAAAAGGGCAAATTATGGCTGCCGGCGGTTTGCTCATTCAGGAGTTGCCGGCGCAGGGTCGGGCCGGGACAGTAGCCATACTGCAAGAACGACTGCAAGAGCTGCCCCCGATAGCCGACCTGCTGGCCGAAGGACAGACGCCGGAAGAGGTGCTGGCGTTGGTGTTTGCCGGGATGGAGTATGAGGTATGGGAGCAACGGCCGTTGCGCTTCGCCTGTGATTGCAGTTGGGAGCGCACACGGCAGGCGCTGGCGCTGCTGGGCGCCGAGGAGATTGCGCACCTGCTGGAGACCGAAGGAGAGGCGGTTGTCCACTGTCACTATTGCCACGAAGCGTACTACTTCAACCAGTTTGAACTGGAAGTGTTATTGACGGAACTGTCAACCGGCAGTTGACTAATAAAAAAGGCCACCGAAAACGGTGGCCTTTTTGGTCGTAGTGGTGTGCCCCTGCCGCGACTCGAACGCGGGCACATGGCTTCGGAGACCAACGCTCTATCCTCTGAGCTACAGGGGCGAATCAGCCAAAATTCTCCCATACGCCAGGGTAAAAGTCAAATGGTGGGAGTAGTGCCAGGCACAGGGCTTGAGGCCTTAGCTTGCCCCGGTGGTTATGCCCTGTGCCTGGCGTCCTCATTGCAACCGTGCCCTATGCCGGGCGTATAGGGGGCAATTCAAAAAGCTGGAGGCTGCTACTATGTCTGAAAATAAATTAGAGCGCAGTGAACAAGAGAAAGTCATTGCCGGGGTATGTGGCGGTATTGCCACTTATCTGGATATTGAGGTGATTTGGGTACGTCTGTTGTTTGTTTTGTTAGCATTTGCCAGCGGCATGGGGGTGGTCATTTACCTGGTGCTGTGGCTGATTATGCCCCAGATGGATGGGGCGGGTGCAGGCACAGCCGTTCTGAAAGAGAACCTGGATGATATGGGCCACAGCGCCAAACGGTTGAGCCAACCATCGGCTATTGGGGTGGCGCTTATCCTATTGGGTCTCTTTTTCCTGGCAAATCAGTTGGGTTGGTTGGGCGGTCTGTTCTGGCCGTTATTGATTATTGGCGTGGGGGTGTATATCTATTCGCGGCGGAATCGTTGAGCATAGCCTTTGTTGTGGCGGCTTTAGCCGGTTAACCGGCTAAAGCGGTTACTACGAACGGGAGTGGTTACGGCCGTCGGAAGGGCACACTCAATACCCGCATCCCTGGCCGAGTCGCCTCCAAGTCCCCATTCTCTTCAGCCATTGGCAGCGTGTTACTGAGGGCGGGCAGCCACACACTAAAGGTGCTGCCCACACCTACCTCACTCACCACAGAAATGCGCCCGCCATGCGCCTGAGCAATCCAGCGGGCAATAGACAGCCCCAAGCCCGATCCCCCTTGCTGATGGCGCGTGCGTGCCTTATCCACCCGGTAAAATCGTTCAAAGATATAGGGTAAATCTTGGGGGGGAATGCCAACTCCTGTATCTGCTACTTCAATACAAGCCCAGCCGTCCTTTTGCGAAAGGCTGAGTGTTATTTGCCCGCCGGCCGGCGTGTATTTGATGGCGTTCCCGATCAGGTTCCACATGAGCTGCTTCAAACGGTCGGGGTCTCCCATCACGCACACCTGGTCAATTTCCTTCATCTGCACGGTGACGTTCTTACCAATCAAACTCACCTGCCGGTACATCTCGAAAAACAGGCCGTCCAGTTCGATCTTTTTCCGTTCCAGTGGCAAGCTGCCCGCATCTGCCCGTGCCAGCAGCAGCAAATCGCCTACCAGCCGTGTCATGCGTTCTGCCTCTTCTTGAATGATTTGCAGCGAATCTTCGTCTACCTCTCCCATACGGCGCATAAGGTCAACATTGCCCCGAATCGTGGTGAGCGGTGTGCGTAGTTCGTGAGAGACATCAGCCAATAGTCGTTGCTGCGTTTGAAATAGATTCTCCAATCGCTCTAGCAGTTGGTTAAAGGAGCGGGCCAGAATGCCCACCTCATCTTCGCGTTCTGTATAAGGGACGCGGCGGCTCAGGTCGTCGGCATTGGTAATTTGCCGGGCCACATCGGCTATGTCTTCTAACGGTTTGAAGGAACTGGGCGTCACCAAGACGGCCAAAAAAAGCGAGGCAGTCGCCCCGGCAAATCCAGCAAATAGACCTAGAATGAGAAAGCGACTAAATCTTTCATAGGTGTCAAACAGGCGGGCTACCTGCACATACCCCACATGCACCTTTTGGCCGTCTACATATTCATACAGGGGTACCGTGATCACCCGCAACGACGCATCACCATGAGTAACATCGTGGTAAACCTGGGTTTCACCCACAAGTCCTGCCGGATCTAGCAACCCCTCAAAGGTGCCTAAATTACGGGAGCGAATACCACCCTCACCATGTAAATCGGTGACAACAAAAAAGGTGGAGGCGGTGCGCAAGGTGGAAAGGTCGGGAGCAATGGCAATGCTCACGGAGCCATCCGGGCTGCGCACAATCTCCAGGCGTTGAATTTCGGTAGCTAAAGCAGCCAGGTCGCCGTCTATTTCGGCCCGAATGCGGCTGAGGGGCAGGTAATAGACGATCATGGTGAACAAGATAAAGGCCACCATGAAAATAGCGGTATAAATAATGAATAAGCGGTTCTGAATGGACAAATTTATGATTCTTCCCGGAGGACATAACCGATGCCGCGCACGGTGTGGATGAGGCGCGATTGGCCGCCTTCCTCGGTTTTTTGGCGAAGATAACGCACATAGACTTCAATGATGTTGCTTTCGCCGCCAAAGTCGTAGTTCCAAACACGGTCAAAGATGAGGTCGCGGGTGAGTACCTGGCGGGGATTGCGCATGAACAATTCCAGAAGTTCATACTCTTTGGCTGTCAGGTCAAAAATGCGACCACCGCGCCGGCCCTGGCGGGTGCCGGTATCCAGTTCCAGGTCGGCGAAGCGGAAGACCTGGGGCTGGTTGGGGGCCGTGCGGCGCAGCAAGGCGCGCACACGGGCCATCAGTTCGTCGAAGGCGAAGGGTTTGACCAGATAGTCGTCAGCGCCGGCATCCAGGCCAACGACACGATCTTCGATGGTTTCTTTGGCGGTGAGCATGAGAATGGGGACTTCGCTGACGGCGCGCAACCGGCGGCATACTTCCAGGCCATCCATGCCGGGAAGCATGATGTCGAGCAGGACAAGGTCGGGCGGATTTTCGCGGGCGAGTTCCAAACCGATGGGGCCGTCTACGGCCGTGTCCACCCGATACCCCTCATACGTTAACCCGCGCTGTAAAAATTGGCGGATGCGTTCTTCATCTTCAATTACTAAAATTCTGGTTGTCATCTGTTTCCCTCCATGGAAAAGTTAACGGTGGTCGTGATGCATGTCTCATGTATCACGACGCCTTTATGGGGGATTATAGTATGCCGCCCACCAGTTGCAACGGCCGTTTGCCACTTTCTCACATGCAGCGTTACAATCTGAAACAGGAAGAGACGGGGGAATGGCTGGGAGTGCTGGCTTTTGCCAACAAAGGAGGATGTGATGGACCAAACATGGCAGCAAGCATGGGATATGGGGTTGGTGTTTATTGCCTGGTTGCAAACGACCTACCCACAGCTTGAAGGGTTTTTCTTTTTTGTTACCGATTTGGGGCGGGAAGAGTTTTATCTGCTGGTTTTTCCTCTCATTTTTTGGTGTGTCAACAAACAACTGGGAAAACAGTTAGGGTATTTGTTCCTGTTTACTGTGTTTGTGAACGCCGTTTTTAAGCAGGCATTTCGCGGGCCACGGCCGTTTTGGCTGGATGCGGCTGTTGGGTTGGATATCCGCGAGGAGGGGTATGGCATTCCCAGCGGACATACCCAGAATGCGACTATTTTTTATTTATTCCTGGCTGCCTGGGTGAGCCGTTATTGGTTCTGGGGGTTGGCGTTTTTGATGGTGTTTCTGATGGGCTTAAGCCGCATTTACCTGGGTGCGCATTTTATCCATGATACGATTGGCGGCTTTTTATTGGCGGCCATTACCCTGGTAGGGTTTGTTGTGGTTAACCGGCGCTGGGGGGTCGGGTTTAACAAACGGATATTAGGACAGCGGTTACTGGTGGTGATGCTCATTCCGCTGGTGATGGGTCTTAGCTTTATTGCCATTCGTTTGTTGCTCGGCGCGCCGGACACGGCCGTGCCCTGGGCCAGTTATATCCCCGATGCCGAGCGCAGCAGTATTGACGCCGCTGCCCAGGCGTTTGGTCTCTTGTTGGGCTTTGGCGTGGGCATTGTGCTGGAAAGCAGCCGGGTGCGTTTTCGCGCCGATGGCATCTGGTGGAAACGAGTAGTCCGCTATGTGATCGGCATTGTGGTGCTGGTGGCCATTTGGGCGGGGCTGCGGCAAGTTTTCCCCGATGAGCCATTGGCGGTGGCGTTGCCATTGCGCATTGTGCGTTATTTTCTGGTGGTGATTTGGGCTGCTTATTATGCGCCCTGGCTGTTTGTGAAGCTGAGACTGGCTGAAGCCGACCCTGTACCGGCCATTGATGTGTCCATGCGAAATGGCGGTTAGTGACCGGCAACCGGTGGTTGTTGCCAACCACCAGCCGCTATTGTCGGCTACGGCCGTAACACCACCGGCAAATACACAAATTGATTGGTCGGCATGACCGACACCGTATCCGTGAGAACGGGGGAGCCATCCACCATCGCCGTCAGGGTGACGTTGTAAAGGACAAAGTTGGTCAGGCCGGTCAGCGTGTAGGCGCGTGCCGTTTCTGGGATGCCGGTGATGGGTGACGATTCATCACCGGGTGGGCCGTCGTAGTTGATTTGCCAGGTGGCGGTGGGCGGCAGCGTGGTATCCACCTGCCAGGTGAGGAAGATGGTTTCGTTGCCGGGGCTGCCGCTCAGTTGTAGAGCGGGCACAAACTCATAAGCGCCGATGTCGGGCTGGCTACGGCCGTGGCCCAATATATCCTCGCCTGGTCCATTCCCGGCGTCGGCCGCATTGACAGCCGGGCTGTTACCGGGGATGACGCCATACGTCAGCACCAGCCGCTCGAACGCCTCTCGAATCGTGGCCGAGCCATCGGCAAATTGTGCGCCCGTCCAAACCGGCAAAACGACGCCGCTCTGTCCCGGCAGCAGTGGATCATTCACAACACTGGCGGCATCGTCTGTGTAATTGACCAATTCGTTACCATCTTCGGGGATGGACTGGCTGCCGTTCCAATAGAGATTGTTGTGCAGCGTGAAGGAGAGCGTTTCGCCGGGTGGGGTATCGGAGAAGTCATTGCTGCCGCCGCCATCAGACCCCATCGTGCCGGTGGGGTCAGCCCAGATGTTGTTGTAAAAGTGGATGTTCTCGTTGGGCGGATTGCTGCCTTCCGTGTTCAGGCGCATGGCGAAGGCCAGCGCGGGCAAATCGCCGACGATGGTATTGTGACGGAAGGTGATGTTGTTGCCCCCTTTCACGCCAAAGGCCGCCCGCATCACATGGCTGCTGTTGCCCAGCATCAGGTTGTTTTCCACCAATACATCCTGAGCTTCAAAGTAAGGGTTGCCATCTTCGCCCACCAGCACAAAGTTGCTGCCGCTGGAGCCTTGCCAGTTCAGGAAAACATTGCGGCGCACAGTGATGTTGTGGCTGCCAATGTTGCTGTCGTCGCTGCCGTTACTGTCTTTGATGACGATGTAGCTGCCGGTGTCATTGTTGTTGGGGGATTGGTCGTTGAAGAAGATGTTGTCTTGCACCACTACATCGGTGACGCTGTTGATGTCTATGTGTTCGTCAGAGCCGGTCTGGTTGTAGAAGATGTTGCCTTCGACGGTGATCTGGCCCGCGCCGTTGTTGATTTTGAGGATGTCGTTGTTGGTGCTGTCGTGCAAGATGTTGTTGCGCAGCACAATGCGGCTGACGTAATCGTCGCCGCCGGGGTCGCCAATCAGGTCTTGAATCTGGATGACGAGCGCACCTGCACCGGGGCCGTCGTGGGCGATGTCGAACCCTTCCAGGGTGATGCCCTGGCCGTAGTAACAAATGACGACGGCCGCATTGTAACGCAGCCGCGCCTGGTAAGGGATTTCTGAGCGCACGGTGACGCCGTTGGCAAAGGTGCCGCGCAGATTAACACGGCCGTAATACTCTCCCGGCCTTACTAAAATGGTGCTGCTATCCGGCACATTGTCCAGGGCATGGGTGATGGTGGCCCAGGGGTTGCCCATTGAACCGTCACCGGCGTCATCATCACCATCGGTAGCTACGTAGTAAACGCCGCCTTGTGGCTGTTGGGGTTCGGCTACGGCCGTGGCCCAAACCACACCGCACAACAAGAAAAGGATCAGCGGTAAGATCAGCAATTGTTTCATAGCCTTGTGGTTTCCTCCAACCATTATCCTGGCCTTCTGCCAAAATTGTTTAGATCAGTTGCCAAAATGCTCTCGATCTTTTCGGAGATTGGTTCAATCTTGGAGATTGAACCAATCTGGACTACGGCTTGCGGACGATGGGCAAAAAGACCGACTGCCCATTAGCGATGACCAGTGTTTCCAGCGTGTGGATAGTGCCTTCACCATCGTTGATCTGCACCGGGCTCCAAATGGGTTGCGGCGCGGTTACGTCGTCGTTGATGGTGACATGGTAGTGAATGGTGACAGGCGTTTGCGCCGAGACGGCCCCATCCCATGTTACCTGCCCGGCATCGTACACGGCCGTGCCCGACGACGTACTCAATCCCCCGGCATACGTGGTATCTATCGGGATTGTACTGGTGACGGCTACGCTGTACAGGGTAGGGCCGCTATTTTGCAGGCGAATGGTATAAGTCACCGTGTCGCCAGCAGATGGGGTGGCCGGCGTGGCGCTGACGGTGGAGTTTTGCAGATTGCCCACCAGGAAAGAGCCGGTGCGCTGGTAATTGGCGCGCCCGGTGCCCCACAGGATGCGGGCGTCGGCCGTACCCGGCAAATCATAGGCCACCACCCCAGAATGAACCGTGTTCAGCACCACTTCCATGTCCGCATCGGCATCAATGTTGGCGATGGTGGGTGCGCCCAACGCGCCGTTATAGTTGGGATTGCCGGAGGCGGGCGGCAAATCAACTTCGTGGATCACCTGCCCCTGGTAATTCAAAATGTGCAACTTGCCCACGTAATTACCGCTTTTTTGCGGCCAGGAAGCAAAGATCACTTCCGCAAAACCATCGTCGTCCAGGTCGGCCACCACCGGTTCGGAAGCGAAGCGGATGCCGGGGCCGGTGGCATCCACGTTGTAGGGCCAGTTGTGATGTTCGGTTTTATCCAACCAGTAGGCATGCAGACGGCCGTCATAGGAGGGGAAGAGGATTTCGTCACGGCCGTTGCGATCCAAATCCGCCACCACCGGGTTGGGCAATGCGCTCTCAATCACATTGTAATCTTCCGCCAGCGGTGCGCCCGTGTCCACCGGCACCGTCTGCCAATCAAAGCCATCCTTATTAAAACGACTGCGGTCAGCGTTAAAAATGTACACGCCAATGTAGCGGCTGGGCGGGTAGCCTGCATAACAGTCGTACACATTGCCCGTTACCACCACCTCATTCATGCCATCGCCATTGACGTCGGCAATCACCGCCGGGCCATCGGCAAAATTGGTGCGATAACTTTCGGCGCGTACCCCATTACACTCGCCCCAACCGCGTAATTCCACCTCCAGACTTTCCCAGATGCCCACCTTGCCCCAGCCATCCCCGTCATACATCGGGTGCGCCGGAATTTGCACCCCGTTGGCCTCGTAGGCGTTGATGTAATGCACATCGGAGGGGATGACCAGTTCCCCCAGCCCATCGCCATCCAGGTCGCCAATGGCCGCGTTGTCGTTGTAGATGCCCCAGCCGTAGCCGCTCTCGTTATTGAGCTGCGGCCAACCATGACGCAGGCTGCCGTCGTGTTCGTAAACATAGGTGTTCAATTCATCACCCGTAGCCGTCACCACCAGTTCTAACGAGCCATCAGCATCTAAATCATAAACAGAGAGGCCGCGTAACTCGTTCGTCTCCGGGCGGCGGTTCCACACTTCGTTACCCAGGTGGTCATAGACGGTCAGATAGCCGCTGCCCTGCGCCACCGCTACTTCCAGGTCGCCGTTGTCGTCAATATCGGCCACGACCACGCCGGGCCAGGTACGGCCGCCGGGCGGATCAACTTCCCACTGAACGGTACCATTTTCACCATTGAGCGCATACAGGGAGTAAGGCGAAGCGATAACTTCAGGTGCGCCATCGTTGTCCAGGTCGGCGACGGCGGGGGAAGAATACCAACCCGTTTCACACCAGATGCCATCACAGCCACCTAACTGCCATTTGAGGACAGGCGCGGCAATGCCGCCCGCAAATAAGGCCGGCGTACTGCTCCACACCTGTATGCCCACCAGCAAGCAAACCATCGTCAAAAGGGGTAGTAACAATCGTCTTTTCATCATCATTCTCCGGTTAAGGTTCGTAGTAGGCGATTCATCGCCCTTCTGTGGCGATGAATCGCCTACTACAAACGTTGGTGGCAAGATCGTAAACATGGGCTTGTCAGCTTGTCAGTAGGTCAAACGGGCTATGACTGGCTTTGAAAGTGCAACGCACCTTTGAGGTGCGTTGCACTTTTGGGATATAATCGAACACGTTCACCTGAACACCTGATCACATAAATACAAAAACACACCTATGGAGAGTGCTAAATGGCAAATCAATATGATGTAGTAGTGCTGGGAGCGGGGCCGGGCGGTTATGTGGCGGCCATTCGTGCGGCCCAGTTGGGACTAAAAGTGGCTATCGTGGAGCGGGAGTATTGGGGCGGCGTCTGTTTGAATGTAGGCTGCATCCCCTCGAAGGCGCTGCTCAAAAATGCGGAAGTAGCCCATACGCTGCAACACCGAGGTAAAGAGTTTGGCTTTAGCTTTGACAATCTGTCATTGGATTATGCCGCAGCTTTCAAACGCAGCCGCCAGGTGTCCGACCGATTGGTGAAGGGCGTTGGCTTCTTGATGAAGAAGAATAAGATTGAGACTTTTGAGGGGGCCGGGCAGTTGACGGGCACTAATTCACTGAAAGTGACGCTGAACAGCGGCGGCACCACCAATCTGGAAGCCAAAAACATCATCATTGCTACCGGAGCGCGGCCGCGCAGCCTGCCGGGCGTGGAGTTTGACGGTAAACGCATCATCTCTTACAAAGAAGCGATTCTGATGGACAATCCACCGAAGAAGTTGGTGATTATCGGTGGTGGGGTAATTGGCGTGGAGTTTGCCTATATGTGGGTGAATTATGGCGTAGAGGTGACGATTGTGGAGATGATGAGCCACCTGCTGCCCCAGGAAGAGCCGGAAGTGAGTGATGTGCTGGAGAAGGCGTATAAGAAGTTGGGGGTGAAGGTGATGCTGAACACGGCCGTGAAAAGCATCAAAGCCACCGACAAGGGCGCGCAAGTGGCGCTGCCCGATGGCAATACCCTGGAAGCGGATCAGGTAATGTTAGCCATCAACTTCCAGCCCAACGTGGAAAATATCGGCCTGGAAAAGGCGGGTATCAAGCAAACTGAACGGGGCGCGATTGCCATTGACGAACATATGCGCACCAACGTACCCCACATTTACGCCATTGGTGACGTGGCCACGGAATACCGGTTGGCGCATATTGCTTCGGCCATGGGCCTGGTAGCGGCAGAGACGATTGCCGGCGTGCATACGCAATCGCTCGATTTCCGCATGATGCCCCGCGCTACCTATTGTGTACCCCAGGTAGCCAGCTTTGGCTACACTGAAGCGCAGGCCAAAGAAGCCGGGTATGAGGTGAAGGTGGGGCAATTCCCCTTTCAGCCCAATGGCAAGGCGCTGGGTCTGGGTGAAAAAGAGGGTTTTGTGAAGATTATTGCTGATGCCCGGTATGGCGAGATTTTGGGAGCGCACATGGTAGGGCCGGATGTGACCGAACTGCTGCCAGAACTGACGTTAGCGCATAATGCCGAACTGACGGCCGAGGAAATTGCTCACAATGTCCATGCCCACCCCACGCTCAGCGAGGCGCTGATGGAAGCCGCGCACGCGGTGGAGGGGCAGGCGATTCATATGTAGTCTTAAAGTAGTGTCAGGCACAGGGCAAAACCGTCTGTTCATGCCCATACCTGATGCCCTATGCCTGGCACTGCTATACGTTTGTTTTCACATACCCCAACGCCACCAAACCATTTGGCCCCTCGGCGATTGAGGTGTAGGCTCCCACTTTTTTGCCATCTTGCATGATATCATCGCCGGGCTGGACGGGGGTTTCGGGTTGGAGTCTGGTGAGGCGTTTGGCGAGTTTGCCCCGGCTTTCCATGCGGGCGATGATTTCCTGGCCGGTGTAACACCCTTTGTGGAAGGAGACGTCGGCCCAGAGGTCGGCTTCCAGGGGGATGTAGTCGAGGGTGAGTTCACGGCCGTAACGCGGCAGCCCCGCTTCAATCCGCAAAAAGTCAAAAGCGGTTTCGTCAGCTACCAGCAATCCGCTGCCGACCAAATGCTGCCAGAGCGCCTCTTTGTCGGCCAATTGGCACATGACAAAGTAGCCGTCGCCGTTAATAGGGTCGGTGCGGTGCAGATAGGCGGTGGCGCTGTTGATCTGACATTCACGCCAATGGTGGAGGGGCAATTCTTTATCCGGGAAACCGGCGGCGGTGAGTCTGGTTTTGGCCTGGGGGCCGTAGATGGCGCATACGGCCGTGTCCGCACTCAAATCCTCAATATGAAAATCATCATTAAAAAAGACAAAACGCATCAGGTAGCGGGCGATGTTGTTGGCGTTGTTTTCGCTGGTCAGGCAGTATACGGCGTCGGTGGCGGCATATAAAATCAGCCGGTCAATGATGCGGGCGATGTCGGTGGTCAGCACGGTGGCTGCACCCTCGCCGGATTGCAGACCGTTCACCTGATTGGTGGACATACGGTGCAGCAAATCCAGCCGTGTCTGTCCGGTGAATTTCAACATACCTAGATTGCTGCGGTCAACCAACACCGCATCCTGGTGCGCGGCCTGATAAACTGTGTCGGAAATCTGGCTGGTCATTGTTTTTTCCTTTTTTTGATGCAAAGGGGCAAAGGAGCGAAAGAGGCAAAGAAGAGAAGGGTAAAAGCAATTTCCCTACTCGTCGGCTTTTAGGATAGAGATCGCTGTCAGAGGAATCACATCCCCTTGTTCCATTTGGTCTTGGGCGGCTTGCCACTGTTGGGCAAACGTGTTGATGGTGGGCAGGTAGCGGCGTTCGTTTTCGATGGTAGTGTGGCTGATGAGGTAGGCAAGGGCACGGCCGTTGAGCCACTTATACCGCTGCGTATCCGTCAAATCCTGGTCATCAAATGCCTCCAGCCACTCCTCCAATTCCAGTCGCACCTTCATCAAATCATCAAATACCCGGTCAAGTTCCCGCTCTTTGTTCTCTTCGTAGCGTGCCTGGTTATACGCTTCGGCGTCGGCCAGGGCGGCCAGTAATCGTGTCGGTTGTTTGCCCTGCTGAATCTGCATCACGGCCGTGACCATTTCTGATTCCCAGGCGGTCAGGTTGACCAACACATCAGCCACTGACCACTCGCCTACAGCGCCTGGTTGGGACAATGCTTCATTCGGCAGCGTCTCAATGGCGACCAGCAGTTGTTCACGCACCGTATCTAACTCAAACAAAAGTTTTTCCACCGTATTCATGAAAGAGATTCTAGCATTGGTCTGGGGGCAATAGCAATTCGAATGTCGCTTAAACTTTGTCTCATGCGCCAAGTATATGCACACTCAAGCCATATTTCGAATTGCGGCGCGAAGGCCTGGCACTGCCGGGGGGGAGTTCCTGTGATATGATTCGGCTATGCGTCTGTTTAAGTGGCTTCAGGTACCAAAAGAAGCGGAAACATCGCCAGCCGCCGCGGCAACGGCCGTAACCCCCTCCCCTGTCCAACCGCGGGTCTTGTGCATCATTCATAATCCGACTGTTGCTGCACAGAACGGCCGCAAACTAACCGACGTCTTGCGCTGGCAGAACCCCGACCGGCTGGCACAGCAGTATGTTGCCGATGTGCAAGATGCCAGTCACGGGTATGCTCATTATCAAATTGTGGAGCGAGTGGAGGTGGATGGTTTTCCGGTGAAGACAGACGGGTTTGTATATACGACCGAAGCGTATGTACGGTGTTGGCAGGCGCGTAGCGGTTGGCATCACCCCGACGCGGTGGATTACGGCCGTATCCTCTCCGAGTTCGACATTATCAACCGCATCAATGAGAATCGCATAGACGAAGTATGGCTCTTTGGTTTCCCCTACGCCGGGTATTACGAATCCATCATGGTTGGGCCAGGTGCATATTGGTGCAATGCACCGCCCCTGGAAAACCGGCGGGCCAGACGCCGATTTGTCATCATGGGCTTCAACTATGAACGGGGTGTGGGAGAAATGCTGGAAAATCTGGGTCATCGCACCGAATCCATTATGCAGCATGTGTTTCGCGGCCAGCGCGAGCAGGCTAACCTGTGGGAACGTTTCACCCGCTATGATAGAACCCACCCCGGTCAGGCTGAATGTGGCAATGTACACTTTGCCCCCAACAGCATGCGCGATTACGATTGGGGCAACCCGCGCCAGGTACTTAGCCGGTGTGATAGCTGGCTACATTTTCCCGATCTCAGTGGCGCACCGCGCCCGGTTACCTGCCGGGAATGGGGCAACGGCGATATTCGCCAGCATCATCTGTGGTGGCTACGCCATCTACCACATGTGAGCGGTGCTACGAACGGCGTCAGCCACAACTGGTGGGAATACATTATTAATCCTTAGTGCCTCATAAAGGGCAGAACTATTTTGGGTAATTGGAGTCCAATAATCCCTTGCCGGGCACTGCGGCCACAGAAGATCGGTAAAACAGGTATGAGAAAGAGTGGTTGTGTTGTCTACTTGATGATAAAACCACGAGGGAATTTGTCACCTTTTTTGGCAGATTTGGCTCTATAATGATGAGAGGTAAGCAATAGCCGGGTCACGGCCGTTGCTATGGAGTTTGTATGGAGAAAAACGACATTTTGGTGATTAACGCCAGAAATCAAAATTTAAGTGTCGGTCAGCGGCATCTGGCATTTGGCGAACTGGTGAATCGTTTTTATGATGTGGCCTACCGCTGGGCCTATGCAGTGCAGCAAGACCGGCATCAGGCACAAGACATAGTGCAAGAGGCGTTTGTGGTCGCTTTCCAAAGCCTGGATCAACTGCGTGAGCCGCTGGCTTTTGCCGGGTGGCTGCGCCAGATTGTGGTGAGCCAGGCTTATCGGCAGGTGCGCAGCCAGTCAGTAGACCTGAGTTCCATCGAAGCGGCGCCTGATCTGCCGGCATATGAGCCCGGCCCGGCTGCTATTTTGGAAGAGGTGGAACTAAAAGATAAGGTGATGACGGCCGTGCAAGCCCTGCCCGAAAAAGAGCAAATTGTCACCGAACTGTTTTATTTGAATGGCTATTCACAATATGAAATTGCCCGATTACTGGAACTGCCGTTGACTACCGTCAAAAAACGGTTGCAGTATGCCCGGCGAAATTTGAAAGTGATTATGGCTTCAATGATGGATAGTTTTACGCCGCCAACAGCACCACCAGAACCTGTTCTGGTTCCTGTGCCGGTGTGGAAATATCCGCGGGGTGGGGAACGGCCGTAGCCGTCCCACCACTGCTCAGTCAACAAAAGCGAGTAAATTATGGACGAACAACCTGATGGTCACCGCCCCTCCATTCCCACGTGGGTGTGGATTGTGGCTATATTTATCATCATTCTTGGCTTACAGTTATTTTTGAGTGGCAATTTTACCCGCAGTCAGGCCACGCCTATAACCGAATTTGTCAATGCCGTGCAAAGTGGGCGGGTGGATGAAATCGTCGTCAGTGGTGATAAATTAGAAGCATTAAATAACGGGCAGTCAATTACCTACACCTTCAAAGATACACAGCAAAGTTATGCCGAAGCCTTAAGTTACTATGGGCTGGATGGAGCGGCGCTGGAAGAGTTAGGCGTAGCTTTGGTGGTGAACGATCAATCCATTCGTAACAACCTGTTCACTATCTTTATTACCTTAGGCCCTATTTTGCTGCTTATCTGGATATTTACCCGAGGGTTCCGCCAGATGCAGGGCGGCGGCGGTAACAGCATCTTTGGTTTTGGTCGCAGCCGCGCTCGTAATCTCAGCGATGCCGACCGGCCTACGGTGACCTTTGACGATGTTGCCGGTGTAGATGAGGCCAAGCTAGAGTTGCAAGAAGTGGTGCAGTTCTTACGCGAGCCAGAGAAATTTGTGCAGGTGGGGGCGCGTATCCCCAAAGGCGTTTTGATGGTTGGTCCTCCGGGTACCGGCAAGACATTGTTGGCCCGTGCCGTTGCTGGTGAAGCCGGTGTACCTTTCTTCCACATTTCCGGTTCCGAATTTGTCGAAATGTTTGTGGGTGTGGGCGCCAGCCGGGTGCGTGACTTGTTTGATAAGGCGAAGGCCGGCGCACCGTCCATAGTTTTTGTGGACGAAATTGACGCCGTTGGCCGCCAGCGAGGCGCTGGTTTGGGTGGTGGACATGACGAGCGCGAGCAAACCCTCAACCAGATTTTGGTGGAGATGGACGGGTTTGATAATGAGACTAACGTCATTGTGATGGCGGCCACGAACCGGGCCGATATTCTGGACCCGGCGCTATTGCGGCCAGGCCGGTTTGACCGTAAGGTGTTTGTAGATTTGCCGGACATAAAAGGGCGCGAGAAGATTTTGCAGGTCCATTCACGCGGCAAGCCGATTGCCAAGGAAGTGGATATGCGCGAATTTGCCCGATTGACGGCCGGTTTTTCTGGCGCTGACCTGGAGAATTTGCTAAACGAGGCCGCCATTTTTGCGGCCCGCCGTGACAAGCGCACCATTGGCCGGCTGGAATTTCAAGATGCGTTTGACCGGGTGGCGATGGGGCCGGAAAAGAAGAGCCGGGTGATGAGCCAGGAAGATAAAGAGACAGTGGCCTACCATGAGGCGGGCCATGCCGTGGTTAGCTTCTTCTTGCCTAACACGGACCCGGTGCAAAAGATTACCATTGTGCCGCGTGGCCGAGCCGGTGGGTATGTGCTGTCGCTGCCGGAAGATCGCATGGTACATTCGCGGGAGTTTATTTTAGACAATATCTGCTGGGCGTTGGGCGGGCGAGCTTCGGAAGAAGTGTTTTTTGGCCGCCTGACGACGGGCGCTTCGGGTGACTTGCAGCAGAGTACCCGCCAGGCGCGAGCGATGGTGATGCGCTTTGGCATGTCTGATAAGTTGGGCTTGCCCATTTACGGTGATGAAGGGGGAAATCCATTCGTTGGCCGTGATTATGGCCTGGGAACACGTGATTACAGTGAGGATGCGGCCCGTCTGATTGATCAAGAGGTGAAGCGTATTTTGGAGGAGCAGTATGAACGCTCCGTGACGATCATCACGGATAATCGGATGCGGGTTGAACGCCTGGTGCAGGTTTTGCTAGAGTTGGAAACGCTTGATCGGGATACGTTTGAGGCGTTGATGAATGATCCGGCGTTGTCTGAAAATGTTGTGGTGGTGGAAGGGGAGATAATAGATTCGGCCGAAGCGGTGATGGCTGATTAATCTTGCCCAATTGAGGTCTGGTTTGCATAATAGCCCTCTGCCTACCCAGGTGGAGGGCTATTTTATTGGTTACTGGTATTTGTAGGGGCAACTTTAGCCGGGTTCCCGCTAACGCGGTTACTAAGAGCGGGTGCGTAGGAGTGGTGGATGAGCGAAGAAATCGAATTGACACAGGTAGGGGCGGTGTTGACGGTGGCGTTGAACCGGCCGGCCGTACATAATGCCATGACGCCGGGTATGATTCAACAGTTAACGGCCGTATTCCGTGACCTGAATACCCGAGACGATATGCGGGTGGTGGTGCTGACGGGCCACGGCCGTACCTTTTGCGCCGGCGCCGACCTGGGTCATATGTTGGCCGCCGGGCAGTTCTCGCTTGCGGACAATGTGCGGGACGCTGAGGCAATTTTTGACCTGATGCTGATGATTGAACAGTGCCAGAAGCCGGTGGTGGGGCGAGTGAATGGCACGGCCGTCGGCGGCGGTGTGGGTCTTGTCAGTTGTTGTGACATCGTAGTGGCGGTGAGCAGAGCTAAATTTAGCTTTAGCGAGGTGCATTTGGGATTAGTGCCAGCTGTTATTTCGCCGTTTGTGTTAGCGAAGACGGGGGCGACGCACGGCCGTGAGCTATTTCTAACCGGTGAACGCTTCCCGGCAGAACGGGCCAGAGAAGCCGGGCTGGTGCAATATGTGGTCAGTGACCAGGAGTTGGACGCCAAAGTAAATGAATTAGTGACATTGCTGCTGGCTGGGGCGCCTGGCGCTCAGGCGGCAGTGAAACAGTTAGTACGCACCGTGACCGGGCGACCCAAAGAAGAGGTGCGGGAGTATACGGCTAACCTGATTGCCCAACGGCGCAACAGTGACGAAGGGTTAGAAGGCATGAGCGCCTTTTTGCAGAAGCGGAAACCGGCTTGGCAAGAAGATCAGTTGTAGCGGCGGAAAAAGTCGTGTTCTCCGGTGAGGGTAGCCAGACGCATGGTCAGGGCACGGCCGTCGGCCACTTCCCAGGCCACCGTCACTCGTTTGCCCACCAGCCGAACCACTAGCGCCCAATATGGTTTGGCAAAGTCCTCTTTCTCTCGCCCTTCCCCGGTGCTTGATTCCTGGCTGCCCGCCACCAGTTCCAGTAGCCGCACCATATACTTTTCGGCTGCGTCAATCACGGACAGCACTTCGGCGCGAAACAGGGCACGGATAATATCCCCCTCTGGTAGCCGCCAGACAAACTGCACCAGAAATGTATCGCCAACTTGCCGATTTGATTCAGCCATAAAAAAAGAGATTGGAGACGTACTCATCTCCAATCTCCAATCTCAATATCCCACTAACGAATCGCCAACTCGGTTGCTTTGTCAAACAAATGCATATGATGCATATCCATCACCAACTGCGTCTGATTGCCGGCATTGACCTGCAACCGGGTATCTACGGTGGCGACCATGCTGTTTTTACCCGAATTCACATACAAATGTAGTTCATGGCCCAGCAATTCGACCACTTCCACGGTGCCTTCAATGGCAGCCGCGTCAATGCCTGGTGGCGCAAACTGGGGCGCATGAAGGTTTTCCGGGCGCATCCCAAAGATAACCTCTTTGCCCGCATAATTGTTATATGGCTGACGACGATCCTCTGGTACGTGTACCCGGAAATCCCCGGTATCAACAAACAGTTTGCCTTCTTCACCTATCAGGGTGGCATCAAAGAAATTCATGCTGGGGCTGCCGATAAAACCGGCGACAAAAATGTTGCCCGGATAGTTATAGAGGTTACGCGGTGTATCAATCTGCTGCAAAAGACCATCGCTCATGACGGCGATGCGGTCACCCATGGTCATGGCTTCTACCTGGTCGTGCGTCACATAGATAAATGTGGTGCCCAGACGGCGGTGCAGTTGGCTGATTTCAGCACGGGCGGAGACGCGCAGTTTGGCGTCCAGATTAGAGAGTGGCTCATCCATAAGGAAGACGGCTGGCTCACGCACAATAGCCCGGCCTACGGCCACACGCTGCCGTTGACCACCGGAAAGCGCTTTGGGCTTGCGATCGAGTAAGTGGGTCAGCCCCAGGCTTTCGGCGGCTTCTTTAACACGGCGGTCAATTTCCGATTTTGGCGTTTTGCGCAGCTTCAGGCCAAAGGCCATGTTGTCATATACGCTCATGTGAGGATACAGGGCATATGATTGGAAAACCATGGCGATGTCGCGGTCTTTGGGGGGAACATCATTGACAATCCGGTCGCCAATGAGGATCTCGCCTTCAGAGACTTCTTCCAAACCGGCCAACATGCGCAAACTGGTGGATTTGCCGCAGCCGGAGGGGCCGACAAAGACGATAAATTCTTTGTCAGCGACTTCCATGCTCAGGTCATTGATAACCGTGATGTCACCAAAGCGTTTGTATACGTGTCGGTATATTACACCTGCCATTTGATTCTCCTTCTGCGTTTGTATGGGTGATGTTATGCTCACGACCATACCCTGATGTTATGGATAATGGCGCAACTATAATGAGGGGTAAGGATTCTGTCAAAGAAAAGGCAAAAAGTGTCTAATTTTGTGGTGTTGCTGGTGGTTGTTTGTGACGGGGGTTGTAGGTGATAAGGCCATCGAGTACGGCCGTTTCCAAGATACTGTCAGGTAAATCCTCCGGCATATTCCCGGCAAAATGGTTGACCCAATTAGCCACGCTCTGGTGATTGACGGCTAAGATGCGCGAGATCATGCGCAGACTGACCCCTTCCAGAAACAGCGTCAGGGCTTGTAGCCGTATTTCATCGTCGTAACCACGACTTTTGGGTTGGGGCGTGTAGCGGCAGCCACAATGTTTGCAGCGGTAACGCTGGCTGCCAGCGGTGGTGCTGCCGTCTCTGATTTGGCGGTCACGGCCGTGACAGGCGGGGCAAATGGGAGACTCGTTGTCCATGGATCTGGTCGAGATAGGGGATACTGGCTATATCCAGTCTCATAAAATAGTCAGCACCAGCGCCAGAAGCAATAAGACTAACACAATCAACACGGCCGTGCGATTGGCAGTTATGGCGGCGCCCCAGACTGAAGACGCCGGCGTTTCCGTGTGGCGGCCTGGGGGTTTTTGTAGTCCAAACAACACCTGCCGAAACTCGTCAATGGTAGACGGCCGTTCATTGGGATGCATCGCCATCGCCCACAAAATAGCCTCAGATACTGTGCCCGATAGCGCCGGGTTGATGCGCTGTGGCGGTCGCAAGACTGCCGGGTTCAGGAAGCGTGCTTTGGCGTCGGGCGGTGGGTAGTTGGTGAGCAAATGGTAAAACGTTGCCCCCAGCGCATAAATGTCGGTGCGGGCGTCGGTATGCCCACCATCTCCGCCATATTGTTCCAGCGGGGTATAAAGCGCCGTGCCTCGTCCCTGGACGACGGTGATCGTGCGGGCGTCGTCGTGCAGCATCACTTTGACCAGGCCAAAATCCACCAGTTTGATACGGCCGTGTGGCGTCAACTTGATGTTCGAAGGTTTTATATCGCGGTGCAGTACCGGTGGTTTTTGTTCGTGCAGGTACTGAAGAGCGTCAATGATTTGTTCGGCCCAGGCTAAAACTGATTTCTCTGGCAGAGGCCCGTCATTGGCCCGCAGAATCTGGCTGAGATCGTCACCGGGCACATAATCCATCACCAGATAGTCACGGCCGTTTTCTGTGAAAAAGTCAGACACCTTGGGCAGACTGGGGTGATCCAACTGCGCTAACACACTGGCCTCCTTCAAAAATTGTGCTTGCGCCTGAGCCTGTGCGTCCGGGCTGGCATTCTCATCTGGCTGTACCATTTTGATGGCGCACAGCCGCCCTGGCAGACGCAAATCCTCCGCCCGGTATACGCTGCCCATACCACCCTGGCCGACCATGTTGGTCAGCCGGTAACGTTCGCGTAAAATTGTGCCATCTTGTACCAATGTTATCATGGTTTGTATGTCATACCTGTTCTGCCGAGTGTATGGTGGTGCATAAATCATCTGCGCTTTACGGCTCTAAACATTTCCTATTATAATCCATCCTGGCAAAGATCACTTTCATACTCACCCTGGAGGGGCAAATAAGATGAATGAACAACCAGTTCTGGTAATTCGAGAAGGGCAATTGGCCGGGCAGCGCTGGGCCATTGATACAGACGAATTTTTAATTGGCCGGGGGGCGGACTGCCAGATTGTGCTGCCAGAGCGACAGGTGTCGCGCCATCATATCCGCATTACGCAGGACAACGGCCGTTACATTCTGCATGATCTGGGCAGCAAAAATGGGACGCATTTGAATGGCCGTCTCTTTGAAGGTTCTACCCAACTGCAAGATGGGGACGAAATCTCCATTGCCCTCTGCGTCAAACTGGTGTTTGTGGGTACCGACGCCACCATCCCGCTCACCTTTGAGCCACCACAATTGCAAGGGCAACTGGTGCTGGATGATGCCCAACGTGCCGTGTTTATCAACGGCAAGGAGCTAAACCCACCGCTTTCCCTGGCCCAATTCCGCCTGCTGGAACTGCTGCACCAGGCGCGGGGCGCGGTGGTCACCCGTGATGATATTGTTGAGGTGGTCTGGCCCGGCACCGATGGTCTGGGTGTCTCCGAACAGGCTATTGATGCCCTGGTGCGCCGTCTGCGTGATCGGTTGATGGAGTTAGACGAATACAACTACATCGTCACCGTGCGGGGTCATGGCTTCCGTCTGGATAATGATCCTCATTAGGAGTTTGATGGTTGTTCAATCTCCATTTGACACGGCCGTCCGCCTCTGCTACCATCCCGTCCTATGAAACAAACCTGTGTGATTTTCGCCGCTGCTGCCGCTCAGACAAACAGTCTGGACATGTCGGCTGCCTGAATCACACCCAACGCAACTGGTAGCCTACACCGCCAGACTGGTTCCCCGGTCTGGCGGTTTTTTGTTGAAAAGGTAAAATTTCGTAATCCGTTATCCGAAGTCCGTAATCCGACTTCGGACTTCGGATAACGGATTACGAGAAACGGAGTAAAAATGAGACCTACCACCAGCAACGAAATACGCACCGCGTTTTTGGAATTCTTCAACGAGATGAACCATGAAATTGTGCCCAGTGCCGTTTTGCCGCAGCACGATAATCCTACGCTGCTGTTTACCAACGCCGGTATGAACCAGTTTGTGGATGTGTTTTTGGGGAAGGAGAAACGGCCGTACAATCGCGCCACCACCTCCCAAAAGTGTATGCGTGTGCAGGGCAAACACAACGATTTAGAAAACGTTGGCCCCTCGCCGCGCCACCACACCTTTTTTGAAATGCTCGGCAACTTCTCCTTTGGTGACTATTTCAAAGAAGGCGCCATCTTTTTCGCCTATGACTTTATGACCAAAGTGTGTGGCATCCCGGCGGAAAAGCTGTACTTTACCGTGCATACCAGCGACGATGAAGCGTATACCATCTGGCGCGACAAAGTGGGCGCGCCGGAAGACCACATCTTGCCCATGGGCGACAAGACCAACTTCTGGATGATGGGCGACGTTGGCCCTTGCGGCCCCACCAGCGAACTGCATTATGACTGGGGGCCGAAGGCCTGCACCTGCGGCGAACCAAGCTGCTCGGTGCTGCTGGACAATGATTGTGACCGTTGGTTGGAAGTGTGGAATCTGGTCTTTATGCAGTATGACCAGGCGGCGGACGGCACGCGCACCCCGCTGCCCAAACCGGGCGTAGATACCGGCATGGGGCTGGAACGGTTGACCAGCGTAGTGCAGCAAACGCCGGTCAATTACGACAACGACCTCTTTGCGCCGGCGATGGAGCGTGTCCAGGAATTATTGGAGGATACGGCCGAACAACGTGCTGAAAAATATGTGGGCTACCGGGTCATTGCCGATCACGGCCGTGCTGCCACTTTCATCATCGGTGATGGTGTGCGTCCGGGGCCGGATGGCGCGGGGTATGTGCTGCGCATGATCATTCGCCGGGCGGCCCGTTTCGGCCGTTCCATTGGCTTCAACCAGCCCTTCCTGGCCGAAGTGGCCCAGGTCTATATTGACCAGATGGGCGATGCTTACCCGGAACTGCGCCAGCGCCGCGATCACATCCTGCACACCATCACCCAGGAAGAAGAACGTTTCGCTCGCACCCTGGACAACGCCCTCATTCATTTGTATGAGATTGCTACCAGCCTGCGCGAAAAAGATGAGAGCGTCATTCCCGGTGAAGTGGCCTTCAGCCTGTATGCCACCTACGGCCTGCCGCTAGAAATCACCAGAGACGTGATCAAGGATTGGAATGTGACCGTAGATGAAGTGGGTTATCTGGCGGCGCGGCAGGCGCATGCCCAGGCCAGCGGCTCCGGCGCATTTAAGGGGTATGCTCAGGATGCGGGCGTCTACGGCCGTCTGCTCACCCAACTCATCACCGCCGGCCTGGAAGAAGGGGTGGAATACAACCCCTACGAAGATTACCGACTGGAATCGGAACTGGTGGGGCTGATTAAGGATGGAGAACTGGTCAACGAAGTGCAGGCGGGCGACAAAGTAGAACTGGTCACGGCCGTGACCCCCTTTTACGTGGAAGCAGGCGGTGAAGTCAGCGACACAGGTCGCATTGTCAATGATACCTTTAGCTTCCGTGTGGACGATGTGCGCAAGCCGCTCAACGGGTTGGTGGTGCATGTGGGGCAGGTGGCCAATGGCCGTGCCGCCGTCGGTGAATATGTGCAACTGGTGGTGGATAACGGCCGTCGCAGCGACATTCGCCGCAACCACACCGCCACCCACATCCTGCATCACGAACTGCGGGCGCACCTGGGCACACACGTCACCCAACAAGGCTCGCTCGTCGCCCCCGACAGGCTGCGCTTCGACTTTTCCCACGGCGAAGCCGTCAGCCGCGAAAAGCTGGCCCAAATCGAGGCGGACATCAACCGGGCCATCCTGGCTAACTACCCCGTCAACATCGAATTTATGGGACAAAAGGAAGCGATTAAGGCCGGGGCGATGGCCCTCTTTGGCGAAAAATATGGCGACATCGTGCGCACCGTGCAGATTGGCAAAAATGGCGACCTGTACAGCTTTGAACTGTGCGGCGGCCTGCACGTCAGCGAAACCAACGACATTGGCCTGTTCCGTTTCACCAGCGAAGGCGCGGTAGCGGCAGGCGTGCGCCGCGTGGAAGCGGTGACCGGGCGCGGCGCGCAGCAGCTCATCGCCGAACGGCTGGATGTGCTGGATCGGCTGGCGCACAAACTGAATACACCGGTGGCGGAATTGGAAGTCCGCCTGGACGCGCTGCAAACCGAGAACCGTACCCTGCAAAAACAAATTGAACAGTTGCAGCAAAAACTGGCGGCGGTGCAGTTTGAACGGGTCATGCTGCAAGGGCAGGACGTGGCCGGGGTGCGGGTGGTCACGGCCGTAGCCGAAGGTGTAGACAGCGAAGGCTTACGTATCCTGGCCGACCGCTTCCGTGACAATAATCAGACGGCCGTAGGCGTCATCGGTGCGGTGTACGATGGCAAACCGCTCATCGTCGCCGTCGTCACCAAAGACCTGATCGCCCGTGGCCTCAAAGCCGGTGACATCGTGCGCGAAGTCGCCAAAATAGTCGGCGGTGGCGGTGGCGGCCGTCCCGACATGGCCCAGGCCGGCGGCAAAGACCCGGATAAGCTACCCGAAGCCCTGGCGATTGTGCCCCGGCTGGTGGAACAGGCTTTGCGTTAATTGAGATCAGGAGATTGAGAGATTAAGAGATTGTTGATCTGTTAATCTCCCCATCTCCCCATCTCCCCATCTCTATTGAAAACCATCCCCCTCACCCCCGAAGACGACATCGTCTCCATTTGTGATCACCTGGATTGGGCGCGGGAGCAGCAGGTGATTTTTGTTTTGCCGGAGGATGGGGGGGTGCTGCGCGAGGGGTTGGACCTGGTGCGGCTGCTGCGCCATGCCGACAATTTGCGCGCCGAGATTGCCCTGGTCACGGCCGACTCCGACATTTCCCGGCAGGCTAGAGCGTTAGGCATCCCCGTGTTCCTGACCATCGGTGCGGCGCGGCAGGGCAAACGGGATTGGCGGCGCGGTCGGCGTCGCCGCGAAATTGTGGGCCTCTCCACCATCGGCGACGACCGTTTTACCGATTACGAAGGGCGCATCCGCCCTGACCTGGCCGACCAGGCGGAAGCCCACAAACGGCTCTCGCCGCAAAGCGAACGGCGGCGCTGGCTGTGGCGCTATGCCGCTATTTTTCTCTTTTTTCTGACGATGGCTTTGCTCTATGTGACCTTCCTATATCTGCTGCCCTCGGCTACCGTCACCCTGAGGCCCGAAGTGCTGCCGGTGCAGGTGGAACGGCCGATTACCGCCGACCCGGCCGCGGCCGTAACTGATTTCCAAAACGGCATCCTGCCCGGCCGTCTGCTGCAAACCACGCAAAACTGGCAGGCCGATGTGCAAACGACGGGCACAGTGGAAACGCCGGAGACGCCGGCGCGCGGCAAAGTCATTTTTGCCAATTTGCTGGATCAGCCGACCGTCATCCCGGCGGGCACGCGGGTGCGCACCTCGGACGGCACCGACCGCGTTTATCAGACGACGGCCGAAGTAACGCTGCCCGGTGCGGTGGGCGGCACGGCCGAAGTGGACGTGATCGCCATTACGCCCGGCCCGGCCGGGAACGTCGCCGCTAATCTGGTGAATCAGGTAGAAGGGTCGCTGGCAATTCAGGTGGAAGTGCGCAACCTGGAGCCAATTGAAGGAGGCGATGTGCGCCAGGCGCCGGCGGTGACGGAAGAGGATGGCGCCCGGCTGCGCGCCCAGGTGGTGCAATTTTTACTGGCGCTGGCGTCCTCCGAAATGGAAGCGCAGCTCACGCCGTTTGAATTTTTAACGCCGGATTCTTTGCGCGTAGTGAATGTGTTGGATGAGACCTACTCCCACGAAGTAGGCGAGCAGACCGGGCGGTTGACGCTTTCGATGCGGGCACAGGTGGCGGGCACGGCCGTGAACACCACCGCCGCTTCTGACCTGGCCTATTATGCGCTGGGGCAGCAAATCCAGCCCGGTTATGTGTTGTCGCCGGACAGTATTCGTTTTGCCAGCGGCCCCATTACCGGCGTGGATGAGGCGGGGCGGGTCTACTTTTCCATGCTGGCTTCCGGGCTGCTGGCGCGGGAAGTGCAACCGGCAGCGGCGCTTGAGGCCGTAACGGGGCAGGAGGTGGGTACGGCCGTTGCTTATCTGCATCAACAACTTCCCTTGCGCGAACCGCCCCAAATCCGCGTCTGGCCCACCTGGTTCGACCGCCTCCCTTACCTGACTACCCGCATCAGCACAGAGATTCAGACGGGGGAATAATCTGGGCGATTACCGGGCCTTGTTGCCGAAAAAGTACAGGAAACATAGGAGAACGGTGGGCGGGAATTCGTTCCTTGCCCCAATTCGTTGTACTCTTGCGCACATGGAAGGACACATTTTCGAGAAAAAGGGGCGCGTGATGGCGCTGGATGTGGGCAGCAAACGGGTTGGTATTGCCATCAGCGACGCCACCCGCACCATCGCCGGTTCCTACAGCGTTATCCAGCGCCAATCGCGCCAGGCCGATTTTGCCCGCTACCGGCAAATCATCGCCGAACAGGGCGTGACGTTGCTGATCGTCGGTCTGCCTACCCGCAGCGATGGCTCCGACAGCGACATGGCCACCTGGATACGCGACTACGCCACCGCCTTCAGCCAGACGACAACCATCCCTATCGAATTCTGGGACGAGAGTTTCACCACCCGGCAGGCGGAAGAAAGCCTGGCCCTACGCGGCCAACGGGGCAAAAAGGCCAAAGAGCGGGTGGATGCAGTAGCGGCCGCCTTTATTTTGCAGAGTTATCTGGACGCTCATTCTTGAGTAGGTGATGAGGTGAGCAGGTGAAGGGGTGACAAGGTGATGGCAGCAATCTCCCAATCTCTAATCTCCAATCTCCCAATGACTAATGACCAATGACCCAATGACAGACAAAAAACCCATACGCCAAGACCCATACAAAGAAAAGAGTGGTTGTTACAAAACGGCCGGATGGATTTTCCGGGGCGGGCTGCTGCTGTTGGTGATGGTGGTTTGTCTGACGGCTTCGCTGGTGCTGTATGCCCGCTGGCTGAACAGTGGGCAGGGTGGGGTGCGGCTGGAAGGGGGTGGCATGCATCTCAATCCGGCAGAGCGGCTCTATTTGCAAGCCTACCTGGCGGCGCGGGCGGAACAGTTGCAAGGGCCGGTGGGCGTGGGGGTTACGGCCGTGCCCTTCACCATCACCGCCGGTCAGACCGCCAACGACATTACGCTGAATCTGGCGGCTGCCGGATTGGTACGTGACGCCGAACTCTTTTTGAATTATTTACACTATTTTGGCCTCGATTCCCGGCTGGAGGCTGGCGACTTTTTGCTCGACCCCGCCTGGCCCTTGCCGGAACTGGCGGTGGCGTTGACCGATGCGCGGGCGCGGGAAATCAGCTTGCGTTTCATCGAGGGCTGGCGGCTGGAAGAGATAACCGATTCGCTGCGCCAGCTTCGCCCGGCCAACATCAACGCCGACGAATTTCAAGCCATCGCTCAACGGCAGGCTCCCTTTGACCTGAGCCGCTACGATTTTCTGTCTTCCCTGCCGCCGGACGCCACATTGGAGGGCTACCTTTTCCCTGACACGTACCGCGTGCCGTTGGACGCCGACGCTGCTTATCTGGTTGACCTGATGTTGACCAACTTTGGCAGCCGGGTGACGCCGGACATGCGCCAGGCGTATGGGGCGCAGGGCTTGAGCCTGCGGGAAGCGGTGACGCTGGCTTCCATTGTGCAGCGCGAGGCGGTATTGGCCGAGGAACGGCCGCTCATCGCCGGTGTCTTTCTCAACCGGCTGCGTGAGGGGATACTGCTGCAAGCTGACCCTACCGTCCAGTATGCCCTGGGCTATCAGCCAGACAGACAAACGTGGTGGAAAACGCCGCTCTTTCTGACAGACCTGCAATTGGATTCTCCCTACAACAGCTACGTCTACAGTGGCTTGCCGCCCGGCCCCATTGCCAATCCCAGCCTCAGTTCCTTGCAGGCGGTAGCCAATCCTACCCCAAGCGATTTCATCTTTTTTGTAGCCTCGTGTGATGGCATGGCCCCCGGCAGCCACGTTTTCAGCGTGACCTATGAGGAGCATCTGGCGAATGTGGAACGCTGCCGGTAATTGGGTAATTGGTAATTGGGTAATTACCCAATTTCGCAATTACCCAATTACGATCTTGCTCCTTTTTTTTCTAACTGGCTGCGCCTCTGTTGATCCGGTGGTCAAAATTGGCCTGGTGGCCCCATTTGAAGGGGCAGAGCGGGCCATTGGGTATGATGTGATCTACAGTGCCCGGCTGGCGGTGCGGGAGATTAACCAGGCGGGTGGCATTGGCGGTTACCGGGTGGCGCTGGTGGCGCTCGACGATAGTGGCGACCCGGAACTGGCGCGGCAAACGGCCGTCGCGCTGGCCGCCGATCCCGCCGTTGTCGCCGTATTGGGTCATTGGCTGCCGGAGACAACGGCCGTAGCCACCCCCCTCTACGCGCAAGCCAACCTGCCCTTCATCCCCATGGGCGCGCTCCCCTTTGGCCCCACCGACCCGGCGACGCTGCCCACCGATTTTGTGGCGCGGTACACGGCCGTCACCCCCTTCGATGAACAACCCGGCCCTTACGCCGCTTCCACTTACGCTGCCTTCCAATTGCTCTGGCAAGCCTTAGAGCAAGCTGAACAACAGCACGGCCGTCTCGACCGGGCGGCTGTGGTGGATGGGCTATCTGCCGTAAAATACCAGGAGCCGTGAAGCGTAACCCGTAATCCGTTAGCCGTAATCCGTTGCGGGACACGGGTTATGGCTAACGGATTACGACGAACAATGACCAAATTCACACCTGGCCTAGACCTGAACGAACAGTTTTACCATGAGGTAGTGCGTCCCATTCTGGCGGCGGAATTTCCTGATCTGGTACATAGCGCGGCGCGGTTGGGGGATGGTTCGGAGGTGTTGGGGTTTGATGACCCTATGTCTACCGACCATGATTGGGGCATCCGGCAGCAGATTTTTTTGCGGGAGGAAGATGAAGCGCGGTGGGGCACGGCCGTTGCCGATGCCCTTGCCCACCACCTGCCTTATGCCTATCGCGGCACCTCCGTCCACTTTGGCCCGGCGGACGAAGAAGGGGCGCGGCTGCTGGAAGCGGTTGAATCCGGCCCGGTCAGCCACCGCATTGAAGTGACAACGGCGCGCCGCTTTTTCCAGGAACATTTGGGCGTTGATCCGGCGGCGGCGTGGACGGCCGTGGAGTGGATTATCATCCCCCAACAGCGGCTACTGACGTTGACGGCCGGCCGGGTTTTTAGCGACGAGTTGGGTGAACTGGCCCCTTTGCGGCAAAAGCTGGCCTATTTTCCCCGTGATGTCTGGCTCTATCTGCTGGCCTGCCAGTGGCGGCGCATCGGGCAGGAAGACCATTTTGTGGGGCGCACCGGTATACGCGGTGATGATATGGGTTCGCGGCTGCTGGCCGCGCGGCTGGTGCATGATGTGATGATGCTTGGGTTTCTCTATGAAAAACGATATGCGCCCTACCCCAAATGGTTTGGCAGCGCCTTTAGCCGTCTGGACTGCGCCGCCGAACTCGGCCCCATTTTGCAGGCGGTGTTAGCCGCTGCCGACTGGCAAACGCGGGAGAACCATTTGTGCGCGGCTTTCAGAGTTCTTGGCGAGATGCACAACCGGTTGCAGATTACACCGCCATTGCCCACCGGCTGCCAGAAATATTACGGCCGTCCCTTCCATGTGCATGTTGGCGATTATGCAGATACGATCGGGGCGGCTATTGGTGATGAACAGGTGAAAAAGCTGCCCCATCTGGGCAGTGTGGATCAGATGAGCGATAACACCGATTTGCTGAGTTACCCGGAGAATTATGCGCGGCTACGGCCGTTGTACCAAACTTAAAGCCGTGCCAGGCACACCACACAGACGCCTGGAATTTCCCAGCCCTGATGTGGTGTGCCTGGCACGTGAGGCGAGACCTTATGCCCAAACAAGACTTTCTGATGCGGATGATTGAGCAGTTGCGTGGGCTGCTGCCGTATGTGCTGGATTTGGCTCGGTCGGGCAATTATGCCGAAGCGCACGCCGTGATTGACCAGGCGGCGCGGGAACTGGTAGGCATTGGCACAGATGGGCTGGCAAAGTTACCAGACGAAGCCATTCTGGACCGGCTGCAAAAGGATCATGCGGCGGCCTGGGAGGACAAATGCCAGTTTCTCACGGCGCTGCTGGTAGAGGAGGCGGACATCTTGATGCAAGAAGGAGAAGAGGAGGCGGCTTACGGCCGTTACCTTAAAGCCCTGCACCTGCTCCTCTTCCTGGCACGGTCGGAAACCGAGCCATTGCCCGCTGCCGACTTGATACCGGATATTGACCAGGTGGTCGAGGCGCTGGCCGATTTCCATTTGCCGGGTGAAACGTGCGTTCGGCTGATGAGCTATTACGAGCAAATGGGGGATTATGCAGCCGTAGAAAATCTCCTCTTCGATTGGCTAGAAAACACTCCACCCGAACTGATGGGCGAGGCCAACCCGGCCCAGACCGGCCTGGAAATCTTCCAACGCCTGCTTCTGCTGCCTGATCCCGCTCTGGAAACCGGCGGCCTCACCCGCGAAGAGGTAGAGGTAGCCATTCAAGACTTGGAGGCGTTGGCGGAATAAAGCGAAATGGAACGCGGATAACACGGCATTTCTTCTGTGTAATCTGTGAAATCTGTGGATAAAGGAGGAAAGTATGATTCGCAGAATTGTTGGCGTTATCTTTATTATCATCGCCATCATTGGGGCAGTGGTGGCATATCAGGGAATGCAACTGACCACCCGGTTTATTGATAACCTGGCGGCGGGTATGAGCAGTGCGCTGCAACTGACCAGCGATACCCTGACGAACGTGGAAAGTACGCTGGTCGTCTCTAAACAAACCCTCACCGACCTGGGCGCTACGCTGTCCACGATGGAAACGACGGCGGGGGATATGGCCACGGCCGTGCAAGATGCCGAACCCCTCATCAACCAGGTCAGCACGGTGGTTGCCAACGATGTGCCCAACAGTATTGAAACCCTGCAAAGCACGCTACCTTCCCTGATCGAAGTGGCTACTGTTATTGACGATGCCCTCACCACCCTCAACCGGTTCGAAATTGACCAGACCATTCCCTTCGTCAACTACCGCATCCAGTATGATCTGGGCATTAACTACGATCCGGAAGTGCCGTTTGACCAGGCGGTAACGGAATTGGGTGGTAGCCTGGATGGGCTGCCGGAAACGCTGCGCGGTTTGGAGCCGGAATTGGCAACCACCCAGGCCAGCCTGGGCACAATGGGCGGCAACATGGAGCAGTTAGCTACCGACATGGCGACGCTGAACGCCTCCATTGCCGAAGTGCAGCCCATCCTGGACGAGTACATCCGGATTGCCACCGACGTGAATGATCGGCTGCGTCTGGTCAGCGAGCAAATTGACGAGCAGACAGCGCAGGTCAAGCAGATTTTCAACTTCATCTTTCTCTGGATGCTGATGTTTCAACTGGTGCCGCTTTATTTGGGGCTGGAAATGGCCGCCGGTGAGCGGGGCATTGAGCAATACGTCACCGAAAAAGAGTTTGCCCAACGGATGGCAAAGTATGAAAAATTGCTGGCAGAATCGGAAAACAACACGGCCGTTACCCCGGACACGGCCGTATCGTCGGCCTGACATATGGCAATCGTAGGGTCTGACACGGCCGTATCCCGGACAATCGCGCCCATGATTAAAGAAATAGAACGCGGATTTTCGCGGATGATACGGATGAACGCGGATTTTTTTAGGATTTTGTCCCCGTTCATCCGAGTTGCAATGCTGCGTTGCCGTCTGCGTCGCATTCTTCTCCTGCTCATTTGGTTAATGGCTGCCTGCACGGAACAAGAGGCCCGGCCGATTGCCCAGACCATCACCCACACGGCCGTACCCACCCCCACCCTCGCCGCCGGGTTACCTACCGTCCCATTACCATCACCCACACCAGCGGCGCCAGACACGCCCGCACTGAGCGGAGCCGAAGTGACGGACGCCCCCACCGATACGCCACTACCTACGCTTACGGCCGTGCCCACCGTCACCCCGCTACCTACCCCTACCAACCTGCCATCGCCGGTGGAACGGTTCGCCCTGGCGGATACAAACCTGCACAATGGAGATGTAGCCCAGGCCATTGCTTTGTTAGAAGCCAACGTGCGCCAGCCTGACGCCTTTACCCCTACCGAACAGGTGGACAATCTGTACAGCCTGGGTGTCGCCTACCGGCGCGATGAACGACACGCCGACGCCCTCGGCGCATTTGACCAATTAATCACACTGGCCGGGGAGCAAACGCCTACGGCTGTTTATTTCTTTATGGGCCAGGCCCGTGCTGCTCTGGGCGATTACCCTGGTGCGATTAGCGCCTACCAGACCTACGTCAATGCCCATTCAGACATGGGCGCATACGTCTACCCGCTGATTGCCGATGTTTATGCCGCTGCCGGTGACACAACCAACGCCCAACTTGCCCGTGAATCCGCAGCCAATGCCCCGGCCCATCGCCTGACCGAAATCGCCAACCGGCGTGTACTGGCCCGGCTATACCTGGAGGCGGGCAACTATACGGCGGCTATTACCCAATATGACGCTATGCGCGACCTGGCCATCACCGAAGTGACCAAAGGGGAAATGACCTATCTGGCCGGGAGTGCGGAACTACTGGCGGGCAATACCGAGGCGGCTTACGGCCGTTTCCAGCAAGCTCTTACCGCCTATCCCCGCGCCTATGATACCTATCTGGGCCTGGTGCAATTGGTGGAAGCCGGGGTGCCGGTGGATGAGTACCAGCGCGGCCTGGTTAACTTCCACGCCAAATCCTACGAACCGGCGGTAGCCGCCTTCGCCCGGTATGTGGCCGCCAACTCAGAAAGTTACAACCCGGATGCCCACCTGTACGCCGCCTGGAGTTATGAAGCGTTGGGCAATCTGCCTGCTGCATTGGCCGAACTGGACAGCTATGCCAACAGCGACCCGGCAACGGCGGCTTTTGAGCGCGGCCTGATGCTGGCGCGCTCTGGCGATCTGCCCGGCGCGTTGAGCAATTATGACTTTTATTTGCAAAACTATCCCGACGGCGAAGATGCCCCGGCTGCGGCCTGGCGAGCAGCGTTGAACGTGGAAAATCAGGGGGGTGTGGCTACGGCCGTGACCCGCTACACCGCTCTGGCCGATGCCTACCCCTGGTATGAGGATACGCCAGAGGCGCTATTTCACGCCGGTTGGCTGGCAAACCAGAGCGGGGATGTGGCTACGGCCGTGACCCTCTGGAGCCGCGCCGCCCAAACCTACCCCGCCAACGAATATGGCAGCGCCGCCCTGGTCTGGCTGCTGCGTACCCTGCCCGGCTACAGTCCCATCCACGAGGAGGACGGCAGCGGCGTGCCCGACCCGCACAAGTTGTTGGAACAGATACAGCAGCAGGCAGCGGGGGGGACGGCCGTGAACTACTACGCCCTCCGCGCCAGAGACATCGTCCAGGGAAATGAGCCTTTTACGGCCGTTGCCCCTTTCCAACTGCCCACGGCCGAAGAAGAAGCCGCTGCCCAGGATAAAGCCGAAAGCTGGCTGCGCAGCCAGCTTGGCCTGGAACCAGGCACCGACATTCGCAGCCTGTCGCCCACCCTGGCAAATGACGGCCGTCTCATACGCGGTCAGAAATTGTGGCAGCTAGGTTTATATGAAGAAGCCAAACGAGAATTGGAAGTAGTGCGGGAGGCATATGCCCAGGACGCTTTGAGCAGTTACCAACTGGCGCTCTTTTTCCGCGACCTGGGGTTATATCGCTCCTCCATTTTGGCGGCGGCGCGGCTGCCCGGTCTCACCGGACAGACGGTGTTTACCATGCCGCTGTTTATCGGCCGTCTGATGTACCCCGCCTATTACGCCGACCTGCTGCTGCCATTGGCACAGCAATACGGCTATGACCCCCGCCTGCAATTGGCCCTGCTGCGGCAAGAGAGCCTGTTTGAAAGTTTTGCCACCTCCAGCGCCGTGGCTCAAGGTCTCAGCCAGGTCATCCCGGATACAGGCGCGTACATCGCGCAGCAGCTTAACTGGCCGAATTACAAAAATGAAGACCTGTACAGACCCTATGTGGGCCTCATCTTTGGCGCATTTTATCTCGACCAACAGTTAGACACTTTTGATGGCACGGCCCACGCGGCCCTCTCCGCCTACAACGCCGGGCCGGGCAACGCCGCCCGCTGGTACAATGCGGCCGGGCAAGACCTGGACTTGTATATTGAAACGGTGAATTTTGCCGAAACCCGCCTCTACATTGACCGCATTTATGAGGGATATGTGATTTACCGCTTTTTGTATAGTAGGGATGGCGATTAAACTCAAGATTGGTTCGATCTCGAAGATTGAACCAATCTATAACAGTAACCTGGTCAAGAAGCTGTTGTCATCTCTTCACGAATGATCCGGCGCAGCAGCTTTTCTAGATTCTCGTTTTCAATGCTATCTCGCAGCGTTTCGTTAATAAGAGTTTGGTAGCCACGTCCACCGGCCTTAGCCTTGAAAAAGGCAATCAGGTCAGCATCCAGATACATATTTACTCGAACTTTCCCTTTGGGGACTGGCTTCCCCCCCACTCGCATAACTGCGCGTGTTAACTGAGATTCAGTGATTTCGGGGATGTCGGATAGATCAATATCTTCGTCCCTGGCATTGTGCAAAAAATCTCGGTCAGTCTCCGAATGCGTTGAAAAAGATGTTTTCTTCATGTTTTGTCGCCTTTCGCATGGAGATGATGTGTGTCAAATCATCTTCCTTTTCGGTATGAGCAATGACTACAAATTCTCCATCTAGTGTGCCAATGGTGATGTATCGCTGTTCTGTATAGCCAAAACGATCATCTTCAAAAGTGAGGGTGAGGCCATCAAAAACGATTTCCGCGTCAGCAAAATCAAGACGATGTTTTCGTAGATTGCTTTGCCGTTTTGCCTCATCCCAAAGGTATGGCATACCTGGATTGTACACATAATCGTGTGTATATCAAGAGAAGTGATTATTTACGCTATTTCCAATTGCCACCCTGCTTGCTGTAGCGTATAGTTAGCGTTGTATGGAACACCCCACCACCTACATCCCCATGGATAGACGGCAGGCATTGGCGCAGGGCAGGGAACTGCCCGAACGCACACAAGGTGCAGCGCTGTTTGCCGATGTTTCCGGCTTTACCCAATTGACCGAGGCGTTGGCGCAGGAACTTGGCCCCCGGCGGGGAGCAGAGGAGCTAACGGGCCATCTGAACCAGGTGTATGATGCGCTGATCACGGAACTGCACCGTTTTGGCGGTAGCGTGATTTCTTTTGCCGGGGATGCTATTACCTGTTGGCTGAATGGGGATGATGGGCTGCGCGGCGTGGCCTGCGCGCTGGCGATGCAGCAGGCGATGACCGAATTTGCAGCGATACTGATTCCATCCGGGAAAACGGTGTCGTTGGCGGTGAAAACGGCCGTGGCCATGGGCACAGTTCGTCGTTTTGTGGTGGGCGACCCGGCCATTCAACTGCTGGATGTGTTGGCCGGGGAGACACTGGAATGGCTGGCGGCGGCAGAACATCTGGCCGGTAAAGGAGATGTGGTGCTGACGCCACAAACGGCCGTTGCTCTGCAACCCTACCTGATCGTCAGCGAATGGCGCACGGCCCCGAAAAGCGGCGCTCAATTTGCGGTGGTGCGAGAACTGCTGACGGCCGTACCACCCCAACCCTGGCCCTCTTTGCCTTACTCCCTCACCGACCAACAGGTTCAGCCCTGGCTGCTGCCCACCGTGGCGGATCAGTTGCAGCATGGGCGTGGTGAATTTCTGGCCGAACTGCGTCCCGCCGTCGCCTTGTTTATGAAGTTCACCGGCATTGACTATGACCATGATCCGGCCGCTGCTGTTAAGCTGGACTGGTACATCCAGGCGGTGCAGCGCATTATTCAGCAATATGATGGGGCGCTGCTCCAGCTTACCATTGGCGATAAAGGTAGTTATCTGTATGCTGCCTTTGGCGCACCCATTGCCCACCAGGACGACGCCGCCCGCGCCGTAGCCGTGGCCTGGGACATTATCCATACGGCAGCGATGCCGGCCATCAGTTCGGTGCAGATTGGTATTGCTTCGGGCCGTATGTGGACGGGGGCCTATGGGGGCAGCGCCCGGCGGACTTATGGCGTTTTAGGTGACGGCGTGAATCTATCGGCGCGTTTGATGGAACGAGCCGCCCCCGACCAGATTTTGGCGACGATGGAGATTCAACAGGCTGTTGAGGGGTTTGAGTGGGAGGTATTACCGGCTATTGAGGTGAAGGGGAAAAGTGGCAAGATGGTGGTCACAGCCGTCACCCGCCCCCGCCCGCGTTCCATGATGCGCCTGTTAGAACCCGGTTATGCGCTGCCGATGGTGGGGCGGGAAACGGAATTGTCTCTAATTGCCGGGCGGATTGAGCAGGTACTGGCCGGGCAGGGGCAGATTATTGGCATCACCGCCCACCCCGGCATGGGTAAATCTCGCCTGGTAGCGGAGGTGATCCGGCTGGCAAATGAACGGGGCCTGGCTGGATTTGGCGGTGAATGCCATTCGTATGCGTCCAAGAGTAGTTACCATGTGTGGCACACCATCTGGCGGGGCTTCTTTAACGTCTTGGGCGACCCGCCATTAGAAGAAGTGATCGCCCGATTGGAAGCGGAACTGACGCAAATTGATCCCGCGCTGCTGCCGCGGCTGCCGCTGCTGGGCATGGCCCTCAATAGAGCCATCCCTGACAATGATCTGACCCGTTCGTTTGACGCCAAATTGCGCAAAGCGTCGTTGGAGTCGTTGCTGGTGAGTTGTGTACGCGCGCGGGCGGCGGCACGGCCGTTATTTTTCGTGTTGGAAGATTCCCACTGGATTGACCCGCTCTCTCACGATTTGCTGGAAATTTTGGGGCGGGCCATGGCCGACATGCCGGTGCTGCTGGTGTTGGCTTATCGCGTGGTGGAAGTGGGGGGTGACATTCCGCCGCGTGTGATTAAACTGCCTTACTATACCGAAATGCTGCTGACGGAGTTTACGCCCGCAGAAGCGCGCCACTTGATGCAGCTAAAGGTGGCGCAGTTGTTTGGGGCGGATACGGCCGTGTCTCCTGCCTTCGTCGAGCGCATCACCGCCAAAGCCGATGGCAACCCGTTTTACATTGAGGAACTGCTCAATTACCTGCAAGATCGACACATTGATCCCCAATCCGCCAATGCTCTGGACACGCTCGATTTGCCCGACAGTTTGCACAGTCTGATCCTCAGCCGTATTGACCAACTGACCGAAGGACAGAAGAACACCATCAAGGTTGCCAGCGTCATTGGCCGTCTGTTTCGGGTGGCGTTGCTGTGGGGTGCTTACCCGGAACTGGGTGATGCCAGCCATGTCCAGGCCGATCTGGAGGCGCTGCGCCAGATGGAACTGACGGCGCTGGACACACCAGAACCGGAATTGACCTATATTTTTAAGCATGTCGTCACCCAGGAAGCCACTTACGAAAGCCTGCCATATGCCACCCGTGCCCGGCTGCATACCCAGATTGGTGAATATATCGAACGCATGTATGGGGAAATGTTGGCGGCTTATGTGCCCATTCTGGCTCACCATTTTTCACACGGGCAGGATGATGCCAGAAAGAGGCGCTATTTGCTTCTGGCTGCTGCCGATGCCCAGGCCAAATATGCCCATGAAGCGGCCATCGCTTACTATGAGCGGGCCATGCCGCTGCTGGGGGATGCAGAAAAGCCAGCGATGATGTTGAAACTGGGTGAGGCGCTGCAAACGGTGGGCCGTTGGCCGGAGGCGGAAGCGATTCTAGAAAAGGTGTTGATACTGGCGCGGCAGTTGGGGGATTTACACGGCCGTGCCGCTGCCCAAACCGCCCTGGCCGAACATCTGCGTAAACAGGGGCGCTACGATGAGGCTGCCGCCCGCCTGCGGCGCGCCCGCCTCAACTATGAAGAACTGGGCGACGAAGCCGGCATCGGCCAGGTGCTGCAATTTTCGGGCATATTGGCGGCCCAACGCGGCGATTACCAGACCGCCCGCGCGTTGTGGGGCGAAAGCCTGGACATCCGGCGGCGGCTAAGTGATAAGAGCAGCATCGGCAGCCTGCTCAATAACCTGGGTATTGTGGCCCGTTACCAGGGCGAATATGCCACCACACAGCGGTTGTACGAAGAAAGTCTGGCTATCCGCCAGGAAATTGGCGACAAGTCGGCCATTGCCAATTCGCTGAACAATCTCGGCTTTCTGGCGCTCAATCTGGGTGACCTGGATATGGCCCGGCAGCGTTTGGAGGAGGCGGTGACATTGCAGCGGGAGGTGGGCGACCGCTGGGCGCTGGCGAATTCGCTGAACAATCTGGCCAGCGTAGCCCGTGACCAGCGTGATTACCAGCGGGCGCGGGAACTGTACCGGGAGAGTTTACGCATCAACCGCGAACTGGGTGACAAAGGGGCGCTGGCTTATTTGCTAGAAGATATTTGCTGTCTGGCCGCCGCCGAAAATGACCCGGAATCGGCTTTCCGGTTGTATGGCGCGGCGGCGGCCCTGCGCGAAACGATTGGCGCGCCCCTGCCGCCCAGTTACCAGCAGAAAATGGACGAACTGCTGGCCCCGGTGCGAGCGCAGTTACCCGAAGAAAAAGAAGAGACCTGGATGGCTGCCGGACGGCAGTTATCGCTGGATGAGGCGATTGTGTATGCCTTGCAGTTGTGATGAAGAGAGTCATCAAAGATTGCTCAGATTTCACCGATTGTTTCATCTGCGTAATACTTCGGCAAGTTTAGAATAAGTCCTGCAAAATCTTTGTCAGGCATGGTGAGGCTGACGGAGCCAGAAATAGTTGAAAACGGACAATGAATTCAATCGAAAATGGCAGGCCCCCTTTGGATACACTTCTCATTGAGCTTGGTAGTCAAGATCCGAGAGTGCGAGAGACAGCGGCAAGGAAACTAGGGCATATATCAGACAGACGCGCTACAGAACCGCTCATAGATTTGCTTTTTGATGAAAATGGCTCGGTAAGGGTAACTGCTATCAATGCCTTGGGTTTTTTAAGGGATGAGCGTGCAATTGATCCATTGCTTAATTTCATTAAGGCTGACGAATGGTGGATACGTCGCGATGTAGTTAAGTCACTGGGAAGAATTGGTGATTCAAGGTCTTTGGAGCCGTTATTACAAACTCTTTCGGATTCTAACATTCAGGTTCGTGAGTCTGCTATGCTTGCTCTAGGCGGGTTGAAAGACAAACGGGCAGTAGAACCTCTGCTAAAAATTTACAAAGCAAGTGGCAATACATATTCTGCCAGAGCATTAGCTTTAATTGGAGATGCAAGCGTCTTAGATACCTTTCTTGAGGCATTAGAGGATGAACGACCTCTATATCGTCTTGTTGCAATTGAGGTGATTGATTCGTTTAAGGATGAGCGTGCTGTCAAGCCACTGAGCAAACTCCTTTATGACGAGGATGAATTTGTTGCTGGGCGAGCGGCTTACACACTGGGCAAACTTGGCGATGAGGGGGCAGTTGGGCCACTTTTGAATGCGCTAGTTAAGGTGAATGAAACAAAGACAAAAATTGGCATAATTGCCTCATTAGGCAAACTCCCTAACAGTCAATCGGTTGACCCATTGATAAAGATTCTTGATGAGGTTGAGACCAGTTTGGCTTGTGAAGAGAATCATCTGGATATAGATCTGGGCTGTGCAGCAGCGGCATCTTTAGGTCTTTTAGGAGATAAACGAGCCTATAATTCATTGATACGTTCCTTGAACAATCCAGATCCAAATAATTGGATACGTCCATTTGCGGCCGTGGCATTAGGTAGACTGGGTGACAAACAAGCTTTTGAACACATAGTGAAATTACTCGACGACGAATATGTTGTCCATCGAATCGCGGCAGTTGAAGGATTAGGATATTTAGGGGACGCATGGGCTCTAGTTTTGTTGAAACAAATACATGACAGTGATGATGGGGTTGATGAATTTGGGATAAGCGTTAGAGAAACAGCAGAAAAGGCAATTGAATGGATCGAAGATAAAGCATAGAACAATGATGATTGGAACACCAAAAAAATGAACTTTCAACCGTTTAACCAGACACCGCCCACTTTGGGCAATCAGTATGATGAGGATCGAGTGCTGCGCAGTTATTTGCGGCGGGTGCTGCCGCCGGAGGCGCTGGCGCAGATTGAACCGGCGCTGCGAGAATTGGGTGCTCTGGCCGGGGGGCGGTTGTACCAGATGCAGTTGGCCGACAGGCTCAACGAACCGACGTTGACGCAGTGGGACGCCTGGGGCAACCGCATTGACCACATTGAGGTTACGCCACTGTGGAAAGAGGCGGAGAAGCTGGCGGCGCAGTTTGGCATTGTGGCGGCGGCATATGAAGCGCAGTACGGCCGTTACGACCGCATTCACCAGTTTGCCCTCACCTACCTCTTCCATCCCTCGACCGATGTATACACCTGCCCGCTGGCGATGACCGACGGGGCGGCGCGCACGTTGCTGCGCTCCGGCAATCGGGAACTGATTGACCAGGCTATTCCCCACCTGACCAGCCGCGACCCGGCCCAATTTTGGACAAGTGGGCAGTGGATGACAGAAGCTACCGGCGGTTCGGACGTGGGGTTGAGCGAAACGGTAGCGCGGCTGGATGACGAGGAAACGTGGCGGCTGCACGGCCGTAAATGGTTCACTTCGGCTGCTACCGGGCAAATGACGCTGACGTTGGCCCGCCCGGAAGGGAATCCACCGGGCGGTAAAGGGTTGGCGCTGTTTTACCTGGAGACGCGGGATGGACACGGCCGTTTGCAAAACATGGAAATCCTGCGCCTGAAAGACAAACTGGGCACCCGCAAAGTGCCAACGGCCGAAATCATGATGCACGGTGCGCCGGCTATGCCGGTGTATGCGCTGACGGATGGGGTGCGCCACATTGTGCCCATGCTGCATTTGACGCGCACCTGGAACGCCGTCAGCGCCATCGCCTTTATGCGGCGCGGGCTGGCGCTGGCGCGGGATTATGCCCGCAAGCGGGTGGCCTTTGGCGCGCCGCTGACCGAAAAACCGCTGCACGTGGATACCCTGGCGCGGTTGCAAGCGGAGTTTGAGGCGGCGTTTTACCTGACGTTTTATGGCGTTGAGTTGATTGGTAAAGATGAGGCGGGTGAGATTACGGACGAGGAAGCGGCCTTGCTGCGCATGTTGACTTCGATCAACAAGCTGGTGACGGGGCGGCAGGGGGTGGCCGTGACCAGCGAGATTTTGGAGGCGCACGGTGGCGCGGGTTATGTGGAAGATACGGGGCTGCCACTGCTGCTGCGTGATGCCCAGGTGCTGCCGATTTGGGAAGGCACGACCAATGTGCTGGCGCTGGATACGCTGCGGGCGCTGCGAGATGGGGCCGCGTTGGCGGCCTTAGCGCAAAAGGTGGCGGCATGTGCCACGGCCGTGCGCGATGAACGGTTGGTCACGGCCGTGACCGCGGCCCAACGTGCCTTGACCCATGCCCAAACCTGGCTGGCGCAGGCGGCAAATGGCGATCCGGCTGAGTTGGAAGCGGGGGCGCGCCGGTTTGCCCTGACCATTGGCCGGGCGCTGGCGCTGGCGCTGCTGGCGGCCCATGCCCAATGGTCGCTGGATGTGGAGGGGGACGGCCGGGCGGCCACCGCTGCCCAGTTGTTTGCCCAGAGTGGGGTGGATGTAGTGGTGGATACGGCCGTGTCTGATCTGGCTTCGCTGGTGATTGAGTAACTTGATTACGCCTTTTTCTCCTAAAGCGGTATCATTATGTCACGCTGGATAACCCGCGAAGACGCGCAAATTTTATCTGCGAAATTTGGGCAATCCTTGATTTTTTACAGGAGGAAAGACGTGAAACGTAGTACCCTATTCATCTTCTTAACCTTTATGATCTTGTTTGTGGCTTGCCAGGCGGAAGAGCCAGTCAACCCAGATACCTTACCGGCGAATTTTGATTATGCCGCCGGGGATGCTTCCCGGTCGGTGACGTTGAAAGGCGTTACCATTCAGGTGGATGAGGCCAGCACCCGCCCCGGAAACATATCGGCCGAGCAGCCGCTTAAACCGGGTTATGTGTATGTGGTGGTGAAGATGACCATCACCAACCAGAGCCAGAAATCGGTGCTGGCGACGGAATTTCGCGTGATTGATGAATATTTGAATCTGTATGAATCGTGGCAGACCAGCGCCCCGTTTAGCCGCGATTTAACGGCGCTGCCGGCCGAAATTGGCCCAGGGCAATCGGCAACCGGCGACCAGGTGTTTATTGTGCCCGACCCGGCGTTGAGCGCCAGTTTGCGGCTGCGCTGGCAGTCTGGTGTGCATGAATCGCGCATTGATCTCTCGCTGGGCCAACTGCCTTTACCGCAATAAGGGGGTTTGAGGCACGGATTTGACGGATGAAACGGATATTTACGGACACCCCCCAAGATCATCTGTGTAATTCTTACCAGGCGGGTGAAAATCACATTATGAGCAGCTTTGAACTTTGGCTAGAATTCGAACTTTGGGTTTCAGAACCCACATTCGATCCATATGATGATTTCAGCAATATGCTTATCAGCTTCGTTGACGGACGGAAATTTGCACTCAATGTCTGGACGTTTAATGCCTTAGAACAGGCTAAAGTAACCCAAGAGCTTGAATCGCCAGAACTAACAGGCAAGTATCTTTTACCCCCTGATCTGTTTGTAGAAAAACTGGATCGTCAATTGTTAGAGCAAGTTGTTACAGATTTAATCCGTTCTGTGCAACTACGTGAAGAGTGGTTGGTTAGAGAAGAAAGTCATGTCGAAGCTGATTGAGCAATTGTATGTCTCAACTAAGTCGTGATGAGTTTGTAGCGAAGGTGGAGCAGGGCGAGACCAGTTTCTCTAACCTGGACTTGTCTGGCATGGTTTTGGAACGGCTGGATTTGTCGCGGGTGAGTTTGCGGCAGGCGGATTTAACGGCCGTGAACCTCACATCCACCACCCTGGTCAAATCGAACCTGGACGGGGCTATCTTGCGTGGGGCGACCTTGACGCTGGTGAATGCACGCGGCGCTAATTGGCGGGGGACGAATTTGTGTGGTGCGGACGGGGTGATGGCCAATCTGAGTCTGGCGCTGCTGAGTGGAGTGGACGGCACGGCCGTGACGCTGGATGGCGCTTCTTGTGCCGGAGCCACGCTGACCGAGGCGCGGTTGGTGCGGGCATCGTTGGTGGGCGTGGACTTTACCGGCGCGGACCTCAGCCGCGCCGATTTGCGCCGCGCCCGGCTGGTGGGTGCGACTTTGCAAGGGGCTAAATTGTGTTATGCCAATTTGACCCTGGCGGATTGCACAGGCGCAGATTTTACCGACGCTGACCTGACCGGGGCCATCGTGACGGCCGAGACATTGGCCCAGGCGCAGCGGTTGACCGGGGCGATTATGCCCGATGGCAGCCGTTTGTAGTAGGCGATTTATCGCCGTAAGAGGGCGATAAATCGTCTACTACGAACGATGAACGGGAGAGGATTAGACTGATGAAACGGACGTTGTTTGATGACGAACATTTGATGTTTCGGGAGGCGGTGCGCCGGTTTGTGGAGAAGGAAGTGACGCCGCACCATGAGCAGTGGGAAAAGGACGGCATTGTGCCCCGCGATTTGTGGTTAAAAGCGGGCGCCGCCGGTTTTCTGGCGATGGCTGCGCCGGAGGCGTATGGTGGGTTGGGGCTGACCGACTTTTGTTATAACGTGGTGCTGACGGAGGAGCTGACCCGCGCCGGGGCCTCTGGCGTCGGTTTTGGCCTGCACAATGACATTGTGTTGCCCTACATTTTGACCTATGGCTCGGAGGAGCAGAAACAACGCTGGCTGCCGCAGATGATCAGCGGCGAGACGATTACGGCCATTGCCATGAGCGAACCCAATGCAGGCAGTGACCTGGCGGGGATTCAGACAACGGCCGTGCGCCACACCGACCACTATCTGCTCAACGGCCAAAAGACGTTCATTACCAACGGCATCAACAGCGACCTGGTGATTGTGGTGGCCAAGACCGACCCCTCAGCCGGGCACAGCGGCGTCAGTTTGCTGGTGGTGGAACGGGGGATGGATGGGTTTGGGCACGGCCGTAACCTGGACAAAATTGGCCTCAAAGCGCAGGATACGGCCGAACTGTTTTTCCACAACGTCAAAGTACCGCTGGACAATTTGCTCGGCGGTGAAGGGCAGGGTTTTTACCAGCTTATGTTCCAACTGCCGCAAGAGCGGCTTTCCATTGCCGTCATTGCCGTGGCCGCGTGTGAGGCGGTTTTGGAGATGACGATTAAATACTGCCAGGAGCGGGAGGCGTTCGGCCGGCCGATTGGCAAATTCCAGCACAACCGCTTTAGGCTGGCGGAAATGAAAACAGAAGTGGAGATTGCCCGCGTGTTTGTAGACCGCTGCATTACCGAACTGAACGCGGGTAATCTGACGGCGGCGGAAGCGGCCATGGCGAAATGGTGGACGACGGAACTGCAAAAGCGGGTGGTGGATGACTGCCTGCAACTGCATGGTGGTTATGGCTACATGATGGAGTACCCCATTGCTAAAGCCTTCCTGGACACCCGCGTGCAAACCATTTACGGCGGCACGACGGAGATTATGAAAGAGATTATTGGCCGATCTATGGGCTTTTGAGTCCACAGATTACACAGATTTCACAGATTATGAAAGCAAAAATCTGTGGCATCTGTGGAATCTGCGGATAGATTGAGGAGAGTATGAAAGGAATTATTTTATCGGGTGGGATGGGGACGCGGTTGTATCCGTTGACCATTTCGCTGTCGAAGCAGATTTTGCCGTTGTTTGACAAGCCGATGATTTATTATCCGCTGTCGGTGTTGATGTTGGCCGATATTCGGGAGTTTTTGATCATCTCCACGCCGCAGCATATTGAGATGTACCAGGGGTTGTTTGGCAATGGCGAACGGTTGGGGTTGCGCATCGAGTATGCGGTGCAGCCGCAGGCCAATGGCATTGCCCAGGCATTTATCATTGGCGAGCAGTTTGTGAACAATGAACCGTGTGCGCTGATGTTGGGCGATAACTTTTTGTATGGACATGGGCTGTCGGCCATGCTGCGGCAGGCAGGGCAGTTGACGGAAGGGGGGTTAGTTTTTGCCTATTACGTGCAAGACCCGGAGCGGTATGGTGTGGTGTCGTTTGACGCTGATTTTAGGGCGCTGACGATTGAGGAGAAACCCCACAAACCAAAGTCCAATTATGCGGTGACGGGGCTGTATTTTTATGACGGGGATGTGGTGCGCATTGCCAGGGAGTTACGGCCGTCGGCGCGCGGCGAGTACGAAATTACCGATGTCAACAACGTCTATTTGCAGCGCGGCCAGTTGAAAGTGCAGTTGTTGGGGCGGGGTTTTGCCTGGCTGGATACGGGCACACACGAAAGTTTGTTGGAGGCCAGCAATTTTGTACAGACCATTGAACATCGGCAGGGGCTAAAGGTGGGCTGTGTAGAGGAAATCGCTTACCGCAAGGGGTACATCAGCGCAGCGCAGTTGTTGGAAATAGCCAACCGCTCCAAAGATAACCCGTACTGCCAATACCTGCGTAGTCTGGCGGAAGAAAAGATTGAGCCGATTTGGGAGTGAGGGCAGTTACTATGAACGACATCACTTTGCGCGACTGCCAGCAAACGGTGGATGAATGGGTGCGGACGGTGGGGGTGCGTTATTATTCGGAGTTGACGAACACGGCCGTGCTCATGGAAGAAGTCGGCGAAGTGGCCCGGCTGATGGCCCGGTTGTATGGTGACCAGAGCTTCAAGAAAACGGACGAAGCGGTTAATCTGGCCGATGAAATGGCCGACGTGCTCTTTGTCCTCATTTGCCTGGCTAACCAGACCGGCATAGACCTGACGGCGGCTTTCCACCAAAACATGGCAAAGAAGACTACCCGTGACAAAGAGCGCCATGCAAATAATCCGAAGCTGAAGTGATGCGTGATGCGTGACCAGAAAGTTCTCACGTGTCACGCATCACGCATCACGAGTAATCCAATGACCATTGACGTAAACAAAGTGTTGGGCTACCGGTTTAAGCCGGTGGAGACGCGGTATACAGAGCGGGATGTGAGCCTTTATGCGCTTTCCATTGGGGCAGCGGCCGACCCGTTGGATCTGGATGAGTTGAAATTTGTGTATGAGTTGAACGGAGCCGGCTTTTTTGTCTTTCCCACCTTTCCCATGATCTTCCCCTTTCCGATGATGTGGCAGATTTTGGACGTGCCGGGGCTGGAATTTAACCCGATGCTGCTGCTGCATGGGGAGCAGATGATGGTGTTGCCACGGCCGTTGCCCACCACCGCCGCCCTCATCACCCACGCCCACATCAGCCAGGTCTACGACAAAGGCTCCGGCGCGCTCATCGTCCTGGACATTTCCACCGTAGATGAACAAGGGGTGGAAGTTGCCTTCAACCAGCTATCCGCCTTCATTCGCGGGCTGGGCGGTTTTGGTGGCGAACGGGGACCATCGGGCAGCACCAACACGCCGCCGGAGCGCCCGCCGGATGCCGTCGTGGCCCAGGCCACGCAGCCTAACCAGGCACTCTATTACCGGTTGGCTTCCGGCGATGGCAACCCATTACACGCCGACCCGCAAATGGCCGCCCTCGGCGGGTATGACCGCCCGATTTTACATGGGCTGTGTACGCTTGGTTTTGCGGCGCGGGCGGTGCTGAAAACATTTGGCGGTAAAGATCCGGCCCGTTTTCACCGCATTCAGGCCCGTTTCAGCCAGCCCGTGTTCCCCGGCGAGACGGTGATGACGGAGATGTGGGATGAGGGGGACGGCCGTGTCCTTTTCCGCGCCCGTATCCAGGAACGGGGTGGCGTGGTAGCGATTACCAATGCGGCCGTAGCCTTGCCAGGCTCATAATGAAGAGTGTAAATCCACAGATTACACAGATGTCACAGATTTTTTTATCTGCGTAATCTGCGGAATCTGTGGATCGTTTTTGAAGGAGAGTGATATGTTTCAAAATCAGGTAGCGATTGTAACAGGGGCGGGGCGAGGGATTGGCGCGGCGGCGGCGAAGTTGTTGGCGCAGTATGGGGCCAAAGTGGTGGTGAATGATCTGGATGCGGCCCCTTGTGCAGAGGTGGTGGCAGAAATAAAGGCGGCAGGTGGGGAGGCTACGGCCGTGTCCGGCAGCGTCACCGATCCCCAATTTCCCGGCCAACTGATGCAGGCGGCTATTGCTGCCTACGGCAAGATCAACATCCTGGTCAACAACGCCGGTTTCACCTGGGACGGCATGTTGCACAAGATGAGCGACGAGCAGTGGCAGGCGGTGCTGGACATTCATGCCACCGCCCCCTTCCGTATGATTCGCGCCGCTGCCCCCTACATGCGCGAAGCGGCCAAAGCGGAAAAAGAAGCGGGCGGCCCGGTGGAGCCGCGCTGCATTGTCAACGTCTCCTCTACCTCCGGGCTGCATGGCAATGTGGGGCAGATTAACTATGCCACCGGCAAAATGGGCATTGTCGGGCTGACCAAGACAGTCGCCAAAGAGTGGGGCGCGTTTGGCGTGCGCTGCAATGCGGTGGCTTTTGGTTTTATTGACACGCGCATGACCCAGGCCAAAGAAAAGGGGGAAACGATTGCCATTGGCGACAAAGAAGTGGCCATTGGCATCCCCAACCAGATGCGGCAGATGGCCCCCATGATGATCCCCCTGGGGCGGCCCGGTACGCCGGAAGAGGCGGCCGGCGGCATCGTGCTGCTGGCCTCGCCGCTGGCGGCCTACATTACCGGGCACACGCTGGAAGTGACGGGGGGAGCAGGGATATAGCCCCTCAGCCTATGAACACAGACGAGCAAAACGTCATCCGCGTCTGGCAGCGGTTGTGGTTAGTGTTAGTTTTGATTGGGCTTATCGCATTGGCGCTGGGTATTTTTGCCCTGCTCAATCCGCAGGCGACGGCGGCGCTGCCGGTGCAACTGTTGGGCGGGTTGTTGGTGTTGGATGGTGGGCGGCGGATGGTCACGGCCGTATGGCAGCGCCAACCCAATTGGGGCAATCTGTTGTTCATTGGGCTGGCCGAAATCATCATGGGCCTGCTCATCTTTGTCGCCGCGCTGGAGATTGTCACTATTGCCTTCACCTTCATCCTCTACCTGACCGGTTTTGGCCTGCTCATTAGCGGCGGTGTGAATGTTTTGCAGGCGTTACAACGGCGACGGCCGTATACCAGCCTATTCACCGGGGTCATGTTGCTCGGCTTTGGTGTGTTGATGTTTGCCCTGACCGGGCCGCTGGCGGTGAGCCTGGTCTGGGTGACGGGCATTTTCTCTCTGGCGGTTGGTGTATTGTTGTTGGTGGGTGCTTTTCGCGTCCGGCAGCAAGGTGGCCTGCTGCGTGGGCAGATGTGGGTGCGGCAGAGTGGCGTTGGCGGCGTTGTCGTGGAGGGAGAAGTGATTGATGGTGAGGTCGTGCCGTATGAGCCTGATGGTGAACTGCCTAAGGCGTTGTTGGACGGCCGTGAGGACGGTGAGCAGTGAGCGGTAAGTAGTGAGCGGTGAGCGGTGAGCGGTGAACAGTGAACAATGTTGAGGAGGAGAGGATGAGGTGGTGGCGGGACACGGCCGTGAAACAAGGGCTGATTGTCTTTGTGGCGCTGCGGCTGTTTTTGACGGTGTGGGCGGTCATTGTGCTGTTGGTGCAGCCATTGCCGGCAGAGGCGGATGAGGTGTTACGGCCGTATCAAGGCCAACCCATCCTCAACAGCGGCGCGGCCGGTTGGCTGCTTGGTCCCTGGCAGCGCTTCGATGCCCTGCACTACACTGCTATTGCCGCTAACAGCTACCAGAACGAGGCCGATTCCGTCTTTCCACCGCTCTATCCCTGGATCATTCGCGCGCTCGCTTTTCCCCTCGGCAGCAGCCACACCGCGCATATGGCAGCGGCCATCCTGGTGGCCAACCTGGCTTGCCTGGGGCTGTTCATCTTGCTGCACAAAGTGGCCGCCGCTGAAATCGGCCCGGAACATGCGACTCGCGCCGTCATTTATCTGGCCTTGTTTCCGACCGCTTTTTTCCTTTTTGCTCCTTACACCGAGTCGTTGTTTTTGTTACTGGCGTTGGGATCGTTGTGGTCGGCGCGGCGGGGCAATTTCTGGCAGGCGGGGCTGTTGGGGCTGTTGGCGTCGCTGACGCGGCTGACGGGATGGGTGCTGGTTGTGCCCCTGGCGTATGAGTTTTGGCGGCAGCGGGGGCAGCTTGATGTGATGAAAGATATGAGAAAAGTGGGAGAGGGTACGGCCGTGTTACTCCCCGGCATTGGCACCTTTCTTTTCCTTGTCTACCGCTGGACCATTGGGTTGCCTGCCTTGAGTGACATCTACCGCGCCTATTGGTACCAGCAAACTGGTCTGCCCGGTTATGATTTGCTGCGTGCTTTGCAAACCATGTTCCTGGGCGCGCCCGCCCGTACCGGCGAATTAACGTTGTGGTTTGATTTCTTTTGTGCGCTATTATTACTGGCGACCACCATTTTGGCTTTCCGAAGGTTGGGTATCACCTGGGGCTTATATGCATTATTGCTGCTCTTTTTTATGCTCCTGCCCACCTCAGAGTTAAAACCGTTGTATTCCTTTTCTCGATATACCCTGGCCTTTTTCCCCACCTTCCTGCTGCTGGCTGGTTGGGGACAAAATCCCTGGGTTAACCGGCTCATCTTATATCCATCACTCATTTTGTATCTCTACTTTAGTGGGCAATTTTTCATATGGGGGTGGGTGGCGTAGGTAGTGCCAGGTGGTGAGGCGTCAAGTATGAGGACCTTGCCTGAGCACTGCACGCGTTGACACACAAACACCATTCGGAGGGTTTTCATGCTTCGTTATTTTGTGATTCCCGGTATTATTGCCCTGATCGGGGCATTGGTGCTGATGCAGTTGGTGCGCTCGTTGGATGCGTTATGGGCGTGGCTGATCAGTATCACCATCATCACCTTTTTTGCCTATGGCTATGACAAACTCATTGCCGAGTCGGCGCGATTCCGTATGCCGGAAAACGCCCTGTTGGCGTTGGCCTTTGTGGGCGGCACGGTGGGAGCGTTGGGCGGCATGGCGGTCTTTCACCACAAGACAAGCAAGCGTAGTTTCCAACTGAAATTGGTCGCCGTGCTGGTGGCGCAGGCGGCTTTGCTGGCACTCTATTACCTCTACATTCGCCGCGCATGATGTCTTCACTTCTCAGACGGTGGTCCTTGCGGCGCTACGATGTACAGGTGCGTTTGTTTGTGCTGCCTTACTTGTTGGGTGCTCTGGTCTTGATCCTCCTGCCGGCGCTGGCAACTGTGTCGGTGGCTTTTGCTGACTATAATGCCGTGTCCACGCCTACCTGGGTTGGCCTGGAGAACTTCTTGCGGCTGATGCGTTCGGCGTATGTGCGCATTTCGCTGCGCAACACCATCTATTTCCTGGCATTGGCTGTGCCCTTGCGGTTGTTGGGGGCGCTGCTGTTGGCGCTGTTTTTGCAGTCAGACCGGCGCTGGTTTGGTTTGCACCGGGCGGCCGTTTATCTGCCTACTGTTATCCCGGAAGTGGCCTATGCCCTGATCTGGTTATGGATACTCAACCCGCTATATGGGCCGCTCAATATGCTCCTGGCCGGGATTGGTATTCAGGGGCCGGCCTGGTTAACGGAGCCAGGCACGGCGCGCTTCTCTATTGTGCTGCTGTCGTTATTTACCATTGGCGAAGGGTTTGTCATTTTGCTAACGGGGCTGCGCACCATTCCCCGTTCTTATTTTGAAGCGGCGCGGGTGGATGGGGCGTCGGTCTGGCAATCATTCTGGCAGATTACCCTGCCGTTGATCTTGCCCTGGCTGCTGTTACTCACGTTTCGGGATATGGTCATCAGCCTGCAAAACACGTTTACCCCCTCGTTTGTGCTGACCTATGGCGGGCCGTATTACGCCACGACCTTTGTGCCGCTGCTGTTGTATGAGTTGGCTTTTGACTTTTTTGATTTTGGCATGGCGGCGGCTTTGTTGCTGTTTACTTATCTGGTTATTGGCCTGATCATCATGGGTATTTTGAATCTGGTGGGGTCAGAGTGGGGGGCGGATGATTTTTAGGATGGGGCGATTGGAGATTGACGATGACAAAAATGAAAAGCATTCTGCATCATAGCCTGGGGTGGGTATTAACGGCCGTATTCGTCCTCCCTCTCCTCTGGGTGCTGGTCACCTCTTTGCGCCAGGTGGGACTGCCGCCGCCGACAACGGTGGAATGGTGGCCGGCCGACCCGCAGTGGCAAAACTATCAGACCATCTTTGACCGTGTCCCGATGATGCGCTATCTGCAAAATTCGCTGCTGGTGGTGGCCACAGCCGTGCCCATCACCCTCATCATCGCCTCGATGGCCGGTTTTGGCATCAGCCAGTTGCCCGCCCGTCCCCGGCGTCAGTTGGTTTACCTGAGCATCGCCTTGCTGATTGTCCCGGCGGCGGCCGTCTGGTTATTCCGTTTCCAGATTTTACGCTGGCTTGGTTTGCTGGATTCCATGTGGGCGCTCATTTTACCGGCCTTCACCGGCAGTAATGCCCTGTTTGTGCTGCTCTTTTACTGGACGTTCCGGCGTATACCCGGTGAGATGTTTGAAGCAGCACAGTTAGATGGGGCTACGGCCGTGACCGTCTGGTGGCGACTGGCATTGCCTCTCTCCCGCCCCACCATCGTCGGCGTCACCGTTCTCACCTTCGTCATGTATTGGAGCGACTTCATCAGCCCCATCCTTTACATCTTTAGCCCCAGCAACTACACCCTGGCAGTGGGACTGCAAATTCTCAACCAGCTAGACCGCACTAACTGGCCCCTGCTCATGGCCGGGGCCGTGGTGATGACAGCGCCGGTCATTCTCATGTTTGTTATCCTCCAACGATTTTTCTTGCATGACTTATCGCTGTCCAATCTTTTTGAAAAAAATTAGGAGTTTAGCGAGTGAAAAAAATAGTATTCGTCTTCCTCTTGATGTTTTTGTTTACGGCTTGCCGTGGGCAATCTGACAAGGGCGCCGTCACGTTCCTGGTTTTTGGCGACCCGGAAGAGTATGCCGCCTATGAAGAGTTGGTAGCCGCTTTTGAGGCTGACCACCCGGAAATTGACATCCAACTGGGCCATATTCCCAGCCAGGGTGAATACCGCCAGCGTCTAGCCACTGACTTTTCCGGCGGCCAGCCACCCGATGTGATGCTCATCAACTATCGCCGCTTTGGCTCCTTTGCCTCTCAGGGTGGGCTGGAGCCGCTTGGCCCATACCTGGAGAAAAGTGAGATTATCCAGGCTGCCGATTTCTATGAACAAACCATTGACGCCTTTCAACTGGACGGCCAACTATGGTGTATCCCCCAAAACATTTCTAGTCTGGTAGTTTATTTCAACCAGGATTTATTTGATGCAGCCGGCGTGCCTTACCCTGCGCCCGGTTGGACGCGCGATGATTTTCTGGTGGCGGCGCGGGCGCTGACGCAGGATTTAGACGGTGATAGCGTGATTGATCAGTATGGCGCCAGCATTGAGCCGACTATTTTCCGGCTGGCTCCCTTTGTCTGGCAAAATGGCGGCGATATCGTAGACAGTCGGGCGCAGCCAACCCGGCTGACGCTGGATAGCCCGGAGGCGATAACCGCTTTTCAATGGCTGGTGGATTTGCGACTAAAGGAGGGGGTAACGCCAGACGCTGTCGCCGAATCATCTGAAGACAGCGAGACACGATTTTTGAACGGCCGTCTTGCCATGATTTTTGACAGTCGTCGCGCCACGCCGCTTTTCCGTACCATCACCAGCTTCACCTGGGACATCGCTCCCCTGCCACGTGGAGAGCGGGAGAGTGGCATCTTGCACAGCGATGCGTATTGCATGGCGGCGCTGACCGAAGATAAAGAAGCCGCCTGGACGTTTATTGAGTTTGCCAACAGCGCCACCGGGCAGACAATTATTGCCCAATCTGGCCGGACGGTGCCCTCGCTGCGCGCCGTAGCCGAATCAGACGCCTTCCTCGACCCGACCAAAGCCCCGGCCAGCAGCCATATCTTCTTGGACACGATTCCGGTTTTGGGGCAGGTGCCTATTATGACCACCTGGTTAGCCATTGAAGAGACTGCCAGCCAGGAAGTGGAGCGTGCCTATTATGGTCGAGTGACGGTGGCGCAAGCAGCAGAAGCGGCAACGGTGATGACCCAGGAATACTTTGACCGGGCTAATGCCCGACCTTGATTCTCTGTTTCCAGGCGTTCGCCCGGCGCAGGTAACCGAAACATTTGGTTAACCATTATTAGCCGCCATTCGACGGCCGTGCCAATTCCACTATACTTGGCTTTATGCGTAGTCTGATTCTTTTGCTACTGGTGCTGGGCGTACTGGTGTTAGCGGCCTGTTCGTTGTTGGAGAGTGAGGAACCGGACACGGCCGTTGCTCCTACATCTCTCCCCGCCGCCACTCCCACCAACACCCCCGGCCCAGTATTAACGCCCGACACGGCCGTAGCCACCCCCATTACCCAAACCAGAACCACTCTCACCATCTGGCTGCCCCCGGAAATCTGGGCTGCCTCTGAATTGGGGCAGGCTACCTTGAATGCTCAGCTAAACGCTTACCGCGCCGGTCATCCAGACCTGGATATTCGCGTAGAAACCAAAGCCGCCACCGGACAAGGCGGCATTCTCAGCTATCTGCTCACCGGCCGCGCCATTGCCCCGACTATTTTGCCAGACCTGGTGGCTTTGCCCGCCGACCAACTAGCTGCGGCCACAACCGACGCTTTGGTCTTTCCCCTGAGTGGCGCGATTGCCCCCACCTATCTAGAAGACCTTTATCCGGCCGGTCTGGAGTTGGCGACGGTTGGTGCAGAACTTATGGCTTATCCTTTTGTTCTGACACAGGCGCCACATCTGGCCTATGACAGCACGCTGATGACCGCCACCGTTCCCCTCACCTGGACGGCATTTATCGCCCTACCCAACCAGCACCTGGTATTCCCGGCTGATGGCACGCCGGGCGCAACTCTGTTGTTAGAAATGTATCTGGACAATGGTGGTCAATTGGTGAACGAAGCCGGGCAGGTGGAACTGCAAATAGAGCCGTTGGCCGCCGCTTTACAAGAATTGAGTGACGGCCGTGCCGCCGGTTTTATCCTGCCCCAAAGCAGCAATATGCAAACGCAGGAGGATTCCTGGCAGGCGTTCCAGTTGGGGCAAAGCTCGTTTGTGCAAACATCGGCCACCCAATTTCTGCGCCAACGGCAGACAGGCCAGAACGTCCGCGCTACTACCATTCCCGGTCGGGAGGAACCACTAACCCCCCTGGTGGGAGGTTGGGTCTGGGCCGTGAGCGCCCAGGATGCGGCCAAACGGCCGTTAACGACCGACCTGCTCACGTTTCTCATAGACAATGAGAATCTGGGTGAATGGAGTAACCGCAGTAACTTTTTACCGGCGCGACAAGGGGCATTCTTTTACTGGCCGGTGGATGACAACTATGTGCCTTTCATTAGCGACCAGTTGCTTCGGGCGGACGCGCACCCCTTCTCGGCCAGCCATCCGGTGATGGTGGCCCTGGGTGATGCCGTGTTTGATGTGATCTCGCTGGCAAAATCCCCCCAGTTGGCCGCCGAAGATGCCATTGCTGCCTTGAATCCATAGCCCGTTTATGACGGAACTGTTACCCCTCATCCACCAGGTATTCACGGCCGTGCAAGCGGCCGTCCACCCCGCGCATCTTATCCAGCGTCATCTGCACCGGCACGGCCGTCAACTGACCATTGGCCCTATGCGCCATAACCTGGATGACGGCCGCCTCTTCCTCGTCAGTGTGGGTAAGGCCGCCGCCCCCATGGCCCAGGCCGCCGCCGACATGGTGGGTGATGCCGTCCACGCGGGTATCGTAGTCACCAAACAACTCCCCACCGATTACCAATTACCGATTACCGATTACCATGTTTTTACTGGTGATCATCCGGTGGCCGGGGAGCGGAGTGTGCGGGCGACTACGGCCGTTACCGATCTCCTCACCCAAACCCGCCCCGGCGATCTGGTACTCTGCCTCATCTCCGGCGGCGCATCGGCCTTACTCACCCAACCCCTCATTTCCCTGAATGAGTGGCAGATATTGAACCGTGCCTTGCTGGCTTCGGGCTGCACCATTCAGGAATTCAACACCGTGCGCCGCCAACTCGATGCCGTCAAAGGTGGCGGACTGGCGCGGCTGGCGGCCCCGGCTCAGGTGGTCAGCCTCATCCTCAGCGATGTGATTGGCAATGATCTGGCGGCCATTGGCAGCGGCCCCACGGTGCTGGTGGACGAAGCCCCACAGGATGCGTTGGCGGTGGTTAAGAATTATGAATTAGGAATTAAGAATTATGAAGGGGGGACGGCCGTTTGGCAGCATGTTCTGGATACGCTTAACCGAAGCCCGATCACGGCTCACGGCTCACGCCTCACGCATCACCCGCTCCCCACCAACCTGCTCATCGGCAGTGTGCGCCAGGCTGCTACCGCCGCCCGACAGTCAGCCGAAAATTCAGGATTCACGGCCACAATTTTGACGGCATATTTAGAAGGGGAAGCGCGGGAAGCAGGCAAATTCGTCGCCGCCATCGCCAAAGAACTGCCGCCCGGCCACTGTGCCATCCTCGGTGGCGAAACGACGGTGACAGTGCGCGGCAACGGCATTGGTGGCCGCAACCTGGAAGTGGCTCTCGCCGCCGCCATCGCCCTGGATGGCTGGCCGGATGTAACCGTTGCCACCTTTACCACCGATGGCGATGATGGGCCGAGCGGCGCTGCCGGCGCAGTCATTACGGGAGAAACGGTGGGATATGGCGAAGCCGAAGCGGTTTCGGGTCGTGAACTTCACTTGAACGCCCGCCAATTCCTGGACAACAATGACAGTTTCACCTACTTCCAAAAGCTAGACGCCGCCGGTTATGGCCCTCACCTGCTCATCACCGGCCCCACCGGCACAAATGTGAATGACCTGATTTTAATCTTTCGTAATCCGTAGTCCGTGACCCGTAATCCGTAAGCCGATATTTGGTTTACGGATTACGGCATACGGATTACGCTACAAGAGGAACTATGACCATCAAATTTGGCACCGACGGCTGGCGCGCCGTCATTAGCGAAACATTTACTTTTGCCAATCTGCGGCTGGTGGCCCAGGCCATCGCCGACTACATTCTGGAAGAAAGCGGTAAATCCGCAGCGTCTTCGGGCCAAAACCCCAGCGTTGTGATTGGCTTTGATACGCGCTTTCTCTCCGACCGGTACGCGGCCGAAGTGGCCCGTGTTATGGCCGCTAACCGCATAGATACCTGGCTGGCCCGCGCCGATACACCCACCCCGGCCATTAGCTATGCCGTTTTGCACAAACGGGCCACGGCCGGGGTGATGATCACCGCCAGCCACAACCCACCGCGTTACAATGGTGTCAAACTCAAAGCCAGCTACGGTGGCTCGGCCAGCCCCGCCGCCCACAAGCGCGTAGAAAATCTGCTGGAAAGCGCCCTGGCCGAGGCTCGCGGCCCCAACCTGATGGATTTACAGGAGGCGATCCGCACCGACCGCATCAAAAAGTTTGATCCCGCCTGGGCCTATTACGAGCATCTCAGCACCTTGCTTGACCTGGATATTATCTCCAGCGGTGAACTGCGTGTGGTGGCCGATGGCATGTACGGCGCTGGGCGGGGGGTGATTGGCGAAATGCTGGCGCGTGGGCGGTCACATGTCCACAACATTCGCCATGAAATGAACCCTGGTTTTGGCGGTATCCATCCGGAACCGATTGCCCGTCATTTGGGGCTGCTCATGTCCACCATTCAGGCCGGACATTGGGACGTGGGGCTGGCGACTGATGGCGACGCCGACCGCATTGGCGCAGTGGATAACCAGGGTAACTTTGTAGACCCGCACCGCATTTTTGCTCTGGTGCTGCGTTATTTGCTGGAAAGTCGTGGCTGGCGGGGCAAGGTGGTGCGCACCGTCTCCACCACACGCATGATTGACCGCATTGCCGCCAAACACGGTCTGGAACTGGTGGAAACGCCGGTCGGCTTCAATCACATTGCCGATTTGATGATCGCCAACGGGGTGGTGATGGGCGGTGAGGAATCGGGGGGTATGAGCATCAAGGGGCATATCCCGGAGGGTGATGGCGTGCTGTTAGGGCTGCTGCTGCTGGAAGTGATGGCGGCGGCCAAAATGCCGCTGCACAAACTGGTAGAAGAACTGCTGGCACAGTATGGCCCGGCGCAATATGCGCGGACGGACATGAAGTTGATACGCCCGGTGGAAAAGAAGCAGATGGTAGCCTTTTTGCTGAACGCCGCGCCCCGAGAGATCGCCGGGGTGGCGGTGGAGGATGTGCAGACGGTGGATGGGGTGAAGTATTACCTGAGTGATGGCAGTTGGCTGTTGATACGGCCGTCTGGCACCGAACCTGTCCTGCGTGTATATGCCGAAGCGCCGGACGACGGCCGTGTCAAAGCATTGCTCGATTTTGGCGAAGAAATGGCCCACAAAGCATAATAAGGAGCAACAATGGAACAGCCAGAAATGGAACAGCCAGATGCAGAACCTCGCAAAATAAAACAGCCCCCGGTCTTATTCAATAAGACACAAACGCTCGTGGCGGAAATTGCCTCGCTTCTGGGGGGCCCCTTTATCGCCTATTGGAACAATCCCAAAGGCTCCGTCTGCCATAATGATGTGGTGGCGCTGCACGAGATACTGGAAAAAATCGGCCATCAGGAAACCATTTACCTGTTCATCAAGTCCAATGGGGGCAATGGGCAGGCGTCGCTGCGGCTGGTCAATTTGCTGCGCCAATACTGCCAGCGCCTGGTGGCGTTGGTGCCTTTGCAATGTGCTTCCGCCGCTACCATGATCGCGTTGGGGGCGAATGAGATTCTCATGGGGCCGTTGGCTTATCTGACGGCCGTTGACACCTCTTTAACCCATGACCTTTCCCCGGTGGATCGCCACAATAACCGCGTGAGTGTCAGTCTGGATGAACTAACCCGCGTCATTCGGCTCTGGCAGGCAGAACAATCGAACAAAGAGGACAATCCGTATAAAGCGTTGTTTCAGCATGTGCATCCCTTGGTGATTGGGGCCGTAGATCGCGCTGAATCCCTCTCCCTCATGCTCTGCAAAGAGTTGTTGGCTTACCATGTGAAGGATGCGGCTACGGCCGAACAGATTGCGAACACCTTAAACTCAAAATACCCCTCACATAGTTACCCCATCCTGTTTGAAGAGGCTCGCGCCGTCGGGCTAAACGTGGTACACATGTCACCGCTGATCAGCACGCTTTTATTGGAGTTGAATGAGCAATACAGCGAAATGGGGCAGCCGGCCACCACAGATTTTGATGAAATTCGCTCCCACAGCAATGAAATTCTGAACATTTGGGAGTCGGACGATATTCAGGTTCACTATCGGGAAGACAAAGATTGGTTTTATCGCATCGAAGAGCGGCGCTGGCTGATCCTCAATGATAATAGCAGTTGGCGGCGGATTGAGCGCATGAACAACAGGACGAAAAAATCCATTTTGCATATATCGTGATAACGTATGAATAGCCTGACGGAGATTACTATGATGAATCAGAGCGAACAACAGAATGAAACCACAGCTATTATGCAGGTCATCGCCGCTGAATCGGTGGCCTTTTGGAATAAGGATTTTGCGGCCTGGGCACAGTGCTGGCGCCAGACGCCGTATATCCGCAGGGTGGGTTGGTGGGCCAGTGGCGGCATCACCGTGACAGAAGGTTGGCAGGCGCTCAGTGACCGGGTGAAAACAACAATGGTGGAAAATCCTGAACCAAATCCCACTGCTCTGAATGTGCGCCGGGAGAATGTGAACCTCCGCGTTGAGGGGAACATGGCCTGGGTAACGTTTGATCAGTATGGTCAGGACACAGGTGATTTGGTGATGGACATGCCCGGATTAAGCCGGGAGACACGCATTTTAGAGAAGCACGACGGTGCGTGGAAAATCGTGTATGTCGGCTGGCTTCTCGAAGGCGAATAAGTGAGGATTGTCAGGGCGAAAGGAGTTGGCGGGTAGCGGCCGCTTCCTGGCTCATGCCTAAGGTTTCAAATTGATGTAGGGCGGCCTGGATGGCCGCACGGCCGTCCTCCTCTTTTCCCCGGTTTTGTAGCAGTTCTCCTAAAACCCGCCAGGCATATGCCTCCAGATAACGGTCGCCGTTTTCTGCGGCCACCTGTTGGCTCTGGCGAAAATAACCTTCTGATTGCGCAGAATCCCCGGATGCCCGCATCACCAGCCCCAGCGTGTAATAAGCATAGGGTTGTGTATGTGGCTCTGCCAACGCCAACACTTTGTGAGCCGTAGCCGTGGCTTCGGCCAACTGCCCCGTTTCATAGTAGGCTTCGGCCAGGGTAGAGGCGGTCACGGCCGTCCAATAGGGTATATTCACTCCTTCAAAAAAAGCGACGGTGGGTACGGCAATCTGAATCGCCTCGGCAAAACGGCCGGCCTGGAAATAATGCGCCGCCAGCGAACTGTTCATCTTTTCCTGGCTCAGCCGGTCGCCCATGTGCCCAAACGTGCGTGATGCTGCGGCGCCGTGATGCAGCGCCTTGTCCAGTTGGGCCATCCGCCCCCACATTTTGGACAGTTCACGATGCGTACGCGCCAGACCTTGCTCAAAACCGGCGGCCTGGGCATAGGCCAGCGCCTGCTCGTAATAGGCCACCGCTTCTTGATAAGCGCCTCGTTCCTCGGTGACAATGGCCTGCAAATGGGCCGCTTCATATTGCGCCAGTTGGGCTTCTTGCCAGGCGGCATCCAGGTCACGCTGTTGAATGTGGGTGACGCCCCGCTGGTAATGCAAATGTACCATCTGGTTGAGCAGGCTGGCGGTCAGGTTCATCCCTTCTTCGTAAAGGGCTAATGCCCGGTGGGGGTAGCCGAGGGCATTATAAAATGAACCACGCAGCAGGGCGGCGCGCCCGGCCGTTTCACTTTCCACCTCCCAGGACAGTTCACGCAGCGCCGCCAAACCGGCTTCGGGATCACCGTGTAGCTGGAAAAGCTCCGCCTGGAGCAGGGCCAATGCCTCTTGCTCTGGCTGCGCCAGTCCGCGCCCCGAAATTTGCTGGAACAGGTGCAGCGCCGCGCTGGCATATCCCCGGCTCACTTCATGCTGCCGCTGCGCAAACCAGACCTGAACGGCCAGGGCGTTTTCACCCGCCAGGTGGTAGTTATGGGCGGCGGCCGTGAATTCACCCCGCGCCAGACGTATCTCGGCGGCGGCCAGATGATATTGCTCGCGCCGGGCAATGGGAAATCGCTGCCCATCGGCATATAACAATTCGCGCACCAGCGGAATAACGGCAATACCCCCACCACCATCTTGCTGCACCAATCGCTGCTGCTGCAAACGGGCCAGCACATCTGGCTCATCCCAGGCATCCAGCGGCGCGGGGCTGCGAAAGACACATAAGCGCTGCAAAAATTCGCGCTCGTCAGACAATAAGCGCTGCCATAACCGCCCCCACAGGGTTTGCACAGCGGGCGCATGGGGGAATTGGGCGCTGGCCTCGGCCAGGGGTATGCCCGCTTTGTGCAGTGCGATACACAAATGCAGCAGCCGCAAATTGCCGCCGGTGAAGGCATGTACCTGGGCCAATGCCTCAGTAGGTATGGTGAGATCGGCGGCGGCCAGGAAGACGGCCGTTTCGTCCAGAGTCATGCCGACCATCGGGTGGTGGGCTACGGCCAGAGGCGGCGGGCGCAGCCCAATGAGCAACAGGGGCGTGAACTGGCACAGGCTGTGTACAAATTCGCGGATTTGCAGTTGGCTGGTTGTTTGCAGGTCTGTTTCGGCAAAGATGGCGTCAATTTCATCCAGGCAGATGAGCGGGGGGGAGGGTAATTGTTGCAGGTCGCCGCGTACCTGGGCCAGCGCCAGATCGGGGTTTTCCACACGGCCGTTGTCGGCAATAAGCTGCTGCCACAACCCGGAAGCGCCCTGCTGGTGCAGGTAATACCCCAACGAAAAGAGCAGGGAATCGAGCCGGTCGTTGAAGGCGGGGCGCAAGGTGTACCAAAAAACGGGCTGGTGCGGCCATTTCTGGGCCAGGGTAGCGGCGCAGGTGGTTTTGCCCACGCCGCCGGCCCCGGACAGGGCCACCGAGCGTCCCATTTGCAAGTCGGCCAGGCAACGGGCGATAAACTCTGCGCGATTAACCAGGTGGGTTTGGATTTGCAACGGCCGTTCCAACCGCAAGGTTGGCCGCACCACATCCAGCAATTTCTGCCCCAACGCCTCCTGCGCCACTTTGAGGTGATTGAAATAGGAGGCGCGGCTGATGTTCAGAAATTCGCAAACAGCCAGGTCATTATCGGCGCGGGGCTGGACATGTGGTTCAAAATAACGGCGAAAGTAGCGCAGTTCCAGCAGAAAAAAGAGGTAATGCGGCCCCTTATGCCCCCGTGCCAGCCGGTCTTCATTCACAATTGTCAGCAAGGTATCACGGTCAGGTGGCAGAGCACCAGGCCAGAGCGCGGTGGCGGCGGCCAACAAAGCGGCCTGTAACGCCTGCCCACCGCTTGCCTGGGTAGCCCCCAAAAAATAGGGGGCGGCCAGAGGGGAATTTTGCCCCAGCCAGTCGGATTCGTGCAGCCGGTTTAACGCCTGCCGCACCTGTTCAATGTAACTAATGGCGTGGGTGGGTTTCCTGGTTGGTTGAGGCATAGTTAGACTGAAAGGTTGAAAATTTAGACTTGTTTTTTGTGAAAAAGGAATATGCTGTCGGTCAGATTAAAAGCATACCGATTTTATACCAAACTGGTCAAATTCGCCTGACCATAAAGGAGATTTAAGAATGTTGAACGGTAAAAGATTGATAGGCATGGTGTTACTCGTTAGTTTTCTGTTTGCCGGGCTGGTGCTTTCAGCGTCGCCGGCCGCAGCCGCAACCGAGTGGCGCAGCACGTGGGTGGTGGATGTGGATTTTGTGGGCAATACCCCCAATGCTTTGCTGACGGTAACGGTGGAGCGGGATACGGGTGGGGGTTGGGTTTTGTTTGCTGAAGAAGCGCGGCAATTGACGTGTGTGCGGGATGGCGGCGTGTTGTTGGTGAATGACACGGCCGTGTTTGATGGCACGGGTAACATTCGTTGTGATATGCCTTCGGTACGGGGGATAGTGCGGCAGATGACCGACGGCCGTCACACCCCCACTCCCAATTGTGATTGTAAAGGTAATCCAATCATGACGGCCGATGTGTCGCTGAACCCCAATATAACCGGGAGCGACCGGCAAAATCCGCTGGCATCCCGCGTGACGCCTCTTGGGGCAATGGATATGGCTCTGGCGGCGCCGGTACCCGCTTTCAGTACCACCCCGCTGTCTTCCCTATTATTTACAGTGGGTAAAGAAACTGCCCAAAGTAACCCGTTTATTGCCAGCGCCCTGCCTAATGTATTGCAGGCCACCTACTTCGCAGTGGGCGATTGGCATCAAGCCGACTTTATGGCTAATGGGGTCAACCCTGGCACGGGCGCCGGCCCGGTGGCCGACCTGGCTGTCTCTAACGACGCGACCATTTTGTACATTGGTTATTCGCCGTTAACGGGTGAATCGCTGCATGGCACGCTGGAGGATCTGAGTTTAGACCCTGGCTGTTATGGCACGGGTTAATCCGCGCCAACCGTAACTGACAATACACACCGGGCAAGGCCGCCTGTTTCTGGGGAACAGGCGGCCTTTTTGCTTCTGGTCTGGCAAGAGGGCCAATGTTTAGACTGAAACGGCCGTTTTCTGGACTAATCTCCCCCCTGAAAACCTTACACTCCTCAGGTAGTTCGCAAACGATTTATTTACCTCAAAAGGAGTTTGGTTTCAAATGCAAAAACGAATCATGCGCTTTATTTCTTTATGGCTGCTGCTGGTGTTGGCGGCCGGTGCGGTTGTCTGGTTACGGCCGTCGCACTCCGCCGCCGCTAATCCCCTGTCAGTTACCGGTGGACATTGCTTTCAGGTGTTCCTGCCGTTGATTACAGAAGGATCGGCCGCGTCCCCCACAACCGCCAGCAGCGTCAATGGTCGTCCCGATGTCTGCGCCCGGCCAACCGCCTTCCCGGACTTTAACGGTGACGGCTATGCCGATTTAGTTGTGGGCGTCCCGCGTGAAGATGTGACGGACGGAGCTACCTACGAAGACGCGGGGGCGGTGCATGTCATTTATGGCACGGCCGACGGGCTGGTGGCGTTGGCGGCGCAAGCGGCCGTAGACGACCAGCTATGGCACCGGGGCATCACCGGTCTGGATCAAATGGCGATTGCCGATGACGACCGCTTTGGCGCGGCCCTGGCTATGGGCGATTTTAACAGTGACGGTTACGACGATCTGGCGATTGGCGTGCCGGGTTCAGTGGTGAATGGGTATGAGGAGGCGGGGGCGGTGCAGGTGCTGTATGGCACGGCCGTTGGCCTCACCCTCACCGACACACAACTATGGACTCAAGATGACAGCCTGGTCAGCCCCAGCGCCGCCGGTGACCTATATGGTTATGCCCTGGCTGCCGGTGATTTTGATGGTGATGGTTACGCCGATTTAGCTGTAAGCCTCCCTGGTGAGATGGTCAATGGCATGGAACGCGCCGGGGCCGTCCACATCATCTTTGGTTCTACAAACGGTTTGCAAAGCGCCATCGGCGGGTTAAATGAGTTTCTCACCGAAGATACCGACCCGTTTTTTGGCACGGCTGAACCCTATGACAACTTTGGGCATACCCTCACCGTTGGCGATTTTGACGGCGACGGCTATGATGACCTGGCTGTGGGCATCCCGTATGAAGATTTTGCCGATGGGCTGGATAACGCCGGCAATGTGCAAATTTTTTATGGCACGGCCGACGCTTTCCTGGACGAGGGCAGTTTTGTCAGACAGCCGCAGCAAATCTCGGCCAACACGCCGGGCGTGGACAATTTGCAGGAGACAAATGATTACTTCGGTTATTCGTTGACAGCCGGAGACTTTGATGGGGATGGCTATGATGAGCTGGTTATTGGCGTCCCGTATGAAGCACATGGCTCCGGCGACGACCTCATTCCCTACGCCGGGGCGGTCAATATCGTCTATGGGGCTGCTGGCGGATTGGACCCCGCCACTGGCGCGCCCATCTGGCACCAGGGTTTGGACGCACTGAACAGTGAAGCGATGTCGGAGGAGTGGTTTGGCTGGAAACTGACCGCTGCTGACTTCAACAGCGATGGTTATGCTGACCTGGCGATAGGGGTGCCCGGTGACAAATTGTACGACATTGCCATCGGCTCCACGCACATTCTGCATGGCAGCACCGCTGGTATCACGGGAGATGGCGACGACATCATCTATGACCCGGTGAACCCGGAAGCGTTGGATGAGTTTGGTATGGCTGTGACGGCCGCTGACTTTAATGGCGATGGCTATGCTGACCTGGTAGTGGGCGCGCATCACGATGATCCCGTCGAACTGACGGTGGACAATGTTGGCTCGGTGTTTGTTTTCCACAGCAACGCCAGTGGCGTGCAGCAAGCCGATAACCAGTACTGGTATCAGGGCTACAACGGGTTGGCCGGTGCGCCGGAAGTATCGGATGGTTTTGGTTCCCGATTGCCGTAGTTAAACAGGGTGAGCCATCTGTGCAGATGGCTCACTAACACAACACATAAGACAGGAGAAAAACACACGTGAACCAGTTACAAATTCAATATGTACAGGATAGTTTTGCCCAGGTAAAGCCAATTGCGGATGTGGCGGCGACGTTGTTTTACGGCCGTCTTTTTGAACTCGACCCTACCTTACGCCCTTATTTTAAGGGTGATCTGAGCGAGCAAAAGCAAAAACTGATGACCGCGCTCGCCTTTGTCGTGGCCGGTCTGGATCGCCCGCAGACCATCTTGCCGGCGGTGCAGGCATTGGGCAAACGGCACGCCGGTTACGGCGTGCAGGATGCTCATTACAAAACAGTCGGCGCTGCCCTGCTTTGGACATTGGCCCAAGGGTTGGGTGAACAGTTTACACCCGATGTGGCGACCGCGTGGGCGGCCGCTTACACGCTGTTAGCCGGTGTAATGCAGGAAGCCGCCGCGCAAATGGAATTGTTGCCTGTTGAAGCTGTATGACGTTTGTTTTACCTTGTTATGCCGTTCTTCACTTTTGTCTGCTGCCTGATGTGCCTATGATCTGTGGCATAAATTGACGCACCCTCACCCCGACCCCCTGAAGGAAAGGGTTGGGGTGAGGGGAGGATGGTAACTGTAGAGAAACTTTCTAGACAGGATAAGGTGAGGATAGACACTATGTCCGTAGAAAAATGGGTCAAATTAGGTACGAAGAATTGTGAGATCGTCGGTAGAGAAGTGGAGTTGATGGAAAAGCGCGTCTACCCCACCGGTTTTCAGGATGGCTCTGGTGAGTCCTACCGGGTGCTTTTGCGCAAATGCTCCGCCGGTTATCAGTGCGGCCATCTGGAGAACCCCTGCGCCTGGGCCGAAACGGGGCACGACGGCCGTCTCTATGTCCGTTAGTTCGTAATCCGTTATCCGATTACGGATCACGGGTTACGGTTCACGCTCCCAACACCGACAAACGGCCGTTAAAAACGTCGTTATGTGGACAATACGACGGCTACGGCGTATACTGGCTGCATGGCAACCACACCTACGGCCGTCCCTCTTCCCCCATCCCTTTCCTCTCTCATTTCCCCTTATTTGCCCGTATCTGAACAGCAAACAGTAGCCCAGGCTTATGCCCTGGCAGCACAGGCACACGCCGGTTTCCATCGGCAAGATGGCAGCCTGTATGTCGAACACGTCACGGCCGTCGCCAGCCGACTCGCCCACTGGCACGCCCCTGCTCCGGTGCTGGCTGCCGGGTTACTGCATGATGTACACAAAGAAAAGTATGCCGCCGGCGTCACCCTGACGGAGGTTACGGCCGTACTTGGCCCGGAAGTTGCGCAACTCGTCGAAAACATCTCCCGTTTGGGCCGCCTGGGTGCGCCCTACACCGCCGATTACCCTGATTCCGCCCAGGAACGCATGGCCCAGGTGGCCGACCAACTGCCCTGGGTGGCGCTCATGCTCCAGCGTTCTCCCCTGGCCATCGTCATTAAAATCGCCGACAAACTGCACAATTTTGAATCACTAGCCGTTTTGCCGGTGGCGCGGCAAAGCAGTTTCGCCAATGGCGTCATGTCCATCTTTGCTCCCTTTGCTGAGCGGCTGGGGATGCGCATTGCCAAGCGCGAATTGGAAGACCACGCCTTTGCCATTTTGCAGCCGGCCATGTTTGCCACCTTACAGCGCCGCTACCCGGAGGCCGCGCGCCAGGCAGCGGCCCAACCCATCATCGTCCAGATACAGGCGGCTTTTGCCGCGCAATCACTCCCGGTGCAGTTATTCAGCCGTCACCGCAGCTTGTTTGATATGCACCGCCTGGAAGCGACCACCCAAAAGGAAATCCCGTTGCATCTGGCCGACCCCATCATTGTCATTTGCCCGGATATAGCCGCCTGCTACCGGGCGTTGGGCGTGGTTCACGCGCTGTGGCCGCCGCAACCAGGGCAGATTTGGGACTATATTGCTGCCCCGCGGCCCAATGGTTACCGAGGGCTGCATACCCGTGTGCATCTGGACGAGGGTGAATGGCTGCCCGTGGTCATCCGTGACCGGCACATGGATGTGGCTGCCGATTTTGGTATTACGGCCGTTTGGCGTGGCGTCTCTATCGAATTGCAGTCGGCCTTTCCTGCCTGGCAGGAACCACCCGCCGGTAAAATTGGCGTCCTGACCCCTATTGGCGACTTTATTTCACTGCCGGTGGAGGCCACGCCGGTGGATTTTGCCTACGCCATCCACATGGGGTTGGGGCATCAATGTACTGCTGCCCTCATCAATGGCAAACAAGCCACGCTGGATCAGCCATTGGCAAACGGGGACGTGGTGCGCATCCTGACGGGGGCGGCCAACGTTGGCCCGGCCCCGGAATGGCTGGCTTTTGTCAAAACAGCGCGCGCCCGTAGTGCCATTCGCCGCTGGCTGAAAGCGCAAAAACCCCAACACGCTGCCGAAAGCGGCTGGCAACAGGTGGATGAGGCCCTGCGCCCGGCTGGTTTAACCCTTTCCGCGCCACTGGTGATGAATCGGCTCACGGCCGTAGCCCAACAGTTGGGTTTCGAATCCCGTGACGCCCTGTTTCTGGCGGCCGGTCTGAACCAGGTTGACCTGGGCCGCGTGGTGCGGCTGATGCAGGAAACGGCCGAAAGTGGCCATGACCCGGCGCCGCTGCACGCCACCATTGTTTCGCTGGCCGAAGCCGACATGTCACAACGGCTGGCGGGCTGCTGCCGCCCCGCTCCCCCAGACTCCATTGTCGGGTATGTCACCAAAGGGGGCGTTCTCTCCATCCACCGGGCCAACTGTTATAAGGTGCGGCGCCTGGGGCCGCTGATCCAGGCGGAATGGCCGCTGATTGACAGCCAGCCCAGAGCCGAGATTCAACTGCTGGCGCTGGACCGCCCCGGTCTGGTGCGGGATGTGAGCCAGGTGGTGGCTGACGCCGACATCAACATGACCAGTTTTTACGCTGACCGCCTGGCCGACGGCGCAGCGCGGATTGTGTTGGGGTTGGGTGAAATTCCGCGCTGGCGGCTGGATCGGCTGGTAGCGCAATTGGAGAGCATTGAACAGGTGCGCCAGGTGGAGCGGCGCGCGCCGACCCTGTCCGGCCAACCCATGCACGATTCGGTGTTGGCGCGCCATTTTGACAATCCTTATACGTTGCGACCGGTGAGTGGGGCGGGTTTTTACGGCCGTCGCCGGGAATTACGCGAGCTGATCAACAATTTGCGCGACGTGCGCCCCGGCGAGGCCGTGCTGCTCTGGGGGGCGCGCCGCATTGGTAAAACGTCACTGCTGCTGGAATTTCAGCAGCGGGTGATGGCCAGCCAGGATTATGTGTTGGTCTTTCTGGACATGCAGCGGTTGAGCGGCCGTTCTACCACTATCTTCATCCGTGATATTTTGCGGGCAGTGGCCCAGGCCATTGGGCATCCAGAGGTCACGCCCCGGATCAACCGCCTGCGGCGGGACCCGCTCGGTTATTTCCGCAGCTTTTTGGACAACAACCCGCACCTGCGCGATAAACAAATTGTGCTGATTATTGATGAATTCCAACTGCTGCCGCATCTGACCGAAGAAGAGGTCAGTCTGGCGGACATCAATCTGGCCTTTCGCAGTCTGATCCAACACCGAGGTGGATTGAGCATCATTTTTAGCGGCGGTGGGGTGTTGGACTCGTTATTGAGCCAGCCAGATGCGTCGTTTATGTTAGAGGTGGCCCGTTATCAGAAGGTAGATTGCCTGGATGAACCGGCGGCGCGGCAGCTTATTGTGGAACCGTCACAGCGGGTGGCGTATACGCCCACGGCCGTAGACAACCTGCTGGCCTTAACATCCCGCCACCCCTACTACTTGCAATGGCTGTGCGGGGAGTTGATGTCTCGGGCTGACCGGGAAGAGCGGCAAGTAATTGCCGACGAGCATGTGGAGCGGCTGCTGGTTGAGTGGCTGCCCGATCAGGGGGAGCAGTTTTTTAATCATCTGTGGGGCAGTTCGGCCGGATTGACACGGCCGCAACAGTTTTTGAGCAAGCTGACGCTGGTGACTTTGGCCGGGGGCGCTGACGAGACGATGCCCCTGGCCGAAATGGAAAGCACCCTCAGTGGGGTGTTGGTGGATACGCCACGCCTCTGGTATGTGCTGCAAGACCTGGCGCAGATGGATACGGTGATAACGGTTGGCGAACGGTATGCTATTAAAATGCCGTTATTCCGGCGCTGGTTGCAAGCAAATTACACGGTGGACCGTGTCTTGAAAGAGCGGACAAGGGCTTCGTAGTAGGCGATTTATCGCCGTCTGACGGCGATAAATCGCCTACTACGAACAAAGAGAAATGACTATGAGCGCATATTTGAGCCGGGAACCGGTACTACAGGCAGAAGGCTTTGTGGGGCGGCAGGTGGAGTTGGCGTGGCTGGCCGATTTGTTGGCACGGCCGTCGCCGCAAAACTGCAATCTCATTGGCGAGCCGCGCAGTGGTAAAAGCTCGCTGCTGATGCAGGTAGCGGCGCGGCAGTTGGGTGCGCCGCCAGAGCAGGTGGGGCTGTATGTGGTGTTGCGGTTGGCCGAACTACCTGACCACCGGCCCTACACCTTCTGGTGGGAGATGGCGGCGCGGCTGGACCAGGCGCAGCAGGCGGCAGGGTTAGGTGTGGCCCTGGATACGGCCACTTCGGCGCCGCTCAGTGCAGGCGTGACCGGCAACGGTGATGATGACCGCGCCCTCTTTGACGCCCTGGATGAAGGTATTGAACTGCTGCTGGCGGAATCAGCCTGCCGCCGAATTTTTTTTCTGATTGATGATTTTGATCTGCTGCTGCGCGGTTTTACCAGCCGTGATCTGGATTGGCTGCGTGCTCTAGCCACGCGCTACGCTGAATCGCTGGCGTTTGTTATTACCAGCAGTGACTCCCTGGTAAGGCTGACGGACAAGGTGCTGCGCCGTGAGGAGATCGAGATGCAGGTCTCGTCCTTTGCCAATACGTTCCACGACCGGTCGTTGGCTTTGTTAACGGCCGAGGAGTCGGCACAACTGTGCCAGGAAACGGCCGTTGCCGAACACCAATCACCGCTTTCCCCAGAGGAGATCACCTTCCTACAACGGGATGCCGGGCGACACCCGGCGCTGCTAAAAATTGCCCTGGGTTACTTGTTTGAGGCGCGGCAGTATGAAAAAGCCGAGAACGTGCTGCCCACCGTTGGTGGGGATATGCGGCTGGATGGGCTGGTGGAGTGGCTTTGCCGCCAGTTGTGGCAGCGCCGCACGGCCGAGGAGCAACAGGTATTGGCCGATGTGTGCCAGGGGGGCCATGAGCCTGATGCCATCTTATTGAAGCGGTTGCAGAGGCAGTTGGGGTTGGTGGAGGAGCGGGACGGCCGTGTGACCCTGTTTGCCGACGTGTTTGCCTGGTGGGTACAGCGGGAAATGGGGCCGGGTGCGGAGAGGGAAGGGCGCACGGCCGTGTCCCCCACTGCCAGCGGCGAGTTTACCTATTTGCCCGCCAAACGGCTGCTTTATCTGGACAACCGCGAAGTGTCGTTGACCTCGCTGGAAGGGCGTTTGTTGGAATATCTGCTGGCGCACAAAAACCAGGTGTGCCAGGTGGATGAATTGTTGGCGCATGTGTGGGGCGAGGGCAAAACGCGCTCGGTGGTGGAAAAGGCGATCAACCGGCTGCGCTTCAAGGTGGAGCCTGACCCTAAACGCCCCCGTTTCCTGCTCTCCGCGCGCGGCGAAGGGTACTTGCTGCGGTTAGATTAACCACTGCCTGAGAGGCGGCCGCAGCCGCCAGCAGAAGACCGCGCCGGAGTAGGGGGGGATTGACATGAGGTACAGAGAATGACACTGATGAAATGTCTTTTTCACAGAGGGTTAATTACATATTGCATGATTGTCATGTTACTGATTGGTTGCGATGCTTACACTGTGACAGCTACTCCTGATTCAAGCACACCAGGAATGCCATTAGCTCCTTACCCAATACCGTCAACTGTTATGCCTACAGCGGCACCTACGCTGTCATCCATTTCTTTCCTGACTCCATTGGGCGATTCTATTAAAACACCTACTGCCCTGCCTACAGAAACCCCAGGCATTTTACCAACCCTATCCCCCGATGAAGCTAAATCATTAGTGCTGGAATTGACTCAAGGTGATCAGGATTGTTTGCTACCCTGCTTTTGGGGAATTATGCCAGGGGAAACGGAATGGCAAAACGCCGAAGCATTTCTATCAACATTTGCATATCGTGTCTCATATGGAGCTGCTGAGGGAACATTTTCTGATGCTCCTGTAGGGGATTCATTTATTGCATGGATGTCTCTATTCCTTCCAGAAATGTCTAGCACCCCTTTTAGCTATGCTTTTGACGTTCAAGATGGGATTGTAACAATGGTTGATGCTGCTATATTGCCAGTATCAAACAATACACTCTCAACTATCTTAAATGAGTATGGGCAACCAACTGAAATCTGGTTACTTACGGCAAATGCACCGATGGATGATGTTCTGGGATTCTCCTTGACTTTATACTATGCTCAACATCACTTTATTTTGGAATACAATAATTGGGACGGTGAAATAATAGATGGAAAAGTTCGTGGCTGCTTATCTGGAGAAGAAAGTTTACGTTTAGTAACATGGTCTCCAGAAGAGGAGTTAACATTTGCAGAAACGGTAGAAGGATTGCACAGGCCCCGTCGCCCAATCATATATGACCTACCTTTAGAGGAAGCAACTGGAATGAGTGTAGATGCTTTCTATGAAACTTTCAAAAACTCAACAGAGCCAATATGCCTGGAAACACCAACCGAACTATGGCCAGGGCCATAAGTACTTACTGTGGTGTGGTCTCTTTGGGCCGCTATGGCCGGCCGTACTCCACCATGCCACAGTTTTCTGGGCCGGGCGGCAGCAGATGAGGGCGACAGTGCATTGGTGTAGGGAGTGAATGTGGCCGCATGGCCGTCGGCCCCTCACCTCTTTTTGCGATATAATCCCCGTATGACAGTGCAATGGTGTGGGATGGGAGAGAAAGGGGAACGGCCGATTGGCGGTCATTGGCCCTCATAACTATTTCGTACCGGACAAAGTGTATCCCCTATTTATACCTCTCTTCATATCAAGATATATAGATAGCCATGCTCCTTTTAACTATAGTGAAGTTGTGGTGCTATGGGACTGCTTTTTGATGAGAGCAGGCAGGACAGCCATAGGCCATAGAGCTAGAAAGCTTTTTATAACTTATGGATGTTGTCCTCAGCGACACATTCACTATTAGTAAGGAGAAAATTCCATGAAAACAACCGTAAGTGCTTTATATGATACTCAAACCGATGCTGTCAATGCTGTTCGGGCTTTAACCGAAGGCGGGATTATGCGGAGCGATATTAGTATGGTAGCCAGTGATGCTGCTGGTGAATATGTCCGGTATCAGGGTCAAACGATCCCTGATGATATACCTATGGATGATACCATTGGGGGTGCTGCTTCTGGGGCCTTGTTAGGTGGCCTGGGTGGCTTGCTAATTGGTTTGGCGGCTGTGGCTATTCCTGGCGTTGGGCCTATTGTGGCGGCTGGGCCTATTGCGGCTGCTCTGATGGGCGCCGGTGTAGGCGCGGCTACGGGTGGTATTGTGGGGGCTTTGATTGATCTGGGTATTGATGAGGATCATGCTGGTTACTATGCCGAAGGTGTACGTCGGGGTGGTACGCTGGTGACGGTTCATGTCGAAGAAAACCGGGCTGGCTGGGTGACTGAGGTGTTGGATCGTTACGGCCCTGTGGATATGGAAGGGCGTGTAGAAACATGGCATGACCAGGGCTGGACAGCGTATGATCCTGATGCTGATCCTTATACCGTTGAGCAGATTGAGCGCGAGAGACTGCCTCGCGAGAGACTGCCTTATTAATTAAGAGGAGTTACGCAGTTGCCAGACTTTTGTACTTTCTGGGGGTGCGTAACCCTTATAATTAAATGATGGGCTTTAAGAATGATTTCGGTAGCCTTGGAATTTAGGTTTACTGAATGATTTGATGAGGAACTCTGCTGGCCTATGCGGTGGGGTTCCTCTTTTTGTTTCCAGGCCGTTTAAATGGGGTTGAAGGGCAGTAAATTAGAGTAGGGGGCGAATTTTGTAGCACGGCCGTAAGCAGTACAAATGGTCTAGCCCTTCACGGAATTCTTATTGACAAAAAAGCCTCGCTTCCTTATTATCCCCCTCTGACTTATTCTTAGTCATACAATGAGGTTATTTATGTTCATGACGACAATGATGGAAATTAGAGCGGGAGATGATATTCTGCAACGTCTCTCCTTCAAACCGTATCGAAACTCGATCGAGCGGCGGGCGGTGCAGTTTTTGCCGGGGCCGGACGAGCCGCAAACGACCAATATCCAGACTCCGTGGGGAGAAACGCTGCTGTGCAAACCTGGGGACTATATTGTGAGCGAGATGGATGTACCCAAAGATCGCTGGCCGGTGGATCGAGAGATTTTTGAAGCGAGTTATCTGGAAGTGGCGCCGGGGAGTTATGTGAAACGGCCGTTGACTTATCTGGTCCCCCTGGTAGATGTGACCGGCGACCCCTATAAACAAGTAGTCGTGCATACGATGGAGGGTGATGTCACCGTTCGCGCTGGCGATTTTTACCTGGCGCGGGGTATCAAAGGCGAAATTTGGCCTTATCCCAAAGACAAGGCAGATGCCAGTCTAATACCGACTGATTTTGCCGAATAAACCAGACACCCCCACAAAAAAGGCCCGATAAGCATCGGGCCTTTTTGTTATCCGTTCATGTCATTAGCGCCTGAGGTTATGAGTACATCAAATTTGGTGATGTTAAGATGTTCGATGATGCCCCCCATCCGCCGCATCTGGCTGACCATATGGTTGACCAGTAACCCATCCATGTCTTGCTGTGTGCTGGTGTTGCCATCCCATAAGGCAACCATGCGCACCCGGTCAATGCCGAAAACAAGCGATGAATAAAGCGCCCACCGGTTGTTGCGTTCGTACAGATTGTCCCCCTTCTTCACTTTGCCTAAACGTTCGGTCTGAAAACGAATACTGACGCGCGGATGATTACGCAAAGTATAATAACGCTCCACCCATCGGTCACCGCCATAACTGATAAACTGCTTGATGTATAGTGGTTCAGCATAGGGCAGATAAATGTTCACTTGCAAGCCCCTTTCCAGGCAACGCTCAATAAAAATGATGTCACCACCACAAGCTGCGCCACAAACGTAGACGCGATCATTTGTATCGGCTTTCAGCTTGTCCAGCACTTCGTCAATGCTTTTCCGCACCGCATCTTCCAGGATGACCGGGAATCGTTTGGTGGCACGGTCAGGCCGGTCGAGCATATGCCCGGCAAACAGGAAAGAGTTGGCCGCTGTGGTGGCCGATGTTTTGCTCTGATCATCGGATAGATCATCTTTGCGTATACGCTGTAATTCAGCCTGTAATATCTTTAAGCCGGCGTCCACAAAAATTTCCCGCATGTCCAGTGATTTGAGGATTTTGAGTTGCTGCAGTTCTGATTCTAAAAAGAAGGCATTTTTACGGGTGGCCGTGAGTGCTTTTCGGTAGGCGCGGGTGACCTGGCTTGGCCGGGTAGCCGTCATCACCTGTAAATTTGCCAATGAGACCAGGGACCAGTAATCACTGGTTTCTTGCTGCAAGTTGGCCTCCAGAGAAAAGGTAAGAGCGCCTTCCAGTTTGGGCAGGGTTTCGCGCACGGCCGTGATCTCCGGGTCCAGGTCTTCTTTATCATCAAACTCATCGGCCAGTTTCACCAAAATCATCGCCAGCGTGTAAGCATTTACCGCTGGATAATACTGATTCAAATCCCGGTAATATCCTCTCAAATACGTCTGGTAAGACATCAACAGCCAGTGATAACTTTCAAACGCCTCCTGTAGGCGTTTCTGGTCATCGGCTGTATTGATCCATGACTCCATCCACATATCTTTATAAATGCGCCCCAGATAGGCAATCGCTTCTGTATCATTGGGCCTGTCTGCCAGCAGCGTTTCCAGCTTCACAATTGCTTCATCTACCCGCCCCAACCGGTTTAAGAAGTATGCTTCTTGCCGCCGAAAATCCGCGTTCTTGCTATTAATTTCTAATCCCTGACGATACTGTTGCAACGCTAACTCATCCCGACCCATACTGCGCAAAGCGCGCCCCGCTTCATCCACTGCCTCTTCTTTGATGAGTGGATTACTGATTTCTTCTGTGAGTACCAGAATATCACCAATGTGCTTTTGCCGTTGGGCAATAGTGACACGCTCTCTCCATTCGTTATATTCACGCCAGAAACCGGTTGCCAGCGGGGTACGCAAGGTCCTCCGGTCGGCTTCCACCAGGCCGGTGAGCAAATTAAAGATGGGGCTGTGAACGGCATCGGCGTCCGAGGCATAGGTATCGCGGCAAACGCGGGCGATGGCCTGCCGATCCTTCTCCAAAAATTCGGGATCGGGCACACCATCCGGGCTGGTATGGTAGGGGATAGTACGCACATTGAAAATGTCGAAAGGCATATAGGCACGCCCTGACTGGATATGAACGACGCCCCGTTTGCGAAACGCATGGCGTACCCCCAATTCGTAAAAGACGTTGGCGTTGTCAATGCTCATATCGGCAATGACCAGGTCGGCCAGCAGCAGCTCTTGAAACATATCGGTAAGAATGTCGCCGCTGACGGTTTCTTCATCGGCTCGAAATGCTTCAAAACCGGCGTCTTCCAAAGCCGGTTTGATGAGGTCGGTGTAGATGGCATTAAAATCAAGTGTCTGGCCTTCAAGCCCTTTCTTTTTACCGAAGGGCATCACCACAAAAGCATGGGGACGGGTTGCCGGCCCTTTGTCAGCCAGGTCGCGGGTATCTTCAAAGAGTTTCTGCAATGTCATATCGTCAATTTGCTCTAATGACGCTGGCTCTGTGGGGGTGGTGGCAGCTGCCTGACCGGTGGGTGGGGTGATGGCGGGGGTAATTGGTGTGCTTTTTTTGCGCACGGCCGTCCCTTTGCCATTTGCGCCCTCTGCTGTTTGGACTGTGGATTCTTTTATTTCGTCGGCCATAAGTTGGTCTCCATTAACTCTCTTCTTCTTGTGCTGCCTGGGCTAATGCCTGCTTGATGGCCTCGTCGGCCACCTGTACACCTTTCTCTAACAGGCGATTTACAGCATCGTCTACGGCCGTATCTGATATGGCCGCCGGTTCCCCATTTTCACGGCCGTCTGTTTCCACCGGCGTGAACTGAATGGGGTACTTGATGTCCGGTACAGCTTCATAAACGACGTTGGCCCATGTTTCCTGCACGGCCGTGCCCACATCTTCCAGGGCTGTCGTCACAGGCGTAAAATTGACGGCAAACTTGATCTGTTCCCCTGCTTGCATGCGCAGTGCGGCTGCCTCTGCCAGGGCCTTATCTACAACCTCTTGGGTGGTTTCCCCCCAGGCGGCGGCTTCGGCTGCCGCAGCTTCACGGGCGGCATCTGATTGGGCGGCGGCTGTGTCTACGGCGTCTTGGGCTGCCTCTGACCAGGCGGCAGCTTCAGCGGCTACGGCCGTTTCGGCAGCTTCACGGGCGACAGCAGATTGGGCAGCGGCCGTGTCTACCGCGTCTTGGGCTGCCTCTGACCAGGCGGCCGTTTCGGCAGCCACAACGGCCGCCGTCCCTTCCCGCACGGCGATAGATTGGGCGACAGCTTCAGCGGCGCTTTCCACGGCTGCTTCGCGCCAGTCGCCTGCCTCTTCCAGCGCCATGTCTCGGCTGGTTTCCAGGGCCAGACGGTTGGCGTCCGCTTCAGCGGCGACCGCTTCGGCCGTTTCGGCCATACTCTCGCGGGCGGCCGCCGATTGCGCGGTAGCCATTGTTACGGCTTCTTGCGCCGTTTGCCCCCAGGCGATGGCTTCGGCGGCGGTGGCGGCACGGGCGGCAGTGGATTGGGCGACGGCCATGTCTACCGTCTCTTGGGCCGTTTCCTGCCAGGCAGTGGCTTCAGAGGCGGCCGCTTCGCGGACGGTGGCGGATTGGGCGACGGCAGCAGTGGCACTATCCTGGGCTGTTTCGCGCCAGGCGGCCGCTTCTTGCAGCGCCGCGTCCCGGCTGCTTTCCATAGCCAGGCGGGCGGCCGCTGCTTCACTGGCCGCCGCGTCTACCGATTCGCCTATTGTCTGGTTGAGCGCCAGGGCTTCGTTGGACACGGCCGTGACCATGCCGGACACCGTGGCCGCCGCGTCAGCAGCAACCGCTGATAGCTGTTCTGTGGTCTGGGCAAAGACGACCTGTGACTCCGCGAGTAATTTTTTCTGCAATTCGGCGTGTGCAGAGGCTGACACCTGTATCATTTCCTCTACCAGCTTTTTTTCTTCATCTTCAGCGCCCGCCAATGTCTCCTGCATCGAGCGCAGCCATTCGCTATTTTGGGCAAACATCAGATTTTCGGTGGCCAGCACCATTTTGTAAAATTCCGAATCTGTTTGTTCAGCGCTGGACAGGCCGTACCAGTAATCCCGAATGATAGCCAATTCCAACTTTACTTTGCTGTAATTGGCAATGGTTGTTTCGCGGTTACGCAGCTCTTCCCAGCCGGTCAGGGCGGCGGTGAGTGAAGCGGTCAGGGCCACCCAGACAGCAAATGGGCCGCCCAATGCCGCCAGCAACGAGCCGGCGCCGCCCATCAACAAAATAGCAATCGTCAGGTTGCGCTTGCCTTTGCTCAGCCGCACAATACGCCCCTCATGCCAGGATAACTGTTCTTGCAGCCGGAAACGCACGTACTCCTCTGGTGTCAGGTCAGTAAAACCAGGGTCACTATTGGGATCATCTGGAGAGAAGTAGAGGGGCAAAACGCCTTTGTAGGGTTCAGTGTCTAGTTTACGCCCGCTGGCTTTGAATACCTGGCGCTGAATGTGAGCCAGCCGGTTGCTGAGCCATTTGTTGCGATCGGGGTAATGCTTCAATACGGTGCGGTAAAGATAAATTTCTTTTTTGATCTCTTCAGCCCCGGCGCGCATTGCCAGCCAACGGCCGTCACCTAATTCCCGACTCGTATAAGCTGCCAGTATTGAACCACCCAACGGCGTCAGAATCAATAGCACCTTCAAAACAGCCTGCGGTGCAATGTCGAACCCGGGACTGTAAACATTGGTAACAATAGCCAAAATGGTAGCTACTATGCCCAGAATAGCCACCCACTTACGCAAGCTCACATGGCGTTTATTCAACTTGTCGGCATTTGTGTCCAGTTCTGCGTGGTGCATCCATGCTTTTTCCAAAATAGCCGGGCGGCTGGTTTCGGTTGCTGATTCCATCTAAATCTCTCCTGGTTTGGGGTGACTGATAATGTGTACATTGTGCGCCTTTTACCGCAAAATGTCAATTGACATAACAGGGTTCGGTACGTCGGGCAAAGGGTATACCCGCTGTGACTGGCTAAAGACTGACCGGGGGTGGATACTCCCTTGCCTGGCACTAGCGTGAGTTGTGCCTTGCCCGGCAAGGATTGGTACAATAGTTTATGAACAATTCACGCACATTATTGATTGGTATTTCACTCTTAGCCCTCTTGCTGTTTGTGGCGGGGGGCGTTTTGTTGTATCTGGGGCTGCAAGCGGAACAGCCGGTTGAGGCAGCGGCGACAGGCACGGCCGTAGCCGTCCCCACTCAAAATGTTGAAACATCCGTGGCGGCCACAGTAGCCGCCATAACTACAAGCGCGGCCGTACCGGCCACGCAGATCGCCGAGCAACCACCGGCAGCATTGGCTACTGTCACCAGCGCCATTCCGGCCACCGTAACGCCGGTACCTACCATTCCCGCAACCGACACGCCCATCCCCACAGAGACGGCCGTGCCCACCGAAACACCGACGGCCGTGCCCCCAACCAACACACCTGTCCCGGTCATTTTACCTACCGCTACACCCACACCGGTACCACCGACCAATACACCCGCCCCGCCGCCTGGCCCCCAACCGGGTAATCACCGGGGACTGACTGCCACCAGTTTTGTGCTGCAAGATTGGCGCACCAACCCTACAGTAAACGGTGAGGTCTGGTATGAGTGGACAATCGCCAATACGTCTGGTGCGGGTGTGCCTTATTCCACCATCGGCGTCTTGCCCCGTAAAGATGGGGTAGACCGGGTGCAGTGGTACCAGAACAATTGGGGCGGTAACAATGATGTGATGCCCGCCGAAGGGCTAACCTGGGCTTCCTGGCTTTCCTTACCGGAGGCAGGCAATTATACTTTGCGTACTGTTGTCTGTTTTGATGGGTTTCAAACCTGCCTGAACGGGCAAGGCACATTCCATACCCTATCAAACGAGATTCCTATTACGATTCGCTGAGTGTAGAAACCGGGTGTCTGCCAATAACCCGGTTTCTGGATAAATCATGAAGCTCTGGTTGCGGCGGCTGGCAAAGATTATCACCGGTCATTGGCTGGAAATTTTGCTGGTGTTTATGGCGGCATTAGCCGGCTTGAGTGTGGTGGCCTGGTTGGCGGCCCGTTTTACCGGGAGTGGGTTGGTGGTGTGGTTGATGATTACGGCCGTGATCATTACCCTCATCATCGAGATGGCTCGTTTCCGTACCTTTCAACGTCTTGCTTTGTTGCGCCGTCAGGCCGAAACCAGTGGCGCCTTAGGCCAGGAAATCACCGCCAACCCTGATTTTGACAGTTTGCTGGCGGGCATTGCGGGTTTACTGCAACAGCAGTTTCAGTTTGATTATGTGGGCCTGTATCTGCTGGAAAAAGACCTCGCCATTTCCCGCTTTACCCAGGCTGGTGCGGTGTCCCACGCCTATACCGTCGGCGCTTATTTAGACGGCCGTCAGGCTATGGGCGCGGCGGCCTGGCGACAAGAAATTATTTGTGCCAATAACGGCGTGTGCGATTTGCCCGGCATCGACCCCAATTTGTTACCCCGTATGCGTTCCGAACTGGCGCTCCCCCTGGTAGCCGGGCAAAAACTGATGGGGGTGCTAGACATTCAAAGTCGTGATGTAGCTGCTTTTGAAGCCGACCACATTCTGGCTCTGCAATCATTGGCGGCACAAACGGCCGTAGCCATTCGTAATGCCGTTCTTTACCAGCGTGAATCCGGGCGGCGGCATATGGCCGAAACCTTGTATGAAATTGGCCTGGCCCTCTCTGGCACCCTCGACCGTGAAGAGGTGTTGGGCAACATCCTGGAGCAGTTGGCGTCAGTGGTGCCTTATGATCGGGCCGCCCTATTGCTGCACGACAATAATGAACTAGAAATTGTGGCTGCACGGGGCTTTCCGGCGGATACCCAACCACTGCAAATACGTGTCTCATTGGGCACAACCGACGAAGAGGATATTTACCTCACGATTCACCGCACCCAAAAGCCACTGGTAATACCAGATGTCTCCAAACAGCCAAACTGGACCCATGTGTCCGGGCTGCCCAAGGCCCGGTCATGGTTGGGTGTGCCGCTCATTCATGAAAGAGTGGTTATTGGTATGTTATCGTTGGTGCGGGAACAAGAGGAAGCTTATAGCCAGGAAGATACGACGCCGGCTACCACTTTTGCCGTGCAGGCGGCGGTGGCTTTGCACAATGCTGAACTGTATAACCGCATTGACCAGTTCAACCGCCAACTCGCTTATGAAGTGGAAAAACGCACCGAGGCCGTTATTCAATTGGCGCGTCTGGATCAGGCCAAGAGCGATTTCATTAACGTGGCGGCGCATGAACTACGCACCCCGCTGACGACGATCAAAGGATATAGCCAGATGCTCCTGCAAGAGCAAGATGTTGCCGAAAACAAGTACCACAGTGAACTGGTGACAGGCATTTTTCAAGGGGCGCTGCGTTTGCATGAGGTAGTGAATAACATGCTGAATGTGGCTAAAATTGACAACCAGGCATTGGAGCTACATTTTCAGCCGCTTTCGTTGGGGCATTTGTTAGAGCGGGTGCATCTTTCATTGGCTGATGTGCTGGCGCAGCGCAATTTGCTCCTGGTGATGGAGCCAATGACGGCCGTACCGGACATTGAAGGCGATGTGGAAGGGCTGCGCTCCGTCTTTTCTCACCTGCTGCTGAACGCCATCAAATATACGCCGGACGGCGGGCGCATTACCATCACCCACACCCTGTTGCCGGGGGGCGCTGACGGTGCCGTAACATCGGCCGTGCCCGGTTATGTGGAAATCATCATCAGCGATACCGGCATTGGCATTCCGCCTGATGCCCGCGAACTGATCTTTTCTAAGTTTTACCAGACCGGGCAAATAGCCCTTCATTCCAGTGGCAAGACTAAATTCAAAGGCGGCGGTACTGGTTTGGGGTTGGCGATTGTGCGTGGCATTGTGGAAGCCCACCAGGGTAAAGTATGGGCGGAAAGCGCCGGGTACGATGAAACTGTGCTGCCGGGCAGCCATTTCCATGTGGTGCTGCCGGTTGTCCAACCGTAATCGGCCTTCGGATTACGGCCTTCGGATTACGGCTCACGGAAAGTTGACAGTCCGCCCCCAAACGGGTAGCATAACACGTCGGGCATACCCCACACCGGGTATGCCTGCATTTTTATCAACGAAGGAGAACCCCATGCGTCGTGAAGTTCTCACGTGGTCTGATGTAGACAAATTGATTGATTATCTAACGCCGCAGATTCACGGCCGTTATGACAGTATGGTCATTATCACCCGTGGCGGCATTATACCGGGCGGGCTGCTCGCCGAGGCGCTCAACATCACCTATGTCCTGACGGCCTCTGTACGTTTCCCGGCCGATTTCCCCGGCCTGCAAATTCCCGGTCCAGAGAAATATGCCATTCCCGAATTTATCCAGTTTCCGGCCGATGAGGCCCTTGCCGGGCGACGGGTGCTGGTGGTGGATGATGTCTGGACCAAAGGGCGGAATATGGTCACGGTGGCTAACCGCATTGATGCGGCTGGCGGGATGCCCGATACCTGTGTGCTGCACTACAAACCATCCACCTCGCTTTATCCTGGTGTTACACCCACTTACTACGCCGCTGTCACCGACGCCTACATCATCTATCCCTGGGAACTGGATCGGGGACCGGAAGTGTTGGGCGTGTGGAATTAAGCAGTGAGACATCCGATTTTTTTTGAAAAATTGGATGTCTGGCTTGAAAGGCTAAACGGGCGTTGCCCCCGCAACGGCCGTTTTTTATTGCCTGGGTGAGTGTGATAAAATCCCGCTCATGCATACAGCGTTGATCGTTATTGGTGGTGGTCTGGCGGGAGCCGAAGCAGCCTGGCAGGCAGCGGAGTTGGGTGTACCGGTGCGTTTGTATGAAATGCGCCCCCGGCAAAACACACCCGCCCACGCTACCGCCTGGCTGGCAGAACTGGTGTGCAGCAATTCGCTTGGCTCTTTTCTACCGGACAAAGCGCCCGGACTGCTTAAAGCTGAACTGCGCGGCCTGGGGTCATTGATATTGACCTGTGCCCAGGAAACGGCCGTGCCCGCCGGTTCCTCATTGGCCGTAGACCGCGACCTCTTTGCACAGCGGGTGACGGAAAAGATTGAGAGCCATCCATTAATTGAACTGGTACGGGAGGAGGTCACGGCCGTGCCGCCCACCCCCACCATCATCGCTAGCGGCCCCCTCACTTCGTCTGCCCTGGCTGCCAGCCTCAGCGAATTGACCGGGCAGCAGCACCTCTACTTTTATGATGCCCTCTCCCCCATTGTGCAGGCAGACAGTATTGATATGTCCGTTGCCTTCCGCGACTCCCGTTATGATCGCGGTGAACAGGAAGAAGGAGACTACATCAACTGCCCTCTGAACAAAGTGGAGTATTTTCAATTCCAGGAAGCGTTGTTGACGGCCGAAACGATCATCTTGAAGCAGTTTGAGCAGGAAGATCCCCACTTTTTTGAGGGCTGTATGCCCATTGAGCAAATTGCCCGGCGCGGTGACAAGGCGCTGGCCTTTGGCCCGATGCGCCCGGTGGGGTTGGTGGATCCACGCACGGGGGCACGGCCGTATGCCGTTGTGCAACTGCGCCAGGATAATCTGATCGGTTCCCTGTACAACATCGTCGGTTTCCAGACCAACCTGCGCTGGGGTGAACAAAAGCGCGTGCTGCGTCTCATTCCCGGCCTGGCAAACGCTGAATTTATGCGCTACGGCATGATGCACCGCAACACCTACATCAATGCGCCGCAGTTGTTGCACCCCTCGCTGCAATATCGCGGCCGCGCCGACCTCTTTTTTGCCGGGCAAATCACCGGCGTGGAAGGCTATATGGGCAACGCCGCCACCGGCTGGCTGGCGGGTGTGAATGCCGCCCGGCTGCTGAAGGGGCAACTGCCCGTCATCCTGCCGCCTACCACCATGTTGGGCGCGCTTTGTCATTATGTGACCCATGCCGAAGCCGGCCATTTCCAGCCGATGAAGGCCAATTTTGGCCTGCTGCCCGCCCCGCAGCACGATTTACCCAAGTCAGAGCGGTACCGCTGGTACAGCGAACGCGCCCTGACCGCCCTGCGCCGTTTTGCCCGCGCCAACGCCATCCGGTATGACCGGACGGCCGTTGAGGAGACGCCTTGTGGCTGAAGGTTTGAATCTGTGGTTACGCCAGAATGCGGCCGTGTTGTGCAGCGCCACGCTGCGCCGCGCACCCAACATGCTGGTGGACGAAGATGATCTTTTTGAGTTCCTGGCGCTGCTGGCGGACAGCGTCACCGCGCTGCCGGAAATGCAGTTAGCCAATGTGCAATCCTGGGCGCTGACAAGCATTGGACATGATGCGCGGGGAGCGTATGATTGGCTGGTGGTGCTGCGCGTACTGAAACAGGAGATTATCGCCCGCCTGGAAAGGCAGTTCCCACCCCAGGAAACATTGCGCGCCATGCGCCAACTGGACGATTTCCTCACCTATGCCGTCATCGAGGCCTCGCAGTTAGCCACCGATATGCAGCGCGCCGACTTGATTGAACATATGGTGCAATTGCGCCGCCAGGAAGACCGCCTGGAAGAGACGAAGACCAAATTTATTGCTGTGGCCGCCCATGAATTAAAAACACCGTTGACGATTATTGAGGGGTATGCCAACATTTTGCGGGCGGAATTGAAAAGCGAGCCCCGCCTGACAGTGTATCTGGATGGTTTTAACAACGGTTTTCGGCGGATGCGGGAGGTAATTGGCGACCTGATTGATGTCTCGTTGCTTGATTTGAAGTCGTTTGAGATTAAGTACCGGGAAATCAACCTGGAACGGCTGATGTTGATGTTAGCGGACAGTCTGAATAAACATTTTGCCGAACGGCAGGTGGAATTGGTGATTTTGCCCTTTGGCGTCCCTTCGAGTACTTTTGGTGACGAAGAAAAGTTGAAGAAGGCGCTGACCAAGGTAGTGATGAATGGGCTGAAATATACGCCGGATGGGGGCCGGGTGACGGTTACGGCCGTGCCCACCCGCCAGGATGAATCGTCCGATGAGATGGGTGGCTTTCTGGATATTCAAATAACGGATACCGGCATCGGTATCGCCGCTGAAAATCTGGAGATGATCTTTGAGAAATTTGGCAGCGCCGCCGACGCCAGCCTTCACTCCTCCAGCAAAACCAATTTCAAAGGGGGTGGCCCTGGCCTGGGGCTGCCCATTGCCAGAGGCATTATCGAAGCGCACGGTGGGCAGATTTGGGCGCAAAGCGCCGGGCATGACGAAGAGAGTTGCCCCGGCAGCACCTTTCATATTGAACTGCCGCTGTGGTTGAAAGAGCCGATGTGGGGCATGTAAAGTGGGCAGTAAGCAGTGGGCGGTATAAAGATCATTGTTCACTGTTTACTACACAACAGGATCAATCAATGGACATCTTATTGGAAGCAACGGTAGAGCGGGTGGTAGTGTATCCTGATCGGGCGCGGGTCACGGCCGTAGCCGACTGCGATCTGGAACCGGGCAATCACCGGCTGCTGGTGGATGAACTGCCCCTGGTGTTAGAGCCGGAATCGGTGCGCGTAGCCGGGCAGGGTACGGCGCGGGTGCGCATACAAAGTGTGGATGTAGCCCGTCGTTATTATGAACAAACGCCGGTGGCTCAGGCGCGTGACCTGGAGCAGCAAATTGAGCAGACGCAGGACGAGATGCAGGTGTTGGCCGACGAGATGGCCCGTTGGCAGGAGCATGGCAAGTACCTGGATGGGCTGCGGGCGGCGACGGTGGAGTTTGCCAAAGGGTTGTCTCGTGGCCGCACGACCGTCACCGACCAGGCCAATTTACTGGACTTTTTACGCGACCAGGATGTGCAGATGCGCACGGCCGTGCGCGACCTGAAGAAACAAGAACGCGACCTGAAACGCCGCCTGCAAAAGCTGCAAAATGAACTGAACCAGATGCGTTCCGCCCGCCCCCGCGAACGGCATCAGGCGGTGGTGGAGATTGAGGTACTGGCGGCAGGTACATTCCGACCCGAAGTCACCTATGTGGTGCATCAGGCCGGCTGGCAGCCGTTGTATGATGCCCGGCTGCGGCAAACAGAAACGGGGCAGACGGTGGAACTGAGTTATATGGCGCAGATTACGCAGCAGACGGGGCAGGATTGGACGGCCGTGCAGCTCAGCGTCTCCACGGCCCGCCCGGCGCTCAACCAGCAATTGCCGGAACTATACCCCTGGTATCTGGATGTGTATATGCCACCGCCTGTGCCGCAGCCCCGTATGCAAAGAGCCGCCGCGCCGATGGCGGTAGCGGCCATGGCCGCCGCCGATACTTTTGCCGTGCCAGAAGCAGAAATGCAAATGAAAGAGGCGGAGATTGTCACCGCTGCTGCCAGCAGTGAAGGCACGGCCGTGACCTTCCACGTCCCTAACCCCGCCGACATCCCCAGCGATGGCTCGCCGCACAAAACCACCTTGCAGCAGCTTCAGCTTGATCCCAAACTGGACTATCTTTGTGTGCCCAAACATACCGATGCGGTATATCGCCGGGCGACCATTACCAACAGTGGCAGTGGGCCGCTGCTGGCCGGTTCGGCCAGCCTGTTTGTGGGGGACGAGTTTATCGGGCGTACCAACCTGGAATACACACCCACCGGCGGTGAATTGGAACTGCTGCTGGGCGTGGAAGAGCGCATCACCGTCGAGCGCGAATTGAGCAAGCGAGAAGTGGATAAAAAGATGTTGCGTGATGTGCGCCGTACCCGTTTTGGTTATGAGATTGAGCTGGAGAATTTGTTGGGCACGGCCGTAACTGTGGAACTGCACGACCACATCCCTGTTGCCCGCAACGAACAGATCAAGGTGCGCCTGGAAAGCGCCCGCCCCACACCCACCGAGCAGTCCGATTTGAACCATCTGGAATGGCATCTTCCTTTGGTCGCTGGGGCCAAACAAAACATCGTTTACGAATTTGTGGTCGAACATCCCCCGACGCTGCGAATTACTGGCCTTTCTGAATAGACGTGACCCGTGATCCGTATTCCGTGATCCGTATGCCGAAAACGGATTACGGGTTACGGATGACGGATTACGAATAACGGAGGAGACTATTACACATAAAACATACCCAACCAACGAACCACGTGAACGCGCCTTTTTAGTGGGCGTGGAGTTTAAGCGGATACGGCCGTTGCTCAACTTGCATGACAGCCTGGAAGAACTGGCGCGCCTGACCGATACTGCCGGGCTGGATGTGGTCGGCCAAACGAGCCAGCGGCTGGACAAACCGGACAGCGCCACCTACATTGGCGCCGGTAAAGTCGAAGAAGTCAAAACGCTGGTAGGAGAACTAGACGCCAACGTCGTTATTTTTGATGATGAATTGGAGCCGCGCCACCAGCGTGAACTGGAAGAGATCTTTGGCGAGGAAGTGAAGGTCATTGACCGTACCGCCCTCATTCTGGATATCTTCGCCCAACACGCCCACACCCGTGAAGGCAAGCTGCAAGTAGAACTGGCCCAATTAGAATACCGGGCGCCTCGCCTGACGCGCATGTGGACACATCTGGCGCGGCAGGCCGGTGGGCGCGCTGGCGGGGGCGTGAGTGGCGGCGTGGGTGTGCGCGGTCCTGGTGAAACCCAGCTTGAAGTAGACCGCCGCGAAATTCGCCGCCGCATCAGCGCCATCAAAGAAGATTTGGAGACGGTGCGCGCCCGGCGTGATGCGGCGCGCACGAAACGGCAGCAAACGGAATTGACCGTTGTCGCCATTGTAGGCTACACCAATGCCGGTAAATCTACGCTGCTTAATAAACTGAGCAACGCGGATGTGTTGTCGGCGGACATGTTGTTTGCCACGCTGGACCCAACGACGCGCAAGGTGGTGATGCCCAACGGCCGTGAAGTTCTCTTTACCGATACCGTCGGTTTCATCCAAAAGCTGCCCACCCAGATTGTGGCCGCTTTCCGTGCTACCCTGGAGGAAATTCGGGACGCCGATTTGCTGCTGCATGTGGTGGACGCCACGCACCCGCATGTGGTGGCTCAGGTGGAATCGGTGGAAGATACCCTGGCCGAACTGGAGGTAGACCATCTGCCCATGGTGGTGGCCCTGAACAAAATAGATCAGCTTCCGGCCGACAGTGACATTGAGACGATTCTGGATTTAACCGTGCCCACTGTACGCATTTCCGCCCTCACCGGCGAAGGGATGGAGGCACTGCTGTTAGCCATCGAAGCGGCGATGGTGGCGCTGTTGACGCCCATCTCGGTGCTGCTGCCGTATCAGCGGGGTGATTTGTTGTCCATGATGTATGAACGCGGTCAGGTGGACAGCGAGGAGCATGGGCAGGACGGGGTGCGAGTTTATGGACGTTTGCCCCATCGCCTGATACCATATTTTGAACCGTATCAAGTTTAGTATGAGAAGTTCAACTTCCTCAGAGAAGTTGAACTTCTGGGCAAAGTTGGTAGCTAATGAACAAACTACTGGACACATTGAGCGAGTTTCTGGCGAAGTATCCGGGTTTGCTGCCGTTGATTGGGCTGGCTTTCATCATCTTGAACCTGGTGTTGCAGTTTTTCCAGGGCTTTTGGATTGTGGAAAGTAATTTGTTTTTGCACATTGGTTTAATTATCAGTTTGATCGGCATCTTGTTGATTCGTCCGCTTGGGTAGGGGCGACCCTTGTGGTTGCCCTGGTAATCGCCGGGTGATGGCGGGCACAAGGCCACGCCCCTACAAAAGACCCCTGTTTGGCATGAATTCTATTCCTACACTGGCAGCGCGTCCCTCCGTACAAGCCCTGTTAACCGCCTTTCACCAGATGAGTGAACAGGTTGTTGACCTGGCGGTTACTGTACAGCAAATTCCCGCGCCGACCTTTGCCGAGGCGACGCGGGCAGCCTTTATTGAACAGGAGTTGACGGCCGTTGGCCTGCAAGATGTGGCCCAAGATGAACTGCACAATGTGTTTGGCCGTCTGCCCGCTGCCCATCCCACCCATCCCCCTGTCATCATTTCTGCGCATAGCGACACAGTGTTCCCCATCGAAACAGACCTGGCGGTGCGGCGCGACGGCGGTTTCGTCTACGGCCCTGGTATTGCCGATAACTCAACGGGCGTGGCGGGCGTTATCACTCTGGCACGGGTTTTGTGCGAGGCAGCACTGCCTTTGGCCGCTGACCTCTGGTTTGTGGCGAATGTAGGGGAGGAGGGGCTGGGTGACTTGCGCGGGATGCGGGCGGTGGTAGACCGATTTGGTTCGCGCGCTACCTACATTGTCGTTGAGGGCGGGCTGTATGGGCAGATTTCGCACCAGGGTATTGGCGTGCGCCGCTTTAAGTTGACGGTAGAGACGCCCGGCGGCCACTCCTGGGGCAACTTTGGCGTGCGCAGCGCGGTGCATGAACTGGCACGGCTCATCGTGGCCATTGACCGGCTGACCGTGCCCAAAACTCCCAAGACAACCTACAATGTGGGGGTGATTGAAGGGGGAACTTCCATTAACTCAATTGCTCAATCGGCCAGCGGTTTGCTGGATTTGCGTTCAGAATCACCGGCGGACTTGGAGGGATTGGTCACGGCCGTGAGCCAGATCATCGAACAGGCGAACAAACGCCGGGATGTGCGGGTGAGTATGGAACTGATTGGCAACCGGCCCGCCGGTGCTCTGGCGGCGGATGCTCCCCTGGTGCAATGGGCGGTGGCGGCGCTGCAAGCCGTCGGCTGCGCCCACCCACGTCTCATTGCCAGCAGCACCGACGCCAATGTACCGCTCAGTGAGGGGTATACGGCCGTGTGTATTGGCCTGGCCGAATCCCATCACGCGCACCGCCTGGACGAATACCTCGACCCCCAACACCTGCCTCGCGGCCTGGGGCAGTTGTTGCTCCTCACCCTGGCAGCATCCGGTTACCAGGCTCAAACCGTAAGCCATTACTCGTAAACCGTTAGCTATCCAATTCTTCTTTCCCCAATATGAGGCTGCTTGCAAAAGGGTGGGCAGCAACGGCCGTTGCCAGGAAAACGTACCCCTAAATCTAGATTAGCAGGTAAAATCTGCGCATGACCACAGACCTTACCTTCATTACCAACGAAAACAACCAAAGCCTGAAAGATAGATTCAATATTCTGATCAAAGATGCGCGCTTCTTTGATTGCCTAGTAGGCTACTTCTACACCAGCGGCTTTCATGCCATTCATCACGCTTTAGAACAAACCGAAAAAACAGAATCTTGATCGGCATCAGCACCGACCAGCGCACCTATGACCTGATTACCAACGCCCAACGCGCCCAGCAGCTTGAATTCATCTTTTCCCACTCAGAAGCCCGGCAGGTATATGCTGATCTGGTGGAAAAAGAGCTGGAAGAATCACCCGATGATGCCCAGACGGAGCAGGGGGTTGCCCGCTTTATTGCCTGGATCAAAAGCGGCAAGCTGGAGATTAAGGTCTATCCCTCGCAAAAAATCCACGCCAAGCTGTATATTGTTACCTTCCCCGAAGGCGACCGGGATGTAGGCCGCGTGATTACAGGTTCCAGCAATCTCACCCAATCTGGCCTGGTGGACAATCTGGAATTCAACGTGGAGTTGAAGAACAGCGCCGACTATCGCTTTGCCAGGGAGAAATTTGAGGAACTCTGGGCAAATGCTGTAGACATCAGCGAAAAATATATTGAGACCATCGAAACGAAAACATGGCTTAATCAAGAGATTCCCCCTTATCACCTTTATCTAAAATTCCTCTATGAATATTTCAAAGATGAACTCAGCCAATCAGATGAACTGTTTGCCGACTACCTGCCCGAAAAGTTCATGAAACTGGAATATCAGGAGCAGGCCGTCTTAAACGCCAAGAAGATTTTGGAAGCGTATGGCGGCGTCTTCATCTCTGACGTGGTGGGGTTGGGCAAAACCTATATTGCTACGCTGTTAGCCGGACAGCTAGACGGCCGTACCCTCATCATCGCGCCCCCTGTTTTGCTAGATAGAGACAACCCCGGCTCCTGGCCCAACGCCTTTTCCGACTTTCGCGTCCCGGCCGACTATCAATCGGTGGGCAAACTGGACGATATTCTGGCTGGCGGTACAGAAAAGTACACCAATATTATTATTGACGAAGCCCACCGCTTTAGAACCGAAACCAATATGACCTATGAAAAGCTGGCCGAAATCTGCCGGGGCAAGCGGGTGATTTTAGTCACAGCCACCCCCTACAACAATTCACCCAAAGATATTCTCAGCCAGATCAAGCTGTTCCAAAACGCGCGCAAAAGCAGCATCCCCAATTTGCCCGACCTGGAAACCTTCTTTGGCCAGTTGCAGAAAAAGCTGAAAGGGTTAGACCGGCAAAAAGACAACGCTGAATATCTGCGCGTGGTGCGCGAAAATGCCCATGAGATTCGGGAAAAAGTATTGAAATACCTGATGGTGCGGCGCACCCGGACCGAAATTGTGCGCTATTTTGGCAAAGATTTGGCCGCGCAGAATCTTAAATTCCCCGAAGTGAATAACCCGGAACCGCTCTTTTACGAACTCAATGAGCAAGAGGACGACATTTTTAACCGCACCATTGAACTTGTTTCACAGCAGTTCAGTTATGCTCGTTACACGCCGTTGTTGTATTACAAGGGCAAGCTGGATCAACTGGAAGAACAGTCGCAGCGCAACATGGGACGCTTTATGAAAATCTTGCTGGTTAAGCGGTTGGAAAGCAGTTTCTTCGCTTTCCGCAACTCCGTTGACCGGTTTATTCGCTCCTATGAACTGTTTATGGCTGAGTTTGAGAAGGGAAATGTTTATCTGAGCAAGAAACACACGCAGAAGATTTTTGAGCTGCTAGAAAATGATGACGATGACGCGGTGCAGCGTTTACTGGAAGAGGGTAAAGCAGAGCGATTTGACAGCAGCATGTTCCGGGATGAATTTTGGCATGACTTACGCCGCGATTGGGAAATTTTGCAGCAGGTTAAAAAGCTGTGGCAGCAGATAGACCGCGATCCTAAGCTGTTAGCGTTGTTAGCCAAACTGCAACAGAACAAATTGCTGCGCGAAAACAAGCTGATTCTTTTTATGGAGTCGAAGGAAACGGCCGTCTACCTCACCGACCACATTAACCAAAACCACCCCAACCAGGCCCTTTGTTTCCACGGCGGTTCCGGCGAAGCCACACGGCAGATTGTCATTCAAAACTTCGATGCCAAAGCCCGCCATCCCCAGAATGATTACCGTATCTTGATTTCGACCGAAGTGCTGTCCGAAGGGGTCAACTTGCACCGCGCCAACGTGATCATCAACTATGATATTCCCTGGAACCCCACCCGCCTCATGCAGCGCGTCGGGCGCATTAACCGGGTAGACATAACCTTCGACACCATTTACACCTTTAACTTTTTCCCCACCCGCCAGGCCAATGATGAAATCAAGCTCAAAGAAGCGGCCGAAGCCAAGATCAACGCCTTCCTGACGCTGCTTGGCGGTGATGCCGCCCTGCTCACCGAAGGAGAACCGGTCGGCTCCCATGAACTGTTTAACCGATTGGTCTCCAAAAAGACGGTGACGGGCGAAGATGAGGAAGATGACACGGAATTGAAATATCTCACGCTGATTAAAGAGATTCGGGACAAAGACCCCGATTTGTTCGCCAGAATCAAACGGCTGCCCAAAAAGGCGCGTTCTGGCAAACAGAGCGGCCGCCAGCCTGATTCACTGGTGACTTATTTTCGGCGCGGCAAGGTGCAGAAATTTTTCCTGGCGACACTGGCCGAGGAAAGTGTGGAATTGGATTTTATGAGCGCGGCTGGCCTGCTGGAAAGCCTGACCGGTGAGAAACGACAACCACTACCCGCTGCTTATTTTGACTTGCTGGATAAAAACAAAGAGGCGTTTATTTATGCCACCACCGAGGAGTTGATTGAGTCAACTACCCGTCGCGGACAGGACAGCGGCCGCCAGCTTTTACGCATTTTGAAGGTGCTGTTTAAGCAGACGCAGCAGTTGACCGATGATCAGGAACAGTACGCCCGGACGGTGATTGCCCGCCTGGAAGAAGGGGGCTTGCCGAAACAGACGACCAAAACCGCTTTGAATGCGGTGAGTGGATTGGGAACGGAAGCAGTTAACCCACTGAAAGTAATGGCTATTTTGCAAACCAATATCCCGGCGCGACTGCTGGAAAGCCATTACGCGGAGCAAAATCCGCACGCCGCCGGCAAACGAGAGGTTATTTTGTCTATGTATCTGGCCGCCGATTGAAATCGGTGGCTAACCAGAAAACATGTTTTAACATGTTTCAATACATAGCCCCAAAATGAATTTTGGGGCAAAGGAGGACACAATGCCATTTTGGCGAACCTATTATCATCTGGTGTGGGCCACCAAAAACCGAACACCCTGGTTGACCCCTGCCGTCGAACGGCGACTGTATCCCTACCTCATCCGCAAAGCCCGCGAACTCGATGTCCGCATCTACGCCGCCGATGGCTGGCTCGACCACGCCCATCTTGTCGCCTCCATCCCACCCAAACATGCTGTTGCCTACGTCGTCAAATGCCTCAAAGGAGCCAGCGCTTTCGATTTGAACCATGCTGGCATCATGGACGAACAGTTCAACTGGCAGCGCGGTTATGGGGTTTTTACTGTGGGTGAGGGGCAAAAAGGACGGGCTATTGCCTACGTGCAAAACCAGAAAAACCATCACCAGCAGCAAACCACCAACAGTTGGCTGGAGCGGATGAATGAATTCGACGAGGGGCCGCCCGACGATGGCCTCAAACCAGATTTTGTACCTAAAATTGTGGCTGAAACCGGACCCGAATATTGGCTAACCGATAGCGACCAAACGCCTTTTTAGCCAATGAATTGGCAGGCTATCCGATAAAACATGTTTTAACATGTTTCCTTCTTAGCCCCAAAATTCATTTTGGGGATGAATTGGCAGGCTATCTAATTGCTGCCAATGAATTGGCAGGCTATCAATAAAACTATCAATAAAACATGTTAAAACATGTTTCCTCTGATTGACTGACTAAACTTATAAAACAGGAATAGATAAACCTCCGAATCGGTGT
>JAHDWK010000009.1:6189-246810 GCA_023382655.1 Anaerolineae bacterium | reverse complement strand
TTTCAACTTTAAGGATTTCTCATGGACATCGCAATGTTAAGGTAGCAACTTGGGTGAATTATGAAACTATTTGATCAGTTTGAAAGAACGGATCATGAACCAGCAAAATATGGTGACTCGATATTTGCCTTCATAAACCGTACCGCAAGAGACGGTTTTGATCAGGTGCGTCACGAATTAGAGTCCTGGTTCACGCACTATCCCAGACAGGAACAGCGAGAATTGCGGGCTAGATTTCGCTCTAATATCGATACTCAACATCACTCAGCATTTTTTGAGCTAATTCTTCATGAAACCTTACTGTTGCTCGGTTGTAACATCGTTGTTCACCCAACTATTCCGGGTACCGAGAAAAGGCCTGATTTCCTGGTGGAACCAATGAGCGGTGAGCCTTTTTATCTTGAAGCGCTAGTTGCTACCAAGGAATCAGCAGCTGAAGCTGCCGCAAGATCCAGAGTTAACACTGTTTATGATGTGATAAACCGCAAAGTAAACACATCTGACTTCTTCTTATGGTTAGAGGTAGAAGGTGTCCCACAAACCCAACCGCCAGCGAGTAAGATAGCTACCTTTCTCAATGAACGTCTTTCCCATCTTGATCCTGATGAGGTTATGACACTCTATGAAATTGGTGGAATGGACGCTATCCCATCCTGGCTGTTTGAGTGTGATGGATGGGTGATCGAGTTCCAGCCAATACCAAAAAAACCAGGCGCAAGAAACAAAAAAACTGCGCGTCCTATTGGAGCATTAAGCACAGACTTTCAAAAAATGGATCTCAGTTCACCCATCCGTGATGCAATCAGCAAGAAAGCCAACAAATATGGAGAATTATCTTTCCCCTTTGTTGTGGCGGTGAATGTTCTTGAACACATTGATGAAATTGATATTATGGAGGCTTTATTTGGCAGAGGACAATTCACCATAGACTGCACTCAAATTTCCTCCTCTAAACTTGTGAATTCAGAGATGTCAAGAATTCCTGATGGATTATGGACAAGCTATGCAGGTCCGCGCAACACAAGGGTTAGTGCAGTATTATTGGCAACTCAGCTTTTCCCTTTTAGCATTCCCCATGCAGACGTGCGTTTGTATCATAATCCTTGGGTGTCTAAACCATATTCTTCTGTTTTAACACGCTTGCCTCAAGCTGTCCCTGAGGCTAATCGAATGAAAAAGGTTGATGGCGATTCTTTGGCCTCAGTTTTGAGCCTACCGGTTTCTTGACCTCTCGCACAAACTGGTGCAGGATCGTTAACTGTCCTGCACCAGTTTTCATTACACTTACGGCCGTACCACCACCGGCAAATACACTCTAAACCCACTCCCCTCCACGGCCGCAATCCCTACAACCGCCCCCCGCTCATTGCTCACCACCGCCGGGCCACTCTGCGCCGTCAGGCCATTGGGCAGCACGGCCGTGACCCCATACGTCCCCGCCGCCACACCGTTGAAGTTGTAACGGCCGTCCGCGTCCGTCACGACCGTGTGCCGCGCCGCTGCATCGGGGAAAAAGAAAAAGTCCGGTTTTTTAATGCTGCCCTGCCAGCCGGGGATGACCGCCTGCCCCTCCCAATGGTCGTAGCCCAATTGGGCGAAGATGGGCTTGAACCATTTGTCTTCCAACTGGTCTTCGTTGTAATGGGCCAACTGCTCCTTTTCCTGGGCATACAGGTCGCGCAGCCAGGCCAGGAAGACCTGCGCCTGGGGGATGGCCGGCCGCCAGTTGTCGCTGCGGCGCAAAATCTCGTCCAGGTAATGGTCAGAAAAGAGGGATTGGTTGTGGTGGGAGGAGAAAGTGAGCGGTAGCTGCTGCGGGCTGTCAGTCATACTTGCACTCCTGGTTGTATTAGACCTGACAGGTTTTTAGAAACCTGTCAGGTCTTGGCGCGCAAGCATAACACAAACGGGTAGAGCTGACAGGTCTTGGGAGACCTGTCAGCTCTTTTGGCGGGAGTGACGGTGAAGGCGGCGTTGCTGACCATGAATGATCGAATTACCGGACGATGACGGGTAGGAAGATGGAGAAGAGGTCAACGGCTTTGGCAACGGGTTCGGGCGGGGTGGCGTCGTCCTCACCGTCCGGGTTGGTCAGGGTGATGTACTCGACCAGCATGGGGCCCCAATCAATGCCATCCCCTGATGGGCCTGTGCCCGCCTGCCCCGCGCCGGGCGTGGGCGGCGGGTTGCCCCAATCCGTCCCGGCGGCGAAGTCGTTGTTATCGCCGTAGTAGAAACTGCTGGGATTGGCAGGGAAGAAGATGGAGACGCCGTGACTGTTGTCGAGGTTGGTAGATGGGGTGCTGGCGTGGGCCTCGTACATCACCGCCGTATCCACCGCCTCCATGACCGCCTGTGCGGCGGCAACGATGTCGGGGTAGCCGCTCAGGTTTTGGGCGATCAGGCTGGTCAGGTCGTACAGGTCGGCATAAGTGTCGGCGGGGGTGATGCCGCCGGGCGCCCGGTTGTCGAAGCGCTGGACGAGGCTCGCCAGGCTGAAGAGGGTGGGGGATACCACGTCAATCTCGGACAGCAGGGCTTCGGCCAGTTGATCAACGGCGTCCACCAGCGGGGGGAGTTGGGCGATGTCCACCACGGAGATGGTGAAGGCGCCATTCCTGGCCGTCCGCTCTGCGGCGTAGTTGCTGGCGAAGAGGGTGGCCAGTTGGGCGGGTGAGAGGCTGGCATCCAGGCCGATCAGATAGTTCGAATAGGCGAATTGGATATTCTCGCTGGCGACGTAATAGTCCCCATACTCCTGGAACTGGTAGGCGTCCTCGATCATTCCCATCAGGCACATGGCCATGTAGAGTACGTCCATCGTTTCCCCAGTCTGGTCGTAGACCGTTGCCAGGGCAAGCTTCATCTCGGCCAGGGACATCTTGGAAGTCGAGCATCCAGAGCCAGGGCCGTCGCACAAGCCGCCACCCAGACCCGTGCCGTGGTCGTCGAGGACAAGGGCGTAGTGGTCGGCCGGATAGTTCTGAATGCCCCAGGTGACGAAGTCGGAGAGGGTGAGGGGTGAGCCGGTGTCCAATTCCCCTTGTGACCAGAAGTTGTCGCCTTCGGTGTAGGCGGCGTAGTTGTGGGGGTCGGCATCATGCTGGACTTCATAGTAACCGGAGTCCCCATTGGCCTGGTTGTCCCAGAGAACGAGCAGGTTGACGTTGGGGGTATCGGCGTGGGTTTCGAGGTGGTTGAAGATGCGCGGATAGGTGTCGCCGAGATTGTTGTCCCCGGCCATGTAGAACATGATCGTCCAGGATTGGACGGGAGTCAGCAGAAAGGCGCGCGGCTGGCCGTTGTACGTGCCCGTGCCAACAATCTGGCCCGCGTCGTTGATGTCCTGAACATTTAACAACTCCCAACCGGAGTCGGGTGGGAGTAGATTGGGTAACAGTTTCAACTCGCCCAATTCCCAGATGAACGGGACATTGCTGCCACCAATTTGGACCGTTCCTACAATTTGCCCATGCGAATTGATGGCGTTTGCCTCGCTGTTGGTATAGCCGTTGGTGAGGTTATGGATCCCCGCTTCCAGGCCATAGTTGGGCGCCGGAAGCCACAGGACGCCCCAGCTCGTGCCGCTCGCGGAGGCTCTACCGACGATCTCTCCTGCATCATTCACGTCATAAGCAGTCGCTTCGCCTCCGCCGGGCAGCGTGCCCAGATCAGAGATCGCTCCATTGACCCATTTGACGGCGAGATCGGAGTCGTCACCGGATTGGGCATGGCCTACGATGGTGGTGTCGTCGTTGATTGCGTAAGCGAAGCTGTCGTCTCCTCCACCCAGCGTGCCGAGGCTGCTCATGGTATTGTTCTGCCAGAGGAAACCCAGGTAGTTAAAGTTGTCTTCCTCGTAAAGCGAGCCGCCCACAACCTGGCCTGTCTCATTGACCCCGTATGCCTGACTTGCACTCCCGCCCAGGGTTCCAAGATTTGTCATCTGCCATACCTGCAACGCCTCATCCCAACGCCAGCGACTAGCCATCGGATCATATATGCTTTCGCCAGCCCAGCCCACAATGATTCCAGCATTGTTGATATCTTGGGGCCTGGCCACAGGGGCCGGGGTGGGCAAATTGTTCAAGCCAGCCGGAAATCCGAAAGCAGGCTCCGGCAACCATAAGACGGGCTGATCGGCATACTGGATGTGCCCGACGACCTGTCCCAGATCATTAAGCGCGGCCGGAAGAAAGTTTTGGCCCAGGTCGGTGATGGTGTAAAAGGTGGTGGTGGTGAGCGGCGCGGTGGGAACGAACACCACTTGCGATGGCACGCCGGACGAAGATGGAATGGCGGCGGTCGTCTTTGTAGGGGCCAAAAACAGCATCCCGCCCCCTGCAAACAACAGGAGGTTGGCAAGCCCGGCAATCCATGCCAGACGGAAAAATGGGGTCGTAAGGATAGTTTTCATGGGGATCCTCCTAACGCTCTGGCCGGTCTTCAAACACCCAGACCTGACAGGTCTGGGAGACCTGTCAGGTCTACTTGATGATTACCGGCAGGTAAATACCAAACGAGAACGATGCCATCACTCCTTCCACCGCGCCCACATCACAGGTTGCGCCCACGGGCCGGGCTTCGCCGCGCTGGTCGGCATCCACGATGATACTGGTGTTGACAACCGTACATTCCCCATCCGGCACGGCATCTTCGGCATTGGTGCCCGCCAATAAAGCGTGGGTATGGGTAGGGCCGCCATTGTCTGCCAGCGTTAATGAAACCAGGGCGGGCGCCCCCAGCCGGAAGCTGGCCTCAGACCCGCAGGTGGTATCGTCAATCAGGTTGTTGGCGCCATCCATGACGCCGCTGTTCTGGCAATCGCTGCCACTGCTGTTGTGCAGTAAGGAGTTCTGCAGATGGATTTCCGTCACGGTTCCGTTCTGATTGACCGGAACGTTGGAGATGGCCCCGCCTGACCCGGCGCTGTTGCCCACAAAGCTGGCATGGGTAATGAAGATGGTGGCGTTGGTTTGGGCAACGGTATCGCGGTTATAGGCGTCATTGGCGATAGCGCCGCCCGTGTCCAGCGCCGTATTGCCGCTAAAGGTGCTGTTGAGGATATGGGTCACGGCCGTTGACCCACTATCGAGCGCCCCATTAAAGACAGCGCCACCCCTGTCCATTGTGGCCACATTACCCGCAAAGGTACTGCCGATCAGGTTCAAGGTAGCCTCTGTCAGCCCGTCCGGATCGCGATTATAGGCAAAGCTGAAAATACCCCCACCGCCGCCAAAGTCGCTGCCCGATGTGTTGCCGCTTACAGTGCTGTTCAGGATGGAAACCGTAGTCATCGCCCCGGCATCCAGCGCGTAGCTGGCAATAGCCCCACCATCACCGTTGGGCGCGGTATTGTTGGTGATGATGCTGTCGGCGATGTGCATAGAGACGTGAGTATTCCCTCCCCCGTTGAAGGCAAGGCTAAAGTTGGTGATGGCTCCACCGGCATAAAAGTCATCAGCGGCCATATTGTCGGTGAGGGTGCTGTGGGTGATGGTGACAACGGCCGTTGCGCCCGCCCCCACCGCCGCATTGTAAATGGCCCCACCCACGCCGGTGGGATCACCACCCAGCCGTTCGTCTTGCTCGATTCCACTGGCCGCGTTATCGCTCAGAACACAATTGTGAATCAGCAAATGGGCAGCCAACCCACCCCCAGCGGGCGCACCGTTTGGCCGCCGGGAAGGCGTAGCCGCGCTGTTTTGAATGGCTCCACCATACTCACTCGCCGTGTTTTCCGTCAGCGTGCAATCGGCCAGCGTCAGCGTGCTGAGATTGTTGAAGATCGCCCCGCCCTGGCTGGCAAAACCATCGCGCAAGGTCACACCGGCAATATGAACATGTTGGCCGGGGCTGATGGTGAAAATCCGGCTGGCATCCCCGGCGCTGATAATGAGATCATCGGCGCCAGGCCCCTGGATCATCACGTCTCCATTGGTAATGAGTATCTCGTCGTTGGTCAGCGTGAGCGTGCCCGTGACGGCAAACGTGATCTGGTCGCCCGGATTATAAACACTGACCGCCCCGCGCAAGCTGCAATCGCCGGGCGCATCGGTGCAGGCTGCCCCGCCGGGCAGCGCCGGGTCATCCAGACGATCCACCACCCACTGCCCGCCATAGGAAACACCGGCAACGGCCCGGGCGATATAAATGTTGGACAAGGCAAAACTTAGCGCCAATAACGCGCTGAACAAAAGGAAAAATTCCCGGTTTTTCATAACTATCTCCAAAGGTAAGACCCTAAGGGTTTTGGGAAACCCTTAGGGTCTGGTTTTGGCCACGCTTACGGCAAATTCATACAGTTGCCGCTGCTCAGGATGACGCTGTGGTCATGGTTCGCCACCAGGGCACAGAGTTGTGTGGCCGCCTGCGGCCGGTCGGCCGGGCCGTAGCCGGTAAACGGGCTGCCGCCGCCGTATACATACCAGGGGCCAGCGCCGGGCACACCCGCCTGCTCCGGCGGCACGGTGTTAAAGAAGAAGTGGACGTGGGTGTGCATGATGTCCGGCGTGAAACCGGTGGTGTGGAAGGTGGCATGATACTGGCTGCCCACCAACGATATGCCGGTGATGGTCGCCGCCAGCGCAGGCGGCGGGGCCGCCAGGCCATTGGTGATAAAGGGCAGGTAAAGGGTAGACCGCCCTTCCAACAGCGCATACGCCGTCACCGGCGCACGCGGCACGCGGCAGCTTACCCAGTTGGCCTGCCCATTCCGTTCACACATCACGCCGTCCCGTGACCAGCCATTCCCGTCCCAGTAATGGATGGTCAGCAGGTTTTCATCCAGTCCAGACACGTCCGCCTGAGCATAGGTGAGGGTGATCACGGCCGTTTCCGCCAGCGTCAGATCGGGTATCATCTGGTTGTCCTGGTAGGCGCTCAGGCGGAAAGTACGTCCGGCATACCCGGACGGAACCGGGTAAGGCGGCGTCGCCAGTTCATCATACGCCAGCATGGTGTCGGCGAAGACGGAACCATAGGGCACGGTCATGTCCGTACTCTGGCTGCCCGCGTAATGCAGCGTCCGCGTCAGCAGCGGCGTCAACATGACCTGGGCGTCTACAATGCGGGTCACGGCCGTGTCCTGCCCCATGGCGCTGTAGCCGCCATCAGCCGTCACGCTGTAGACGCTGTTGCTGATGGTCTCATTGGCGGTGACAATGGCGATAACCTCCGAGGCAAACGCATACCCCGGCAGAGTGGGAATGTTCCAACTCACCTGGCTGCCGTTGTAACTGCCGCCAGAGACATAAGTCGCGCCGGGTGGCAGCGTGTCCGTAATGCTCAGCCCGGTGGCGTCTGTGCCGCCCCGGTTGGTGATGGTCAGGGTGTAGGTGATGGGGTCGCCGGCCACGGCCGTAGCCGGGGCCACTTTGCTGATCTCCAGGTCGGGGACAATGGTGGTGCGGATGCCCATGGTGGCTACATCGGCCAGGAAACCGCTGCAATGATGGGCGACGACGTTCACTGGCTGCATCCCGGCTTGCGCCCAGTTGAAGGTGGCCACGGCCGTGCCCTGCCCACTCACCGGTTCCGGCGACCAGACATAGCTGACATCGGAGAGCGCGGTGGGGGTGATGACGGCCGTGAACTGGTAATTGCTGTTCACCGTACCTGTGTCCGGCCCGCTCACCTGCACCCCCGTCAGCGCCGTATCACAGCCCGGCGGCAGCACATAAAACGCGCCGACCACATCCGCATCCTGCACCTCACCTTCGTCATTGTTCACCGTAAACTCCACCATGTAGCGACCAGGGGCCATACTACCAAACGTGACGGTGGGGCTGATGATGACCGTGCGCCCGGAACCAAAGAAGATGGTATCGGCCATGTGCATCGTCACCAGGTCCGGTACCACCAAATCTTCCGCCTGACCGTACTGCCCGCTAACCAACGGGCTGCTGGCCATATGTTCGCCGCTGGTGTTCAACAAAGCGATGGTGCTGGTGGGGCTGCCCTCGGTAAAACGAATCCAGAAAGCGGTCTGGTCGCTCACGTCTTTCAAGCGGATGTCAATGTTTTGCATCACCCGCCAGGAGCTAATGGGGTGCGTCCAGCTAATGGCAAAGGTCTGCTGCACACCCACCGGCACACTGCTATCCGGCAGGGGGGCCAACATCTCGCTGACGCCCAACGGGTCTGAGGTAATTTGAAAGTTTTGGGCAAACGATGTGCCACCGCCGGGCGTGGGTGTGAAGACGGTGATGCTGTAATTGCCCAACACGTTGGTATCGCTGGCATAAACCCAGCCCCAAATGAATGTGCCACTGGAATAAGAGGTGGGCCGGTTCTGCCCATTCCAGCGCACAACCGAATTGCTGGTGAAGTTATTACCGGTCAGCCCCACCCAAAAACCGGCGGGGCTGTTGACGGTGGCCGAAGTGCGGTTCAGGCTCAAGAGCGTGGGCACGGGGTTCGCACCAAAGGTGCCCTGCGCCACCTGAATCTGATAGGTACCAGAGCCGGAATTGGCGCGGAGGGCATAGATGGTGTAACGGCCGTTCAACGGCAATATCACCGGGTCAATCAGTGCATTCGTACCCGCCCCACCGTCATTGTTCAGCGCCACCAGATTGCCATTGGGGTCCACAAACACCAGATATGGGTCTAGCATCCCGGTCAGCCGGTTCATGCTGATGCGCAGCCGCTGGTTGGCCGTACCGTTGAAGTAGTAGACATCGGTGTAATCGCTGCCCGTACCCAACGAACCATTCAAACTCTGCCCCAGCGTCAGGATGCGGAAATCATCCTGGTCGCACCCGGCCAACTGGCAGGTGGCGGCATACACATCCAGCCGCCGCTTCGTCACAAAACCACCCGAACGCTGGTCGGTGATGGATGGCCCGGTGCTGGTCAGGGCGCTGATCATCTGGTTAACGGTGGCGCTGGGGACGGCCGAACGTATCACGGCCAAAGCACCGGCCACATGGGGCGCGGCCATGGAAGTGCCCTGTTTGTAACAGCGATTATTGACGGGGGCCACACCCGGCCCGCAGGAAGTGGCCCAGGTGGGCACGGCCGCGCGAATCCAGCCGCCCGGCGCCCACAGCGTCATAATGCTGGCGGCGTTGGAGTAACTGCCCACCAGGTCTGGCGTCGCCGGCCCTGGCGTGGAGGTCGTGCCGCCCACGCTCACGGCATGGGAGATGCAGGCGGGCGCGCCAATGCTGCTACGGTAGCTGTTGTTACCGGCGGAGATGACGGTGGTGATGCCCGCCGTGCGCAGGCTGAGAATGGTGGTCGTCAGGGCGGCATCGAGGTTGTCACAATTGCTCGTGTAGGAACCGCCCCCCAGGCTCATGTTCACGGCGGCGATGCTGTAACTGTTGCGCAGAGCATAGACACGCTGCAAGCCCAAAATCTGGTCAGAACTGTAGGAGAGGGTACAGGGCGACGGCCGTCCGCCATTGGCGCAAGGCGTAAATGGGCCAGGCGGCGACCCGGCAATGTCGGTAAAGCGCGAGAAAACCTGGATGCCGATGAGGGTGGCCTGGGGCGCTACCCCGGCCACAGTGCCGGCCACATGTGTGCCGTGATCAAAGCCGGCCACAAAACTGGGCGGCGGATTGGATGCGCCCGTCCCCGTCTGGCTGTTGTTGCCGTTAGGGCACAGGCTGGTTGCCAGAGCCAGGGGATTAAACGTGGAGTAACACGCCTCGGATACCACTTTGCCGTTGAGGTCCGGATGGGTACGGTTGAGGCCGGTGTCCAGCACGGCGACGGTGCGCCCCTGACCGCGATAGCCAATGTTGTTGGCATTGTTGGCGTTAATGATGGGCGTGCTGTCACTGGTCATGGGGGCAGACACACGGTCTTCGTAAATGGTGGTCACGGTGGGGTCATCTTGTAGGGCATACAGTCCGGCCTCGTCCACCCACAGCGCCATGTAGGGAATGTAGGGGAACTGCTTGATATTTTGGATGTTATAACCGGCTAATGAGTCCAGTACGGCCGTTTGCTTCTGGCGAATCGCCGCCATTTGCCCTGCTTCGTCGGCAATTTCGGGTGCAAAATCAGGTACGTTCAGGCCAATGATGACCGGGACCATGCCGCTCGTTTGCACCATGTCCAGCAAGGTTTCGTCCAGTGGGGGTTTTGTGACCGGGGGAGTGTCGGCGCTGACGGCCGTGTGCCGCCAACCCATAATTATTACCAAAAGCAGCAAGGGCAAAGACAAAAGCAACAGGCGGTTTGTCTTCATGATCATTTCTCCTTGAGAGGGCAGACCTGACAGGTTTTTGGAAACCTGTCAGGTCTTTATTTACGGCCGAATCACGACTGGTAGATAGATGTAGTAGCTGCCGCCCGTCACCGGTGGGGCGTCTGCGCCGCAGAGGTAGCCGCTGCACAGCGTGTCCTCGTTTTGCACTGCCCCCACTACCGGCTGGCCGATGGCACTGTGCAGGGTGTAGCCGCTCTGGCTGACCAACCCACCGCCGCTGCTAACCAGGCTGCGGGGGAGCATGTCGCCCCCGGCAAAAACCAGACCGACGGTGAGGAGCACGGCCGTGAGAACTACCAACAGCAGCAGCCATTTTTTATTGATGCGTTTCATACGTCTCTCCTTCAAACCTGACAGGTTTGGGAAAACCTGTCAGGTTTATGGTTCGCTCAATTGCAAGCGGTCCCTGACGTTGTGCCATTGCTCAAGGCCGCCCAGGTGCCCAGGTTGTAATTGTGGACACAGCGCAGCCCGGTGCCGGCGCCGGTGAACTTGTTGCCCACATAACTGATCCCGGAATTGGCTGCGGAAATGCTGCCAGACGCGCTAATCTCAAACAAGAAGGCGCTGCCGGTAGAACTGACTTTCACACTGCTGTTTTGTATTTGCGGATTGCCGTTGGTGTAAACAGCCACGCCACGATGCCCGCCGCAGATGTAACTGGTGCGTACCAGGGGTGTGGAATTGCTGAGCTGCATGCCAAAGCCGGTGCCCGTATTGTCGTTGCAGTTTTCCAGGTTGCTGGCGGAGCCACCCATCAGGATGCTGTTTTCGATGAGCGCCATCGGAAAACCACCGGCAATGTTGACGCTGCCAAAGGCGGCGTTGACGGCTGTGCCAAAACCCGTCGCCCCGCCCGCAAACAAGGTGCTGTTACGGATGATAGCTTCGGCATCATTCCAGTAAGCGGCGTAATGGCCGGTGCCACCCGCGCCAATGGCTTCGGCGACGACGTTGTCTACTACCGCCGCCCGTGTGGTCTCGGCGCTGTAGAGAGCGATGCCAAACGTGCCGGTACCGGTGTTGCGCACGGTGATGTCGGAGATACGGCCGTTGTCCAGCAAATCCACCGTCGCTGCCCCATTACCCGGCGACCCTCCGGTGCGGCTGGAGGTGATCACCGTTGCGTTTGGCCCGGAGCCACGCACATGCACATACGCCTTCACCACCACCAGGTCAGTTTCGGTGTAAACGCCAGGCATCACCCGCACCAGGTAGCGATTGGTAGACGAGCTATCGGTGATACTGGCCAGCGCCGCCGCTACCGAGGTGAAATCACCGCCGCTGGCAGCCACCGTAATCACATTGTCATACCCCGCACCGCCACCGGCCTCATCGGCTGCACAAACCCAGGCGCTACCATTCCATTTGGGGATTTGGTCGAGACTACACGGCAACGCCCCCAGCGTGTCATCATCCACGCCATCGGCAAAGCCGGCGGGCACACCTGTCAGCCCATCCCAGGGAGATGTCGCCGCATATTCGGCCTGTAAAGCATAGGGCGCAGAAGCTAACCGCTGACGCGGAAAGGTGGTCAGGCCGCTGCCGGTGTCGGCGCTGACCTGTAAATAGCGGCTGGCGGTGGCAAACGTGTCGGCATCCAACGGACAGCCATTGCTACAACTGCCACCGCCCAACAGCACGGCAAAAAAGCCACCACCAACGGTGACGCTGCTGTGGGATTCGGCCCAGATCAGCGTCCCGCTGCTGGCGGCGTCATAAATGGCGAACTCCATCGGGTAGCTGCCATCAGCCACCGGATCGCCGTTGCCATCCGCCAGGAAACCCTGGTAGCTGATCAGCCCCGGCACATTGCCGCCGCCCTGCATGTCGGCCAGCAGTTGCCGCCCACCGCTCACCACTGCCAGCGCCAGGCAGACACACAAAATACCTACACCAGTTATCAATTTCCGATTCATGTTTACCTCCACATGCCGATAACGGTTGATCGTTTACCGATCACCGATTACCGATTACGCCCTCATCCCCACCAACATTCGGCAACATGTGCTGGACAATGGACAGCATGTCGGCCCATTCACGGAAGTAATGCACTTCGCCAGAGGGGACATGCTGCACCCGGCCGCGCCATTCACTACGGCCGTGTTCGATATCCTGCGCCCAGATGCGAATAACAAACAGGTGGGTTTGCGGGGGACTACCATCATTCATGCCACCAGCTTAACCGGCAGCTATCGTGGCAGTGTCGCCGGGGGAAGGATTTTGGGGAAGTGGTGTGACAGGGGAATTAACGGTGGATGATCTGACTGTCCTCTTTTAGCAGCGTAGTGGCGGGAAGTTCACGGCGCGCCAGCCAATGAAGGACGTTTTGCGCTTCAGCAAACAAATCGTGGTCTGGCTGAGATTGCCAAACAGAGGCAGACACGGCCGTGGCTCGTTGGCTTTCTATCTCCATTTTCAGGGCGCCGGCATATTCCCGCGTTTCACGGTCAAGCGCCTGGTGGTGGAGAACGCACCGCAGCACATCCAGCGCTTTTGCGCTTTCACCGCATCTCTGGAGCAGATCAGCCAGACCGGCCAGGGCTTCCAACATTTGCGGCGTTGATTTCATCTCGGCTGCCAAGGATAGCGCCTGGCTAAAGTAGGCCTGAGAATCGGTGTAATTGTGTTGCGCCAGCGCCACCTTGCCCAAGTCATTTAGCGAAAAAACAATGCCGCGCCGGTCATTAATGGTCTGGGATATTTTTAGACTTTCGGCATAGTAGTGGCCGGCTTCGGTAAGCTGGTTGGCAGCATAAGCGATATTGCCCTGGTTGGTAATAGCCAGGGCAGCGCCAGCCAACTCGCCCACCTCTTTGAAAATGACAAAACTGTTTGCCAGGAGTTTCTGCCCTTCAGTGGCCCGACCGGATAAAGAGAGCACCCGGCCCAGATTGAGCATAGAGACGGCTACCCCTTTGCGATCCCCTGATTCTTCTTTGAGTAGGAGGCTTTCTTTAAGTAAACGCCGTGCTTCCTCGTAATCGCCAACCGTTTCGGCCACACTGCCCAGGTTGTTTAGGGTAACGGCAATGCCCCTTTTGTCGCCACATTCGCGGCGCAGATGTAATGCCTGCTCAAAACACTGGTATGCCGCTTCGTAACTACCTAAGACTCGATATAAATTTCCCAAACTGTTGTAACAATAAGCCAGATACCATGGCTCTTCTGTTTTTTGGCCAATGGCCAGGCTTTCGTGCAGGTATGCTTTGGCTTCGTCATATTCACCCAGGAAAAAAGCCACCGTGCCTAATTGAATTAAACAAAACAGCGTATCCAGCAGGAGTGGCTGTTGGCGAAATACAGATAAACAGTCGAGCAATAATGCTTTAGCTCGCTCGTACAGAGAAAGACGGTGCATGAACAAAGCCTGCCGGGCGCGCAATCTGGTTTCGATAATGCTGCCTGGGGTTCTAGCTGACAGTTTGTCTGCTGCTGTTTCAAACACTTTTTTCCCTTCGTAATACCAGCTAGAAAAATCGTAAAACAGGCAAAGGCCATCGAGTGCCGGATCAAGTTCTGCTTCTTCCTCCTGGTTGACGGCCCAATGCCAGGCAACGTGTACATTGTCAATTTCCTTACGGATGGCGGCCAGCGCATGCCCTTGTACGGCCGTTTTCAAATCATCTGTTTGGTGTTGCAGAAAGGTGAGGAAGTATTGGCCGTGCCGCCGGGATAGGCGTGTGGCGGCTGGTTCATCGGCCTGTAATTTCTCGCGCGCATATTGTTGGATGAGGCTGTGCATCTCGTAACGGCCGTTTGCTTTTTCTTGCAGCAGTGATTTATTGACCAGACTGAGCAACAAGGCTGGCTCAGCGTGGGTAACAGAGTGGGCCGCTTCCCGGCTGAAGTCGCCGTGAAAGATAGCCAGTTGTTGCAGCAAGTTTTGCTCTGCCGGGGTGAGCAGCCGCCAGGAGTGGGCAAAGACGGCGCGTAAACTGCGATGTTCTGGGGGCACATCGCGCATGGTGGTTTTCAGGAAGTCCAGATTTTGGGAGATACCGGCAGCGATTTCCACGCCGGAAAATTGGCGCAGCAAAGCGGCAGCCAGTTCCAGCCCCAGCGGGATACCGCCTAGTAGCTGGCATATGTGATGCACGGCCGTCATCTCCTCTGCTGTCTGGGTGAAACGCGGCTGTATCCGGTTAACATGATAGAGAAAAAGGGCTACCGCCCCATAGTGGTTGGTTGTAGTGTCATTCTCTTGGGCATACGTTAGCCCACCCACCTCATACAGCCATTCCACCTGGAAATTTAAACAGGTGCGGGAGGTGACCAAAAATTTGACGCCCGGCGCCTGGCGCAGAATCTCAACCAGCAGATCCGCCTCATCGAGCAAATGCTCAAAGTTATCCAGCACCAGTAACATTTCCTTTTCCGCCAGGTAGTGGAGAAGCTGTTTTTTGGCATCGGCGCCGGAAAGGGAGAATTGGAGGGCGTCAGCCAGGGTAGTGATCAAATAATCAGTGGAGTCAATCGCCGCCAGGGGAATAAAGTACGCACCATGCCGGAACGATTCTTTTTGCTGCCAGGCAAATTCCAGGGCCAGTCTGGTTTTGCCGGCGCCGCCCATGCCGGTGATGGTCAGTAACCGGCAGCGGGGATTGTTAAACCTGGCTCTGATTTCGCCAAGTTCCACTTCCCGCCCAATCAACGGTGTCAGTTGTACAGGCAAATTGTGAGAGAGAAAGAGCCGGTCTGTGTCAAAAAAAAGTGCCGGTGGTGTAAAACGAGGGTTTTGGTGGTTGGCAACCGGTTTGTCAGGTGGACGGCCGTCTTGGATGTGGTTGAACAAGGCAGTGGTTTCCGGCTGAGGGGGCAGGCCCACACTCTGTTTTAACAACCGCACACAATCGTGGTATTGGTGTTGCGCTTTGGCCAGCTGCCCTTGCCAGGCATACAGTTTCATCAACCATTGATGGCCCGGTTCATGGGTGGGGTCTAGCTGTAACCAACGATGGGCGAAGGTGACGGCCGTGTCATACTCCCCCGTTTGTGCATGGTAAAGCGACAATGTTTCCAACGCTTTGGCCTGTTTGCGCTGAAAAAACGCGGCTTCCGCCATTTGCCATTGCCCAAAACCTGCCGCATCCCCCAGCAAAAATCCGGCCAAAAATGAGTCCCGATACAGGGAAACCGCTTCCTGCAAAAAAGGCAAACAACTGGGGCAAACGTCACCAGCCGGATGTTGGTGAGCGCCATAGGCCGCCAGCCGCGCTAAAAACAGTTCCACATCCAGCCAAAAGCCCGGCCCACGCCGCAACCCGACCATTTCGTTTTCCAGATACAACCAGTTGCCCGTCAGCGCCTTTTTCAACACCGAAAGGGTACGCCGCAAAGCGGCGCGGGCACGGGGCAAATCACTTCCCCACAACAACCGGGCCAGCCGGTCACGCTCATGCGCCCGGTTGGTAACAGCCAGGAAGGCCACCAACGCAATGGCTTTGCGCGTATCAACAGTAATGGGCGAGCCGTCTTGTTCAATGCGGGGCGAACCCAGCAAGGAGATAGAAAGATTAGACATCTGTTTTTCCTCCTACGTAAAAAACAGCTATCAGGCTGATGTTGTCACTTCCACAGAATGGCCCCCGTTACGGCTACCGTAACGGCCGTGTATTAGACTCCTTACCATGAAATTCCCTCCATTATAGAAGGATGCAGCAATAGAAAAAACAAATTTTTTATAAAGATAGCAAAAATCTTCTTCGCTAAAGCAGGCAAAGGCAGAAAAAATCATGGGTGATACCCATCAATTTCTGTTTTGTTGGTTGTCTTGCCGGCTGATTCTTGAAGGTTTACCCCTCCCCAACAGACAGGAGTTCAATATCCATGAGGAACACGAGCCGTCTTTTAAGATTACTGGTGATGGTCAGTACGATGGGGGTAATGATGACCACGCTTGTGGTGGTGATTGTGCGGGCGCAATCCCCAGTAATGATGCCCACCCCGCCTATACAACCGCCAATGAGTGGCGCTCCTGGCAGTGAACAAGGTTTATTGCCGCAGCAGTTGGTGTCCTCTGCCGATAGTGAACCAGACCTGGCGGAATGGCGGATTCCTGATGGGCCAATACCCCTGATGCAGTCAACCGATCTTTCGCCCGTTGCCCTGATTCTGGCCCAACTGACCCACCTGGTGGAAACCATACAGAACAGCGTCAATCAGCCATCGTCAATGCCAGGGTTAAGCCCAGAAGCACGGCCGTTGTTACAGATGACCCCTGGCTCTTTCGCCTATGCCGATTTTAGTGATACGGATGGGTTGGCCTTAGTTGGTTCTACGGCCGTGTTGGGCAATATGTTACGCCTGACTTCTGATGATCCTTGCTGCCAGACGGGCGCCGTCTGGCATAACACCAAACAACCGGTGCAGGACGGTTTTGAAACAACATTTACTTTTGAATTAAGCGGTAGCAGTAATGGCGATGGGTTGGCCTTCATTATCCAAAACAGCCCCGACGGTGCGGCGGCGCTGGGCAGTGGTGGTTGTTTTTTGGGTTATGGCGACATGCTGAACACCCTGGCTATTGAATTTGATACCTTTCAAAACACTTATTATTGTTATGACATTGCCGACCCGGACGCCAACCATATAAGCATTCAATCCGGCGGTACGGATGCTGTTCTTCCCCATCATTCTTTCCCCTATTCCCTGGCCACCGCCCAATCCCCTCTGGATTTACGCGCGGGGCCACATACCGCGCGGGTTGTGTACCAGCCTGGCCTGTTACAAGTTTTTTTGGATGATCAACCGGCGCCCATTGTGGCCACGGCCGTTGACCTGCCCAGCCTGCTTGATCTGGATAACGGCACGGCCTGGGTTGGTTTGGTGGCGGCTACCGGTGGCCTGACACAAAACCATGACATCTTGAATTGGTCGTTCAGCAGCCTCAGCTATCCTGTATGCGGGCCAGACCTGGATCCCAATGGCTGGCAAACGGCCGTGCCCCTACCCCAACCCCTGTCCACCCCGTTTAATTGGGCAGGCGAAGAATTGATAGTGGCCGACGGCCGTCTCTATGTTTTTGGTGGCCGCGACGCCGACCCCATCACCCGCATCTATGCCAATGATCTCAATCCCGATGGTTCACCCGGCAACTGGATTACCATGACCGCTGCTTTGCCCGGTGTTTATTATGACCACAGCACCGTGCAAATAGGCGATTTTGTTTATTTCTTCACCGGCGCCGATGGCGCTGCGGATGCCTGGTATGCGCCCCTTGCCGACCTGGACCAGCCCACGCCCTGGCTGAGCACCACCTCTTATGGCGATAGCCGGCAAAACTTTGCCCTTGCTGCCACCAATGAACACCTGTACATCAGCGGCGGTAATTCTGGGGGCACCGTGGATAGTGTTCAGGTCACGGCCGTGAACCCCGACGGCTCGTTAACACCCTGGACAATTACTACCCCTTTGCCCCAACCTGTTGAGCAACATGTGATGGTGGCCTATGAGGATACGCTGTACGTCCTTGCCCCTACTCCGCTCAATACCATTTACTACGCGGCGATCAACCCCGCCGATGGCTCGGTGGGTAGCTGGCAAACGGCATCTATTGGCCTGCCGCGGCCGATGGTGGGCATGACCGCCTTTGTCCACAACGCCCATCTCTATCTGATTGGCGGGCCAGATGCCCCCGAAACAGACATGTACTACAGCCAGATTCAGCCGGATGATTCTCTATCAGCCTGGACGCCCACCACATACTTGCCTGGTGGCGGAGACCGAGAAGGTGTGTGGGCCGGGGGTAATGGGTGTACTCTTTATGCTTTAGGGGGGCACGAGCCTTTTGCCAGTGAATTTGATGATTATTATGACGCCGTTTACTTTGCTACTCTGCAATCCCAGGCGCTGTCACCCAACATCTTGTTGATAGATGATGACGATACAAGCAACAACTACCTGAGTAATTATACAGATGCTCTGGATACATTTGGGGCGCATTATGACTTGTGGGATGTAGCCATGCTTGGTGAACCATCAGCCGCCGGATTGGCTACTTATGATACGGTTATCTGGTTTACGGGCGAGGCCACTACTGATGTTGGCCCTGGCGCCATTGCCGAAAATGACCTGGCTGGCTGGCTGGCCAATGGCGGCAAAAGTCTTTTAATCAGCAGTAATAACTACCACGCAGATCGCGGCTTGACAGGGTTTATGGTCAATCATCTGGGAGTCATTTCCGCTACCAGTGAACTAAATTATGTAACTGTCAATGCCACCGGGCCATTAGGTGATTTTTCTTCCTATGGATTGCTAATACCGCTGGCTTATTTCAACACAGCGATCACGGGCACTGCTTCCACCGAGACCTTTTTCTACACGGAAGAGGTTGGCTACCGCGATGTGGCCATTGGTTATGATGGCGGTACATACCGCGCCACTTACTGGGGTTTCCCGTTTGAGGCGCTGGCCAGTGCGGATGATGCCGAGATGATGCGGGCCACGCTGAACTGGCTGGCCGGTGAGAGGCGTTATACCGGCCCGGTAGATACGGGGGCTTCCTATTTGTCGCTCAGCCGGGAGATGGCAATTGCCCGCATAGAGACAATCGCCTTATCAGCCTCATTGGTGGATGTAGAGGGTTATCCGGTGATCGGGCGGCCCATGGATATTTATGGGCAGGGTTATGAAACGGGGCAGCGTTATTTGGGCACGGCCGTGACCGACAACAATGGTCAGCTCCATTTTGGTTTCACCTGGCCTACCATCGAAGACGTAGAAATCTTCTTGCATGATCCTGGTTACCAACAAGACCTGTACTTCTATGAAACCGTCACTGTCTTTAGTGGGCCGCCCTCGCCGATCCTTTCCCAATTCACCCAGGCCCCCAACCCTGTCCCCATTAACGTGAATGGCATGGACAATTATGCCTACATCACCGGCACACTTGTATCGCAGTCAGGCTACCCTTTTACTGACCCTGACTATGTGGAACTCTGGCTGGATGCAGCAGAGTATGCAGGGGCCTGGTATCCTTCACCGGACGGCATGATTGAGGTGCAGTTCCATCGCTCCTATCCCACCACCGTCAGCGCCAGCCTGTTTTCTTCATCCGAATACCAATCATATGGGTATTATCCATTTGAAGTGTGGTGGGCTGGTTGGATAACGTTTGAACCTGGCTCTGCTGAATATTACAACAGTTATGTCAGCGCAACCCCCACAGAACTGCTGGCAAACGGTGTAGATGTGGCGGTCATATCCGGGTATCTGGGTGACGCCTATAACAATCCCATCACCAACCGCGAAATTCAACTATGGGCCTCTGGCGATGAAGGGGATGAATACATTGCCAGCGCCACTACCAATGAGTTTGGGGAAATCAGCTTCGATTTAACCTGGACAGAAGTGGAGTGGCTGTATCCATACCTCTACGATCCCCTCTACGACACCTATATTGAGGTGGATACCGACGGCGATGGCCTCAATTTTGTCACCGGCCCCATTGACCTGGCACATCCAGACACCTTTATTTCCGTCAACCCCAACCCGGCCTTTGTGAGTTGGAGCGAAGTAGAGATAGAGGCTTATCTCTATACCACTTCCGGCCATCCCGCTGCGGATCGGCTCATTGATCTCTATCTGGACGGTACTTGGGTGGACAGCAATTACACCGACGGAGATGGATTTATCAACTTCTATCTCTATCCAGATTCCGTCGGTGAGGTGAATTTATCGCTGTATGATGTGGATTATGACTTCAGTGCCTTCCTCGGCCCTCTGACGATGCTGGCCGGGCCGGTGGATTTAGGGAACTCCGCCATCACGGCCGTGCCCGACCTCATCGCCCCCGATGGCATTGCCAGCAGCCTGCTCACCGCCAACCTGCAAGACAGTTACGGCAATCCCGTCGCTAACCGGGAGATCCAATGGATCGTCAGTGGCAACCAGAGCGGTTGGAACTATCTGGATTATGCCACCACAGATAGCAGCGGCGTTGTTACCTACACCCTCAGTTGGGAAACGCCGGAAATCCTGGAGGTGGTCATCTATGACTCCCTGCCGGGCACAGATTACGACGAATACCTTTACACCGGCACATTTGTCAATGCTACCGGCGCGGGCGCCATTGACCCCATCACCTCTACCATTACCCTGACACCGACGGAGGTGTTAGCCAGTGGTTCCCACACGGCCGTTATCTCCGCCACTCTGCGTGATGTGCTGGGGACGCCCGTCGCCACCCGTACCATCTCCCTGCTGGTGAATGGTTTTACGTATAACTCGGCTCTCAGCGACGCCAACGGCGCGGTCAACTTCACGCTTTCGTCCTTCACCATTCAAACCATGGACGTGGCCTTGTACGATGGCTTGTATGACACCACCCTCCCCCTGGGCGAACTCTCCTTTATCGCCGGGCCTACAGACCCGGAAAGTTCTACCCTCACCACCTCCGATACGGAAGTCATTGCCGATACACTAGACAGCGCCACCCTCACCGTCACTCTGTGGGATAGCTATTTCCACCGCTTACCGGAGCACGAGGTCATTATTCAGGCGGTAGGGGAGGGCATTACCCTCACACAACCAGTTACCCTGACCAATCATCTGGGCCAACTACAGGCCACCATTCGCGCCGCCCAACCTCAGGTTGTCACCGTGACCGCGTATGACCAGAGCCAGAATGTACTGTTGGCCGACACGGTGGAAATCACCTTCCTGCCCGCGCCGCCCGTTCTAGAAAACTCCAGCATGGATGTTTCGCCGGCAACGGCCGTGGCCAATGGTCTGCAAACCGTGATCGTCTCGGCGCAATTGCTTGACGCGATCAACCGCCCCATTGCCAACCGGGCGGTGACGTTACAGGTGAGCGGCAGTAACAACACCATCCTGCCGCAAGCTACCCGCAATACAGACAACGACGGCCGTGTCACTTTCACCCTCACCTCCACCCGCGCCCAATTAAAAACTCTGACTATCCATGATGCTCTCACCGATACTTCCCTGCAACTGGGTTCCGTTACCTTCCTGCCCGGCCCGGTTAATGCCATCAGTTCCGATGTAACCATCATCGGCCCCAGCCTGGCGCGCGCCGATGGAGAGGATGACATCACCATTCAGGTGACGGCCTATGACGCTTACTCAAATCCCATTCCCGGCGCTACCGTCGCCCTGACGACCACCGGGCCGGTTACCTTTACCCAGCCTGGCGTGACTTTGAGCGACGGCCGTGCCACCGGCGCCGTCCGCAGCAGTCAGGTGGGGGCGTTTGTGGTGCGGGCACGGGTCAATGGTGTCCTCCTGGCCGAGAGTGTGACCGCCACCTTCATCACCGCCGAGTTAACCACCAGCAAAACGCGCAGCACCCAGGCATATGCCGGATTCCCATTTACCTACACGCTGACCGTCGCCAACACCGGTTTGCTCACGGCCACCAACGTCGTCTTTACTGACACCTTGCCCGCCGACTTTGCCTTTACCAGCCAAAACAGCACGCTTCCCTTCACCCAGACCGGCCAGGCGCTCATCTGGCAGGCTGGTGATATTGGCCCCGGCCAATCCATTGTTGTCCGGCTGGTAGCGACACCAGACGAACCGCTACCCGATGGCATCATTGTCACTAATGAACTGGTGGCTACCACCAACGCCGTGGAGTTAAACGTGGCGAACAATACGGCCACCGCACAACACAATGTTAAACAACCCGCACCGCAGTTATCCATTGGGCCGGGACACATCCGGGTGGATATTGCCCCCAATGGCAGCGCCAGCGCCAGCCTGACTGTGCGCAACACCGGGCTGATTGAAATGACCGGCATCACGGTAGAGACACCTGACACCATCCCCGGCCTTTCCATCTCCCCTACTACACTGCCCGATTTAGCGCCAGGGCAGCAGACCAGCGTCAACATCAGTATTGCGCCCACGGCCACCGTGCCCGCCGGCAGTTACCATGATGTGATCATTGTGACCGAAGACAGCGGCGGGGAGCAGTGGGCGTTGTTGTCGGCTAGCTATCTGCCTACCACCCGCGCCGTGGAATTTACTATCACCAATGACCAGGGCCAGCCGGTACCTGCGGCGCAGGTCAATCTGCTGATGCCTAATGGGCTGGTTTATGTCGTTCAGGGTGTCACTTCCTGGGTGAACGTGACCGTCGGTGGTACAGCTAATGCCAACGGGGTTTTGACTCTGCCCTCCGTACCGCTGGGCACATACCAATACACAGCCAGCGCAACCAACCATGATACCCAAAATGGGACGGTCAGTGTGGCAGCGGGTAGTGGCACGCAGCAAGAGAGTCTGACGTTAGTGGCCCGGCCGTTGTTGAGTGTCAGTCCGCTTTCTCCGGCCGTGTCTGTCCCCCCTGGCAGTACCAACGCCACCGAAATTGTGATTACCAACCGGGGGGCGGCCCCGCTCACCGACATCACCGTAACGCCTCCCCTTGTCTATCCCTGGATTTACCTGGGAATGCCGTCCGTGCTCACGCTTACCCTGGCCCCCGGTGAGAGTATGCCCATTTCCGTCTATGCCAGCCCGCCCGCTACCATCTCGGCCAACATCTATAATGGGTATGTGCTGGTCAGTGGCAGTGGGCAGCAGCAGCCCGTAGCCCTCACCGTTAACATCACCGAAGAGAATACACGCAACCTGGACGTTTTTGTGGGCAAACAACTCAATGGCGACTCGCTGGCCAACGCCCAGGTTCTCCTGACCCGCCAGGAAGCCTCTCTCTTGGTGACACAAGGCATTACCACCACCTACAATGAACAATATACGCAGCGCACCAATACCAGCGGTCTGGCTATCTTCACCGATTTGCCCATCGGCCGTTACAACTATGTCGTCAACCATCAGGGCTACAAACGAGACGAGGGCGTCCTCGATGTAGTGCCGACCGATGGCAGTCAGGGTAATCTCTTTTTCCTCAATAAAGTGCGGGCATTTAAGCCCCTTATCCTGCAAACCTCACCTAATCAGATATGGAACGTTCTCCTATATGCCAATCCCTTTGACATTACTTGGGAAGTAGAACCAACTGATGACGGTTATGAAATTGAACTCACCATCACCCGCGATAATGGCGCTGAGGAGATGGAGATGTTCATACCGCCACGTGAATGGGAGTTCACTTCCTGTGACGGCGGCTCCTTGCAGGATCAGATCGGCGTATTTAACGTCAGCAATAACCTCATCACCCTGGAAGAGATCGTGATTGATGTTCCCGGCGTCAGCGCCAACGTGACAAGTGCGCCGGCCAACCTGCCCGGTAGTTCCACCGGCATCATCCAGGTTTCGGCCACCAAAGTGGGCGAATTGAGCCAGGGTACGATTACCATTACCGGCACATACCAGGCGGTGCATACCAACACCGTCTCCTATACCTTTAACCCCAGCAGCTTTAACAGCCAGAATTTGCTCTCCGGGCAAACATTTGTGAAAGGGTATGAACTGGCCCCCGTCAATTTTGATCCCAATGTAGCCTATACCTTTGTTCTGACGCAGCCAGCCACTTACGACTGGATGGTGTTGCAGACAAGCGCTACCAGCCCGGTGAATCTGAATACCAGCACCCGCCTGCCTTTTGAATTGTCCGTCACCCCACCATCCTGGTTAGGGGAAGGGGTGTACGAAGATCGGGCCACCATCACCTTTACCGACCCGGATAACGATCTGACCCGCGAGGGTTACTTGAATATCCGTGTGACTAAAACGGAACAAGGGGTTCTGGAGCTGCACACCAATTATGAATTAGGGCCAACACCGGTTACCGATGTGCCCGTGACGGGCAAAGGCGACCTGATCCCACGCTGTGGCGATGATGATGGCGGTGGCGGCGGTGGTGGTTCTGGTTCTGGCTCTGGTTTTGGTTGGATTTGGGGCTGGCTAGACGGTGTTTTACGCGGCAACTGGTCTGGTGGCGGCAGCGGAGGCGGTGGTGGCGGCGCCGGCAACAATGGCTATTGGCCGCCTTTCAGCGGCACGATTGGCGAAATGATCACCATCGAGGGTGAGGCCAACCAGGAAGTGCGCATGGAAATAAGCCAGCAGTTGCTCCTGGAGGGGGAAGGGTTCCAGGCCACCTTGATTTTGAATAACCGGTTGTCGGTGGAAACAGTCAACAACATCGGCGTGGACCTGATTATTGTGGACGAAAACGGCAACCCGGCCAACGGACTCTTTGAAATCACGCCGGCGCCACCCTCGGCATTGGGCGATTTACCGGCCGGTGGAGAAGTGGCGGGGCAATGGTTGATATTGCCGGTGAATATGGACGTGACGGAGGTAAACGGCCGTCTCTTCCGCATCCGCGCCCACATGAATTACTCCGTCTTGGGCACACCCTATACATTGGACACCATTCCCCGCGACTTCCGTGTCTACCCGGCCCCGGAACTGATTATTGATTACGAATTGCCTTATTCCGAGCCAGGCACAAACTGTACTGATTTTGAAATGCGGGCCACGGTGCATAATGTGGGCGCAGGGCCAGCGCGTAATGTGCGCTTCAATGTGCAAAGCCTCTTGATCTATGACGAACAAGAAGGTGCGCCGCGAGAGTTTAGGCTCCTGGAAGTTTTGCTGGATGATACGCCTCTCGGTGTAAATGAGCTGGATGTCAATGTTTCGCTGGGTGTCGTCCCCCCTGGTGAGAGTCGCAACATCGTCTGGCGGTTCCAGCCAGGATCTCCCGGACGCTTCCTGGAATTTACGTCAGATTTCCGCTCTTTGAATCTTACGGGCCAATCTCTGACGCCGCGCATCCGGGAGATTAACACCTATATCAACACCAATTTTGCTTCAGGCTGCACGATCACGCCTGGCCCACACTCACCTGACCTGATTGTCGAGATTTTGGAACTGCCGGACACCATTGTGGTCAGTGAGACAATGGAAATTGAAGTGCGCGTGACGAATCTGGGTACGCCGATAGAGAACAAGAATGTGGTCGTTCGTTTCGCTTTCTATCATTTGCAACTGACCGAAGTAGTAGACCCAGTAACGGGAAATCGTTATGCAGAGGCGATTTGGATAGAGGTTCCCCTGAATGATAATGAGATTGTGTTTTCAAATTTGACCTTGGGCCAAAACGAAAGCATAACGGGGAGTTTCCCATTCATACCCCCGATTTTTGCCAACTATCAATTACGGGTCACGGTTGATCCCGAAGATTAAGAAAGGTCATTTCAAGCCGCTCACGGCCGTTCTTTGCACAATCTATCACGCCCAATGTTTTAAGAAAGGTAATTCGATGAATCAGAAAGCCAGAAAACTAACAAACGCTATCCTGGTGGTGGTCCTGTTAGCCCAGACCATCTTGCTGCCTAATTACGTCTACGCCCAGCAAGTCATTGCCGTGCCGCCTGGCGCTGCTCAAATCATTGAAAATGGCGAGCGTTTCATGGACTCGGCCCCGGTAGCAATCGGGAATTCCCTGCAACTGGCACAAAGTCTGGAACAAATTGCCCAGTCTGATCTACAAACTGTGCCGGAAGAATGGTTGCTTGTAGCCCGTCAAGAAGCATTACAGGTAGCCCAGCAAACGGCCGTCGCCCAGGGTGCATTGGGTGGAATTCTGGCCGGCGCGGAAGAACTGGAAATATCAACGCAAGCTGCGGTTGATCTGGATGCGCTCGTTACAGATATCAGCGCCAACGGGTTTTCTGAGGAGCTAAAAACAGCCTTTGTAGATGCTGGTCTGACAATTACCCAGGTAATGACCCTGGAAACAGGTGCGGCCGATAACTTCAACCTGCGCCGTGAGGTAGCGCAGAATGGTTTTAATCTGGAAACAGTTGCCTTACTACAATCGCTGGGGCTGTCAACTACAGATATTGCCGATGTTGAAGAAACCTATGCCAATTATGGCGTCGCCGACGCTTCGCTGCCAGATAAGTTGGCCCAACTGGATGGTACACAGGCGGAATTAACCTTTGTCCGTGATAGTGCGTTAGTCGCTTACATTCAGTTGTTGAGCCAGCAAGTCTTCCGAGCACAACTCAATGAAGAGATGGGTAGGGCTATCACAACAGCCGATGTTGATGCCCTGGCTGAGGATCAGCTACGCCTGCTCACCCATATTGGCTATTTGAACACGCTATGGGGCGGTGAAACGCGACCAGATGTGGGCGAGGGCCAATGGCTGTTTGTGGAGCGTTACAGTTGGCGCGTAGCAGAGCGACTGACAGCATTGATTTTGGAAACTCACAACCTGGGATTAGCCGTTGATTTATTCATTGCTCTGCAAATTCATACCGCTGCGCTCACCGCCCAGGCTGGCGACCCGGTTCAAGCAAAAGCAGAGCTAGATAAATTAGCCGAAATACAGGCGGTGCTGGCGGGCGATAACGCGCCTGGTGGTCAGGCAACCTTGCAATCTACGCCGTCTTTGCTCTGGCGTGTGGCTATTGCCGTTTATGACTCGACAGGTGAAGATGAGCTTTTGCAATGGGTAAGCCGGGACGAGATAGCCGTAGCGGACTCGGCCGTGACGGTCGCCACAGAGCAGGCTTACGGCCGTCTCACCCGCCTGGGCAAGCCCGCCCAACTCCCCGCTTTCTCTGGCAATGTGGACGAGAGTGACGAAACCAACAACACAGACCTGGCCCTCTTTTACACCAGCAGAGCTGCCCTGCCTGATAACATCCTTTCTCTGCTCGAAGGATTCATCCCCAACTTTGAAGACGTCCTGGATTTTGTCTGGGGCGTCATTAGCGGCCAGAGCGATAACCCCCTGGCAATTGGCATCAACATCGTTCTGAGTTTTGTACCCGTTCTGGGAGAAGTATTAGACCTGATCGCCCTCTTTACAGAGCCAACCGTATGGGGCAAAGCAATGGCGCTCATTGGTCTGGCGGCCAGCATTGCTTCAGACGGTTCTCAACTGCTCGCCTTTTTAGGCATCACCATACCCGTCGCCGTTACGACGGAAATCGCAGATATTGCTGCCTCTATTCTCAAAAATGTTACCAAATTTATTTCTGACGAAGCCGTAAGCGTTATTGCCCGCATCCCCTTTGATCAGGCGTTACATCGGGGCGTTGAAGTCATCGAGTTTATCGGCCGGCGCATCATCGAGGGCGGCGGCAATCTCATTACCCGTATTGAAACAGTTCTCAACAACAGCAAAGCCGCTTTCACGGCCCTGCTCACCCGCTTTGGCAACAACCTGGACACCCTCTACCGCATCGGCTTCCGCGAAGGGGGGTATTTAGTCGGCCGTTTACTTAATTTGGGGGGTGAAACGGCTACTTATAGCGACGAACTTCTCGAAACTGTTGCCAGGGTGGGAGACGAGGTTGCTGAGTCTGGTGCCGCCTTATCAGATGAGGCCGTGAACGGCCTTGATGAGTTGGCAAGCAGATTGCCCTCCAACAAAACTGACGAAATACTCAACAATTTCTGCCCGGTTAGCGTCTCTCGAACGAATGGAGCAACTTATGCCTCTTCTTACGCGCTGAAAGATCATCTAGGCAAACCGGCTGCACAAACCCCTGTAAATTGTCGTGAGATTGTAGAGGAAATTTTTGGCAGCTTGACCGGCTGGAGTGATGAGGCCCTTAATGGTTTGCAACGCCTTGCCGATGATACGGGATGGACGGGTACACAGATAGCAGATTTGCTAGACAACTTTCGGCGAGCAGATCCTAACTCAGCACTAGCAAGAGGACTTCAACCAGCATTAGCCAGTCTAAATGGGGTGAATGTTCGTAATTGGGTGCCAGATCAAGCAGTAATTGAAAACATGGCTGTTTTTCTGGGCAAAGGTAATGCGAATTCCAACTATATAACAAGGCTTTTGAATGACACAATATCCTCGCAAACGGATGAGTTTTTCAATACCCAGTTTACGAATATATTAAATAAACTTGATGGAGATACAGCTTTGCTGGCAATGACCGCACCGGGTTTCAATCCCGCTGTCAGAGATGGAATTATTACAGATTTACGACGAATTGCTCATCCAAACTCAGACCCGGTTTTTGCGCACGGCCGTAACTTTCAAATACATCAAGCAAAATTTTATTATGGCAATGGGACCAACAATCGTCTTGCCTCCTATGAATTGCCGCAATCTGGTGCTCGTCCACAGTTAGATCTGGTTCTAATCGATGACACAATTGTTGAAACAAAATACTGGACAATAAACCAATTAAATGAACAAATAGATGGCTTAGTCGATCAAGTTAGAAGACAGGTTCAATATCAGGCAACGGTGCATCCTGATAAATTAGTTGTCGTTGAATTTGCCAGAACAGTAGGAGACCCTATAGAAGTAGCTGATTTAGCAACTGTTCAAACACGACTTCAACAAGCGGGCGTGGATTTAAGTAAGGTTGACTTGCGAATAGTTGTCAATACACATCTTAACTAGACTGTTTGGAGAAAAACAATGCCTCTGATGGGAATGGGTGGATTACTGGTCTTAAGAATGAGTAACTGTCGCAGATGGCAAACTTTGAACGACTTAATACAAGCTTTAGAGCTTCTGCAACAGAAACTAAACCTTAATGTCATAGATGGTGAAATGGGTTTTGAACAGCCTGTACCACTAGACAGGTTTGCGGCTACTGTTCATCGAAAATATTATCAAAACGATCAATGGGATACGGAAAATTATGTTGATGCATACCCACAGGGTAAGCTCTATCTTGATCTGTGGATTCCGACTATAGATCCGATTTTTGCCAGGAAGTCTGCGATTCAGGGTGAAACTGTTTCCGTCAACGCTCTCAAATACGGGAGTCAATACAACTCTATTCGCTTTGGTTCTGTTTGTGTTCGAGATGTATCGTCAAATATCGTCACAAGTTATAGAGAAAAAATCGTACAGATTTATGTACAGATTGCACAAACACTCATACCTATGTTATCCCCTGATCATGTTTGGATTGCTGAAGATGATGACTACGCAGTGAATTTACGTCCAAAGGATATCCTGGCTCGCCACCTGAAAGTTATTTACTGGGCAAATTACTTATCGCCCGATTTTGTGTCAGAAGCGACAAAAAGTCTATATTTAAAAAGCCCTGTGGGAATATGCAGGCCGTTAGCAGACGGTATTTGGTACCAACTTCACGAGCAGTTTGACACTCTTAGCTCTCAAAAAATCAAACAGATAGAAGAAGAGGCTTTGCGCTACTTTAATCGTCTCAATATAGAACGTGTTCAGTGGGTATTTGAGTGAGGTTGCAAAAGTGACTGAATCCGCAGCCACCCAGGCTTATGCTATTGACATTCATGAAGGGACTAGACAATGAAGGAAACATACTGGTTACGCCTACTACTCATTGCTTTAATTAGTTTGTCATATGCTACTGTAACCCTCGCTTATTCCGACTCGAGAGATACGTCTCGTGCCCATTTGACACATGTTCTTACTGCTGATAAACCTTTGCTTGTTACAAAGAATTTGCAGGCTAGCACAGGTCACGAGAACGCCTGGATTATCTGGGAAACGGCCGTACCCCCCCAATCGCTCCTCCTCGACAATGATACCCTTTGGGTGGGCAACCATAACGGACACCTGTTTCAATGGGATGTGGAATTGGGCTATCAGGCTTCATTCACCGATACCGTCGGTAGTGATATTGTGGCTCTGGCAGCCTTGACCAACGGGGATACGCTGGCGGCGGCGCTGGACGGCGGCCTGACCGTTGGCGATGGCAGTTTTACGGAACTACCCCTGCCAGACGCCAACTGGCATCCCTGGGACATTGCAATGGAGAGTGACGGCAGCAGCTTTTGGCTGGCTTCTTTGGGCAATGGCGTCGCCCGCTTCCATAACAACACCTGGACAACCTATGACACCCTCAGTTCTACCCTGCCCTTCGATGACATCTACGCCGTGGCCGTAGACAGCAACGACAATCCCTGGGTGGCTACGTTGGGTTACGGCACGGCCGTGTTGCAAAACAACACCTGGGTTTCCTATACCCTACCTGTTTCCATCCCCCATCCCGTCAATGCGACTCTCATGCCTAACAATGCTATCAACGACATCGCCATTGACGGCGACGACAACAAATGGTTTGCCACCGACGGCGCGGGCGTGGCCATGTTAGACGCCACCAATAGCAACTGGACGGTTTACGACACGGCCAACTCTGGTCTACCGGATAATTTTGTCTACGCCATCACCCTGGATGGCGATGATGTCTGGTTTGGCACATTGGGCGGCGGCGTGGCCCGCTACGATACCGTCAGCGATGAGTGGGAAGTTTGGCACACCGGCAATTCACCCATTCCCGATGATGATGTGCTGGCTACGGCCGTAGATACCAATGGCGGTCGCTGGTTTGCCACCTATGATACCGGCCTCACCTTTTATGGCCCCTTGCCCCAACCCTCGCCCTTGTTTGACATCAATCCCCGCTTCACGCCCCGGTATACCCCCGGTTCTTTCAAGGGGTACGTCTTGTGGCTGGACACCACCACCTATACCTGGTATCTGGCCTGGTCAGGTGACGGCAAACCCCATACCTTTACCGGCTCGCTGGTAGCCGATGCCCCCATTCTGGATGTGACCACCACTGGCCTGGAGCCGGGGGATAGCGTCACGGCCGTGGCCAACACCCTCACCATCACCGCCAGTGAGACCATTAGCCAGGATGTGGTCAGTTTTGTGCTGGATCGCAGCGCCACCGAACTCACCTTTAGCCTGCAAATTGACGGCGCGTACCGGCCGTTTAATATCCGCCTGGGGCAAAATGGCGCCGTTCCGCCTACCGCCCCCTTCCGTCTGCAAACGCCGCAGCCCGTCCCGCCCGAAGTCACTGTCCAGGCCAGCACGGTCGTGACCGAAGGCCAGAGTTTATATTTCAGCGGCCAATTTACCGATACCGACAGCTTCACGGGCCATGCCATTGCCTGGGAGTTGGGCGATGGCACGGTCGTCACCGGCACATTAGGGTTCAGTCATACTTATGTGGATAACGGCAATTTTGATGTCACCCTGACCGTCACCGATGTGCATGGCATGGTCGGCCAGGAGAGTGTAACCGTTGCCGTGCAGAACGCCGCCCCTGACGTCGAATTTTTCCACCAACCGCTGTCGCCAGAAGTGGGCCAATCCATCACCGTGACCGGCTCCTTCTTTGATTGGGGCACGGCCGACACCCACTCCATTTTGTGGGATTTTGGTGATGGTTTCACCAGTACAGCCGGTTTAACCGTCACCCACATCTACACCGCTCAGGCGCTTTATACGGCCACGCTGACCATCACCGATGACGATGGCGGTGTGGGCATGGCCCAACGGGTCATTGCCGTAGGGCAGTTCCCGCCCACGGCCGTAGATGATGCCATCTCCACCGCCGAAAACACGCCGGTATCCATCTATGTCCTCAACAACGACTACGATCCCAACTATGATCCGCTAACCATCATCACGTACACCCAGCCAGCGAACGGGGATCTCACGCCCGTTCTGGCGCACAGCTTTGTCTACACCCCGGCGCTGGATTTTACCGGCACAGACAGTTTCACCTATACCATCAGCGATGGTCAGGGGAATAGCGACAGCGCCACCGTGGCCATCACCGTCACCCCCAACCAGCCGCCGGTCGCCAATGATGACAATGCCAGCACCGCTGAAAACACGCCGGTAACCATTGCCGTCCTGAGCAACGATTATGATCCCGATGGTCATCCGTTGACCATTGTCAATTTCACCCAACCGCTGACTGGAGTGGTGACTGTGGCTGATGACCAGACCTTCCATTACACCCCCACGCTCAATTTCCTGGGCGCGGCCGTCTTCAGCTACACCATCAGCGACGGGCACGATGCCCTGGCGACCGCCACCGTCACCATTACCGTAGCCCCCAACCGCCCGCCGGTAGCCAACAACGATCTTGTCACGGCCGTCGCTGACCGCACCAACAGCCTCGCCGTTTTGAATAACGATTACGACCCCGATAACCATCCATTGACCATCCTGACCGTCAGCCAACCGCTCAGTGGCACAACGGCCGTCAATAGCAACGGTACCATCGCTTACACGCCACCTCTCGCCTTCCTCGGCACCGAAACCTTTACCTACACCATCGGTGACGGACATGAGGGCACGGACACGGCCGTTGTCAACGTCAACATCGTCCCCAACACCCCGCCGGTAGCCGCAGCCGATAATGTCACCACCGCCGAAGAGACGGCCGTGGCCATCACTCCCCTGACCAATGACAGCGACGCCAATGGTGACCTCCTGGCCATTATCACCGCCACCCTGCCCGCCCAGGGCACGGCCGTTGTGGGCACAAACCTCATCACCTACACCCCGACGCTCAATTTTAATGGCAGCGACAACTTCACCTACACCATCAGCGATGGGTATGGCGGCGAAGCCTCCGCTACCATCTCCATCACCGTCACACCCGTCAATGATGCCCCGGTAGCTGTGGATGATGCCGCTACTGTGCCCGAAGATTCATTTATCCTCATTGATGTGCTGCATAATGACACCGATGTGGATGGCGACCTCTTGAGTATCACAACGGTGACACAGCCCGCGAATGGGCAGGTCATCAATGAAGGCAGTTCGGTAATCTACACCCCCGCCGCCAATTATCACGGCACAGACAGCTTCACCTACACCGCCAGCGACGGGCAAGGCAGCAGCGACACGGCCGTTGTCACCATCACCATCACCCCGGTCAACGACCCGCCAGTAGCTGTAGATGATGACGCCACCACCGATGAAGACACGGCCGTCACCATCCCCGTCCTGGCTAACGACAGCGATGTAGACGGCGACAACCTGAGCGTCAGCAGCCTGACCCAACCCGGCCACGGCACGGCCGTGCTCAACCCCGATGGCGCCATCACCTACACCCCCGACCCCGACTTCAACAGCGGTGACAGCGCCAACGGCACCGATGAATTCAGCTACACTCTCAGCGACGGCAACGGCGCAGTGGATACCGCCACCGTCACCATTACCGTCCTACCGGTCAACGACCCGCCAACGGCCGGTGACGACACCGGCACCACCAACGAAGACACGGCCGTCACCATCCCCGTCCTGGCAAACGACAGTGACGTGGAAGGCGATCCGCTCACCGTGACCGACGTGGGCACACCCACTCAGGGCACGGCCGTGCGCAACGGCGATGGCAGCGTCACCTACACCCCCGATGCCCACATCTACGGCACCGACAGCTTCACCTACACCGTCAGCGACGGCGCGGGTGGTCTTAGCGTAGCGGCGGTGACCATCACCATCATCCCCGTCAACGACCCGCCGCTGGCCGTCCATGATGCGGCCACGACGACCGAAGACACGGCCGTGACCATTGACGTGCTGGCTAATGACAGCGACCCGGACGGCGACAGCCTCACCGTCACGGCCGTCACCTCGCCCACCAATGGCGCCCTCACCATCCTGCCCGACGGCCGTATCACCTATACCCCCGCCGCCCACTTCCACGGCAGCGACTCCTTCACCTACACCATTAGTGACGGCAGCGCCCAGGCTACGGCCTCGGTGACGATCACGGTCAACGAGGTCAACGACCCCCCGTTGGCGGCCGATGACGCCATCCTCACGGCGGAAGAGACGGCCGTCACCATTGATGTGCTGGCGAATGACAGCGACCCGGACGGCGACCCGCTCACCGTCAGCAGCGTCACCGCGCCCACACACGGCACGGCCGTCATCAACGGCGACCACACCGTCACCTATACCCCGGCGGCCGGTTTCAACGGTGTAGACAGTTTCAGTTACACCATCAGCGATGGGCGCGGTGGCAGCGACACGGCCGTTGTCACCATCACCGTCTCGGCGGAAAACGACAATCCGGTGGCCGTAGATGATGCCGTGACCACCGACGAGGACACGGCTGTGACCATTGACGTGTTGGCTAATGACGACGACGAAGATGGTGACCCGCTGACCATCAGCAGCCTGACCCAACCAACGCAGGGCACGGCCGTGCTCGATCCCGATGACACCATCACCTACACGCCCCATGCCCACAGTCACGGCAGCGACAGTTTCACCTACACCCTCAGCGATGGGCAGGGCGGCAGCGATACGGCTACCGTCACCATCACCGTGAACCCGGTCAACGACATGCCTGTGGCTGTTAATGACACTGCCACGACCAATGAAGACACGGCCGTGACCATTGCTGTGTTAGCCAATGACAGCGATATGGACGGGGATACACTGACGGTAACGGCCATAACCACGCCCACGCAGGGCACGGCCGTTATCAACCCAGGCGGCAGCGTCACCTACAGCCCCGCCGCCGACAGCACCGGCAGCGATAGCTTCACCTACACCATCAGCGATGGCCATGGTGGGTCGGCTACCGCCACCGTCACGCTGACCATCGTCCCGGTCAACGACACCCCGCTTGCCGCTGACGACACCGCCGCCACCAATGAAGACACGGCCGTGACCATTGACGTGCTGGCCAATGACAGCGATGTGGACGGGGATAGTCTGACGATTACGGCCGTGAGCAGCCCGGCGCAGGGTACGGCCGTGCTCAACCCCGATCAGACCATCACCTACACGCCCCACCAGGACAGCCACGGTGCCGACAGCTTCAGCTACACCGTCAGCGACGGCAACGGCGACACAGCGACGGCCCAGGTGACAGTGGCCGTCAATCCGGTGAACGACCCACCGACGGCCGGTGACGACACCGCCACCACTGCGGAAGACACGGCCGTAACCATCCCCGTCCTGGTCAATGACAGCGATGTGGATGGTGACCTGTTGACCGTCACCTCGGTCACCGCGCCTCTCTCCGGCACCGTCACCATCAACCCCGACTCCAGCCTCACCTACCTCCCGGCGGCCAATTTCAATGGTGTGGACGGCTTCAGCTACACCATCAGCGATGGGCATAATGCCATGGCCACAGCCATCGTCACCATCACCGTCACGGCCGTGAATGATGCCCCGGTCGCTGCCGACGATGCCGCCGTCACCAATGTGAACACGGCCGTGACCATTGCTGTGTTGACCAATGACCTGGATGTGGACGGGGATACTTTAGAGGTCACGGCCGTGACCTCTCCGGCCAACGGCACGGCCGTCAGCCACCCCGATGGCACTGTCACCTACACCCCCGACCCCGGCTTCACCGGCGCCGACAGCTTCAATTACACCATCAGCGACGGCAATAGGGGCACAGACAGCGCCAGCGTCACCATCACCGTGGTGGGCAGCAACAGCAACCCTAACGCGGTGGATGATACGGTCATCACTGACGAGGATACAGTCACGACGATTGATGTGCTGGCCAATGACAGCGACGCCGACGGCGACCCGCTCACCGTCAGCAGTGTCACACCGGCAGCGCATGGCACACTCTTCATCAACCCGGACAACACCATCCGCTACACGCCCGACCTGAATTATCGTGGCCCGGATTCGTTCAGCTACACCATCAGCGATGGGCGCGGTGGATCGGACACGGCCGTGGTGACCATTTTGGTGAAGAATGTGAACGATCCGCCGGTAGCGGTGGATGATACGGCCGTGACCAACCGGGATACGGCCGTGACCATCCCTGTGTTAGCCAATGACAGCGATGTGGATAACAATACCTTGAGTGTCACGGCCGTGAGCCAGCCCGCCCATGGCATGGTGGTTATCAACCCGGATAACACCGTCACCTACACCCCCGACCCCGGTTTTGATGGCCCCGACACCTTCACCTACACCGTCAGCGACGGCAAAGGGGGCACAGACATTGGCGCTGTCACCGTAGATGTCTTACCTGTGGCGGCCGGCTGCAATCTCTATCCCATCGCCCTGTCCGCCAACACGCTGGCCGGCGCTTTGCCGGGGGATGTGCTGCCCGACATTCTGAATGGCAGCCAGCCCGGCAACTTTGGCTGGCTCACCTGGACGGGCGACAACGGTGTGCCCACACTGGTCGCCAGCCTGACGCCGCCCGGCAACAGCCACACCTACGTCAATCCTTATGATCCCAGCGACCACCTGGTCTCCACCGGTGATTGGGTGCGGGGCAAACCGGGGGTGTCTAATGCGCAAAAGGTACGGCAGGCATTGGATGCACTCATGAGTATAGACATTGTGGTGCCGATATGGGATGTGGCCCAGGGCAACGGCGCCAATACCGTTTACCAGGTATCGGCTTTTGCTACGGTGCGCATCCTGGGGTATGACCTGCCCGGTCAAGACCGCATTTCGGTACAATTCCTGGGTTATTCAGCCTGCGGCAACTGATGGAGAACTCAAATAGAGTTCGTACAAACTTTAGTGCGGCAGACCTGACAGGTTTTCTGAAACCTGTCAGGTCTATATCGTGCTTGGGCTTTGCTGTATGGCGCGAACGCTGGCGGTAGGCAAAAGCGACTACTCAACTCCGTCCCCGCGTAGGCAACAAAATACCAGCGGCAGCTAACGCTTGCCGGTCGCGCAAAATGGTACGGCGGCTGGTTTGCAAAGCCTGGGCCAGGTCATCATCGGTGGGGGCTGCACCCTGGGCGGCGGCTTCGCGCAGCAGGCGTTGGATGACGTGCTGGCGGCGGGCAGCGGGCGGGGTTACTAATTCGTCGGCGACGGTGTAGAGCGTCCAGTTAACGGGAAAGTAATCGGTGTCAGTCAGGCGGCGACCGGAGGGGGTGTCGGCTTTCACAAGTTGCGTTTGTTGGCGGCGGGTATGCTGACGCACGGCCGTTAACACTATCTGATTGCGCGGGTTCAATTCCAGAAACGACGGCCGTTGCGCTTCAGGCAGCGTATGGGCCGTTTCCCACAACACCTTTTCCGCCAGCGCCAGTTGGGGCAGGGCCAGGGCTACTTGCTCTTGCGCCAGAAATGTGCGGTACGCGGCAAAATGCACCTGCTGCCGTGCCTCCGGCGTCGTCTTGGACGAGAGCAAAGAGAGTGCGGTCTGTGCCTGGTTGTGTGCTGCCGCCACCTGACCTGGCGCCAGTAATGCCAACGCCAGGTCAGCCTGGGTAAAACAGAGGTTACTCTCTTCACCCAACTCTTCGCGAATCTGCACGGCCGTCGTCAAATCCGCCACCGCTTCGTCATAACGCCCTGCCTGAAAATAAGTGACACCACGGCCGTGCAACGCGTACCCTTCGCTCCGCCGGCGCCCCATTTGCCGGTTCAAAGCCAACGCCTCCGTGAACAGCGGAATGGCCCGCTCTGTCTGGCCCGTGTCCAGGTAAAGGTTTGCCAGGTTGCTGGACGCGATCGCCAGCGATTGCCGGTCACGGGTGATGCGCAGCACCGCCAACGCCTGGTGCATATGCTCTATGGCCGCCGGGAAATCGCCGGTCATTGCCAGCAGAGCGCCCAGATTGCCCAGACTGCTGGCCTGCGCCCACAACTCGCCCACTTCCCGGTTCAACGCCAATGCCTGCTGCCCATAGGCAATCGCCTGGTGATAATCGCCCAGGCCCCAATGGACTGTTACCAGATTGCCCAACGCCAGCGCCTCCAGAGAGCGACTGCCCAGCTCGCGGCTGGTGGCCAACGCCTGGTGAAACAGGGTAATGGCCTGGGGAAAATCGTTGAGCCGCTGCGCCACAATGCCGGCCATGACATAGTTGTTGGCGACGCCAGCCGTGTTGCCCAATTGCTGGTACAACTGCCCGGCCTGCGCGAAGTTGTCACGGGCGGCCTGGTAATTGCCCTGGTCGCGTTCCACCTGGCCCAGCGTTTCTAGCAGGATAACCTGGGCATCCAGTTCCGGCGATAGCTGCAACCCGGCCTCTATTGTCTGGCGCGCCTGGGCAAAGTCAGATACTTGCCAGTGGAATTTGGCCTGCAAGGCAAGCGCGTGTGCCAGTTGCTGCGGATCGCCCGATTGTTCGGCCAGGGTGTGTAGCAGGGCTAAGTCGGCAGCCTGGGCGTCCCGGTCGCCCATCGAGCCGATAGCGCGTACCCGTCCCAACAAGGCGGCATAACGATTCGGCCAGTCCTGGGGCGGTAGCGCGGCCAACGCCTGCGTAAAGTGTTGGCGGGCAACCTGGTTGGCAAACCGCTTGAGGCTCTGCTCACCGGCTAACAGAGCATAGCGGGCTACGGCCGTGTCATCACCCGCTTCCTGGGCGTGGTAGAGCAAGGAAAGAGTAGCTTCAGGCCGCCGCCGGGCATAGGCAGTAACCGCACGGCCGTGCAGCCATTGCCGCCGTTCCGCGGGTGTTTCCAGATATACACACGCACGCAGGGTATCATGGTTAAAGCGGTAACCATCCGCTTCCAGGATGAGCAGGCGGTGTTCTTCTAACTCCCCGGCCAGCGTGGGCAGTTCGGCGGTGGGGACACCGCTGATCACCTCTTCCCACAAGTCATAGTCAAAATGCAGCCCTAAAACAGCCGCCGCCTGTAATACCAACAGGCTGGCATCCGATAGCTGGGCTAATCGCCGCCGTTGCAGCGCTAACAGCTCTGGTTGGGCTGCCGGATCATCCAGTTCTAACAAGTTTTGTGCCAGCAGCGGGTTGCCACCGCTGGCCTGGTGCAGCCGGGCCAGCGCGGCCGTACTCAATGGCCCCTGGCCTAAGGCGCGGGCCATTTCCGCCAGCGCTTGTGGCTCTAAACCGGCCAGTCGCAAAACCGTGGCCCCATTGTGTTCCCACGTGTTCAGCGATTCCCAGGCAGTGGTCTGCTGGCGCCATTCGCCCAGGCGACCGCTCACCACCAATAACACGGACATCTCGACCAATGCCGGTTGCAGGTGGGTGAGCAGGGGCCAGACGGCCGTATCCGCCCACTGCACGTCGTCCAAAATGAGCAAATGGGGGGCGATTTGTTGCAGGCCGTCCAGCAGCAGGCGCAGGGCGACGGGCAGTTGTTGTTCCGGGCGGGTGGATTCGGGCAAGGGGGGTAGTGGCAATTCCCGGCCAATGGTGGGCGCCACCTGCGCCGCCAGGGTGAGCGGCCAGGGGGGCAGCAGGCGCGCTAATTGTTGCAGACGGGGGCGGGGCAATACGGCCGTGAGCGCCTCGGCCAACGGGGCATAGGGTGAGGGCAAGACAAATTGTTCACCACGCCCCCATCCCACCTGCCAGCCACGCCAGTCGGCCGACTGCGCCAGGGATTCCAGCAGACGGCTTTTGCCTATACCAGCTTCACCTAACAGGACAATCAGGCCGCCGCGCCCGGCCCGCGCCTCGTCCAGCCGGGCCAATAGTTGGGTGCGTTCCATCGTCCGGCCCACAAAGGGGGTGGTGGTGAAACCGACGGCCGTTTGCTGCTGTAATTCCCATTCGGCCTGTAACTGGCGGGCGAGTTGTTGGGTAATGGCAGCCGGGGCTACATTTAATTCTGTGGCCAGTAGTTGTTGAAAGGTCTGGTAAACGGCCAGGGCGTCATCCAGGCGACCCTGCCCGGCCAGGGAGCGCATCAGGCCACGTTGGGCAGCCTCGTTCATGTCGTCCAGGGCAGCCAGACGGCCGTAATAACCGGCAGCCGCTTCGTATTGCTGATGGTTTTCGGCCGTTTCGGCCAGAGAGAGGAGGACGGCCGTCATCTGTTCGCGCACACGTTCCCGCCGTCCCCAAATCCACTCGTCTTCAATCTCCAGCGCCAAATCCCCCCGGTACAAGTCAGCCGCTGCCGCCGGGTTGTTGGCGGCTGCCCATTGTTCAAACTGCCAAACATCCACCCATATGTCTGACGACGGGAGGAGGGAGATGGTATCACTTTGGCTATCTAGCCAGCCGGCGGGCATGGTCGGGCGCAGGCGATACAGGGCGTCTGACAAGGCGCGGCGGCCCCGATCCGGCGGCAGATCGGGCCATAGCTGCGCGGCTAAATGGTCACGGCCGTGCACCCGTCCCGGATGCAGCAACAAATAGACCAACAGTCGTTGGGAATGGCGGCCAGAGAGGTTCAGCGGCGGGTCAGCCTGAAAGTGACCCAGGAGGTAAATGTGTTGCATGAAGCTGAAAGGGGCGGCGCACTTTTGAAGTGCGGCGCACCTGGCTATTCAATCAAACTCCGCCCTGTCATCTCATCCGGCTGCGCAATGCCCAGCAGCGCCAACACGGTGGGGGCCACATCGGCCAGAATACCGCGTGGCCGCAGCCAATAGTTTTCTGCGCCAATGGCGAAGAGGGCGACGGGCTGGGTAGTGTGGTAGGTGTGCGGGCTGCCGGTTTGTTCGTTGATCATAATTTCACAGTTACCATGATCGGCCGTGACCAGGGCGACACCACCTTTGGCGACAATGGCGTCTACCAGTTTACCGGCACACTCGTCCACCGTTTCCACCGCTTTGATGGCCGCCGCCAGCACGCCCGTGTGCCCGACCATGTCCGGGTTGGCAAAGTTGACCAGAATGAAGTCGTCGTCGTGGTGTTGGAGGCGGTTGAGTACGGCCGTAGCCAATGGATAGGCGCTCATCTCCGGCTGCAAGTCATAGGTGGACACTTTGGGCGATGATTCCAGGTGGCGTTCCTCACCGGGGAAGGCTGTCTCCCGGCCGCCGTTAAAGAAGTAGGTGACGTGAGCATACTTCTCCGTCTCGGCCGCGTGAAACTGCTGGCGACCCGCTTTGCTCAACACTTCGGCCAGCGGGTTGGTGAGATCCTGTTCGGGGAAGATCACATCCACGTCAAACGTGTGCTCGTAGGCGGTCATGGTCAGGATGTGCAGGTCGGGAATAAAGGCATGGGGGAAGCCGTCAAACTCCGGGAAGAGGAACGAAGTGACGATCTGGCGCATCCGATCGGCGCGGAAGTTGGTGAAGACGAGGCAGTCACCTGGTTCGACGCGCACATTTTTGTCACCCACGTCAATGGCTACGGGCAGGACAAATTCGTCGGTGACGCCGTTAGCGTAGGAGGCTTGCAGGGCCGCCTGGGCGGACACGGCCGTAGCCCCCTCTTCCCCCCGATGCCAGGCGATCACCTCGTACCCCTTCTGGATACGCGGCCATCGTTTGTCCCGGTCCATGGTGTAGTAACGGCCACAAATGGAGGCGACCATACCCGGATGGCTGACCAGAAAAGCGTCCAGTTTGGCGGCAAATTCGAGGGCACTGTTAGGGGGGGTATCACGGCCGTCGGTAATCAGATGGATAATCGGTTCCACCCCGGCTTTATTCGCCCGTTCAATGAGGGCAAACAGGTGGCGGCTGTGGCTGTGGACGCCACCTTCGCCTAACAAACCGATGAGGTGCAACTTGCCGCCTCTGGCTTTTACCTGTTCAATGGCCTGCACCAGGGTGGGAATTTCAAAAAATGTGCCATTACGAATGGCCAGATTGATGCGCGTAAAATCCTGGTACACAATGCGCCCCGCGCCCAGGTTGAGGTGCCCCACTTCCGAATTACCCATCTGTCCATCGGGCAGCCCCACCGCTTCGCCCGAAGCGTCTAATACCGCCCGTTCATAATGGCGCAGCCAGCGAGCAAAATTGGGGGTGTTGGCCTGCACTACCGCATTGCCATGTTCTCGTTCGCGGATTCCCCACCCGTCTAAAATAATCAAAGCTACCGGTTTACCACTCATTTCACTTCACTCCTTCGTAAACAGCCACGAATGACACCACTTTCCCGAATTTGTGTTCATTCCTGAAAGTGGTGGCTCTAAAATCTGCTCTCTATTGTAGCGCAAAACCAGATGTAATTTAGCTGAACAGGGCCAACCGGCGGCTGACTTTGGGGCATCAAGGTGGTGGCAAAGAGTGAACGGTAAACAACAAAAACGGCCGTTACTCTTACAAGTAACGGCCGTTTCCTTTTCTTGTCGGGGTGACCGGATTCAAACCGACGACCTTTCCTACCCTGGTGTGCCTTTTGGCAAGGGTACGGCCATATCCCTTACATAATGCGGTAAACAGGTGAGGGGGTGTACGGCCGTGTTCAACCCCACTATCACACAAAGAGAAAGACCGAGCCACAGCAGGGGGCCGTTTAGCCCAAGTTTGCCGAAGATGTTGTATCAGACTTGCAGCACCTTAGAGCGACTTCAGGTACTCAACCAGGTCGTTGATCTCTTCCTGTGTCAACCCTAAGCCAAAGAAAGTATTGTAGTGATTGATAACATCTTGCAACGTAGCAAAACGGCCGTCATGGTAGAATCCACCCTGCGTATGGGCCCATAGGCCCTTAAGGGGTGCTGTACGATAACGCTCGTCCGGCGAGCGGTTAGCCTGAAAGTCGTCAATGCCAATCTCTTCTGGCGTATGCATATTCCAGCCTGGTTCTGTAAAGATCGGAGGTACATGGCAACTGGCGCAGTTTGCCTTACCCGTAAAGAGTACTTCGCCACGGGCAGCAGCTTCTTCATCGAAACTACCGGCCGGCGGCTTCGGCGCCGGGATAGCCAGCTGATAAAGGTGCAGGTCTGCCAATTTAGAGGTGATGAGGTCGGGATCGCTGTGGATATGGCCGAAGTTGTTAGCAGCAGCAATAGGAAACTTTTCGGCATCATCTAAGCGCGGATCATAGAATGTGCCCTGGCCGTGCATTTCCAGATTAGCTACAAAGGCGTTCCAGTGGGTTACTGAACCCCAACCCGTCCAGGTATGGAGGTTAACGCCGGCCAGCCCAAAAGCAGGCGGAATCAGGGTGGCCGCAGGTCCGCCATCAGGCCGGAATGCTTTGCCATCCAGGAAGAGTTCGGCGTCAAATTTGCCTGGTCCCCAGGAGAGTAGCACCTGTTCCACTGTATCCACATCTACCCCCAGCAGGTCTGCCAACGGCTGCAGGTTGGGAGCAAAGGCAATGATGGCGCCTACATTCAGGTCCCGGTTGGGCCAGCCGTCCAGGCGATGGCCGATGCCCGGCAACAGCGAGTCATCTACGGTAGAGTGGCAAAAAGCACAGTGGATACCAATAGCGTCTAAGCTGTCCTCCTCGTTGTCGTCAAAAAAGCCGGTAACGCCGACGACAGCATCAAGCTGGAGTAAGGCGAGAGTAACAGCCGGATCAGTGAGATCAACCTGCCCATTGCGCAACTGCTTAATCAGTGGCCGTGGCAGGGCAGCAACGTCTACCTTAAGACCCAACTCCAGCGCTGCTTGTGGCGACAGACCAGGGCCAATACCGCCAAACTGCTCGCCTTGAATGGTCTCGTGTAAGCCCAGTGCGCCCCCCCAAAAGGCTTCATCACCGAATGTGTCGTAGCGGAAGATTTGCCGGCCGTTGTCTATAGAACTAATGGCATGTTGGCAGATGATTTTATCAAAGTAAGAGGGAAGTTTATTCAGTTTATTGCAGGAAGCTGTTTGGGATGCGGCCACTCTTGCCCCAAGCCCGACCAGCAAGACTGCCAGACCTATCAAACCAACGTAAAGATACCAGTGGTGAACTTTAATATTTTGCCGCATTTTTATCTCCTTTCTATCTCATTAAATTAGGACTTTCGCTCCGCTCAGGCCGGTTTCCGACCGTGCCTGAGTTGCTCGGTCTGGAGACCGGCGACAGCAAGCGAAAGTCCTGTAAATAGAACTCACATACATAAAGGACCTCTATGAGTATGGCGAAAGGGGAGACGTTAATGTAGAGATACTTCCATCACGTCGGCACGGCCGTAAATTACAGTATCGCTTCGATCTGCCGGACGATTTGTTGTGTTATTCGTTCCTGTAGCCTCAAGTGGAGTTAAGTTAGCTGCTGTGGTTCATTTCTGACTCAAAGGCGAAGCGGAAAGCATCGGCATTGATCGGTCGGTCCAGATGAACGCGGAAGACGCAACGGCCGTCGCCATCCTGGAATCGCTTTTCACGGGTGACCACATACCCCAGCAGGCGGCTCAACGTTGAAATCGTTACGCTGCACAGCGCCGGCCGGCGGAATGCCACATTCAGGTAAGGACAGTTCCGCTCTACCAGACGTAGCTCACCACTGGCTTGGTCCTGGTCTACTGCCATGTAAGGATCATCTTCCAGGTAAATGCCCTTGAGCGCTTCCAAGCGCTCCGGAAGCGATTTGTCTTGCACATGAGGCGCCCATTGGCGCACATTCTCATCGGCCAACGAAGCCAAAACCTGCCGCAACGCTCCGGGGCCTAGCGCCGCAGCCAGCGTGTCAATCAGCTCCACCGCCAGTTCATCATATGCTTTGGGGAAGAGATGATCCCCGGCCTTGCTGAGCGTATAAACGCGGGTCGGCCGGCCAACACGTTGACCTTCCGGCCGTTTCTTGGCTGAAACTACCAGTTGGGCTGCTTCCAGTTGGCGCAGCTGCTGCCGCACCGCTTCATAAGAAACGTTCAGATCTTCAGCGATAGCGGCATTGGTCGTTTCCCCTTGTTGTTTGATAAAAGCCAGGATTTGTTGCTGCACATCCGAAATGTTTTCTACATTGCTTGTCATACTGGCCATTATAGGTGAGTCGCGTTAGCCGGCAAAGGCCTCGCTCAACCGGGCCAGGGCTAACGCTCCCAGAAAGAGACCAAAATCGCGCAGGGCTACATCGAAGAAACCGGGGAGCAGCAGCAAATTGAGGATGATGGCCAACAACCAGGCGGCGACCACGTAAGCGCCAATGCGCGGCCTGAAAAAGACCAACAAACCGGCAATGATTTCCACAATACCCACAATAAGCATAAAGGTTGCAGGGGGAATGATGTTAGCGACGAAAGGCGCCAGATACTGGGACCAGTCCACCATCAAATTCAGAAATTTGTCTAAACCAAAGAGAATGGGAGCGACCGTAAAACCAATATGCAAAATTTGGTAAGCCTGATAAACGGGGTCATTGAAAGACTTGTCACGGGCAGATAAATTTGTTGCCATGAGAACTACCTCTCAATCGAAATATTTTACAAATACAACTTGCATTATAAGTGGTGGAGGGGTTTTGTCAAGTATTAACTTGTATAATTTGCGTAATTGGACAACAGCCTGGTATTACAACGAGACTTTAATTTGGCATAATTGAGCGACTATCAATTTAGCTCATAGTGGGTCAATAACCACAAAAACGAAACAGTCCACAGAATAAATTGTTAACAACTGATGTTCAAGAACTGGCTCCTGAAGTAGATGCCTTCCCATCAATCTTCGCCGGTTTCTGTGGCTACCTCTCAGCCCGCAGGGATGCTGTCCCCACCGGGCCACACCTGTTTTGTTCCACGTGAATGCGGAATTACACGGCCGTACCCCTCACACATCAATTTCGCCACGGCCGTACCCCTTACATGATTTGGTGAACGAGTGAGAGGGTGTACGGCCGTGTCCCCCACTATCAATCAATCGTGTCACGGCCGTACCCGCCCATCATGAGGCGAGCAGGTGAGGGGGTGAGCAGGTGTACGGCTGTGTCCCCCACCAATCAATCGCTTCACGGCCGTGCCCAACTGTGACAAAATGAGCAAAGCAAGCTGCCTTACTCATCTTCCCAATTGAAGGGGTCTCGTTTGACCATATCAACAATGTCGCCCGAGGGCGTTTCTGTAAAACTAATAAATTGGCTCAAACCAGAATTTAGAAAATCAGATTCACTCATCGGCGGGAAAAATACAACAGAAGCTACTTGTTGTGAATCTATGGTAATGTTGGCCATGACCCCCTCGGTAGGCCACACAGCCAGACGACCCCATGGGTGATTGTATGGAGCATGCCAGCCCACAAAATCTGGTTTGCCATAAAGTGTGCGCAATTCTTGAACATCTTTGGGTAATTCTATTTCCACAGCGGTTCTAAATCCGAAGTTGGCTAGATCCACAGCAATGACACGATCCTGAGATATCCAAAAATGGGGACCATCTCTATAAAACATCCAGCAAATTCCACGGAAAGGAATAGTGCCCTCCTGGCTGACTATTACATCTGGTTCACCAAATTTGGTGATCACATCATCTTTAGTAGATTCACCCACGGTGATACCAGCCCATGTGATTCCAACTGATTGAAATAGTGCATCTTGCGGTGATAAATTTGAGCAGTTTGCTTCGTTTGGCACACCCTCATCGAGGTTGACCTGTCCTCCATACTGGCAGCCAGCAATTATGATTGATAGAAGAAGTATGAATAAGTAGTTAACGGTTGATCTTTTTTTCATGAATTCACCTGCTTCGGGGCACTCCTGCCCCTGCTTGGGCGTGGTCTTCTGCCCGTTGCTGTGGCCGGCGTCCCCGCCGCGCCACACCTGTTTTGCTCAACGTGAACACTGGCATTATACGATACGGCCGTACCCCACACCAATCAATCTCGCCACGGCCGTACCCCTTCCATACTGCGGTGAACTGGTGAGGAGGTACACGGCCGTGTCCCCTCTTCCTCTGCAACACCAACAAGGGCTGGTGGTACGGCCGTACCCCATCCATGATGCGGTGAATGGGTGAGAGGGTGTACGGCCGTGTCCCCTCTTCATCTATCACACTGACAGGAGTTGGTGGTACGGCCGTACCCTGTCACAATGCGTGAACCAGTGAGGAGGTGTACGGCCGTGTCCCCTCTTTATCTGCAACACCAACAAGGGCCGGGGGCACGGCCGTACCCCTTCCATGATGCGGTGAACTGGTGAGGGGATGTACGGCCGTCTCCCCTCTTCATCTATCACACTGACAGGAGTTGGTGGTACGGCCGTACCCCTTCCATAATGCGGTGAACGGGTGAGAGGGTGTACGGCCGTGTTCCCTCTTTATCTACAACATCATCAAAGGCTGGCGGCACGGCCGTCTTGCCTGACACCGTGATGAAGTAGTGAGAGGAGGAGAAGCAAGGCAATGCTCCGCCTCTCCTCCACTTCACCAATATCCATCTCCCCAAACCTGTCTCCTACCCCTATCTGCTGTCCTCTTCCATCCGCTTATTCGCTTTCCCCATCCGCTGCCGCGAGGCCCAGACAACTGTGGCACGGTGGTGACACCGGCCACAGCCACCGGGGAAGACCGCGCCACAGCAGGGGTGAGAGGGTGTACGGCCGTGTCCGCCTCTTCATCTACAACATCAACAAGGGCTGGGGGCACGACCGTCTTGCCTGACACCGTGACGAAGTAGTGAGAGGAGGAGAAGCAAGGCAATGGCTCGCCTCTCCTCCACTTCACCAATACCTGCCTCCCCAAGACCTGTCCCTGACCCCCAATCTGCTGTCCTTCTCCATCCGCTACCGCCCGGCCCAGACAACTGTGGCGCGGTGGTGACACCGGCCGCCGCCATCAGAAGACCGCGTCGTAGCCAGCAGGTGAGGGGTGATGGGGGACAAGACGAAGACTAGGCTGCAGCAGGAAACCGGTCTATTTAGAAGGCCGAGCCACAGCTGAGAGTCTCCTTTTACTTACCATTAAGTTCAAGGTGATCCCTTATCCGTTCCGCCAAATTCTGATCATCAATTGGCAATACACCTTCCGTTTCTTTTTCCAAGTACACCACACTATGAGGCCTTATGTACATTGCTAACTCGTCCTCATTTGATGTTTCTACAGGTGAAGAAACATAAAGGGTTGGGGTTGCAAAGTATGTAGCAGAGTGAACCCATAGGAGTTTACCGCTAAATAGAGGTTTCCCATCAAATGACACAACAAAAACAGAGAAAGGAGGCAACAATAGGTCCTTTGAAATATATTGTTGGCGGATTGAGTCACTAAGTATAATTTTCTGTGTCGTCCAATCAAATGTGACAATATCCTCCTCCGTGATAATGACATCTGCTCTCATCAGATCGTTTCTCGTAAGCCCAGATAAATTGTTCTCAGAAAGAGATCTGACGAACTCTAGGGATCCTAGCTGGCTAAGGTTTTCAAATTCAAAGATGTATATCTCTAATCCGTCAGGTATAGGTTTCTCGTTCCCAAGGTCAGCAGGGGGCGATGGCAAAGCTGATAAATCTATAGAACGACATGCAATCCCTATTAACAATACTCCACAAAAAAGTATTGAATCCATCAACCTCATAGAACTGAAAGTTTCTTTTTTCATTGACCTCCTCCAGTTAACTTTATTGACAATAGCCAGCATCTCTGCATAGGGCTAGGTAGTAGCTTAGGGCCTCTTCTGTACGTTCTGTTGCTTTTTCATCGCTTAAATTTGGTTCTCCCGGAGTGAACCAATGGCGTTCGCGGATTGTAATATCGGCATTAGGAGCGTGCATAATTGAGGCCCACTCTTCAATAGTAACTGGTTCTTTAAAGAGTGAGGGATCAATCACCATAGGTACAACTCGACCGTCTTCCATTTCGACATCCAGCAATGGAGCAACATGCCAACCCCACTGTACAACTCCATCATTATAACCTGGGTAAACGTAATTTGTCATAATGGATAAAGGCTCTTCTTGAGAGGTCATCTCGATCGAAACCTTCTCGATTAACTCTATGTCCACTTCATGTTTTTCTGCTATACGTTGGATCATTCTATGGGCCCTTCCATAACAACCATCAGCAGGAAACGCGAAAGGAATATCAGACTCGTCAGCCATATCATCAAATATTTCGCTTGCTTCACTTTCAGTGACATCGGGTTCATCAAGCCCATAAAAATTCCGTGTACATTCATAATATCCCGGTCCAGAAGGACAAGGATTATGACCAGAAGGATCTGTGAGCATTAAAGGATTATTGTAGACGTAACTATATCTGTTATAGCTTTGTGGCTTTGCTGGATCCGGCACGATAGTGTCCGCACTGGCAAACCGGCCGATCCCCGGTACATAATAGCGCGCATTCATGTATATCAGCCCCAGGTCGTTGCTGCCGCTGTTGTTGTGTTTGTGGCCGGTAAAGCCCATGTCCGTCAGCCCCGGGTTGCTCGTCGGCTCCGTGCGCCAGTCACCAAAAGGCAGGTAGCGGGCCTCGCTGCCCGGCACCACGCCGCCGCTGGCGTTGCTCAACACACTGGCGCTGCCCAGATGGTCGCTGTGCAGGTAGTACAGGCCATCGTCGGCCGGGCTGCCGCTCACCTTCACGGCAATCGCCTGCCCCGCCAGGCGGTAGGTGGTGCGCTGGATGACGGTCTGGCGGCGTACGGCCGTGAGCGTACCATTCCCCTGTATCGCCACGTAACTCACCACTTCGCTGGTATGGGTGGTTTCGCTGTCCCCCGTCGTATCTTCTTCCACCATCACCTGCACACCACTGCTGGTCAGGCTAAGGCGACTGTAGCGTAAGGCCGCGCCATCTGCCTCGTCATAGGTGGCAATCCCCGCCAGAAAGCGGGGCGCACTGCTGAACCCGGCATTAAAACTGATGGTCGTCCAACCACTGGTAACCACATCGCCGGTGTTGGCTGCCTGGTACGCGCGCCCATTCCAGTTCCCGTTGGCCGGGGTGATGGCCAGCCAGCCAATCGTCTCCGCGCCATGCGGCGTGTTGACGACATCGGCCCCTTCCAGGGCCACTTTGAAGCCGGTGGCGCTGCGATCCGTTTGCCGCGTCTTCACCCAGGTGGGGTCATTGTTCGTCTGCACCTGGCTGATGATGACCGGCGTCTGCCCGCCAAAGCTGGCGCTAAACTGCACCGCCGCCCATTGGTTATTGATATTCAATAACGGCCCCACCGTCGCCGCGGTTGTCTGTTTGCCCACTTCCAGCTTGACGCCGCCCGGCAGTTCCCACACCCCTGCTTCCAATACCATATAACTCACCGCCTCGGTGGTGTGATTACCATTCTGGTTGGGCGCTTCGTGGACATATAGTGTAAAACGGTCAGCCTGGACGTTGGTGATGCGGGCTACGGCCGTGTTGGTCTCATCCCTGGAGATAGGCTGGGCAAACACCACCGGGTTCTGATAACTCCGGCTGAGGATGATGGTTTGGGGGGCATGGGTCAGGGTGTCATTAATCAGGCCCACTTCCCCCATCACTTCACTCACCGGTGGAGGCGGTGGGGGAGAAGGGGTGCCGGGCGCTGCGGGCTTGATGTCCGCAAACTCGTTCTCCGGCCCCTGTTTGGCGGCGATGGGTCTGGTGGTAACGGCCGTGTTGTCTGCCAACGGCCGTGATGTCCCCAACCAACCACGCACCTCTACCTGGAAATCATCCACCAACCCACCCAGATAGGCCAGCAGCCGCGCCAGCAGGCCAGGCTGCGCCGGTGGGGCGGTATAGGTGGGTGGTACATAGGCCGTGGTGGTATTTCCGGTTGGTAATAGCCCCCCACCACCTGACAACAGGTAATAGGCATCTTGGGCCTGCATATCGCCACTGCCCGGCAGGGTATTGATGTTGGTCGGCCCACTCCAATTCGAAGCGCCACCCCAATTAACCACCCCACTCACAATAGGTACGGTGCGCATCCACCCCTGATTACCCCGCCAGACACTCTGCCAGAGGGTGTTGCCAATGATGAAGTCAGCTTGCGAGTTGATACTGCCGCTTCCTGGTAGATTGCTTATATTTACAGGACCAGACCAGGCAGAGGCATTATTCCAATCGGGCTGGTTATTGACGACAGGCACTTCTCTGGTCCAGCCCTGATCACCACGCCACAGGCTCTGATACAGAATGTTACCCAACCTGTATCCCCCCAGACTTTGCACAGTGCCACTGCCGGGTAAGGTGGTGGCCGAAACTGGCCCAGACCAGGTGGAAGCGCCGCCCCAATTAACCGCCCCATTCACAATGGGCACGGTACGAGACCAACCCTGGTTCCCCCGCCACAACCCCTGGTGTAAGGTGCTGCCTACCACATAACCGGCCAACACTTCTACGTTGCCACTGCCGGGCAGTGTGCCTGTGCCCGTTGGCCCCGACCAGGCGGAGGCATTGTTCCAATCCGGCTGGCCGCTGACCACCGGTACCATGCGTGTCCATCCTTGATTGTTTCGCCATATCGCTTGTTCCACCCGGTTCCCTGTAATGGGTGTTGGCGAGGGAGTAGGCGTTGGGGGGACAGGTGTATTTGTCGGTGTAGGGGATGGTGACGGCGGTATGGCATCTGGTGGCATGAAGTAAGCGTCATGGGCCTGCATGTCACCGCTGCCAGGAAGCGTGCTGATGTTGGTCGGGCCACTCCAATTAGAAGCGTCGTTCCAATTAACCACCCCACCTTCAATGGGCACGGTGCGAGCCCACCCCTGATTACCCCGCCAGACTGCTTGCCAGAGGGTGTTGCCAATGATGAAGTCAGCTTGTGAGTTGACACTGCCGCTCCCTGGTAGATTGCTTATACTCACAGGGCCAGCCCAGGCAGAGGCATTATTCCAATCAGGTTGGTTACTGACAATGGGCACTTCTCTGGTCCAACCCTGCGTGCCCCGCCACATGCTCTGGTACAGTATGTTACCCAGTCTGTAACCCCCCAGGCTTTGCACGGTACCACTGCCGGGTAAGGTGGTGGCCGAAACCGGCCCAGACCAGGTCGAAGCGCCACCCCAATTGACCCATCCATTCTCAATGGGCACGGTGCGCGACCACCCCTGGTTTCCTCGCCACAACCCCTGGTGCAAGGTATTACCCACCACGTAACCGGCCAGCATCTCCACGTTACCGCTGCCGGGCAACGTCCCTGTGCCCACCGGGCCAGACCAGGCGGAGGCATTGTTCCAATCCGGCTGGCCGCCGACCACCGGTACCATGCGTGTCCATCCCTGATTGTTTCGCCAAATCGCCTGTTCCACCCTGTTCCCCGTAATGGGTGTCGGTGATGGGGTTGGGGTATTGGTGGGGATGGGCGTATTGGTTGGTGTCGGTGGCGCGGTTGTTGGCGTAGGCGAGGGCGGCGGCGGTACACCTTCGTTACGTATCTCTACTTCGTAGTTGGCGAAAGGATAATACACCACCGAGCCATCCGGGTGAGTGGTCTTAACTCGTTGTCCACTGGCGTCGTAATCAAAGCGGGTGGTGGCGCCATTTTTAATCACGTGGGTCAGCCGGTTTTCCACGTCAAAGATCTGGCTAAAATTCACCAAACCTTCCGTGCGGCTTGTCATATTGCCGTTATCGTCATAGTTGAAGCTCATTGTTGGGGTTGGGCTTCCATTCGTAATGCTGGTGACGGCATGTATCTGGCTGGTGGGGTTGGTGGGGTAGTTGTAGTTCAACGTCACCCCATCCTTGACCCAACTCGTCAAATTCCCCAGCCTGTTATAGTTATAGGTGTGGTTATAACAACCCAGACTGCTGCAACCACTAAACGGGGGCACAATCACCCCTTCTGCTGTCTTTAAACGATAGAGATGGTCGTAAGTATAGGACTGCATATCCCCTTTTACGTCATCCCGAAGATACATAATGTTCCCAACCAGGTCATAACTGTAGGTCAGGTTTAATAAGCTGCCGGTTTGTATTCCTTTCAGACGGAAGTTGCTGTCCCCCTCCCCCAATTGGTTCGGGTCATCATTGGCACCATAATAGGTAAAGACGGTGTCGGCATGGGGCGCCGGCCGGGAAAGAGTCGTCATTTGACCACGGGCGTTATAGTTAATGCCATCAACCAACGTGCCCAGGCCGGTCACTTGTAAGGTGTCCTCGCCCTCGCCATCATAGGTTAGAGTCACGTCTTTCCCGTCCGGGTAACGAACAGTAAGGGGCCGGTTTAAGGAGTCGAAAGTCAGCGTCTCCAGGGCGAAGAGACGGCCGTCAATCACTCTCTCCTGCCGGGTCAACCGGCTCCGGCTGTCATAAGTAAAAGTATCAAAGTTGCTGGTTGGTTCTGGCCCCCAACTGACACGCTGCAACTGCCCCACGCTGCCCGCAGGCGCGCCTAACCCAAAGTAACTGTAAGATGCCAGATGGTACGGACCGCTCGCCGGGGCATTGCTCAATGCCGGGCAGGGGTTGGTCGGTATCTGGTTTTTGATTTTTCGGACCAGGCGGTTGAGCTTGTCATAGTAGAAGCAGAGGGTATTGCCGTTGGCGTCTTCCTGGCGCAGCAGGTTGCCAACCGGGTCGTAGCTGTATTCCCAGGCGCCCATGTCGGGGTCGTCCATGTCCAGTTTCCGTCCCAGGGCATCATAGCTCATATTGGTTTGCATGAGAATATTGCCATAACCACTGTTTAGCGGCTCACGCTGGGAAACGGCTATCAGGTTGCCCGCCGTGTTATACCAGTACTGGGTGTCCAGGTAGTTGGCATTGTTCCCATCATAGTTGCGTACCAGTACTAATTCACCCAGGGCGTTGGTATAGTTGGCGATGGTGTGCCCATTAGCGTCGGTGACGGCCGTGCGTGCCAGCCGGCTGTAAGGTGCCACCGTGATATTGGTGGTGACGTCATAGCTGCTCACCATTTGCGATTCGTCGGGAGCAGTTACTGTTAGCTGGCGACCCAGGGCATCATAGGTATAACTGGTGTGATCCTCGGCCATACAATCTACTGGGACATAAGCATGGATGGTGACGTCAGTAGTCGTTTGTGCCGTACAGGCGGCCCGTCCCAGGGCATCAAATTCAGTGGCCGTCAGAATATCTTTCATTCCCACCCCACCCACTTCGACATATCGCTGCCGCTGCTGGAAAACACGCCCCAAACCATCATAATAGGTGAGGTTGGTCATGGCGTAGTCCGGGTCGCCGGGGAGGCCGGTAGGCGGGTCCGGGTACTCTTCGGGCCGGGTTTTGGTGGTAATGGCAAAGACGCCGTCTGGCAAGACATAGTTCGGGTCTGGATAATTCCACAGATTATCCCAATACATGTAACGAGTCAGCGGGTTATTGGGGTAGTTTTCATTTCCGTCAAACACCTGATACAACCGCCCGAACGGATCATATTGATAATAGGTGCTGAAATTGTTGTTGACATCGGTTATCTGGGTCGGCTGCCAGGCGAATCGGTTGTCGTTGTAACTAAAATTGGTCTGCTGCCCTAACGGATTTTGGATGCTGCTTACCAGCCAGCCGTTGCTGGTGTATTCGGTGTGGGTGGTACGGCCGTCAGCCTGGTTGGGAATGGTGCCATAGTGCCAATTGCCGCCCGGTGTGTTATAGCCCACTTCACCATAGCTGTTGTAGATGGTTGTATCCGTGACGTTCCCATAGTTGTCATATAGGTAGGCGGTATCCACGGTAGGATAGGCGGTATGCACCCCAGGTGGTGGTGACTGGCTGGGCTGGTCGGCCAATAAAACCCGTGTCATGGTCAGCTTGCCAACGTTGAGGGGCTGGGTGTTAGCCGGGTAGGTGTTAATGTTGTTATCATAATAATAGAGCGTTGCCTGCATCAACTCTGTCCACTCACGATACAGCCCCTTGGTCCAGGGCGCGAGCAGCCACTTACCCCCACTGGTATTGGATAAATAGAAGGTGTTTGTCCGGCGCACGGCCGTCCAGTTGCCGCTGCCATTGAGGTAAAAATAGGTCTGGTGGGTACTACGCCCCCATTGGCGGCTACCCTGCCACTGGGGATCATAGCCATAGGTGACTTTGCTGCCCATCACCCGTCCACTCCCATCTGGCGCATAGCTCTTGTTCTCTTCCTCGTCGAGACGGGCGAAGTGTTCGTTACCCACCCAGGTCCAATAAGAGATAGATTCAGTTAGTTTGGCGTTGTTGTTCGGGTCGTATGTGGCAGAGGTAGACACTTTCCCATTGAGCCAATAGTTACTGGTGTTAAATGTTTGCCCCTGCTTACTCATGGGACTGCCTGGCATGTTAGCCGGCGCCCCGGCCGTAATTGTGACCCGATCGAACCCCACCAGCTTGTCACTATCCTCCCCCTCGTTATGGGGCGCCCGGCAGCCGGGTGTATCTTTGTTGTCAAAACAGGGAATGGCGCCGGTGCGGTCATAGCGCGTTTGCACCATGGCCGGGTTGCTGCCATTGTAAATATGGGCCACTCCATCCCAGGTATAAACATCTTTTACCAGATTCCATATACCGTTGTTGTTGAACGTCTCATACGCAATTTTGCTGACAGCGCCATAGCCGTTTTCAACCTGGGTCAATAAATAGATGCATTTGGTTTGCCCATTCATATCTGGGCCACAACCTGTACCTGTATCCCGATCATAGGTAAACGTCAATGTGGGTAAAGCAACCTCGCTGCCATTTTCAGCCACGCCATATTGAGTAATATCTGTAATCCACCAAAAGCTGTATCCATATGGATTGGATACAGCCACACGATGCTCGAAAGTCGCATAATTAAAATTGTAACGGCGAATGGTGGCGCCATCCTGTTTGATGATGATATTACCTGGCCGCCATAACCCCACTAACATATTTTCCACTCGTTTCCTGGCCTCAGTATTGCCAGGGATACCGTTTTGGAACTCGATGACGGTACGTGGCTGATTGTTGCTGCCAAAGTTATACCGGATCTCTTTTAAGGCTACATCCACTTCCGTGCAGTGGCTGCCACCGCCATCAACGGGATAGGTACGGTCAGATCCATTTCCCTGCTGACCACACGCTCCTTCATATGTGTAGCGAACTTGATTGCCATATTTGTCGGTAATGGTATCCAGCTTCCAACTGGAGGCCATAAAGCGCCGGTTGCGCGGTTGGTCGTCATTGTCTTGCCCACTCAGTTGGTAGCAGGCTTCAAACAGAGGTGCGATAACCTGTTCTGCATCTGGCTGAAAGCCAAATTGGTATGTCGTACCATCGGCCGTTTGCACCCGCCAGAATTCACCTGCCACGTTAGTAGTCTGACCGGGAGCAGATATGTATTCCACCTTGATGCTGGGATCGCCAATGGCAATATATTGGCCATGGCGACTGTCGGTTAACGCCACCGGTTCCAACACATAAGAGGTTCCATTTAGAGCCAATGTGAAACGCCTGTTGTTAAAGACGCCCACACAGGCGTTCCAACCAGGATCCGCATCATACATCTTGCTGGCATTGCCGTTGGTGATTTCAGCCTGGGGCATGCCCCATCCCAGCCCAAAACCAAAGGCCATGCTGGGGGCGCTCTTTTCATCCAGGCTGCGGCTGCCATAACTCAAGCCCAAACTGGGCGTCAGGCCGCCTACACCAGGTGGCACATCAATTCCATAACTAAATTGAGCGGCGCCGGAGTAAGCAGAAGCGCCTGGTGGGTTGTATGATGGTTCCCATGGCTCTGGTTCATTCAGGAGCAGATACTCGCCAAACCCCATCCCGGTCGTGGTTAATGTACCTGTCTCCGCTTCAATTGAAAATGTTGCCTCTGCCCATGTTTCACTTCCTGTGGGGCGAAAATAGAGGCGCAATCGGCCAGCGGCCCTGGTTTCGGCGTTGACCAGGTCAGTGATATTCAGATGCAGGTCAGCGGCGGTAAAAGTATCGGCCGGGGCGCCTTCTGGGGGTGTGACAGAAAATGCCAGCACTGTACCCGCATCCCCGGCCGGTAGCTGATGTTGTTCATGGAGTTGAAATTGCAGACGGCCGTTCTCTTTCATTTCTTCCCCGGTGATAGACACAAGGCCCTGGCCGAATTCTACTGCTGTGGTTGTGCCCAGGTCAGCACTTTCAGCCGCCGGTTTTTGAATGTGCAGGGTAAGCAAGGCGTCTACACTATCTGTCTCCACCGCCCACACTTTGAGCGGCAGACTGATGTCATTGGCCGGCAACCCCTGAACACCTACCCGCAAGGGAATCCGGACAGCACCACCCCCTGGCATGTCACCCAGCCTGACTATGTTGTCGGCCAGTTCATAATCACCAGCGCCCAGATATACCAGGTCGTGATGACCAGGCAGCATAAGAGTAACGCCGGTCAGTGGTGACACGGCCGTGTTCGTCACCTCCACCCAAAACGTCACTTCTTCCCCCAAAGTTACGGGCGCTTCTGGCGCTGTTACGGCCAGCGTCAACGTTGTCTGGCGAGGTATAACATCCTCCGCAGCCTGAGCAGTTTGGGGCTGTGTGCTTTCTTGAGTGAGCACGAGGCCAATCAGACATAATCCCAATAAGAGGAGAAATATCCCTTTGCCGATAGAACGAAAGTAATAGGTATGCATGTCCAACTCCCTTTGATTTGTTTTCCTTCTCGATTATTTGTCGAAATCTGACGTGGCATACTATAATCAAGTAGCGTCACAAAATCGTCCCACCTGTATGGGAAGGGTAGCTGTGAACTTTTTTCAGTTCCTTGAAGGGGTTTAATCTGTTCGCAAAACAAAACAGTTAATAGAAGGGGGTGCCTACCTGTGTTATCCATCAACCTTTTTGGTTCACCACATTTTTATCTTGATGACCGAGCGGTAAACATTACACGTCATAAAGCTATGGCGCTGCTGGCCTATATGTCTATCGTCCGGCAGCCACACGGCCGTACTGCTCTGGCCGCCATGTTATTCCCCGAAAAAGACCATGTGTCGGCGCTGGCTTACCTGCGCCGGATGCTCTATGAACTCAAATCGGCTGTTGGTGATGAATATTTTGCCATCCTTCCCAAAACGATTGCCCTGGAACCTGCATCTCCTCTCTGGGTGGATGTTCATGAATTTTGCCGTTTGCTGCATCCGTGCCGTTCACACACTCATGACAAAACGGCCGTGTGCTCCGACTGTTTGCCTCAACTGGAAACGGCCGTCAAACTGTATCGAGGTGATTTCTTGCAAGGTTTCGCCGTTAAAGACGCGCCTGATTTTGATGAATGGCAAACCTGGCAAGCGCATAGATTGAAACGGGAAATGATCCACGCCCTGACCCGGTTGGCGGATTATTACCACCAACAACATGACCTGGACACGGCCGTTGAAAGAGCACAACAGATACTCTCCCTGGACTCAGTGGATGAATCAACACATCGCCGGTTGATAGCCTGGTATGCCGCGATGGGACGCCACACGGATGCTTGCCGGCAATACGAGATGTGTGTGTCCTTGCTGGCCGAAAAGCTGGACGTAGCGCCGCAACCAGAGACGACCCGCCTGATTGAACAGATTCGCCACCCTGTCCGACAAAACAGAAACAACTCACAACCCCTTTTCAAGCCAGTAACTCAGAGTCGGGGTAATTTGCCACCACAGCTTTCTTCTTTTGTGGGGCGTGAAGTGGAACTACAAGAAATACAAGAACGATTTGACAGGCCGGCCTGCCGCCTGATCACCATTTTAGGGCCGGGAGGAATGGGGAAAACACAATTGGCGCTGCAATACGGCCGTAGACAAAAAGGCAACTTTTCCCATGGTGTTTTTTTTGTGTCTCTCGCCGGACTTGATTCGCCTGATTATCTCCCATCCGCCATTGCTACGGCCGTAGGCTTTACACTTTTTGGTAGACAGGAACCAAAAGAGCAAATCCTTAACTATTTACAGAACAAAGAAATGCTCCTTATCCTGGATAACTTTGAGCATTTGACAGTAGGTAGCCAACTGTTACTGGATATTTTGCAGATGGCCCCAAACCTCAAGCTTCTAGTGACTTCACGACACAGTCTTAACCTGAAATCAGAATGGCTTTATGACATTGAAGGATTAACTTACCCTCCAGATGGAGACTTCACCAATATTACACAATATAGCGCGATTCGGCTTTTCCTGGAACATGCCCACAGGGTCAGGCCACGCTATGAGTTTACCCAATCTGAGCAATTAGCTACTGTCCAAATCTGCCAGCTTATCGAAGGCATGCCGCTCGGGATCGAGCTAATAGCTTCGAGGGCGCGGGAGTTTTCGTGCAAAGATATAGTTAATGAAATTGATGAGAGTTTTGATTTTCTTGATTCTTCCATGTGGGACCTGCCAGTTAGACATCGTAATCTCAGAGTAATTTTTGACCTTTCCTGGCGCCTGTTAACTCAGGAAGAAAAAGAACTATTAACAAAATTATCCGTCTTTCAGGGCAGTTTTAGCCAGCAAGCAGCTGAAAATATCTGTGGAGCATCTCTCAGTCTATTGTATTCCCTTTGTGACAAATCCTTTTTAACTCAAGAAACCGTTGACCGCTACAAGCTTCATCAGATACTAAATACATTTGCCACAGAAAAACTTGACACTTTCCCAGATATAAAAGAAATAACCCAGAAAAATTACTGCACCTATTTCATAAACTTTATATGTGCTCATGAAGGTGATTTATTGGGTGCACGACAAAGAGAAGCTCTGAATAAAATAAATAAGGATATACCCAATATACGTAAAGCATGGGCTTGGGCTATTCAAAGTGCCTCTGAGGAACTTCTAGTAAAATCTGCTTTACCACTATCCCGCTATTATAAATTTCGCGGCCTTTTTCAAGAGGGAAAAGACATCTTTGCTGCACCCATTAAGAATTTATTTGACTCTGGCACTCCCACACACAACCTGCCCCCAATAAAACAGTCACTCAAAGGACTATTAGTTGGAATATTCGGCACTTTTTGTTTTCACCTTTCCCAATATGAGCTTGCTGAAAAGTGTTTGCTCGACTCTGTAGAAGTTTTGTTTTCATCAGGAGAAGAAGCATTTGCCGCAAACAGTCTGTTGACATTAGGAGGCATGTCGGTTCAATTAGGGCAGCACCAGAAAGCTGCCCAGCAGCTACAGACCGCGCTTAATATTGCGATAAAACATGGAAACACAGATGTCACAGTTGGCGTACATGGAAATTTGGGGACGAGCGCCGCTATGCAGGGAAATTATGAAGAAGCTGAGATCGAAATGCAAAAGGCCCTTGAATTGGTTCAGAGAACAGGAAACCAATTTGCAGAATCCATGCTCTACGCCAACTTAGGTATGGTCTATAAGTATTCCCAAAGGCTCGAGAAAGCAAAAGAATGCCTCAAAAAGTCGCTGGAAATTTCCCAACAGGTGGAAATATTGGAAGTGCATACCACCCCGATAAACCTCCTAGGATCAATCGAGTTTGAACTCGGAAATTTTTCATCAGCCCAAGAGCATTTCCAACGATATTTATTTGTCTCTGAGAAGTTAAACAATGTTTCTGGGGTTGCCCAAGCTAAGTCCAAAATTGGTTTTTGTGACCTTAGACTTTCTTTAGTTAAAGATGCAGCACAACATTTACTAGAGTCATTAGCAATTGCTTTTCAAATCAATCTCCCTCCTGTACTGCTTCAAAATATTATTGGACTTGCGCTCATTTTGGAGAAGAAAAACTGTTTGGAAACAGCTTTGGGCTTATTGTTTTTTGCAGGGGAGCATGAGTCAATAGACGCTGATGCAAAAAAAGAGTTAGAGCCAACATTTTCGGAACTTAAAAATACATTATTGCCAGATACTGTCGAAAAAATCCAAGAAATCAGCAAAAGGTGGTTTCTTGAAGAGGTTGTCAGCGACCTCCTAGAAAACCAGGGCAATCCAATGTTATTGGAAGTCCAACTTGCTTCACTTTGCACCAAATAAAATGTGGCAAGACTCGGCGTCGGTCATTTCTGCTTTACGCCTATGTCGTGTACTCTGTTTTCCTGCTACAACTTTGTAGAGGCATGGCAAATGTTTTCTATACTAACCCGGTCTAGACGGGCATGGGCACGGCCGTCGCGGATGGGCTGCCCCCACAACGCCAACGCTGATTGGCGGCTGTGTTCCACAATGTGTTAAGTATCGCCAGTGAGTAAGACGACGGGGTTTTTTTCTTCCATCAGCCGGATAATGCAGTGCCAGGCACAGGACAAAACGCCCTGGTTATTTCCAGGTTGTGTGCCCGGTGCCTGGCACTGTTTGCGTTTCTACACTCCCGATTTCAACTTTTGTCTGTAAGTGCGTGATGACGGCCGGCCAGCGACCGGCAAGCTGATCCAGTTCAGCCAACCTGCGGGATGCGCCTGCGGCGATATAGGGGATGTGCATTCGTTGGGTGTAAACGGTGGCCTCTTGCAAAAGCTCCCTGACCTGATCATAACGGCCGTTACTCACACAAGTAACGGCCGTTTCCTTCTCTTGTCGGGGTGACCGGATTCAAACCGACAACCTTTCCTACCCTAATAGAACCTTTTGGGCATCCCCCAAGAAGACCAGTTCATGTCTGCTTGAAACTGGTACGGATCTTTCATACCAGTGGCGAGCCGAGAAACGAAGATTTCAACTCTGGGTCTTCCAACTGTGCTGCCAAGGCATGGATCAGCCTCTCTGCCTGCGCTGATGCCAATTGGGCACCATCCCTATCCCCCGCTTGTGCCAGAGCCTGCCCCAATCCACTCAAGGCGCGGGCCTGATCATAAGGATGGCCCAACTCATTCCATCTAGTGACCGCCCGCTTAAATGCCGCGGCCGCTTCAATCATGTCCACCTCAGCCAAAGCCAACCAGCCCTTTCCCTCCAAAAGACAGGCGGCGGTAGTCAGCGTACTGAACTGTCCGTCTAGTCGCTCCAACTGCTGGTAAGCGGATTGGGCGATACGAACCACTTTGGGCAAACTGAACATCATTGGCAACCGGCAGAGGAACAACAGCGCCATGCTCATGTTAGGGAAGAGATAGCGAGCCTGTCCGGTCAATTTTAGTATCTCTCTGGCCGCCGTCACAACGGCCTCCGGCTGGTCGCGTAACGCTTCGGCTCGTGCCAGTTCACCGAGCAGGGCCACACGCGGATCCAGACTCGTGACCGGACCAGCCAGTGCCGTAGTCAACAGTTTATGCGCCTGCTTTGCCTGCCCCAGGTCATTGTAGAGGCGGCCAAGTAACAGATTAAGATAGAACTGGGACAGACTCGCCGGTTCTCCGCTGTCGGGAGGCTCAAGTTTTGTTTGTAATTGATTGAGGGCCGCCGACCAGCGACCGGTAATCTGATCCAGTTCAGCCAACCTGTGGGATGCGCTTTCGGCGATATAAAGGACATGCATTCGTTGAGTGTAAATAATTGCCTCTTGCAAAAGCTCCCTGGCTTGCTCATAACGGCCGAGATAGGTGATGGCTTCGGCGACGTACAGGTAGGCACGGCCGGCATCATGCGGCCGATTGGAAGCCAGTGCCAGTGCCAGGCTCTCCTGTTCCAACGCCAGCCCGGCCCAGTCCCCCTGGCTGGAGATAGCTGCGCCGAGGTCGCAGAGACATTGAATGATCAAAGCGTTGGCACCCAGACGCCGGGCCAGCGCCAGCGCCCGCTCCCCCAGGTTGACAGACTCCGCATAATTGCCCATGTGCATGTGGTAGTTGGCCATACTCGCCAGCGCCCAGGCCAACGCTTCGCTTTCCGGCTCGCCTTCTAAAATGTCGAGAGCCTGCCGGTAACTGCGCCCAGCTTTGTCCGGTTGTCCGGACTCCCAGTACACCCGGCCCAATATCCGCTGCGCGGTCGCGGCGCCCGGATTATCTGCCGTCCCTTGAAACAGTTCGTAGCTGGTTTGCAGCATCTCAATTGCTTCCTGGTGTCGGCCCAGTGTCCACAGACTCTCGCCAAGTTTGCATAAGACATGCGCCTGCCCCGTGTTATCATCCTGTGGCCAATGGGCCAGCGCCGCCCGGTAATGGTGAGCCGCATCGGGCAAAGACGCTCTCTGGTAAGCCAGGTCACCGGCCCGGTTGTGGTAGTGTGTTGCTTCAGGCCACTCCGCCGCGGCGGCAAAATGGTAAGCTAATGGCACGACGATCTGATCCATATCTTCCGCATATAAAGCCGCCAGCGCCCTGGCAACTGACCCGTGCAAGCGGCGGCGTTCCCCAGGGGAAAGTTGGTGGTAGAGGTATTGTTGAAACAGGGCGTGGCTAAACTGGTAGGCGGAGAGGTAACGCTGACCAACCTTTATCTCACCCCGTTCCCGTACCAGCCGCTGCTGTTTACCCAACTGTTGTGACAGGTTGTGCAGCAACGGCCGTTCCGCCACCCCCAACACCTGAGCTACAACTTCGGCCGTAAACAGTTCTCCTTCAACGCTGGCCGCCTCCAAAACAGCCCGTAAATCGTCTTCCAGCCGGTCAACCCGACGCGCAATGACCGCCTCCACACGGGCCGGGAGCGTGTGCCAATTTAGCACCTCGCCCTCGCGCCATCGTCCTGCCTGATCTTGAACCAGATCATCCCGGTTCTGCATATCTCGCAATAATTCCACAACGAATAATGGATGTCCTCCTGTGTGCTGGAAGAGCGCCTGGCGAAATGCCGCATCCAACTGATTAGGTTCGCTGTCCAGAAAAGCATCAACAAAAGCCATGCCTTCTGCCTCATCAGCCGCAGCCAGGTCAATGAATACATCGCCAAATTGTCGTTTGAACTCCTCCAGAAGTGGTACCAGGGGATGCGGCTGGCCGTGCCAACCCTGGGAGAGTTCATCCGGCCGATATGCGCCCACAATCAGAATGCGGCTGCCAGCCAGACGACGGCCAAGATGGAACAGCAGCCCTATGGAGGCGGCGTCAATCCATTGCAAGTCGTCGAGGGTAATCAGGAGGGGGCGGTTTTGGGCCAGATGATGCAGCACACTGGTGACTTGTCCGAAGACGGCCGTTTGTTCCACTGCGCCCGGCGCACGATGACGACGAGCAATTTCTTCCCTCAAGGCAGCCAGCCAGCTCGCGCTGGCAGGGGCGGCAGCAGCAGCCCGCGCCAGCAGTTGTTTCCCCGGCACAAAGAGATCAAGCAACTGCGGCCCATATTCCAGGATCGCTTGTGTTGTCTGGGGCAGCAAGGCCCATAAACGACGTGCCTGCTCAACACCTGTCACCCCACCCGTAACGTTCCCGGTTAGCAGCTCCATGACCTCGCGGAAGGGCAGATAGGGATCGCCCACACCGGCAAAGGCGCTGCCGCTGCCGCCAGCGACGATCAGGTCTGAGTGGGCCTCTTGCGCGCGGCGGGCGAATTCTGCCAGCAGTGATGTTTTGCCCCGGCCTGCGCCCCCGGTGACGAAGACAACACGGCCGTTCCCGTTTAGCGCCTCATTGAGATGACTGTTTAATCGGGCCAATTCCTGAGTCCGAGCCACAAATAGAGGTTGAGGTGCGGGGGGCGGCTCCGGCCAATGGAAGCGTGGAATTTTGGCGATAGTTGGTCGGTCAGCAAATGGGTTGCTTGAAAACGGCCGTGGCTCATTGGCGACAAAGCGATCAATTTGCCGGACAAACTGCTCCCAGGCCGGTTCGGATGGTAAAAGCAGATGGTTCTTGCTGTCTAAAGGCACAAATTGCGCCCCGGGGATCTGGCTGGCCAGAATTTGGCCTTCCGCAAAGGGCACGGCCGCATCATGGCGGCAATGTGTAACCAGCGTGGGCACACGCAGTTCTGGCAGCAAGTCAAGGACATTGATGTGATACATTTCCATTTCGGCGCGAACCGCATTTTCCGCTGTCATGGAGATGCGCATCAATTCGTCAAACCAGGCAAGCTGCTCTTTGGTAGCGCCCGGCATTAGTTGCATGGAAAAAACCTGGCGGAAAGCCGGATTGTCTTGCCCCCAGCCCAGCCTCGTCAATGAAAGCAGGGTTTGCGCTTCTTCCGACGCCTGGGGGATGTCCTGGCGTTGAAAGCGGCCGCGAGCATAAGCGCCGTGCAAAATCAGGTGAGACAATCTTTGGGGATGGCGGGCAGCATAAGCGATAGCTACTGCGCCCGCCTGCGACAGGGCCAGCAGGCGGAACCGCTCCAGGCCAAGATGGTCAACCAAAGCTTCCAGATCGCGCACCCAGGCGGTGAAGGAAATATCAGTTACGTTCCAATCGGAGAGACCACAGGCGCGTTCATCATAACGGATGAGCGTGTAGCGGCTGGCCAGTGCCTCCAGCCAATGCTGCCAGATCGGGCTTTGCCAATCAAATTCCAGATGCCGGAGAAAAGTGGCCGTCCAAACCAGCGGTGGGCCATTACCCACAATGGCATAGGCGAGGCGCGCCTTGTCATGGCTCAAGAAATACCTGATTTCCTGGTCTGCTTTTATTGAGAGTGGCCCGGCGGATAGGGAACGGCCGTCGTGTCCGGCTGCCCCCTTCGCTGCCTCACCCCGGCGGATCTGTTCATAGAGTTGTCTGGTCTCTGGCTCAGGTTCGATGCCCAGCTCCTCGGCCAGCAGGCGTTCACACGTTTGGTATTGGCGATGGGCTTCGGCGCGCTGTCCGTTACGGCCGTACAGGGCGATGAGCCGCCGCTGCGCCGGTTCGTGCAGCGGGTCCAAGCTTACCCAGCGTTGGGCATAAACAATGGCCTGGGTCAGGTCATTCCGGGCTTCATCAATATGGATTAACTTTTCGAGCGCCCAGCTCAAATCACGGCGCAAGGCTTCGGTTTGCAGAAATTGCCACTCGTCAAAAGCGGGGCAGTCGGGCAGGGTAAAACCGGCCAGAAAATCAGCTTGATAACAATCGACGGCGGCCACCAATTTTTGGCGGCAATCATCGTCCATCTCCCCCACGGCACTCTCTCGGCAGGCGTCCAACTGCTGGCGAAAGTGAACCACATCAACCCACAGCGGCGCTTTTTCATTCAGGGCTATCTGCTGCCGGTCGGCCAGGATGGTGTCAGCGCTCAACACATGACGCAAATTAGACAGGATGCGGCTGAGGTCGGCGCGGCCCTGCTGTTGATCATGGTCGGGCCAGAGCAGCGCGGCTATGGCTTCACGGCTGTGCGCCTGTTGGGTGACGGTCAGATAGGTGAGCAAGGCCCTGGCTTTGCGCCGTGGGAGGGGTTGGCTACGGCCGTTGCCTTCCAGCGTTGGTGCGCCAAATAGTGTGAACCGCCACATAAGTCAGTCCTATTCCTGTCCGGCCAAACCCATTTTGGCCCATACAGCAGCCGATTGTGCGAGGGTTTGTGCGAGTTTTAAGCGAGAGTCGTTTTCTACAATGACGGGCAATGGTGATAGATGAGGTGACATTGATCCTGAAAGGCGGAGCAAGCTAACCCTGTTTTCTCCGCCAGATCGTTTGAAAAAAAATTATATAGACGGTCTATGGCTCTGGCAAACCTGGCACTGTGTGGTATGTGCCAGGCTTAACCAAACAGGCGGGTGGATCGCTGTTTTTGTTGCTGGGAGATTAGTATGACACGCAGGTTGAAATACGTGATGGGCATCATCATAATGGGCGTTTTGTGTACGGCCATGGCGGTTGCGGGCATTCACACCACTCAGGCATCCTTACAGACAACTTTTCTGGTGACTAATTTGAACGACAGCGGGCCAGAGTCGCTGCGACAGGCTATTCTGGATGCCAATGCCACGCCGGGCGAGGATTTAATTACCATCACGGTCCTGGGACAGCTTGACCTGCAAAGCGCGCTGCCGACCATCACGGAAGCTGTGACCATCTATGTGCCTGCTGCCGGTACTGTTTTTCGGCCATTCAAGATTGATGGGCAAAATCTTTATCGTGGTTTAACAATTGCTAACGTGCCGGTGACCATTACCGGTCTGACGGTGCAAAACGCGGTGGCTTTTGGCACCCTGCCCGGCGGTGGGATCAACTCTGAGGGTGACCTGACATTAAACGGTGTCACCGTGCTGAACAGCAGTGCCGGGAGTGGTGGCGGGGTGAGCAGCACAGGTGCGATTGTGGTGAATGGTAGCCTTTTTCAAGGAAACAGCGCCAGCGACAGTGGTGGCGCGATCTACACCGAGGGTGCGCTGACCGTAAACGAGAGCATCATCCAAAATAATCAATGCGTTACAGCGATTAGTTGCATCGGCGGCGGTCTCTATGCGGCAAATACGCTGACAGTGGCAAACACGGAAATCATCAGTAACACGACAGGTGGTGCGGCCGGCGGACTGTTTGCCAACGGCGTGGCGGTCATCACGGGAACCTTATTTAGCGGCAACAGTGCCTCAAGTGGCAATGGCGGTGGCGCGTCTATCTTTGGTTCGGTCCCGGTTCAAGTGACAAACTCCCGCTTTGAAAACAATGGTACAGGCGGCAGCGGTGGGGGCATGTTCGTTTCTACGGCCGTGACGATGACGCTAAACAACGTGGATTTTGTAGGCAACTATGCCAACTTTCATGGCGGCGGGCTGTTTGCTGAGGCTGGTGAGGGGCTAACCATCCATGGCGGCCGCTTTGAGCAAAACACAGCATCATTTAACGGCGGTGGTCTTTATGCCGACAACGTTGTATTGACCGATACGCGCTTTATCAGCAACACCGCTTTTTTCATGGGCGGCGCACGGGTGCGCGATATCGTGGCTACCGGCGGCAGCTTTGAGTACAACACCAATTCTGCACTGGTGGCCTTGGGTAATATGGTGCTTACGGGCACACAGTTTCTGAATAATTCAGGTTCTACCCCAGCCGCTCTTGCTTACCGGACGCAGGCGACCAACGTGTTATTTGCCAATAACGACCATACTGCACTTGAGTCTACTGATGCTACTCAAGAAGCGACGATTGCTGACAGCCAGTTTGTGAACAATGGTGGGGGTATCGTGGTGCAAGGCCCCTTAACGGTCACAAACAGCCTGTTTATAAACAACCCATCCGGCAGTTTGAGGCAATATGATGCCGGGGATGTCTTGATAGCCAATACGCTGTTTGCCGACAATACCGTGTCAGGAAGTGGCACGGCCGTGTCTCTGGCAGGCGAAGGAACAGCCACCCTGAAGCATGTGACGATTGCCAGTTCTGAGTTTGTGACGAGCACGGCGATCACCACCTCAAAGGAGATCGTCCTCGTCCAAAACACGATTGTGGCCAACCATGCCATTGGGCTGAATGTGAGCACCGGTTTTGTGGCGTTGAACCATGCCTTGTTCCATGGTAACGGGCTGGACATTCAGGGCACCGTGGCTGTGGACGAGAACCGCGTGACAGGTGATCCGCTGTTTGTGAACCCGGGCGCGGATGATTACCGTTTACAGCCTGGCTCACTGGCGATTGATGCGGGCATGGAGGCGGGCATAACGACGGATTTTGAGGGGGAGGTACGGCCGTCTGGCAACGGTTTTGACATTGGCTACGATGAGTTTGTGCCCATACAAGTGCCACCCATCCAGATAATGCTGCCCATCATCCGGCGTTGATACGTGTTAGGTCAGGTGCGACGCACTTTTGAAGTGCGTCGCACCTGGGTGGAGATATTGATGAAACGTTTGTTGGATTTTGCAATACGCATGGTGGTCGTTGTTGCGCTATGTTTGGGGGTATTGGGCACGGCCCGAACCGGCTTCGGGTTCGCCGTTGCCACCAGCTACTCCTCGCCCCAAACCACTTTCTTTGTCAGCAATACCAATGACAACGGGTCGGGATCACTGCGCCAGGCCATCCTGGATGCCAATACCACCCCCGGTGAGGATGTCATTCATATCAATACCATCGGTACGGTGAATTTACTGAGCGCATTACCAACCATCACCGAAGCCGTCACCATCTTTGTGGAAGATGCCCATGTTTTGCGGATATTTATAGTTAACGCTCAAAACTCATATCGTGGCCTCACCATCACCAGTGTGCCGGTAACGATTTCAGGACTGATCGTGCAAAATGGGGCGGCGTTTGGTACTGCATCCGGCGGCGGCATCAGGTCCGAAGGCAACCTGACGCTGAACGCCGTTCATGTGCTGAATAGTAGTGCCTATTTAGGCGGCGGTGTAAGTAGTGATGGTTCGGTTGTGGTGAATGGCGGCCGTTATGAAGGAAACATCGCCAGTAATGCCGGTGGTGGGGCAATCTACGCTGAGGGTACGGTGACTGTAAACGGCAGCATCATCCAAAACAACCACTGCACGGATTTGGGTTGCTACGGTGGCGGTCTGTATGTGGGAAGCACATTGACAATGACGAACACGGAAATCATTAGTAATACGGCAGCGGGAGATGGCGGCGGCGTATCTACCGACGGTGCGCTGGTCGTCACGGGAACGATATTTATTAGCAACACGGCAGAAAGTAGAGGCGGTGGGGCTTATATCTCTGGTTCAGGTCCGGTTCAGGTAACAAATTCCCGCTTTGAAAACAATAGCAGCCCAAACGGCAATGGTGGTGGTCTGTCCGCTTCATCGGCTGACGTGACGTTAAGCAACGTAGATTTTGTAGGCAACGACGCATTAGGTAGAGGTGGTCTATTTGCCCTTAGTGTTTCCATCAATGGTGGCCGCTTTGAGCAAAACACAGCGTCGGGTAACAGCAGCGGTGGTCTGAGTGCCGACACCGTCGTATTGACCGACACGCATTTTATCAGCAACACCGCCCTCAATGGGTTTGCTGGTGGCGTATTAGCAGCCAATATCGTGGCTATGGGTGGCAGCTTTGAGTACAACAACCCTGGTGGTCTGGAGGCAACCGGTGCTATGATTCTCACGGGCACACAGTTTCTAAACAATTCAGGTGGCCCGGCTGTCTCTGGCACCTACAGTACACAGGCAACCGATGTGTTATTTGCCAATAACAGCGATATTGCACTTGTTTCAGATGAAACGACGATTTCAAATAGCCAGTTTGTGAACAATGGACAGGCCATCCTGGCATTGGGCCCTTTGACGGTCACAAACAGCCTGTTTATGAACAATACGCCCTTTGGCGCAATCGAGGCTTATAACCATGTGACCATCAGTTCGACGCTATTTCTTAGAAACAGCGCCTCCCTTGGCGGCGGCCTGGTGCAATATGATGCCGGGGATGTCTCGATAGTCAATACGCTGTTTGCTGGCAATACCGTGTCAGGAGGTGGGGCGGCCATACATCTGGAAGGCGAAGGAACAGCCACCCTTAAACATGTGACGATTGCCAGTTCCGAGTTTGCGACCACCACGGCGATAACCACGAGCAAAGATATTGTCCTTATCCAAAACACGATTGTTGCTAACCATGACATTGGGCTGAATGTGACCACCGGTTTTGTGGCGCTGAATCATGCCTTGTTCCATGATAACGGGCTAGACGTTCAGGGCAGCATTGCTGCCGACGAGGGGCGAGTGACAGGCGATCCACTGTTTGTGAACCCTGGTGCGGATAACTTCCATTTACAGGTTGGATCGGTGGCGATTGATGCGGGGCTGGATGCGGACATTACGACGGATTTTGAGGGGGATGTACGGCCGTCCGGCAACAGTTTTGACATCGGCTATGATGAGTTTGTGCCCATACAAGTGCCACCCATCCAGATAATGCTGCCCATCATCCTGCGCTGATGAATATAGATAGTTCAGGTGCGACGTACTTTTGAAGTGCGTCGCACCTGAGTGGAGATCGCTATGAGACGTTACCTGGATTTTACGATTCGCATTACGGTAATCGTTACTCTCTGTGCGGCGGTGCTGGTCACGGCCGTCCACTCCAGCCATTCCTCCTCGCAAACCACTTTCCTTGTCACCAACCTGAACGACAACGGGGCAGAGTCACTGCGCCAGGCAATCCTGGATGCAAACACCACCCCTGGTGAGGATTTCATTCACATCTTCGCCAACGGCCAGCTTAATTTACTCAGCCCGTTGCCAACCATCACCGAAGCCGTCACCATCCTTGTGGTAGACTCAGATATTTTTCGGGTGTTCAAGATTGACGGCCAAAATGCTTTTCGCGGCCTCACCATCGCCAATGTACCAGTCACCATTACCGGGCTGACCGTACAAAACGCGGTCGCCTTTGGCACCTTACCCGGAGGCGGTATCACCTCCGATGGCGACCTCATACTGAACAACGTCCATGTGCTTAATAACAGTGCCTCGTTGGGCGGTGGTGTAAGCAGCACTCGTTCAATTGTGGTGAATGGCGGCCATTACGAAGGAAATATTGCTGGCGACAGTGGCGGGGCAATCTACGCCGAGGGTGCGCTCATCGTCAACGGGAGTACGATCCAAAACAACCAATGCCTGGCAGCATTTAATTGCGAAGGTGGTGGTCTGTATGCGGAAAATACGCTCACGCTGACAAACACGCAAATCCTCAGTAACACAGCCCAGGGATCAGGTGGCGGATTATTCGCTAATGATGCGGTGGTCATTACGGGGACGTTGTTCCTCAGCAACACCGCCACAGGTGGCGGTGGCGGTGGGGCGGCGGTCTCTGGCCCGGGTTCGATCCAGGTGACAAACAGCCGCTTTGAAAACAATCAGGAAACTTCCGGCGGTGGTGGTGGCGGTCTGTTTACGCTGACGGCCATCACCGCAACCCTGAACCATGTAGATTTTGTGGGCAATGAATCAGTAGGCGGTGGTGCCGGTCTGCGTGCCAGCGATGTCAGGATCAACGGTGGAAGTTTTGAGCAAAACACCGCCTCCTTTGGTCCAAGCGGCGGCCTGTTTGCCCAAAACGTGGTGTTGACCAATACGCGCTTTATTAGCAATACCGATTTGAATATCAATGTAGGCAGTGGAGGTGGCGCGTATGTGTCGAATATCATGGCTACCGGCGGCAGCTTTGAGTACAACGTCCCTGGTGGGTTGCAGGTATCGGGCAATATGGATCTCACCGGAACACAATTTCTAAACAATTCAGGTGGTACGGCCGCTGAGGCGCTCAATACAAAGGCAACCCATGTGCTGTTTGCCAATAACAGCGCAGTTGGGCTTAGGTCGGGTGGCTTTGGCCTGGGCCAAACGATTATTTCAGACAGCCAGTTTGTGAACAACGGTGGGGGCATCGTAGCCACGGATAACCTGGTGATCAGTTCGACGCTATTTCTTGGAAACAGTGCCCAAAGTGGTGCGGGTGTGGCCCACTTTAATGGGGATGTTTCGATTGCCAACACGCTATTCGCCGGAAACACCGCCTCAGCAAGTGGCGCGGCCGTGTATCTACAGGGCAATGGAACAGCTACCATAAAGCATGTGACGATTGCCAGTTCTGAATTGGTGGCCACCACGGCGATAACCACGACCAAAGATAACGTCCTCATCCAGAACAGTATCATCACTAACCATGCCATCGGACTGGACGTGAACACAGGGTTTGTCGTACTGAACCACACCTTGTTTCACGGTAATGGGCTGGACATTCAGGGCAGTGTCGCTTCCGACGAGAACCGGGTAATAGGCGACCCGCTGTTTGTGAACCCTGGTGCGGATGACTTTCATCTCCAGGTCGGTTCGCCTGCCATTGATGCAGGTCTGGACGCAGGCATTACAGAGGACTTTGAGGGGGATGTACGGCCGTCTGGCAACGGTTTTGACATCGGCTATGATGAATTCGTGTTCATACAAGGGTCGCCTTTCCAGATAATGCTGCCCATCATTATGCGCTAGTACCAGCAACCACTATTCAATAGAGGGATGACATCATGCTCAAAGGTAACACCATCATGCTCCGCCCCGTGCGCGACACCGACCTCGATCAACTTTACGCCTATCACCTGGACATTGACAATCGCGGCGCCTTCTTTCCCCGCGGCATTCTGTCCCAGCCTCTCTTCCATAGACGATTCCAGGAGAGTGGCTTTTGGAACAAAGAGGATGGCATGTTGGTCATCATCTCCCCGAATGATGAAATAGTCGGTCACATCGAATTTTTCAAGACCGTCAATTATCTGGACGAGTACGAACTCTCCTACCAGGTCTACGCCGCCGAAAAACGGGGCAAGGGCGTGGCCACCGAAGCCGTCAGGCTGCTGGTCTGTTACCTGTTCGAGAATAAACGAGTCAACCGGATCCGGTTAGTCATTCATCCCGACAACGTGGCTTCACGCCGGCTGGCCGAGAAATGTGGCTTCCGGCACGAGGGCACAGCCCGTGGGGCGTGGTATCACCAGGGCTTACACCGTGATGTGGAGATTTACGCTGTTCTACATGAGGATGTGATCGCCACATAGTACCTAATCAAATAGTGTGACAAGGAGGAAATGGATATGACCAGAAGTTAATGAGGATAGCCGCGAAATATAGACCCCTCAGATCAAGATGCTTTTTTACTAGTGGTGGCATGGTTAGAAATCGGCCACAGCGAGTTTAGATTCTATTTGGAGGTAAACGATGAATATGAATGTGTTGGAAATGACAGGCAGTGTGGATTTATTAGATGAAGCAGTAATGACTGCGTTCAAAGGCGCTTTACGGGGCGAATTGATCCAGCCCGGTGACGGCAATTATGATGAGGCGCGGCAGCTTTACAACGGCATGATTGACAGGCGGCCTGGTCTTATTGCCCGCTGTGTGGACGCGGCCGATGTGCAGGCAGCGGTTAACTTTGCCCGTGAAAATGAGCTGCTGCTGGCCGTGCGCGGCGGCGGCCACAATGGCGCCGGCCTGGGAAGCTGTGACGGTGGGCTGGTAATAGACCTGTCGCCCATGAAGGGGATTCGCGTGGATCAGGCGGGAAGCACGGTGCGTGTTGAGGGTGGCTGCACCTGGGGGGATGTGGATCACGCCACTTACCCGTTTGGTCTGGCCGTGCCGACCGGCTTCCTTTCCACCACCGGCGTAGGTGGGCTGACATTAGGCGGTGGCCTGGGTTATCTCACCCGCCATTATGGCCTGACGATTGACAATTTGTTAGAGGTGGATATGGTGCTGGCCGACGGCCGTTTGGTCACCGCCAGCACCGAGGAAAATGAAGATCTGTTCTGGGCTGTGCGCGGCGGCGGTGGCAACTTCGGCGTGGTCACATCCTTCCTCTTTCAGGGCCAGCCGGTGAGCATGGTGTATGGCGGGCCGATGTTCTGGGAACTGGAACATGCCGCCACGGTTATGCGCTATTGGCGAGACTTGATCCTGACCGGCCCGGACGAACTCAACGGCTGGTTTGGCTTTCACACCGTCCCGCCGGTGGATATGTTTCCGGCGGAACACCATCTGAAGAAAACGGCCGTTATTACCTGGTGCTATACCGGCGATCCGGAAAAGGCCGAACAGCTCTTTGCACCCATCCGTGCCCTGGCGCCATTGGCCATGGACTTTGCCGGGCCAATTCCTCTACCTGCCCTGCAAAGCTTGTTCGACGGCCTGTACCCGCCCGGCCTGCAATGGTATTGGAATGCCGATTTCTTCACTGAACTCAACGATGAGGTCATTGACCTGCACATCAAACACGCTTCGCAGTTGCCTACGGTCCACTCCACGATGCACATCTACCCTATTAACGGCGCAGCCCATCGGGTAGGAGAGAGTGACACCGCCTGGAGCTTCCGTGAGGCCAACTTTGCCCAGGTGATTGTGGGCGTTGACCCTGACCCGGCCAACAATGAACGCATGATCCAATGGTCGAAAACTTATTGGCGTGCCCTCCACCCTTATTCGGCCGGTGGCGCCTACGTTAATATGATGATGGATGAAGGTGTGGATCGCGTCGAGGCGGCTTACCGGCACAATTATGCTCGGCTGGCGCAGATCAAGGCGAAGTATGATCCGCAAAACCTGTTCCGAGTGAACCAGAACATCAAACCTAAAGTCGGGCATCTATGATAGAGAGTGAAGGAGTCCTGAATGTCGAATGTACCGAGCATTTTCAAGAGCACATACCGGATACAATTCTCCGATCTCGATCCCTATGATCATATAAGTACGGGGAAGTACGCGACTTATTTTGTCAACCATCGGATGGAGGGGTTACGTGACTATGTTGGCTGGGATCTGAAGACCCTGGGGACGTTGCCGTTCATGACCTGGGTTCGAAGACTGGAAATAGATTTTCTGCGGCCTGTTCGGGGCGATCAGGAGATTACTATCACATCTTACGTGCGCGAGTTCCGCGGGCCTGATGCGCTCATAGAATGCACTATGGTCGATTCCGCTGGAAAGAGTGTATCGCGCTGCCTGATGACCGTTGCCCATGTTGACAAGGTAACGAACCGCGCGACGGACTGGCCGCCCGACCTTATGTTGCTGTTCTTCGAAAAAGAAACAGCCTGATCCCTTTGCCTGGCCCAGATAAAGGCCCACTATGTTTATTAACGTCAGGCGCTCCCAAATGCCATACGCTGTGCCTGAAATTAACTGAAGGGTTTTAGAACAAAACGGCCGTTTCTCATGTGAGAAACGGCCGTTTTCCTTTTCTGTCGGGGTGACCGGATTCGAACCGATGACCTCTTCGACCCGAACGAAGCGCGCTACCAAGCTGCGCCACACCCCGAACAGAGCGGATTATAGACGATGTCAAACAGGATGCAAATGGGAAGAGACGGCGGGCGGGCGAATAAACAGCACCGGACACGGCGCTGTATGTAACAACTGATCGGCAAAAGAAGCCGCCAGCCCCTCACGGCCGTCCCCTACCACTACAATCCCTGGCAGATGCGCCGTCCACAGTTGTTCCGGGTTCTGGTCCGGCAGCCAAAGCCGGTAACTGCATAAGATGGCGTCATCATTCACGGCCGTGTCCAACTCCTGCCTGATACGAGCCGCTTCCCGGTCATCCTGCGCCCGGATGTGAATGACCAGTTGTTTGCTGAGTTGCGCCAGCGAGAGCGCCACCGGCAAGGCATACGCTGCCGCCACCGAGCCGTCATACAACAGTGTTACCGGACAGCTGAAATCGGCTTCGGGCGAGACCACCAGCACCGACGTGGCCGCCTGCTGCACGGCCGTCAGCGCCGTAGACCCCACCCGCTTGTGTACGCCCCGGTGACTGCTCAGGCGACCAATGACCAGTAAATCGGCCTGATGGGCCGCCGCCAACAATTCCTGGCTGACAAAGCCCCGCGCCACACGGAAGTCCCATTTGACCGACCGTTCGCGGGCCGTCTGCCCGAATTCGTAGCGCAGCCAGGTGGCGTGGCTGTGTAAGACCTGCTGCATCTGTTCCTGATGCAACGGCCGTATGCCCGCCGTCAGGTAACGCACTTCGCTGGAAAACGGGAGTTGGGCCAGCCGGATCAGGTTAATATCTTCCACAAACAGGCCGGTGATGTCCGCTTTGAGAAAAGCTGACAGACGCACGGCCGTATGCAGCACGGCCGCACTCGTCTGCGACACATCCAACCCCACCAAAATGTGGCGAATCCAACCTGTATCCACCATCTATTGAGTCCTGGTGGCGGGTGGTTAGTGGCTGGTGATTTTACCAGCCACCAGCCGCCGATTACCGATTACCGCTCTCCGGCGGCACCGTAAATTCCCGCTGTTTGGCGGCCAACGTTTCCAGGCGGGCGACGACACGGCCGTTGATGCTGTCTGGCGGGTAACGGCCGTCGCCATCCAATTCACCCGCCGTGATCCCGGTCAATAATTCAATGCCCTCATCAATGGTACTGACAGCGTAAATGGCAAACTGCCCGGCGGCGACCGCGGCCACCACATCCTGGCGCAGCATCAAATGTTTGACGTTGGCGGTGGGAATGAGCACCCCTTGATTCCCGGTCAGGCCACGCGCCTGGCACAGGTCAAAGAACCCCTCAATCTTCTCATTCACGCCGCCAATGGCCTGCACCTGCCCATGCTGGTTCACCGAACCGGTAACGGCTAACCCCTGTTTGATGGGCGCATCGGCCAGCGCCGACAGCAGTGCATATAGTTCCGCCGAGGAGGCGCTGTCCCCATCCACACCCCCGTAGGATTGCTCAAAGACCAGGGAAGCGCTGAGGGAAAACGGCCGTTCCGCCGCATAGCGCGCCCCCAAAAAGCCGGACAAAATCAGCACCCCTTTGGAATGGAGCGGCCCGCCCATCTCCACTTGCCGCTCAATATCAATCACCTCCCCCTTGCCCAACCGCACCCGCGCCGTAATGCGGCTGGGGCGGCCAAACGCCTGCCCACCCAGGTCAATCACCGACAGCCCGTTAATCTGCCCCACCACCGCGCCGTCGGTATCCACCAGCAGCGTTTCACGCAAGGTGCTTTCTAGCAAGCGTTCGCGCACCCGCCCTGCCCGCTGCAATTGGGCCGCCAAGGCTTGCTCCACATCGGCGGCGGTAATGGGGTCACGGCCGTTCACGCCGGCCCAATAATCCGCCTCCCGCAGCAAATCCGTCACCGTCTGCATATGGGTGGTCAATTTTTCCGCATCGGCAGCCAGCCGGGCGCTTTGTTCCAGAATACGCCCCACCGCTGCCCGGTCAAAATTGCGCAGCCCTTCTTTATGCACCAGATTGGCAATCAGCCGGGCATAAGCCAGATTGTTCTCCAGGCTGCGCGGCATCTCGTCTTCAAAATCGGCCGCCACCTTAAACAGTTCGGTGAAGTCCGGGTCATAGGCGCACAACAGATAGTACAGCAACCTTTCCCCAATCAACACCACCTTGACATGGAGGGGAATCGGTTCCGGTTCCAGCGAGACGGTACTGATCAGGCTGTATGCCTGCCCCAACGACTCAATGCGGATTTCTTTGGAGCGCAACGCCTGTTTCAGCGCCTCCCAGGCAAACGGTTGCAGCAGCACTTTGCGCGCATCCAAAATGAGATAACCGCCGTTAGCTTTGTGCAGCGTACCCGCTTTAATAAGAGTAAAGTCGGTGAGCAGTGTGCCCATTTGCGAAATATGTTCCACCCGCCCCAACAAATTGGGGTAGGTTGGCAGTTCTTCATGCACCACCGGCGCGCCTTCGTCCGGCTCGTGGGTAATGATCACGTTGACCTGGAAGCGGGCCAGACGGGGCCGGCTGCTGCCCCCCGCCGGCGACATCACCTCGGCCAGCGGCGATTCTTCCGATGGCAAAAAGTCGCGCACATTTTGGATGATGTCGGCTTCTACGGTATCCAGATAAGCCAGCACGTCGGGCAGGTCGGCATACGGCGGCCGAATTTCGTCAATCACCGGCTTGACGGCAAAAGCGGCGATTTCCTGATCCAGTTCTTTGAGGCGCTGCTGGGTTTCACGGTGCCATTGGGGCACCTGCTGCATGATTTGTTGCAAGGATTCTTGCAGTTTTTTGATGTCGCTTTCCAATGCCTGCTGTTCGCTGGTGGAGAGCCGCAGAAATTCTTCCGGGGTGATGACGTTGCCGTCTTTGGTGGGGGCAAAGGCAAACCCGCCTGGCGTTTGCAGCAGGGCGATGCCCCGTTGGTCGGCTTCGTCTTTTAAGCTTTCCAGAGCTTGTATTTCTTTTTCTTTGAGGGTGGCGGTGATGGTTTTGCGCTGCGCCTGGTACTCTTCGCTGGTAAAGGCGGTGGGGATGATGGTAAAGAGGTCTTCCACCAACTGCTGCATGGCTTGTTGTAAGTGGGGGGATTGGCCGGGGGGCAGTTGCAAGGCGTTGGGGGCGTGGGGCTGGTCGAAGTTATGCACATAGCACCAGTCGGCCGGGGTGGGTTCAGAGGGGGCGCGGGAGGTGAGGAATTGGTGTACGGCCGTAAACCGCCCCGTCCCATTTGGCCCAATGGCAAATAAATTAAAGCCCTCGTGCCGAATGCCCATGCCAAATTGAATGGCCGACACAGCCCGGTCTTGCCCAATTATTTCATCAAATTCGTTGAGTTCGGCGGTTGTGGTGAAGCTGTATTGGGAGATGTCGCAGGGAGTAAACAGTTTTTCGGCCGGTAACGAAAGGTGGGTCATGTGATTTTTCCAAGACCCTAAAGGTTGGGGTTTGATCAGGTGAACGGCTCAAAAGCAAACCCTTAGAGTCTGTACGCCTGTTTTCCCTGTATCATAGAACGGCCGTACCCCTCCCGCCTAGTGAACAAAATCACATCCCCGGCGGAGAATGATCATTGAAGAGGTTAGACATCCGATTTTTTGAAAAAATCGGATGTCTGGCGATGATTACTCTCTGACCGGCAATTCAAACCCCACTACCGCACCGCCGCCGGGTGCATTTTCAGCCCAGATACGGCCGTCGTGCCCCTCTACAACTCCCCGGGCAATCGCCAGTCCCAACCCCGCGCCGCCTGTTTTGCGGCTGCGCGCCTGTTCGCCCCGGTAGAATTGTTCAAAGACACGGGGCAGATCGGCGGCATTGAAGCCGGGGCCGCTGTCTTGCACGGTGACGCGCACACTGTTGGCGGTGCGCACGGCCGTGACCTGCACTTCCCCATTTACCGGTGTGTACCGTAGCGCATTACCGATCAGGTTGGTCAGTACCCGGCCAATTTTGGGGGCGTTCATGGGCACTGGGTCTACGTCGGCAGCCACACGGCCGTGCAGGGTAATGCCCCGTTGTTCGGCCAACACCTGGAAGCTCTCCAAAGTGTCCGAGATTAAATCGCTCAACGAGTGGGGCGACTTCACCATCGTCAGCCCACCGGCGTCCATTTGCGCCAGTTCAAACAGGTCATCAATCAGGCCATTGAGGGCGATGATGTCGCCGCGCATGGTGTGGTAGTAGCGTTGGGTCGTTTCCGGGTCGCTGACCACGCCGTCATGCAGCGCCTCGATCATGGCGCGGATACTGGTCAGTGGGGTGCGCAAATCGTGCGAGGCCCAGGCCACCAGATCGCGGCGCATCTTTTCCACTTCGGCGCGCTCCTTTTCGGCTTGCTGCAATTGGGCGGCCATGTCGTTGAAGGCGTAGGCGACCTGAGCTACTTCGTCACGGCCGTGAATCTGCACCCGCGCCTGCAAATCCCCGGCAGCAATCGCCTGCGCCGTCGCTGCCAACTGGTTCAGCCCATCCGTGACGCTGGCAGCCACAAAGACACCAAATGTCATGGCAATGATGGCCGCAAAGAGCAGCAGCACACCGCTCAAAATCAGGTCATGTTCGCTGTTAAAAAACATCTGCCGGGACATTACCCACACGTTAAACAGGATGACAAAGGCGGCCCAGGCATAGGTCATCAGCAGGGTCAGGCTGAGGGAGGGGGAACGGGCCAGCCCCCGCCGGTATAACAGATAGCCCACCACCAGCGACAACAGGGAAGTGGCCGAAAGCCACATCACCAGCAGGGTAATGTCTTGCAACGGCGCTTGCATCCATAGGCGCATGAGCAGAACGGCGACCACCAGCGCGGCCACAATGCCGACCACAAACAAGCGCCAGGGGGCGCGGCTGAAACGGCCGAGGTAGGAGGGGAGAGATGGGAAAGTGTTGATCATAGGGTAAAAGCGTGAGGCGTGAAACTCTTTGTCACGCCTCACGCATCACGCATCATTATCCAGGGTCAAATTTATACCCCACCCCCCACACTGTCAGCAGCCAGGTGGGGTTACTGGGGTCGGCTTCTATTTTTTCGCGCAGGCGGCGGATGTGGACGGTGACGGTGCTGGGGTCTACGTATTCGGAGAAGCCCCAGACACGCTCTAACAATTGGTCGCGCTTGAAGACCTGGCGGGGGTGGGCGGCCATGAAGTAGAGCAGGTTGAATTCGGTGGCGGTGAGTTCGACTGTTTCGCCGCCCACGGTAACGAGACGGGTTTTGGGGTCTATGGTGAGTTGGGGGAAGTGATACGGCCGTTCCCCCCCTTCTGGCCCCATTTGCCCATGTGCCCGACGTAGCACCGCCTTGACTCTGGAGACAAGTTCCGCCGGGGAAAAAGGTTTGGTCACGTAATCATCTGCGCCCAATTCCAGGCCGTAGATGCGGTCAATCTCTTGCTGGCGGGCGGTGAGCAGGATGACGGGTATGTTGGACGTGGGGTCGGCGCGCAGACGGCGCATGATTTCCATGCCGTCAATTTCGGGGAGCATCACGTCCAGGACGACGAGGGCGGGTAGCTGTTCGCGGATGGTGTTGATGGCGGCACGGCCGTCGCGCGCCACCCGCACCGTGAATCCTTCCCGCTGCAAGTACAGGCTCACCACTTCGACGACCGAAGCCTCATCATCTACCACTAAAATATCGCCAAATTGGGTCAATCGTTGATTCTGTACCATAATGTCTCCGAAGGTTTTAGCTGAAAAATGTTACGTGGTGGTTACAGGATGTGGGGCGATTTTGAAAATCGCCCTACGCCACAAATTTTAGAAACCGTCCCGGCGTCTCTGGAGTGGCACGGCCGTTTTGCAGGATAACACGGCCGTTCACCAACACCGCCTGCACCCCCACTGCCAATTCGTATGGCTGGTCGTAGGTGGCGCGGTCGGTGATGGTGGCGGGGTCGAAGATGACCAGGTCGGCGAAGTTGCCTTCGGCGATGACGCCCCGGTTTGCCAGGCCAAATTGGGCGGCGGGGAAGCCGGTCATTTTGTACACGGCCGTTTCCCACGAAAACAGCCCCTTTTCCCGCACCCCCCAACGCAGCAGCCGCACCGCCGAGCCATATTGTCGGGGATGGATGTGCCCGTCGGGGAAGTAGATGCCATCGCTGCCCATCAGGTAACGGCCGTGTGCCAGAAAAGGCGCGACCCGTTCATCATCCCCCAGGTGGAAGACCAGCAGCACGGCCATACCCTCGCTGATGAGCAGGTCGCAGAGGGCGTCGGCGGGGGGGCGCTGGGCGGCAGCCACATAGTCGGCCAGGGTGTGGCCTTGCCAATGGGCGTTGGCGCGGCTGCCCACCCAGGCGATGGTCACGTTTTCCAGCGGCGTGTCTTGCAAGGCACGGCCGAAGCGGGCGCGTAGGCCGGGGTCGGCCAGTTGGGGCAGGGCAGCCAGGGGGCCGTGCTGCCAGATTTCATGGGGCAGCAGGTATTGCAGCATGGTGGAACTGGGCATGTAGGGGTAGACGTCAAAGGAGAAATCTACCTCGTTGATGGCGACGGTGTCTATGTAGTGAATGATGGCTTCGGCTTCGGCGGGATCGTTGGCTTTGAGATGGGAGATATGCACGGGCACACCGGCCTGCCGCCCGATCTGCACGGCTTCTTGCACCCCGGCGAGGGTGCCCAGGTTGTAGCGGACGTGGGTGACGTAAACGCCATACGGGGCCATCATGCGGCAGGCTTCAATGAGTTCGGCGGTGGTGGCGAAACATTCGTCCACGTAATCCAGCCCGGTGGAAAGCCCCAATGCACCATCGGCCATGCCCTGCTGGATGAGGCGTTTGATTTCGTACTGTTGGAAGTCGTCAGGGGCGCGTTGGCCGAAGCCGCAGGCCAGGGTGCGCACGTTGGCGTAGGGGATGAAGGTGGCGCTGTTTTGGGCGGTACGGCCGTGTAAATCCCGCATGTAGTCGCCAATGGTTTGCCAGCCGGTGTAGTCGCTCAGTTGCAGGCCGTTGAGCGGGCGCAGGTAGTGTATCCATTCCCGCCAGGTGACTTCGTTGACGGGGGCATAGGAGATGCCGTCGAGCATCAGGAGTTCGGTGGTGAAACCCTGGCTGGTTTTGGCGAGTTGGTGCGGCTCTTTACGCAGCCAGCCGTCAGAATGGGTGTGGGCGTCAATAAAACCGGGAGCGACGAAGTGACCGCTGGCGTCTAGCACCTGGGCGGCGGTGGCGTCCGGCAAATTGCCAACGGCCGTCACCCGATCCCCTTGGATGCCAATATCGGCGGGAAAAGGGGGGTGGTTACGGCCGTTAATCACCTCGCCACCACGAATCAGTACGTCAAACATGGCGGTATTATAGTGTTTATGCGTTGAAGTGTTTAGGTGTTCAGGTTGTGTGGGGTGAGCAAGTGAGGAGGGCAGTGAGTGAAATAGGCAAGTAATTTGTGAATTTATGATTGCATGTCTGATACAATATGATCGGTAACAATTCAAAGCTGCTGGAAGCATAGAACGGCATTTTATAACAAACATGACAAAACGAGTTTATAAATTGGGTGGTACAGCTTATTCTTCTGCTGGTGGTATCTGGGAAGAACGATTGATTCCATTAGATATTGAGTCTGTTGACCAGAACTTAAGTCGCTATTTCCCTACACAAGTGCGAGCTGGAACATCAACACGTCGAGAAAAGACAGAAATTGGAATAATTAAATATTTTGTCTATATTCCTGGTTGCCAGGAAGTACCATCCCATCCGCCATGTGTCATCATCGAACTCATTAAGCTTGGTGAGCATACTCGGTTTATAGCCATCGCCAGTGCTCGCGACAGGGATAGTCTTATTCGGGTAGTGGAGGAGCTTGAAGCCTTTCTATTTCCAGACAGATCACCTGCAGAGGGCGAAAAACAACTACACAAAGCAAAACAAAAGAATGATTCACTTCTAAAGGAAATATATGAATTGCTCAAAAACTATTTCAATGATGAAGAGCTAAGAGAACTTTGTCTTGATCTACATGTGAATTATGAGTTTTTAGCTGGCACAAATGTATTAACCAAAGCATGGGAATTAGTTTACCACTGTCAACGTCACGGCCGTCTCCAAGAATTGGAAGCTGAAATTAAAAAACAACGACCGCATCTTTCTTAGCCAACACCCCCACCATGTCGCACCTATTTTGCTCAATGTGAATGGGGAATTATACGGCCGTACCCCCTTCCACTCAATCCTATTCTTTCTGCTGTGGCCGGTCTTCAAATCACGCTACACCGGGCGAAAATGCAATAATCACATCGGCAGAATAGGGCAAGGGGAGGCTACGGCCGTTCCCACCCCCTCCTCCACACCGCCAACCAAACATTTTGCCCGCTATCCGGCAGATATGGAGGCGCTGCGGGGGTGGTACGGCCGTGCCCACCAGCTATCAGGCCGCGCCATTAAAGACGCCGACCCCACCAATCAACAAAACCTGCGCGAACTATTGGGGCTGGATGGCTAAACGGCTAAAGAACAAGAATTAAAAAAACGCTGCTTCTGCCTGTCCCAAAGATAAGGCACTACCTGTCCTAAGGATATGGGACATGAAGAGACCGGCCATAGTATTGTGTGCGCCACAGGCAGACAAAAATATCAGGCAGAAGGAGCAGCGAATGAATATCCAAACATACCTGGAAAGAATCAACTATCGTGGGTCATTGAAACTAACCCCCCACACGTTAAGGGAGCTACAGTTGGCGCATTTATACACGGTTCCATTTGAGAACCTGAGTATTCATAGTGGGGAAGCCATCGTCTTGGCGGACGAAGCGCTGTATGCCAAAATTGTGACCCACCGGCGTGGTGGTTTTTGTTATGAATTAAATGGTTTGTTTGCCGCCTTGCTGCGCGCTTTGGGTTTTAAGGTCACCATGCTCTCGGCGGCTGTCGCCAGAGATGAGACCTCTTATGGGCCAGCGTTTGACCATATGACGCTGATGGTGGAACTTGAGGAGCGTTGGCTGGTAGATGTGGGCTTTGGGGATTCATTCCTTGAGCCGCTACGCCTGGATAGTCCCCAGGAACAGGCGCCAGGCAAAGGCGACAATCGTCGCGCCTATCGTGTGCAAGCAGATGGAGCATATTGGCGCCTGAGCCAAAGAGACTATGACGGTATCTGGTCCCCGCAATTTCGATTTACGCAAAAACCGTATCAATATGCCGACTACGCCGCCATGTGCTACTATCACCAGACCTCACCGGAATCACATTTTACGCAGCGTCGTGTTTGTTCCCGCGCCACACCAGAAGGGCGCATCACCTTGAGTGGGATGCGGCTGATTACAACACAGAATGGCGAACGACAGGAGCAAGAATTAGCCAATGAAGCGGCCTATACAGAGGCGCTGTGGACACATTTTGGCATTGTCCTGGGGTGCTAACGCTATTAAGATCTCGCGGGCTATGGTCGGTCTCCAGAACGGACGACACTGGCTCGCTGGGCGCCGGCCAGAGCAGATGAGGGGAGTTATACGGCCGTCACCCCGTCTGGAAGCTAACCAGACGGCCGTTTCCCTGTTCAGATTATGCGGCATTGAGGTCTTTGCCGGTTGCTACGGCCGTCCCACCAAATCTTGTTCAATCTGGCTGATATACGTTTGAAAATAGGATGAGGAATGTCATTAGACAGCCCTACCCCATTGCCTATAATGGCTTATTGAAAGCATACCACACCTGTCTCCATCAACTTTGTTCGTCAGGAAAAAGTTATGCTGGCTGGTTTGTGGCTTTGGCTCTACATCCCTTTCAAGAAGGAGTACGATAGATGACTATCCACTTATACTTATCCCTCACCCCCGAAGCATTGATTGCCTCCATGCTGTCGCCAGAAGAGTTTAGCACCTACTACACCGTGGGCACCACCAAAAAACGGCACGGTGAAGCCATGTTCGTCGAACTAGACCCCAACTTTCGCCACGATTTTTTCCGCATTGACGAAGGGCTGGCCCGTTGTGTCCCCCATGCCAATGGCTCGCCTAAACGCTCCGTTTACATCGCCACCTACCGCGTTCTGGAACATGTGCCCATCGCCGCTATGCAGCGCCTGCATCTGGTGACGGCCTACGGCCAATCATTAGCCCTGGAACCATCCTTTGATTATCCAGAACATACCCCCGGGTTGCATATGTACCAGGAAATCGCGCCGGTGACGCCCTTAGTCGTCAGCACGGCCAACCCCCTTGATTTCTACGACTTCCTGATCAAAGACCCCGAAAGCATGATTCATATACCGGCCATTGCCTTCGTGGAGTTGCAGTTAGGTCAACTGGCCTACAATCCCGAATCAGGGGCAGTAGAAGATTTACCCTACGCCAACATTCACCACCTGCGCGAATGCCTGGTCGAAATCAGAACAAAACACATTCATACCAAGATGGTCAACCGTGTACAGGCCATCGAGTTTCCCTATCGCACCATCAAGAATGGCATTTTCATCGGCAATGCAGACAAATTAGTCTACTTCCCCTTGCCCTCATTAGATGAGCTGCGCAATAAGTATTATCGCTGGTGGCAGTCGGCCAATACATCTATGTAAAAGAAATCTGAAATCAGCCGGAAGAACTATTCCGGCTTTTTTTTTGAGAGGAGATCGCTCATGAGTACGATGGGTTTAACACAATTTGAGACAATCGCGGTGTGGGCCGTGCTTGGTGTCTCTATCTTGGGCCTTGTCTACGCCGTTTTCCTGCGCCGCCAGATTTTGCGCGCCGATAAGGGCACACCAGAAATGCTGGTGGTATGGGAAGCAATCCGTCAGGGCGCCGATGCTTATCTGAACCGCCAGTTGCGCACGATCTTACCGTTCATCGCCGTACTGACCATCGCCCTCTTTCTCAGCGTCTACATTGTGCCCCCCAGCCCGGAGGCCCTGGAGCGGTTTGAAGGGCAGAGTGAGGACACCATCCGCATACTGATCGGCGCCGGCCGGGCCGTAGCCTTCATCATGGGCGCCGGCTTTTCATTACTGGTGGGGCAGATTGGGATGCGCATGGCCGTGCAGGGTAATGTGCGCGTGGCCTCGGCGGCCCGCCACAGTTTCAGCGACGCCCTGCGTATTGCCTACCGCACCGGCACCATTACGGGCATGTTGACCGACGGCCTGGGTCTGTTAGGGGGCACCACCATCTTTATCATCTTTGCCAAGGCCGCGCCGGACGCCCTGCTTGGTTTTGGCTTTGGCGGCACATTGGTGGCCTTGTTTATGCGGGTTGGCGGCGGCATCTTCACCAAAGCGGCAGACGTAGGCGCTGACCTGGTGGGTAAGGTGGAGCAAGATATGCCGGAAGATGACCCCCGCAATGCGGCCGTTATCGCCGACCTGGTGGGTGACAATGTGGGCGACTGCGCCGGTATGGCCGCGGACATCTTCGAGTCTTACGAAGTGACGATTGTCTCGGCCCTGATTTTGGGCCTGGCCCTGACGGCCATCACCGGCCATATCGAGTGGATTCTGTTTCCGCTGCTGGTGCGCGGGATTGGTGTGCTGGCCTCCATCGTCGGCACGTACCTGGTAAAAGGACTGGCGGGCGGAAGCAAAGCCGCCATGGCGGCTATCTTTCGGGGCTTCCTGACCTCGGCCGCCATCTCCGTCGTTTTGTTTGGCATTGTTGCCTTCTTTTATATGCGAGACGTACCGGGGGGCTGGTGGCGGCCGTTCCTCTCCACCACCGTCGGTGTGGCCCTGGCTATCGTCATTGATCGCCTGACCGATTATTTCACCGGCACCCACAATGCGCCGGTCAAGGAAATCCGGGAAAGCACACGCAGTGGCCCGGCTACCACCATCTTGTCTGGTCTGGGGGTGGGTTATGAATCCAGCGTCTGGTCTGTGGTCGTCATTGCCCTGACCATTAGCGCCGCCATTCTGCTCTATGCCGGGGTGCCCGTGGAGCAGTACATTGACAATGGTTCGGCGTTTACGGCCGCCGCCATGCAGACGGTCTTTGTGCTGTATGGCGTGGCCCTGACCGGCATTGGTATGTTGACCCTGACCGGAAATAACGTGGCCATGGACTCTTTTGGCCCTATTTCTGACAATGCCAACGGTATCGGCGAGATGGCTGGCCTGGATGAGAACGCGCGCCAGATCATGGCCGACCTGGACGCGGTGGGCAATACTACCAAGGCGATCACCAAGGGTATTGCTATCGGCTCGGCGGTAATCGCGGCCGTGTCTCTGTTTGGCTCCTTTATCACTGACGTTACCCGTATTGATCCCACGGCGTTGGCCGGGGGCATCCGTATATCGGAACCGGTCGTTTTTGTGGGCTTTTTATTGGGCGGCGCTCTGCCCTGGCTTTTCTCCTCACTGGCAATTAAAGCAGTCAGCCGGGCAGCGGGGCAAATGGTGGCCGAAGTGCGCCGCCAGTTCCGCATCCCTGGCATCCTGGAAGGGACGGTGAAACCTGATTACGCGCGGGCGGTAACGATTTCCACCGTCGCGGCGCAGCGTGATCTCATCAACCTGGCCACGATTGCCGTGGTGACGCCTGTGGCTGTTGGCCTGATACTGAATGTGGAGGCGTTAGGCGGCTTCCTGGCCGGGATCATCCTCTCCGGGCAGTTGTTAGCGGTTTTCATGTCGAATGCGGGCGGGGCCTGGGACAATGCCAAGAAGACCATTGAGGATGAGCCGCGCAATCTGGCCGCCGGCACGGGTAAAGGGTCGGAGCGGCACAAGGCCAGTGTGGTGGGTGATACGGTGGGGGATCCGCTCAAAGATACGGCCGGCCCGGCCCTCAATCCGATGATTAAGGTGGTTAATATCATTAGTTTGATTATTGCGCCTATTATTGTGCGTTATCATGGGCTGAGCCTGGGTATGGTTGTGGTGGTTGGACTGCTCCTGGCCAGTTTGTGGTGGGCCATCACCCGCTCAAAGCGTGAAGTGGAGATATTGGAGGAGCCGGCTACGGCCGTCAGTGTCGCTCATTAGGTCCTGCCGCTGCGCCGGCGTCACCGCCGGGTTACGTTTATTTTGCTCAACGTGAATGGTTATTTTTGGCGTTGGCGGTGGCGGCACAATTATGATTTGATTGGATAAGCGATCAAATCCAAATGATTCGAGGATTCCCGGCGAAAACAATCCATAATCTGGGCATTGTTTTGCGGCTCTTTATTTTGCCCTCCCTTGCGGTGCAAAACATGAAGATCATAGTTCAAAGTGCGCAGTGCATCCAAAAATGCCTCTGGCAGCATTCCTGAGCGATTTTCTAAAGCGGCGGGGTTAAATTCGGTAAATATAAGCGGGTGATGCTTTTGAATGAGTTGTTTCATGCCTTGTAAAGCGCGCCCCTCTACTCCTTCAATATCCATCTTCAGAATGGATATGTGGGGCACTTCGGCTAAAAAGTCATCCAGGGCCACTGCTTCGACTTGTTCCAGAGCAATTTCCAGGGGGACAATGATGCCATTGCTGCTCCCTTCTCCGCAAGAGAAACCGATGGTTTCATGTTTGTTAGAAACGGCCAGGGGGTAAAGTTCTACATTCTGAAACCCATTGGCTGCCAGGCTCATCTGTATAAGGGCACAATTATGTTTGCCTGGTTCAAAGGAAATCACTTTGCCGGTGTGTCCAATGTGCGCTGCGGCCATGAGGGTGTAATAACCGATATTTGCGCCCACATCGAGCAGCACAGTATCTGGCCGGATCATTGTCCGCAGGAGATCGGTGACATGGGCTTCGTAGTGGCGATTGACAGCAATGCGGCCACCAACAGCCCAATCCGTCAATTCCACGTACATCTTGAAATCTTTTAAGTTGAGTAGAATGGGACGTTGGGGCAGGAATCGCCCAAAAAAGTGACGATATTGATAAACGTGGCGAATGATTTTTGTCTTCATGGTTTGGGAATTATACGGCCGTCCCCCACACCCATCAATCACGTCATTTCCTTCCCCACTCCTACCACAGGGGGATAGCCCAATCAGCCGGGCTGTGTTACGATTGCGCCGTTACCCTGGTGTAATCGAGCAGTACAGATGACAGACGCAACATATCCAAAACAGCGCAAACTCCCGCTTAGACGCTTTCAATTGATCAACCGACCGTGGAAGATTACGGTGATTTCTATGGCATTGGCAATGGCGGTCACGGCCGTGCTGCTGTATTTCACCAACAACATGATCGTCATTCGCCCGGCGATGGCCATTGTGATTGTGGGCAGCGGCATCCCTTCTTACCTCATCGCCCGGCTGGTGGTGCATTATCAACAAATTGTGGAAACACAAAATGCCGAACTGCTGAATATCAATCGGGAACTGGCGATCAGCAACGCCGAATTGGAAGCATATGCCCACACCGTCGCCCACGATCTGAAAAACCCACTGTTCACCATCCGCGGGTATGCCGGCGTACTCAAGCGGCAATTAAACGGCGCTTCCTCCCCCAAAGCCCTGGAAATGGTGAGCCATATTGAAAATTCCAGCCAGAAGATGGATATCATCATCAAAGAACTGCTGCTGCTGTCACAGATACGCAATCAGGATGTGGACACGGCCGTGCTGAACATGCCCGAACTCATCGCCCACGCCGAAGCCCAATTGGTTGGCCTCATCGAGCAAAGTGGCGGGCAAATCAACTACCCGGCCGAATGGCCGTCGGCCGTCGGTTACGCCCCCTGGGTAGAAGAAGTATGGATGAACTACCTCAGCAACGGCCTGAAATATGGCGGCCGGCCACCCCAACTCACTCTCGGCTATGCCTACCAGAACAACCACATGGTACGCTTCTGGGTACAAGACAACGGCCCCGGCATCCCCCCGGAGCAGGTATCTTTGTTATTCAAAGAGTTCACCCGCCTGAATACCAGCCGCCACGATAGCTATGGCCTGGGCCTCTCCATCGTCTACCGCATCATCGAAAAACTAGGCGGCGAAGTAGGCGTAGAAAGCAAACCCGGCCAGGGCAGCCTCTTTTACTTCACCCTGCCAGGAGAAAATTATGTGTCGCAACATCAAAAAACTACGCCAACCGGAACAGCCCGCCACCCTTGAAGAATGTGAGGCTGCCGCGCTACAATTTGTGCGTAAAGTGACCGGCTACCAGAAACCGTCAAAGACCAACGAAGCAGCATTTAACACGGCCGTAGCCGACATCGCCGCTATAACCAAACATTTGTTGGATGCCGTTCAGAGATAAGGCCCATGCCCACCACCCCCTTGCGCAGCACCACCCCGGCCATAGACGTATACGTCAAACTGGCCCAATACCCCATCTTAAGCGACCGCATCCGCCTGCGTATGCGCGAAGAACTATTCCAGCGTGGCATCATTTCCAAAACCATCTTTGAGCAAGAAGTTAAAAACCTGGCCATAGAATCCCAACGGCGCGAGGGCCTCAGCAACCCCCTGTACCAGGAGGACGAAAGCGCCTGGCAGCGCCGCCTGGAAGCCATCCGCGACTATCACACCGACGCCCTCTTTGCCAACAATCTGGGCATCTCCTTGCTGGAGCAAATTGTAGAAGACATCCTGCGCAACCAGCACGTCTCCACCAACAAGACAGAATTAACATTCAACCCCGAAGTTGCCCCCTGGGCGCTGCTCTTCCAGCAAGGCGGAAACTACGACGCCCTGCCGCCGCCACAGCAAGAAAAAATTAAACACCATCTGGAAGAGATCAAAGTCGTGCTAATCAAACGGCTGATGAGCGATCAACTACCCTTTATTGCCGTAGCTAAAAATGTATTCACCATTCAAGACCTGCGTTGGGTGTATGAGCGGCTCATTGGGCGCGGCAAAATTGGGGGCAAGGCCAGCGGTATGGTACTCGCCTGGAAAATCCTGCAACTAAATCGGGCCGAGTTGGGGCCAGATTTACGCCCCTTTGTGCACGTGCCGGATACATTTTTTGTTGGCTCCGAACTGATTTATGAGTTTTTATACCTGAACAAACTGGAACGGTTTGTGAACCAAAAGTATCTGCCCGACGCCGAACGGCAGGCGCAATACCCCAAAATTGTGGCTGCCTGCATGGCCGGCGAACTACCAGACTTTTTGGTGGATCATTTGCGCGAGGTATTGGTGCAGTTTCACGGCCGTCCCTTCATCGTCCGCTCCTCCTCCCTGCTGGAAGACCATCTGGACTACGCCTTTGCCGGGAAATATGCCACCGTCTTTTGCCCCAATCAGGCAACCCCGGACGAAAACCTGGCCGACCTGCTCAATGCCATTCGCCGCATTTATGCCAGTACCTTTGACCCCAACGCCATGAGCGCCCGCGAAAAATATGGGCTGATTGATTACGACGAACGGATGGCAATTATGATCCAACCACTGGTAGGGGAACGGCACGGCCGTTACTTCTTCCCCACCATCGTCGGCGCCGGCTGGAGCAAAAACCCGTTCCACCAGCAAACCGGCGGGCGCAAAGAGGATGGCTGTCTGCGGCTGATATGGGGCTTTGCCGACCGCATTAATAGCGAGGAGGGAGCGCAACAGTCATGTATTATTGCCCTTAACCCGACGCGCGCCCAACCAGACACGCCCGACAGCAGTCTGGCAGAGGTCAACCAACAGACGATCAAGGTAGTGAATCTGGAAACCAACCAGTTTGAGCATATCCCCATCACCAACCTGTTGGATGATATGGGTATGTCACGGGATAATAATATGGTCACGGCCGTGATTACCCCCGATGGTCCTGCCCCCGCCATCACCTTCAAAGCCCTCACCCAAGACACCCGGTTCATCAAACTCATGCGCCACGCGCTCAATCGCCTGCAAACCATTTATGACAAACCGGTAGAATTAGAATTCACCCTCCTGCTCAAAGACGCCCCCACCGGCCCCCGTTACCATCTCTACATTTTGCAGTGCCACACCGGCCAATCAGTCATCGGTAATCGGTGAACGGTAATCGGTGGCCGTTGGATCGACCACCGATTACCGATAACAGATAACCGATTACGGCTTAATAACCACCGGCAAATACAATCGTGGCGGTTCAATATACGCCAGATAAGATGTCACCATATCCGGCATACCATCTCCCGTCACATCCAGTTCAAAAATGATGTCCGTTGGCCCCAGCAGTATAAACTCCGTATAGCTAATACTCACCGGAATATCGGTCAGACCCGCCGCATTGGAGATAGTGCCTGTTATAGCCACACCGGGTGGCAAGCCATTCAGACTGACGGCGGCTGTATCCGTTATGCCGCGTGTCATAGCCCAAATCTTGTAGGTAGCATCCCCACCACCGGCCGGCAAATGTAGCCCGCCACCAGGCCCATTATTTTGCACCGTAAAGCTGATGTTCTGGGTGAAACCAAAGGGAATACCACCCGCCAGCCCTGAATTGACATTCGGGAAGGTCCACCATTGGGGCGAATAAGACCACAAAGCGGCATGGCAGGTGAATGTGGTGTTACTCGTCTGATTGGTTACGACCGCCTGGAACTGAGCGGATTGGGACGGCGCGTTAAAGATGCTGGGATAGGCCACTTCAATCTGCACCACGCCATATTGATACGGATTCAGCGTGATGGGTAGCGGCGTCGTCACGGTAAACGTCGTCGGGCCAACCAACTGCAAGGTATACGCCTTTTGCGGATCGTTGGAGGCGTTAAAGATATAGATCTCTGTCATCAACGATGTGGTATTGAGGAAATGGTTGTCCCAGGGAATCATGCAAAAGTCGTTTTTGCCATTTTGCCAGTTGCCAAAATCAGCACCAGTGACAATTTCTCCCGGGTCTAGCTCAATCGAATGCGTACCTGAAACCGGGGCTGTTTGTACCCACTGGAGCATGAACTGCCCATTCCAGACGGGTGGCGGCTGCACCTCTGATACGATGTAATCGTCTGGCGGCAGCCCCATAAACCAATACTCGCCACTAATATTCGTGGTGGCGGCTATGGGAAGGCCGCTACCCTGCACCATAATCGTCCAGTTGGGCAAACCGGGTTCACCGGCGTCTTGCATACCATTCCCATTCTGATCATGGAATTTCAGACCATGAATTTCGCCAGGTTGAGCATAGTTGCCAAAGTCCAGATGCTCAATGGCCTGCGATGGTACATATAGAACCACCCAGCTTCCAGACGGGGGATAGGTTTGCGCCCAACCTGGTTGTAACTGCTCTGTGATGGTGTAGGTGCCGGTAGTAATGCCCATAAACCAGTAATGGCCCGATTGGTTGGTGGTAGTGGAAAGCACGGTACCATTATCACCCACCAGTTCAATAACCCAACCTTCCAGTCCTGGCTCGGTACTATCCCATACGCCATCGTTGTTTACATCGTAAAACTTGGCGCCGTGAATACCCGCGCCACCGGTTTCCTGGTTGCCAAAATTCACGTCATCACGCCCCTGGCCTCCCTGAATGACGATGACGTGAACGCCGGGTTGTCCGCTGGGATCCATGGGGGGGAAGGTTTGTTGCCAATCCGGTTGTTGCACCTCTTGTACGGTATATTGCCCATCGGCCAGGCCATCAAAACAATAAAAGCCATCAACGTTGGTAACGGTGGTGGAAAAACCTCCTCCTGTTAGTAGCTCGATGGTCCAGCCTGGCAAGCCTGGTTCCGGCGGCTGATCCCAAACGCCATTCCCGTTCAGGTCGTTAAATTTGAAGCCACAGATGACAGCGCCGCCCTGCGCTACAATGGTTTGGGGCCGGGACACGGCCGTTAATACCAACACCATCACCATGCTCACGCCCCCCACAACGCCAGCCAGCACAAAAGCGCGTAACCAGCGTAGCGGAAAGCTATGATTACTTCTCAGTTGCTCGTTCATTTTCATCTCTCCATGTTTTAGGTCAGCAGAAAAAATTAGCACAAGAAACGATATAAGTTGGCCGCTTTATTGATAACATCACCTCCTGGAACCGGGGCAGTCACCTGTGAAGATCGAGCTGACGTCAAAACCTTCGGCTAAGTGGCTGTTACCGGTATAGACATTGTCGCCACGCAAGGGGGGAATAAGTAATGGGATTGTAACAAACGGCCGTTACTGTGCAAACAATCGCGCGTATGGCATATTCTGTTAACACAGAATATGCCATACGCTACGAATCGGCGTGTTCCATACAACCCAACACCCAGGCACAGTCGTCACGTTGCAATAGTTTCTCCGCCTCGGCCGGCCCCCAACTACCGGGGTCATATGTCACCATCGGCGGCGCTTCGGGGTCTTGCTCCCACCCCTGAATCACCGGGTCTATCAGCCGCCAGGCCGCCTCGATGCTGTCACTGCGTGTATAAAGCGAAGCGTCACCCCGCAGTGCGTCCAACAGCAACCGTTCATACGCATCAGGCAAAGAATTGCCCTTGAAGGCGGACTTGTAATGAAACTCCATGTCCACCGAATCGGTACGGGTGGAATCGGGCGCTTTGGCCTCAAAACGCAGATGAATCCCCTCATCTGGCTGAATGCAAATGGAGAGCACGTTGGAGGAAAAATCGGTATCGGCGATGGCGTCAAACATCAGGTGGGGCGGCTTTTGAAACACCACCACCAGCTCTGTATTTTTGCGCGCCAACGCCTTGCCAGAGCGCAGATAAAAGGGCACTCCCTGCCAACGCCAGTTATTTATATGCAGTTTGAGCGCCGCATAGGTTGGCGTCTGTGAGCCGTCCGCCACGCCTTCAGCCTGGAGATAACCCGCATATTGGGCACGCACGGTATCGCTGAGAGGCAACGGCCGTATCGCCTGCAACAGTTTCGCCTTCTCATTCCGCACCGCGTCGGCAGCAAAGGAAGTGGGTGGCTCCATAGCGATCAGCGACATTAGTTGCAGCAGATGGTTTTGGAACATATCCCGCATCACCCCGGCCTGGTCGTAATAACCGGCGCGCCGCCCCACGTCCACACTTTCCGTCACCGTAATCTGCACATTATCCACATAATTCCGGTTCCACACCGGTTCAAAAATGGTATTGGCAAAACGGAAATAGAGGATATTTTGCGCTGTCTCTTTGCCCAGGTAATGGTCAATGCGATACACCTGCCGCTCGGCAAAAACTGCATGAATAGCCCGGTTGAGTTCTTGCGCCGATTGCAAATCATGGCCGAACGGCTTCTCCACCACCAGCCGCCGCCAACCGTCGGCCTCACCCACCATATCGGCCGTACCCAGGTTTTGCACAATGGGGATAAAAAATTCCGGCGCGGTCGCCAGATAATAAAGCCGGTTAACCGGCCCATTCTCCAACTTCGCCAGATAATCCGGCAGGTCGGCGTAGTCGGCCGGTGTATCCAGATTGCCCTGAAAATAGGTGATGTGGAGGACAAATTCGGCCCATTTTTCGGCTGTAAACGCTTCCGGGTCAAATTCCAACATCCCTTCGCGCAGCAACTCGCGGAACTCGTCATCGTCCCACGGCCGTCGGGCAAACCCGACAATGTGAAACTGCTCCGGCAGCCGCCCCTTGCGGTAGGAATTAAACAGCGCCGGAATCAACTTCCGCCGCGTCAAATCCCCCGATGCCCCAAAAATCAGAATAGTCGTGGCAGTTGTGTCCATAAATACCTCGAAATTAGGAGATTGGGAGATTGGGATATTTTCACCATGTCACCATGTCACCCTGTCACCCCTTCACTTCATCAAACGGCTCAATCCGTCCGGCACGGCCGTACCCAGATGAAAACGAATAAAACGGCGACCCTCGGCCAGCAGGGCGTCGCCATCACCCAACGCCTGCGCTTTAATCAAAACGCCAAAGGTCATGCTGGAATCTTGTTTGCCTGCTTCATCGGGAATAGCTACATCTTGCACCGGGTCGGCGGTGAACTGGATAAAGAGGCCATTGCCCCGGTCGCCTTTGTGCAGTTGGCCGGTGGAGTGCAGGAAACGCGGCCCATACCCGGCGGTGGTCGCCACATGATACCGGTCGCGGAGAGCCAGGCGCAAAGTCTGTAAAGCATCATCGGTGGCGGGTGTAGGTGGCACAAAGGCTTGCAGCGCCACGTAGTCACCAGGTTGCGCCTGGGTCAGGAAGCGGTGCAGCGTAGCCGCGTTCAAGTCCGCCACCTCACCTGCCGGTAACTGCCCGGTTTCTTGGTAAGCAGCCACCATCCGCCGCGCCAGCACTTTGGCCGACTCCACGTTGGGCTGATCGAAGGGTTGGATGTCCAGGATGTGGCCGGCAACGGCCGTCGCCAATTCCCACCACATAAACTGCCCTCCCAGGTCATACACATCGCGCAAGCTCATGCGCACCACCGGATGCCCGGCCTGCGCTAAAGCGCCCAGTTGCGCTGCTACGCCCGTGCTGTGCGCCAAATGCAGGTAAACAAAGAGGCGATCTTGCCCATACACATCCGGTTCACCCAACGGCTCACCCACCACCGGCAAAATGCCCTGCCCCTCTTTGCCGGTGCTTTCGGCCACCAACTGCTCTACCCAATCGCCAAAACTAGCCAACTCTGGAGAAGTGATGAGGGTGAGTTTGTCATGGCCGTGCCGTGCCAACGTGCCCATGATAGCCCCCAACCGGAGAGCTTCCGCGGCGTGAGCGGCTTCGGCGGCGCGGGTTAACAATTTGCCCACATCCGCCCCTACCAGCGCCGCCGGTACCAGCCCAAAATGGGATAGCGCCGAATAACGCCCACCAATGTTGGGATCATTCAGGAAGGTGGCGCGGAACTGATACTGCGCCGCCAGCTTTTGCAAACTGCTGCCGGGGTCGGTGATGGCCACAAAATGCTTGCCGGGGTCAGCGATTACACCATAGGCTAACAAATTGTAAAAGTGTTTGAAGGCGGAGAGCGTTTCTACTGTACCACCAGACTTGGTAGCCACGATGAAAAGCGTTTTAGTCAAGGGCACGGCTTGCGCCAGGGCCGAAATGGCGTCGGGGTCGGTAGTATCCACTACTGCCAGTTCCAGACCATTGCCGCCAAAGGTTTTGGCAAACAATTCTGGCGCCAGACTGGAACCACCCATTCCCAAGAGAAGAACATGGGTAAAACTATCCTGACGAATGGAGGCGACAAAGGCGTTGATTAGTTCAATTTCCGGCTGCATGGTTTGCGGCAGATGCAGCCAGCCCAGGCGATTGCTGATTTCGGTGGGGTCAGGCCGCCAGACCGTGTGGTCGTGCTGCCAGATGCGGGACATGATCTGGTTTTGCTCCAGTTGGGCCAGGGCACCGGCCACGGCCGTTTCATATCCATTTAATTCGCTTACCAACTGTATCGTTTCCATATATTGTCATCCTTCTACAAAACTGTTCAAGTGTTCAGGCGTCACCTCATCACCCCATCACTCTCAGCCTGCTGGCGCAGAGGCAGGGTAACGGTAAAGACCGCTCCTTGTCCGGGCGTACTGCGGGCCTGAATACGGCCGTGATGCCGTTCTACCACCTTACGGCAAATCGCCAGCCCCATGCCGGTACCTTCGTAAGTCTCACGGCCGTGCAGCCGTTGAAACACACGGAAAATGCGCTCGGCATGGCGCCCCTCAAAACCAATGCCATTATCCGCCACTCTAATCAGGCAGGCGTCCGATTCCGGCAATAATTCAGCCGAGATGTGAATGTGAAGGGGCGTATCCACCCGCCGAAACTTTAGCGCATTGCCAATCAGGTGGCGAAATAATAGATGCATCTGTGACAATTCCGCCTCTATCACCGGCAGGCCCTCAACGTGAATGGTAGCCCCGGTCTCCAGGATAGGCAATTCAAAATCATCCAGGACGGACTGGACGACGGCCGTTAAATTGGTAGCCACACTTATCTGCGGCATAGCTGATATGCGCGAAAAAGCCAGATAATCGGTGATCAGCCATTGGGTATAGGCGGCCGCCTGCCGCAATCGGTGCAGATAGTTTTGCCCTCGCTCATCAATGACATCACCATATAATGCCTGCAAACGGTCACTAAACGCCTGAATTTTGCGTAGCGGCTCCTGCAAATCGTGAGAGGCCACATAAGCAAACTCCTGAAGTTCCCGGTTGTTAATTTCCAGTTCCACAAGTGATTTTTTGAGCTGAGTTTCGGCTTGCTGGCCGCGGGCATCTATGCGGCGATAATCCAGAGCAATGGCAATCTGGCCGCACAAACCGGCCAGCAGCAGTTGGTCTTCGGTAGTCAGCCCACCTGCCGTGTGGTGCTGCACATCCAGCACTCCCAGCACCTCCTGCCGCAGTTGAATCGGCACAGCCAATTCACAGCGGGTATCTGGCAGCCAGATATTGGGCAGCCATTTGACTTCTTGGGCTACATCAGGGACAAGGACGGGCACGGCCGTTTGCGCCGCCTGGGCAATAATGCTCAAAGGGCTGGCCACCATAATCTTGTGTCCCGCTTCTTTTAGTCGCCTGCCAACTTCGCCGCTGCCGGCCTGCAAGCGCAGTTCTTCATCTTCCAGAGTGTATACTTGCACATAGTAGTAACCAAACCGCGCCTGCACCAGGTCTACCACCCGCCAGAACAATTCCTCCAATGCCGGTGCGGCCGCAATTTCCTGGGCCACTTCGGTGCTGACCTGTACCTGGCGACCCCGTCGTTCCCAAGAAGCCTGGATGCTCTGTTCCAACTGCTTGCGCCCAGTAATATCCTCCAAAATGTCCAGGATATATTTGACCTGCCCCTCACCATCGGTAATGGGCGCTTTGAAAATGTGGAGCAGGTGTATCAAACCATCCGCCATTTGGAAACCCTGTTCGGGAATTTCAACAAGACGACCGGAACGCAACAGTTCTTGCTCTTTGGCGTTAAAAAAATCTGCCTGTTCTGGTGGGCAAAGGTCATCATTGTTTTTACCGATCAGTTCTGCTGCTGTTCGCCCGGTTAATTGTTGTGTGGCTTTATTGGCATGGATAATGCGGCCTTCGGTCACTTCCTTAACCAGAATGGGCATGGGGATATTTTCTAAGACCGATTCTAAAAATTGGTGTGAGTCTTCTAACTCGGCGCTAAATTTCTGGATCTTTTCAAATTGCCAGGCATTTTCCAGCGCGACACCCAATTGGGCGGCCAGAATGTTGAAAACCCGGACATCATCGGGGCCGAAATGGTCGAGTTCCTCAGACTGCACATCCAGCACCCCTAATAATCTGTCGGCGAGGAGAATGGGCACTGCCAATTCGGAACGGGTAGAAGCCAATATGGGGGGCGCCCAATAGTCGGGGTGGGTGGCTACATCATTGGACAGGATGCTTTGGCGAGTGCGGGCAGCCAGGGCAACGAGGGAGGGGGTTTGTTCCAGGGTGACGGTGAGTCCGGCAGCGATTAACTGACGACCCAGATCACCAGAACCACCGGCTATGTAGAGGGTACGGCCGTCGGCCGCCAACAAACCCACCGTCACCACCCGCAACCCAAAACGTTCCTGTGTTAAATCTACTACCGTTTGCAACAGTTCGGCGCTGTCGAGGATGGTCGTTGCCGCCAGCCCCACCTGGGCTACCACTTCCAATTCGGCAGCCCGACGCGCCAGGGCGTCGGTCGCTGGTTCATCAGGCGCAGACGGTGGGGGAAAAGTGGGAGAAGATGTGGGTGAGGTCATAGCGTCTTCCACCATATCATACACAAATTCCAGAGTTGACCATACACCGGGTTATAATACACTCTTACCATGATACAAGATAGTTACACCCACATTTTAGCCGAAACAAAAACGATTGCCGTTGTGGGGTTTTCCAGTCAACCATCACGCGCCGGGTATTACGTGCCCGCCTACTTGCAGCGGCAAGGGTACCGCATTATTCCTGTTAACCCTCATCTGGACGCGGCGCTGGGGGAAAAGGCCTATGCCACGCTGACGGCCGTGCCCCACCCCATAGACCTGGTCCTCATTTTCCAGCGCCGTGAAAACGTACCCCCCTTCATAGACGAGGCCATTGCTATCGGCACCAAAGCCGTCTGGTTGCAATCAGGCATCCGGCATGAGGCAGCGGCGGCCAAAGCCCGCGCCGCCGGTCTGCTGGTGGTGCAAGACGCCTGTATGATGGTTGAACACGGCCGTTGGCAGACAAAATCGAATTACAACCAGACATCGCTCCCTGCGTAATACCCGGTGTATTTGTCTATCAACCTGTAAGGAGAAAAAAGATGAGCGATGAGATTGAACTGTTAAAAGAGGCGGAAAAAGAAAACATGGCTCTCAATGAGGCAGATTCACCCCCCCACCATCTTCACAAAGGCGAAGAGCACCATCACTGGCTCGGCGGCGTCATCCTGATCACCGTGGGCGCGGCCTTGTTGCTTACCACTGTTTTTGGTGTAGCTCTGCACAACTGGTGGGCAATATTCATTCTTGTTCCCGGTCTGAGCAAACTGGTGGGGGCCGCCCAAAGCTATGGGCATGACGGCCGTTTCTCCCACCAGGCGCGCCACAATTTCACCTGGGGCCTCATCCTCACGCTCGTTGCCTGCACCTTCTTTTTTAGCTGGAGTTGGAGTGCCATCTGGCCCGTTTTCCTGATCATCTTTGGCGTGGGCGCTCTCTTGAGCGGTCTTCTGGAATAGAACTCTTTCATTGGCCAGTAACCCGCTACCACAAATAGATACCCGCCAACAAACCTGCCAGCGAAAAAAGGCAATTTAGTCCATATTCAAAACCGAAAAAATCATCCACTTTTCTACCTGTATATGGGCCAATAGTGAGGGTTGGGATGATAAACATGCCCAACAAAATCACCTCCCCGCATATATGCGCCCAAAATTTGACAGAGTAGAACACCCGTGCTACCATGCGCGCATTACATCCTCACCACCAAAACATGATTGCATCCACAACCAAACAGGAGGCAAAAATATGACCACCCCAGATTTAGTTGGCATTATTGTGCAAGATATGGCTGCCGCCCTGCGGTTTTACCGGCTGCTTGGCCTGGAGATTCCCGCCGAGGCTGATAACGAAGCGCATGTCGAATTCGTCACTCCCACTGGCTTTCGCCTGGCCTGGGATACTCTGGAATTGATTAAAAGTTTCAACGACGAATGGCCCGAACCGGTAGGCCACCGCCTGGGGTTGGCCTTCAAATGCGACAACGCCGCCCAAGTAGATACGGTCTATGAGCGCATTACCGCCGCCGGTTATCAAAGCCATAAAGAACCCTGGGATGCCTTTTGGGGGCAGCGGTACGCGGTGGTCATTGACCCGGATGGCAATTTGATTGATTTGTTTGCCAGTTTGTAAACGGAGGATTTCCCTATGACGCGCAATTTGTACACGGCCGTCACCCACTTAGCCAACGCCGCCCATGCCCTCACCGACGCCGACCTGGGACAGCCTTTCACCTGGGGCAAACATGATGAAGGCATCCGCCTGGCCCTTTTGGGCACAACCCAGGAACTGCGCCAACTGGCGGTGCAGTTGACCCAGGAACGAACGGCAAAAGAATTGTCGGTCACGGCCGTGCAGCGCCTGCTGGCCCAAAACCACGCCGGATTCCGCGACCTGGAAGCCGTTCTCCTGGGCGTCAGCGACGAACAGTACAGCCAGGAACCGGCCCCCGGTGAATGGCCGCTGCGCTATGTCCTCGGCCACATCGTCGGCGCAGAACGCCGGTTTCTCAGTCTGGCGCAAACTGGGGTCACACACCACCGCGCCGGGGAAGCGCCGCCACCCTTGCCGGATGACGCCCCGGAAACAATCATCGGCCCTTATGCCGATTTCCGCGCCATTATGGAAGAGGGCACATTGGCCGAGATGCTGACCTATTTCCGCGCCATGCATTTCCGCTCCTGGGAACTATTTGGCGGCCTCACCGATGCGGAACTGGCAGCTCCTTCGCCGCTCTGGTGGGAGGAGGAAACGTATGCGGTGCAATACCGTCTGCACCGGTTTGACGCCCACCTGCGCCAACATTTGTTGCAAGCGATCAAAACATTGGCGCAACTCGGTCAGCCGCAAACAGAAGCCAGCCGATTGGTGCGCCTGCTATATAACGCCCTGGCCGAAGTGGAGGCGTTGACGATTGGTGCACCTGATGTGGGCGCAGTGGCACAAACCGCTTTGGCGCAGATTATTGAACAGCGAACGGCGGACATCACGGCCGTCATCCAGCAAACACGCGCTTTGGAAACGGCCGTCAAAAGCAGCGACCTGCCCACCGTGCAAAACATCCTGCAACAGGCGCCCCGGCTGGTAAATGCCCTGGATCAAAGCCGGCTCTCTCTCGTACTCACGGCCGTCTATCATAACCAACCGGCAATCGCCCGCGCCCTCGGTGACGCCGGCGCCGAGCTATCCATCTTCAGCGCCGCCGCCACCGGCAGTCTGGAAAAAGTACAGGCGCATGTGGCTGAATGGGATGGCTGGCTGCAAGAATTTAACACGGATGGTTACACCGCCCTGCAATTAGCTTGCTTCTTCGGCCACGAGGCCACCGCCCTGTGGCTCATTGAACAAAATGCCGACGTAAACGCTATCGCCCGCAACCATATGAAAATCACCCCCGTCCATGCCGCCGCTGCTAACGGCAACCTGACGGTGCTGCGGGCGCTGTTGACTAAAGCGGCGGACGTGAATGCCCAACAGCAAGGTGGCTTCACGGCCCTGCATGAAGCCGCTCGCACCAACAATGTTGCCCTGGCTCAACTCTGCCTGGAATTTGGCGCTGACTTCCACGTGACCACCGATGATGGCCAGACCCCATTAGCCCTGGCCCAAACCAACAACAGCCTCGACGTTATTCCCCTTTTGAATTAACTCCTACACCCACTACAATCAAGCGCAAAAACACGACGAATTTCACGATTGACATCAATCGTGAAATTCGTGTCATTTGTGGCGATTGCCCCAGGAGAGATGAGATGCAGACTTCGCTTCGTGTGACCCAATTTCGTGAATCGGTCATCCGGGATATGACCCGGCTGGCTTTGCAGCATAATGCCATTAACCTTAGCCAGGGGTTTCCTGATTTTGGCACAGAACAGGTAATTGTGGAGGCGGCGGTCACGGCCGTGCGCGATGGCCTGAACCAGTACACCATTACCTGGGGCTACCCGCCATTGCGCCAAAAGCTGGCGGAATTGTACAGCGAGCGGTTGGGTTGGTCGGTACATCCCGACCAACATGTGACTGTTACGTGCGGGGTGACAGAGGCGATTGTCATTGCCATGATGGCAGTGCTGAATCCCGGCGATGAAGTGATTGTTTTTGAACCGGCGCATGACAATTTTCGTCCGGCGGCGATTATGGCTACGGCCGTACCCGTTTCCATCCCCCTCACCCCACCCGATTACCGCATGACGCCGGAGATGTTGGCGACGGCCGTCACGCCCAAAACGCGCGCCCTACTGTTGAATACACCGCATAATCCTACCGGGCGCGTCTGGGACGCCGCCGAATTGCAGGCCATCACCGATATAGTGCTGAAACACGATCTGGTGTTGATTACGGATGAGATTTATGACCGGATATTGTACGACGGCCGTACCCATCTCTCCCCTGGCAGCCTGCCTGCCTTGCGCGACCGCACCATCACCATCAGCGGCCTGGGTAAGACGTTTGCGGTGACGGGTTGGCGGTTGGGGTATGTGGTAGCCCCGGATGAATTGATGCAGGCGATACGGCCGTTACACGATTTCACCTCCATCTGCGCTCCCACACCATTGCAAGCCGCTGGCGCCGCTGCCTTAAATCTGCCTCCCGCTTTTTATGAAGCCACCACCGCTGCCTACCACGAACGCCGTGCTCTGATGATGGAGATATTGCAAAGCGCCGGCTTCCGCGCCACTCTCCCCCAGGGCGCTTATTACATCATGGCCGACTACACCGCCTTACCCGTGCCTCAGGCGCAATTGCCCCCCATGGAATTTGCGCGCTGGCTCACCACCGAAGTTGGTGTGGCCGTTGTACCCGGTGACAGTTTCTATTCCCTACCCGGTTTTGGGGCCGGGTCTGTTCGCTTTGCCTTTCCCAAAAAACGGCAAACTTTAGAGGAAGCGGCCCGAAGGTTAGGGAAGCTGCCCAAAGGGCTGGGGTAGCTGCCCGAAGGCTTGGGGACAGATGGGTTTAAACTTGCAGATTGAACCAATCTTAAAACTCGATTTTGAGGCGGGTGCCCCCTACCGAAATGATGTCACCAGGACTGATCACGGCCGTACCCGCCACCGGCGTCTCGTTCAAATACGTGCCATTGCGACTGCCCTGGTCTTGCAGCCACCATTGTCCACTACGTCGCGTAATCAGGGCATGTTCCGAGGAGGTAAAGCCATCAGACAACACAATGGTATTGCTGCTGGCCCGGCCAATACTGGTGACGGGTAGCAAGGGAAAGAGCGTATCGGGCGCCAATTCCCCGGTTTCATTGGTAATAACGCGCAACACGCCAGACGGCCGTTCCTCAGCCGCCAAAGACGCCGCCGTGAGACGCATGTCCCGATAGATAAACCAGGCAATCACCCCCACAAAGCCTACCAACAGCAAGGCGCTCACCAGACGCAACAAGAACAATACCACCGCCAGATCCATCACAATTCCTCGTTTGCCGGAGGCATCACCTGTGTGTCCGCGCCATCGGCATTATGTCCGCCCCGTTTCGGCGTGGTTTGCCCTTCGGCATAGAGCAGTTTGACCTGGCTCAAGGTGATGACGTCGCCGGGTTGCAGCACACATTCGGCAATGGGCTGGTTGTTGACACTGGTACGGCCCTGTCGCTGGCTCAGGTCATACAACACAAAATGGCCGTAACGCCAGCGCAGCTGGGCATGGCGGCGGCTGACGGTAGCCAAGTCCAGCACCACGTCGTTATCCGCCCGGCGGCCAATGGTCATAATCGGTTTATCGAGGGGGATGTGGTGACGGCCGTCCACAATCAGATATGCATCCAGGTCAACCAGTGCCTGCATCACCTCGGCCGTCACCGCATTTTCCGGGCGCAGTTGAGTAGTCTCTTGCACCCGTCGCTGGCGCATCGCCTGCACCCGCACCTCATGCCGCTTCATCGCGCCATCCGCGCCCAAAACCACATGCGGGTCAGCCAGCAGCCGCAAATTCTCCTGCTGCGCCAGATGCAAAATAAGTGTTTGCAATTCCGTTTCCAAATGAGGATAAGTCGTGACCAGGGTTTCCAGATCAGCTGGATGAAGTTTCACATGGTAAGTATCGGCCACTGTACCATTGATCACGCTGTCTTCCAATACGCGCGTCAGCCGGGCGGCAATATCAGCCGGGGTCACGCTGCCACCCAGCAGTCGCCCCAAAGACCCTTCAATTAACTCCTGTGCCAGGCTTTCAAACCTGGAAATGGGCGTCTTTTTTGCCATAGTCGGCGGCATTATAGAGTTGCCCCCACTCAACGTCAACGCCGATTACTCTACGATCCCCATTCCATCACTCGTATGCCGTAATCCGCTCACGGTAACTACGCCACCAGAATTCACTTACCCCTTCACTTTATCACCTCATCACTCCCCCTACACCTCTTCACCTAAATCCGGTATCATTGACCGGGCAACGTATTACGACCAATCAGCCCTGGCATCCGTAATACATTGCGAGTAACGGCCGTGAGGCTAACCACCAACTGGCCGCACTCACCACTTATCGTCTCAGTATCATTACCAATTAAAGGAGGTTACACATGACAGTCTTCTGTCCCGGTATCATACTCGGCTTTCTAGGCTGGTTTTTCCTGCGCTACGTCCTCACCGGCTTCTACACCGTAGACCAGAACGAACGCGCCGTCAAAACCAGCTTCGGCCGTGCCCAACGCCTCGGCAAAGGCACCACCCTCGACGACCCCATCGCCGAGTATTTGAACGAAAAAGACAAAGAACGGTACAGCTACCCTCTGGTCCGGGTCATCCAACCCGGCGGCCCCTATTTCCGCTGGCCCTGGGAAAAAATCCACAAAGTCCGCATCGCCACCGAAACCATGAACCTGGCCCGCGACCTGGAAACCCCCAGCGCCAACCACAACGGCACCATCCTGGACGCCGTCACCAAAGACCACCTCAACATCGGCCTCACCGGGCAAATTCGCTACCGTCCCAGCGAAAGCAACCTGTATGCCTACCTCTTTGGTGTCAAAACCCCCATCGTCCACGTCATGGGCTACTTCATCTCCATCCTGCGTCAGCGCATCGCCAGCTTTGAATCACAGGCACAAATTTCGGAGGACGACGAAGAAGTAGCAACCGGGTTATTCACCGGCATCTCCATTAACGATTTACGCAAAAACCTCAACGAGATCAATACCTATATGGAGCAAGAATGTGCCTCGGCCGAGGCCCGGTATGGGGTCGTGCTAGACGCTTCCCTTATCACCGGCATAGACCCCCCCCACGAAGTGGAATCCGCTCTGGCGGCCATCAACACCGCCCACAACGAAGTCTCTTCGGAAATCAGCCTGGCCCGCGCCCAGGCCGACCAAACCATTGTGCAGTCCAGACGCGCCGTGGAAATTGAAACCCTTAGAGCACATGCCGAAGTAGAGCCGCTGAATTCCTTGGCCGAGCAGTTACACGAGATCAAACGTAATGGGCCAGATGTGTTAAACGCCTATCTGCGTAATGTTCGCCTGGAACTGTACAAGAAAGCCAAAAATGTCATCCTGGAGGTGGAGAAATGAACACGATCATTCAAGCAATTGGTATTGCCTTTTTTGCCTTCTTCTTTTTCCTCATTGCCGAACCTATCATCCGTGCGTTGCTGCGTATCTTTGGCGTTTATGATGTCGTAAGAGAGGGCACCTGCCATGTCTATGTCCTCTTTGGCAAGGTGGTAGGTATCGTCAAAGAACCCGGTCTGCAATGGTTGTGGCTCAAGATGGGGCCGCAGGCCTTTTTTGTGCGCTGGTTAGGATCACGCCACGTACTGGATATGCGTCTGGATCAAAGGTATCTGCGCAGCCTGCCCGTTAACTCCGAAGAAGGTGCGCCCATGGGCATTGGCGTCTGGTATGAGATGAACATTAGCGACCCGGTGGCTTACCTGTTCAAAAATACAGACCCACGAGGCTCTCTGGCAGCTAATGTGAGTAATGCGACGGTGCGAACACTGAGCAACATGCCCCTGGCTGATATGCTAGAAACCCGCCATATGATGAGCCGGACGGTACGCGGAGAAGTTTCCCCAAAGTCCGAAGAATGGGGGTACAAACTGGGGTCAGTTTATATCCGCAAGGTGCATTTCCGCGATGTGGGCATGATCCGGCAGATTGAGGAGAAGGTGGTCAACCGGCTGCGCCAAGTAACATCGGCCATTCGTCAAGATGGGGCCAACCGGGTGAGCGTTATCACCAGTTCGGCCGAGCGGAAAGCGGCCGTGGAATTTGCCCGCGCCAATGCCATGCGGCCGAAAATTGTGGGTGAGGCGCTCAACAAAATCAACCAGGACCCGGACGTGGCACGGGTACTGTTTGAACTGTTGGAAACCGAGAATATCCTGTCCGGCGATACCAAAATCACCCTGGTTGCCGAGGGAAATGAATTAACGAAGCAAATACTAAGCGCAGAAGCAGCCCAATAACAACTGGCCGGGTGTGTGGCGGCACACACCCGGCTCTCCCCATTTTTTGACGCAATTGAATATGAGAGGTTGTAGTGTGCCGGTCACGGCCGTACCCCTCTCTCCTTGTCTCTCCACCAAAAAGGAGTAAAACTACCCTGGTTTGCCAGATCAAACTGGCTCATCAAAAAGGAGAGAGTATGAAAAAGCTACTATCGTTGCTGTTACTGTTTATGTTGGTTCTGGCCGCCTGTGGCAGCGAAGACCCCACCCCCGCCCCCCCAACTGAAGCACCGCCCACCGATGTTCCCCCAACAGAAGAACCGGAAGCAGCCGCCACCGAAGCACCCGGCTCCTACGTGGATACATTGACGCACGTCCCCGATGTCAGCCTGATCAACATTACCTGGCACTGGGTACGGCGCGACCCCAATGGCAATGACATGGCGGAAATCATCGTGCCCAACCCGGAGAATTACACCCTGCTGTTTAATGAGGACGGCACGTTTAATGCCCAGGTGGACTGCAATCAGATGAACGGCCGTTACGCCACCGACGCCCCCGGCAGCATCTTCATGGAAGCCGGCGCTATGACCATGGCCATGTGCCCCGAAGGTTCATTCAGTAACGACATGCTGCAAATGTTTGGCCCCGCCCAGGATTACCGCTTTGAAGAAAACGGCAATACCCTTGTCTTCTCCTGGGTGGCCGGCGGGCCGGTAGATTATTACCAAAACGTCGTTGCCCCGGTTGAAGAAGCTCCCGGTTCGATGGTGGACGAGAGGGAACACACCCCCGATCCGGCCCTGATTGACCAGACCTGGGCCTGGGAACGGCGTGACCCCAACGGCAACGACATCCCGGCCATCACCATCAGCAACCCGGAAAATTACACCCTCTTTTTCAATGAAGATGGCACGTTTAACGTCAAAGCGGATTGTAATGTGGGCGGCGGCAGTTACGCCACCACCCCACCGGACAGTATCTTCATGGAAGCCGGGGTCATGACCATGGCCTTCTGCGGCGAAACATCCAACGACCAGGCCATGCTGCAAATGTTTGGCCCCGCCCAAAACTACAGCTTTGAAGAAGATGGCGAAGTACTGGTCTTCTCCTGGGTCGCTGGTGGGCCGGTAGATTATTACCGCCTGGTACCCACCGTCGAACTGCCTGCGCCCGCCGAAGGGGCAGCCACCGGCACCGTCACCGCGCCCGATGGTATCTTCCTGCGCACCGGCCCCGGCACAAACTACCCCTACGTCGGCGCTGCCCCTGTAGACACAACCGGCGAAATCATCGGCGTCAGCGAAGATGGGCAGTGGTGGCTGGCTAATGCCCCCAACCTGCCTGGCGGCCAGGTGTGGGCCTCTGCCCAATTCGTGGAAGCGGCCAATACCGACAGCGTCCCTGTTGTGGCCGCCCCGCCTGTAGAACTTGCATTGACCGGCACACCGTGGGAATGGGTCTCCACCACCGACGCCGAAGTGGGCGAGGTGTTTGTGAACGACCCCACCCGTTACGTCATTCGTTTCAATGAAGACGGCAGCGCCAACATCCAGGCTGACTGCAACACCGTCCTGGCCAGCTATACCACCGATGGCAGCAGTATCAGCATTATGCCCGGCCCCTCCACCCTGGTGGCCTGCCCAGAAGATTCCCAGGCAGACCAGTTTATCGCCCAATTGAGCAATGCGGCCATTTACTTCGTCCAGAACGGCAATCTGTATCTGGATTTACCGTTTGACAGCGGTACGATGCGTTTTGTGCCCCAGGGCACACCGCCGCCCACACCAGATGCACCCGCCGCCGAAGCCGAGGGGCGCACGTTCTATCTGGCCTCCTTTGGCCCGGCCGACGCACCCCAGCCCATCATCGAGGGCGCCCAAATCACCGCCCACTTCGCTAATGACACAGTTTCCGGCAACGCCGGCTGCAACAACTATTCCGGCACGCTGGTTGCGGTTGACGATTATTTCCAGGTAACAGGCATCCTCACCACCTTGATGTTATGCGCCGAGGATGTGATGGCCCAGGAACAGGCTTATCTGGCCGGTCTGGGTACGCTCACCGGCTACCGGTGGGAACAAACCCTGGTGGGCGCCAGCACGCTGGTGACGGAAGGGCAACTTTTCTACACCCTGCCGGATGGTTCGGCCGGGGTAATGAACTTCGTGGCTACGCCATAACCTAACCAGGTGCAGCGCGTTTTCAACGCGCTGCACCTTATTCTGTTTTATTTTCCAGCCACGGCCGTGCCAGCAGCGAAATCCCAAAAATAATCAGCAGAATGGGGATAAGGGGCAGGTCAAATCCCACCAAATCCCCAAAGCCGGAGGCCAGGGCGATAGCCCCCAACACCAGTGAAAATCCACTCATCTTGAGATTGTAGTGCAATCGGGCCGCATTTAAGCCAAGCATGATCAACCCGGCGCCAATGAGCCATGTACCTTCTGGCACCTTATCCCCCGGCACCAGCGCCAGCCCGCCAATCATGATCAAGAAAAAAGCCCAACCAATCCGTTCCAGACGCTCATTCAGCGCCTTTTTTTCTTCTTCTTTTAATTGCCGTTGTTTTTCAATCATACCATGCTCCTTACCTTTACCGTACCCTACCGGCAGCAACTAATACCGCATCTATGACACGATTACCTGATAATTTCAAGTGCAAGACATCTCTAAAATTTACGCTGAATGTCAGGTCTTCATCTTCATTAAATCCGGTTATCATTATGGGGAACTAATTGCCCGCCGCCGGCGTTTAACCAGTATACCTTGCCGGGCAAGGCAATGAACGCTGTTAATTCCCACGAAAAATTGTGGGGCGATTTTGAAAATCGCCCACTTCAGGAGAGGAAACATGTCCCCAAAAAACCAAACAGGAAACAAACGTAAGCGGAACATTTTGATACTGACTGTGACCGGCCTCACGGTCATCGGGCTGGCGGTGGGGGCTATCTGGCTGCGCCAGCGTGACCAGTTTGATGGCAGCTACAGCAACCCCATTTTGCGCACCAATCAAATCAGCGGCGGTTTTGGGGTGGAAACGGCCGTGACTGCCACCTCCACCCGCTTCACCGAAACCACCGCCAAGCTGCAAATCCACCTCAGCGAAGGCCAGGCCGTGCCTGAAACCTTCCAGGCACAACTGCCCGTCACCGGCGACCCGCTCACAGAGGCCGAAATTGCTCAGATTTTGGCCCGTCTGCCCGAACTGACCGGCGAAGCGGGCGACAGCCAGCCGTTCAACCTGCCGGGAGAACTGCTGCCACCGCCCCTAACCGGCCAGACCATCACCCAGACCTTCCCCCCGCCGCCCACCGACTACACACCTCCGGCCGTGCCCGAAGGGCCGCTGGAAGTGCAGCGTTACTCACCCGAAGGGGACGTGGGGCTGGCCCCGTTTATCAACGTCACCTTCAACCAGCCGATGGTACCGCTGACCGACCTGGAAAGCCTGTCGGCTACGGCTGTGCCGGTAACGCTAACGCCCGCCTTACCCGGCGCCTGGCAGTGGGTCAGTCCACAAACGCTGCGCTTTGAGGTGGATTCTATGGCCATTGACCGCCTGCCCATGGCCACCGAATTTGTGGCCGAAATTCCCGCTGGAACGACCTCTATGACCGGCGGTCAACTGGCGGAAACGGTGCGCTGGACGTTCACTACCCCGCCCGTGCAGATGGTCTCCAGCTACCCCACCTACGATTCACAGCCGTTGGAACCGATTATTTTTATGGAGTTTGACCAACTGATTGAGCCAACGGCCGTACTCCCCACCATTCAACTCACCGCCGACGGCGAACCCCAGGCGGTGCGTCTGGCGGCTTCATCGGAAATTGCCGCCGACGAAACCATCAGCCGGACGGTGAGCTACGCCCGTGATGGGTATTGGCTGGCCTTGCGCCCGGAACGGCCATTGCCCGCCGACGCCGCCATCAACATCACCATCGGCCCCGGCACCCCCTCCGCCGAAGGGCCGCGCCTGACAACGGAGCAACAATTCTTTAGTTTCAATACCTACCCGCCACTGCAAATCAGCGACCACACCTGTGGCTGGTATGACGGCGAATGCCCGCCGCTCACCCCCTTTATCATCAATTTCAACAATCAACTTGACCCGGAAACGTTCGCCGAGACGATGATCCGCATTGAGCCGGAACTGCCGGGCGCAACCGTTGACCTGAGCTACAACTCCCTCACCATCCAGGGCATAACCAAAGGACAAACCACTTACCGCATCACCGTAGATGGCAGCATCCAGGACATCTTCGGCCAGACGATGGGCGATGCGGAGACGCTGCGTTTTGACGTGGGTTCGGCCGAACCCTTCATCAGTGGCCCCGGTGATATGCTCGTCACCCTCGACCCGTCCGCCACTGTGCCGCAGTTGACGCTGTACGTGATGAACCACGACGAACTGCATGTGCAGGCATATGCCGTCACCCCGGAGGAGTGGGATGATTATCTGGCTTACCGGCGTAATTTTGACCAGCAAGAGAACCCGCCGACCCCACCCGGCCGTCTGGTGTATGACGAAATGGTAGCAACGGGCAGTGAAGAGGATGTGTTGACGGAAACGGCCGTGAACCTTAGTGAACCATTGGCCGAAAGCAACCATCTCATCATCGTCATCCAACCCCCGCGTGGCTTTTTCGCCGACCTGTGGGAGCAGCGTTACCAGACCATCCACCCCTGGGTGCAGGCCACCCAGATCGGGCTAGACGCCACCAAGGATAACGATGAAATGATTATCCGCGCCACCGCTTTGCAGGATGGCGCGCCGCTGCCCAACGTTGCCATCACCGCCGGTAATGGCAGTGTGGAAACGGCCACCGATGAAGCGGGAATGGCGCGAGTGGGCATCCCGGCCAACGGCGTTACCACTTTGATTGCGCGGCAGGGGGAGGACACGGCCGTGCTGCCCATCAGCACCTACTACTATGACGAATACGGCTGGCAGCCGCAGGCCCCCACCGACGAACTGCGCTGGCACATCTTTGATGACCGCGCCATGTACCGCCCCGGCGAGGAAGTGCATCTGAAAGGGTGGCTGCGCCACATTGACGGCGCCAGCGGGGCCATCACCCTGCCCGGCGGGCAGGCCACCGGCGTGGCCTACCAGGTGTATGATCCCCAGGGAAATGAGATCGGTAGCGGCGAAACGGCCGTCAACGGCTTTGGCGGCTTTGATCTCGCCTTCACCATCCCCGAAAACAGCAACCTGGGTTACGCCTCCGTCAACTTCCAGGTGCAGGGTGGCGGCCAGAGCCTGCCCGGTTGGGATTACTACCATCAATTCCAGGTGCAAGAGTTCCGCCGCCCTGAATTTGAAGTCAGTGCCCGCCAGGAAAGCACCGGCCCCTACGTTGTGAATGACGCGGCCACCGTCGCCGTTGCTGCTAATTACTTTGCCGGTGGGCCGCTGCCCAACGCCGAAGTCAACTGGACGGTCACGTCTACCCCCGGCCAATACAGCCCACCCGGTTGGTCCGAGTTCACTTTTGGTGAATGGATACCCTGGTGGTGGTTTGATTTTGGCTATGGCATGGAAGAGTCATTCGGTCGCGGATTCGGTTTCCCTTTCCCTTCTGATCAGGTCGTGGAAACATTTAGCGGCATCACCGACGGAAACGGCGAACACTTCCTGCAAATTGATTTTGAAGCGATGGAGGGTAATCGGCCCTTCACCGTCAATGCGGACGCCAGCGTGATGGATGTGAACCGGCAGGCGTGGGCGGCTTCTACCAATTTGCTCGTCCATCCGGCCAGCCTGTACGTGGGGCTGCGCAGCCCGCGCACCTTTGTGGAACAGGGCGAACCGCTGGACATTGAAGCCATTGTTACCGACATTGACGGCAATGCCGTACCCGGCGTAGATGTGAATATGCAAGCCGCCCGCCTGGAATGGACAACGAAAAGCGGCCGTTGGGTGGAAGAAGCCGTAGATGTGCAGGATTGCTCCGTCACCTCGGCCACCGAACCCGTCACCTGCACCTTTACCACGGAGAAAGGGGGCACGTATGAAATTACGGCCGTGGTTACCGACAGCGCCGGACGGCCCAACCAGAGCAAATTCACCCGGTGGGTCAGCGGGGGTACGCAGCCGGTGCAGCGCAGCGTGGAACACGAAACCGCCACTCTCATCCCCGACCAGCAGGAGTACCAGCCCGGCGATACGGCCGAAATCCTGGTGCAATCGCCTTTCAGCCCCGCCGAAGGATTGCTAACGCTGACCTACGGCGGCAACCTGACCACCCAGCCCTTCCAACTGGAAAATGGCACGGCCACACTGCAAATCCCCATCACCGAGGAGCATATTCCCAACCTGGCCGTGCAGGTGGAACTGGTGGGCAGCGCCCCGCGCACCGACGACCAGGGCAATGCCCTGCCGGACGTGCCGCCCCGCCCGGCGTATGCCAGCGGTTCACTCAACTTGAGCGTACCACCGTACAGCCGGGAACTGACGTTGAACGTGGTCCCGCAAGCCGCTGCACTGGAACCGGGCGCGGAAACGGCCGTGACCGTCACTGTCACCGATGCCAACGGCCAGCCTGTGCCCAACGCCGAAGTGGCCTTGTGGGCGGTGGATGAGGCCATCCTAGCCCTGACCGGCTACCAGTTGACAAACCCCCTGAACACTTTTTACCAGCCGGTGTGGACATGGTTGGAGCAGCGTTACGGCCGTGACAGCATCCTCCTGGTCAACCCCGAATCTTTGGCCGACCAGTCCGTCATTGCCCAAAGTGACGACCTGTTATCCAGAACATCAGGGGGAGAAGCAGTAGAGGAGGCCGCGATGGAAATGGAAGCCCCGGCAGCCATGCCGCAGGCCACCCAGACGGCCGAAGGTGCGATGAATTTTGCCGCCGATGCAGACACGGCCGCTGCCCCCATTCAGGTACGCACCAACTTTGACCCATTGGCCGTTTTTGCCCCCACCGGGCAAACGGACGCCAACGGGCAGGCACAGGTGACGTTCACCTTGCCGGACAACCTGACCCGCTACCGGCTGATGGCGGCCGCCGTGGCCGGCGACCGGCAGTTTGGCGCGGGTGAAAGTAACCTGACGGCACGGCTGCCCTTGATGGTACGGCCGTCGGCCCCCCGCTTCCTCAACTTTGGCGACCAGTTTGAACTGCCCGTCGTCCTGCAAAACCAGACCGACGAACCGATGACCGTAGACGTGGCCTTGCAAACCACCAATCTGGCGCTGACCGGCGTGCAGGGACAGCGCGTGACCATCCCCGCCAATGACCGCATCGAAGTGCGCTTCCCGGCGACGACGGAAAGCGCGGGTACAGCCCGATTCCAGGTAGCGGCCGTTTCCGGCCCTTATGCCGACGCCGCCACCATCGAACTGCCCGTCTACACCCCGGCCACCACCGAAGCGTTTGCCACCTACGGCGTGTTGGATGCGGGCGCGGTTGCCCAGCCGTTTGTGATGCCCTCCGGCGTCATTACCGGCTATGGTGGGCTAGAAATTGGCACCTCTTCCACCGCCCTGCAAGCCCTCACCGACGCGGTGTTGTACCTGACCAGCTACCGCTATGAATCGTCGGAAGAGCTGGCCTCGCGCATCCTGGCAGTGGCGGCGCTGCGGGATGTGTTGAGCGCCTTTGACGCCGAAGGATTACCCACGCCGGAAGAGATGGAAACGGCCGTGCAGCGCGACATCGAAACACTACAAGGGATGCAAAATGGGGAGGGTGGCTTCCCCTACTGGCAGCGCGGCCGAGACTCCATCCCCTTCAACTCCATCCATGTGGCTCATGCCCTGGTGATGGCCGGGCAAAAAGGGTATGACGTGCCCGCCGACATGCAGGCCGACGTGATGGCCTATTTGCAAGAGATAGAAGCATATTATCCCGAATGGTACGGCCAGGAGACACGCTGGGGTCTGAGCGCGTATGCCCTCTATGTGCGCCATCTGGCCGGGGACACGGACGCGGCCAAAGCGCGCAATCTGCTCGACGAAGCAGGACTGGAAAATCTGTCGCTGGAAGCGCTGGCCTGGTTATGGCCGGTGCTGGCGACCGATCCATCTGCCGCCGCCGATGTAGCCGCCATTCAGCAGCATATTAACAACCGGGCGGTGGAAACCGCCGGGGCCGCCAACTTCACCACCACCTACGGCGACGGCGACTACCTGATGCTGCACTCCGACCGGCGCACCGATGGCGTCATCCTCAACACGCTCATCACCCAAGACCCGCAAAACGACCTGATTCCCAAAGTGGTGAACGGCTTGCTGGCGCATCGCACGGCCGGGCATTGGGGCAACAGCCAGGAAGATGTCTTCATCCTGCTGGCGCTGGACAACTACTTCCGCACCTTTGAAGCACAAACGCCGAACTTTGTGGCCCAAATCTGGCTGGGGGACAGCTATGCCGGTGGGCAGCAGTTTGAAGGGCGCACCACGGAACGTTACCTGACGGAAATTCCAATGAGCTATCTGGCGGCAGGCGGAGCGGCGCAAGATTTGATACTGAGCAAGGAGGGGGACGGCCGTCTCTATTACCGTCTGGCCCTGAACTATGCCCCCTCTGACCTGACGCTGGATGCCCTGGATCGGGGCTTTGTGGTGCAGCGGACGTATGAAGCGGTGGACGACCCGGAAGATGTGTACCAGGACGCCGACGGCTACTGGCACATTCGCCTGGGGGCGCGGGTGCGGGTGAGGCTGATGATGGTGGCCGATAACCGGCGTTACCATGTGGCCCTGGTTGATCCGCTGCCCGCCGGGTTAGAGCCGATTAACACCGCATTGGCCGTCTCTGAAAGCGTGCCGCCAGACCCAAACGCCGCGCCCTCGCCGTACTGGTGGTGGTGGGGCAGCTGGTATGACCACGAGAATATGCGCGATGAACGGTTAGAGGCGTTTAGCACGCTGCTGTGGGAAGGGGTGTATGAATACAGCTACGTCACCCGCGCTACCACGCCGGGCACGTTTGTCACCCCGCCGACAAAGGCGGAAGAGATGTATGCGCCGGAAGTGTTCGGCCGTAGCGCCAGCGATCTGGTGATTATCGAATAGGGTTTTTAACGCGGAGGCGCAGAGGCGCAGAGTTTTTGCGCCTCTATACCGTGCGTTACCGGAAAGACATCCGATTTTTCAAGCAACTGGAAGTTGCCAACCTGTGGTTGCTGAAATCGGATGTCTTTTTTGTGCTAGAATGTATTCTATCTTTCAAAGGTAGAGATGGCTTATGTCCCAGACTATTTCGATTTCACATCAAACCTATGACCAGTTACGGCAACGCGCTGCACAATCCCGCATGTCACCCGATACATTGGCGGAGAATGTGTTGAGCGACTATCTGAGCCAGGAAGAAGTTGTGTGGCAGGAGGCTTTTACAGCGCTTCTGGCCAAAGTCCACCAGCATACTACTCAATTCTCTTCTGCCGAAATTGAAGATGACATTACACAAGCGTTGCGGGAAGTGAGAGCCGCGCGTTATGGCTATTAGCATGATTGGCTGAAATTGGCAGGGAGGTAATGAATATGACTGACGTAACGATAAAGGATTTGAGGAGATAACAGATGACCTTATTAGAATTAAAGCTGACCTTGCCGGATGATGTGGCGCAAAAGGCAAAAGCATCTGGTTTGCTCACTTCTGAGGCGATAGCTGATCTGCTCAAAGAAGCTGTCAAACGCCAACAAATACAAGAACCTTTAGTAGGAACTGATTTATGGGACGAGCCTTTTATTGGCATGTGGCGTGATCGTGATGATATGAGCGATAGCAGCCAGTGGGTTCGTCAAGTTCGGGTCCAAGAGTGGCAATAAGTCGTGGCTCACACAACAGTCATTGATACCGATATTCTGATTGATGCCGGACGGGGTGTTTCCCAGGCGGTCAATTACCTGGCGACATTGGAAAAACAAGGAATAGTCGCCATCAGCGCAGTGACGCAAATGGAACTGCTGGTTGGTTGTCAGAATAAAAGGGAGCTACAAGACTTGGGCAAGTTTTTGAAGCGGTTTCAACTCCTCAAACTTGATGAATCTATCTCTGATGAGGCCGTCAATCTACTTGGGCTGTACCGCTTAAGTCACGGCCTGCTTATTGCTGATGCTTTGATTGCGGCTACGGCTATCCGCTGGAGCTATCCCCTGGCTTCCAAAAACCAACGCGACTATCGTTTTATTACTACCTTGAATTTGCTGCCCTACAACTGAACTGTCCTGGTTGGTGGCGGATACGGTGGTGGCGGGCAGTGCCAGGCACGGGGCGCGAGGGGGTGATCATTCAAGGCGTTGATGCCCCGTGCCGGGCCAGGGGTGGGTGAGACGGCGCGGAGAGTAGACCTCTTGTTTTGCCCCAATGGAACCCGCGCCGTCCCACCCCTACGACATACCGGGTGGCAGCAAAATCTGGTTTTCGATGGCGGCGCGGTCGGGCACGTAGGCCAGGTTCAGACATTCTACAAAGAGCCGGTTGGCCTGCAAATACCTTTCCAGTAAGGCCATTTGTGCCCTTGATAGATTCCAGTCATGCCCCAGATCGCGATGAGTGCGGGCAATTTTTCCCAATTGCGCCGCAAACGATTTAAGCTCTTGATTGCTCACGTTTATACCTGATAACCGTAAGTCAGCTAAAGAAGTCTGCAATTCAGGCAAGTAGGTGCTGCGGCAAAATTGGTCAAGCTGCATTACCGTTTCTTTTATTTCTGCCTCCACTCGATCATTCATGGCCCGTGACCCCATTACCGCCAAGATATGGGAAACTACTAGAATTATGCTCAATAAATAATCGAGAGCAAGTAAGGGACGCGGTTCGCGGACTAGGTCGAGATCGAGGGCGAGGTCAAGGGCGAGGTCGCGGGTGAGGTAGAGAGCACGGTCGATGTCGCTGTCAAGATCACGGACGTGGTTGAGGTCGAGAGATCGAGCGAGGGTGCGGGCACGATCAAGGTCCAGGTCTAGAGCGAGGATGCGGTCGAGATCGAGGTCGAGGTTGCGAGCGCGGTAGAGGGCGCGAGCGAGGTCAATATCGGGGGCGAGGGCGCGAGCGCGAGCGAGGGCACGGGTGAGATGCAGGGCGAGGTAAAGGTAAAAAGCGCGGCAGGGAGCGAACGGTTCGCTCCCTGCCGCGCTTTTTACATCACCCCATTGCATCAAGGCTACCAAATCTCCCTCATTAGCCATCATCGTTTGCAACGCCCGTAAATACAATTCGCAAAAATTGGTGGCGTCGCTCAACATGCTGGCCGTGAGCAAAAACACCTCCCGCCAGCGTTCATCCCCCACGTTTTGCGTCAGCCGGGGCAGCGTCCCCCTGGCCTCATTTTCCATCACGTAACGGGCTGCGTAATACTCTTGCAGCGTCAGGTGGGAAAAGGAGTGAATGCCCCGCGCCCGCTCCACCAAAATACCATGCTGCGCCTCCATCGCCTGCAACACGACGACTCCATCCAGGTTTTCCCCCTTCAATCCGGGAACGCCGTTGAGGAATTCTACGATGAGCCGGGCCAGCTTTTCTTCAGTTACAAAGTATTCATTGGCGGCAAACGTTTCCGCTGCCAGCCGCGTCAGCATCATCTGTTTATGGTTCGGCGACAGGTTGCGGTATACCTGATCCCGTTTAATATTCCGGCTGGCATCCCACTCCACTAACAAGGCATCGGTCGCCTGTTTATAAATTTCTCCCCGCCCCCGCGGAAACTCATTGCGTTTTTCAAACACTAGGCACAAAAGCGAGAGCAAAATGGGCACCTGCGCCAGTTCCCGCAAAGTTGCATTGCTCTTATCAGCCAGTTCCTGCCAGCAATTGTCGCGTTTGATCATATCGTTTTGAAACCAGCGGAAAACAAACTTTTTCATCTGCTCATCGCCAAAGTCAGCCATTTCCAGGTAGGTAAAACGTTCAAAGGTATAATCGCTGGCAGCCACCCGACAGGTAATAAAAATCTGGCTCTGGTGAAACTCCTTGATGAAATCTTTCATCTGGGCAATCAGATTGTCTCGCTTCTGCCCTTCCACATTCACCTCATCCAGCCCATCAAACAGCACCACCCCATGACCATCTTTTAATAACTGGCGCACAAACGGTTCTGCCTCCGGGAAGTCGTGCACCCGGAACTGCTCCACTATATAGGGCACAATCGCCAACCCTTTGTTGCCCAGATCATGCAAGGAGACAAAAATTGGAATTTTATCCCCCAAGTTCCCCTTGATCGTTTGCAGAGCAATGTGTTTCATAAAGGTGGTTTTGCCCGCGCCCGGCTTGCCCAAAATGAAGAGTCGAGGGCTATTCTGAGCCAGCTTCAAACCATCCTGCCGTTGTTCGCGCTGCCAGCGCAGACCACGCCGTACCTCATACCCTTCTTGTAACTGGTGCAGGCCGTACCATTCCTCGGCGGAGATTTTGTCCAGCACGTTGACGTCGGTATACAGCCGCTCGATGGGTTGCCCTTCTGGTTTGCCCAACACACGCAGCCAGCTTACTTCCTCATACAATCCTTGCAGATATTTTTCGGCGGACTTTTTCCACTGCCGTTCGTCCCACAGCTTTTTACCTTCACGGCCGCTCTTTTCCAGCACGGCTTTGCTGGCTTTGTCCAACAAATCTTTGCCGTATTTGTCCCAGAGCCAGGATGTGGTTTTGCTAATGGCGGCGGTGGCGGCGGCAGCGGTTACGGGGTCTATGGTCATAGGGCCTCCTTGTGGAGCGATTTGGCAAATCGCGCACCACAAGGATACCGTCTTTGGTCGCCTACGCCAATGCGGCTTGTATGGCTACAGAGATGGCAACAATGTGGTAATCAGAAAAATCCTATAGCCGGGACAATAGCCGTAAATTGCTCTCGTTACAACGTCGAAACGGGGTCAATATCCACCAGCCACGGCCGTGGCACCGGAAAATCTGCCAGCAGCCGCATCGGGTCGGGAGAACGGACGAGGAGTTGCCAGCGGTAACGGCCGTCAATGCGATTAAAATACGGCGGCGTCGGCCCCAAAATCTCCGTCGCCCCCAGCGCCTTCTCCCGAATATGCAGCCGCAGCGCCCGCGCCAGCTTCTCTGCTTCCCGTTCGCCGCGCTCATTCACCGGGTCAATATAGAGCAGCCGCGCCAGGCGGCGAAACGGCGGCAAACTATGCTGCGTGCGGAAGCGAATCTCCTCAATATAAAACGAGGCAAAATCATGCTCCGCCGCCGCCTGAATGGCGTAATGCTCCGGCTGGTACGTCTGCACAATCACCCGCCCGCCCAGCAAACCGCGCCCGGCACGCCCCGCCATCTGCGCCAGCAGCTTTTGTTTGTTTTTCAGGGTGAGATGCCGGTATACTGTATCCCGTTTAATCCCTCCCTGCTGCCGCTTGGAATCCCATTTTACCAGCAGCGCATCCGTCGCCTCCCGGTAAATATCGTCCCGCTCCCCCGGAAATTCACCTCTTTCCTCAAACGTCAGACACAACAATGATAACAACAACGGTACTTGTGCCAGTTCGCGCAATGAACTGTTCTGTGGGTCTGCCAGCGCCTGCCCGCAATTATCACGCCGGGTCTTATTATTTTGAAACCATCGGAAGGGGAGTGACTAATGCAAAAGGCGTGATATAAAAGGCATATGAGTCAATGTCCACACTGTCAGAGAACAGAACAGCAAGTCAAAAATGGTAAAACGATCGCCGGTAGCCAGGTTTACAGATGCCAGGTCTGCTGACGAAAATATGTGCCCGTCCCTAAAACGCCGGGGCATGATAATTCGACAACAAGCCATCCGGCTGGTGCTGGATGGTAACAGTCAACGGCAAGCAGCCCGTCATCTTGGTGTGGCGCCGCAGTCGGTCGCCAATTGGCTCAAAGAATACGCGGACAGCTTGCCGGCGACGCTACCCGGGCCAGAGATGCCGGTCGAAGTGGCGGAACAAGACGAGTTATTCACCTTCATTGGTGACAAAAAAACGAAGTCTATATCATGACCATTGTGGATCGCCAAACACGCTGCTTTCTGGGTATCCGAACCGTGATGCAACGCCGTCAGGAAATTGGGCAACAGATGGTAAATGCGGCCCCGGCTGCTCAATACTATAGTGACCAGTTTCCGCGGTATGACAGCTTGACTTATCGGCAAGGCTATCATCTCTCGTTACCTGATAAAAGCGAGACTTACTCGGTTGAAGGAGGCAATGCCGATTTGCGCCATTATTTGACCCGTCTGACCCGCAAGAGTCGCTGCTTTTCCCGCTGTCTGGTGTGGTTGAACCGGCGTTTGCAGGCGTTTGCTCAAGCCTGGAATCAGCGGCAGTTGCCCAATCGGGCTCGACCTTTTGACAAGAAGCATGTCATTGATTTCATATGTCTACAAGATTAGTCACTCCCTTTTGCAACTATTTATTCCACCGTCACGCTTTTCGCCAGATTGCGCGGTTGGTCAACATCGCAGCCCCGGCGCACGGCCGTATGGTAACTGAGCAACTGCATGGGGATAGTGTTGATAATGGGCGCCAGCAGCGGTGGCGTTTCCGGTACATAAATGACGTGGTCGGCTTCGGCGGCAACGGCCGTATCCCCCTCCGTCGCCAGGGCAATCACCGTGCCGCCCCGCGCCTTCGCCTGCTGAATCTGGCTGATCATCTTTTCATACAGCGGGTCTTTAGTGGCAATCGCCATCACCGGCATTGTCTCGTCAATCAAGGCGATGGGGCCATGTTTCATCTCCCCTGCCGGGTAGCCCTCCGCATGAATGTAGCTGATCTCCTTCAGCTTCAGCGCCCCTTCCAGCGCCACCGGGTAATTGATGCCCCGTCCCAGGAAAAGAAAATCAGTCGCCTTAAAAAAGTGCTGGCTCAATTCGTCATATTCCCGATCATGATCCAGCACCCGCCCCGCCAGGTCTGGCAGATGGGCCAGGTCAGCGGCCAACTGGCGCAGTCGTGCCGGAGACGCTGTACCCCGCAGTTCCCCCAACACGCAGCCCAATAAATACAGGTCTACAATGGAAGTGGTAAACGCTTTGGTGCTGGCAACGCCAATTTCTGGCCCCGCTTGCATGGCAATGTAGCCGTCAGAAATGCGCATGGATTGGCTGCCAAAAACGTTGACAATCGTCCACAAAATCGCACCCGATGCTTTGGCCTGTTCACTGGCAGCCAGGGTATCGGCCGTTTCGCCCGATTGCGTGATGGAGAGCACGGCCGTGTCCCCATCCAATATCGGCTCATAATAACGAAACTCCGAGGCGTACTCCACCTCCACCGGCACACGGGCAATGGATTCGATCATAAATTTGCCCACCAACCCGGCGTAATAACTGGTGCCGCAGGCCACAATGAAAATCTTTTTCAGCCGTTTTGCCAGTTCCGGTGTCAGGTTCATCTCTGGCAGGCTGATGTGTCCCGTCTCAAAATCCACCCGCCCCCGCAAGGTATTGATAATCGCCTGCGGCTGCTCAAAAATCTCCTTCTGCATGAAATGTTTGAACTCCCCTTTAATCGCACTCACCGGGTCCCAGGCAATGGCGTGGATTTCCGGGGTGATGGCGTTGCCGTCTAAATCTGTCACGGTGTATCCCTGGCGGGTGACGCGGGCCATCTGGCGGCTTTCCAGGAAGACCATGTCACGGGTGAATTCCAAAATAGCCGGAATGTCCGAAGCAATGAACATTTCATCCTGGCCCACGCCCAATGTTATACCCCCGGCATTACCCAAACGGGCACAAATAAGCGTGTCCGGGTGGTCAATGCTCATCGCCACCACCGCGTTGGCCCCCCGCAACTGGCGCAAGGTCTGGCGCACGGCCGTGTCAAACGCTACGCCACTTTCCAGATACCGCTCCACCATCTGCACAATCACTTCCGTATCCGTCTCGGAATCAAAGCGCACCCCCTCGGCCATCAGTTCATCGCGCAGTTCCACATAATTTTCCACAATGCCATTGTGAACGAGGACGACACGGCCGTTCATGCTCACATGTGGATGGGCGTTGCGCTGGCTGGGCTGCCCGTGCGTGGCCCAGCGTGTGTGCCCAATGCCAATATGCCCATGCAACGGCGACTGCGCCATCATCACTTCCAGATTGCCCAATTTGCCCACATCCCGGCGCAGAGCAATATGCCCATTTTGGGCCAGCACCGCCACCCCGGCCGAATCATACCCGCGGTACTCCAGCCGCTTCAGGCCGCCCAATACCACAGCGGACGCTTCCCGCGCCCCAATATACCCAACGATACCACACATAATAAACCTCCGTTTTGTGGTGGCCTGTTGCAAATCTCTGGTGGCAGGTAGCAAGTAGCAGGTGTACCCACACCTACACACTTGCAACTTGCAACATGCTACTTGCAACTTGCCGTCTGGCGACCCTCGATTGTGTGTTTCGTGGGGACGCCCCTTCGTTAAGAGAGTGAACAGTAAGCGGTGAGCAGTAAACAGTGGTATCTCTCCCCACTGCTTACTGCTTACTGCTCACTTCACACTATAAATTGGTCACTCACCACTCCTTTTGTTAACGAGTACCTCGCCGATTTGTGGGGTGGCTTGTGTTGAAGGGGCATTGATTCAGAGTGTGACCGCTCTGGAAGGCATCCGCTGATCTTTCGATTTTCCGGCGGATTCGTCAGAACCCGCCGTTAACACCCACCTCGCGGTGGGGAACCTTCACCTCGTCAACGGCTTTGCTGGGGGCAAAGCCGTCCATGCGCTAATCTTGCCCTGTTCATGTTGTGTGGACTGTAGCGGGTGGCGATTACGGCCGTGCTTACTGCCCACACGCGCCCTTTCTACGCCACTTCGTTCATTTGTCAAGCAGTTGATCTAGCAGATGAATTTTTCCTCACCCATCTGTACTATTTTTCACAAAACGATTGACACTTTGTTAGGCGGGCATACAATTAGCTTGCCTAACCATTAGGTTTGCTAATAATTAATTGGAAACCGGATTTTACCCGGTTTCTTTCTTGGTATATGTCTGAAACGAATCTTGTAGCCACCGAAATCATTCGTACCATTCCCTCTATCATGCGGCTGTTGGCAATGGAACTGCGCAAACAGCACAGCCCGCTTGTGCCCGCCCAATTAGGCGTGTTGGGAGCGCTGGCCGAACATTCCCACAACCTGAGCGAACTGGCCGAACTGAGCGGCGTTAGTCTGCCGACCATGTCCGGCACCGTCAGTCATCTGGTGGCACAGGGCTGGGTCAAGCGTACCCGTGCCCCACACGACCGACGTATGATTATGCTAGAACTGACGCCCGACGGCCGTGCCCTGCTCGATCACCTGGTGCATCACATCGTCAGCTACATGGCCCTGTTGCTGTCGCCATTATCCAATACCGAACTGTCTACCATCCACAGCGGCCTGGTCACTTTGCAGAAAGTGTTCCCGCCGTTGGAGCCTTATAAGAGAGATTAGAGATTGAAGATTAGAGTTTGAAGATTAGAGTTTGAGTCCCCAATCTCCAATCTCTGGTCGCCAATCTCCCAATTACCCAACTTCAAGGAATACACCTATGCTATCCAATCTATTCGACAAAATCACGGCCCTATCCCTGCGTTTCCGCTGGATCACCATCGCCATTGCCATGATTATCCTGGCTGCCGGTATCTACTCGGTGACGCAGCTGAACCAGGAGTTACTGCCGCGTGTGGAATTTCCGCAGACCGTAGTTGTTGTGCAGTGGGGGGACGCCGCCACAGCCGAGCAATTCTTGGAAGACGTGACCATCCCCCTGGAAGAGAAACTAGAAGGCGTAGATGGCGTGGTGAATGTAGAATCAACCACCAATCCTACCTTCGCCTTTCTCATCGCTCGCTACGATTTTGGCCTGAACCAGGAGCGGATATTGGACGACATTAACGCCGCGATTGCCAGCGCCGGGCTGCCGGAAACGGCCGAAAGTCAGGTGATCAATTTCAGTTTTAGCGACCTGCCGGTGGTCATCGCCAGCGTCTCTTCTTCAGAACTGACGCTGCCCGAACTCAAGGCGCTGGTAGAATCGGAATTGAAACCCTCATTAGAAGGACTAGAACCGGTTAGCCGTGTCGTTGTCTCTGGCGGGCAGGAGTTACCGGAAGAGACAGAACCGGAAGTTGTCGAAGCAACGGCCGTGCCCGAACCCCCCGCCACTCCCGAAGACCCTGGTCGTCTACCCCAAATCATCGTGGATGGCGCGCAAAATTTAGGCATTGAAATCAGCTACGCCCAGGATATCACCGTTGACTTGCTGCGCAGCATCAGCAACCGGCCCACCGCCGCCGAGGACGTGATGACCATCCTGGCCATCTTCCCCACCGACCTGCTGGTCCATGTACCCGCCGACACGCTCTCTTACCTGCCGATGGAGTACATTGATACCCTCGAGCCGGCGCTGGTGGCAGAACTGGATGAACTGGCGGTAGAATTTGGCGGCGTGGGGCAATACACCCTGGCCGAAGCCACTGCCCTTCTCTCTGGCAATGAAATTGTGGAAGCAGAACCAACGGCCACTTCGACTTCGCTCAGTGCAGGCGTACCCACCCCTGGAACCGAAGCAGAACCCATCACCGAAACGGCCGAACTGCCAACATTCACGCCGGTTGACCTACCGGAAACCTGGATAGCCGGGGCCGCCCAAATGGGCCAGCCCATCACGACGACGGCCGACATCACCCCTGAATTGATGCAGGGCATTTTGCAATTTGCCCCCGATCAACTGGCAGAATTGACGCCCGAAATATGGCGGGCGCTGGACCCCGCAGTCACGGCCGTGGCCCTGCCCCTGGTCGAAGCCGATTTAGACCCATTGTTAGTGCAGCAGTTGAAAGCCATTCAAGCGGCCGCCAACGGCGAAGCGCCGCCCCCGGTGGAACTGCCGTTATCCTGGCAAGAGTTCACCGCCGGGATGGGGATGCCCATCACCAGTACCGCCGCCTTTGCCAATTTGCCGCCACAAGCGTTTGCGGCCATGTCTGGCGACGACGTACCCCCGGAACTACTGGCCGACCTGACGCCGGAGGTAATGCTGGGGTTGCCGGCGGAACTTCTGGCTTTCCTGCCCCCCGAAATGACTGCGAACCTGGATGAAGGCATGGTGCAAACTTTCACCAACATCGGCATTGCTGCCATGCGCCATGAGTTAATGGCGGCTGTGGCCGAAGAAGAAGGGGAAGAGGAAACGGCCGTCGTCGAACCCACTCCCGATCCGGCCCGCCTGCCTGACCTGCTTATTCAGGGCATGGCCCAGGCCGGTCTGGAATTGGAATATGCCCAGGACATCAGCCCGGAGATGATGCGCCTATTGGCCGGATTTGGCCCGCAGGCCATTCAAGCCCTGGCGCTGCTCACCCCGGATAACCTGCGCCTGTTACAGCCAGAGGTAATCGCCCTGCTACCCGTCGAATTCCTGGAAACCCTGGATGCCGATTTACGCGCCGAACTAGACAGTCTGGCGGCTGAATTTGGCGGCGCAGGTGCGCTGGCCGCGGCTGAAGCCGAAGAGTCCGCGGCTGCCTCCGCCGAAGCGCCCGCCCTGACGGGCATCTGGTTAGAGCCGGGCCCTAATGGGGAAGAACCGCTCTTCAAAACAGCTTATGACCTGATCAACAACGGTTTCATGCCCGGCGCGGCGGCGTTGTTGAACATATTGCCCACTTCCCCCAACGCCGACATGGCCCCGCAAATGATGGCCGACCTGACGCCGGAAGTGATCGCCTATCTGGCTGAAAGTGAGGAAGGTTTCATTGAAAATCTGGAGCCAACCATCCTGGAATTGATGTCGCCGGAGACGCTCACCTTCATGCTGGAAAACTACCCGGACGCTTTTGACGCCGACCTGGCAGCAAGACTGGCGGGGATCGCCGCCGGTACAGTTGCCGTTTTTGTGCCTGAAGCGGCCATCACCCGCACTGATGGTGACCCTTCGGTGCTGATCCAGCTTTTTAAGGGTGGCGATGAGAACACCGTGGAGACAGCGCATGTCATATTTGACGCCTTGACCGCGTTTGAAGAGACGCATCCGGGCATGAAAGCCACGCTGGTGTTTGAACAGGCTACCTTTATTGAAGAGTCTATTGCCGGTGTTACCCGTGAAGGATCATTGGGTGCAGTGTTTGCCATCCTGGTCATCCTGGTCTTTTTGAGCGGGCATATTGGCGGGCGTTACCGATTAAGCTGGCGGGCCACGTTGGTCATCGCTGTTTCCATCCCCCTCTCCATCTTCAGCGCCTTTTTCCTGATGCAGTGGATACCCGTTACTATTGGTGACGGGATGCAAAATTGGGCCAACAGCAGCGGCAACAGTGTCGTCACTTTTATCTCCCGACTCTTCCCCAATTCGGTGACGCTCAACATTATGACCCTCAGTGGCCTCACCGTCGCCATTGGCCGGGTGGTGGATGACTCCATTGTGGTGCTGGAAAATTCCTACCGCCACATTCAGCGCGGTGAAGAAACCAACGACGCTATCCGTGCCGCCACTCGTGAAGTGGCTATTGCCATCTTCTCGGCTACCGTCACCACCATGGTTGTGTTCCTGCCCCTCGGTTTTGTGGGTGGTATCATCGGCTCCGTCTTTATGCCTTTTGGTCTGACGGTGGTCTGGGCATTGGCCGCCAGTTTCATGGTCTCCATTACCGTAGTACCCGCCCTCACTTCGCTCTTCATCAACAAAAACAACATCCCCGAAGAGCGGGAAACGAGTATGCAGCGCTGGTACACGCCCATGCTGGAATGGGCGCTGACGCACCGGGCACTGACCCTGCTCGGTTCGGTGATCATTTTTGCGGGCAGCCTGTATTTGCTCAGCCTGCTGCCGCAAAGTTTCATCCCGGCGTTGGGTGAACCGACCATCAACGTCAGCATTGAACTGCCCAATGGCACGTCCATATTGGAAACAAACGAAGCGGTGGCGCAGTTTGAAGAGGGGATCAGTGATATTGTTGGACTTGGCTCGGTGCAAACAACCATTGGTAGCGCGGCCGGTTTTGAAGCGTTCTTCTCGCAGGGTTCGGTGACGCAAAATATCGCCTCGCTCACGATTAGCGTGGAAGATAAGGAGGCGCTGGACGGTCTGACGAGAGCGGTACGGGCCAAAGCGGTAGACCAGTTTGGCGAAGAAAACGCCTCCGTCTCAGCCGCCTCGCAGACGGGTTTCAGCGGCTTTTCACTCACCGTCACCGGCAATTCGCTGGAGGAACTGCTGCCGGTGGTGGAAGATGTGAAGGCGGCTATCGCCTCGGTAGACCTGGAAGGGGATGGTGTGCCCGATATTGCTAATGTTACCAGCACGGTGGACGACATGGTAGCAGGTAATGGCAATGGCAGCACGGTGTATATTCGTATTGACGGCCGTCCCGCCGTCAGCTTTAGCGGTGAACTGGAAACCCAGAATACGCTGGGCGTCACCACTGCCGCCAAAGCGGCCATCCAGGCGGTAGACAGCCTGCCCGCCGGCGCCGTCGTCAGCGAAGGTTTTGAATCGCAACAGCAGGTAGAGGGCTTCCAATCCATGCTGCTGGCGATTGTCATCTCCATCGTCCTGGTTTACGTAGTGATGGCGCTGACCTTCCGCAGCTTTATCCTGCCCTTTGTGATTTTGTTCAGTCTGCCCTTTGCCCTGGTGGGAGCGGCCATTGCCCTCTATGTCACCAGCAGCGTCATGGGCATCTCCGCGCTCATCGGCTTTATGATGCTGGTGGGTATTGTGACCACCAACGGCATTGTGCTGATGGAATTGGTGCAGCAGTTGCGGCAGCGGGGTATAAGCACGTATGACGCGCTGGTGGAAGGCGGCCGTACCCGGCTGCGTCCCATCTGGATGACGGCGCTGACGGCTATCCTGGCGCTGATTCCGTTGGCCGCCAGTGCCGAAGCGGGGGCGATCATCGCTTCTGATCTGGCACGGGCGGTGATGGGCGGGCTGCTGGTAAGTACGGCGCTGACGCTGATTGTGGTACCGGTTGTTTTCTATCTGTTTGAAGACCTGACGGACTGGATTGGCAAGAAGATCGGCCGGGCCGGGTAATCGGTTATCAGTAATCGGTTATTAAAAAAGCCATCGCTGAAAGGCGGTGGCTTTTTTTTTAGGGGCACGGCCGTATAATCCCACCCCATGACTCGTCGCCCTCTCACCCTGTCACCCCGTCACCGACCGATTGCTGCAATCGGCATCATCTTCATTCCTCTGCTCTTTCTGGTGGCTTTTTTCTTCTGGCCGTTGGCAAACATTTTGCGGTTGAGCGTTACGGTCGTAGGCGTGGAAGCGGTGTTGGTACGGCCGTATTTCCGACACACACTCTGGTTTACTTTTTGGCAGGCAATATTATCTACTGGACTAACGCTGCTGGTGGGGCTACCGGCCGCGTATCTCTTTGCCCGGTATACTTTCCCTGGCCGGTCGGTGCTGCGGGCGCTGACTACCGTGCCTTTTGTACTGCCCACAGTGGTAGTGGCGGCAGCGTTTCGGGCATTGTTGGGATCGCAGGGGGTGGTGAATCAGGGATTGATGGCATTTTTTGATCTATCACGGCCACCGCTGCGGCTCGATCAGACCATCGGGATCATTTTGCTGGCGCACGTGTTTTACAACACGGCGATTGTGGTGCGGCTGGTGGGCGGCTTCTGGGCCAATTTGAACCCGCGCCTGAATGAAGCGGCACGGACGATGGGGGCCAGCCGGTGGCGGGCATTTCGGGAGGTGACGTTGCCGTTATTACGCCCGTCACTCCTCAGCGCCGCTCTCCTTATTTTCCTCTTCACCTTCACCAGTTTTGGCGTCATTTTGCTTCTGGGCGGCCCGATGTTTAGCACCCTGGAGACGGAAATTTACCGGCAATACGTCAACTTTTTACGGCCAGATATTGCGGCTGTATTGTCCTTGTTTCAAATCATTTTCACCTTTGTGGTGATGATGGTTTACACACGTTGGCAGCAGGGTACGGCCGTGTCGCTGGACATGCGCCCCGAAAAAGCCAACCTGAAACGACCAGGCACGTGGCCGGAAAAGGTAGCAGTGGCGACGATCATGGGCGGGTTGTGTCTCTTTCTAGTGACGCCGCTGCTGGCGTTGGTGTGGCAGTCATTAGTGGACCGGGACGGGAATCTGACGCTGGCCTATTATCAGGCGCTCCCCCAGACGCGCCGGGACAGCGTGTTGTTTATCCCGCCGCTGACGGCCGTGCGCAACTCCATCGGGTATGCGCTGCTGGCGGTGCTGCTGGCGGGTGGATTGGGGTTAATGACGGCGGTGGTGTTGGCACGGCCTGGAGCCGCTTCGGGTTCGCCGTTGCCCTGGCGCAAATGGGCGGACCCGCTGTTTATGCTGCCATTGGGGGCTTCGGCCGTCACGCTTGGTTTTGGTTACGTGGTCACGTATAGCAGTTTACGCACCTCGGCGCTGCTGGTGCTGATTGCTCATACGTTGGTGGCGTTTCCGTTTGTGGTGCGCAGTTTGCTGCCGGTGATGCAGGGCATCAAACCCGGATTGCGGGAAGCGGCGGCAGTGATGGGCGCCACGCCGGGGCGTGTCTGGCGCGAGGTGGATTTACCCATCGTGGGGCGGGCGTTGCTGGTGGCCGCCGTGTTTGCTTTCACCGTCAGCATGGGCGAATTTGGCGCGACCAGTTTCATCATCCGGCCGAACAGCGGTTTTCTGACCATGCCCATTGCCATTGAACGCTTCCTCAGCACACCCGGCGGGGCGCTCAATTTCGGTCAGGCCATGGCCATGAGCGTCATCCTCATGGCCGTCAGCGCCGCCGGCTTCATCGCCATCGAACGCTTCCGCTACGCCGACATCGGCGAGTTTTAATGGGGCGCATATGCTACAATGGGGAGCGTGAGCATGAACGATGAAAGACGATTGGCGACAATGTCTGCCATCAATAAAGGATGTGGATTATGAGCCAGGTAATTGAAGTTGTGGAGCGGTACATATTGCCCGATTTGCCTGATAGCAGCCAATTGCCGGAGGAGGATGGGGTTCCCATGGAGACAAACTGGCATCGCAGCCAGATGAATTTGTTGATTGACGTGGTGCGCCACCGTTGGCGAGACCGGCAGGACTTTTTCGCCGGCGGCAATATGTTTGTCTATTACAGTATGAACCAGGTGCGCAATCGGGATTATAAGGGGCCAGATTTTTTTGTGGTGAAAGGGATTGATGGCAGTTATCCACGCCAGAAGTGGGTGGTATGGGAAGAAGATGCTCATTTCCCTGATGTAATTGTGGAATTGATGTCAGAATCCACCAGGGAAGAAGATTTAGGCCCCAAGAAAAAGCTGTATGAGCGCACGTTCAAGATGCCCGACTACTTTTGTTATGACCCGGATGAACAGAGATTGTACGGGTGGCATCTGGTGGGGCAGCGTTATGTACCAATTGAACCGGACGAAAACGGCCGTCTCTGGAGCAGCGAATTGGAAGCGTGGTTAAGCTTGTGGCAGGGGACTTTCTTGGAAGAAGAGGGGGTCTGGCTGCGCTTGTTTGATGAAGACGGCCGTCTCATCCCCACCACCGCCGAAGCGGCCCAACAGCAAGCTGAAGTAGCACACCTGCGCGCCGAAGCGGAACGCCAGCGCGCCAATAAAGCAGAAGCTGAACTGGAGCAACTACGGGCAGAATTGGCCCGTTTACAGGGTGGAGACACGTGATGCGTGAGATAATTCTGGTCACGCATCACGTGTCACGGCTCATATAATCAGCCAGGGCTTCCGGCCACGGCCGCAACGTAATCCCCAATGCGGCCCCGGCAACGTTGTGTAAAGCGCCAAAGGGAGGTGGGGTGGACTGCCGTACAAATTCCTTGCTCAAAATTGGCGTATTGGTTACATGGGTCAGTCCCGCCAGCCGCAAAATTTCGTTGGCAAACTGCCAGCGCGAGCAAGCCCCACTGTTTACAAAATGGTAGATGCCGTATTGGTGCGTCTCAATCAATTGAGCAATGGCGGCGGCTAAATCGTGGACGTAGGTAGGGTTGCCGATTTCGTCCGTGACCACACGCACCTGCCCTGTATCTCTGGCGCGGTTGAGGATGGCGTGGATGAAGTTGCGTCCACCAGGGGCATAGAGCCAGGCGGTGCGCACGATGTAGGTGCGATTGAGGATGTTTTGCACGTGGCTCTCGGCGGCAGCTTTGGAACGGCCGTACCCATTCACCGGGTTCCGCGCCATCCACTCCTCATACCCGCCCGGTTCCTGCCCGGAAAAGACCTCGTTGGTGCTAATGTGTACCATTTCCGCGCCAAATTGCTGGCAGGCCAGGGCGATGTTTTGTGTACCGAGGCCGTTGACGCGGTAGGCCAGTTCTGGTTCACGGGCACAGCCGTCTACGTTGGTGTAGGCAGCGCAGTGGATGAGCAGGTCGGGGCGGGTGGTGGACACGGCCATGAACACCGCTGCTTTGTCGGTAATATCCAATTGATTTTTGCCAACGGCCGTGACCTCATGCTCCGTCAATACCGCCGGCAAAGCCGTCCCCAATTGCCCATTCCCGCCTGTAATCAAAATACGCATCGAACTGTCCTGCCTTTTTCAGAGTGTGCGAGATTATACCCCCATTAGTCACGGATTTTACGAATGTGACAGATAGTCACATTCGTAAAATCCGTGGCTAATTCCTTGACGCCTTTCGTGATCCGTACTACGCTTTAGAACGTATGTTTGCCGAATTGGTCATCAACATTGAAGCGCCGTTGGAAAGCACTTTCCATTACCACGTGCCGCGTGATTTGCAGCGCGCGCTGCGTATGGGGCATCTGGTGGAAGTGGAGTTTGGGCAGCGGCTGGCGCAGGGGGTGATTATCGCCTTTGATGATTCCGCCCCGGTGGAAGAGACGAAGCCGATCATCGCCCTGATAGACCCGGAGCCGGTCTTGTATTGGTGGCAAATTGAACTGGCGCAATGGCTCAGCCAGCGGTATCTGGCCCCCTTGAACAGTTGTTTACGGCTGATGCTGCCGCCGGGATTGACGCGCTGGGCGGACACGACGGTGGCGGTGAATCCTTATTGGGATGGTCACGGCCGTCTGACCGACCTGCAAACGAAGATCATTGAAGTTGTGCGCGAAAAAGGGGATATGCGCGGGCGGCAGTTGCAAACCGCGCTGCGCAAACAAGGCGAGAAGGGGGATTGGCAAACGGCCGTGAACCAACTCGCCCGCCGCAAAATCCTGCGCAAGGCCACCATCCTCGACCCGCCCCGCATTCGCCCCAAGACGATTCGCACCGCCGAACTGATTGCCGCGCCGGAACGCTGGCACGCCAGCGTAACCACCTTAGGCCGCGCCAACAAACAGGCGGACGTGCTGGCCTATTTGCTGCAAAGTGATGACCCACTGCCGGCGGAAACGGCCGTACTCACCGCCACCAATGCCACCGAAAAACAGTTGCAAGAACTGGCTGCCGCCGGGCTAATCGGCCGTTCCCCCGCCCAGGTGATCCCGATACCCGAAGACCGTACCCAAAGTGGTCGCGCAGCGACATCGCCGATTACCGATCACCGATTACCGATTACCGTCACCCAACCCGCCCTCATCTTCCTGACAGTCGCCCCCAAAGAGGCGCTGCGTCAGTTGTTGGCGCTGCGGGGGGCGCAACGCTATTACAACATCCTGGCGCTGCTGGAAAAGGAAGCACAGCCGGTCAACATCAGCGACATTTACGCCCAAACAGATACCAACTTGACCCACTTGAAGAAGCTGGAAAAGCTGGGGCTGATCCGCTTTGGCGCGGAGGAGGTGTGGCGTGACCCATTGGCCGACCGTGACTTTGTGCCCGCCCAGCCCCCGCTGCTCACCCCCGACCAGGCGCGGGTGTGGGGGCGGATTAAGATGCAGATGATGGGGGCAGGGGAAGATTTAGACGAATCTTCCCCCACCCCCATCCTCCTACACGGCGTGACCGGCAGCGGCAAGACGGAAATTTACATGCGGGCGATTGGGCAGGCGTTGACGGATGGGGAACAGGCGATTGTGTTGGTGCCGGAGATTGCGCTGACGCCGCAGACGGTGCGCCGGTTTGCCGCCCGGTTTCCAGGGCGGGTGGCAGTGCTGCACAGCCGTCTGAGCGATGGCGAACGGTATGATACCTGGCGGCGGGCGCGGCAGGGCTTGTTTGACATTATCGTGGGGCCGCGCAGTGCCTTGTTTACGCCGCTGCCGAATTTGGGGGTGATTATTCTGGATGAGGAGCATGACCCCAGTTACAAACAGACGCCGCCGGTGCCGCCGCCCTATTACCATGCGCGGGAAACGGCCGTGGCCCTGGCCCAAATTCTCAACGCCATCCTGATTATGGGCAGCGCCACGCCGGATATTGTGACCTACCATCAGGCGCGGGGCGGCCGTTACCAACTGTTGGAACTGCCGCGCCGGGTGATGGGCCATCGCCTGCGCATTGAAAGCCAGGCAGATCGGGTGCAGGCGATCAGCCATTACCAACACGCCCCGGATGACCCGGATGATGCACTCTCCATCCCTTTGCCGCCGGTGCAGATTGTGGATATGCGCCAGGAATTGCGGGCGGGCAACCGTTCCATTTTTAGCCGGGTTTTGGACACGGCCGTGTCCGAAACGCTCTCTCGCGGTGAACAGGCGATCCTCTTTTTGAACCGGCGGGGCACCAACACCTACGTCTTTTGCCGGGATTGTGGCTATGTGGCCCGCTGCCCGCGCTGTGACATGCCGCTGACCTATCATCGGCCGGACATGATGCTGGTCTGCCACCACTGCGGCCGGCGCGAACGCAGTTTTGCCGAGTGCCCGCAGTGCCAATCAAAGCGCATCAAACATTTTGGCCTGGGTACGGAGGAGGTGGAGACGCAGGTGCAGCAGCGTTGGCCGGGGGCGCGGCTGACGCGCTGGGATCGGGATACGACGGCGGGGAAGAATACACATGAGACGCTGTTGGCTTCGTTTGTTAACCATGAGTCGGACATTTTGGTGGGCACGCAGATGATTGCCAAGGGGTTGGATTTGCCGCTGGTGACGCTGGTAGGGGTGATTTCGGCGGATGTGTCGTTGGGGCTGCCCGATTACCGCACCGGGGAGCGGGCGTTTCAGGTGTTGGCCCAGGTGGCGGGGCGCGCCGGGCGCGGCTTGCTGGGCGGGCGGGTGATTGTGCAGACGTACCAGCCGGAGCATTACGCCATTCAGGCGGCGGCGGAGCATGATTTTGCCTCGTTTTATATTGAGGAGATTCGCTTCCGCACGCAGCATAGTTTGCCGCCGTTTCGCCGCCTGGCGCGGCTGCTCTATATTGACCCGGTGAATGAGCGCGGCGAACGGGAAGCAGAGAAGCTGGCGCGGGCGCTGCGGCTGCATATTCGGGAGAAGGCGCTGGGGGCGACGGAGATTTTGGGGCCGACGCCGCCGTATTTTAATCGCATTGACGGCCGTTACCGCTGGCAACTCCTCGTCCGTTCTCCCGACCCGATGCGGCTGCTGGCAGATTTTCCGGTGCCACGGCCGTGGCTGGTGGATATTGACCCCGTTTCGACATTGTAACAATTGACACGCATTGCGTGACAAAGTACATTTGAATCATGATTAGATCGTTTGCGGATCGGCGTACCCATGAGTTGTTTACCACAGGGAGAACAAAGAGATTCCCCCCAGATGTAGCCAAACGTGCAGCCCGCAAACTTGAGTACGTACACCTGGCTACCCGTCTTGATGACCTGCGTGTGCCTCCGGGTAATCGCCTTCATGCGCTCGAAGGCGACCGTAGGGGGCAATACGCTATATCCATCAACGACCAATGGCGTATTTGTTTTCGGTTTGTGGATGGTGATGCGTACGATGTTGAGGTTTGTGACTATCATTAAGTGAGGAGCAAGTTATGAGTATTCCTAACAGTGGCGAGATGTTACGTCGCCCGACGCATCCGGGCGAAATGTTGCGTGAGGATTTTTTGCCAGACTATGGGTTGACGGCTGCCAGTCTGGCGGAAGCGATTGGTGTGTCCCGGCAATCCATCAATGAACTGCTGCGGGAGCGGCGGCGGGTCAGCCCGGAGATGGCGCTGCGACTGGCACGGTTATTTGGTAATTCGCCGGAGTTTTGGCTCAATGCACAGCGGGCGGTGGATTTGTGGGACGCGGCGCAAGTCATTCAAAATGACGTAGCCCGTATTCAGCCGCTTCATGTCGCCTGATGATTTTGTTGCCCATCATCGTTGGCATTTGGCCGTATACTTCCCCCATTCACGCTGAGCAAAACAGGTGTGGTGCGGTGGGGACACCGGCTACAGCACCAACAAAATACCGCGCCAAAGCAAGTTGGGCAACTCTTGGAGGAAATATCATGTGCATAATGATCTACATCTCGGCGGATCAACCACTTGACTTGATTTCTTGGAACCCAAAGAAACCAGCATTTCATGTCACTGAAATCAACAAGTCCGAAGTATCGGTCCGCCAACAATTCCATCAGACCTACGTCTATTACGCAGGCTCTCATGAGGGATGTGGCTGTGGCTTCCAATATGGTGAGTATCCAGAGTTCGAGGATGAGGATCGCCAACTTAAGCGTGCCTCCCTGGATGCGTTTGCTGCCTATCTCACCCGGCAATTGAAGCGGGTCAAGTTGATTGAGCTGTTCGCATGTTGGGATGGTGATCAATCAGCGACTCCAGAACATTATCATCGCCTCTCGCCCGAGGCGCTAGAAGCCGAGGGGTTCTTCTTCCAAGAGAAGGAGTTCTTACAGATCGAAAGGGCCGCCACATAGTTCTGGCTGATCATCAGATCGAACCCTGCCGAGTTTTGTTTGCCTGCCGTAACCAATGCCCGGTTGATGGTTTTTAGCACAAGGGAAGGCTCACGGCCGTACCCCCCACCACCATGCACCACACCATTCGACCATACACAGAAGGGGACCTGTCGGGGGTACTGTCTGCCTGGGAAAATGCGTCGCGGGTGGCCCATCCGTTTCTGACAGAAGAATTCCTGGAAACAGAACGCCAAAACATCCCCCAAATTTACTTGCCGATGGCCGATACCTGGGTGGCAGAACGGAACGGCCGTGTCATCGGCTTCATCTCCCTACTCGGCAATGAAGTGGGGGCCATCTTTGTCGAACCGGAATATCACGGCGTTGGCGTCGGCACGGCGTTGATGAACAAAGCGCGAGCGCTTCATGGCGACCTGGAAGTGGAAGTTTTTGCCGCCAACGCAATTGGTCGTCAATTTTACGGCCGTTACGGTTTTGAATTACTGCATGAAACCATGCATGAAGAAACGGGCAACAAATTGCTGCGGCTAAAATTTACCCACCTCCCCCATCAAAATAACAAGCACAAATAGAGATGCATCCCCCATTGACGAACACCCCGATCACAGGTATCGTTCCCCCACCCCTTCACCCCAAAAGGAGTTAGCTAATGAACACAAACATTCTGGAAAAGCTATTTGCACACAACAACTGGGCCAACGACCTGATCATCCAGGCTTGCCTGAGCCTCAGCGACGAACAGCTAGACGCCGCCCCCCATTCCGCCACCATGGGCACCATCCGTGACACCCTCATCCACCTCGTCGCCGCCCAACACAACTATCTCGCCCTCCTCACCCTGCCCATCGCCGAACGGCAGCGCATTTCCCCCACAATGGCCGAATTACAACCATCCGCCGCCCACAGCGGCGCGGGACTGCTGGCCCTGGCCCGCGACCCCTCCGGCTTCTACGCCCAGACCCAACTACAAACACGAGACAACCACCTGGTAGAACCCTCGGTCATCATGGTGCAAGTCATCAACCACGCCAGCGAACACCGCGAACAACTATGCAGTATGCTCAGCGCCCTGGGCATCACCCCACCGGATATGGACGGTTGGAGCTACGGCGAAGCCACCCAAACCCTCACCCCCATACCCACCTGATTCAATGATGGATCAAAAACCAGATAACACCACATACGCCGCCTTCGCCGGTATCGTACTCATCGGCGGCACGAACTTCATCGCCGTCAGCCTGAGCAACCAGGAGATGTCTCCCCTCTTTGGCGCAACCTTGCGCTTCGCCCTGGCGGCCCTGCTCTTTTTCCTGATCGCCCGCGCCAGAGGCATTCCTCTGGCTCACGGCCGTGCCGCCGCCGGCGCTGCCCTTTACGGTCTTCTGACTTTTGGCGTGGGTGTGGGCCTCCTCTACTACGCGCTGGTTGGCCTCGCCGCCGGTACCGTCGCCGTGATTGTTTCGGCCGTACCGTTATTCACACTCGTCATCGCCGTCTTGCTCCGGCAAGAGCAACTTTCTCTGCGTCGGGTAGTGGCTGGCATCCTGGTGGTAGCCGGTATCGCTATCTTGTCGGCCGGCACACTCGGTGGCGGCCTTAGCCGCTCCTACCTGATTGCCGCTATCCTCGCTGCCCTCGTTTCCGCCCTATCCAGCGTCATCGCCAAATCCTTAACCCACGTGCATCCGCTCAACCTGAACATCATTGGCATCACTACCGGCATGGTTTTCCTGGCCGGTGGGTCACTGTTGGCCGGCGAGAGTTGGGCGTTGCCCCACGAGAGGGAAACGTGGCTGGCCCTTCTCTGGCTGGTGCTTTTGGGTTCTGTGGCTCTGTTTCAAATGTTCCTCTTCGTTCTGCGGCGATTGACCGCCTCCGCTTCCGTCTATGCTGTGGCCGGTACGCCGGTCATCGCCGCCGGGCTGGGAGCAGTTCTGCTTGATCAGCCGGTGACGATGTCTGTGCTGGCTGGCGGGTTGTTGGTTATCTTTGCCGTCTATGTTGGCGCTATTTCCGGGATGCGTGGTACACCGAAAATTCCGCTGCCGGAATGTCCTGACCTGCCCGCCGAGATGATCCCAGATGAATTAACCGATCCTCCCCATTCGTTGTAACGGCTTCAGCCAGAAAACCCACTCAAACGGTTACGGCCATTTTACATCCCGCCCCGCGAACGGACAATCTGCCCGGTAATCCAACCTGCTTCCGGCGAAGCCAGAAAACGGATCAGCCGCGCGGCATCTTCCGGCTGCCCCACCCGCCCCATCGGCGCATGGGTCAGAATATGGGCATATAAATCCGGCGGCATCCAGCCGGTATCCGTGCCACCGGGGTCTATGGCGTTGACGGTGATGTATTGGTGGGCCACGGCCGTAGCCAGACTCACCGTAAACGCCTCCACCGCCCCCTTGGTAGCCGCATACGCCAGTTCATCCGGCATTGGCCCGGCTCCTTGCCCCGATGACAGGTTGATAATACGCCCCCACTCTCCCTGGAAACGGCGCACAAATTCGGCGCACAACAGCATCATGCCGCGTACATTCACGGCGTAATGGTGGTCTATATGCACGGCCGTCAGCCCCGCCACCCCATCACTCACCGAATAGGTGGCATTGTTCACCAAAATATCGGCCGGGCCAATCGCGGCTTCTACAGCGGCAAACAGAGCTGTGGGCGCGGTCGGATCGCTCAAATCCAGTTCCAGCCCATCAGCCCGCACCCCCATCTGGCGCAGTTCGGCGATGATGCTCTCTGCCTCATCCGCCTGGCTGCCCCAGGGCATGGTGACATCATATGGCCGGTAGTAGGTGGTGAAAACATTACAGCCTACTTCGGCCAGCGCCTGCGCCACGGCCGTGCCAATGCCAATTTTGCGACTGACGCCGGTAATTACGGCCGTCTTCCCCGCCAACATATTACGTTGATATACTGTCATCTTTTTTCCTCCAATCTACAGATTCCACAGAGGGCACAGATTTTACAGAATAGTCATCAAAATTTCCTGAGGTACTGTGAAACGTGATGCGCGATGCGTGAGGTCTCTCTGGTCACGCATCACCGCCTACCCCGTTTTGCCCGCCGCCCCCGTTGCCAGGATGTGCATAAAACCCTCCTCAACGGCTATAATGTTGTCATCTGATAATTTTTCACCTTGTCAAATGTCACCTTATCACCTTGTCAAACAAAGTTCTGATGACTCTCCACCTGTATGACACCTACACGCGCAGCCTGCGCGAATTTATACCCCTGAACCCGCCGCACGTCAGCCTGTATGCCTGCGGCCTCACCGTCTACGATTATGCCCACATCGGCAACCTGCGCACCTACATCTTTGAAGACATTTTGCGCCGTGTGCTGGAATTTAACGGCTACACCGTCACTCACGTGCAAAACATCACCGATGTCGGCCATCTGGTGTCAGACGCCGACACCGGCGAAGACAAGATGGAGAAGGGAGCGCGGCGCACAGGTCAAACAGCGTGGGAAATTGCCGACTTATATACCCAGGCTTTTCGCCAGGATTTCTCGCGTCTCAACATCCTGGAACCCACTATCTGGTGCAAGGCCACCGACCACATCCCCGAACAAATCGCCATGATCCAGTGCATTGAAGCCAAAGGGTACACCTACCGCACCAGCGACGGCATCTATTTTGCCACCTCCCGGCTGCCCGATTATGGCTATCTGGCCCGGCTCAATTTGCAGGGGCAGCAGGCCGGTATCCGCGTGGAGCGCGGCGAAAAACGCCACCCCACCGACTTTGCTCTGTGGAAATTCAGCCCACCGGATGCGCAGCGGCAAATGGAGTGGGAGAGTCCCTGGGGCGTCGGCTTCCCCGGCTGGCACATTGAATGTTCGGCCATGGCCGCCAAATATCTGGGGCCGCTCTTTGACATTCACTGCGGCGGCGAAGATCATATCCCCGTCCACCACACCAACGAAATTGCCCAGACACAGGCGTGCTACGGCACTAATCTGGCAAACTACTGGCTACACGGCTATTTCCTGCAATTGCAGGATAGTCGGATGTCCAAATCATCTGGTGATTTTCTGCGGCTGCAAACGCTGCTTGACCGGGGCTATGACCCGCTGGCCTATCGCTATTATTGCCTGAACAGCCTTTACCGTGCCAAATTGAACTTCAATTGGGAAGGGATGGATGCCGCCACTACTGCCCTGAGCCGGCTGCGCCAGGCAGTGTATGAATGGGGTACACCCGGCAGCGTGGATGAGGAGTTCCTCGACCGCTTCCTGGCGGAAATCAACGACGATTTGAATATGCCCCGCGCCCTGGCGCTGGCCTGGGAACTGGTGAAAAGCGACCGGCCGGCCGCCACCAAAAAAGCGACGATGCTGATGATGGACAAGGTCTTTGGCCTGCGCCTGGCCGATTGGCAGCCCGCCATACAAACCATTCCTGATGAAATCATCCAACTGGCGCAGCAGCGGCAGGCCGCCCGCGCTGCCAAAAACTGGGCCGAAGCCGACCGACTGCGAGAGCAAATTGCCGCTGCTGGCTATGATGTGCAGGACACGGCCGTAGGCCCCCAAATTCGCCCCCGCACCTGACGCGACCAATCCCCACCGACTCCGTATAGCCTGGCATGGAGAAGGAAATGAGCCAGGAAACCCCTACCCCTCCTGGCGCTAAAGGAGAAATTACCATGCACAAACAAAAATCTATTATCGGTGGGCTGATCCTCATACTGACCGGTGGCTGCATCTTGCTGGCACAAACCGTGCCTGCTTTTGGCGGACTGCTCGACTTTGGCCGCCAATGGCCCCTTTTTATCGTTGGTCTGGGCGGGCTGTTTCTGGTCGGCGCGCTGGTTGGTTCACCGGAACTGGCAATTCCCGGCAGCATTATCACCGGGTTAGGGCTGATTTTTTATTACCAGACGCTCTCCGGAAACTGGGGCAGTTGGGCCTATATGTGGGCGCTCATCCCTGGCTTTGTAGGGTTGGGTATGTTCATCACCGGCAGTCTGGACAAAACCCACGCCGAGATACGCCCGGAAGGGGGGCGGCTCGTGCTCATCAGTGGTGGGCTGTTTCTGGTGTTTGCGCTCTTCTTTAACCTGACCTGGAGCATAATGCGATTGTGGCCGGTGCTACTCATTGGCGTTGGTTTATGGCTTCTGTACCAAAATCGCCGCCACAGTAAACCATCCTGACCTCCTCTGGAGACCTGACAGGTTTCAAAAACCTGTCAGGTCTGAACAGTTCTCCTCTAATGTAAAAAACTTTACACCGGCGGGCTGCAACCTTCAGTAAACCAGGCGCGTACTGTGTGCTGTTGATTGAATGAGCAAGATTGGTTCAATCTCAAAAATAGAACCAATCTTCATAAGATGAAATTTGACTCAATTTTGGAGGTAAAAACCATGAGTGAAAAACGATTAACCCGTAATCCTGAAGACCGTATGATTTTTGGCGTGTGCAGCGGTATTGCCAACTACCTGAACCTGGACCCGGTTTTGATCCGGCTGGCCTTTGTGCTGTTAGTCCTGTTCGGGAATGGCATCGGCATTGTGGCCTATTTGCTGCTGGCGATTCTGATGCCCGAACCGGGCGTCCCCACGGCCAAGGCCAACGGTTTTGACGACGAAGAAATTGTTATTAAATAATTCGTCAGCGGATAACAAAAAGACCTCCGGGAATCCCCCGGAGGTTTTTTTATTGCCAACCTTTCCTCCCCCTCAGTATAATCCCCGGCATGGCTTCCCTATTTCAAAAATTACGAACCTTGTTTAATGCCAAGCTGCATGAAGCAGCGGACAGGGCATTGGAAAAGAGCGATCTGGCCGTTTACGATGAGTACATTCGCCAGGCGGAGCGCGAATTAGACGAGTTCAAACAAACACTCGTGCCGATGTATGCCCAGGTGAAAACGTCCAAACAGCGCCGGGAGAATCTGGCGACGCAGGCGGCTAAACTAGACCTGGCGATTGATACGTACCTGAAAACGGGCAAACGCACCGAAGCGATGGTTTCGCAAAAGCAGTTCAATTCGACCATGGAACTGGTCAAGACGTATGATGCTTCTTTGGTGCGGCAGGTGAGTGCGTTGGAGCAGCTGGAGGATGTGCGGGTGAAGTTAGACGGCCGTCTGGCTATCGCCAAACAAGAGCGGCAAGAACTCGGCTTTTTGCTGCAACTGGCAAAGTCCAAAGAAGTGTCTACCAAAGCCATGAAGTCGCTCGATTCGCTCATGGGGTCGGGTGATATGGAAGTGTCGCAAGCGGCCGAAAACATTCGCCGCCGCCTGGATCATGCCGACGCCGCCTGGGAAGTGCAGGCCGGCAGCCTGGACCGCCAGCTTGACGACGCCATGCACAGCCTGGAAGTGGAAGCAGACCTGGCCGCACGCATGGAACGACTTGGAATTTAGATATTGGGATATTGAGAAATCATTCAATATCCCAATAACCCAATCCCCCATGAAAGTCGCGCTTGTTCACGATTGGATGAACCAGATAGGCGGGGCGGAGGATGTGCTGGAAGCGCTGGTAAGTCTCTACCCGGACGCGCCCATTTACACCTCGATGTATGCGCCGGACAAAATGCCGCCACACTGGCAACATTGGGATATTCGTACCTCGTTTTTAGACCACGCCCCCTTTATCCACCGCAAACAGCAGTTATATTTTCCCCTGTACCCGATGGCTTTTGAGCAACATGATCTGCGCGGGTATGATGTGGTGATCAGCAATAAGAGCGGTTTTTGCCATGGGGTGATCACCGGACCGGAGACGGTGCATATTTGTTATTGCCTGACGCCGACGCGCTATGTGTGGCGTTATCACCAGTATGCCGAGCAAGAGGGGCTAGGCCGGCTGGCGCGGGGCATGTTACAGCCGTTTTTGTCCTGGTTACGGGTATGGGATCGGCTGGCGGCGGACAGAGTTGACCATTTCATCGCTATTTCGCAGGAGGTTCGGCGGCGAATCGGCAAAGTGTACCGGCGGGAGGCGGCTATTATCTACCCGCCGGTGGATGTGAACCGGTTTGCCCCGGCCAACAAGATCGAAGATTATTACCTGATCGTGGGGCGGCTGGTACCGTACCGGCGGATTGATTTGTTGATTGCGGCGTTTAACAAGATGGCACGGCCGTTACTCATTGCCGGTAGTGGTCGTGACCGGGAACGGCTGGAAGCGTTGGCCGGGCCAACGGTGCAGTTCCTGGGGTATGTACCCGATGCCGATTTGCCCGATCTCTATGCCCGCTGCCGCGCGTTTGTCTTTCCGGGTGAAGAGGATTTTGGCATTGCCCCCATTCAGGCGATGGCCGCCGGGCGACCGGTGATTGCCTATGCAGCCGGTGGTGTGCTGGACAGCGTGATTCCCGACCAGACCGGGGCGCTGTTTGCCGAACAGTCGGTTGACGGTATCATCCAGGCGGTGGAGGCGTTTGATGCGGTGCAGGTGGACACGGCCGTGATCCGCCGCCACGCCGAACAATTTGATAGCGCGGTTTTCAAAAACAAGATGCAAACCTTTGTGGAACAGAAGTTACATGAGCCAGCAAACAGGCACTAACGAACGCAATAAACAGATATTGGTCTTGTTCTTGCTGCTGGTCATCGGCGGTTTTTTATTGTTTGGGCCGCTGCCCACACCACGTATTGGCAATGGTGACTTCACCGGCTATTGGAGCGCCTCTTACCTGTTAGCGCAGCGCGAAAACTTCAGCGATCCCCTCATGCTAGACCAGGTGGAGCGGCAACTGGCACATTGGACGGGCGACTTTACCCTCATCACCTGGAATCCACCCTGGTTATTGAGTTTGCTGCTGCCGCTGACGGCCGTCTCCTTCGACCGCGCTGTCTGGTTATGGTTGTTAACGAATATCACCATGATTTTTGTGGGCACGATCCTGGCCTGGGTGACGTTTGCCGGGCGCACGGCCACCCGCCAACGCGCCTGGATTGCCCCGCTGATCGGTTTTGCCTTTGTGCCCACGCTCATCGCTATCAGCCAGGGGCAGGTGAATATTCTTATCTTCTTTGGGCTGGCGCTCTTTCTGTTTCTGGAAAGTCGGGGTTATCTGCTGGGTGCGGGCGCGGCCCTGGTGCTGACGACCATAAAACCGCACATTGTCTATATCACCACCCCCCTTTTACTACTACGCGCTTTATACCGGCGCTCCTGGCGGCTGCTCTTTGGCTTTGGCCTGGCCATAGTGGGTTTGACGCTCATTACGTTCCTTTTACGGCCGTCCTTCCTGTCCGAATACAGCCAGACAACCAACGCCGGTAATTTGTTAGACTGGCAAACGCCAACGGTGGGCGGTATAGTGGCGGCGACCTGGGGCTGGCAGTGGGCCAAATTGATGGGAATTGTGATCCTGCCTTTGGTCATCATCTGGTGGTGGTATTATCGAAATGAGTTGCAATCGGCCGAATTGGTGCCGATAACGCTGCTGATTTCCGTAGCCACGGCCCCCTTTGGCTGGAGCTATGATCAGGTGGTGCTGCTTATTCCCATTGTGCAAATTGTGGTGTGGGTGGTGGACGGCCGTTACTCCCGCCCCGAACGAATCGCCCTCATTGCCACTCTAATCGTGATTGATTTGTTGTTCTTTTACCAACGCACCCATATGCAAAGCGAAGTGGAAGCCTTTTGGTCGCCGCTGGCGATAACTCTGGTCTATGCCTGGGCCTTCTGGCGCAAACAAACCATAGACCAGGAACTACCAAGAACCGATGGAATTACGACATATCTGGAAAATCCTTAAACGCCGTTGGTGGTTGATGGTCATACCGGCGGCTGTGGTGATCGCGGTGAGCGCGATCACCTACAGCCCACCGCCGCCCGCCGGGTACAATGTGGGCATGAACTTCATCGTCAGCCAGACGCCGGCCGATGTGGCCCAAAATCCTGACGAGAACCGGTATTACAACTGGCTCACGTCAGAGTACATTGTCAATGGGCTGACGGATTGGGCGGTGGGCGGCGAGTTTAAGACGGCCGTGTCCACTCACCTGGCCGCACAAGACATAGACGCGCCACCGCACACCTTCAATGTGGTGGCCGACAATGTGCGCAGCAAATTGCAATTGTCCATCCAACATGGGGATGCAGAGACGCTGGCCCAGATTATGAACGCGGCCATGGTGGTGCTGATGGAGCAGAATGCAGCGGCGCTGCCCCAGTTGGGGGGCGACACGGCCGTCATCATCCCCGTTGACCAACCCGTTGTCACCGCCATCCCCGGCAGCTTCCGCAGCCAGCTAGATATTCCGCTACGCATTGCCCTGGCGCTCATCGCCGGGGTGGGGCTGGCGCTGCTGGCCGAATATCTGGACACGGCCGTGCGCAGCCGGGAAGAAGTGGAGCATTTGGGATTGACTGTGTTGGGGGAAATACCAAAAGGACGTAAATCGTGAGGCGTGAGGCGTGACTCGAAAATAGTCACGCCTCACGCCTCACGCATCACGAGGAAAAATGGAACTAAGCGACTATCTACGCATCATCCGCCAGCGGGGCTGGATTATTATTTTGCTGGCCGTGCTCACGGCCGTGGCCGCCTTTGGCTACAGCAGAATGCAAGTACCCATGTATGAATCCAATCTGCGGCTGCTCGTACGGCCGGCGCGCACCGACTTCGGCCAGTCACAGGCCGCCCGTGAACTGTTGGGCAACTACGAACAATGGCTGCGCAGCAGTCTACGCGCCCAAATGGTCATTGATCAGTTGCAGCTAGACATGACCGCCGGGCAACTGCTGGGTGATGTCAGCGTGGCTTCTGACCGGCTGGGGCTGGTGCTGCAACTGGTGGTGGAAAACACGGATGGCGACCTGGCCAATGACATTGCCCGCACCTGGGGCAATCTGCTCATCCAATGGCAGCAAGAGGAAAATGAGAAGAACCGGCAAGAAGACCGGATCACCATCGAATTTCAAGACAATCCTCAATACGCCCAGGTTGTCCCCCAAACCAAAATCAATACGGCCGCCGGTTTTGTCTTTGGCGCGCTGCTCGGCATTATCTTGATCTTTTTGTTGGAATGGCTGGAAAGCGGCGTCTTGCGCCGCAGTGAAGATGTGGAACGTTATCTGGAGATACCCGTTGTGGGGCGTATCCCGAACCAGTAACCGGTCATCGGTCATCGGTAATCGGTCTGTTCACCGATTACCGATGACCGATGACCGATAACGGATTACCAAAACATGGATTTAATCACGATTACCGACCCCCGCTCCCCCATTAGTGAGGCGTACCGCACGCTGCGGACGAACCTCTCGTTTTATAGTCTGGACAACCCGCTGCGTTCGCTGGTGGTCACTTCGCCCGCGCCGAATGAGGGCAAGAGTACGACCATTGCCAACCTGGCGGTGACGATTGCCCAAAGTGGCCGCCGCACGATATTGGTGGACTGTGATTTGCGACGGCCGTCGCTGCACGACCTCTTTGGCCTCAAAGCGGAACCCGGTTTCACCGACCTGGTATTGGCCGACAACATGGAACTGCCCTTGCAAGCGACCGGCGTGGAAAATCTGTGGCTGCTGGCCTCCGGCGCGAAGCCGCCCAACCCGGCCGATATGCTCGGCGCCAAAAAGGTAGACCAGATCATCGCCCGGCTGCAAGAGGAGGCGGACATGGTGCTGTTTGACGCGCCGCCGGTGATGGCGGTGACGGATGCGGCCGTGTTGGGGGCCAAGGTGGATGGCGTGCTGCTGGTGATTCAGGCGGGCAAAACGAAGCGGGACCACGCCGAACGGGCCAAAGAGACGCTGGAAAAAGCCAAAGTGCGCATTGTGGGCGCCACCCTGACCAACGCCCCCAAAGACAGCGCCATCAGCGGTTATTATTGAGATAATCACAGATTACGCAGATTGCGCAGATGGCAGAAAAAATCTGCGTCATCTGCGCAATCTGTGATTATTTTGGCGGTATTTTATACATTCTGAAATACCGCTCACCGCAGCGGAAAAGCCTCCAGGTTTGCCAAAACAAACCTGGAGGCTTTTTTTAGCGTTGACAAACACCTCCTTTGCTTTTACATTATGTTCGGTTACTTGTCGCCGGAGAGTCGCCATAAAATGGGAGCGCCACTCCGTGCATATCACACATTTTTAAGGAGGTAGCAAATGCCCGCAAAATATAAAGTTATTCCCAAAGTGAACCCTCGCAACCCGGAGGGGCCACGCAAGTATTACCCGTCATTACAGGCGAGCGGCCGTACCCGCCAGCGCCAACTGGCGTTGGAAGCGGCCGACCGTTCCACCCTGAGCGACGCGGACATGGATGCCGCCATGACCAACTTGCTGGCGCTTATCCCCAAACATCTGGCCGAAGGGCGCATTGTAGACCTGGGTGAGTTTGGCGTTTTCCGACTGGCGATCAGCACGGAAGGGCTGGACGCAGCCGAGGACGTGACGGTGCGTAACATCAAAAAGGTAGGGGTGCGCTTCACCCCCGGCCCGGCGTTTAAGAAGGCGCTGGCCGAAACAACGTTTGAGAAAACCCAATAGCCGTTAACGGCATAAAAACGTGTGCCTGCGGATGATGAGAACCCTCATCCCGCAGGCACATTTCTCCTCTTGCTAAAAATCACTTGTGTTTTTCAAAAAAGTAGAAGAGCTTTTTCAAAAAGCAGAAGAGTTTTTAACCCAAAACACTTGTGATCTTGGGCAAAAACAGAAGTGTTTTTCAAAAAAGGAGAAGAGCTTTTTCAAAAGAGTTATGTTTTCTAATTGGATTGCGGTGAACTATGAAAGCAACCGAAACAAGAATAGAAGATTTTTTGTCGTCAAATAAGACTCAATTTGTTATTCCTGTTTATCAAAGAAATTACGACTGGGCGACAAATCAATGTAAACAACTGTTAGATGATATTCTTGAAGTTGGGTTCCAAAAAAGTATGCATGCTCATTTTATTGGGAGTATTGTCTATATTCACGATGACATTTATACATCTTCGAGAATCAAAGAATTGACAATTATTGACGGTCAGCAGCGTCTAACAACATTGACCTTGATCTATCTGGTTATCTATAGAATCGCGAAAGAAATTGACGACGAGAGCCTTGTAAATGAAATTGCAGAGACTTATTTAATCAATAAATATGCCCCCGAAGAAGAGAAACTAAAGTTAAGACCAACAGAAAATAATGACAAGGCTTTAAAATATCTTCTGCGAGATGACGATAGTGAGGAGTTTCAAGATTTCTCGAAGCTGATTGATAATTTCAACTATTTCAAGGGGCGAATAACAAAAGAAAATTATCACTCCGTTTTGGAAGGCCTTTCAAAATTGATGTTTGTGGAAATATCATTGGAGCGAAAGAAAGATGATCCCCAGCGGATTTTTGAAAGCCTCAATTCGACAGGCTTGGAACTCTCACAGGCGGACTTGATTCGTAATTACATTTTAATGGGGTTGAACCGACAAAACCAAAATAAGATTTACCAAAACTATTGGGAAATCATTGAAAAGCTGGCGAAAGATGAGAGTTTGAACATCAGCAGGGTATCAGATTTTATAAGGGATTTTTTGACATTAAGGACCAATAAAATCCCAAATAAAGGAAAAGTCTATCTTGAATTCAAAGCTAATTATCCAACTACAACAGTTGATGAGCTTGAAAGCAATCTGGCGGAAATAAAAACCCTGGCTAAGTATTACAACAAACTGATAAATCCAAAAAACGAAATTGATAAGGATATTCGGTTGCAACTAGAGTACATCAATCGCCTGGAAATAAACGTTGCATTTCCCTTCTTAATGAAAGTTTATTATGACTATGCTAACTCAGTCATTGATAAGCACACATTCATCAAAGTGCTGGAACTTATCCAGTCATTTTCTTGGCGTAGGTTTATTCTTGGGTTGCCGACTAACGCATTAAACAAGATTTTCATGAGCCTCTATGATAAGGTTGATACTTCTAGTTACTTGTTTTCGATTCAAAAATCATTGCTACAAAGGTCTGGAGTACAAAGGTTTCCCAAAAACACGGAATTGGTAGATGCATTAAGAGTCAAAGATGTTTACAACATCAATTCTAAGAACAGAATTTACCTTTTAGAGAGGCTGGAAAACTTTGAGAACAATGAACGGGTTCTGATTGACAGAAATCCCGATATAACAATTGAGCATATATTTCCCCAGAATCCAGATCCTGAATGGGAAACTCTTCTGGGGAGTGTTGAGTTTTTGTTTATCAAAGAGAATTATCTCAATACGATTGCAAATCTAACTTTGTCTGGCAATAACGGTAGACTTGGGAATAAACCGTTCTTGGAAAAAAGAGATTTGAAAGATGTTGGATATAAAAACAGTAGATTGTGGTTAAACAAATATTTGTCATCCATTGACAAATGGGACAAAGGGGAAATTGAGAGACGGTTTGAGCAAATAGCGGATAGAGTTTTGAAGATATGGGAATATCCAGATATTTCAATCGAAGACGAGCCTGAGAGTCGAGAGGTAAACATTTTTGAAGCGGAAGACCCAAGATTCAGGAAGTTAGAATACGCGATCTTCTTTGATTCAAGGCTTGAAGTAAATCAAGTGGCAAAGCTTTATGTAGAAGTGTTAAAACAGCTGTTTGAACTTCAACCGGAGACGTTCTTTACAACAGAATTGGGTCATAAAATTAGCTTAACCAAACAACCAGACGAAAACGGGTTGAGGCAGGCTGTGCCAATTAATGACACTTATTTTATTGAGGCAAACATAGACAATACGGGCAAATTTGACAGGATTAAGTATGCTTTGACTGTTTTTGATTGTGAAGATGAATTGACAATCAAGTATGCACCCAACTCATAACAACTCCACAGATTTGTATGTAATGATGAGTGTGAGGGACAACACGGCCGTCACCACCCACTTCCTGACATTCTCAGCGCCACCAAAGAGGGTTCAGTTTTCAGAAAGGAATAAATCTGGCAGAACGGCCGTATCCCCCCTACGGCCGTTCTTTTTTGTCGCGTGGTGGGTAGGGGCACGGCCGTGCCACATGTGTGTGTTTGCCCATCGCCAGCCCATTTTTCACAGGTTGCTATACAACTATCCTGACCGCGATGATCGGGAACAGTAACGGTACGGCCGTCGGGATGCCAATAAACTAAGATTACGCTTCAGCTTCTTCTTCCAGACAAAGTTCAATCACTTCCCGCATATTGGTCATCAACTCGTCAATGGTACGTCCCTGGCTGTAACAGGCTTTTAATTGGGGCACTTCACCAATGTACAGCCTGTCTTCATCCCGTTCAATAATCACAAAAAACTCTTGTTGGTTCATGTTTCTCGCTCTGGAGACCTGACAGGTTTGAGAAACCTGTCAGGTCTAAATGGTTACCGCTGGAGAGATAGCATATTATAACGCTTCCTAATTGCCACTGATAACCGAGTTTATCCAGTCAAGCGAAATTTGCGCGGAGTAGAAGTTTTCATTTATAGCCAGGGCGCTCTGGTATGCCTCTTGCGCGCCGTATAAATCACCCAAAGCGGCCAGGGAGTTCCCCTTATACCAATACGTCTCCTCCACATTCCGCCCCCCTTGCTCCGTCAAAGTGGCATTGGCCAGATCGATCACATCTTGATGGCGACCCACTTTGTCATACGCCAGATACGGTTTGTGCTGATACCACAGCATATGCGGCGGCAGGCCAATTTCCCGCGCCTGGTCAAACGCCTGTACGGCCGCTTCATAATACGCCGCGTTGCCTTCCAACACCATCGCCCCCAGTTCCGTCAGGCTGGTGCCCAGGTTAAACCAGGCAAAGGCATTGTCCGGGTCGGCGTCAATTTCCGCCTGGGCCATAGCCGCCGCATTGCGCCACATCGTCTCGTCATCCAGCATATCCGGCCCCAAGATGGCCTGCACCTCGGCCTCCTGTGCCGGTTCATACACCACATAGAAGGTGTAGTTAAACTGCGGCCAATACTCGGCCACCTCCTCATACGAGGCCGGACGGCCGCTGCCGTCCCACGGGCCTAAGTAGGTGTCCTGCGTGTAATACTGTTCCAATTCATCATCATAGCCATACACCGTCAGGTAATGGCCGTACCACACATTGTTGACCTCGTACCCTTTTTCAATGACCACCGGATAACCGGCCGCCACCAGCCGTTTGATCAATTCCTGGGTGCCGCCACTGTGTACCGAGGCCCGGTATTGATCGGCGGTGAATTGATTGACGTAATCGGCAATTTGCCAGGGGCTGACGTTGCGGTCTTCGGGATTGGGCTTCAAGTAACTGGCAATATCTTCCTGAGTAATGCTGCTGCCATACCAGTTCAAAACCTGGGTCAGATTGGCCGGGCCGCAGTTATTGAAGGCTTGCTTGACCACACCCATGCCGTTCAACACATGGGCCACCGGCAGCGGTTCTGGCGTGGGCGTGTGGGTGGGTGAGGGCGTGGGGGTAATGGTGGGCTGGGTGGTGGGGGTGGATGCGGCGACATCGGTGTCGTTCGTGGCCGTTTCCAGTGTTGGTTCTGGTGTGGGTGTGGGGATGTCGGTGGGGGCAGCCGTTGGCCGCGCGGCAATCAGCGCATTGATGTCCACCTCGGCCGTCTCGCTGTGTTCACCGGCAGCCGGTAAAGCCGCCGCCACCGGCGCCACCTCATGAATGACGCCTTCCAACAAACGACTGGCAAAAGGAACCCGCTCTTGCAGCGCCACCCGGTAGCGTCCGGGAAGGGCCTGCACCGCCGGTTCCAAGACCAGCAGCCCGGCAATCAACACCAGCTGCATCACCACAATTACCAAAATCAAGAACTTCGTTCGTCTTTTCATAGCTCCATCATTGCGGTCATCGGTAATCAGTAAACGGTAATCGGTGTGACCCACCGATTACCGATAACCGTTTACCGATTACCGAATCTATCCTCCACTTTCTAATTGTGTCAGCGCTTCCGCCGCCGGGGAAAAATTGGGGTTAAAGGCAATGGCCCGTTGCAGATTGGTGCGGGCGTCAGCCACCCGGTCTAAGCCCGCCTGCGCCAATGCCTTGTAGTAAAAGGATTCTTCAAAATAGGGGCGGTCTTTCAGCGTCGTGTCCGCCAGCAAAATGACATCTTCATAACGGCCGACCTCATAATATGCCTCATACGGCCCAAACTGGTACCACAACATGCGCCAGGGCAGGCCAATGGCCCGCGCCTGGTCAAACGCCTGAGCCGCCGATTCATACTCTCCGGCCCTGTTCAAACTGGTGCCCAAATTAAACCAGTAAAAAGCGTTTTGCGGGTCAGATTGGGCGTCTTGCTGCGCCTGAAGCAGCGCATTTTGCCACATGGTCGTGTCATCCATCTCCGCGCCCACAATCTCGGCTACCAGTTGCGCCTGCTCCGGGCGATAGAGGGCGATGTAGTTGCGGTTGAAGTGAGGCCAGTCGCGGGCCAGGTCGGCATAGGAGAGGACACGGCCGTTGGGGTCTGTATTACTCAACGCCTCCCGCCCTGTACCCAACCAGGAGTCATACACCCAAAACTGCGCCACAGCGTCATCATACGCCACCGCCAACATATAATGCCCATACCAGCCCATCCAGCTTAAATCACCGGGTGGGTTCAGCCCCAGTTCCAGGATGACGGGAATACCGTTGGCCAGCAGACGTTTGATTGTTTCTTCACGGCCGTTCACCCGGAAAAGCGCCTGATACGGGGTTGTTTCATTCACGTAGGCCGCCATCTCCGCCGGGGAGACGTTACGATCTTCGGGGTTCGGCTTGGTGACGCCGGCAATCTGACTTTGCGTCTGGTGCAGACCAAAGAAACTCAACGCCATCGCCAATGTGGCCGGGCCACAGTTATTCCACTCCTGAAATTGATGCTGAAAACCCACCAGCCGAATGGAGGCAGGGATGGGCGGCAGCGTGGGCGTGGGCGGCGGAAGGGTGACAACCGGCGTGGGTGTATCGGTGGGCGGTACAGGAGTGGGCGTTTCCGTTGGCGGCTGGGGCACATCGGTATGGGGCGGCGGCGTAAAGGTGGGGGGCAGATCTGTGGGCAGCATGGTGGGCGCGGGCGCTAACACCCCGGCCGGTTTTCCCAAAAGCGCCGATGTATCGGCCATGGCTACGGCCGTTGGCAAAATGGGCGACTCTTGTTGGGGCACAGCAATCCGGTTAAATGGCTCTTGCAGCGATTCCGGCAGTTGGCCGGCAGCATAGGCAATATACCGCGAAGGCACGGCCCGCAGCGCCAGCGGCGCCGCCACCACCATAACCACCAGCAACAGTATTAAACTGAACAGAACTGCTATCTTTCGTCCACTCATTAGCCAATATCCGTGAGCCGTGAACCGTGAACCGTAATCCGTGAGCCGAGGCCCGATGTCCGATTACCGATTACGCATCACGCATCACGCATCACGCATCACGCATCATGATCCAGGCCGATTATAGCCAATTCACCCCTCTGACCAATTTTGCCCCTGGCAAACTTACCATCCTCTCACGCCACTATCGGCGGTATAATGATGTATAAAGCGGGCAGAGAGTAGAGATTGGCGATTAAATAACCGCAAATCTCCAATCTCCAAGCTCAAACAAGCATTATGTCCATCCTGATTGAGAAGGCAAGCAAACAATTACGGCCGTCGGAAGGCTGGCTGGTACTGGGGCTGTTGGTCACGGCGGTGGTTTTGTTGGTAACGGCCGTGCGCGAAGTGCGCTGGACGCCAGACGATGACGTCATCATCCCGGCGGCAGCAGCGGGTCTGTTATTAGGGGCGGTGCTGGCCAAACGGCCGTTGCCCGCCTTCTGGGCCTGGCTGCTGCTGCTCCTCTATGGTCAGCTCATCACCCTGGCGACGCTGGCTCATTTGTGGCCGCCGCTGTCCATTCTGGGGGCAGGGTGGGCCGCCACCCGCGACTATTGGTTATATCAGGGCGCGCTGTTTTACGACCGGGCCGGAAGTTGGTTGCTGGCCCTTTCCAGCGGCGGTCACAGCCGGGAAACCATCGTTTTTACGGCCATCATGGGGCTGGCGGCTTTCCTGGTCGCCGCTTTTGCCGCCTGGGTGACGCTGCGCTGGCAACGGCCGTTGCCGGGACTGCTGCTCATGGGGCTGGTGATGGCTCTCAATGGCTACTTTGGCGTAGCCGACATCTGGTGGCTGGTTATTTTTGTGGGGATAGCGGTTTTGTTAACGGCCGTGGTCAATTTCCTCCATCTGAAAAGCGAATGGACCCAAAATCAGGTGGATTATCCTGAAGACATCCAGTTTGAATCCATCGGTTACGCGACGATTATTGCCCTCTTTTTGCTGGCGCTGGCCATGCTGCTGCCCACTTTGAGCATCACCCGCGTCCAGGCCTGGTTTGCCTCTTTGGCCCCGGTCGCCGAAGCCGAATCTTCCTTTGAGCAAGCCTTTACCGGCATTGACGTGCCCCGCCAACACTTAAGCACACCTAATCCGGGCGGCGTGGGCGGCGGCGGCATTTTCCCCCGCCAATATCTGCTGGGCATGCCCCCGGAATTGGCGGAAACGGTGGTGATGACGGCCGTCGTCAGCGTTAACATCCAGGGACAAGAATTCTCCGCCCCGGCCGAACTGTTGGCCGGCGTTCATTGGCGTGCCCTCAGTTACGATGTGTACACCGGACGCGGGTGGGCCATTTCCGAAGAACGGCTGGCCCCCACCGCGCCCTTTCGTATCATCCCCAGCCCCCCTTATGAAGAGCAGACGCCGCTAACCCAGGCCGTTTACTGGGCGCAAGATGCACGCACCATCCGTTATACCATTGGCCTGCCCTACCGCTTTGATCACGCCACTACCGTCTCCTGGCGTGGCCTGAATGATCTGGCGCGGGTACGGGCACAGCCCACCGATGTTCACCCCGCCTATGTGGGTGATTCACGTCTGGCAACGGCCGGGCCGGCCCAACTGCGCCAGGCGCGGCTGGCCGATGTACCACCGCCGCTGCGGGAACGTTACACCGCCCTACCCGCCGACTTCCCCGGACGGGTGGGCGAGCTGGCCCAGGAAGTGGCCGCCGGCTATGACAATCCTTATGACCAGGCGCGAGCGTTGGAACAATTTTTGCGCCAATATCCCTATTCGCTGGAAACGCCGCTGCCGCCCTCTGGCGTAGACCCAGTAGCTTACTTTTTGTTTGATTTACAGCAGGGCTACTGCGATTATTACGCTTCCAGCATGGTGGTAATGGCGCGCGCGTTGGGGCTGCCCGCCCGGCTGGTGGTCGGCTTTCTGGGGCAGCCGCCAGATGAAGCTGGTGTGCAGACGGTGCGCCAAATCAATGCCCACTCCTGGGTGGAGGTTTATTTTGCCGGGTATGGCTGGGTGGAATTTGAACCGACAGCCGGTTTTGCCAGCCCACGTGACACGGCCGTTACCTTCAATCCAGACACCTTTGCCCTGGAATATGGCCCACCGCCGGTGAACATCTATACACCGCAGCCTATTCCGCCAGCATCATCGGTACGGCCGTTTCCCTGGCAACGGCTGGTTATCGTGGGGCTTCTGGTGGTGGCGCTGTGGTGGTGGTGGCGACGACAGCGGCAGGAGCGAGCCAGGCGGGCCGATGGGGTGGTGTGGAGCTACGGCCGTTTGCAAGACAATGCGCGCAAGATCGGCCTGCCACCCAGCCCCAGCCAGACGCCTACTGAATTTAGCCAGGCGCTCCTGGCGCGGCTGACTCACTTCGGCCAGAGCAAACGGCTGGCCGCCATGCACGCCCCCATTGTCCACATTACCTTGCTCTACAACCAGCGCCGCTACGGGGGTATGGACGCCGGTGGTCACGAAGAAGCCACCCGCGCCTGGAAATATCTGCAACGGCCGTTTTGGCGCTTGCGCCTCTCCCGCAAAAAAGACCAACCAGGCCCCAAGCAAAAGAGAATACTAGGACCCTGATATTACAACGTACCCTGTTGGATACCCCGGCTCAGGTTCGGCGTTGTGAGATGCAATCAGTATACATTTTAGGAACAGAATCATGATCAAGCCAGAACTTTATGACGTGGTTGAATTGATTTACCCGGCTGAAGACGGCATGTTACCCCCTGGAACAGAAGGCACTATCGTCATGGAACATGGCGAGAATATGTTTGAAGTGGAATTTGTGAATGAAGCGGGGGAAACGCTGGCTTTGTGTATGCTGACTCGTGATCAATTCCTGGTGGTGTGGCAGGCGGTGACGCAACTACCTGTGCCGTTGGCAGAGCAGGTGGCGCAACTGGTGGAACTGCTGCCGCAGGCTGCCCGCGCAGAAGTGCTAGATTTTGCCCGGTTTCTTTCCGTGCGGCAGGGGCAGCGTGTGGCTGCGTAAAAGGAATTTTGGGGGCACGGCCGTAGCCCTTCCCTCTTCACACCTTGACGCACCATGCGCCGTGGTTGTTCGCGGGATTATCCCACATTCACGCAGTATAATAGGTGTTGGGTGACTGTATGCAACAATGAGCGTGGATACTATGCAAACAGACAGATAAGATGCGTATTGATTCCGCACATAAGAGTCGTTGGCAGATTGCCGAAGTCGTTTTTGGGCTTCCCTTTCTTGTAAGCATTGGCATACAACTGGTAGTCCCCTTTTCACTACCTCAAGGTATTCTGAGGCAGGTTCTCCTCGTTGTGGGGATCGCCCTCATCATCACCGGCATAGGTTTGATCGTTTCGGCTCGCCGCGAGTTTGCTCGTTACGGTCAGCCGACTGACCCTGGTCATCCCACAAGCAAAGTGGTCAAGACAGGTGTGTTCGCCATAAGCAGAAATCCGCTTTATCTGGGGAGCGTTACTGTATTCTTGGGCATAACATTCATATTGAATATACTGTGGATTCTGGTAACGCTGTCACTTTCGATCATTCTCTGTCATCTCATTCTGATCGTCCCTGAGGAGCAGTATTTGACGGCAAAGTTTGGCCAGGAATATGAACAATACGTCGCTTCTGTTCGTAGATGGCTTGGTCGTAAACGAACGACGAACTAGAAAGCCGAATAATCTCCTTACCGGGTTTTGTTCGCGCCGCCGCTGACAGTGGCAGGTTGAGGGTTGTTACTACAAGTGAAGGCTCACGGCCGTAATGTGAACCAGTTGCGGCAAATCAGAAAACGTCTGGTTGGTTGGCTGCAAAAATAAAAGGTCCTCATGGATGAAAAATACGAGATCATCTACATTGATAAGCCCGAAGAATCTGCATGGGAAATCATTGGTAGAGGGCTACAGGACTACAATGTGCAACAGGCTGGTGCGGACAAGTTTCAACGCCTCTGCTTCGCCCTTTGTACACCCAATCAAGAAATTGTTGGCGGGGTATTAGGCGAAATCTATTGGGATTGGTGTCATATCGATCTTTTATGGGTAAAAGAGGAGCTTCGTGGTCATGGCTATGGACACCGCCTTTTGACAGCCATCGAAGATGAGGCCAGCCGGCGCGGCGCTAAACATGTGTTTCTGGATACATTTAGCTTTCAAGCCCCGGACTTCTACCGGCAACATGGGTATCGTCTCTATGGCGAGTTAACAAACTTCCCTGCCGGGCATCAACGCTATTTTTTTACCAAAGAACTCACGGCACATGACCTGTGATAACACTCTGAGTTCCTAAAGAGCTATTAACTTCGCCTTCCCCTCATCCCCTATACCGTTAAGGTCTTCCCATAGAAGCTATATAGTTGCTAAAAATGTGAGATAATCAATCATACCGGGCCGTTAGAAACAGGCCCGTATGAAGGAGTTTGGTATGAGTCGAGACGAGTATGACATCCCCGAAGTGTTCCGCCGGGCTATGGAAGAGGCGGGCTGGGATACCAACCGCAAAGATGACGAAGGCGGCCAACGACCACCCCTGCCACCACGCCCGGAGGGAAACGGCCGTCCCAACCGGCTCGTTATGACAGCGGCTCTCATCCTGGGGGCGCTGCTGCTCGTTGGTTGGCTGGCAAATATGTATACCGAGTGGTTATGGTTCTCTTCGGTAGACTACCGCGACATATGGGTAACGCAGTGGGCGGCTCGTCTAGGCATCTTTAGCTTCTTTTTCCTGGTGGCACTGCTCATCTTACTGGTAAACTGGCTGGTGGCCCGCCGCCGCGCCTTGCGGCACACCCCCCCGTTCAATCCCAAGTTTCTGCAAATTCCCCATATGCGTTGGTTAATCACCGGCATCGCCGCCCTGGTCGCCTTTGGTTTTGCCAGTTCCATCACCGTTTATTGGAGCGATTTGCTACGTTACTTACACCGCGTCCCCTATGGCGTGGCCGATCCCCTCTTCAATCGAGACATCAGTTTTTATCTATTTGAACTTCCGCTTTACACGCTGGTACAGCAGTGGCTTGTTTCTCTGTTAGTCATCAACCTCATCGGCGTGATTGCTATTTATGCGGCAAACCATGTGCCCGAAATACAACGCGGTACGTGGCGGCCACATGAATCCCAGATTTTTCGGCAGCATGTGGCGCTGCTGGCGGCCCTGATTCTGGCGTTATGGACGGTGGGTTATCTTTTTGACCTGTACGAATTGCTCTACTCACCACGCGGCGTGGCCTTTGGCGCCAGCTATACCGACCTGAATGTGCAGGTATATGCCATCTATGCCCAGATGCTGTTTATGGGGCTGGCGGCACTGGCGATGCTGTTCAATGTGTTCCGGTTTGATTTACGGCCGTTGCTGCTCACCGCCGCATTATGGTTAGCAACCACGCTCATATTAGGCAGCCTCGTTCCCGGTTTTGTGCAGCGTTATTCGGTTGAGCCGAATGAACTGGTACGGGAAACACCCTACATCGCCCACAACATCACCTTTACCCGGCTGGGTTTTGGGCTGGACGATGTGCAGACACGGCCGTATGACCTGGGCGCCCCCCTGACAGGGCAAGATATTGAACGCAACGCCGCCATCGTCAAAAACATTCGCCTGTGGGATTACCGTCCCCTGCAAGCCACCTACAAACAGCTTCAAGAACTACGTACCTACTACCAGATGGGCGAAATTGATATTGACCGTTACCAGATTGGCGGCGAATCACGCCAGGTGATGTTGGCCGCCCGTGAACTGAACAAGTCTGGCCTGGAAACCCCCACCTGGGTCAACACCAATCTCGTCTTCACGCATGGGTATGGGGTAGTCATGAACCCGGTGAACGAATTCACGGCCGAAGGGCAACCCATATTTTTTGTCAAAGACCTGCCACCGCGCAGCAGCATACCGGAAATTCAGGTCACCAGACCGGAAATTTATTTTGGTGAACTCACCGATGATGTCGTATTTGTGAACAGTCGTCAGGAAGAATTTGACTACCCGCTGGGCACAGAAAACGCCTACACGCGCTATGCCGGGCAGGGTGGTGTGCTGCTGGATAGTTACTTCAAACGGTTGGCATTTGCTATTCGTCTGGGTGACTTCAATATTCTATTGAGCAATGATATTGATGACACCACCCAGGTGCTGCTGCATCGCCAGATTCAAGAGCGCATTCGCCAGGTGACGCCCTTTTTGCTGCTAGACCAGGACCCCTATCTGGTAGTGACGGATGACGGCCGTCTCGTCTGGTTACAAGACGCCTATACTATCAGCGACCGCTTTCCTTACTCAGAACCCGCGCTGTTGTCCATTGGCAACCAGCGTTACCGGATCAACTACATCCGCAATGCTGTCAAGATTGTGGTAGACGCCTATGAAGGTCACATCTCCTATTACATGGCCGCCCCCGATGACCCCATTATTCAGGCCTATGCCGGCGCTTTCCCTGGTGTTTTCCAACCACTCGACGACATGCCTGCCGATTTACGCCGCCATTTACGTTATCCCGTGGACATGTTCTCGCTGCAAACAAGCCAGTATCTACGGTACCACATGACCGACACGCGCGTTTTTTACAACCAGGAAGATGTATGGCAAATTCCGTCGGAACTTTACACGGTGGATGGCAACGCCAACAGCAAAATGGCTGTGGAACCTTATTTTGTGAGTATGCCCTTACCGGGTGAAACGGAACCGGAATATCTGCTCATCCAACCGTTCACGCCCTTGGGCAAAGATAATATGGTGGCCTGGTTTGCCGCGCGCAATGATGTGCCCAACTATGGTGAGTTGGTTGTTTATGAGTTACCTAAACAAGAGTTGGTATTTGGGCCGCTGCAAATTGAAGGGCGCATAGACCAGGAACCGGTTATTTCAGAGCAGTTTTCTTTGTGGGACCAGAGTGGATCAAACGTGATTCGGGGCAATCTATTGGTGATTCCCATGAACGGCCGTTTCCTCTATGTGGAACCCATCTATCTGCTCAGCGAGACGAACGCCCTGCCGGAATTGAAGCGGGTGATCGTCGCTACTGACGCCCGCATTGCCATGGATACGACGCTGTCCGGTGCGCTGGCGGCGCTGTTGGATGCTTCAGCGGAAGTGGTGGCTGAGGTGATTGGCGAAACCTTACCCCCGGCAGACACATCGGCCACCGGCACAGCGGAAACGAGTACGCCAGCGCCAGGCGAAACGGCCGTGACCCTGGATGACTCTCTCACCGCCCTGATCGCCTCCGCCAATACCCACTATGAAGCCGCCCAAACCGCCCAACGAAACGGCGATTGGGCCACCTACGGCGCCGAACTGGAAGCCCTGCAACAAGACCTGGCGCAGCTCATGGCGTTGGTGAGGGAAGAATAAAATAGACCTGACAGGTTTTTGAAACCTGTCAGGTCTTTAGGGATAACTATGCACTACAACGACTTCCAACACATCCTCTTTGAAAAGCGCGACCACCACATCTTGTGGCTGACGCTGAACCGGCCAGAACTGCTGAACGCGGCCGATGCCCGGCTGCACACCGAACTGGTGGAAGTGTGGCCCCTCATTGACCGGGACCCAGAAGTGCATGTGGCCGTTGTCACCGGCGCCGGGCGCGCCTTTTCCGCCGGCGGCGACCTGCAATTGGTGGCAGACGCTTACCGCAACTACGAGGAAATTCTGCGCATTTTGGATGAGGCCCGGCTGTTGGTGTACAACATGCTGCATTGCCGCAAACCGATCATCTCGGCCATCAACGGGCCGGCGGTGGGGGCCGGGCTGGTGGTGGCGCTGCTGGCCGACATCAGCATCGCCGCCGAAACGGCGCGGCTGGCCGATGGGCATGTGCGCATGGGCGTAGCGGCGGGCGACCATGCCGCCATCATCTGGCCTCTGCTGTGTGGCATGGCCAAAGCCAAGTATTACCTGATGACGAGTGATTTTGTAGACGGCCGTACCGCTGCCGACATTGGTCTGGTGAGTATGGCCGTGCCAGACGCACAATTGCTGGATAAGGCGATGGAAGTTGCCACCAGCCTGGCCACCGGGCCGCGCCACGCCATCCAGTTCACCAAACGCGCCTTGAACCAATGGCTGCTCCAGGCCGGCCCCATTTTTGACCATTCGCTGGCGCTGGAAATGCTTAACTTTTTTGGCGAAGATATGATGGCCGGGGTAGAAGGATTGCGGGGAAAGGTACGGCCGTTGTACCCGTCGAGTACGTGATGCGTGATACGTGAGGTTTTTCCGGTCACGCATCACGCTTCACAAAAAGAACTGCTCGATCCAGGCTACTGTCGGCCCAATGTCTACGGCGTTGGCATAGGCAATCAACCTGTCCATACTGGACACGTCATCCAGTTCCACCGGCTGCGGCAGCGGTTGATGCAAACGATGGTATTGTTCCCGCCCCAAAATGCGTTTACTTTCATAATTTTGGGCATCCATCGAACCTTCCAACATGATGGGAATGGCCGGGCTGGCCCACTGCAACAGCCCCCAATTGTGCCGCTCACCCTCAATGGCGCGGGGCACCAGACCGGTGCTAAACGACAGCAAGCGAATATCACCTAACTGTTGGCCGCCGGTACCGGGGTCTAGCGCCTGCGCCAGCGCCGCCATCGTCGGGCTGTTGGCCGCCACCCCACCATCCACATACCCCTTGTACGAGGGGAAATAGGTGGGCGCGGCGCTGGTATACAGGGCCACGTCAGCCAACTTTTCGTCCGGGTCGCCGGTAGGGCCGGGGAAGTTATGGAAAAATTTGGGTCCCCAGCAGCCAAGTGGCCTGTGCTCGCCGTCCAGGTCAAAGCTGGAAATCAGCACATATTTACCGCGCTGCGCCAGGTCGGCCATCGTCAGGTCGCCCAGCTCACTGGTCACGGCTTCGTGGAGCATCTGGTTGTCATATTTGGCCCCAACCAACCCCCACAGGGTGCGCAGTCGCCAGACCAACGAGCGGGAAAAGATGCGCGGCCCCCACTGCTGGTAAAGGGCAACGCCCTCGGCCGGTGTGCGCCCGGCAGCCAGCCCCAGGGCAATGATGCCCCCTGTAGACGTGCCGGCATACAGGTGAATGTCATCCAGAAAAGTGGGCACGGCCGTCAAGATGCGATCAAGCAGGACGGCCGTGTACAATCCCCGTATCCCCCCTCCATCCAGACATAAAATCCGAAACTTGCTCATGACACTTTCACCACGCGCTTCGGCTTGAGCCGCAGCACCACAAAATCCTCATTCCGCCAGGATTGCAGATATTCTTCAGCCTTATCCGGCTCCTCGTAATGGCGTGTAATGCGCGTCGCCATGTCATGATCGGGGTCATCCTCAACCACCAGATCACCATCAATCAGGTAACACGGGCTGCCCACCGGGTCGCCGCCAATGGTGATACACCCCTTCGGGTTGGCCAGGGCGTTTTTCACCTTGCGATTATCGCGGACGGAAAACAGCACCAACTCATCTTCATCCAGCATAAACCAGATGGGAATGGTGTGCGGATACCCATCCGGGCGAATAGTTGTTAACCGCACAATCACCGGTTGGCTTAACACAGAACGCGCTTGTTCGTCAAACATATGATCTCCTTCGGCTCATGCCACGCTCCGCGTGGAACATTTAGTTCAATACAAAATAAGCCAGCGTACGCTGCAAACTGACCACATCAATCCCTTTGCTGATCTGTCTGCTCACCGTTGGGGTTTGGCCGCCGGAGACCCATATTTTCAGTTCGGCGTCACGGTCAAAGGTACCGGCCGTTTCAATGGAGAAGTATTTGATGGATTTGTACGGCACGCTCAGATATTCCACTTTTTTGCCTGACGTGCCTTGTAAGTCCACCAAAACCAGCCGCTTGTCTGTAAAAATAAACGTGTCGCGCACAAAGACAAAGGCGGCCTGCACTTTTTCTTCGGGGATGAAGATTTCCTTGAATTTGGCTTGAGTTTCCTCGGCGCTTGCCTGTGAGGCATTACCAAAAATTCCGCTTAAAAAGCCCATTTTTAACTCCTTTGTTATGGTGGTTAGTGGTCGGTACTAGCCACCAGCTACTAGCCCGATTTACCAGACCAAAAATAACATACAATGCCCCACCTTGCCACCGGCCACGAATTCATCTTTTGTGGCGTATAATTGCCCCATGATTCCCTTAACTATTTCCGGCACAGATTTACAGGTAGATGATGTAGTGGCGGTGGCCCACGGCCGTACCGTGCAGCTAGACCCCGCCGCCATCCCCAAAATGGAACGGTCTCGCACGGCCGTAGACGAATTGGTGGTGCGCGGTGAAGTGGTATATGGCATCACCACGGGCTTCGGCCGTTTCAAAGACAAGATCATCTCCCCTGACCAGGTAAAACAGTTACAGGTCAATCTAGTGCGCAGCCATGCGGTGGGGGTGGGGCCGCTGCTGCCGGAAACGGCCGTGCGCGCCATGCTCGTGGTGCGCGCCAATACCCTGGCCATCGGCCATTCCGGCGTGCGCCCGGCGGTGGTGCAACTGCTGTTGGATATGCTCAACCAGCACATCCACCCACGCATCCCGGCGCAGGGGTCGCTGGGGGCCAGCGGCGACCTGGCCCCCCTGGCGCACCTGGCGCTGGTACTCATCGGCGAAGGGGAAACGGTAGTACATGGGGAAATGATGCCCGGTCGTGCCGCCCTGGCACAAGGCGGCCTGCAACCACTGGAACTTGAAGCCAAAGAAGGGCTGGCGCTGCTGAACGGCACCAGCTTTATGGTGGGTCTGGGCGCACTTGCAGTGCGCCGGGCCATCAACCTGGCGCTGACCGCCGATGTGGCCGCCGCCCTGACGTTGGAAGCGCTGCACGGCACCGACCGCGCCTATGATGCCCGCGTCCATGCCGCCCGCCCCCACCCCCGGCAAATAGAGTGCGCCGCCTTTTTGCGCCGGTTGTTGCAGGGCAGCCAGCTTTTGCGCGGCTACGATCCGCTCAATGTGCAAGACCCGTACACCCTGCGCTGTGTGCCCCAGGTGCATGGCGCGGCCCGTGACGCTATTGCCTATGCGCAATGGGTGATTGATATTGAACTCAATGCGGTGAACGACAACCCCATTATTTTTGTGGATGAAAAAACGGGGGCGGCCGATGTGATTTCGGCGGGTAACTTTCATGGTGAACCGATTGCCCTGGCCATGGATTACATGAAACTGGCGCTGACGGAGATTGGCAATATGAGCGAACGGCGCATGGCGCGGCTGGTGGATGCGGACAGCAACGGCCGTGTCCTGCCCATGTTCCTCACTACCGACGGTGGCCTGGAAAGTGGCCTGATGATGGCCCAATACACAGCCGCGGCGTTGGCCTCGGAAAACAAGGTACTGGTGCATCCCGCCAGCGCCGATACCATCCCCAGCAGCGCCAATGTGGAAGATCATGTGAGTATGGGCGCTACGGCCGTGCGCCAGGCCGCGCAAATCCTGGACCACGTGGAAACGATTGTGGCCATTGAACTGCTCGGCGCGGCCCAGGGGGTGGATTTCCGGCGGCAGGAAATGGGAGCAGAGAAGCAGTTGGGGCGGGGTACGGCCGTGGCCTACCACCTCATCCGCCAATCCGTCCCCTTCCTGGCCGATGACACCGTCCTGGCCCCTCACATTGAACAGCTACGCCAGTTGGTCGCGGATGGTACAATTAAGCAGGCGGTGGAAGGGGCAGTGGAAAGTGAGCGGTAAGCAGTGAGCGGTGAGCGGGTGATCCGCGAAGGGCGCGAAGGTTTGTAGTTTTGGTGTGCGATAACACAAGATGATGTTTAAGCCTATGCAATCTGAAGTTGGTGAACCTGTTTGGGGAATTGCCCGGCTGTTTCCTTATCAGGGAGATTGGACGGAAGCAGATTATCGGGCGCTAGAAACAAACCGGCTGATTGAACTGGACAACGGCCGTCTCATCTTCCTGCCTATGCCCACCGTTGCTCACCAATTGATCCTCGGCGAACTGGTATGCCGGTTTCATGATTTTGTGCGGGCAAATCATCTGGGTACCGTTTTGCCCGCGCCACTCCCTGTGCGATTATGGGAAGGAAGATATTGTGAACCCGATATTGTTTTTATGAACCAGGCGCGAGTCAATGCTATCGAAGGAGATTACCCGGATGGCGCCGACCTGTTGGTAGAAGTGGTGATCGGTGATGAAGAAGATAGAAAACGGGATTTGAAAAGCAAACGCGCTGAATACGCTCGTGCCGGAGTTGCAGAATATTGGATTGTTGATCCCCAAAAGCGGCAAATCATTGTGTTGACGCTGGCGGAGGATGAATATGTGGAGCATAGCACGTTTAGCGAAGGGGAGCGAGCCACGTCGGTCTTGTTAGGTGGGTTTGGGGTGGAGGTCACGGCCGTGTTCGCCGCCGCTGAATTTGGTAATCGGTAAAAGGTTCACGGACTGCCCCAATTGGGTTGCCAGTCTGAATAGGTATTGACCGTCAATTGGGTTAGGCCTGTGCCATCCAGTCGCATCAGGTAGAGATCGTTGTCGCCATCGCGGGCGGAAGTGAAGACGAGCCAGTTACCATCGGGTGAAAAGGAGGGGGAGAGGTTATCACCGCCGTCAGTCAAACGATAATAAACCGAACCATCCACAGCCATCAGATAAAGGTCACGATCATTGGGTGGGCCGGCATAAAAAGTGAGCCATTGGCCGTCAGGCGACCAGTCTACACTGCCGCCGATGCCGGGCAACGGCCGTGTCAACTCCCGCATATCATCACCATCCACATCCATGATAACCAGCGTATATCCTTCCTCCCCGGCCAGGCGACGGGCAAAGGCAATATGCTGCCCATCCGGCGACCAGACCGGGCTAAGGGCTTCGGCCTGGTTGGTGAACTGGGTCAAGGGGCGGGGGTTACGGCCGTCACTATCCACAACCCAGATATTCAAACTGCCCCCCTCGGCGCGGGAAAAGGCAATCTGACGGCCATCAGGCGAAGCGGTCGGCGCATAATCTCCTTCGCCCGGCGGCAAGACCAGGTACACATTTTCGCCATCCACGGCGGCCCGGTAAATGGCAAATCGCCCCGAACGGGCGCTGGAAAACAACACACCCTGCCCACCTGGCAACATCGAAGCCGCCCAATCCGTTGCCCCTGTATACGTTAGCTGGCGTTGATGAGAACCATCAGCAGCGATGACACAAATCTGGTCAACGCCTTCTATGAAACAGGTATAGGCAATATCACCTCTAGGCGGGGCCTGGGGCACAACCAGGGGGGTGTCTGCCAATAGCAGCGGGGGGGTGGGAGGGGTCGGGGTGGTGACTACGGCCGTGACCTGCGCCTGTGTGGGGGTAACGGCCGGAGTACCTGGCGTAACCGGCATGGTCGTAACGAAAACAGGCGCAGTGGCGGAGGGCGCAGGTAAAAAAGCGACCAGATCAGTATACTGGTCGCCACCGGTAATCAGGGAGTGTAGTGGCGGTGTTTGGGCCACTATCACCGCCACCCGGTTTTGCCAGACATCCCCATAGATCAACACCTCTCTTAAATCCGTCAAAGCCGCTTCATAATTACCCATCATCAGAGCAACCTGGGCACGTTCGTAGCGCGTAGCCGGGTTTTCCCTGTTCAGGCTAAGCGCCACACTATAGGCTAATTGGGCTGCATCCAGATTGTTTTGCTGCACGGCCGTGCGCCCTTGCAGCCAGCTTTCAATCTCCGCCGCCAGCGCCGGATTCTCCAGACGATCATATTGCCTGAGCGCCGCCAACATAGCTGTTAAGAGTGGCGTACTTGCCATTTCCGTCACCAGCACATCTTCGGTTTGTGTTGTGTAAACGGCCGTGATCACCCGCTCCATTTGCTGCTGTAAATCGGCAGCCGGGGTAGTAAAGAGGGTGATTTTGTCCGGCGCGGGTAACTGTTCAAACAACGCCACTGCCTCAGATTCGTAGCCGCCCAATGCCAATAACTGTGCCAGATTATCCAGGCGCAAAGTGGGATTTTCGGTGGCGGCGAAATTAGCAATGTACGTCTGGGCCAGAAGTTCGTCCGTGCGTTGCGCCTGCCGCCAGAAATAAAGGCTGGCCGCCACCGCCAACAAGGTCATCAGGAGCAGGGAAATCCACACCAACCGCTGCCGCCGCACGGGGGTATGCTGTTGAATCCAGGCCTGGTCAAAGGCGTGTTGGTAAATGTGGTTGCGCACCACCAGGTTGCCCGAAGCGTCCACTTTGACTAACCCAATCAGTTTTAGCTCGGTTTGTGCAGGGGCATGTTCGTTGTTGGAGATTTTTTGGCCGTGATAAACACCCTTGTAAAGACGCAGCAGGCGCTCTTTTTGCGGGCTGGCCTGCACACGGCCGTTGACAAATTGCAGATTACTTTCCTCCACCAATGCTCGTTCACCGAAAAAAAGCTGCGCCACCAACTCGTCCACATCCTGGTCGCGCCAATGGGTACGGCCGTCGCGGACAATGGCCTGGCCGAGGCGTTGTGTCAGGTACGGGTGTCCGGCTGTCCAGTAATGCACCCGATCAATGACGGCGGCGGCCTCAGGCGGCAACCCTCTGGCAAAAACGGCACGTGTGTCAGCCAGCGCCAGTTCCTCCAGTTCCAGGCGCTCACCGATGTTGAAAGGGGTGCGATGCTGGCCCTTAATCAGTTCATTGGGTGCAGCCACCCCCAACAATACCAGAGAAAGCCGCCCCGCATCCGGGGTGGTCAAGGTCTGGTTGTAAATGGCGCGGATGGCCGCAAAAAAATCGTCGGAAAAGTCCAACTTCAGGGCGCTATCCACCTCGTCAATAAAAACAGCCACCGGCCCGGCCACTTCAGCCAACAACACATCCCGGTAAAATTTGGTAAACCGTTTGACGGGCGAGAGTGAGGATTGCGCCTGCCACCAATCAACCGCATCTGTGGTAAGCGGCAATTGTGATTGCAGGTCATCCAACAAACTTAAATACCACGCCTCTTGATCAGCCGTGCCGATAGTAGTCAGGTCAACCAGCGCCGTCGCCACGCCCTCCGTCTGCAACTGCTTCCCCAGCCGGTTCATCAGGCTGGATTTGCCCATCTGCCGGGTGGTCAGGATGTAACAGAGTGTGCCGGTCTGCACCAGGTAGTAGAGGCGCGCATCTGTTGGGCGAGGGACGTAAGAGGGTGCGTCTGGGCGCAGCGTGCCGCCGGCCACAAAGAAGTCAGACGGCACCGAAGACGGCTGGTTCATAGGGTCTGGGCAAAGTATTGCCGGTAAAGATCACAACGGCAGACAACGGCCGTGCCCACCTGTTTGATCAACCCGGCCTTGAGCAGCCGATACCGGGAGAGGTCATCGGCGCAGTTGTTGTGCATGAGTACCTGTTTCATGGCGGCTATCAGAACCGCATCCGTTGTCACCAGACGGTGTTGGGTACGCAAATGGGAGATGAAGGGGCTGGCATCGGTCACGGCCGATGCCAGCAAATCCGGCAGCGCCAATCCATCTTTTGCCAGCGTATACAACGCCACCCGCGTCAGGTAAGGGTGCCCATTCAACAGATGGTATAGAGCCGGGATGTCGGTCTCCGCGATGGGGGTGTGGTAACGGCCGTTGAGTTCCCGTACCTGTGGCTCCGTAAAATCCTGCAAATAAACCATCAGCCCCACATTGAAGGGGGACTGCTGCATATCATTGATTAGCAAATACGGTTCGGTGGAAATAGCCATTAACAATGAGAACATTTCCCAACGGCCGTTACGCGCCCGTAAATTGTGCCAGGAACGCAGCAAGCCAAAAAAGTCGGCATGATAACCGGTTGGTAACAGACGGTCTACCTCATCCAACACCAGCAGCAGGGGCGCATCCAGCGCCGGTAATATCGCTCGCTCTAAAAGACGGGTTAGTTTACGGCCGTCTGCCAACGGAGTTTGCCACACCTTCTCCACTTCCACCGGGTCTAATGCCAGTTCGTCCACCAATGCATAGGCAAACTCCTGATAAAAGTGCGCCTGTGTACTCAGGCTTTCCTGGGTCATGCTTTGCAAATCCAGATACGCCACCCGCGCCCCATATGCCTGCCGCGCCGCCTGCACCCCCCGCACCAGCAATGAGGTTTTACCCACCTGGCGTGGCCCGGTGATAGTCATGGTATGCCCCGGTCGCCGGATTTCCGCCAGCAAATCGCCGTCGCTTTGCCGTTCGATGTAAAAAGCGTCAGATAATTTAAGCGCCCCACTGGGATATTCCAGCACAATGGCTGTCGTTTCGTCCTTCGGCGCGCCCTCCCATTCGCGCAGCAGCGCGGTGAGCAAGGTAATGGCTTTGCGTTGGGCTTCATAATACTGCCCGCCTTCAGCCAACCCGATCCGCTGCTGAATTTCCAGCCGCGACAGGCCACGTATGAAACGGAGCGTGAGAATGTTGTATAGTCGCCAGTCGCGCTCAAACCAGGCGGGATCATCCTCGCGTTCCGGCGGCGACTGGCCAGGAACGCCTAACGCCTGCATCCCCTGACGCAGCACATCTCGCAAAGCCTGGGCCAGGCCGGGCGACGCTAGCTCATACCCTCTGACAGATCGTTGGTTCGCCACAATGGTCAGACTAGTCAGCGGATTCTGACCCAATTCCACCGATTGATGCCAGGATTTGAGCGCCTGTTTGACCCACGTTTCCCACTGATTGTCGTCTGCCGCTATCAACATCTGCTCCTTAGACCTGTCCGGTTTCTAAAACCTGACAGGTCTGGCCTCTCCATTCTAACAAATGGCTGGCGGGTCTACTACCGCATTTCTACTGACCTTTCTGGCCCCGGCGCGGTAGCACAACGGAGTTTACGGCCGTGTCCACACACCAGAATGAGTGTCAATTCAACCCCGGCTGTTTTCAAAGACAGCCCAACTAACAGGAGGTTTAAAATGACACTCAGGTCTATTACCCACACAAAAATGAGCCGCCGCCATTTCTTGAAGGGGGTAGGTGCGACCACCGGATACATGTTTTTACCGTTGGATTTTGGCCGGTTCTCGGTGGCCCCCCAAAAGGCAACCCCCATCGCTATTCCCCCTTCATTGATGCTGCACAGCCCAGACGGCCGTGCCGACTTTCTACCCTACCTGCTGGAACAACTTCAGGCTGATGGGTTTACGGCCGTCACCTATCAAAGCTGGTACCAGTCAGTGCTTGAGGGGCAGGTACCGGCCAAACCAATCATCCTCAGCATTGACGACATCTCCCTGGCGCGCAGCGCCTGTGCCGCATTTACCACCTTTGTGCAGATGAAAGAGTGGATCAAGGCAGCGGGCATGACGGCCGTCTACGGCGTCATCACCGAACCCGTCATCGGTGAACAACCACAGCGCGAGCAGGATGAAACCCGCTGGGACTTGATGCAAGCCTGGGTGGAAGAAGGGTTTGAACTGGCTTCGCACACCTCCTACCACTCCAATTTCAACGCGGTAGATACCGGCCCCCGGCCAGATTTCACTGCGGCCGACTACGAAGCCGAAATTGTGCGTTCCACCCATCTGATGGAAACCACACTGAGCGAACGTGGGCTTTTTTACACCGTGCAAACGTTGATTTTGCCTTATGGCAGTGGTTATGCCTACCAGCGGCCCGAACCACAAATCCATCCCGGCATTGCCGCCGCCTGCCGCCACACCAAAATCAAGTTTGTGGTGGGCATTGCTCACGGCCGTGTGCCCCAACCTCTTACCACCTTCATCAACCCCAATGAGCTGGTCTACGTGGGGCGCATCCCGCCCGCTTACCTCACCGATCCGAACGGGCAGCAGATTCCCGACGCCGGGCAAACGGCCGCCTGGCTGCGCACCTGGCACAACAATAATCAAAACGAGGGCTGATCATGCGCTATCTGACATACCTGCTCCTTCTTTTTCTTGGGTTTATCGCCGCTGCCTGTACCCAGACGGCTCATTTAGAAGCAGCGTCCGGGGGAGCAACGGCCGTTACCTTCCAGACAGCCACACCCCAGCCGGTAACCGGTACGGCCGTCCCCCTGCCCACATTCACGCCCCTACCGGCAACGACTACGCCCTCATCCTCCCCCATACCCCCCGCTACAGCTGCAACCCGGCCAACACAAACGCCGCTGCCCACCGCTACATTGACCAACACACCCACCCCTACCCCCACCCTATTTGAAGCCTGCCGCCCGGAGACCGCCACTGTCCCTCATCTGTCCATTGCGCCTGGCCCCTGGTCACGGCCGTTAGCCACCACCAACGTTATCCATCATGGCCCCCGCGACAATCGTCAATTCATTCACCTCAGTTTTGACGTCGAAGGTCACGCCTCGGTACTGGGCGCATTGCTCAATGTACTGGACAAACATCAAGTCAAAACGACCATGTTCATCGTGGGCAGTTGGGCAGAAGCCAATAGCTCCTGGCTTTCCGAAATTGCCTGGCGCGGGCACGAGTTTGGCAATCATTCCTACTCTCACACCCACCTGCGCCAGTTGACGCCCGAACAAATACAGACCGAACTACAACAGACGGAGGCCATCGTCCTGAACCTGACCGGTCAAAGCACCAAACCCTGGCTGCGCCCCCCCTATGGCGGCTACTCAGAAGAGACGGTGCAGGCCGCCTACACCGCTGGCTGGACAACCGTGATGTGGAGCGGGCATGGTCTGGATACCAGCCCGGACGCCGACGAACGCACCATCTGTAACACATTGATGCAACATGCAGAACCAGGCGCTATCCTGTTGTTACATACATCAAATCCGGCGGTGGTCACGGCCGTAGACCGCTTCATCACCGAAATGCACGCCCAGGGCTATACCTTCGTCCCCTTATCCGTTCTAATGGTCGGAAACTAAAGTCACAGGCCAACACCTCCACCTTGCGCTATAATTGCGGCACCACCACAAAGGATGAAATTCATAATTCATCCTTCATAATTTATAATTTTTCAGGAGATTCCCACATGAACGAAGTCGTGATTGTCAGCGCCGTGCGCACGCCCATTGGCCGCCATGCCGGGGCGCTGGCGGAGGTGCGCCCGGATGATATGGCCGGGCTGGTGATCAAAGAAGTAGTCGCCCGCAGTGGCATTGACCCCCATGAAATTGAAGAAGTGTACTTCGGCTGCGCCAACCAGGCGGGCGAAGATAACCGCAACGTAGCCCGCATGGGCGCATTATTGGCCGGGCTGCCACAATCGGTGGCGGGCGTCACCGTCAACCGCCTCTGCGCCAGCGGCCTGAATGCCGTCAACCAGGCCGCCCGCGCCATCCGCTGCGGCGAAGGGGACGTGTTTATTGCCGGCGGCGTGGAAAGCATGAGCCGCGCCCCGTATTCGCTGCCCAAAAATTCCCGCGCCTGGGGGCCATCGGGCAATATCACCGGCTGGGACACCACATTGGGCTGGCGCTACCCCAACCCGAAGATGGAAGCGATGTTCCCCCTGGAGGCAATGGGCGAAACGGCCGAGAACATTTACCAGATGAGCCTGGAAGGAAAAATTGCTGGGGGGCCAATCAGCCGCGAAGAGCAGGACGCCTTTGCCCTGGAAAGCCAGCGCCGCGCCTGCCAGGCGATCAACAACGGCTATTTTGCCCGCGAAATTGTACCTGTGCCCCTGCCCACCCGTAAAGGCGACCCGGTGCTGGTGGATACAGACGAACATCCGCGCATCAAAAAGACAGCCAACGGCTACGAACTGGACACCGACATGGCTACGCTGGCGAAACTGCGCCCGGCCTTCCGCAAGGAGGGCACGGTGACGGCGGGTAATGCCAGCGGCTTGAACGATGGCGCGTGTGCCTTGTTGTTGATGTCGGCACAGAAGGCGGAGGTATTGGGGCTACGGCCGTTAGCCCGCTGGCTGGCGTCTGGAGCGGGGGGTGTGGATCCACGGGTGATGGGGTTGGGGCCGGTGACGGCCGTGCCCAAAGCATTGTCTCGCGCCGGGATCAGCCTGGAACAGATTGACCTGTTCGAGCTGAATGAAGCGTTTGCCGTGCAATCATTGGCCGTGATGCGCCAGTTGGGAATGCGCCCGGAAATTACTAACGTCAACGGCGGCGCCATTGCCCTGGGCCACCCGCTCGGCTGCTCCGGGGCGCGTATTCTCACCACCCTCATTCACGAAATGCACCGCCGCGCCGACGAAGGCCAGGCCATGGGTTATGGGCTGGCGACCTTGTGCGTCGGCGTCGGTCAGGGCGAGGCGACGGTGATTGAGTTGATCCGGTAAAAAAGATGAGATTGAGAGATTACAATCTCCCAATCTCTCAATCTCCAATCCCCAATCTCCTATGACTGTCACGGCCGCAACCCCCGACATCTTCCAAATTCAAATCCCCCTCCCCTTTGCTTTGCGCATTGTCAATTGTTACCTGCTGCGTGGCGCGGCGGGTTGGACGGTGTTGGACACCGGGCTGAATACCAGCAAGGCGCGGTTGGCCTGGGGGGAAGCGTTTGCCGGGTTTGGCATCCGGCCCCGCGAGATTGCCCAAATTGTGCTGACGCACATCCATCCCGATCATTATGGGCTGGCAGGTTGGCTGGCCGAATGGTGTGTGGCCGACGGCGGCCAACTGCCCCCGGTGCGCCTCTCGGCGCGGGAAGCGGAAATGGCGGTGCGTTTTTGGGGCCGGGAAGTGTGGCAACAGCCGACTTATATGGCTTTCTGGCAGCAATGCGCCGTGCCCGCCGACCTGGCACAGGCCATCATGGAGACGACCGAACAGACCCGGCAGCGCACCTACCCCCACCCGGCAGCACATCACATCATCGAACCAGGTACACCTATCCGGTTGGGCGAGCGGCTGATGCAGCCGCTGCTAATGCCCGGCCATAGTGATGGGCAGTTGGTCTTTTATGACGCCGCCGACCGGCTGCTGCTGTGCGGCGACCATGTGCTGCAAACCATTACGCCTAATATCAGCCTGTGGCCGGATGGAGAAGCCGACCCGCTGGGACGCTACCTGGCCTCGCTGGATGAACTGGCGCGGCTGGATGTGCGGCTGGCGCTGCCGGGACATGGGCCGGTGATGGGGGATATACACGGCCGTATCACCCAAATCAGCCACCACCACCACGAACGCCTGGCACAAACCGAGGCGGTGCTGCCCCGACCATCTACGGTGTATGAAGTCAGCCAACGGCTGTTTGATCATGCCAACCTCAGCGTCCATGAGATGCGCTTTGCGGCCACAGAGACATTGGCCCATCTGGATTATCTGGTGCGGCACGGCCGTGCCCGGCGGCGCGGAGAGGCGGTGTGGTATTTTGAAAGTAACAGACCCTAAGGGTTTGGCAATGCCCATAAGGTCTACCTGTTTCTAGTATGACATTCCACACTACGCAGGTTAAGCTCTTTTATGTATACTAGGGACATTCATCCCTTAAATGTATTAACCACCTAACGGAAGGAGGATATAGATGGCAGACACTATTTTACATCGCTTGCACGAGAACGGCCGTACTCGCCCCAACGCCCCCGCCTACTACGAGAAACGCAATAACGTATGGGTGCCTACCACCTGGCAAGAGTATTTACAGCAAGTACGCCAGGCGGCCAAAGCATTGGTCGCGCTCGGTTTTGAACCCGGCCAAAACAGTACCATTCTCGGTTTCAATCGCCCAGAGTGGGTTGTTTTTGATCTGGCCACCATGCTGGCTGGCGGCGCTCCTGCGGGCATTTACACCACCAACTCCCCTGCTGAATGTAAATACATCATCGAAAACGCGGAGACCCCCATCATCCTGGTGGAGCATGAAGACCAGTGGAAGAAAATCAAAGAAGTGCGTGACGATGTTGCCTGCCTGAAACATATTATCACCATGAAGGGTACCAACATTGATGATCCGATGACGCTGGATTGGGATACGTTTCTGGCCAAAGGGAATAATGTACCTGACGCCGAAATTGACCAACGGTTGGAATCTTTGCGCGAAGATCAGTTAGCGACCCTCATTTACACTTCTGGCACCACCGGCCCGCCAAAGGGCGTGATGCTCTCGCATAAGAACCTGGCCCGTACAGCGCACAACGCCAAACAGCTTCTGGGTCTGAACCCGGCTGACTCGGCCGTTTCCTACCTGCCATTCTCCCATATTGCCGAGCAGATGATATCCATTCATGCGGCCGTAACCACCGGTTACCAAATCTACTTTGCCCAATATCCACCCCAAGATCATCTCAATGAGAATTTCAAGGAAATACGACCCACCCTGGTCTTTGGCGTACCCCGTATTTGGGAAAGATTCCAGGCAGCCGTCGCCGCCAACATGAGCCATGCGACGGGCATTAAAGCCAAAATTGCGCATTGGGCTATGGATGTGGGCAACAAAAGTTCGGCCCTCAAAAACCAGGGCAAAGAACCGACCGGCCTATTGGGCATTCAATACAACATCGCCAACAAACTTGTTTTTAGCAAAGTGAAAGAAGCCCTGGGCTTTACCCAGATGCGCATCGGCGTCACGGCCGCGGCCCCCATCGCTCCGGAAATTTTGCAGTTCTTCGCCAATCTGGACATCTTCATTTACGAATTGTATGGACAGTCAGAAGGCAGTGGGCCAACCAGCACCAACCGCCCTGGCGCTAACAAGATTGGCTCGGTCGGCCAGTTTTGGCCGGAAACAGAGATTAAGTTGGGCGACGACGGCGAGATTATCCTACGTGGGCCTAATGTATTTTTGGGTTATTACAAAGATGAAAGAGCGACAAATGCGGATCTGCTAGATGGCTGGCTGCATTCGGGTGACCTGGGGCAGTTTGATGCGGATGGCTACCTGAGCATTGTGGGGCGCAAGAAGGAAATTATCATCACGTCGGGCGGCAAGAACATTGCCCCGAAGAACATTGAAGCGGCCTTAAAGCAGTGTGATCTGGTGTCGCAGGCGGTTGTCATTGGTGAACAGCGGCGTTACATCACGGCCTTGTTAACATTAGACCCGGATGTAGCTACCGCTTTTGCCCAGGCAAACGGAATTGAAGGGCAAACGTTGCACGACAATGCCAAAGTGATTGAGCATCTCCAGAAAGAGATTGACGCCAAAGTCAATCCGCTATTTGCTCGTGTGGAGCAGGTGCGCCAGTTCCGGGTGCTGCCGCGTGACTTTTCCATTGAAGATGGGGAATTGACGCCAACCCTCAAGATCAAACGCCGCATCATCAACGAGCACTTTGCGGACGAGATTGAGTCCATGTATAAGGAATAAACCGTATTGCGGTGGCGGAAAAGAAAACGGCCGTACCGGAAGGGGTACGGCCGTTTTCTTTCCTCCAATTTGCTCTTTTGTCCAGTTTGACAGGCCATAGGCTGTTGTTATAATTGCCGTTGGCTTTTTGGTCTGCATACAGGTGTGGGGCCCAACGAGCATTACCAACGACAACATCTGGCTAAAAAAGCAATCGCTTCATCCCCAGCATCCGTAGTCACCAAACTTACCAAATGGAAAGGCGCAGACTGAACCAAAATCACCCCTGCGTCAGGAGAATCTTGTCATGAGTGAAGAAATGCAAACAATAGAAGAGGATACGCCAACCTCTAAACCCCAAAGCATCAACGATCTGAAACCCAAAATGAAACTAAACGGGATCGTGACGCGCATTGAACTGTATGGCGCGTTTATTGATTTGGGTGTTGGCGTCAATGCCCTTATCCACATTTCGCAATTGGGGCAGGAACATGTCAATCGGGTAGCTGACGTGTTAAGCGTGGGGCAAGAAGTGTCTGTGTGGGTAGATAAGGTGGATGCTGCCCGTAACCAGATCATGGTCTCGATGATTCAGCCATTGGCCGTAGACTGGAATGACCTGGAAATCGGCCAGGTATACACCGGCACGATTACGCGGCTGGAGAATTTTGGCGCTTTTGTCAACATCGGCGCGGAGCGGGAAGGGCTGGTTCACATCAGCGAACTGAACCACAACTATGTGAAACACCCCAGCGAAGCGGTGCGCGTTGGCGAAGAAGTGCAGGTGCAGGTGTTGGGCTTCAGCCGGCGCAAGCGGCGTATTGACCTGAGCATCAAGGCAACGCTGGAAAAGCCGGAAGCTGTGGCTGCCCCGGCCAGAATGGAAGCGCAGGTGGAAGAATACGACGAGATGGAAGAAGAGGAAGAAGCGTTGTCGGCGATGGAGTTTGCCCTGCGCCAGGCGCTTGGTGATGATTATGACAGCGGCAAAGGCAGCCGCAATCGCAACAAGAAGGCGAGCAAAAATCGCCGCCGCAATGAACGCGATAGAATTCGGGAGCAGCAGGATGATATTTTAAGCCGCACGCTGCATGTGCATCAGAATTAGAATAAAAAAAGCCCCTGAACAGGGGCTTTTTTTATTCGAGCATCCAGGCGGTGAGGATGTGGCCGGCCGGAACGTGGCGCATACCTTCGGGGATGATGAGCAGGGCGTTGGCTTTGACGAGGGAGGTGAGCATGTGGGAATCCTGGCTGCCGGTGGGGGTGGCGATGGTGACGTTGCCGCGTTTGGTAACGATGGCGCGGATGTAACTTTCACGGCCGTCCGACTCCATCTCCTCTTGCAACTCAGCCAACACCTGCGGCCGTTCCAGTTGGGTGTGCCCGGCCATTTTCAGGATGGCGGCGCGGGCGAAGCGTTCAAAGGAGACCATGGCGGAAACGGGATTGCCGGGCAGTCCGATGTAGGGCACGCCTTTGTATGAACCGTAGGCTAATGGTTTGCCGGGGCGCATCCGTACCCGCCAGAAGCCGATGTTGCCTTCGGCTTCCAGCACGGCCTTGACCACATCGTAGGCGCCGACGGAGACGCCGGCGGAACTGATGAACAAGTCTACACCGGCATCCAGCCCGGTTTGTAGTTTGGCGCGTACGTCGGCTTCGCTGTCGCGGGCGATGCCGAGGGACAAGGGGATGGCCCCCAATGCGGCGACCTGGGCGGCCTGGGCGTAGCCGTTGCTGTTGCGGATTTTGCCCGGTTGCAGGGGTTGGGTGATGGGGATGAGTTCGTCGCCGGTGGCCAGGATGCCGACCAACGGCCGTCGCACAACCAACAGTTCCGCGATGCCCAATGCCGCCAGCAGACCAATTTCCTGTGGCCGGATGATGTGCCCGGCGTGGAGAACGGTTTGCCCGGCCTGGATGTCACCACCGGGGGGGCGGATGTAGTCGCCGGGGTTGACGGGGCGGTTGATCTGGATGGCGGCGGGCAACGGCCGTGCCTTGTCCCGCCAGTTTTCGTTGGTGTCTTCCACGGGGATGACGGCGTCTGCGCCGGGGGGGATGGGGGCGCCGGTCATAATGCGCACGGCCGTGCCGCGTGTGATGTGGATGGTGGGCGCAGACCCGGCGGCAATGTCGCCGATGACTTGCAGGGTGGCGGGGCGGTCAGCGGTTGCGCCGACGAGATCGGCGGCGATGAAGGCGTAACCGTCCATTGAGGAGTTGGCAAAGGGGGGCAGACTGTCCTGCGCGGTGATGGGCGCGGCCAGGACGCGGCCGAGTGCATCCGGCAGGGCCACTTGTTCGGGGGGGAGGATGGTGAGGGGGGCGAGGACGGCCGTTAATGCTTCCTGAACTGTCAGATTTTCAATATTTGTCATGATGTTTCCGCAACATGAGGGTTTTGGCCATTGCCTGTCATTGTCATGCCCGCGTAGGTGGGCATCCACTTTTATGGATTCTCGCTTTCGCGGGAATGACCTCCTTAAATAGTCGTTTTAGAGACTCTCTACGACATTATAACGCCAACCTATGCGTCTGCCATGTTTATTGTGCCGTGTCTCCTGCCGGTCTGGCGGCGATGATCTTATACACAGTGATCGGGGAATTGATAATGCTGTGGGGGTTTGGTGCGGGATGATGGGGGTGTGGGGGATGAGAGGGGGTTTTGTGGGGGGACGGCCGTGATGATGGCGGAGAGAAAACGGAAGCAAACAGAGAATAAGATGAAATAATGATGTCTGTGATAGAGAGAAGCGCTAAATTGGGATTTGCTATTAAGTGCTTTCAGCAAATTTCTTTGGTTGAGGTTCGGGGTTTATAAAAGTATATCCGCCTTCCCTCATCGGTTGCCGATAGCATTCGTCTCCCTCATGGTATAACCACAAGTTTTGTTTTTCTTCTGAGGACAATTCGATCTTTATACTCTGTCCTGTGCTAAGCGCGATTCTGCGCAAGAATTCAATTGCCTCTTCATTTTCTCCTTCGGCTCGTAACTCCAGAATAACACCATTTCCGTATGACAGGACGATGCCCATCACATGATTTTGATCTTGCATATTCCAGACTGTCGGTTGAATTTCTTCCTTTGTGGGGGGATATTCCCAATCAATGATAGATACCAATAAGTGCATATGATTATGATTGTCCAAAATCCCAATTCTTTATATCGGCAAGCGAAACGGATCTTGCCTCTATCAGCCGCCTGACAACTTATCAAGATGCCAAACGGCCGTCCAACTCCAACACCTCCGCCGCCTCCTGCATCGCCGTGAGGACGTTGCCAATGTGCTGCGAGAGTTGGGGACGGCCGTGAACCTCTACAATCACCAAATCACCGGTAAAATACCGACCTGTGTGATGGTTCGGTCTTTGGTGATGATCTCAACAGAATCACCTAAATCCCGAAGATGCAAACCCGTGCTGACAATAAAACGATCATGTAATTCGGGAATCTGCAACCCTTCTGGCGTGAGACTCCGTTCAAAAACATCCCACGTGAGAGGGAAAATCTCAATTCGTTTATCGTTGTGTACATCAGTCAGCAACTCTTTTATAGTGGGAATGCCAATACGCCCACGCTCAATGAGAAATGCTGCTTCTGCCAGAGCAATAAGTGGCAAGACCATGAGACTGTCCGCCACTCCCATTCTGATCTTGGCCTGAGCGCCCAGTTTAGGATTACCTTCCAGATACCAGACCAGCGCATGGGTATCCAAAATGAGTTTATTCGCCATTGAGTTCGTTTTCTGTGGGATGCCATTCAGCAATAGCAAAATCTTCTAAGGATGACATGCGATTCCCCTTGTATTTGCCAAATTGCAGAGGTTTTGAGTCTTGCACCGGGTAAGGTATGAGGGTGGCTGTCACTCGTTGAATAAGGCGCAAGCGAGAGTCTGGTGAAAGCTGATTCACTTGCTTGAGAATATCGTCCAAAACATCAGCATCTGCTACCATTTCTGTATCTCCTTAAACAACCTTTGCCTATTCTACCACGAAGTTTCTCCTCCCCTATGATGTGAAACCAAAAGCAGTTGCATCCTCTTTCATGTCCTCAATCGCCCGCTTCATCAGGCGCGTCAGTTGGGCTTCCACATTCTCCGGGGTTTTCTGGTCTTTGGGCAACATCATCCAGCAGTGCATAACCGCCTGCCGGACCGCCTGAGCAACTATCGAAGGCCCCAGAAGATCACGCTGCCCCCCGAAGAATTGCATACTGCTCACCGGTTGCGGTTGGCTTGAATCTTTTTCGTCCATTATCTGTCTCCTTTGACCAGTACGCTTCTATCTCACACGTACCAGCCACTAAAACAAATCAGTAACTCGCCAAACGGCCGTCCAACTCCAACACCTCCGCCGCCCCCTGCATCGCCGTCAGGACGTTGCCAATGTGCGGCCAGAGTTCCAGACGGCCGTCAAAACAAGCCCGGCTAAAATCATCCGTCACCGCCACCACATGCGCCCGGTCCACCCCGGCGGCAAAGCGTTTGTCCTTCCACTTATTGCGCACCGATTTCAGTTCCAGGTCGTGGATATTGCGCGACGGCCGTACCAACGTGGCCGCAATCACCAAACCCGTAATCTCATCACAGGCCAACAAGGCAAAATCAATGGGTAGTTCTCGTTCAACGGCCGTAGCCTCCGTGTTATGGCTCAAAATCGGCCGCACAACCGTCTCATCCCACCCCCGCTCCCGCAAAATCGGCGCGCCCGCCAGCGGATGCCGGTGCAAATCCGGGTGAATCTCCCAATCAAAATCATGCAACAGCCCCACCACTTCCCACAACTCCGCATCCGCCCCCAACAAATCCGCATACCAGCGCATCGCCACGCTCACCGCCAGCATATGCCGCCGCAGCCCCCCATCTTGCACAAACTCACACACCGTTGCCCATGCTTCGTCACGGCCGTTTTTCACCTTGTCACCCCTGAAATTAGGAATTATGAAGGATGAATTATGAAGGAATCGCACTACCATTCACCTTGTCACCCCTTCACCCTGTCACTCTAACGCCTCACCACCTCCATCCGTATCCACCTCACCGCCGTTAGTCGCCCCCTTCGCCCCACAATCACAGCCCCCACCCTCATGCTTCGAGCAGCCCGCCTCCGCCTTCTTTTGCAGCGCCTCCAATTCATCCAGCGGCTCCAATTCATGGCGGAAAAACTCCACCCACTCCCCTTCAATATCCACCACCACCGAATCCCGCAGCACCCGCACATCCCGCACCCGGCCCTCGCCGCGCGGCGTGCCAATCCGTTTGCCCAACTTCGGCAGCGTCTTTTTCGCCTCTACATACTGCTCATACTCATACACCAGACAGCAGCGCAAACGGCCGCACATCCCCGTAATCTCCTGCGGACTCAGCGAAATCCCCTGCTCCTTCGCCATGCGAATCGAGACCGGGCTAAACTCCGTCAAAAACGTCGAGCAGCAGCGCGGTCCACCACACGCCCCATATCCCCCCATAATCTTGGCCACATCCCGGGGCCCAATCAGCCGCATCTCAATCCGCGCCCGAAACGCCTTAGACATCGCATTTTGCAGCGGTCTAATCTCCAGCTTCTTGTTCTCGGTGGTGTAGTGAATGGTCAACCACGAGCCATCAAAGCTGTACTCCGCCTTCACAAACTTCGCATCACTGTAATTGAGTTCGGCCGCCTTCTCCCGGCACGTAATCAGTGCGTCCAACTCCTTAGACTCCCACAACTGCTTCATCACCAGATCACGCGGTGTCGCTTTCCGCTCAATGGCGCGCATCCCCTTTTGTTTGTGCGCCTGCTCCGGGGCTACAAAGGTCATAATCTGCCCCAACTGGCGACCACGTTTGGTCTCTACCAACACATAATCGCCCGTAGCCACATCATGCTGCGCCCCCACCTTAAAATGGTACAACTTACCCAACTTCTGAAAACGAATCCCCACAAAAGGAGTCTTCTCTTGAATCACCGTTGTCATACGTTTAGCTCTCTTAAAAATAGTTCGTAGTAGGCGATAAATCGCCTACTACGAACCCATTATTTCAACCTACCATCTGAATCGGGATAAAATTCGCCTGATTCACCAGCGACAACACACTAATCCGTGCCGCCACCGTGCGCGCAATCTGGCGCAGGGCAAAGGCAGCCGGCGAATCAGGATATGCCACCACCACCGGCTGCCCGCTGTCGCCGCCAATGCGGATATTAGCATCCATCGGCACCGAACCGAGAAATTCCACATCATACGCCGCCGCCAGTTGTTCACCCGCGCCGGTGCCAAAAATCTCGCCGCTCATATTCTCCACAATGCCAATCGTGGGCACATCCAGCTTCTCAAACATCTTCATGCCCCGCAGCGCATCGGCCGCCGCTACCTGCATCGGCTGCGTCACGATGATCACCCCGGTCGGGGGTAATATCTGCGCCAACGTTAATTGGGCGTCACCCGTGCCCGGCGGCAAGTCTACAATCAAGTAATCCAATTCACCCCAGGCCACATCAGTCAAAAGCTGGTTGATGGCGCTATGCAGCATCGGGCCGCGCCAGATAAGCGGCTGGTCGGGCCGCACCAGGAAAGCCATAGAAATGAAACGCACCCCATACCTTTCCGCGGGGACCATTTGGCGATCTTTGACCGGCGGCAGTTGATTGACGCCCATCATCATGGGCACATTGGGGCCGAGAATGTCGGCGTCCAGCAGCCCCACCCGCGCCCCTTCTTCAGCCAGGGCAATGGCTAAATTGACGGCGATGGTGGATTTACCTACGCCACCTTTGCCACTGGAAACGGCAATAACATTGCGGAAATTCTGGCCCAGTTCCCGATTCTGGCGGGCGCTGGTAGGCACATTGGCGTCCCAGTTAATGGTGATCTTGCCGACATCCGGCAGTTTCGCCAGCGCCGCCCGCGCGTCCGCTTCCATCTTGCCTTTGAGCGGGCAGGCCGGGGTGGTGAGCATGATGGTGAAGGAGATGTCACGGCCGTTGACCTGCAAATTCCGAATCATATTGAGCGAGACTAAGTCCCGGTGTAACTCTGGTTCTATCACGGTAGATAAAGCGGCTTGTACCGCTTCGGGTGTAATCTGGTTGTTTTTGTTTCCAAACATAGATTAACTCTTTAGACCCTAAGGGTTTTCTGAAACCCTTAGGATCTCTAAAAACAAATTGCGCATGGCCGCAAAGCCATACGCAATTATAACCATTAAAACTAAATTTGGGCGGAGATGAGTTGATGGCTAATACGTGTCACCACGATACATGAGTTGGCGGGCGTGTTCGTCCGCCAGAGTTGGGTCGGGTTCACCATCACCCGCTTGTCTGGCCTTCTTCTTGGCTTTGGCTTCTTCCACAAAGTTGCGCGCCGCTTCTTCGGCCGCCGCTTTCTTGGGGGCAATCTCGCGCCAATAGCTCAACGGTTTGCTCAGCCGCTCTTTGTCGTGGATATGCGCAGTGGTGCGGTTATAGCTGGCGAGTTCGTAATCGTGATCCAGTTTGATGGCATCAAACGGGCAGAACTCCATACAAAAGCCACAGTTCATGCAGATGTCAATGTCAATGAAGAAGGCGTTGGGTTCGGGCTTGGGACGGCCGTTGGGCTGTTTACCCCGTTCAATCCAGATGCACTGCGGCGGGCACACCTTGGCGCAAATACCACACGACGTACACCAATCTTTGCCCCATTTCTGCCCCGGCGGGGGATCATCCGTGATCAGAAACGGCACAAAGCGGAACCGCTCCGGAACGTCCAGCTTTTCTTCGGGATAAAAGACCGTCTTCACGCCGCGCCCCTTCACCCCCTGGCGCACTTGCAGGGCGGCATCGTTGTAGTAACGCCCGCCCCGCGCCGCCCAATAAAAGTCATCCAGGTACGAATTAACAAAATGTTTCATGACCACAGCCATGCCTTTGAGAATGCCAGTTCCGTACATAGTTTCTCCAGAGAAGTAGACCGCTTAGCGGTCTACTTCGCCAAGCACAATATCAATACTGCCCAAAATCACCACAATATCCGCCACCTTATGCCCCTGGCACATTTTGCCCAGCGGGGTCAGGTTGATGAAGGAGGGCGCGCGCACATGGTAGCGGTCGGGGTTGCCTTCGCGGCGGCGGGCGGTGATGTAGTAGCCGAGTTCACCTTTGGGGTTTTCCACACGGCCGTAAGCCTCACCCGCTCGTGGCGCCCGCAGCGCATACTGCGGTTTGTCACTGTTAATTTTCTGTCCGGTCGTCGCCTTGATGTGCGGCAACACCTGCTGCAAAATGCGCAAACTCTGGCGCATCTCCTCCATGCGAATATCGTACCGATCCATCACATCCCCGTTAAACCGCACCGGGATGTCAAAATCGAGCTGTGGATAATACGAATATGGATTGGCGCGGCGTACATCATATTGCACCCCGCTGGCCCGCAGCACCGGCCCCGCCGTGCTGTAGCCAATGGCGTCTTCCCGCGACAGCACACCCACACCAATACAGCGTGAACGTACAATCTCATTACCCGTCATCAACTGGTCGCCTTGATCCAACACGCGGGGGATATTCCCATAAATCAACTCTTCTAAGAATTGCATGGTGGGTGTGCCGCGCACGTCATCCGGCAAATCATAGGCCACGCCACCAAAGCGCATATAGTTACACATCATCCGCGAACCGGCAGCGGCCTCAAAGAAGTCCAAAATCAGTTCCCGCTCCAAATAAAAATAGAGCATCGGCGTTTGCAGCGCACCTAAATCATTGAGCAGGAAGCCCAGCGCCCACAGATGGTTACAAATCCGGGTCAGTTCCACCATGAGAATGCGCAGCCACTCCGCCCGCTCCGTCACCTCCATGCCAAACAGCTTTTCCACGCCCAGCACGTAGCCGTGATTGTTGCTCATGGAGGAGAGGTAATCCAGCCGGTCGGTGTAGGGGAGGTTTTGAATGAAGGTGTTGCGTTCGCCAATTTTCTCGTGGTTACGGTGCAGGTAGCCCATCACCGGCTTCAAATCCACCACCGTTTCCCCATCCAGCACCACCACCATGCGGAACACGCCATGTGTGGAAGGATGCTGCGGGCCAATGTTGACCGTCACCTGATCGGTTTTGATACCTGTGCCGGGGTCTACCACATGCGTTTCGCCGGGCAGGTACATGTCCGTTTCTACGTCGTATTCGTTGCCGGTGGGCTGCCAGCCGGCCGGATACTGCACATTTTTGCCAAAAGGGTTCTTTTCTTCGGCACGGAAGACGTTACCTTCAGGCCAGCGGCTGCCAAAAGGTTTTTTCTCCTCTTCATAAAAAGCCTCTTTCCAATCTTTGCGCAGCGGATGGCCGTTAAAACCGTCCCAGGTGAGAATGCGGCGCAGATCGGGATGGCCGTCAAAATGAATGCCGATCAAATCCCACGCTTCCCGTTCCTGAAAATCCGCGCCAGGCCAGACGGGGACAAGGGAAGGAATGACCGGGTTGTCGCGGTCTACCTGCACGTGCAGCACCAAGGCGTCACCGCCTTCATCCAGGTTGTAGGTATGATAAACGGCTTCTAGTTTGTTCTCGCTGAACAGGTCAACGCCGGTGACACTACTGAGGTAGTTAAAACCAAAATCGTCACGCAGAGCGGTGGCTACTTCAACCAGTTTATCCGCCTGGACAACAACACCGCTGTACCCTTCACGGGGATCATCGGCCACGGCGTCAGGGAAACGTTCTTTGAGTAAAGCGGCGGCACGGGCGACAGGGTCATCGGACACGGCCGTGCCCACCACCTCTTCTTCTTCTTGCGGTTCGGGTGCATCTAAAATTAGTTCACTCATGGGGAATTCTTCTCCACCGATTACGATTGTTCCACTGCCACTTCAGTCACAGGTTCGGTAATGGTCGGTTCAACCGCCGCCTCAGTTTTTACTGCTTGCTGCCGGATAATGTCCAACTGGCGTAAATCCACCAGGTCAGGGCCAAGCACCGGGATCGGCACTGCACCGTCGGCCGTGGGGTCGCCTTTGCCATACCAGGGCACAGTAGCGATAGACTGTTGGTCAATTTTCTCTTGCAAGGCAATCAGGCCATTGATGAGCGCCTGGGGGGTGGGCGGGCAGCCGGGCACATACACATCTACCGGCAAAAATTTATCAATGCCATCTACTACGGTGTACCCTTCCTTAAATGGGCCACCGCCAGAAGCACAAGCGCCCATCGCCAGGACGTAGCGCGGTTCGGGCATCTGGTTATACAGGCGGACAATGGTGGGCACCATCTTCTTGGTCACCGTGCCGGAGATAATCATCAGGTCAGACTGGCGCGGTGTGGCCCGGAACACTTCCATACCAAACCGGGCCAGGTCATAGCGGCTGGCGGCCGTGCAAATCATCTCAATCGCACAACAAGCCAGGCCAAATACCATCGGCCAGACGGAGTTACGACGACCCCAGTTGTAAACAGGGTCCAAAATTTTGGCGATATTGGTGATCCACACGTTATTCTGCAATTCTTCGGGCACCACCATATCTGGTGAATCTACGCCTATCTGCTTTGTCATTGGTTAGCAGCCTCCTCGTTGAGTAATCTGGCAATTGAGTAATGATGTAAGATGTAATTACTCAATTACATTCCTCATACCATACATTTTGAATATCTAGCAAAATGCGCTCGGTGTACATGTCCGGGTCATCATCAAAACCGGGCAGAGTAACAACCAATTCCACCAGTTCAGCCAGCCCCACGTCTATGGGGCTTTTTTCAGGGTACTGTTCCATCAGCGCCACACAAATGGCATAGGTGGAGTCCCAATACAGTTCAGGGGTACGGCCGTCCACTTCGGGTTGTCTTTCACCTGCATCCAGTCGCTCTTTTGCTAAAATTCACTCCTCCCAAGTATATTACATACTGCCCGCAGCGGCGAATGATTGATGATTTTTTTCACAAGCGGATGCCACGCATCACGCATCAGATGGAGCGTGATACGTGATGCGTGATGCGTGAGTCTATGAAAATCCTGGTCGTTTCTCCTTATCACGGCGGCAGCCATGCGGCGTGGGCGGCTGGCTACCAGCAGCACAGCCGGCATGAAGTGTCACTGTTAACGCTACCCGACCGTTTCTGGAAATGGCGGATGCATGGCGGCGCGGTGACGCTGGCGCGCCGGTTTCGGGAACAACGGCTCGCACCGGACGTGCTGTTGGCAACCGATATGCTGGATGTGTCCACCTTTCTGGCGCTCACCCGCGACCGGACGCATGATATTCCGCTGGCGCTGTACATGCACGAAAACCAGCTAACCTACCCGCTGCCAGAGGATGGCACAACCGGCCCGATGCGGCGACAGTTAGGGGAGCGAGATTATCACTATGCCTTTATCAACTATGCTTCGATGCTCGCGGCGGATGTGGTGTGGTTCAATTCGCAGTTTCATCTGGATAGCTGGTTCACGGCCGTACCCGCCTTCCTTAAACATTTCCCCGAATACAGCGAACTGGGGACGGTGAATGGTTTGCACAAAAAGAGCCGGGTGCTGCCGGTGGGGGTGGATTTTAAGAGATTGGGAGATTGGGGGATTGAGAGATTGATTGAATCTCCAATCTCCAATCTCCAATCTCCTCTTATTTTGTGGAACCAACGCTGGGAGTATGACAAAAACCCGGAGGCGTTTTTTGCGGCGTTGGGTGCGGTGGCCGAGGCCGGTATCCCGTTCCGGCTGGCATTGTGTGGGCAGCAATATGGCAAACGGCCGTCCGCCTTCGACACTGCCCTGGCCCAATTTGCCGACCAACTCATCCACGTCGGCCACGCCGATTTTGAGACGTACCGGCGGCTGCTCTGGCAGGCAGATGTGGTCATTTCCACCGCCCACCACGAATTTTTTGGCATCAGCATCCTGGAAGCCATTTACTGTCACACCTTCCCCCTGCTGCCACACCGTCTCAGTTACCCGGAACTCATCCCACCCGCCTACCACGCTGACTGCCTGTACCACACGCAGGAGGAACTGGTGGCTCGCCTCGTCTGGGCGCTGACCCACGGGGGACAGGCCAGAGAGAGAGCAAGGGCATTGCGTACGGCCGTGAACCTTTTTGGATGGACGGCCATCGCCCCCCTTTACGATAACGCCCTCGATCAGGCAGTGCCAGGCAAGGGCAGATAGGCTCTGGTTAACTCGAATCGTTTTGCCCCTTGCCTGGCACTACTCGACATGTTTTTGTCATTTTCTCACCCGGCGGTATACTTTGCTTGGATAACCCACCTGTAGCGGTACACAATTGAATCAACCTCTTTATTCATGTGTTTTCACCTGACCCTGTGGTCAGTTTAATGACAACCCAATTTCAATCAGGAGGTTCCCATGAAGCACAAGTTTTTACTCATCGGTCTATTGTTGGTCGGGCTGGTTTTGGCTGCCGGCTCTCTGTCAGCCGCCGGCTCTCTGTCAGCCGCCAGTTCCCTGTCGGCCACCCCCGCCAGCAGCCCATCCCCGACCAAACAAATCGCCGCCCCGCCTGCCGACATGGCCCAGCAGCAGTTACCCGACCCGGCAGCCAATGGCGTCCGTTCGCAAGCGGCGATGATCCCCATTGAATTGAGCCAGACAAAGGACGGCACATGGGCATGGACAAATGTTTTGCCGGTTGACGGCCGTGAACAACTCTCCCTCATGCTGCTCACCCCGGCCACAGACTGGCAATTGGCCGTGCAAACACCCGGCGGCAGCCTGCTGGCGCTGACAGAATCCACCCCAGGCGTCAGCTACCAGGCCAGTGCATTGGGTATGGGCAATACCCAATTCCCCGGTGATGTCTACACCTTCGCCGCCCCACCTGCCGGTTTGTGGACGGTGCAGGTCAGCGCCGCCACCGCCCCGGCAAAGAGCGGCGTGGCCGGCTACCTGGTCATCGCCGGCGACAGCCCTTACCGGCTGTACAGCCATCTAACTACCTACAACCTGCTGGTGGGCCAGGAAATTGGCCTGACCACCCGCCTCGTCAGCGAATCCGGCACAGAATCGCTGCCCGGCAGCATCAGCAGCGCCACCATGCGCCTGCAAATGGCCGACGGTCGTGAACTGACCCTTCCCCTGTCTGACGACGGCCAACACCAGGACGGCGCGGCTGGCGATGGCATTTGGGGCGCAACGTTCACCGCCGATACGCCCGGCAACGTCACTGCCCAAATCATGGCCACTGGCACAGCGCCAGACGGCCGTGCCTTCATCCGCACCAGCGAGCATGTCTTCCCCGTCCATGCGCCCACGCTGGCCCTGGCCGACCGCCCGGCACGCACCCGCAATCTGGGCGACGGCCGTTTCCAGCTAGACATCCCCGCCAATGCCCTGGCAACCAACCTGAATCAGGTTTTGGTTTCCGGGGAAGTGTGGGGACATGATGGCACAGGCACAGCCGTGCCCGTCGTCTGGCTCAGCGGCCTCGTCACCCCCCAACAAAGTGGCAGCCGCCTGGTTTTGCCGCTCACGCTGGACGGCCGTTGGCTGGAATTGGCCAATGCCCGCCCGCCGTACCAGCTACAAAATGTGCGTGTGCAGGATGTGGACACGGCCGTGCCCCTCAGCCAACGCGCCACCCTCCCCCTCAGCCTGAATTACACCGCCGGTAAACAGTCCGTCACCGAAATCACCAACGACATGCTCATGGGGCCGGCCCCTGCCGAGCCAATGACCCCAGAGAGTGCCGGTGTGGTCATGCTCATTCACGGCTACTGCTCCGGCGGCGTCTGGCCCACCTCCCAATTCAGCCAATACGCCGTCTTTGCCGACCACAACCAGAACCGCAGCCACAACCAGTTTGCCCAACTGATTGGCAACTATGGCAACAACTTTAGCTCCTTCGGCGCTATCGCCCACAGCCAGGGCGGCGCGGCCTCGCTGCATCTGTACACCTACTATTGGAGCGGCCTGGATTATTCCAGCGGCAACCGGCTCATTCAAAGCGTGGGCACACCGTACCAGGGCACGGCGCTGGCCGGGATATTGGCCGTCTTGGGGCAAATTTTTGGCGCAGGGTGCGGCACCAATTTTGACCTGACGTATGATGGCGCTTCCCTGTGGTTATCAGGCATCCCCGGTTGGGCGCGCAGCCGCGTTTATTATCACACCACCGCCTTCCAGGACGTATGGTGGCGCTATGATTACTGCCATCTGGCTTCTGACCTGTTCCTGAGCGACCCGGACGACGGGGTGATAGAACGATGGGCCGGGCAGTTATCGGGGGCAAACAATCTGGGGCACAAATCCGGCTGGTGTCATACATCTGGAATGCGCGACCCGGCGCAATATAACGACAGCGCCCGCAACGCCAACATGAACGCCAACGCGAACCGGTAAACAGTTTGACCTCCCGGAGGTTCATAACCTCCGGGAGGATTTCACTCCTATTGAATCGGCCGATGCCCAAATGTGACGGTGGGTCCCTGAACCGGCGCGGCCCACTTCACGGCATTAGCAATCACCCGCAGCACCTCATCCTGGTAATAAATGGGGTACGTCTCGTGGCCGGGGCGGAAGTAGAAAATTTTGCCCTGCCCGCGCTCGTAACAACAGCCGCTGCGGAACACCTCGCCTCCGGCAAACCAGCTGACAAACACCAGCGTTTCCGGCTGGGGAATGTCAAAAAATTCGCCATACATCTCCGCTTGAGGGATCTCAAAACAGTCGCCCAACCCTTCGGTGATCGGATGGCCCGGCGCAACTACCCACAGCCGTTCCAGTTCGCCCGCTTCGCGCCATTTCAGGTTGCAGGTGGTGCCCATCAACCGCTGAAAGATTTTAGAAAAGTGGCCGGAGTGCAGCACAATCAACCCCATGCCCGCCAATACCCGCGCCTGCACCCGCTCGACAATCTCATCGCTCACTTCCCCATGCGCCAGGTGGCCCCACCAGGTAAGCACGTCGGTTTGGTCGAGCACGGCCGTACTCAATCCATGTTCCGGTTCATCCAATGTCGCCACCCGCACGCTCATGCCCTGCCCTTGCAAATAGCTGGCAATAGGCGTGTGCATCCCCTCCGGGTAAATCTCCTGCACCTTCGCCGACTGTTTCTCATGCCGAAATTCATTCCAAATCGTCACATTCAGTGTCATCTTTATCTCTCAGTGAGAAATGGATAATTGCCTAATTACCCAATTACCCATTTACTCAATTACATTTAACCGGCCGGCCACCTTGCGCGGCCGAGGCTTGAATGGCATCCCACAACCGGGCCATGCGCAGGCCCACTTCCGGCGGGCAGGGGTTGGGTAGACGGCCGTCACGCACCGCCAAAAACTGCTCCCAGGCCCCGGTCGTCTTGGGCACCACCACCGGCTCAAACTCCTTGCTGCCCTGTTTCAGGATGTGCAGCCACTGCCCCCAGACGCCGGTATTCAAAATCGCCTGCTCACAAAAGACACGTACATCGGAAGCACAGGAAGGCACCGTTGCCCCAGAGGCATGAAAGGTGACAAACGCGCCAGAGGCCAACCGGGCAATGACCACACCCAAAATATCTACCGGCGCACCGTTGTTATCCAACCAGGCAGCCACTTCCACAAAATCCTCACCCGCCAGGTCGGCCACAGTATTGAGCATGTGTGCACCGGTGTCAAACAGGAAGCCGCCGCCGGACAATGCCGGGTTTTGCCGCCAGGTACTGGCCGTATTCGGCTGCCAGTTTTGCCAGACGGTGGCGCTGATGCTCTGGATTCTGCCCAGTTCGCCGGAACGCAGCATGGCCGCTGCCGCCCGAATTTCCGGCGAGAGGCTGCCGTTAAAGGCCACCACCAGCAGCCGCCCCGTTTCATCGCGCGCGCGGATGAGGCTTTGCGCTTCGGTCACGTTCATCACCATGGGCTTTTCCAGCAGCACGTCCAGCCCCGCTTCCAGACACGCTTTGGCCTGGTCGTGGTGGTAGGCGTGAGGGGTGATGATGAAGGCGGCGTCGAGTTCGTTGCCATATTCGGCCAGCAGCTTTGCCAGATCAGGCTGGTTGGGGGGTGGGGTACGGCCCGAAGCCGCTTCGGGTTCGCCGTACTCCACAAACAGCTCTACCATCTCCGCATACGCCTTCACCGACGGTTCACACACCACCGGAATATGGGTAGACGGAAAATTCGCCAATATCGTCCGCAAATGATGCCGGGCCATGCCGCCCACGCCAATCATGGTTAAATGGACGGGCGTGTCTTGTATAGATTCTTCATTCATTCTGTCCTCTCTAGTTCGTAGTAGGCAATTCATTGCCGTAAGGGGCGATAAATCACCCACTACGAACATCACGTAAAAATTAGCAGCAGCGCGGAAATGATGAGCAGCGCCAGGATGAGTTGTTCGTACTGCTGTGGCTTGATTTTACCGGCCAACCCCCGCCCTGCCCAAACCCCCACCAGGGCAATCGGCAGCATCCAGACCATCTGCCGCAGCAGGGCAAAATCAAACAGCCCCGCATACCAGTAATAGGGCACTTTAATCCAGTTCAAAATGGCAAAAAAGAGGGCATTGGTGGCGATAAACACCCGCGGCGTCACCTTTTGCAGCAGCAAATAGATGCTCACCGGCGGCGCACCCGTGTGCGCCAGCGCCGAGGAAAAACCGGCAACCGTCCCGGCGGCCACGCCGTGCCAGTTATGTGGCCGGTACGTCAGCCAGCGCAGCAGTTGTTTTTCAAAAATCTTGTACAGGGCAAAAAGCAAGACGATGACACCCAACAACAATTGCAGTGTTTCCGTAGGCGCGTTGGTGATAAAAAACGTGCCAATTGTCACCCCCAGCACCCCGCCTGGCAGCAGCAAAATCACATACCAACGATGCCAATGCCCCCAATGAAAGGCCAAGGCAAAAACATCGGCAAACATCAGCACCGGCAGCAGCAGACCAATGACCTGATCGGCCGGCATCACCAGCGCCATCAGCGGCGTCGCCAACACCCCCATTGTGCCGCCCAGGCCGCCTTTGGACAGGCCAATAAGTAAGGCGACGCTGGCGGCGACGAAGACAACGTTTGGTTCCAAGAGAGAATTGAGATTAGGAGATTGAGAGATTAGGAGATCAAATCTCCCAATCTCCCATCTTCTACATCACCCGATCCCGAAATTCGCGGTTGTGCACTTCCACCGGCACGTGCATCAGTTCCATGACGCCCCGGGCCACATGTTCGGAGAGGCGGCGGAACGCTTCTTCGCCTTTCTCCTTAGTGGCCCGCAGCGGGTTGCCAATGGTGCCGCTCTCGATGAACTCGTGGTGATCCATGGGGAAGTTGAAGTAGGTGTACCCTTCAAATTCCACGTCCGGCATCCCATCTTTTTTGGCAAAGGTGCGCGGCAGAAATTCAGGGATGTGTGCTTTGGTGTGTTCGGCGCGTTCCATGCGCACCAGGTCTTCGCGCCAGGCCAGGTCTTGTGATGTTTCCAGCTCGCTGGCGTGCCAGCCGGGGGTCTCTTCCGGCGGGTTTTCCATCAGCCCGGCCAGGATGCCGGTGTACCGTTCCATGTACGGTTTGATGAAACCAACCAGGGCGCCGGTTTCATAGCGCAACTGGCGCAGCACGGGGTCCACCACTTTGACGTTGGAGCCATGCCCGTTCATAAAGATGATGCGGTTGAAGCCGTGATGAATGAGGCTGCGGCCGACATCGTACATCACGGCCAACAGGGTGGAGCTGCGCACGGTGATGGTGCCGCGCCCCATGCCGGGGTGGTGCATGTGCTGCGGCGAGTAGCCCATCCAGATGGGCGGCGTGTGCAAGACGGCGATCATTTCGGAGACGCGGCGGGACATTTCCACGGCCGTCACCGTATCCGTGTACAGCGGCAAATGGGGCCCATGCTGCTCCAGGCTGGCCATGGGCACAATCACCAAATCCTTCACCGCCAGGTACTCGTTGATGTCCACATAGCTCAAATCGCCAATATCCCAGGAGAGAAACTTTGACCGAAACTCGTCATCCCCTTCGGTCAGATGGGGCAGATTTTTATAGGTACGGCCGTGATCAGCAATCATAACTCCTCCTTCATCATTTCAATAAACAATTCCGCCACTTCCCGCCCAAATCCCGGGTCGTTCACGTGGTGGGCATAGGTTAAGACAGGTATATCGGCGCGGATGTGGGTTTGCACCGTTTTCAGGAAATCGGCGTCCGCCTCCGGGTCCCAGAAGGGGCCGCCGGGCACGTTGGGAATGGAAAGTCCCTGGGTGGGCACGGCTACCACGACGGGCGCGGTTGCCAGATTCAGCCGCTCGGCAAAGATGTGGCCGAGCTGCATCATCTCTTCGTGGCTGGCGCGGACCAGGGTGAATTCCGGGTTGTGGTCATAAATGGGACGGCCGTGCAATATCGCCGGAATTGTACCCACATTCCACACACTAAAATCTATGCAGCCCGGCACCACCACCTGTGGAATGCCCAACTGCCCAATCCGTTTCAGCCGCTCCGGGCCGCCATCGTGAATACCGCCCACCAGCGGGTCATAAATCTCGTTGGTGGTAAAGTCAATCACGCCCACAAACTGCCCCAGCGCCGCCAGTTCTTCCATGGCCGGGCCGCCCACCCCATTGGAGTGGAAAATCACCGCTTCGTAGCCATGTTCCGCCAGCACTGTTTTGGCCGCCATCACCGCTTTGGTAGTATTGCCAAGCATGGTCATGGCGACAAACTTGGCCCCGGGTTCGGGCGCGGGCAGGCCATGCCCATACTCCACCATGCCCTTAATGGCCGCGGCCACATTATCAAAAACGGTGCAGGCAATGGGATTCAGGCCGAGGATGTCCACCACCGAGTGCACCACCATCATATCCCGTGTGCCCACCAACGGCGCAAAAAAGTGGTAGCCGGAGGCGATGGGTGAGACCAGCACTTTGGGCACACCAACAGGCAGCACCATCATCGCCGCCGCGCCCATGACCGCCCCTTCCGCGCCGCCCATGCTCACGGCCGTGTCCACCCGTCCCTGAGCATACAATTCCACCAGCAGCTTTTTGAGCGCCTCGCGCATTCCAGCCACCGCCCGGCCACGACTGCCGGCCTGGCGCAAGGCTTCAATGTTGGTGTTGGCGTAGGTTGCGGCCGTCGCCCGGTCAATATCAGGCACAATATCCAGCGGTTCGCCCAGGATGCCGGAATCAATCACCGTTGTGCCCAGCCCCAACCCTTGCAGCCGGTCACGCAGGTATTTAATCTCCGGCCCCTTGGTGTCCAGGGTGCCGATGATGACTACATTTTTCATCATGGTAATCGGTTATCGGTAATCGGTTATCGGTAATCGGTGTGGCTACTGATTACCGATTACCGTTTACCGATTACCGGATCAAGGGCAACAACGTCTTCCCCGTCTCTTCTACCAGCCAGCTATAAAACTCTTCGGAGAGAACGCCAGAGCCGTGATCTTGAATGAACTTGAGTTGCTCTTCAGTCAACTCACGTTCCGCACTGGCGGTGGCATTCAAGTACGGGTTGGCCGGAGTGCGGTCAATGGGAGCTACAAATTCAACGGTAAGCGCGCCATCGTAGCCAATTTCCTTGAGCGTACTGACGATTTCCCGCCAGTTCAGTGCACCCATACCGCAAGCCATCCGGTTGTTATCGGCCACATGGAAATCGAACAGCTTCTTGCCGGTATTGAGCAACGCTTGCCGGAAATTGACTTCTTCAATATTCATGTGGAAGGCATCCAGGCAAACGCCTACGTCTGGGCCAACGGCTTCAGCCAGAGCCAACGCTTGATCGTGGCGGCTGATGAAGTTGGTTTCAAAGCGATTGAGTGGCTCAAGGGCAACGCGGATGCCTTCTTTTTGGGCGTGGGCGTTAATCTCTTTCAGCCCTTCGACGGCCCAGTTCCATTCCGTCTCCTCATCGGCCTGGGCGCGTACTTTGCCCACCTCAGAGGGGACGATGCTCATCACTTCGCCTTCCAACTCTTTCACCATGGTGATGCAATTTTTGAGATAGGTGATGGTATTGACACGGCCGTTTTCATCCGCCTGAATCAAGTCCAACCCGGTGAACATCAGGCTGATGGATCCCCAACAACGAATCCCGTTCTCCTTGAGCGTGGCGCGTAGCTCCTTCGTGTCATACTTGTCCGGTTCGCCGCCGATCTCGATGCTCTCATAGCCATATTTGGCTAACCGGCGAATCGTCACTTCAATAGGTTCTGCGCGCATCCAGTTGTGCATTGATAGATGCATGTTCTATTACCTCCTCTTGTGAATTAGGAATTATGAATTAAGAATTATGAATGGGGCGTGACTTGCGCTGTTCCTCATTCACTTTGTACCAATGGGTCTTTGGTGTAGGCCGCCAACACCCACCGATTACCGATTACTGATGACCGATTACCTGTCCCGCCAGCAACTCATACAACCCCTTCACCCGCAGCCCATATTCCCCGGCATAACGGTTCAGGTGGTGGAGCGTGGCCGGGTCTTCGCAGATGAGCAGTTGTGCGCCGCTATCTTTGGCGTCTTGCAGACGGGCACGGGTGAGGCGCTCGGCCAGAGCCAGGTTGCTGAACTGGAGATAGGTGCTGCCAACGGGCTGGGCGCGATCTGTGCGCCAGAAGAGTTCGCGGGGTGGAGTGGGCATCACGGCCGTGACCAACCCCCGCACTCTCTCATGCCGCTCCGGTACACGCACGGCGTGGGTGGGGTCCACATAAGCCCAGGGTGTGTCATCATCTGATTGGCAAAAGGCGATTTCCCCGGCGGCCAGTTGCTCTGCCAGCAAAGTGGTCAGTTCCCGGATATGCAGATCAGACGGCTGTAAGACGCCCAACCGGTCGGCCGCGGCCTGGTTCAAGCCATAATAATCTTCGGCCGAAAGCACCAGCAGGCGCTGCGCGCCAACGGCAGCCAGTTCGTCAAAGGTGGTCTGAGCCAACTGTGCGCCCAGTTCGGGGAAACCAGCCGATTGTGCCAACAAACCATTGTTACGGCCGTGCCCCACTTCCACCGGCTCCAGGCCGGCATGATTGAGCAGCTTTAAGACCGCCGGCATCGTCGGCGGCCAGAGATACGCGGCGGCATCACCCACAAACAACGCCAGTTCACCACTGCCGGTGACAGCCTGGGGCTGTTCATCGGCAAAAGGGGTGTGATAACGAGTCAACTGTTCTTGGAGTTGGGTCACGGCCGTTGGGGCCAATCCTTGCGCCACCAATTCCGCCCGCACCGCCGCTATCGCCTCTTCAAAGGGCTGGTCGGTGGCACAGTGCGCGCGGCTGTTGCCGCCATCTACCTCGCTAAAAACAATGCCCACCGTCTCCGCGTTCCATTCCACCAGCCCGCGCTGCTGTGACGTGACCAGCAGCGCCATGCCATGCGGCGTCAACGCCTCCTGGTTCGTCACCATGCCCACCGGGGCTACATGGCGGCACATCAGGCAAAAGCGGCAGTTTTCGAGGGTGGGAATAGCGTTACTCAATTGCATGTTTTAACGGGTGAATTGAGTAATTGCGTAATTACCCAATTACCTAATTACTCAATTACTTCTAAAACCCCACCTTCCCCGGATTCATAATCCCGTTCGGGTCGAGTGTCTTTTTAATGCGTTCCAGCATGGGCCAGGCAGGGCCGTATTGGCGGCGCATGAAGCGGGAGAGTTTGAGGCCGACGCCGTGATGTTCGTTGATCATGCCGCCATTTTCGAGCACGGCCGTGATTGCCGTATCCCATATGCGATTATGCAGCCGGATTGCCTCCTCCGCCTCCTGTGGTGGTTCCGGGATAATAAAGCGGCTGTACAATGACGCGCCCCAGTGGAACCAGTGCGAAAAATGGCCGATGTAGTTCACATTCCAATCCGCATACGTCTCTTCCACCGCCCGTTTTTGTGCCCAATACAACTGTTCCAACCTGTCAAAAGTGGTAATCGTCTCTGTGGTGCCATACATCCAGGGGAAATGCAGGCCGTTGGGTGGGTAGTAAAAATGGTAACGGTGATCCCACCACTTTTCGCCCGGTTCACGCCCCAGGTCTTGCCCGCCCAATCCCAGGCAAATCTCCAGCGACTTCTGCTCTTGCAGGGCAGTAATGTCCGGGTCGCCGTCAAAGCCCATGACCATGTACGCCCCGTCCATCTCATAACCCAGCACCTTTTTCACCTGCGTGGCCGTGGAGGCAGGGTCATACAGACGGATGACAAAGGGGCTGAGGCGGCGAGTCATCAGTTGGCGGCCCGCTTCCAGGGCGTGGCCCAAATTTTGGAACAAGACCGCCCGCAGCAGCCGCGCTTCCGGCAGGTAATCCACCTGCATCGTCGCTTCGGTAATGACGCCAAACGTGCCTTCTGACCCCAGGAAGAGGTGGAAATAATCCGGCCCACCGGCATGGTCGGGCACATGAGGCGTGCGAATGATCTCACCCGTGGGCAGCACAATTTCCATGCGCAGCACCATATCTTCCGCTTTGCCATATTTGGTGCTGATGGTGCCGGAGCCGCGTGGGGCCAGATAGCCGCCGAGCGTGGCGCAGTTGGCGGAGGCGGCGTAATGGGGCAGCGTCAGCCCCTTCTCGTTGAGTGCCCATTCCAGCACCGAGCCGTTGATACCGGCTTCGGCCGTGACCGTCAGCGAGGTTTCGTCAATCTCCAGAATCCGGTTCAGCCGCTTCACGTCCAGCATGATGCCACCAAAAACGGGTGCGGCGCCACCTTGCGAACCGGAACCGCCGCCCCAGGGCACCACCGGGATGCGGTAGGTATTGGCGATTTTAAGGATTTCGGCGATTTCTACGGCCGTGCCCGGATGCACAATAAAATCCGGCAATGTCGGCTGTGCGCCCCGATCCAGCCACATTTGCGGCAGCCAGAACCAGTCGGTGGCATACACCAGCCGGTCACTTTCCCTGGTGGAGATATATTCTTCGCCCACGACCTCTTCCAGTTCGGAGCGGATCATTTCGTGCTGTAGTGTTGCCATAGTTTAGCTCGTGATGCGTGATGCGTGAGGGGGTCACGGGTCACGCATCACGGATTACCGCCTCTTCCTCCGCCGCCGGCGTCACATGGCTCCAGGCGATGAAGCCGACGGTGGAAACGAGCAGCAGGTAAAAGCCGTAGCGGAAGGCAGCGAAGACCCAGGGTTGGAACATACCCACAATGCCCAGGATGATGCCGCCAATCAGGATGTATTCGATAAGGCGATACGTTTTGTACGCCACCTTGCCGTTCAGCCGCAGGGCCAGCCACCAGATGAACGAGATGTAAAACAGGATGATGGAGATGAACACCATCAAGAAGCCGATGCCGCTTAAGAGGGCATTGCGGTTCAACTGCTCCTCGGAAAAGATGGCCGTTAGCGTCGGCGCGACAAAAAGACCGAGGACGAGAAAAAGTACGGCCGTGATTGGCAAACCAATCGGTACGCGGCGTTTTTTGGGGGTGGGGTCTTGTTCACTCATGCGCGTTATTAGACATCCGATTTCTTAAAGAAATCGGATGTCTGGCAACTAATATCGAATATCCACCTGCCGCTTCGTCTCCGCCGATTGCACGATGGCGTCGCAAATGACGGCCGTCTTGTAACCATCGGCAAACGTTGCTCCGTGCGGGCCAACGGCACGGTCATTGACGATACAGTCCAGCAAATGGGTGATCTCGTGGATGAAGGTGTGTTCCCAGCCAATGATGTGTCCGTGCGGCCACCAGTTTTCCCACCAGGGGTGGTAGCCCTCGGAGATGAGCACATTGTGGAAACCCTGCGTCTCCTTCGGCTGCTCGCCCACCCAGAACACCTCCAACTCGTTCATCCGTTCCAGATTAAAGCGGATGCTGCCCTTCTCGCCGTTGAGCTCAAAGCAGTTGGAATTTTTGTGCCCACCGGCAAACCGGGTCGCTTCCAGCGTGCCCACCGCGCCGTTGGCAAACTCCACGCAGGCCACAAAGGCATCGTCCACGTCCACTTTGCCCACGCCGCTGCCATCGGCCAACGGCCGTTCCGGGATAAAGGTTTTGGTCATCGCCGCCACGCTGGTCATATCGCCCACCAGGTAATGGGCCAGGTCAATGATGTGTGCCCCCAGGTCGCCCAACGCGCCGGAACCGGCCACGCTCTTGTCCAGCCGCCAGATATGGGGCGTGCCGTAATGGGGCATAATCCACTCTTGTAGGTACACCGCCCGCCAGTGGTAAATCTGGCCGAGTGCGCCGCTGTCAATCAGGTTGCGAATCTGGCGCACGGCGGGCACAAAGCGGTAGTTGAAGGCCACCATGTGCTTCACGCCTGCTTTTTCCACCGCATCCAGCATCGCCTTCGATTCTTCGGCGGTACGGCCGAGCGGTTTTTCACACAGGATATGTTTGCCCGCCTGCGCTGCGGCAATACAGGGTTCGGCGTGCGCGTCATTGGGGCCGCCGTTGTCAAACAACTGCACCTCCGGGTCATTGACCTGCTCGCGCCAGTCGGTGGTGTATTTGCTGTAGCCATAACGGCGGGCGGCTTCGCGCACGGCCGTTTCGCTGCGTCCACTCACCGACACCATCTTGGGAATAGCCGGCGGCGGATACATCATGTAGGGAATGGTCTTGAAGGCGTTGGAATGGGCCTTGCCCATAAAAGCATAACCCAACATGCCCACGCCCACTTCGGGAATATCGCCGGAAGCTGCCGCCCCGGCCATGCTGGTAAAGGATTGATCGCTCATCGTTCCTCCTCTGAAATGTAATGCGATTTGGCAAATCGCGTTACATCATTACTCTTTGGCAAACGCCGCATCAAACGCCACCGCCGACGGCGCAAAATCCAGCCTTTTCACAAAGGCGCAGGACTCGGTCGCGCCATGCTCACGGTCCATGCGCGCATCTTCCCACTCTACGGACAGTGGCCCGCTGTAGCCAATATCATTCAGCGCCCGGATGATCTCCTCAAAGTCAATGGAGCCGCGCCCCACCGAGCGGAAATCCCAGAAGCGGCGGGCATCGCCAAAGTTCAGATGGCCGCCAAAGACACCCGCTTCCGTGGGCCGGGGCGACCAGTAGACGTCCTTCATGTGCGCGTGGAAGATGCGGTCGGCAAATTTACGGATGAAGGCCACGTAATCTACACCCTGGTAGCCAAAGTGGCTGGGGTCATAGTTGAAGCCAAAAGCGGGATGATGGTTCACGGCCGTGAGCGCCGCTTCTGCACTGGCAATATCAAAGGCAATCTCCGTCGGGTGTACTTCCAGGGCAAACTTCACCCCTTCCTGGCTGAACACATCCAGAATCGGCGTCCACAACTGGGCAAACAGCGCCAGCCCCCGCTCCAGAAAATCGGGCGGATTAGGCGGGAATGAGTACACCATATGCCAGATGGGGGAACCGGTAAAACCGGGCACTACTTTGACGCCCAATTTGGCCGCGGCCCGCGCCGTGTTTTTCATCTCTTCGGCCGCTCGTTCACGCACACCATCTTCACGGCCATCGCCCCACAAGCGGTCGGGCAGGATGCTCTTGTGCCGCTCGTCAATACGGTCACACACCGCCTGCCCCACCAGGTGGTTGCTGATGGCAAACACTTGCAAACCATGTTTGGCCAGAATATCGTGGCGGGAACGGATGTAGGCGTCATCACTGAGGGCCTTGTCCACCTCAAAGTGGTCGCCCCAACAGGCAATTTCCACGCCATCATAACCAAATGATTTCGCCTTCGCGCAAATCGTATCAAACGTCAGGTCGGCCCATTGGCCGGTGAATAAAGTAACTGGTCTTGGCATGTTTTCCTCCTGAATTCTTCAGTTCGTAGCAGGTAATTCGTCGCCTTTTGACGGCGATAAACCGCCTACTACAAACCGTGTTCTAGCTCCAAATAATCACCCACAATCGTGGTAAATTCGATGATATTGCCAAACGGGTCGCGGCAGAAGAAGCGCGGCCGTCCGGGGATGCCTTCCGGGTTCCAGGGCTTATAACCGGCCGTCACCAATTTTTCCCGTAGCGCCTCTACATCATCCACAACCAGACAAAAGTGACGGCCGCTGCGGTTATCACTCTCTTCCTCCGCAAAACAGTGCAGTTCCATTTCCCCCACACCAAACCAGACCAGATCAAGATGCTGGATGGATTGCGGTACGGGCTTTTCTACCATACCCAGCAACCCACCATAAAACACCTGCGTCTGCTGCCTGCTTGCCAGTCCTGGCGGCCGGGGAATGGAAACGTGTTGAATGTACATAGTAGTTATCACTGTTTACTGCTCACTGCTCACTGATTACCGCACTGATTCCCACGGTTCTTCGCCACTCACTTCAACCGCCACATACCCTCCCTCGCCATCACATGGGCCGAGGACGACCATCAGTTTGGCGGGCGTCGAGCCAGTATTGAAGGAGGCGTGAACCACGTCGGCGTCAATAAAAATAGAATCACCCGGCTGCAAAATTTGTTTCTGGTCTTCCAACCATTGCTCAATTTCGCCGGAGAGAACGGTGATGACCTCTTCCTGCCGGGGATGTTTGTGGAAATTGTGCCCCATGCCCGGCTTGAGGGTCACTTCCATGACGGTGATGTCCGTTGTGCCGGTGGTCGAGGGGCGGCTGATCCAGCCCAGTTCACCCCAATCCAACTGCTCGCGGTCAACCTGTGCGCTGGTGATAAATTTGCCTTTCATATGCCTCCGTGTTTCAAACCTGACAGGTCTGGGGAGACCTGTCAGGTTTTGTTTTACGGCCGTAGCCCCTTAAAACGTCTCGCCTGTTCCTCAATGGCCGGTTCCACAGCCAGCCGTTCAATACTGGACGCGCCAAAGAAGCCGGCAATGCCTTCGGTGTGGTCAAAGATAGTCTGCGCGTCCTCCGGCTCGGCGATGGGGCCGCCGTGACACAAGACGATAATGTCCGGGTTCACCGCGATGGCCGCATCGCGCATCGCCTGTACCCGTTTGGCCGAATCGGCCAGCGTCAGCGCCGTTTGCGCGCCGATGGCCCCTTTGGTGGTCAATCCCATGTGCGGCACCAACACATCGGCGCCGGCTGCGGCCATTTTGCGGGCATCGTCCGGTGTAAAGACATAGGGGCAGGTGAGCATGTCCAGCTTGTGCGCTTCATGGATCATCTCTACTTCCAGGTCATAGCCCATGCCCGTCTCTTCAAACCCCTGGCGAATGGTGCCATCAAACAGGCCCACGGTGGGGAAATTTTGCACACCGTCAAAGCCCATCTCTTTCAACTGCTTGAGGAATACGGGCATGAGGCGGAACGGGTCGGTGCCACAAACGCCCGCCAGCACCATCGTGTTTTTGACCACCGGCAGCACTTCGGCGGCCATTTCCACAACGATGGCGTTGGCGTCGCCGTAGGGCAGCAGCCCAGCCAAACTGCCCCGCCCGGCCATACGGTAACGGCCGCTGTTGTAGATGATGATCAAATCTACCCCGCCGCGCTCGGCAAATTTGGCGGAAATGCCCGTGCCCGCACCCGCGCCAATGATGGCACGGCCGTGCGCCACATTTTCGCGCAGTCGTTTGAGGGCTTCTTCTCTAGGTATAAATGGCATGATCTTTTCCTGCGTGATGCGTGATGCGTGATGCGTGATGCGTGAGAAAGCGGTCACGCATCACGCATCACGCCAAAAACTCCAACAGCTTATTCGTCACTGCCTCGGCGAAGGCAGCGTCGTTGATATTGCAATCCAATTCGTAGACCGGGATGCCGGGGCGGACGTGGGTTTTGATCGCCGTAAAGAGGGCATTGTCCGCTTCCGGCCACCAGAACTCACCGCCGGGTGAATCGAGAACAGAGACACCTTGCAAGGGCAGGAAAAAGGCGACAGGTGCGGCCGATTGATTCGCCTTCTCCGCCAGGATGCGCCCCAATTCGGCGTTCTCTTCTGGCGTGGTGCGCATCAGGGTGACGTTGGGATTCCAGTAGTAAAATTTGCGGTCTTTATACTTTGCGGGCACGCTGTCCGGCCCCCAAAAGTTGACCATGTCCAGGCAGCCGGGAGCAATGACCTGCGGCAGATTTTGCCGCGCCGCGCCATCCATCCGCTCCGGCCCGGCGGTGAGGAAACCACCCACCAGTTCGTCCGCCCATTCGGTGGTGGTCACGTCCAGCACGGCCGTGAAATACCCCTCATTGATCAAACTCTCCATCGTCCGCCCGCCCGTGCCGGTGGCGTGGAAAACGAGCGTTTCGTAGCCGTGTTTGTCCAAAATGGCCCGGCACTGGTCTACCAATTTGGTGGTGTTGCCAAACATGGAGGCGGCGATCAACGGTTTTGTCTCGATGGTGGGTACGGCCGTGTCCACCATGCCAATTACCGCCCCCACTGCATTGGCAAAAATGGGGGTGCTGATCCGGTTCACCCCGGCCACATCCACCACCGAGGGGATGAGGACAATATCCTTGGTGCCCACGTAGGCGGCCGTGTCACCCGCCGCCAATGTACTGACCATCACTTTGGGGAAACCGATAGGCAGTTGGCGCATGGCGGCGGTGGCAATGACTGTGCCCGCCGAGCCGCCCATACCCAAAATGCCATCCATTTTGACTTGGTCGTGTAGCTCTTTGACGATGGTGGCGATACCGGTGGTCATGGTGGCAACGGCCGTGCCCCGATCACCTTCTTTGCGCAAATCGGCCAGCGAACGGCCACCCGCCTGGGCGACCACCTCGGCGGCAATATCCGGCACAAAGGCCGGTTCGCCCATGATACCGGTGTTGATCATCAGCGCCCGATACCCACGCCGTTCAATCTCCGCCTTGACGAAGGCGAATTCTGCTCCTTTTGTGTCCAGCGCGCCGATAACGGCAATGGTCTTACTCATCGGATTCCTACAGTGTCTGGTATTAAGTGGGAGATTGAGATATTGAGGTAATATCCCAATATCTCAATCTCCCAATCTCATCCCAACAATGCCTGCAAAAATGCCAACCCCTCCACCGCTAGTGCGTCTTGTGTGAGGGCCAGTTTGCGCCAGATGGCGGCCGCTTTGGCAATAGATTGCACCTCGGCCGTAAATGATTCAATCACCACCGGGCCGTCATAGCCAATATCGTGTAAGGCGCCGGCCACTTCGTTCCAGGGCACATGGCCGGAGCCAGGTGCGCCGCGATCATTTTCGCAGGCGTGCAAATGACACAACCGCTGACCGGTAACGCGAATGGCCGCGCCGATGGACTTTTCTTCGATGTTCATGTGGAAGGTATCCAGCATGATGCGGCAGGCGGGGTGGTCTACACGGTCAATCAGTTCAATGGCCTGCTGGTGAGTGTTGATGAAGCTGGTTTCAAAGCGGTTGAGCGGCTCAATACCCAGCACCACGCCATGGTCGGCGGCGTATGCGGCCAGTGACCGCAAATGGCTCACCAGGGTATCCAGGTCACGCGCCCGTTCATCGGCGGTGGCCTGCCAGGTACGGCCGACGGCGGAATAAATTGGCCCCACCAGGTTGATAGCACCGATGGCCTGGGTAGCTTCGATGGCCTGTTGGATGTAGGCCTGACCGGATTTTTGCACGGCCGTGTCCGGATGCACTAGATCGCGATCTGGCCCCATGGCCGCGCACGTGCTAACGCCTAATCCATATTCCCTGACCAATGCCGCTGCCCGCGCATAGTTAAAGTCACCAATGCTCTCCAGTGGAAACTCAATCCAATCAAACCCCATTTCCGCTACACGGGGAACCAATTCCTCTAATTTCTCTGTTGTCAGGGGTGCTGTCCACACCCAGGTATTGATACCGATCTTCATTCTTTAGAATCCTGTACGCCCTTGTGGATAGTGAGCAGTGAGCAGTGAGCGGTAAGCAGTTAACTGCTCACTGTTTACTGTTTACTGTCTACTAAATTCACCCGCAATCCTTCTCCATCAAAATAATGCAGCCGGTCTTGCACGATGTGGAATTTGACGTTTTCGCCCGATTTGAGGTGGGAAATGCCGGAAACCAGACTCAGCACTGTCTGTTCACCAGATTGAATATGGATAATCGTCTCCACGCCTAGCGGTTCAATCAGGGTGACACGGCCGTCGAACTCCCCATTTTCACCGGGCTGCACATCCTCCGGTCGCACCCCTAGTGTAAAACTGGCGGGCAGCGCATCAGCAATAGTGTCCGCCGGAATCTGGATAGAACTATTTTCAACGTGTAAAGCGCCATTGTCCCGTGCGGCCAGCAACAAATTGATGCGCGGCGTGCCCACCAACTGGGCCACAAACACTGACGCCGGCCGGTCATAAATATCTTTGGGTGACCCAATTTGCACAATTTGCCCGGCGCGCAAGACGGCAATCCGATCGGCCATCGTCAAGGCTTCCACCTGATCATGGGTCACAAACAGCGTGGTGCTGCCCTGCGTTTTCTGGATATGCTCCAGTTCCACTCGCAGCGATTCCCGCAATTTGGCATCCAGGTTGGAAAGTGGCTCGTCCATCAGGTACAGGCGCGGGTCACGCACAATGGCCCGGCCAATGGAGACGCGCTGCATCTCACCACCAGACAGCCGCGCCGTTTTCCGTTCCAACAAGTGCTGGATGCGCAAAATCTCGGCCGCTTCCCCTACCCGCTTTTTGATCTCCGCTTCCGGCAGCCGGTGAACGGGCGAACGCAGGGGAAAGGCCAGATTGTCATACACCGACATGTTGGGATAGAGCGAATACTGTTGGAAGACCATGGCTACATCGCGCTGCGCTGGCGTCAAATCATCCACCGATTCGCCATCAAACATCACATGCCCCGCGTCTTGTTTTTCCAGACCGGCAATAACGCGCAGGGTGGTGGTTTTGCCCGCGCCGGTTGGCCCCAGCAAGACAAAAAATTCGCCGTCCTGCACATCAAAAGCCACGTCGTCTAAAGCGGTGAGGGTTTTGAACCGTTTCGTGATGTTATTTAGAGTCAGGTTGGTCATGTTACGCCTCTGGCACAATGGCCTTTTCCGTTTGCGGGTCGAAAAAGCGCACCATGTCCGCATCCAGATCAAAAGCCAGGTGCGTGCCCATTTGAATGCGACCGCCCCGTTCAGCACGGACATGAATCACCGCTTCTTCTAAGGTCAGGTGCAGCATATTAAACGCACCGTGCAGGTCGCTGGCGTACACTTCGCTTTTGAGCGGGCCGTCTGGGTGAAGGAGCGCCGCTTCCGGGCGGAAACCGAGGATGACGGTGTCGGTGGCCAGGTGGGTGGTTAACGGCCGTAGCCACCGCGCCGGCACTTTGTACTGATTCCCACCCGGCAAATGCACGACCCCACCCGCCAATTTCCCCATGACCAAATTCATGCCCGGACTGCCAATAAAGCGGGCTACAAACAAATTTGCCGGGTCATAATAGACCTCGGCCGGTGTGCCCACCTGCTGCACCACCGCCGCCGACATGACCACAATGCGGTCGCCCATGGCCATTGCTTCAATCTGGTCGTGCGTGACATAGACTGTCGTTGCCTGTTCGGCAATGTGCAGCTTTTTAATCTCCGCCCGCATTGTCTCCCGGAAATCGGCGTCCAGGGCGCCTAGCGGTTCATCCATCAAAAACGCTGAGGGTTTGCGCACCAGCGCCCGCGCCAACGCCACCCGCTGTTTGTCGCCGCCGCTTAACGACCCCGGCTTTTGCCGTAACAAATGTTGAATTTGCAACAGTTCCACCACATAGGTCAGCCGCTCCCGGATGACCTGTGCTGGCTCTTTTTGGGCTTCCAGGGGGAAGGTGATGTTCTTCTCCACCGACATATGGGGATAGAGAGCGTACAGTTGAAAGACAAAGGCAATATCCCGGTCGCTGGGGTGCCGCCAGGTTACATCGCGGTCACCAATAAAGATACGGCCGTCCGTCACCGCTTCCAGCCCGGAGATCATGCGCAGCGTCGTCGTCTTGCCACAACCAGACGGCCCCAGCAGCACCACAAACTCGCCACTGGCAATAGTCAAATCCACCGGCTTCACGGCATACACATCGCCGAATTTCTTTTCTACCTGTCGCAGGTCTATTGTTGCCATGTTGTAATTACTGCCTGATCGCGCCAAACGTCACCCCGCGCAGCAAATGTTTGCGCAGGGCAAAAATGATTACAAGAACGGGAATGAGAAAAGCCAGCGTCCCGGCGGCGATGGCTGACCATTCAATGCCGCCGCGCCCTAACATAGTGGCAATGGTCGGTGGCGCGGTACGCGCCTTTTGGCTGGTCAGCATCAGGGCAAAGGCATACTCATTCCACACAAAAATCAGGCTAAAGACTGTAGTGGCGGCAATACCGGTGGCTGCCTGGGGTACGACGATTTTGTAGAAGGCTTGAAAACGACTGTAACCATCCACCAGTGCCGCTTCTTCATACTCGCGCGGAATTTCGTCAATAAACCCCTTGAGCAGCCACACCGTTAACGAAAGATTGAACACGGTATAAATCAGGATCATGCCCGCGTGTGTATCATGCAGCCCCAACTGGCGGTACATGAGGAAGATGGGAATAGTGACCACAACGGCCGGGAGCATACGGCCGCTGAGGATAAAAAACATCAAATCATCTTTACCGGGCACATTAAAACGGCTAAACGCATAAGCAGCGAACAACCCCAATGTCACGGAGGCTACTGTCGCGCCAAAAGCGATAATGATTGAGTTCCGCAGGCGAACAGTGAAATCGCTAGGGCCAGTAATACGCTGCCCGTTGCGCAGCGCCACCTGCCCAAAGATGCCCAATTCATCGGCGTTGGCTCTGGCCTGCTCCAGCGCCGCCCCGCTTAATTGCGACCGTTCGGTTAGCAAAAAGACAAATCCCTCTAGCGTTGGCTCAAATATGAGTTTGGGCGGTATGGACACCACATCTGAGCGAGACTTAAAGGCAGTCATCAGCATCACAAAAACGGGGAATAACAAAATAATGGCAATGACAATCACCAAAAACGCGCGCAGATTTTTGGTAAGTCGGGCGCGAGGATGAACTTTATCAACCCTTGTACTTTCTATAACAGGATGGCGTGGGCCGGTTTCTTCAAATTTCGCCATGACAAATTCTCGCGGTAAGAGCGTATGGCCATACGCTCCTACCCCTCCTTAATCTTGTTCAGGTTACGAATATACAGATTGCTAATCGCAATGACGATGATAAGAACCATGTAGGCAAAGGCGCTCGCGCGGCCGGTCTGAAACTGGCCCAAGAATGCCTGTTGATAAATCTTGACGGCGACGACTTCCGTCTGCCCGCCGGGGCCACCACCGGTCATACCCATGACCAGGTCAAAGGATTTGGTGAAGGCTTCAATGGTGCGGAATAACACGGCAATGAGCATGAGCGGCGCCACCTGGGGCAGGGTAATGCGCCGGAATTGGAACCAGGAAGAGGCGCGGTCAATGACGGCCGCTTCATATAAATAATCCGGTATCGCTTTGAGGCCGGAATAAATAAGCAAAGCCACAAAGGGCGTCCACATCCACACGTCTACGATGATGACAGCCCAGAGCGCCAGCCCAGGCATGGATTGGCCGCCAAAACGGCTGGCCAGCCAGTCTGGGGCAGTGGCGGGATTGGTGAAACCGAGCAGGTAGTTAAAGTAGCCAAAGGTGGGGGTGTAGATTAATTTCCAGAACAACCCCACCACCACAGGCGAGAGCATCATGGGGATGAGGATGAGCGTTGTCACCATGCCACTGCCCCGAAATTGCTCCCGAATGAGCAGGGCTAACGCAAAACCCAGGACAAGCTCCAACGCCACCGAAAACAAAACGTACCGGCCGGTGATAGTAAATGCCTGCCACATATCTTCACTGAACAGAACGCGGTTGAAGTTGTCGAAGCCAACCCAGACCGGCTGCTGCGCGGCAATGGCCGAATAGTTGGTGAAGCTCAGGAAGAGGCTGTAAAACAGCGGGAAGACGTTGAAAGCGATCAAGATAATCAACGTCGGCCAGATGAAAAGGTTAATAATGGCACGGTCACTGAGGGCGTGCTGCTGTTTGGTTTTGGTGGTGGGCGGGGGCACGGCCGTGTCCACCGACGATGTGCTGGTTGTAGACATACTGTCACCCACGAGAATCGGTGTGCGGTAATTTGGTAATCGGTAATCGGTTTATGTCCACCGATTACCGATTACTGTTAACTGATTACCGATAATTGGTTATTCGTCGAGAAAACCGCCATCCTTCAAGATTTCGGCGTGTTGTTCAGCCACAGCATCCAAAGCTTCCTGGGCTGTGCCTTCCCCACCTACTACAAACTGCCCCATTTCGTCCTGGGCCACACGCAGCAGTTCGCCGTAAACAGGAATGTTGTAAAAATCCTTCACAATCCCCATCGTCTCGGCAAAAGCAGCATTAAACGGGGCCACCGCCATGAACTCATCGGAAGCCAACACCTCTTTATTTGCCGAATAACCACCCAGGCGCGCCCACGCTGCCTGTATTTCATCTTGCCCAAACCAGCGGATGAAATCTTGGGCCGCTTGCTGCCGCTCCGGTGAAATGTAGGAAATGATGCTGATCCCTTGCCCACCCAGGGAAGCAAAATGTTCACCGCTCGGCCCGGCCGGATTGACAAAGTAGCCGGTGGTTTCTGCATACGGGTTCACTTCCGGATTTGCCAGGGCGGGGAAGAAGGCAAAGTAGTTCATGCCCATAGCCGCCTGCCCGCTGATGAAGGCGTCATTTACCTCGGTGAAGAAGGCATTGCTCATACCGGGTGGCTGGCAACAGTTATACAACTCTCGGTAAAACTCCAACGCCGCTACAGATTCTGGCGAGTTAATCACCCCTTGCGGGTTGAAGTTTTCGTCTGACCAATTGCCGCCAAAGGAGAACAACATGTTCTGGAAGCCCATGGTCAGGCCATCATAGTCAGCCTGGGTATAAATAGCAGACCCATACAGTCCTTCATCAGGGCGGGTGAAGAATTTGGCAATATCCATCAACTGCTGCATGGTGGTTGGCGGGGCCAACGGATAGCCATACTCTTCTTCAAAAGCAGCCATTTCTTCAGGGTCTTCAAACAGGTCTTTCCGGTAGGCCCAGCCGTTGGCGTCACCCTCGGTGGGGAATGCCCAGTAAGTGCCGGAGCCGGGTGGATATTCACCGTAATAGGTGAGGGTTGCTTCCGTCACACTGTCGGTGAGACCGGCGCTATTCATAAACTCAGTCAAATCCAGGTAATGCCCCTGCGTAGTGGCCTGTCCCAGCCATTGGCTGTCGCCAATTACCATGTCATAGGACGTGCCCTGGGCCGCCATTTCGGCAAAAAAGACATCACCAAACGAACCCCACGGTTCTTGCAGCACATTGACTTTGATGCCTGTTTCGGCTTCGTACATGTTGCCAATTTCCTGCAAGTAATCGGCCGGATCCCACTGCGCCCAGAAAATGGTGAGTTCATCTACAGCGGGGCCGGCAGCTTCTTCCTCGGCTGGCGCTTCTTCAGCGGGGGCTTCTTCTTCGGTAGTGGTGTCGGCCGGTTCTTCCGTATCGGTCGTCCCGCCACCACAGGCGGCCAACAACAAGATTAAACCGCCCAGTAATAACCAAAAAGCTCTTTTACTCTGCATGTGTTTCATATCTCCTCCTAACGGTAGAACGCATTGGCGCGTTCATGCAATGTTTCAACTCGGTAAAACAGTGGCAAATCGGTTCAGTTCTTTTTGATTACATCACCTCCCTCTTTAGAATTGAAGCAGGTTGCTGTGGTGATATAGATGATTATGCGTAAATGAGTTGACTAAACAGGTTGCTGCGCAGGCTTTCCAAATGCTGCCGCATGGCTAAAGCTGCGCCTTCAGCATCGCGGCGGGCGACTTGCTCGACAATGTGCCGGTGTTCGGCCGTACCCATGCGCAGTTGTTCAATTTTTAGCTGATTATCTACACTACTGTAGCGATGAATACGGTTGCGCATTTGCAGCAACAGTTCACCCAATAAACGATTGGGGCAGGCGTCGCTGAGGGTTTCATGCCAGACTGTGTCGGCTCTGGACCAGGCGGGGCGATCTTCCAGGGCAACGGCCGTGTCCATCCTATCCAGACAATCCCACATGGTATCTAGCTGTTCAGTGGTCATGGTTTCCGTGGCTATCCGCACCAGTTCAGGCTCTAGCAGCAGCCGAATATGCAAGACATCCAGTACATCTCGGAATGAACGCGAAGCCACAAATACGGCCCGGCCGGGAATAATTTCCACCAGACCTTCCTGGGACAACATTTGCAGCGCCTCACGCACCGGTGTACGGCTGATACCTAAGGCTTTGGAGATACGATTTTCGGAGAGTGGCTCACCCGGTTGTAAACTGGCATGGCGTAAGGCATCTTTGAGGCGTTCGTAAGCGACTTCACGCAGAAGGCGGGAATCGTTCTCAGGCAGTTCGGCCTGATGCGCCGACAGATAACTTTCCAGTGCGTCCATGACTACGGCGAGACCTGGTTTTTGGGAAAAACCAGGTTGCTAACTCAGGTGTATAATGTAAATATACCGCCTGTATACAGGCTGCATAACATTATAAAGATGACACATTGCCGTGTCAAGGTAAATTTTTCGCAGCGCCAGGCAAAGGGGGTGGTTTGGCCCTTTGCTTGGCGCTTTTGGGGGGTTTACGGTTTGAGCAAGATCGGCAGGTACAACCGCTCCACGGCCGTACCCCTACCCTACCACACAAAAAAACACGGCCGTATGGGGGCAACGGCCGTGCCGTTGGTGATGAGGTAATGAGCAATGGGATGATGGGTGGCACGGCCGTGCCACCCCATTCTCCGTTCACATCCGGCCTGAAACCGACACGTTTCCCTGCCACAGGGGTGCACCAGCGAACAATACCACACAGAAGCGAAGCAGCGAACGGCCAAAAACGGGCCGGTGACTGGCAAACGAATGTGGCGATAGGCTCGCTCTTTAGTCATGTATTCTCATCTCTCTCATCTCTATACTTTTGAACTAATTCATCGTAGCTACTTGGTGGGGGCCATAAGGAAGGATCTTGATACCAATCTTTGTCGCCTGGGCCGTATATCAGAATCATTGCCCAGAAGTAAGGTTCTTCGTGGAGAAAAAGATCACGATCGAGGTCCGACTTGAAAATGAACATCCCTGAATCTTCTATGAGTTTCTGAGCTTCTTGTTTTTCAAACCCTCCATATTTAAGTAGACATTGTACGATTAGTTCATACGCTATTTCAATTTCTAACTCCATATCCATTGTTAAAATCCTATTTATATCTTACAACTCCTGCGCTACGGCCGCCTCTCAGCCCGCAGGGATGCTTTCCCGACCGTGCCGCCCCCCTTTGCCCACCGAAACCTCTTTGCTCACCACACCACCGCCGTCAATGTCACATCTGTCTCTCCTGGTGGGCCTATCAGCCAACAGGTCTCCTCTGGTATATCTCCATGCCGCAGATTCTACGACGGGGTTCACGGCCGTGCGAAAAATCGCGCAACAGCCGGTGAAAAACGGGCTGGTACCAGGGAAGACCGCACCCAAACAGGGGATGATGAAGTGAGGGGTAAGGGGGAGAACGGCCGTCCTCCTAAAACATCCCATATCGTGATTTACTGGGACTGGAAACGGATCGCAACCGGTTGGAGGCGTTGGCCGGGCTGACGGCCGTGAGGCGCGATCTTTCTTAGCCAGAGGCAAGCAACAGGCAGGCAGCTTCATGCGCTGCGGCCACCGGTTGTAGCCGTGGGTCTGTTTCCTGGCAGCGGAGTTGGGCCACCGGGCAGCGGGGATGAAAACGGCAACCGGGCGGCAAATCAATAGGGTTCGGCGTCTCCCCCTGCAAAATGAACCGTTCCCGCCGCTGGCGCGGGTTGGGCACGGGCACGACGGAAAGCAAAGCTTTGGTATAAGGGTGCTGTGGGTTTTGCAACACCTGGAGCGCCGGGCCAATTTCCACAATCCGCCCCAGATACATGACAGCGATGCGGTCGGCCACGTAGCCCACCGTGCCCAAATCATGGGTGATCATCACAATGGAAATGCCTCGTGTCTGCCGCAGTTCCAACAGCAGGTTCAAAATCTCGGCGCGAATGCTCACATCGAGCATGGAAACCGGTTCGTCGGCAATGAGCAGTTCCGGTTCCAGCACCAATGCCCCGGCAATGACCACCCGCTGTCGTTGGCCGCCCGACAATTCTTGGGGCAGCCGGTGCATAAAATTGATGGCCGGCTTCAAACCGGCGTCTTCCAGCGCCCGAATCACCCGCTCCTGGCGTTCTTGTTTATTTTTGACCAGGCCATGCACCTGCAACGGTTCGGCCACAATGTCGGCAATGGTCATCACCGGATTGAGCGATTCGTAGGGGTCTTGGAAAATCATCTGCACATGGCGGCGGACTGTTTGCATTTCACGGCCGTTCAACCCCGCTATGTTTTGCCCATTAATCTGGATCACACCGGACGTTGGTTTTCCCAACCCCATCAGCGTCAGCGCCAGGGTGGATTTGCCGCAGCCACTCTCGCCCACCACCGCCAGCACTTCCCCTCGCTCCACTGTAAAGCTGACATCGTCTACCGCATGGACAAATTTCTCGTTCCGATCAAAAAGGCCGCTCTTTTTGACGGGAAACAGTTTGCGGAGTTGGGTGACTTCGATAATAGCTGACATCATCATAAAAGAGTAAACAGTGAGCAGTAAGCAGTGAACAGTAATGAAAACTGCTTACTGCTTACTGCTCACCGCTAACTGGTTACTGTTCACTGAATTCTCCACCAGATGACAGCTCGCCCAATGGCCTGGTTTCACCTGGTGCAGGGCGGGTTGTTCGGCGTGGCAGCGGTCAAAGGCGACCGGGCAGCGCGGGGCAAAGCGGCAGCCGGGCGGCAGGGCATTGAGCCGGGGAGGATGGCCGGGAATGCTGGCTAACTTTTCGTTGGGACGGCTGAGATCGGGAAAGGCACGCAGCAGTTCGCGGGTGTACGGGTGCTGCGGATCATTGTAGATGGTATCTACGCTGGCGTATTCGGCCGTAACCCCACCATACATCACCAACACGGTATCACACATCTCGGCCACTACGCCCAGATCATGGGTGACAAAGAGGATGGATAACCCTAATTTGTGACGCAGGTTGTCCAGCAGTTCCAGGATTTGCGCCTGCACCATCACGTCCAGGGCAGTGGTAGGTTCGTCGGCGATGACGATCTGGGGGCTGCAGGCCAGAGCCATGGCAATCATGGCCCGCTGGCGCATGCCGCCGGAGTATTGGTGTGGATATTGGCGGCGGCGTTCGGGGCCAATGCCCACGAGATCAAGCAGTTCGGCAACACGGCCGTCTACCACCCCCTTATCCTGGACATAGTTATGCTGCACGATGGCCTCGGCAATCTGATCGCCCACCCGCTGCACCGGGTTGAGCGCGTTCATCGCCCCCTGGAAGATCATAGCAATATGTTTCCAGCGCATATCGGCCATTTCGCTTTCGCTGAGATCAAGCAGATCCCGATCCATGAACTTGACAGCGCCGGAGGTGATACGGCCGTTGGCCGGCAGCAACCGCATCAAACTCAGCATCAATGTCGTCTTACCACAGCCACTCTCCCCCACCAGCCCCAACACTTCCCCTTCACGCAGCGTAAAACTCACGTCCACCAACGCATGGGCCGGCGGCGCACTCTCCAACAAAAAATCCGTAGACAAATCGGTAACGGACATTAAAACAGGCGCTTTCTGCAATTGATAATGATGGGCAACAGAAGGCATAATCTCCAATCTCTAATCTCCAGTCACCGGTTTCACCTCTGGTGGTTCCCCTTTCATCCCCATCATCCGCGCTACCATCTTTGAGCCGACGGATAGATGGTGCGTTTCCAGGCGAGGGTTGAGCACCTGCTCCAAACCCTGCCCCAAGAGCGTGCAGCCCAATACCAGCCAGACGATGCCCAGACCCGGGGCCACCAGCGCCCACCAGGCGCCCGCGCTCATTGCGCCGCGCGTGAAGGCAAAATTCAGCATTTGCCCCCAACTGATCTTGGTAGGATCAGACAGGCCAAGAAAGCTGAGGGCACTCTCGTTCAATACGGCCAGAGAGATGACCAGGACAGTATTGACCACAATGAGCGGCAGCACCAGGGGGAAGATGTGCCGCCGGATGATGTGCAGATTGCCCGCGCCAATAGCCCGCGCCCGCAGCACAAATTTGCGCTGCTTGACGGACAATGTCTGCGACCGCACCAGCCGGGCCGAACTCGTCCAGCCGAGCAGACCAATAACCAGGATGATATTGAGTAAGTTGGGTCTGGTGAGGGCCACCAATAACACGATGAGGGGAAAATCAGGAATGACCAGCATGATGTCGGTGAAGCGCATCAGGCCGTTTTCCAGCTTACCACCGTAAAACCCGGCACTAATGCCGATAACGCCACCAATGAAGATGGAGATGAAGGAGGCAAAAAAGCCGACAATGAGGGAGACCCGCGCCCCATAAATGAAGTTGGACAACACATCTTTGCCGGCGTCATCAGTGCCCATGAGGTGAGCCGGGCTGGGCGGCGCGTAGATGTCATCTATGGTCACGCGCGTCGGCTGGTAGGGATCATAGGGAGCCAGAACAGGCGCAAAAACGGCCATAAGAACAGCCAGGGTGAGCATGACAGCCCCCACCATGCCCATACGATTGCGCCGGAACATGCGCCAGAAACCGCGGATGGGAGGGGGAGATGGTGACATGGATAATGGGGGAGTGGGGTAATTGGGTAATTGGGTAATTACACAGTTACCCAATTACCCAATTACTCAATTACGAATCTTCCACTCTGGGATCAAGATAGGAATACAACAGGTCGGCGGCCAGGTTGGCAAAGATGACGCTGACGGCAATAAGCAAGAATGCGCCTTGTAATACGGGATAGTCGCGGCGGTTCACGGCCGTAAAAATCGCCCCACCCAAACCCGGCCAGGAAAACACCGACTCAATCTGAATCGCCCCGGTAACGGTAAAACCCAGGTTCAGGGCAATAATCGTCACCATCGGCAGCATGGCGTTACGCAGAGCGTGGTCTTTGAGAATCTGGAAGGTGCCGATGCCCTTGGCTTTGGCCGTCAGGATGTAATCTTCCGATAACACATCCAGCAAGGTGCTGCGCATGATGAGCATGTATTCGCCTAGGAAAACGATGGTGTAGGTAAGCGTAGGCAAGATGAGATGGTTGCCTATATCGAGCCACCGCTCGATGGAACTGTTATACACAACACCGGGCGTGATACGGCCGCCAATGGGCAATCCCCAATGAGTAGACCCGATGAAAAGCAGAATAATGCCGAGCCAGAAGGTGGGCAGACTCCAGGCCGTCAGGCTAAAGAGGAGGGCGCTGTGGTCTACGGCCGTGCGCGCCTTCCACGCCGCTAAAATACCCAAGCCCATGCCCAGAATAATGGCAAATATCTGCCCCAGGCCAATCAGAATGATCGTGTTCCACAGCATTTCCACCAACATGTCTGCTACAGGACGGTTGGTATGATAGCTGATGCCCAATTCGCCACGCAGCAGGTTGCCCACGTAAATGAAAAATTGGGTGTCCAACGGGTTGATAAAACAGTCGCCAAACTCAACCGGATTGAGCGTCTGAAAGCAGTTGATCACCGGCTTATCCAGGCCAAAACGCACCCGAATCGCGGCCACCGCCTCTTGCGTCAGCCGGGGATCACGCACACCGGCCCGCGCCGGATCACCCGGCAGCACGCGAAACAAGAAAAAGTTGAGCGTGATGACAAACAAGATTGTCACCAATGCCCAAACTACCTTGCGCGCGATGTAGCGGCTTCGTTTCATAGTGAGCAGTGAGCAGTGAGCGGTGGGCAGTGAGCAGTAGCCTAAATACTGCTTACTGCCCACCGCTTACTGCTTACTGGTTTACAGGCTCAATCACCAACAGCGAACTGAGGTCTTCCAAAGCGACTTTACCGGCATCAGTGAGCCAGCCGCGAAAGGCATCGGAGCGAAAAGCCTGCACTGTTTGTTCGTAATAGGGGATGATGTAGGGAAGGTCGTTGTGGGCGATGGCCTGCATCTGGTGTACCAATTCGATACGTCTGTCTTTGTCTAATTCCACCGCCTGCTCGGCGAAGAGGGCATCATATTCCGGGTTGGAGTAACCTGTTTCGTTGGTGCCGGTGGTGATTTCGTCGGTGGTCATGACGCTGAGCAGGAAACTGGGGTCGGGGTCTGACCCCCAGCCCCAAAGCATAATGTCAAAGTCGAAAGCGGGGCAGCAAATAGCGGTGAGGGCATCGGGGTCCAGCGCCTGCTGCTCGGTGCGTACACCAATTTGCCCCCAATTACCGGCCAACAATTCGGCCATGCGGGGGGCATTGGCGCTGTCAGAGGGCCAGTTGAGGCGGAAGATGAGGTCACGGCCGTCTGGCGTTTCCCGCACCCCATCGTTATTGGTATCTACATACCCGGCATCGTCCAGAATCTGGTTGGCCAGATTAATATCAAAAGCATAATCCTGAATCTGGTCATTATAAAAGACGCCCAGGCTATCTGGAACAAGTGTGAGTCCCGGCACACCCAGACCAAGCAGCACCACATCAATGATGTTTTGTTTATCGGTGGCGTGAGCCAACGCCAGCCGTACATTGCGGTCCAGCAAAGCGGGATGGCCGGAACAGATGCCATCATCTGGCGGGCAATTTTCCGGTTCGGTGACATTGAAGATGATGTCGGCCACGGAGGGGGCAAGCGGTGGGCCAGAAACAACCTCAACATTGGCATCGTTGCGCAGAGCGGCAACGGCCGTGTTCGGCATTTCCGTGATCATATCCACCTGTCCCGTGCGCAACGCCTGCACCAGCGCATCCGGGTTGTCAAACGTCTGGAACACAGCCCCGTCTATTTGTGGCCCTTTCAGGTAATGGTCTTTCACCGCGTCCAATGTCACAAATTCATTTTGGCGGTAATCATTCATCTGGAAAGGCCCGCTGCCGATCATGTCCGTATTTTCAAATTCGGACGGATTGGGCAAGCCAGACCAGACATGCTCCGGCAGCACATAGAGATAGAGGAGTTGGCTTTCGATATTAGGAATGGCTTCGGATAGCGTGAGTACGACTGTTTTATCATCCGGCGCTTCTACACTGTCAAAATAGGTGGTATAGATCGGTAAAAAGGGGAAATCTTCCTGGGCAGCATACAAATCATAAGAAAAGACCACATCAGATGCGGTTAACGGTTCACCGTCGTGAAAAGTAGTGCCATCCCGCAAGGTGTAGGTATAAACCAGACCGTCGTCCGATACATCCACGCTTTCGGCCAGTTCCAGGGTATAGGAACCATCTGGCTGCAATTGATACATGGCGTCATATACCAGTTCAAAGATGGTATACGCTTCGGTAAGCACGGCCGTACCCGGATTCAACGTATCAGGGCTGCCTCCCCAACCAATGCGGACGATTGCTGGTGTAGTTGATTCGGTGGCCTCTGTACCACTGCTTTCGCCGGTGGTGGTCTCTTCTCCCTCTTCGGCCGGCGTGGTGGTTTCACCTCCACCACAAGCCGCCAACAGCAGAAACAGCAAAGCCAGACAGGTTAACCAATAACGTTTCATTCTTCTTTCCTCCATCAGTTGTAAACGGCCATTGTTCCCATATCGGTAATCAAAGGGCTATCAATATGCGCAATGAGGGAACACGGATTAAACAAGGCGATTATACGGAGGAACAATCAAAAAACAACCTGCCGTAGACTTTGCAGACCTCAAGAGGTGATCAGTGATCGCCAATCCCTACTGGCGAAAGCCAGGCGCGGAGAGCTACGGCCGTGTTCTGACACACATCAAACCCGATCACCACTGGTATTGTTTCCTGGCCACAGGATGATCACCGTGGAGCCAACAGCTAATAAGGCGAAGAACAGGACATACAGCGGTTTGATAGCCGCCGGATTCCACACATTGGCAGCGACCACCCCAATACCATAGGTGATCATGACGGCCAACGTCACCCGCAAGGCATCGGTGGAGCGCAGACTGTATCCGGCCGCGGCCGCCAGCGTCCACAGCATCACGGCAATGAGGCGGCTGGTGAGCAGATCACCCGGCCACACCCACACCAGGGTAGACGGCCCGGCATCGGTGAGAAACAAGGCCACTCCCCACAAAGCAGTGAGCACGGCCGTGCCCCACAACCAACCACGCGCCCATCCCCGCACCGGTCCATCATGCACCACAGTGATGATGCCCATCGGATGAAACAAGTGCCAGATGGTAAGCGCCACCATGCCCAATACGACAACAAAAAAGCTATACGTAATGGGCGCCGCCCAATCAAAACGGCCGAGGTGAAACAGCACAATCGCCACCGCCAGCGGTGTGAGGTAAACAAAGAGCATAATGATGATGAGGCGCAAACGGGCGAGCGACGGCCGTTCCAGCGTCAACCAGCAGGCCACCGCAAACGACCACGCCGCCGCCGCCAACATCCGTGACGCTAACGGCGGCAAATCCCACGAAAAACTGGCGCCAACATCAAACCACCAGCCAAAAGCACCCACAAAACCACCTACACCTGTGAGCGTCACTAAAAAGAGTAAACTTTGCTGGCTGCGGGTAATCCGGCTGTGATACGGCCGTATCCACCGCCAATAAGCCAGCGCCACCCCCCCGATCAACGCGAATAAGCCTGAAATTTGCAGGAACAGTTGAGACATAAGATTCAGACTCTAAGGGTTTTCTGAAACCCTTCGGGTCTTCCCAATCGCTAAGACACCCCGCCGGCAGCAACCAGCAACGGCCGTGTCTCTCGCTGGATAAACAGATAATAGATGGCTAAAGCGGCGCTGTAGATCAGCACGGCCGTGTACAGATACAGACTCCCCTGATGTTCTGGTCTCACATTGCCAAAATGGGGGATAAACCGCGCCAACAACACGACATCGTAAGCCAGAAAACTCCACAACGGGGCAGCGGCGTAATGCCACTGTGGACGGAGAACGGCATACAAAAAATAAAAGGCATCGCCAATAAAAATCAGGCCAAAGATCACCGACGAATCCGGGTTGAGCGGCCAGGGGAAAATAATTGGTACACGCAAAACAAGCGCACTACCAACCAACAGCAGCGTGGCTGTAAACACGACAAATGACCCCCGCACCAGGCGCGGCGTTGGCCGGGTATCACGCAGTGGCAGGCGATGACTCCACCAGAAAAGTCCCGCGTTGAACAAGACAAATACGGCGCAGCCGATAGCATAAAGCGGCAAGCCCCGCGCAAAGAAAAAAACGGCCAACCCCGCCATCATCACCACCAGATTCAGCGCCCCATTGGCCAGCGCCCCCCACTCCCCGGTGAGACCAATCCACAGCAGCGCCGCGGCAATGGCCGCCTGAATACCGGCAATAAAGGTGTAAGAGAGCGGGCCATCAGGCCAGGGCCAGGTGGCTACCGCCCAGGGCCACTGCCAGAAATACCCGGCTACCAACACCAACAAACCAATACCACTACCAATCGTCAATACACGTAAAAATTTGTCCATTTTGGCAATCACTCCATATCACATATAGCGTAACACATTTAGGATACGACAAACAGTTCAATTAGCGGCTACGGCCGTCACCCTTTCCCGTTCTTGCTCTACCAATACCCGGCGCAAAATTTTGCCGGTGGGCGACTTGGGAATGGCCTCACTAAACTCAATCTCGCGGACTTTCTTGTACGGGGCAACCCGCTCAGCCACATAGGCCATAATCTCTTCTGGCTGGGCGGCGGCTTTGAGGACGATGAACGCTTTGGGCAGTTCCCCTGCTTCTTCGTCCGGTTTGCCAATGACACAGGCATCGGCCACGGCTGTGTGCCCCAACAATACCGCCTCCAACTCCGCCGGGGCTACCTGGAACCCCTTATACTTAATCAACTCCTTCAGCCGGTCTACAATGTAAAAGTAGCCATCCTCATCCACAGTGGCAATATCCCCGGTGTGCAGCCAGCCGTTGCTGTCCAACATGGCGGCGGTGGCGTCCGGGTTGTTCAGGTATCCCTTCATCACCTGCGGGCCGCGCAGCCACAATTCGCCTCTCTCCCCTGGCCCAAGCGCCATCCCCGTCACCACGTCCACAATCTGCACCTCCGTGTTGGGGACAACAAAACCAACAGTGCCCGGTTTATTCGTGCTTCTGACCAGCGGCCCCGCGCACACCACCGCCGATGCTTCCGTCAGGCCATAACCCTGCATCACCCAACAGCCCAGCCGCGTTTCAAACGCCACCTCCACCTCCTTGCTCAATGGCGCGGCCCCAGACGCGATGAGGCGCAGCGAGGAGAGATCGTACTGGTCTACCAGGGGATGTTTGGCCATGGCCAACACAATGGGCGGGGCAACGATGGTAAACGTCACCCCGTACCGCTGGATCAGTTCCAGGAATTGCGCCAGGTCAAAACGGGGCATCGTCACCAGGGCACAGCCGCGAATCATGGACAGCCCCAGCACCATCGTCAGCCCCATCGTGTGGAAAAAGGGAGCAATACCCAGCACCACATCCTCCGGGAAATAGGCCAGATGTCCGGCCAACGCCTCTATCTGCAAAACGTTTGCCAGCAGGTTATGATGGGTGAGCATGACCCCTTTGGGCAGGCCGGTAGTGCCGCTGGAATAGAGGATCACGGCCGTGTCCTCTTGCGGTTGAATGACCACCGGCTGCCGCTGCCCATCATGCTGGAACAAGGTGGCAAAGGGAGTGGCTCCCTCCGCCTCACCTAGGACAAAAATCTCTTCGACAAAGGCTTCCCCGGCGGCAGCCTGGGCATTCGCCAGGAAATGGGGAATGGTGAACAGGAAACGGGCGCGCGTGTCGCGCAGTTGGTGCGCCAGTTCACCCGGCGTATACAGCGGGTTGATGGGCGTGGCGGCGCCGCCCGCCAGCAGCGTGCCATAAAAGATGGGGGCAAATTCCGGCAAATTGGGCAGGTAAATGGCCACGATGTCCCCTTTTTGCAGGCCGCGTTTTTGCAGCCCACCGGCCAACATATGGATCATGCCTTGTAGCTGCGGGAAGTTGATGGTACGGCCGCTCGGCCCATCAATCAGCGCCGCCCGGTCGCCATGCGCCGCCAGCCGGGGCAGCAGAAAATCAGTCACCGAAGCATTTGGAATCACCACATCAGGAATTGGGCTTTTGTAAATCACCGGTTCTTCTCCTAATTTTGCCTGATTGGCTGGCGGGTTGCCGGGGCAGCCACGGCCGTTTCCCGCTCCTCCTTATAACGCAGCACCCGCCACAAAACACGCGGCTTAAACAAACTGGGTGGAGGTGCCAGCAGATTCATCACCTGTAAAAACGCCGCTCCCACCACTTCATCATCATGTGAGGCCCGGTTCACCTTCGCCGTATATCGGTTGATGAGATCCGTGCCCGGCGGTTTCACACCGCTGGTGGTGGCAAAGCGGAAATCTTCGCCCACCACCATTTGCCAGGGAATGTCCACCACCTTGGCCGCTTTCTTGAAAAAGGCGGGCGCGACTTTGTTCAAAGATGGAGATGCCGCCAATATCTGATCCAACACCCGCACCTGCATCGCTGCCGAGGTCATGCCCTGCCCGTAGGTGGGGTTAAAACTGGCTATGGTATCCCCCAACACCAGATAGCCCGCCGGAAAATGAGACAGCTTTTCGTAGTGGCGACGCAGGCTCGATGGGAATTTGTGGGTCATGATCTCCGAAATCGGCTCGGATTGGCTGATGATGTTGTACACATCGGGCGCGGGCAGGTTACGGGCAAATTCCAAAAAGCCAGCTTCATCGGTGGGGCAGTGGTTGCCGCCCCACCCCCCCATCGTCACAATCCAACGGCCGTTTTCTATGGCAAAAGCACCGCCAAAACAATTATCGTTCACGACATCTGGCGTAACCAACACCCACTGCCGCCCACGTGGATCATCTGGATCACGCTTATAGAGGCGCGTGGCATAGCCTACATCCACCTTCACCTCGCTTTCCGGCGGCGCATCATAACCCAGTTCTTTGAGCCACTGCGGGGTGCGTGACCCTCGCCCACTGCAATCTACAGTGAAGTCAGCCATTAGCCGCACCTGTTCCGTCACTGTTCCCCGCTGCTCGACCATTACCCCGATTACCTGCTCCTTGTCCGGCGTGGTCAGCAGTTGTTTGATGGCGCAGTTATCGCGCAGCGTCACATTCGGCCGGGCCAGCACCCGCTGCCGAATCATAAACTCCAACTGCGGGCGGCTCAGTGTTACCCCGTCCAGACCAGAATGGAAATTCATGCGGTAACCACCATGCGTATACCAGCGCATGGTTTCCCCCATGTCACCCATAAAAATGTCCAGTTCGGCCAGCGCTGCCGGTAAGTCAGGGAAGTAGTAGCTGAAGATTTGCAGCCCATTAGCCAGCAGCCCATGTAAATGGCGTGTCTGGGGCTGTCCTTTACGCGCTTCGGGCTGATCCTGCACAGGGTCCCGTTCCACAATCGTGACCCGTTCAAAATAGTCGCTCAAAACGCGGGCGGTGAGCAATCCGGCCATACTGCCGCCAATAACAATGGCCTGTTTCGTTTGATTTGCTTTCATTGTTCTTATTTCCTTTGGTGGGCATCACTCAGGACATCCACCGAATGATTACATTACAAGACACGTTACTTTTAGACCTGTACGGCCGTTGCCATTCCCACATTTGCCCGCTGCATAATCCGCCCTACATTTTCTGGGTGGAAGAATGCTTCTCTGGGCAGCAAGCCCAAATTCACCATCATAAAGCAGTTAATATCTTCCTGATCCCGGTTTTTCAGCAGCGCTGCCCGTATCTGCGCAAATTCCGGAGGAGGCGGTGTGAAACGGGCGCGGGCCAGATTTTCATAGTACAGGGGCCGTGACTGCTCGTTGCGCTGCTGCTCGTAACCGGCCAATGCTTCCGGCATGGGACGCACACCGGCCAGCCCGTCATGTACCGCCTCCACTACCAACTCGGCGTCGCGCAGCGCATCGGCAATGCCCAAAGCCATGTAGGGGTCTTTGTGATGTCCGGCGTCACCCACCAGCGCCCATCCGGGGCCGTATGGTTTGCGGAAGAAGTTGGGTAGATCGGCCGTGCCATAAAAACGCTCCTCGCGGTGGCCTGCCCGCACCTGCGCCGCCAATGCGGGCGCCTGGGCCAATGCCTGCATAAAATTGGCTTCGATGTCGCCGCGAAACCGGTGAAATTCGGCAACAGGGCGGGAGACAAAGACGCCAAAGAGGCCATCACTGGTGGGAAAGGCAAATATGATCTGCTGCGGGCCTACATGTACTTCCAACCGGTTAATGGGCACGCCGCTCCAGTAGGAGAAGTAATAGAAGGTTTCCACCGGTTGCTCTTCATATACAGGGGCTTGTACGGTCTGGGCCAGGCGGGAGTTACGGCCGTCGGCCCCAATCACGATCCGCCCGTATTCGGTAAACCGGTGGCCTGTACGCAAATCCCGCCCCTTGATGCCGGTAATGCGGCCATCTTCGCTGAGAAATTCCTCCACGACAAACTGATCACGTAGTTCGGCGCCGGCGGCCACGGCCGTGTCCACCAGGATTTTGTCCAGTACCCCCCGCCGTGGCCCACAGCCAAAGGGCACACCATCCAGGTGCAGCCCTTTACCCACCAGGGGTGATCCGCCCATTGACATCAACACATCTGTCACCAGCGGGCAGCCAGACGCCTCAATCTCTGCCAACACTCCCCAAAAATGCAGCCGCTGCGGCCCTCCCCGGTGGATGAAATGACCATGTGGAATCTCGCTGGGTACGGCCGAACGATCAACCAGCAACACCTGATGCCCTTTGCGGGCTAACAACAACCCCGTGGATGCGCCCGCACAGCGAGCGCCAACAATAATCGCGTCATAAACCATGACAAAACCTCCAATACATGTAGGCGAGGATGAACGGCCCGACACGGCCGTTCATCCCCCGAAAAGAAGGCGGTCTTGTGAACCCGATTAAACGACCAGGCGGCGGCTACGGGGCTGGAAGCCCAGATAGTCTGAGCGAATAACACCGTGCTGCTGGAACTGGTGCAGCAGATTGAGGCGGGTCTGCTGGTTCTGCAACACCTGCTGCCGGTTTTGCAGCGCCACTAATTCGCGATGGATGGTGTCAAATTGGGACTGTACGTTGTGGTTGATCTGGTTATACATGATTCGTTCTCCTGGTAGACCTGACGGGTTTGTGAACCTGTGCAGTCTGTCTTAATAAGCGAGTTGCGATATAATGCCATCCTAGCAGGGCATCATTTTTGCATCGTATCTTTATCGTTTATCCAAATGATAAAAGACCCAATTTTGAGCTTTTTGATCCGCTAAGGGCGCGAAGAGTGCGAAGAATATAACCACAAGAGACCTGACAGGTTTTTGACTTGCAAAATTTCAAGGTGGCGCACCAATAAACCTGTCAGGTCTGAAGCATTACAAAAATTCGTGAAATTCGTGGCCTTTTTAGCGGAAAAGGGTCAATACAGAATTGCAGCTCCAACTCGCCGTACTGGGAAAACCATACATCACCTGCCATGACCAGTCGCTCACGCAGTCGCTCACGGCCGATCTCGTCTCGGCCAAAGGGCAGGCGCTGCTCATTTATCTGGCCGTTACCGGGCGACCCCACTCCCGCACCGCCCTGGCCGGGCTGCTCTGGGGCGACATGCCCGAAGAAACCGCCCGCGCCAACCTGCGCCTCACCCTCTCCAAATTACGCAAATTCCTGCCCGCAGAGATTCTGCAAGCCAGTCGTTTGGAAATTGGGTTAACTGATTTCTGGTTGGATACAAGTGAATTTCAAAAGCGATTAGAGGTTGGTGATTGGCGATTGGTGATTCAATCAACCGCCAATCACCAATCACCCCTTGACCTTTATCGCGGTGACTTTCTAGATGACTTTTATCTGCCCAACGCGCCAGATTTTGAAGAGTGGGTCACGGGGCAGCGGGAGCAATGGCGGCACACGGCCGTGACCGGACTCAGCAAATGGCTAAACATGGCCGGGCAGCAAAACGACCACACCACCGGCATCCCCCTGGCCCGCAAACTGCTCGCCATCGAACCCTGGCACGAAGAAAGCCACCGCCACCTGATGCGCCTGCTGGCTGCCAGCGGCCAACGCAGCGCCGCCCTGGCCCAATACGAAACCTGCCGCCGCCTGCTCGCCGACGAACTGGGCATTGAACCCACCACGGAAACCACCGCCCTCTTTGAATCTATTCGAGATGACAAGGTGACGCCGATTGCCGCAATCGGACGGTGGCAAGGTGACGCCGATTGGATCAATCGGACGGTGAACACAGATCACTCTGTCGCCTTGTCACCCCTTCACCCCTTCACCTTGTCACTTCCTCGTCCCCTCACCCCCTTCGTCGGCCGCCGGGCGGAACTGGAACACCTGGGGATGCAGTTGCTTGACCCCAACTGCCGGCTGCTGACCGTCATGGGTATGGGTGGCATGGGCAAAACGCGGCTGGCGCTGGAACTGGCAGCCACGGCCGTACCCCACTTCCCCGACGGCGTCGTCTTCGTAGATTTATCGTCATTGGCCGGGAGTGAACTGCTGGTCACGGCCGTGACCGACGCTCTCAATCTGCCCCTCACCCGCAGCACATCACCGGAAATGCAACTGGCCGACTATCTGGCGCCGCGCCACCTGCTGCTGGTACTGGATAACTTTGAATCGGTGCTGGATGGGACCACACTGGTCGGCCATTTGCTGGCAGCCGCGCCCCGGCTCAGCCTGCTCATCACCTCCCGCGAACCGCTAGACCTGCATGGCGAATGGCTGTACCCATTGGGTGGCCTGGCCCTGCCCGACGAAACCGGTGGCGAAAGCGCCCCCTACGCTGACGCGCTGGACTTTTTTGCCCGCTGCGCCCGCCGCACTCGTCCTCAGTTTTCCCTGGCCGAAGAACTCCCTGGTGTGATTGATCTGTGCCATCTGACAGGCGGTATGCCGCTGGCGTTGGAACTGGCAGCCAGTTGGACCAAAACCCTCACCGTCGCCGAGATCGTGGCCGAAATCCGGCAAGACCTGGACATCCTTCAGGCACGGCAGGCCAACCGGCCCGAACGCCAGCGCAGCATCCAGGCGATTCTTAACCAGACCTGGCAGCGGCTGACGGCTGAAGAGCAGGCTGTTTTTGCCCGGCTGGCCGTGTTTCAGGGGCCATTTGACCGGCCGACAGCCCGGCAGGTCGCGGGCGCTGACCTGGGCACGCTGACTAACCTGTTGGACAAGGCGTTATTACAACGCCGCCAGCAAACACATTACACCATGCATCCGTTGGTACGCCAATTTGGTTACGGCCGTTTACAAGCCATCCCCACCACATTTGCGGAAACACAGGCCGCTTACGCCACCGCCTATGCCGACTTTTGCAGCGGCCGTTTGCCGCAGCTAATCCAGCGTGACCTGCCCACCCTGGCCGCCCTCAAACAGGAACAAGATAACATCCGGGCAGTGTGGGAGTGGGCGGTTGCCCATCAGGAAGTGGCGGTTTTGGCTAAAATGGCGCAGCCGTTGGCGCTCTATCTGGCCCATTACAGCTACTATCAAGAGCATTACCGGCGGTTTGACACGGCCGTGACCGCCCTCACCCCCTTGTCTACACCTGACGCCCAACGGGTGCTGGCCTATGCCCTGCTGGAATTGGGCAACGCCCACATGATTTCGGGCAAACTGGCGGACGCGGATGCGGCCTTGCAGGCCAGCGAAACGCTCTATGCGCAATTAGCCATCGCCCACGCACCCGGCCTGGGCACCGACCCCTCGGTGATTCGCAGCATTGTGGCCTGGATGCGCTCGGATTTTGTGACGGCCGTACAGCTCGGTGAAAAAGCATTGGCCCAGGCTCGCGCCGAACAAAACCCACGCAATGAGGCGTATGCCCATTTTGTAATGTCTGGGGCCAGCATTGCTCTGGGCAGCTACACCACCGCGCAAGACCATGCCCGGCAGGCGTTTGCCCTGGCCCAGCCACTCAACGATCCCTGGTTTTTAGGATATTGCCACATGGAGTTGGGCAAATCGGCGCTGGCATTGGCAGATTTTGCTGCGGCTGATGATCATTTTGAAACCGCCTTTGCCCTACCCCAAAAAGTGGACAACCTGACCGGCATGGCCATGGCCCGGCTGATGTTGGGTGAAAGCCAGCGACGGCAGGGGAAATGGGACGGCGCAGCGCAGGCTTTTGGCGAAGCGCGGCAAATTTACCAGGACATTCACCACCGGATGGGGCTGGCGCGGGCGTATGCCGGGCTGGGCGACGCAGCCACCGGCCAGGGGCAGTGGGCGCAGGCGCGGGACTATTATTTGCAGGGGTTAAAACTGGTCGTCGCCGCCGGGCTGCACACGTATGCCAATACGGTGCTGGTGGGTGTGGGCGAATGGCTGTGGGCGGTGGGAGAAGAAGAACGGGGGGTGGCGGTGCTAACGGCCGTGGCCCAAGATCCCCTCGTCAGTGTAGATTTGCAGGAGCGGGCGCTGCGTAAGCTGACGGCCGTGTCCACCCCACCAGATGGCCCATCTACCAACACTTTTCAACTGGCCGCCACCCTGGCGGCCGAACTGGAGCAGATGACCCTGCCGCTTTAATTAGGAGTAGAGAGAAGGGGTACGGCCGTGTGGGCTTGCGCGCCTATGGGACTGAATAAAAAGTGGGCATGACAAAGGACATTACTCAACTAATTGAAGAATTACATCACCCAAATAGAGATGCCCGTATGAGGGCAGTTCAAACGCTGGGGAATTTGCAAAATACACAATGTGTTCCTATTTTGTGTGAGTTACTGCTAAATGATTCAGATGAGTGGGTGAGAATTGACGCTGCCGAAGCACTGGGAAAAATTAGAGATGTTCGCTCAATACCGGCTCTTGTCGTCGCTCTAAAATGTGAACAACTCATCGCCAAGTGGGAGCAAGATTGGAAAGCAGCATCGTCTATACCCAACGAGAAAAAAAGATTCGATCAACACTTCTTTCTATGGGGTACTCTGACTGCCGAAATAAGCGATATTCGGGCAGCAGCCGCTCATGCCCTTGGCGCGATTGGGGGTAATGATGCAATTATCGCTTTGAGCGAAGCGTTAGAAGAACAATATGATTCTGACGTTCGCAAAGCAGCAGAAATGGCCTTAGTCAATATTGGCACACCAGACGCATCGGCCGCCCTTAAAACCTGGCAAAAGGGTCAAAGAAAGGAATTTTAATCACCAACATTCGCTCTTATGCTGATCCTTGCTGTTGTTTTCGTATCAACGATCAATGGCGTATATGCTGTGCCTTTGATGTGGAAATTGTAGATTATCGCGTATAGGGAGTATTGATGATGGAAGACAAACTATTGCCCGTGCATCCTGGCGAAGTTTTGGCCGAAGATTTTATGAAGCCATTGGGTTTGAGCCAATATCGGGTAGCCAAAGATATTGGTGTGCCCGCTTTGCGCATTAGCCAGATTATCAGCGGCAAACGTTCCATTACGGCCGATACCGCCATGCGGTTAGCACGCTATTTTGGCACCAGCCCGGATGTGTGGCTGCGTTTGCAGGCCCGGTACGATCTGGAAGTCGCTCAAAATGATTACGGCGATCAAATTGAGCGAGAAGTCAAAGTGCTGGATCAAAGCCAATATACTACCTTTGCTCAGACTGGTTAGCGAAGCAAATATCGGCCGTTTTGCTGCCAATGCTGCGCTTTGACGAAACGTCCGTCTGCATCACCCCCTTGTAAACTACCAACCAAAATTTGTGCCTGTGACCCTGGTCTGATGTAAACTCACGCCATGCTGGAACAATTACTCACGGCCGTGCGCGACCTCTTGCAGGAGTATTTCAACCTCAATGTGGGGGTGGAATTGCTGGCGCGTATCATCCAGACTCTTATCATCCTGCTCATCCTGTGGGCGCTGCGCGGGTTGGGCTACCGGCTGGTGAACCGGCAGTTCGGCAAAAACCCACGTATGCTCTACAACTGGCGCAAGGTGGTGCAGTATGTCACTGTCATCATGGGCATCATTCTGGTGGGGCGCATCTGGCTGGCGGGGGTGGATACGCTGGTCACGTACCTGGGGCTGGTTTCCGCCGGTATCGCCATTGCCTTGCAAGACCCGATCATGTCGGTGGCGGGCTGGGTGTTTATTGTCTGGCGACGGCCGTTTGCCGTGGGCGACCGCATTGAAATTGATGGCATTATGGGGGATGTGATTGACATTCGTGTTTTCGCTTTTAGCCTGCTGGAAGTGGGCAAACGCATAGACGCCGAGCAAAGCACCGGGCGCGTCGTCCACATCCCCAACGGCATGGTTTTTAAGACACCGCTGGTGAACACCCACCAGGGCTACCCCTTCATCTGGAACGAAATCCCGGTGATGGTCACATTTGAAAGTGACTGGGAAAAAGCGAAAGCCATTCTGAATAACGTCATCCAAAACCTGGCGCCGGACGTGAAAGAAGGCGTCCGCCAGTATGAAAAACGACCAGACCGCTTCGTCATTTCCTATGGCAGTTTGGAGCCAATCATTTATACTCGTGTGGCTGACAGCGGCGTGGTGTTGACCATGCGTTATCTGGTAGACCCACGCCGCAAACGGGGCAGCGAGCACGAAATTTGGGAGGCCGTCTTACGCGCCTTCCGGCTGCATGGGGATATTGATTTTGCTTACCCCACACAGCGCGAGTTTTTACATTTTCAAGAAGGGAAAAAACCGCACTCACCCACTCCCCAGGAAGAGCCAACTGTTGTTTCCCCCAAATCATGGATGACAGCTGATACCGGATTCCGGCCTATTCCACCAAAAAAGGACGAGTAACGGCCGTCATCCGTAACCGGTAATCCGTATTCCGTAATCCATCAAGCGCATTCGGGTTAGTCGAATGCGCATGGCAACACAAAAATATGGCCAAGATTCAACTTAACTCTGACCAACAAGCTATGCTCAATGGCGAACAAGGCGTCGCCCGGCAAATGGCGATGCGCCTGTTGCTGGATATGGCGGCCACCGCCAATGCCACTGAATTGATCCCCATCCAGAGCGCCCACCTCTCCGGCGTCTCGCCGCTGACCGGCGGGCTGGGGCTGCGCCAATTCCTGGCCAAACTGGCCCAAGACCCACTGGCCAGAGTCGCTGTGCCCACCACCCTCAACGCCGCCGGTTGTGACGAAAACCAGTTTGCCGCTATGCGCATTACCGCCCCCCATTTCCGGGAACACAACCAGGAAATTGTGGCCGCCTACACCCGGCTGGGGGTGCAGCCTACCCAATCCTGCATCCCTTATGAATGGGAAGGGGCGATGGGGACATCGCTGGTGATCAGCGGCGTAGCCGCCTGGGCCGAATCCAACGCCATCTGCTTTGGCAACTCCTACACCGGGCTGCTGACCAACCGCGAATCAGGGCTGTCGGCGCTGGCCTGTGCCCTGACGGGCTATACCCCCCGTTACGGCTTGCTGGACGAAGCCGCCCGCCGCCCCAACCTGGAAGTCATCGTCACCACCCCTCTGACCGACCCCACCGACTTTTCTGTTTTGGGCGACTGGATTGGCAAACAGCGTACATCCGCCTGGAAAACACCCTATGGCCCTATTCCGTTGATCAAAGGGCTGCCCACCAACCTGAGCCATGAACAGAAGAAGGCGCTGACGGCCGCGGCCGCCAATTATGGCAGCCCGCTGCTTTATCTGGAGGGGCATGGGCCTGTCCCCGCAGGGGATTTCCAGGCGCAGCTTGTTTTTGGGGAGGCGGAATTGCAGAAGCAGTATCTGGCGTTACGGCCGTCCACCACCCCCTCTCTCATCGCCATTGGCTGCCCCCAGGCCTCCGTCGGGGAACTGCGGGCGGTGGCCGAACTACTCAAAGGCCGGCAGGTGCATCCCGATGCACCACCGCTATGGGTCTTCACCTCCTCGGCCAACAAAGCCATCGCCCAAAAACTGGGCATGGCCGACATCATCACCAGCGCGGGCGCACTGTTGCTGGAAAACACCTGCCCCGAAGTGGTGCCCTACGACCCCGCCTGGGTGAAAAGCGTCCTCACCAACTCCATGAAAGCGGAGCATTACATCAAGTCCGGGCTGAATGGCATCCCCACGGCCGTGATGCGCCTATCCGACTGTATCGCTGTTGCCCTCGGCGAACTGGTTTTTGACGCAAAGGCGCAAAGGGGTAAAAGGGTGCAAAGAGAAGAGAAGAAAGCCTCGCCCCCTCACCGCTCACTGCTCACTGCTCACCGCTCACTGCTCGCCGGCCCATTCCAGGCCACAGGGCACGGCCTGCCTTCCCAGTCCACATTCACCGTCACCGGCGAGGCGTTTGTGACGGATACGCCGATTACGTTATTGGGGTTTGTGAACCGGGAGACAGGGGTGATTGAAGAGGAAGGGCATCCGGCGAACGGCCGTAGCCTGGCCCACAAAATCGCCATCTTCCCCAAAGGCAGCGGCTCCACCGTGGCCCCCTACGTCCTTCTGGAACTGTTTTACCGGGGCAACGCGCCGCTGGCCATTGTCAACACCGAAATTGACCAGCAAAGCGCCCCCGCCTGCTCCCTGGAAGGCATCCCTTACGCCTATACCTTCGACGCGGATGTCATTGCCCACATCAACGACGGCGACACGGTGGAACTCAGCCGCCAGGGAGAACACGTCACCATTCGCGTCCTGGCCCGACGCGAAGAATAAAACGTTTGTAGTAGGCGATTTATCGCCATTTGCAGGCGATAAATCGCCTACTACGAACGACAAACCTGTTACAAGGAACCAGACAATGTCGCATGACTTATTAGATCTATTGCTGGCGCTGGTCATTATCGTCATCGCCGCTAAGTTGTGTGGGTATCTCAGCATTCGGCTGGGGCAGCCCTCGGTATTGGGGGAGCTGATGGCCGGCATTATTCTTGGCCCTACCCTGCTTAATATCTTCCACGCCATTCCCGCCTTTAACGACTCGGAATTGCTGAGCATCACGGTGGCCGAATTTGCCGAGTTGGGCGTGCTGGTGTTGATGATGCTCGCCGGGCTGGAACTGCACCTGTCCGATTTGCTCAAATCCGGCAAAGTATCGGCGATTACAGGGACGATGGGCGTCTTTGTGCCGGTGATATTGGGATATGGCACGGCCGTGCTCTTTGGCCTCAAACCCACCGAAGCCCTGTTTGTGGGCATCGCCCTCTCCGCCACCAGCGTCAGCATCTCCGCCCAAACGCTGATGGAACTGGGCGTTTTGCGCAGCCGCGTGGGCATCGCCCTGTTGGGTGCGGCCGTGTTTGATGACATCCTGGGCATTTTACTGCTCTCTGTGGCCGCGGCGCTTACCATTGGCACGGCGACCGGTGGCGCTTCCGTGGGTACGGTCATCTTCCGCATGGTCGCTTTCCTCGGTGGCGCCGGGCTTCTCGGTTACTGGTTCATCCCCCGCCTGGCCCGCTGGGTCAATAAATTAGAGATATTCCAGGGTTTGATCGCTTTCGCCCTGGTCGTATGTTTCTTGTATGCCTGGGCTTCAGAAGCGCTGGGCGGCGTGGCCGGCATTACCGGCGCTTTCATGGTCGGGCTGATGTTGGGGCTGACTCCCTTTCGCTCCGAATTGGTCAACGGCCTATCCGCCATCGCCTATGGGTTGTTTGTACCTGTTTTTTTCGTCAACATCGGCCTGAACGTAGACTTGTTGAGCATCGGCGGGTCAGCCTGGATTTTTGCCATCACCCTCACCACGGTCGCCATTCTCAGCAAAATCTTTGGCTGTGGTTTGGGCGGGCGTCTGAGCGGCTTCACCAACCGGGAATCGCTCCAATTAGGCATCGGCATGGTCTCACGCGGTGAAGTCGGCCTGATCGTGGCCGCCTTCGCCATTTCCCAGGGTGTGTTAAGCCAAAACACGTTCTCCATTATTGTGTTTATGGTCATCATCGCTACCTTAATCACACCACCTATGCTGCGCAATGCTTTCAGGGGACAGGCACAAAAACAACCGGTAAAAGGAGTTTAGCAATGTACCATATGGTTCTTCTCATTCTGAATGATCTGAATGACTGTACACCCGTCCTGGACGCCTGGGAAGCGTTGGGGGTCGGGGGAATCACCATCCTGGAAAGCACCGGTCTGGGCCATGCCCGTAAATCCGGGATTCGGGAAAACTTACCCACCATGCCCTCACTGGCCGACTTCTTCCGCCGTTCCGAACAGCGTCACCGTACCATTTTTACTGTCGTAGACAGCGAAGAAATGGCCGATAAGCTCATTGAAGTAACGGAACAAACCCTCGGCAGCCTGGAAAATGCCGACAATGGCGTCTTGTTTGTGCTGCCGGTATCCAAAGCCAAAGGTATTCACGGTGGCCAAAAACGGGCGCAGGAGCGGAACCGGAGTTGAGGGTTAACGGCCGTAAATACGGCCGTGTCTACTCACCAACCACACGCTCAATAAACGCCCGGCTTTCGGCGGCAATCACGTCAGGGGCATAGTTGTGCAGGTAATGGGGCACATCCAGCGCCAGAGATTCTCCCCCGGCGGCCGCTGCGTAAGCGATCAAAATGTCAGGCCAGTTATCCAGCGGCAGGTCCGAGGCGTTGGAGACAAAAAAGAAGAGGGGAACGTCGGGGATGCCTGCGGCAGCTACCAGTTGCGGATTGCCTGTGGCCTTTATTTCGGCCAGCATATTGGGCGTCAGGGTGCGCCGGTAAAAGAGGGAGCAGAAGGCAGCCGTTTCTTCGGCCGTTAACTGCCCTTCGCTGACAGCCGCAAACTCCTGGCACGCCGGCCCGAACCGGATGATCCCTGTGCGGGCGATAAACGTAATCAGGGAAATCATCAGTTGCGGCGGTGGCGGCATGACTTCATAGGTTTGGGGCAAGGCCGGGTCCAGACCCACAATGGCCACTACCTCATCGGGGTAGAGGTTGGCCCAATAAAGTGCCTCCAACCCGGCCATCGAGTGCGGAAACAACACGTAGGGTGGGCTTTCCCCCGCCAGTTGCAGCGCCAGGCGTGTTTCGGCCAGGACGGTGGCGGTGTCGCGGGGCGTGTCGCCTACCTCGCTCCAGCCATAACCGGCCCGCTCCACAACGGCAATGCGGTACTCGTCCGAGAGACGGCCGTAGAGCGCCTTGAAATCCAACGTGGGCGCGCTGGTACCGCTGCCCGACAGAAATACCAGCGTTAATGGCCCCTCCACTGACCCCTCCCCTTCGCTGTAAACGTGCAGCTTATGGTCCCCGACGGCGACCATTTGGCCGGGTGGCAGATAGAGTGTTTCTTCTTGCGCCGAACGAATCGTGTGGTTGATGAAGCTGCCTGCCAGCAGCAACGTCAGGAGCACAATCAGACTCAGGGCAATCCATTTCACTGTTCTTTTCATCATAACCTCGGTATTAGTAATAGATAAAGATGGCCGGGCCGGTGTCCCGCACCAGGGTATGAGCCGGTTTGAGCAGCAGCCAGCCAACCATGGCAAGATCGCCCACAGAACCGGCAGCATTGAGCACCAGAGCGACAAAAAGGTAAGGGAAAACGGCCGTTGGCAAAAACGTCACCAGTATCAGACCAAAAAGCGAAATAAGCAGCAGCGGCGCCAGGGCAATAACCATATGCTGCCGGCGCGGTAAATACCAATCCGGCGCGGCGGCGTAGGCATAACCAACGCCCACGCCAAAATGGAACCGGCTGCCGGTGTACCACCAGATAAAGAGACCATGTGCCATCTCGTGTAAAAGAATGACGCCAACAGCGGCGAACAGCACCCCCCCCAATAGAAACAAGCTGCCCAGCCCACTAATTTCCAGGCTATAGGCGCTCACATCCGGCCGTATGGTGGCAAACAGGTACAAAAAGAGCCAGCCAAAAGGAACCAGCAGCAGCACGCCTGCCAGATTCAGAATCACCATTGTCTGTTTATCACGGGATGCGTCCAGGCTGGATTGTTCTTGATAATGAGCCGGTAATTGTTGTGTCGCTTGCATGTTTTCTCCTCCAGTATATTCCTGGCGTCCTTTGTGGATCGAAGCGCGGCAGCTTCGGCCGTAGCCGGGTGAAAAATTCCTCACCTTCATGCAAGGGTTCGGAATGGCACATTCATGCTAAGGGAATACGCCGACTGCCCGGCCTCAGTCCAGATGTGCCTTCACCGCTTCGGCCACTTCGATGGGGATGCCGGGCACGGTGGCGATCTCTTCCACAGTAGCCTGGCGAATGCCGTCCAGCGAGCCAAAACGATCCAGCAGCAGTTTGCGCCGCTTGGGGCCAACGCCAGGGATGCTGTCCAGAATGGAAGCCGTGCCCACCTTTGACCGCTGCTTGCGGTGCCCCTCGTTGGCAAAACGGTGGGCCTCATCCCGTACCCGCTGCACCAGATACAACCCCTGCGACCGCCGATCCAGCAGAATAGAGCGGGGATTGCCGGGCACAAATAGCTCTTCCTCTTGTTTGGCCAGACCGGCCAACGGCACTTCCCCTTCCAGCCCAAATTCGCGCAGCACGTCCACGGCCATACTCAACTGACCTTTGCCGCCATCTACGATGAGCAGGTCGGGCAAGATGGCCCAGGCGGTATCTTTTTGTTTGCCGATCTGGCTGGCATCGTGCAGTTCACCCGCCAATGATTCCTGGTAACGATGGAAGCGGCGGATGAGCGTCTCTTTCATGGCGCCAAAGTCGTCATTGGTGACGGTGTGAATATTGAAGCGGCGGTAGTCGCTCTTTTTGGGCGCGCCCTGCACAAAAACGACCATGGAGGCGACGGTGTTGGTGCCCTGCGTGTGGCTGATGTCGTAACATTCAATGCGCGCCGGCGGGGTAGGCAAATTCAGGGCCTCTTGCAGTTCGGCCATGGCCTGCACATGTTTGGAGCGGTCGGCTTCCCACTGCTGGCGAATGGTGTTCAGCGTGTCCTGGGCGTTGGTGGCGGCCATTTGCACCAGTTCTTTTTTCTTGCCTTTTTGGGGCACGGTGATGGTGACTTTGGTGTTGCGTTTTCGCCGCAGCCATTCTTCGATGACCATCGCTTCGGAGACTTCGCTGGGCAGCAGCACTTCTTTGGGGATGTGGGCGGCTTCGTCATAGAAGCGGGTGAGGAAGTCGCTGAGGATGGTTTCGTCAGTTTCGCCTTCGGCATTATCGAGCATGAAGTATTCCCGGCCGATCAACTTACCATAACGTATGAAAAAGACCTGGACGCAGGCGTCGCCCTGGTCGCGGGCGAAGGCAATGACGTCCTGGTCAGCGTTGGCGGCAGAGATGACTTTTTGTTTGGCGATGACTTTGGTCACGGCCGTCAACTGATCCCGATACTCCGCCGCCTTCTCAAACTGCAAATTTTCCGCCGCCCTTGCCATTTTCTGCTCAATCTCTTTGGCAATGTGTTCTGACTTGCCATTCAGAAAATCCATCAGGTCTTGAATCATGGCCCGGTACTGCTCCCGGTTGACTGCGCCAATGCAAGGGCCGTTGCACAGTTTGATGTCAAAGTAGAGGCAGGCGCGTTCGTCCTGCCCGGTGATGATGCGATCACAGGTCAGGTAGGGGAAAATTTTGCGCAGCATGTCCAACGTTTGGTGGACGGCCCAAACGGAGGTGTAAGGGCCAAAATAGCGCGCCCCGTCCCGCTCCATGCGCCGGGTGACGGTCACTTTGGGGAAGTCATCCTGCCAATGTATTTTGATGTAGGGGTAGCGTTTGTCGTCCTTGAGGCGGATGTTGTATTTGGGTTTGTGCTTCTTGATGAGAGTGTTTTCCAGCAGCAGCGCTTCCAGTTCACTTTCGGTGGTGATGATTTCCAGTTCGAAGATTTCGCGGCGCAGGCGGGAGGTTTTGATGGAGTCTACATTTTCGTGAAAGTAGGAACGGACGCGGCTGCGCAGGTTGATCGCCTTTCCTACGTAGATGATGGTGCCGTATTTATCTTTATGTAAATAAACGCCCGGTTTGATGGGCAGTTTCTTCAGGATTTCCTGGATGTTTTCGGGTGGAGAATATGCCATTGTAAGCCTTTGAAAACTTTTGACGCAAAGAGGCAAAGATGCAAAAGGGGCAAAGAGAAAAAGAACAATTTAAATGAGATTATGCCCTGATCATTGCCGGCGCATATTATAGCTCATTTGGTCGAAAGCGGTACGGCCGTACCCGCTTTATGCTAGAATTGGCGACAAAATATGGAGGGTTTATTGGTGAATGACTTTGCTGCCCAACGGGAACGGATGGTGCGCGAACAGATTATGGAGCGGGGGATTGAGGACACGGCCGTGCTCCGCGCCATGCGTACCGTACCCCGTGAACAATTTGTGCTGGACGAGTACCGCGATTACGCTTACGAAGACAGCCCCCTGCCCATCCCCGCCCACCAGACCATCTCCCAACCCTATGTGGTGGCCTACATGCTGGAAGCGTTAGATTTGCAGGCAACGGATCGGGTGTTGGAAATTGGCACCGGCTCTGGTTATGCGGCGGCGCTGCTCGGCCACATGGTGGCCGAAGTGCATACAGTGGAGCGGCATGAACAGTTGGTGCAGTATGCCCGTGAACGGCTGGCGACGTTGGGTTATGCCAATGTGCAGGTGCATCAGGGAGATGGTTCATTAGGTTGGCCGCCGGCGGCGCCGTATGATGGCATTGTGGTGGCGGCGGGCGGGCCGATTGTACCGCCCTCACTCAAGCAGCAAATGAAGGCGTACGGCCGTCTGGTGATGCCGGTGGGTAAACGAGGCAGCCAAAACCTGGTGCGGCTGGTACGCCTGAGTGAAGACGACTATCAGCACATCAACCTCGGCCCGGTGAAGTTTGTGCCCCTGGTGGGAGAGGAAGGGTGGGGGAAGGGATGAACAGTGGACAGTGAGCGGTGGACAGTGAGCGGTGGACAGTGAGCGGTGGACAGTGAGC
>JAHDWK010000009.1:0-6089 GCA_023382655.1 Anaerolineae bacterium | reverse complement strand
GTGGACAGTGAGCGGTGGACAGTGAGCGGTGGACAGTGAGCGGTGGACAGTGAGCGGTGGACAGTGAGCAGTGAGCAGGTGAACAGGGGAAAGGGTGAACAGGTCAGGGAATGACCAGTGACTAATGACCAATGACCAATGACCGATTACGGATTACCGATTACGGGCACTAAAACGGCCATAGTGACAGAATGAGAATGGCGGCGGCGGTGATGGTAAGGTTGTCGAGGCCCCAGATGGAGATGGCTTCGATGAGGGTGGTGACGATAGTGACGATGAGGGCGGGAGCCAGGGCTTGCAGGGGGGTGATGGCCGGCGAGCCGGGAATGACCCACAGGGCCAGCCAGGTAAAGATGAAACAGGCCACAAAAAAGCCCAGCGAGCCTTCATAGGTGCGGGTGTGGGAAGCGACAATGTAGTGGCGACGGCCGTAAGCCTTGCCCACTACCGGCGCCATGCCATCCCCCCACGTCAACGGCATCAGCGCCGCCACCATCAGCGGCGGCTGATCCCAGAACACCAGCGCTACTACCCCGGCTGCCAGCGGAAAGTAAACCGTGCCCAGGTTGGAGCGGTCGCTGCTGGCCATGGCGGCAAAAAAACCGTAGCGCCAGTCCAACAAATTGATGACCATAAAAGCCACACACGCGGCCACAAACGGCCAGGGATTATCAAACAGGAAATGCAAAAACCAGCTCATCATGCCCACGCCAATGTGGATCACTTTGCGCGTAAAACCGCTGCCATACCCGCGCCAACGGCGCAACCCTTCGGCCAGACCGATGATGGCAAAGACGTAGGCAAGACAGATGATGAAGCCGAGGAGATTATTCATGAGTGTCATGTGTCATGTGTCATGTGTCATGTGTCAAGTTCGTGAAACTTGACACATGACACATGACACTTAGCAACCTGCCACTTTTACACAATGAGATGTTCATACAGCATATCCAGGCTGAGGTCGGGGACGACGGTTTCGTTGGTTTGCAAGGTGAGGCTGGCGGCAGCCGCGCCCAGGCGAATGGCTTCGCGGGGCGGCAGATCATTAAGCAGACCAAAGATGACAGCGGCGGTGACGGCATCGCCGGTGCCGGTGCTGTCTACCATATCCGAGTAGGAAGGGGGCAGATAGCCTGTTTCGTCCGGGGTGGCATAGACCAGGCCAAAGTCAGAGAGGGTGACAACGCTGTTTTTGACACCCATACGCACCAAACGGCGCGCTAAATCCAGGCTGGCGTCAGGGTCAAAACCTTCGTAATCACATTGACATAATTCGGCGGCTTCGGCTTCATTGGGCACAACCAGGTGGAGATTGGGCAGGTACGGCCGTAACTTATAAGCCAATCGTGCCGAGGAAGGGTCAGCACAGAGGGGGACGTTGTATTTTTCACACAGGGTCACGGCCGTTTTCAGGGCATCGGGCGTCAGGCTGCCATCCACCATCACCAGGGCCGCTTCTTTGAACAGGCGGCGGTGGTAATAGAGGTAGACGGCCGTGATATGCTGCATCACCCGCACATCATCCAGCGCCACCGCCAGCGAACCATCCTCTTCCAGCACTGCCATGTAAGTGCCGGTGCGTTCCCCGGCAATCACCTGCACGTTAGTCACATCCACGCCAGCTTCGGCCGTTTGCTCCACTAATTGATTACCGATGAGGTCATCACCAATGGCGGTGAGCAGTACTACATCGGCGCCCAGACGGCCCAAATTTTCGGCCACATTGCGCGCGGTGCCACCGCGCGTCACCCGCACAATAGCCGGATTGGAGGTGTTTGGCTCTAATCCCGCTTCTGGTTTGCCTTTGGTATCCAGCAGAGTGGCCCCCACCACAAGCACATGATCGCCCATCGTCTCCTCCACAGCTTCCTGAGGGGAATGACCTTTTATTGGTCATCCACCATCTGCTTTGCCGGCCGCCATAGGCCAACCACAATGCCAATAATTTTCTCTAAATTTACCACATCTTCCCGACCTTCGGGAGTGAGGAATACTTCGCCTGTTTCCGGGTTGCGAACAAAAGACCAGCTTTCGCCGCGCGATTCGCGCAGGTAAATGCGGTAGCCTTGCCCTATCTGCTCCGAGGGATGCGGTCGCAGATGAATTGTACTCCCACTAACAGATTGGCACACAATGACAATGGGCTGTTCTTCGGTATGAGTTAAATCACTTTGATCCGGTTGCATAAAAACCAGCAACCAATCCTGAGAATGAATTTGGGGGATAAAATCATCTGTTTGCCGTCGTTCCACCAGATACCAACGGTAACGGCCGTCTACCTTCACATGACCATCAATTGGCAACGGGTCATCGGACAAATTAGTACGCGGCGGGGGGGGTTCATGTGTCTCGCCGGATTCTTGGGCCGGCTCGTCGGCTGTCGTTGTTTCTTCGGGCGGCGTATGCTGGCTCTCTTCTTCAAATCCATTCCCCTCCCGTAGCTGCCCCGATTCTTCTGGCACTTCTATTGGCCGCTGGCGCATTTTCTGGCTACACAGTTCTTGCGCTTCACGAAGATAGCGCTGCAACTTCACATAGAAGTTCATCTGTATGCTGGGTTGTTGTGGCAGGCGATCAAAGTATCGCCCGACCTTACCAAAACTCACCAGGGCCGCTTCGTAATGATGCGCCAATCCTTCGGCATAACCACGACCAAGCAGAGACAGGCTCAGGTCAGCCACCTGCCCGTGAGCCATGGACCAGTGCCGCCAGGCCATGACAAATTGTTTCTCAGCAGCGTAACATTCGCCCCAATACAGATAGATGAGACCAATGTGGAACTCATTCAAGCCGCTTTGCCGGTAATCACCCAGAGCGCGATTGATACGCTGCGACTGTTCAATATCTTGAATGGCCGCCAGGTTCATGTTTTCATGTAATTTGTACCGGTATTGCAGTGAAGTAAGGGTAAAAACATCAGGGGTGGGATCTGGGTGCAGAAGTTCCAGCAGTTCTTGCAAACAATGAATAGCCACGCGGGTTTGGGGATTGTTATTGTACGATTGGGGTGATCCCGCACTGCTCATGGTGGACTGCCTTATTCGGGATTTTCAGACAATGGAGAGTTGTCTGCCAACGCCCTGGTTACCAGATCGCTGCGTAATTGGTCTAGCTCTGCCAGGAGGGTGAGAGCATTTGGTTTTTGGCGCGATTGTTCGGCCATGCGTTCCAACCCTTCCACCAGGCGCAGGGCCACGATTTCACTGGTGCGGGTGGTGGCGCCGCTGCGCCGGGCACGTTGGATGCCTTCCAGAATAGCTTGAATCATGGCCACTTCGGCTTCAGCGCGGGCGATTTCAATTTCTTCGACGGCCGTAGCCTCCCCATCGGCTTTACTCAGTTTGGCCCTTTCTTCCCAATGGGTGCGCCAATAGTCAATGTATTGGGCTTCCACATCCGGCGGTGGTTGTACCCGGTCAATATGAACCGAGAGCAAATCAATGCCGTAATGGCCCAGTTCGGTGCGGGCCGTGCGCCACACTTCCCGCTGCAAGGCGCGGTATGGTTCATCGGTGCGGCCCGGTGGGTGCATGAGCTCATCCAACCGATACCGCTCCACCGCCACCGCCAGTTTAGAGCGGGTAGTAGTAGCCGGTTTACCATCCCAGGTAGAAGCGGCCCCATTCTCCAGCACCGTTTGGGCGTAAGCGGCGGCGCGCACCGCCGCTTCCTCATAGGGATAGGGTTTGGTTTTGGAGGGTTGTTCATCCCCCTGACGAATGCGGTACACAATGCTGAAGGTGACGGTCAGGTCTATGTTGTCTCTGGTGCGCACTACCGCATCGGCAATGGTGCGCTCCTGCGGGCGCAAATCGAGAATGGTGTGGATATATTCAAAGGGGTAGAGCTGGTGGCTGCCGGGGGGGAGGATGCGGGCGAAACGGCCGTTATCCTCTGTCACCGCCACCATAAAAGGCCCCACGCTTACTTTACCCGGCCCCCCCACACGCAGCAGCACCGAACTGGGCCGTTCAATTTCCAGCGTGTGGGGCCAGATGGGCAGCCCTTTGCCAATACCGTAGCCCGGTGAGCGCAGTCGGCTGAGGAAGAGGCTGGCGTCATCTTTGGTGGGTAAATCATACAAACGCTGCATCATGCCCACCGTGGCGTTATAGGCAAACCACCAGCCCACAATGACGGGAATGAAGTGGCGAAAAATGAGCCATAACAGCCCAATAAACTCCCAGATCAGATCGAGAGGGGTTAACTGCAAAAGTCCGGCCAGCCAGGCGCGCAAATTGACGCCTTCCAGCAGCCAGACCATGAGAAAATAGATGAAGAGCAAAGCAAACAACCCCAGCGTAAACCAACCGTGGGCATGGGAAATGCGGGGCGTGGACATGGGGCGAGAGCGGTTGATCACGGCCGTGACCCTCCCCCCTCATTCCCCGACGGCAGCAGCGGATCATCCAGCCGCGCCCGCACCTGAGCCGACGTATCGGCCAACAACCCGGCCATAATCCGGTGCGGCACCAGGGCGCGGGGCGAGTCGGCAGCAATGGCTTCTTCCAGGGCATCAATCAGCCGCAAGATGATCACCTGATTCAGTTCCGCTTCACCCTCCTGGCGCATCACCTCCAGATTTTGGATGATGGTTTCGATGATTTCAATCTGGGCGCGGGCGCGGGCCTGCTTCATGCGGCGGATGACTTCGGCGTCGCCGGTTGCCTTTTCAATCTCAATTTTGCGCTGCCACTCCGCCCGCCAGTTGGCGATATTTTGCTTCTGGATTTCGTCGGGCAATTTTAAGGGGCCAGCTTTAGCGGCAATAATTTTGATGCCTTGCAGGTCAGGCTCACCTTGCAGGGTTTGCAGGACACGCTGGTTAATCTCTTGCAGGGGGGACACGGCCGTAGACGGATAATGAATCAGCGCGTCCAGATTATACTGCGCCAGTTCCCGCGCCAGCAGCGCCGCCGCTCGTGGCGTCACCTGCTCGCTCCATTCATATTGTTTCCCTTCCATATTCACCGTTTGCAGATAGGTGATATGGAAAATGGCCTCTTTATCAAAAGGAAAGAGCAACATGGCTTGTGTGGGGTCTTGTGGGTCTTGTTTTACCTGAAAGATAACGGTTACGGCCGTTTCCAGGGGGATGCCATCGCGGGTGCTGGTATAAACGGGGTGCTGGCGCAACTGCACCCGTAAATCTACCACCGGGCCAATCACTTCCTTATGATAGAGGTCCACAAAACCGGGGCCAGCCGACCGGATAAAACTTCGACCTTTGGTAATGGCTAACACCTGGTAACTACGCACCATGCCGGCGCGCAGGTTATACAAACTGACAGGAATATCGGTACGGGGCACGGTAGCCGCGGAGGGCTGGCGTTTTTTCTCATCGGGGCGTGGTTGGCGCACAAACTGTTGGGAAAGGCCCGAATAGTGGCGCATGATGAGCCGCACCCCCTCCCACCAACCTAACCGGCTGCGCATGGGGGCGACAAACTGGGCAAAATAGAGGATACCGAGGGCAAAGGTGACGGCCGTGACATAGAGCCAGATGAGCGACAACGTCGCGCCGTAGGGTTGGCCGCGACTGTCACGCATGAAATAGGCCCACACCATCAACCCCAAAGTCGCCAGCAAAAATCCTAGCAGGCCCAATTCCGGTCGTTGACTTTTGTTTCTTTTCTTTTTGCTCAAGGTTCACCAATAATTTCCCCGGAATCTCCATGTTTCCGGGGAAATAATGATGCAACTATACCATAGCCCTGTTTTGGGCGGCAACCAACATTATGTCATTTTTTTGACGGCACTTGAAAGGGGGATATAATGACGCCCGCTTCAAAAAAGGGCGGTTAGCTCAGTTGGTTAGAGCGCTACGTTGACATCGTAGAGGTCACAAGTTCAAGTCTTGTACCGCCCATCAGATAAAGAAAAAAAAGCCACCCCATCAGGTGGCTTTTTATTTACAGCTCTTCAGCAATGAGTCGGAACTGTTCCAGTACCGCTTCTAAATCTTCGACAATTTCTTCGGCAATCAGGTCAGGGTCGGGCAGGTTGTCGGTATCTTCCAGCGATTCGTCACGCAGCGGTAACCATCCCCTAAAATAGGACCAGTCAAAAGTGGAATTTTCCCCGATAAT
>JAHDWK010000008.1 GCA_023382655.1 Anaerolineae bacterium | reverse complement strand
AACCTTTAGTAGAATTTTCCACTTTCAACTGGTACTAATTTTGGTCCCTTTACAGTACTAATTTTGGTCCCTTTACACCTGCCGTTATTAAAAACCAATGGTCAAGGACCGAAATCACAAATGCAGTTACGATTCCGCGATGCACTTTTTCTCCGTTGCTGAATGTAAAAACAATAGGCACAAGATGCCTTTGAAAAAAATGTACCCAAGCATCATTTTCAGTTTTAGTGATGTTTTTGATCATAATCAAACGTCCTTAGGTGACAGGGGGTTTAGTAGTTGACAACTTGCGGTGCTGATAGTTCAGGCGGTGCGGATGCGGGAATAGTGTGCTTCTACGGCCAGTTGTTCGTCTTCACCGGGTGGGATGTTATACATGCGGATGAATAACTCGTCGGCCGTGTCGGCGGCCAATTCGATGCGCCAGCCCCAGTCCGGCCCTGGTGGGGCGGCGTAGCTGCTGAGGGCGGAGATACGGCCGTCCCTGTCCGCCTCACCCCGAAAAACCATGAACTGCCCGCCGGTATGCCAGGAGTCCAGCCACACCATGTCCATGCTGCCCCGTTCTGCGGCGTTGCGCACGATCAGCAGCCCATCCTGCGGCTGACCATCGTCCGCCCAGGTATAGCGAAAGGTGACAAAACCATCACGTGCGGCTAAGGCAATGGAAACGGCCGTGGCCGACTCGCGCACCGGCTCACCCGGCATGAACCAAAGGCGGTTTGTCCCGGCCCATTCACCCACCAAACTGCTCAGTTGTGTCCTTATATTCATGCAAAATTCCTCCTCTATCTGTTTGTTGCCTGCCAGTGTAGTGAAAGGGGGTACGGCCGTCAAACAATGCCAGAGATGATCAGGCATTTCGGGGTGGTTCCAGGCGGCTCAGATACGTTGCCTGGTCGCCGCGAATGGCCAGCCCCACTTCCGCTGTACCTGAATAGTGCAAAAACGTCACGATTACCTCTTTGTCATCCGCTTGCACAATCTCGCCGATCACCGTTTCCGACGTTTGCCCCTGCATGGTGATGGCATTGTAATCCCACCACTTGGTGCAAGAAAACGTGATGGTTGGGTACTCCACCGCCACTACCACCCACTCCTCACTCAAAACGATGTAATCAGAGTTCGTTATTTTCAGCTTTTGTCCGGGATAAGGGATATGGTTCATGGGTGTCCCGCAAACACTGCCACCGCCCGCACCGGAGAGCCGGTGCCGCCGCGTATTTTCAGCGGTAGCCCAATAAACCGAAAGCGCCCCCGGCCGATGAGTTGGTGCAGGTTGATCATGTTCTCGTAATGGGTGAAGCCCATCTCCCCACAAATGTGATGCACTTCCCGGTTGGAAATCCCGCGCACACCGGGGGCCATTGTCTCCACGCCAAAGGTGGCGATTCCCTGCTGCCCCAACCAGCGGGCGCTGGCGCTGCTGATGCCCGGCCCATGCGGCCAAACGGCTGTACCAAAGGCGCGGCGATAATGATCGGTATAGAGTAAAACGGTATCGCCTGGTTTGATTTCCTGCCCGGCCGTGACCAGCGCCTGTTCCAAATCCGCCACCTCAATCAATTCTCGCGGCCCCTTGGGGGACAGGTCAAGGCAGATGCCCTCGGTGTAAAACATGGTAAGCGGCATGGTGTCTATGGATTGTGCCCGGTACGGCCGGGCCATATGGTTCAGCGCGTCCACGTGTGTGCCCGTATGTTCGCCCAGTTCCAGCCGGTTCACCGCCGGGGAGACCACATCGCTGTCGGTAATGCCCTCCCACTCCTCGTGCGAAACGTGCAGCGTAATGGTCACTTCCGGCAGGCCGGGAAATACCGGCATCCCGGAATATATTTCTTGACTCAAATCAATAATTTCAACCATCGTGGGTTCCTCTACTGCCGGCGATTGTAGCCATGTTTTCTTTGCCCGGTCAATGTTGCTCATGACCTTTCCCTACCCATTTACCGGAAGCAGGGTATGATCTTTGCACCCTCAGAAACCGGGTTTCTCCCCAAAAACCGGTTTCCAAATCTGAAAGGTGAACGATGATGAATGATGAAGAGCGAATCGCTTTTTTGCGAGATGAAGTCAATTATCACCTCTACCGTTACCATGTGCTGGATACGCCGGTGATCAGTGATGCCGAGTATGACGCTCTGTATCATGAACTGCTGGCGTTGGAAGCGGCCCATCCGGAATGGCTGACGCCGGATTCCCCTACGCAGCGCGCCGGAGCCGAACCGCTGGATGTTTTTAACAAGGTGGCCCACCCCGCCCCCATTCTCAGCCTGGCGAACGCCTTTAGCGTCGAAGATTTATTTGCCTGGCGGCAGCGCCTTGACCGTCACCTGCCCGACCCGGCCATGCCATTGGACTATGTGGCTGAACCCAAGCTGGATGGGCTGACCGTGGTGCTGACTTATGAGAACGGCCGTTTCACCCAGGGCGCGACGCGGGGCAATGGCGAAATTGGCGAAGATGTCACCCAAAATTTGCGCACGCTCAAGGCCATCCCCCAAAAGATTCCGGTGGCTCCCGATAGCGAACTTGTGGCCCCACCCTATCTGGTTGTGCGCGGTGAGGTATTCTTTCCGCTGGATAAGTTTGAAGCGTTTAACGCGGCGCGGCTGACGGCTGGTGACCCACTGTACATGAATCCACGCAATGCCGCCTCCGGTTCACTGCGCCAACTAGACCCCAAGATCACGGCCGTGCGCCCCCTCACCATTTACTGTTATGACCTGGTGGTCTGGGAGGGTGCGGCCGTGCCCAACACCCAATGGGAACGGCTGGATTATCTGCGCCGCTTGGGCTTCCCTGTTTCCCATGACAACCAACAATGCCCTGATTTAACGGCCGTAGCCGCCGCCTATGAAGCCTGGATTGCCCGCCGTAACCAGATAAACTACGAGGTAGACGGCATCGTCGTCAAAATCAATGACCGCCCCCTGGCCGATAGCCTCGGTTTTGTGGGCAAAGACCCGCGCGGCGCTATCGCCATGAAGTTCCCCGCCCAAGAGAAAACCACCCGCCTGTTGGGTGTGCAGGTAAATGTAGGGCGCACCGGCGTCCTGGCCCCCAACGCCATCCTGGAAGCGGTGGAAATTGGCGGCGTGGTGGTGCGCAATGCCACCCTGCACAACTACGACGAAATCGCCCGCAAAGACATCCGCATCGGCGACACGGTGCTGGTGAAACGGGCCGGGGACGTCATCCCCTACGTCATCGGGCCGGTTATCGAACGGCGTGACGGCACGGAGCAGGCGATTACCCTACCGAAGGTTTGCCCCTTTTGCGGACAGCCGGTGAAGCGCATCGAAGGCGAGGTCGCCATTTACTGTGACAATCCGGCCTGCCCGGAACAGTTGGTGCGCCGTGTGGAATACTTCGTCAGCCGGGGAGCGATGGACATTGGCACCTTTGGTGGCAAGACGGGGGCGTTGCTGATTGAGCAGGGTTTTATTCACGATATTGCCGACCTCTATTACCTGGATCGGGCGGCGCTGCTGGCGCTGGAAGGATTTCAGGAGAAAAAGGTGGACAACCTGCTCGGTGGTATTGCTGGCAGCAAAAACCAGTCGGCGGAACGTTTCCTGACGGCGTTGGGTATTCGTTTTGTGGGCAGCGTGGTCGCCGGGCTGCTACTGGACGCCTTTGGCAGCCTGGATGGGTTGGCGGCGGCCACGCGCGAGCAGTTAGAAACGGTGGAAGGGGTGGGGCCGCAGATTGCCGCCAGCGTGGCGGACTGGTTTGCCGATGAGCGTAACCGGTTACTGTTGGAAAAGTTTCGGGCGGCAGGACTGCCATTTGCCAGCAAGAGAACGGCCGTATCCACCACTTCCCAACCGCTGACCGGTCTCACCTTTGTCATCACCGGCACATTGCCCACCATAAGCCGCGATGAAGCCAAAGCATACATTGAAACCCACGGCGGCAAAGTGACCGGCTCCGTCAGCAAAAACACCAACTACCTGCTCGCCGGGGAAAACGCGGGCAGCAAGCTGGCCAAAGCCGAACAACTGGGTGTGCCGGTGGTGAGCGAAGAAGAATTAAGGGAGATGGTAGCGCGGCAGACCTGACAGGTCTCTGAGACTTGTCAGGTCTATTTGTCCAGTTCTATCGTCTCATCCACAGCCGCTTTCACCTGATCGTGGGCGAGGGCGGCTTTAAGTTTTTCTTCATCATCGCGGGAGAGGGAGGTTTGGAATACTGTGCCGCCAAACTTCTGCATTTGCTCTACCGCTTTGTCTGGCGTCGCCTGAGCGATCAGCATGAATAGCGCCGAACCGCCGGGATCGAGCGAGTTGCCCACTTCTTTGATGAATTTGTTGTCAATGCCCAGGTCGGCTGTTTTGCCCATCATTGCGCCCATCAAGGCGCCAATGACGCCCCAGAAAATGGGGCTGAGAAAGAGCAGGCCAATCAACAACCCCCAAAAGCCACCCCACACGGCCGTAGCGCCGGTGTATTGATTCTCCAACGTTTGTTTGACCGTCACTTTGCCTTTGGCATCTTTAACAGCCAATGCCGCATCCTCTAGTTTCAGAATTTGCATCTTTTGCATATCCGCCAGGGCCGCAAAAGCCTGCCGTCCGGCATCCTCGCCCGCATAAGTAATTACAATCAGTTCACTCATCTTGCCTCTCCTTTTTGAATTAACCGGACAGGTCTCCAAGGCCTGTCCGGTTTGATTATAATAGCGATCACCGATTACGGAAGACCGATTGCTGAAAGAAGGGCTTTCTGTACATGAGTGGCGAACACGGCCGTACCGGCTGCCGTCAAATGAACCGGGCTATCGGTGAATTCATCGGGCGGGATCGCATCCCATAGGTCGAGGTACGGCCGTCCTCCCATCTCCTGTGCCAGCAAATCCCGATATTGGTCATATGCCCACCGGGGATACCAGAGGTTGTACCGCAGGTCACTATTCTCCCCTTTGCTGATAAAAATTGGCTCGTTTATCACCAGCACCGGCACATCTCCGGCCCGCGCCAACCCCGCTTGCAGCACATCAAAGGTCAGGTCGCGGGCCGTTAGCGTCGTTTCCTCCGCAAAAGTCTGCCAACTCTCATCTTCCGCAAAGTCAGATTGGCGCAGCGGGATTTCCGCGGGAATGGCCTGGTCAATGGCGGTGGCGGCCCAGGCTACGCCCACCTGCTGCAAACGCAGCCAATCCGCCAGGGTGCGCCGCTGGCCGACGAGGGTGCGCTGCCAGAAGGTGGGCTCCACAAAACGTGGATCATTTGGATTTAAGTTCAGATTGTACGCTTCAATGAGTGGGCGCAACCGGGCCGGGTTGTGCTGCAAGATGGGGTGGTCTAGCTGCCGGGTAGGGGTAAAGGATTCCAGCGTCACCGGCCAGAGGATGAGGTCGGGGTCGTAGTGCATCGCCTCATCCAGCAGTAGCAAATCTTTGCTGAGGGACATGATGGGGTAACCCAGGTTGTAAAAGCGCATCTCACGGCCGTCCGCCGTGACCAGCCCCATCGCGTTCAACTGCCCCGCCAGCGTCTCTTCATTCCCTAAAAACCAGCCCCAAATACCGGAGTCACCCAGCAAAATGACGCGGAATTCATCGCCCGCTTTGGGCTGGCTGAGGTGGTGGCTGGCAAACATCGCCGGGATGCTGTTGAGCGATAAGTTGTAACTTTCCGCCGGATTTTCGCCATAAGGCAGCCGTTCCCGACCGGGGTAGAGGTGGTTGTAGAGGGAGAGAGAGGGGAGGATGGGGAACGGCGAACCAGAAGCAGCTTCGGGCTGTACCACCACAAACAGCACATTTACCGCCACAAACAATACGGCCGTCTTCAAAATGATACGCGCGATGGTGCGCCAGTTTTGCGAAGAGTTTGCCATTTGTCGGCTCTTGTTACTCCGGTTTACTGAAGGCCAAACAATTTGCCAAATGTTTGCCAGGCCAATTCTGGTGTGGGCAAGGCAAACCAGACCCAGCCGAGCGTAACATAGTTGAAGGTGAAGAACCAGGTCACGGCCGTCCACCCCCACCTTTGCCACTTCTTCTCATTCAGCCCTCGATACCATTTCCGGGTGCGGTCGCTCCACTGTTTATGCCCAAACAGCGCCACCCCCTGCCACAGCCCCCAGATGAAAAAGTTGACGGTGATGCCATGCCACAGGCCAATGACAGTCATGGTAGTCAGGTGGGCGGTGAGGAGGATCATTGTATTTGATGGCCGTCGTTTCCTTCTGAGCAATGAACGCGAGAGCGGGCTAAAAATGTAAAACCGTGCCCAATCGCTCAGGCTGATATGCCAGCGCTGCCAGAAGGCAGTGATGTTGGTGCTGAGGTACGGCCGTCGGAAATTCTCCGGCAGCTTCGCCCCAAATAAGATGCCAATGCCAATGGCAATATCGGTATACCCGCCAAAATCAAAGTAGAGGCGCAGGGCATAGCCATAGAGCAGCACCCACAGCCAGAAGGTGGAAGTGGCTTGCCCGGCGTTCACGGCCGTGAGCGACATCCCCAACGCCAGCGTATCGGCAATGACAAACTTCTTGAACAGGCCGATGAGGATGCGGGAGCTGCCCTGCCAGGCGCGGGCGCCGTAATCCGTAATCCGTAATCCGTTATCCGTGATGCGTGATGCGTGATGCGTGACGGGATACGGTTTACGGATAACGGTATACGTCTCTTCCTCTTGCCGCAGGTCGGCCACAAACCGTTCTACGCGGTCAATTGGCCCGGCGATGTAGCTGGGGAAGAAGAGGACGTAGGTGATAAATTCGCGCAGGGTGACGGGGGGAAGCTGGCCAGTCTGCCGGTCGCGCAAGGTGTGGATGAGGCGGAAGGCGACATAGGAGAAACCGAGCCAGGTCAGGTCAGAGGGGGCAGCCAGAGTGACTTGTTGGCCGGTGAGCGAGCGCCAGATGGCGGCCACGGCCGTGGCCAGTGCGGGTGTCTTCAGCAGCACAAAAATGAGAACGATGAGCAGGATGACGGCCGTACATACCGTCCGCTGCTCCACCCGCCGCAACCAGCGCCACAAGACCGCCCACAGCCCGGCCATAACGAACAGCCCAGCTACAATCCACAAAACAGAAGGCGGACGAGAAGAGGTAAAGCGCCATTCGGCTGCCACATACCGATTGCCCGCTACCAACAGCACCAACCCAAACAATACCAGCAGCGTCACCCAATCAGACCTGACAGATCTTGAAGACCTGTCAGGTCTCGTCACCCACCACGTTAACACTGTTAACAGAATGGTGAGCGTTTGCAGAAGGTAATCGGCGAAGCGGAGCAGGGTGAAGGTTTGCAGCCAGTAAATGGCCAGAACGCTGGTGGCAAACAAAAACCAGCCCCGCCAGTTGCCAGGGATGAGGAGGGCATAAAGCACGGCCGTACCCACAAACAGGCCAATGGTGAGCAGGTCAACGTTCATAAGAAAGATAAGAGATAGAGGAGGGGATGGCCTTTGGTGAATGGGGACGTTGACACCAAAGACCTGATAGGTTTCTTAAAACCTATCAGGTCTATTTGTCTTAAAAACCCTGGTAAATCCACTGTGGGGCGCTGTCGGTGGTGACGATGATCAACAAAATGACGAGGAGACATAGGGCGATGGCGATAAGGTTTTCACGAGAGCATAATGGTTGCCACATGGTATTTTGGAGGAAGTCATACACAGTGAGCAGTAAACAGTAAGCAGTAAGACTGTTCACTGTTTACTGCTCACTGCTGACTACTTACTGAGTCTCACCGCACCATTTCCACTCACCATCTTCTTGCACCACGCGATAGTTGGTAAGTTGAAATTCGGTCTGTTCGGCGCCGTAGAGGGCTTTGATGACGCCGGTACAGGTGACGCGCCCACCGCCAGCATCCGTACAGGCCATGCCTTCAATGGTCACATCTTCCACGCTGTCAAAGGTGTGGATTTCTCGCTCAGCGAACTGTTCCATTTCCGCGCAAAGCAAGCTGCGAATGGTCGTCTCATCGCTCGTTACTTTGGCCTGTAAATAGGATTCCACAGCGGCCGCCGGGTCGCCTCCGCCAGAATTGCCACCACAGGCAGCCAGCACGGCCGTGAACAATACAATCCAGAACAATTTCTTCATCCGGTCTCCTCCAAAACAATCTCCTCCGAAATTTATCCTGGCAAATTATAGCTAATCCTCGACCAATTGCACCGTTTGTAAGATGGCTTGCAACACCATCAGCCCCGATAAATCTTGCATGGCGTGGCCGCTGGTAAACACGGCCGTGTCGCTGAAATCATTGGCCGGGTACTCCACCATATGCACCTGATCCACGTCCAGCCCCTTGCCCGGCAGCGTTTCCGCCACCCGGTCTAAATCCCAGATCGGCACCTGATACGTGGCGGCTAACTGGCGCAAGATTTCGTTATTGGTATTGTCCCCTTCAAAGCGGTCAGGTTTGGTGATGATGATGGGTACTACCCCATTGGCAATGGCATGTTCAATCACCTGGCGCACGTTGTACTCAAACCCACCAGGCGAACCGGCGTCATTTGACCCCAACCGAATGAGCAGGAAGGCCGGGTTTTGCAGCCGGAATTCGCAGGTGAGCAAATCCTCATTGGGCAAACACCAATCCTTGTCCGCCCAAAGCGGATCAAAAACTGACCAGGAATGTAGGCCGTAATTGGTGGCGACGCCAAACCGTCGCCAGATACCCCGGAAATGCTCAACCGTTGGCTGCAAATAAGCATATGGCCCCAGGTTTAAATCGTCGCGGGCAAAGCGGGCCAGCAGGTGGGGGGTCATTACGGTGCTATCCCCAAGTACCGAGTAGGCGTGGGAGTCACGACCTAGCTGCTGCCCGGCGGCGTAAATCTGGCGCACGTTGGCGGTGGTGGTTTCATCCATAATCAGGATGTCGGCAATGGTGAGGCCATTGAGCGGCGGCAGGGGTGTGGGTGTAATGGTCGGTGTGTCGGTGGGTGTAGGGGTGGGCGTCGCTGAGGGTGTATCGGTCGGTAGCGGGGAAGGGGTGGCTGTGGGCGTGGACACGGCCGTGTCTGTGGCGGCGGGTACGGCCGTGTGTGCTGTGGTTGCCGGAGGGGTAGTCGCTTCAATGACAAGTGAAGGAGTGGTGGTGGGCACGGCCGTAGGTGTGGCACAGGCTGCCAATCCACTTAGAACCAACATCGTAAAGAGAACCATTCTTGTTCTAATCATCAGGCAACATCACCTCGTCTAATAAAGTTTGCAGCATCATCAGCGCCGTCAGACTATGGACGCCATGTCCGCGCTGGAAGGTGACGGGCGAGCCGTAATCGTGGGCAAAATAGCCGGTGAGATGGACATTATCCACATCCAGCCCACGTCCCGGAATCATTTGCGCTGCCACATCAAAATCCCATAATGGTAACTGATAATCGGCGGCAATTTGGCGCAAAATCTCGTTGTTAATGTTGCTGCCTTCAAAGCGGTCGGCCTTTGTGCCGATAATGGGAATGATACCGTTGGTGATTGCCAGTTCCACAATGTGCCGCACATTTTGCTCAAACATGGCAGGTACACCGGCATCGTTTGACCCTAAACGAATGATGATGATGGCCGGATTGTGTACCCGTATTTCGCAGGCAATGGGCGTCTCGTTGGCCTGGCAAATGGATTTATCGGCCCAGAGCGGGTCGGTAACAGTCCAGGAATGGAATCCCTGGCGTACGGCCAGCCCTTCACGGCCGTGTGACCCCACAAAATAATCTACCGCCGGTTGCAAATAAACATATGGCCCCAGATTGTACCCCCCCGGTTGATCAAACCGGGTCATAAAATGTGGGTTTTGGATGGTGCTGTCGCCCACTTTGGAGTAGGCGTGGGGGTTACGGCCGTAAGTCTGCCCCTGAGCAAAGATAGCCCGCACATTGGTAATCACATTCTCCGGCATCACCATGATGCTGGTTATGGGGATGCCATTCAGGGAGTCAACCAGGGTGAAAACGGTAGCTGTCGGTTCAGGCAGCGGGGTCAGGACAACAGGGGTGGAGCGAGCTGGTGTTGGGGCGCTGGCGATGGTTTCAGCGGTTGTGGGGATGTTTAAAACTTGCCCGACTTGTATAAGACTGGGGTCTGAAATCTGGTTCGCGGCAGCCAGAACATCCAGGGTCAGACCATATTGTTGGGCAATGCTAAACAAAGTTTCGCCAACCTGAATGGTGTGGGTGGCGGGCACGGCCGTTGGCTGTGCCCCAGGTATTGGCGATTCAGGTGTAGCAGGGGGCGTGAAAGTGGCCGGGATGGTCGTGGTGGGGGCCGACAACAAGGCCGGGCTGAAAGTAGCGGCGAGGGTGGGTACGGCCGTCTGGCCCACGGCCATGCCCATTTCCTGCCGGATAATCCCCAACACAATCAGCCCTAAAAAAAGGAGGACAATGCCCACCACCAACAATCGTTGCATGGTCTGATTGTATCGTTGGGCGGTTAATCGTGCAGACTACGTTAAGTAGAAGATCAGGTGTTGAAGCACAAAAAAACCCCGGCGAGGGACAGTAGATTTGGAATTGGCTAAGTGTTCAGCAGCTCAATGTGACTGAATCTCTTGGTGGCCTTTGACAGATGTTGGCTTCCTGTGCTCACTTCATATGGGGAAGCATTCAGGCGCACTAGCGGAGATTTCAAAAGTGCCTACTTTCCTAGTCGATCTACTGTGTCATCCGGGGTGGTATAGGTAGGGGTTGTTAATGCGCGAAGTACAATGGCATTATAAATCTGTGGCCAGACGGCCGTCAACGGCCGTGACCTTAAAATTTGGAAGTCCCAAGTCCGAGGCCCGATTTCGGACTTCGGACATCGGACTTCGGATAACGAATTACGGATTACCGATTACGCCATTGCGGGCAATCACCTCTCGATACCACAACGCACTGTCTTTAGGAAGGCGCTGCTGCGTTTCATAATCTACCCACACCAGCCCAAACCGCTGCGAATACCCTTTGGCCCACTCAAAGTTATCCATCAGCGACCAGGCAAAATAGCCAGCCAGGGGCACGCCATTTTCGATGGCGCGATGGCAGGCCAGCAGGTGGCGGCGAAGGTAATCCAGGCGGCGCTGGTCGGGGATACGGCCGTTGACGTCTGGCCCCACGTTATAACTGGCCCCATTTTCGGTGATGTAGAGTTTGGGAATCCGGTAGTGGCTGTCCAGGCGGGTTAACAAACCAAACAAACCGTCCGGGTAAACTTCCCAGCCGATGTCCGTATGTTCATTGACAGAGGGGTCAATCGCGCGCGGCAGGTTGTCGGCAGCCTTCTCGTCGCGGGTAACGGAGCGACTGTAATAGTTGATACCCAGAAAATCGGTATGTACGGCGATGGCCTCCATATCGCCGGGCTGCACAAAATCCAGACTGTTTAGGTGGTCGCCGAAGGTGGCGACCATGTCGGCGGGATAATGACGGCCGTACAACGGATCCATGAACCAGCGATTGATCCAGCCATCTACCCAACGCCCCTGGTGATAATCGGCGGCACTGAGGGAGGCGGGGTAGACGTGTGTGGTATTGAGCACCATGCCCACTTCGGCATGGTGGCTGTGGGCGCGGATGATGGGTACGGCACGGCCGTGAGACAGCAGCAAATGGTGCGCCGCCCGCAGCGCCGCTGCCTGGTCTTGCAAACCAGGTGCATGGACGCCTACCTGATAGCCCAAGAAGGCGGCCACCCAGGGTTCATTATGGGTCATCCAATTCTGTACCCGGTCGCCCAGATAGCGGGAGACCACATCGGCATATTCGGCAAAAGCGTCTACCATAAAACGTTCCGGCCAGCCACCTTTATCTTGCAATGCCTGGGGCATATCCCAATGGTACAGGGTGGCAAAGGGAGTAATGCCCGCTTCCAGCAAGCCGTCTACCAGACGGCCGTAAAAATCCAGCCCCTTCTGCTCCACCCGCCCCACTCCCTCCGGCAAAATGCGCGGCCAGGCGATAGAAAAGCGGTACGCCTGCAAATTGAGTGAACGCATCAGCGCCACATCTTCCGGCCAGCGGTAGTAATGGTCGCAGGCCACATCGCCGGTGGTGGCGTCTTCAATTTTGCCCGGCGTATGGCTAAAACGATCCCAAATGGATTCGCCCTTGCCGTCGGCCTGCCAGGCCCCCTCAATCTGGTAAGAGGATGTGGCTGCGCCCCAAATGAAATTTTTTGGAAAGTGGTAGGTTGTCATGGGTGTCCTTTGTGTGTGATGGAAGACCCTAAGGGTTTCAGAAAACCCTTAGGGTGTAGATTAAACCTGGTAATCTGCCGCCATTTTTTGCAGGCGGGCCAGGCTGGCGGGGAAACCGCCGGGGCGATTACGGCCGTGCCATACCTGTTCAAATTCAGCTAATAACGATTCCGTCTCGCTCGCCAGGTCTTGCCGTAGGGCATGGTCTTCCTGGCCCAGCGCCCGGCCCGCTGCCCAGATGAGGCGGCGGCAGCCGTGTTTGATCATGTTAGCCGCCCAGGTGAACTCTTGCCGGATCAGGTCGGCGTCGTCCCGTTGCATATCGGTTTGGGGCAGGCGGGTTAACAGGTCGTCTACGGCCGTGACCGCCTTCGCCAAATTTTGCATCCGCGTCGCTGTTTCGGCGGGGTCATCGGCATTGACCATCTGTGCCAGGTCATATACCAGGCCGTAAAAATAAGGCGTGCCGTTGAAACTGGGAATGCCGGTGATTTCGTACACATTGCCTAACTCATACGCCAGTTGGCCCATGATGCCGGCGTCGTCCCGGAAGGCAAACAGGTTGAGGGCAGATGGTACGTCCAGCCCTCGGTTGGCTTCCTCCGCCCAGGCGAGTGCCGCACCGACGGTAAATCCCAGGTAGCTGACGGGCAACGGCTGCATGTGGCCGTTGTCGCCCCAGTCGGTGATGAGATAACCGATGGCGCCATGTGTACGGCCGTGCCGCGCCGCGTTTTGCAAATTACCAATGGCGTTATTTGTCCGACCACCCAGCGTATTCCAGCTAGACGTACCGGGGCAAACGTAAAATGGCACACCCGATTCAGCAAAGAGACGGCCGTGTTCGGCAAATGGATGCCCCGCTTCATACCCCCATTCCAAAGCAATCAGGTCACGCGGCAGTTCGCGGGTCAATTCCGGGTGTTCCATGATGATGTCGCCCCAAAACTGCATGGTACGGCCGCGCGATTTCACTTCGCGGTAAATTTTCAGCAGATGTTCCAGGTAAACGCGCCCTTTCCCCTTCTCGGCGACCAGTTCCTTGCTCAAACCCTGCCCCACATCATAGGTTTCATCGCCACCCACATTCACCTGGCGGCTGCGGAAATTGGGCAGCAGTTCATCCAGCAAATCCCGCACCAAATCCAGGCTGCCGGGCACGGCCGGGGAGAGCGAAAAAGGTTCCGGGTTGTAATACCCCCAGGGCGTCTGTGCCCCGTCCGCTTTTTCGGCCAGGTGTTGGTAGGCGGGATGTTTGAGCCAGTGGTGCATATGGCCGAAGGTGTTCTGGTTGGGCACCAGTTCCAGGCAGCGGTCGTGGCAATAAGCGTCCAGGGTGAGGATTTCTTCGGCTGTGAAGGGGGAGGCCTCTTGCCAGACAAGGGGGTGGCGACGGTAGGCGAAGGTGTGTTCGGTGTAAAGCTGGAGCTGGTTGATTTTCCAGCTTGCCAGCATGTCTACCAGATCCAGCACTGTTTCCAGGGTGGGCACTTTGTTGCGGCTGATGTCCAGCATGACGCCGCGTTGGGGAAAATCCGGCCAATCGCGGCAGCGCACGGTGGGTAACTCGTTACCAACTTGTTCCAGCAGTTGGGCGAGGGTCTGTACGGCATAAAAGAGGCCGGGGATGCTGTTGGCGATGATGTCCACACGGCCGTCTACCACCGTTAATTCATACCCTTGTTCATGACGCACGCTGCCGGGGGTAAGGCTGAGTTGTATGATGATCTGTTCGGGGGGCACGGCCGTGCCCCCTACCAGTTCATAATCCGCGCCGGCATGTTCAAACAGCGCGTCTTGCAGCCAGACGGCCGTGAACATCATCGCCGGTATGTCATTACCGTGCAGCGCGATCAGCCCGGTTTCTGGCAGGCTAAAAATGTGCCCTGTGTACGTGATGGATTGTGGGTGGGGGAGGAGGATCGGGTTGTTCATAGCTATCCTGTGTTTAGGGTAGTTTCGTGATAAATGGTAAATAAATCCAGGCAGTCGGTTCAAACGGTGCCCCGCCGTATTCGTCCGCGCCGATGTCGGGGGCGGGGCCGATGGGACGGCCGTCGCCGTCAAAATCATCCGTCACCTGAGGTAGAGAAGCAGCTTGATCAATGGCGGCTACGGCCGTGGCCGCCAGATGTAAATTGCCCACTGCTGCATTCACAAACCAGCTGCTTTGGGCATTGGTCAGGTTGCCGGTCAGTGTGCCGTTGGCCCCATCCCGGTTGCCCCAGATGTCCATATTCGTCAGATTATAGGCGAATGTGCCCTGGCTGTCGTCAAAACGGGCTTCCATGCCCCACGTCAGGCCAGGCCCCGGGTTGAGCAGCAGTGCCGTGTTATGCGCCACCAGCCAGCCGGTGGCATGAACCATTTCAATCACCACATCATGCGGTTGGCTGGCGTAAATCATGTTATTGCGCACAATGCCGCCGAGGTGGTCGCCCGCGCCATGACCGGCATTACCAAAAGAAATACCCTGGTAACAATCCACCAGCAAGTTGCGTTCTACCACCGTACCCGAAGACCCAGACCAGAATAATATGGTAGGCACGGGGCTGTTACCTGGTGTGCGGATGCGATACCACTCGTTGTCACGCACCGTCCAACGATGGGCGTCATGGGCGCTGATGCCGTTGGTGTATTCGTCGGGTGCGGTGGTGGTGTATTCCAACCGCGAACAGGCCAGCAGGCCATCTTCGCTGCCGTTGGCAAAGGGATTAACCTTCACCAACTGATCGCCAATGTCGCGGACGTGCAAATTATAGAGAATGGGCCGGTCTCTGCCTTGAATGGAAACGCCATGATCGTTGGCATTCTGAATCGTCAGGTCGGCGATAGTAACATCATCTGCTTCCACCAGAATACCAAAATGCCCACCCACCATCCCGCCAAAATCAAGAATCACGTCCTGCCGGTTGCCCGTTGTCCCCCGTAAACTGATCCCGGCATTAACAATATGGACAAACCCCTGCATCTGGTACACGCCGGGCTGAATCAGGAGAGTTGTGCCCGGCGGGGCGTTATATGCCTGATCACGCAGCGTCGCCTCGTCGGCGACAGCAATCACCGATCCGGTGGATGGAGGGAGTGGCGGGCACAGAATGGCCGGGCCGCCAGATGGCTGAGATTGGGCCGCCAATGGCCGCAGGCAAAAGAGCGCCAGGGCACAGCACCAGCCGCCGAACAGAGCGTAAGCGATCAGTCTACCAAATTCAGGCTTCATAGGGGAAGAGGATGATTTTGTCGGCATGGATGCGCACGAAACTATCCAGGGGTAATGGTTCGCCGCTTGCTTTCACCGTCACCAGCGCCGCGCCAATAAGTAGATAGGCGACGCCATCAGGCTGAATTGATTCCAGCTTGCCTTGCAGCGTCACCAATTGGTTCAGGTCATAATCAATGACAAAATTTTCATCTGGTGCGGGCACAATGTTCTGCCCCCAGGTGAGGCGACTGGCGGTTTCAATCTCCACATGATGGTGGCTGTACCGTTCAGGAGGCATTTCCCCTCGCCACTCACCAACCCCCACGCCAAATGGGTTGGAAAACTCCACCATCAGAATATCTGTTTCCGTATCAAACAGCACATCGGTGATCTGAATATGCATCCTTTTTCTCCTTGTTGAAAATTTGACGCAAAGAGGCAAAGAAGCAAAAGGGATAAAGATAAAGAAGAAAAGAAGCATTCCCTTTGCCTTTCCAATTCAATCCACGTGCCTATTATATCACGCGAAACGGAGTATAATCCCCCCGATTGTGGGTCACGAATCACGGATTACGAATCATGTTTGAACAGGAACGAGTGATTACGCGGTTGCAGCAACGGGTGTTGGCCGAGAAGGGTGTGGCCGCCTGTTTTTTGGCGGGGTCTTACGGCCGTCGCCGTGACGACGCCTACTCTGACCTGGATGTGGCCCTGGTGTTTGCCGATGACGCTGCCAGGGAAACGGCCTGGGCGGGGCGGCGGGAATTTGTGCGCTCGGTAATGCCCTATGTGCCCGCCCGCTCGTTTGATGCCGTGCATGTACGGCCGTACTTCCACATCACCCTCTACAGCAATGGCGCTAAAGTGGATTACCGCTATGAAACGCTGGCACTGCCGCCCAATCCCTGGGATCGGGACATTCGCATTTTGAAGGACCACAACGGTTGGGCGGAACAGTACCAGGCCGCCTGTACTCAGGCGATGCTGCCGCTGCCGCGCATGACCGCCGCCGAACTGGAGCAGCTTGACGAACGTTTCTGGGTGATGTTTTGGGACGTGTACCGGCAGGTGTTACGCGGCGACCGGGACAAACCGTTCACCATTTACCTGGAATTGCTGCATTTTACACTGCCGCCGTTGCTGGCAGTGCTGCCGCCGGAAGAACCGGCCCGTCAGGGATTGTTGACGGCTTATTTTAATCGGGATGCGAAGGCAACGGCCGGGCATTTGCGGGAATTGTTGGCGGCATATCTGGCGGCGCGCACGGCCGTCGTGCGTCGCCTGCATCTCATGTTTACCCCGGACACCCGTTTTGAGAACGAAATCCAACGGCTGGTCCAAAATAAGTCAAAATAATCAGGAGGATCATTGTGCCAAAGTTGATCATTATTCTTTTTCTGCTGTTGGTATTGGCGGCTTGTGGGGGAGAGGTGACGCCCACGGCAACTCCACAGCCAACAGAGGTGGTAGTGGTGCCGGCGACCGATATGGCCGTGCCCACCAGCACCCATACCCCCACTGCTACAGCCACGCTGGAACCAACGACGACCAATACGGCGACGCCAGCGCCTACGTTTACCGCCACGCTGGAACCCACACCGGAGGAGACGGCAACTAAAAGCCCCAGCGCCACACCAACGGTACGGGCGTCGGCCACGCCCGGCGTGCGGGTGAACGCCACGGCAACGGGGGCAGCCACGACGGCGGCTGAACCGACAAAACCAAATGAAACAACCACTGATGCCCCTCTGGATGCCTTGACTATTCTGCTCAAGTCTGAAGAGGCACAGAACAAGGTGGAAACATTAACCCAAGAACAGGTGCAGGTGACAGCTTCTACAGGTTTCACCCAAACCCAAATCATGGAATGTCAACGCGAAGTACCGGCAAATGCCTTTTGCGAGATGACCATCATCATCGAAATTGCTGACTACCCCGAACCCATTACCACTACCGCGCAAATGGTCTACCAGGATGGTTTGCTCTGGCTGCGGGAGGACAGCGATGGTGAGTGGGAGCAATTGCCCGAAGATTTTTTGCAGCAAATGGGAATGGCAGACCAGCTTGAATTTGAAATGAGCATCAACCCAGACTTCATCGTGGCGGCCGAAATTGTGGGCGAACGTGAATGGGAAGGTATTCCCGTCTATGAAATTGAGGTCGAACTGGATTCAGAACTCTACTTTGCCGAGTATTTTAGCGATGACGCTTCCGCGCAAATTATTGATAACCTGGCGGAATCCTTCTTCCACACCATCCTCTGGATTAGCAAGGAGGATTTTATCACCCGCCATCAGGAGTTGACCCTGACGTTGATAACGGTAGATGGTGAAACAATCACCACCAGCGGTACGGTAACAAACCGGGACATCAACGAACCGGTGGATATTCCTGATCCAGCGGCGGAAAATTAAGCGGAGAGATTAGAGATTGGCGATTGCTTTAACCCCTAATCTCCAATCTCCTTATTACATCATGCAAGAAATCCAAACATTCACCCAACAACTGATTAACAATGTGGAAAAGGTCATCATCGGCAAACGGCCGTCGCTGGAACTGCTGGCAGTAGCCTTGCTGTGCGAAGGACACGCCCTGCTGGAAGATGTACCCGGCGTGGGCAAGACCATGCTGGCGCGGGCTATCGCCGTCAGCCTGGGTATCCAGTTTAAGCGGTTGCAATGTACCCCCGACCTGCTGCCTAACGACGTGACCGGCGTCTCCATTTTTGACCAGCAGCAGCACAAATTCACCTTTATTCCCGGCCCCGCCTTCACCCACATTTTGCTGGCAGACGAAATTAACCGGGCCACGCCGCGCACCCAATCAGCCTTGCTGGAGGCGATGGGGGAACGGCAGGTGACGGTGGATGGGGTGACGTATCCGCTGGCCCGGCCGTTCTTTGTTATGGCTACCCAAAACCCGGTGGAGTATGAGGGTACGTTCCCCTTGCCGGAAGCGCAACTTGACCGCTTTTTTATGAAGGTCAGCCTGGGGTATCTGGATGAAAAAGCGGAAGGACAAATGCTGCTTAATCTGGGCGGTGTGCATCCCATTGAAACGCTGACGCAAGTGGTGGATGGTGCCCGGCTGCCGGAACTGGCGCAGCAAGTATGGCAGGTGCATGTGGATGACACGGTGCGGGACTATATTGTGCGTCTGGTATTTGCCACCCGCCGCCACAAAGATCTGGTGTTGGGGGCCAGTCCTCGCGGCAGTCATGCGTTGTATCGGGGGATTCAGGCACATGCCGCCATGCACGGCCGTGACTACACCTTGCCCGACGATGTAAAAACACTGGCGCTATCCATCCTGGCGCACCGCTGCCTCATCCACCCCGAAAGCGCCCTGCGTGGTCTCACCACGGCCGGTATCCTGGCCGATATTCTCAAAGACACACCGCTAGACATAGGGGAATTATGAATTAGGAATTATGAATTATGAAGTGGTTTCATCCTTCATAATTCATAATTCATAATTTCTATGAACCAATTTTCCACCCTGATCCTGATTTTCCTGGCTATCGCCTTCTTGCTGCGGATTGATTTTGTCTTTTACATCATCTATGTCTGCATTGGCGTGTATGCCTGGAGCCGCTGGGTGGTTCCCCGCACAGCAAAGAATTTGCACAGCGGGCGCACATACGCCACGCACTCCTTCTGGGGCGAGTCAGTAACCATTACCATTTACCTGAAAAATGAAGGCCGGTTACCCGTGCCCTGGGTGCGGGTGACGGAAAGTGTGGCCGTCCAGTTGCGGCAGGGGCCGCCGGTCAATACGGTGATGGCGCTGGGGCACAAAAAACAGGTGGCGCTGACGTACACGATTGCCGCGCGACGGCGGGGCTTTTACCAGATCGGCCCGCTACGCCTGACGATGGGCGACCTCTTTGGCATCCAGCCAGAGCGCCATGCCCAGCTTCCGGCCGAATACATCACTATTTACCCGCGCATTATTCCGTTGGTGCGGTTGGGGCTGCCGTCGCGCCTGCCCTTTGGGATATTGGCCAGCCAGCAGCGGCTCTTTGCCGACCCGGCGCGGCCGATGGGGGCGCGAGAATTCCGCTCCGGGGATTCGCTGCGGCAGATTAACTGGAAGGCCAGCGCCCACACCCGCCAGCTTTTGGTGCGCACCTATGAGCCGGCTATCTCGTTGGAAACAGCCGTCCTCCTGGACTTGCATACCGACTCCTATACCCGCCAATCCCGCGCCAACACCATAGAGTGGGCCATCGAAGTGGCCGCTTCATTGGCGGCACATCTCGTTAACCAACGGCAGGCGGTGGGGCTGATTACCAATGGCATTGACCCGTTGGCGATGGCGGAAGGCCCCGTTTTTGATGAAAATAGCGGCCGTCTGCTGCGCCACACGGCCGCGGCCCTGTCGGCAAACCCAACTGCGTTATTGCCGCCCGCGATTCCACCGCGTCACGGCCGTAACCACCTGGTCAAAATACTGGAACGGCTGGCCCGCATCGAAAACGAAAACACTGTGCCCCTGACAGCCTGGGCCACCGAAGCCACCGCCCATCTCAGTTGGGGCGTTACCATTCTGGCCATTACCGCACGGGGTACGGAGGCTGTATGCCAGACGCTGCACCGGCTGGCCCGCGCCGGTTACAACCCGGTCCTCATGGCCGTGGAACCAGACGCTAACTTTGCACAGGTACGGGAACGGGCGCGCCGCCTCGGTTTCAGCGCCTACCTCGTGGCTGCGCCCCACGATTTAGACCGGTGGCGGGCGCCTGACAGGGTGACAAGGTGACAGTTGACGAGGCGACAAATCCATGAAAATTTACGACATCACCCTGCCCATTACGCCCGATCTCATTGTCTGGCCGGGTGATCCGCCGCTGCAATTTACACGGCCGTATGACCTGGCACAGGGCGACATCTGCACCGTCACCCGGCTGAGCTTGAGCGCACATACCGGCACCCATCTGGACGCCCCCGCCCATTTTATACCCGGCGGCGCCGGCGTGGAGACGCTGGCTTTGTCCACGCTTATTGGCCCGGCGCTGCTGGTGGAGGCAATGACCGCCACCGCGCTGACGGCCGATGTGTTGGCGGCGCTGCCCATTCCACCGGGCACAGAACGACTGCTGGTCAAAACACAAAATGCCGCCCGCTGGGCGGCCGGCGAAACCAGCTTTTACGAGGAGTATGTGGCCGTGACGGCCGATGGCGCGCGCTGGTTGGTGGACCATGGCGTCAAGCTGATTGGCGTAGATTACCTGTCGGTAGCGCCGTTTACGGAACTGGTGGAACCCCATGAAATCTTGTTGGCGGCGGGCGTTATTCCCGTGGAAGGCTTAAAGCTGGATGGCGTTCCCCCTGGTGGGTATCAATTGGTCTGTCTCCCCCTGCTCATCCCCGGCAGCGATGGCGCGCCCTGCCGGGTGGTATTGTTAGGAGATTGAGAAATCAGGAGTTTCAATCTCCATTTTCTACCGTACCGCTTCTTGCCAATAGTTCCAATAAAGCGCCTGGCCACGAGTCAGGCTAATGATCTCGTCTCCCGGCCCGGTGAAGTAACAGCGGGCGGCGTTACCCGCCGCATCGTGACATTGCCAGAGGGCCGAATACCCCTCCTCTGGCTCTAAGGCCCAGCCCAACTGCGGCCGAATCCATTCTGAACCGGGAACTAAACCCTGCCAGAAACGGGCAAAACCCAGTTCTGGTTGGTACAGACCGGCGGGTGGGGTAATGTTGGGATCAGGCCCCGACACGGCCGTGCCGCCAGGGTCGCTCACCTCTTGATACGGCTTAAAAAGTGAACCATCATCGAGAAAAACATAGGTGCGCCCCCCTTCCTGGAACCAGACCATCAGGCCATGCTCAAAACGCTGCATCACGGCCCAGGTGTTTAACAGCGTTGTGGCACACTCCTGCGCCGGGTTGTCGAAGAACCAGGGTGATTGCTCCGGGCAGGCGGGGTCGGGTGTACTTAACCGCGTCACCAGACCTTCGGCCAGGGAGGTAGCCGTCGGGGGCACGGCCGTAACCGGCGCGACGGTAGGGAGCAACGGTGGGGTGGCAGTGGCAGGCGCTTCATTCTGGCAACCCATTAGCAGGGACACAATCAGGATAAATAGCCGTTTTCTGTCCATCATTAAACACGGGCATGGTGCTCGGCGCGGATGTAGCGACGGGTGCCGGTTTCCGCGCGGATGAGCAGTGAATGGGTGGTGGCGTGGTTGCTGTAATAATGCATGGCGCGGAGCAGGCGAGTATTGGTAATACCGGTGGCGGCAAAAAAGACCCGGTTGCTGCGCACCATATCATGGCAGGTGAGGATGCGTGACACGTCTAGCCCTCTGGCGGCAATGGCCTGGCGTTCGGATTCACTTTGGGGGGCTAACTGGGCCAGCATCGCGCCGCCAGTGGCCTTGGCCGCACAGGCGGCCACAACACCCTGCGCCGCGCCACCAATGCCCATTAGTATATCCACGCCCATACCGCCGATGGCTGCCAGCAAAGCCCCTTCTGCGTCCGCTTCGGTGCGCAGCACCACCCGCGCCCCGGCGGAGCGGATTTCTTCAATCAAGTCCATATTCCGTGGACGTTCCAGGACGACAACGGTTAAATCGTGGACGGCTTTGTTTTTAACGCGGGCAACCAGGGCCAGCGTCCAGGCTGCCGGCGCGTTCAAACATTCGGGTACCAATGCTTTGGCGGCGCGGCGGTCTACCACCAGTTTGTTCATATAAACGGCGGGGTCGCAGTCCCAGATGGAGTCTCGCGGGGCAACGGCCACGATGGAAATGGCTCCCGGCTGACCCCGGATGAGCAATTTGGTGCCATCTATGGGGTCTACGATCACATCTACTTCCGGGCCATTCCCTGTGCCCACTTGTTCATCATGGCACAGGGAAATTTCGTCTTCAGCCAGCCGGTTTTCCTCGCCGATGATGATACGGCCGTCCATATCCAATGTATCCACCGCAGCGCGCATAGCCCGGGTGGCCGCCCGGTGCGCCGACGCATAGTCGCCCGAACCGACCCAACGTCCGGCGGCCAGGGCGGCCGTTTCTGTCACCCGCACCAGATCTAACCCAATGTTACGCGGCGCTCGTTCTTCTGCCATTTCTTTGTCTCTTGTCCCGAAGTCCGAAGCCCAACTTCAGACCTCGGCCTACGGATTACGGTTTACAGTTTCCCCTACCGCTTCCAACAAACCCTCAGCTTCCCACGCCTGCATGCCGCCTTCCAGGATCGAGATATTGTGGCAGCCAAGATTTTGCAGGGCGGCGGCGGCGCGACGGCTGCGCCGCCCACTGCGGCAGACCAACACAATTTGCTGGTTGGTGGGGAATTTGACCTCTTCAGAAAGGATGGTTGCCAGGGGGACGGACTGCGCTTCGGCGATGTGCCCCTGGCGGAATTCACGTGGCTCGCGCACATCCAGGATGAGCGGCGGCTTTAGTCCCACACCGTTACCAGCATGTTGATTGATCAGTTCAGATGTGTGCAATTGCTGCCACAGGGTGCGTGGATTGGTGGTATGGAATTCCTTCGTAATTATTTCATGGTCATGGGGGATGCCGGCGATATTAACTCGTTTCGGTAGATTGGCGCATTCTTGAAAGACGCGCACCGGACATTCATAGATACAAATGGCCGGATCGAGTATGTGGTAAAAAATGTGGCTGATAGCGCTGTCTTTGTCCAGAATATGGTCAGCGCCCAGTACGTTTTCCACAAAGTCGGTGGTGGCGAAAATCTGCTTAACGCGGTATTGCGGCCGTACCAGGAAGACATCACCGCCCCGGTCACGGTAGGTTTTGACCACGTTTTCCAGCATGTGAATACCGCTGAAATCACAATCATTCACATTGTGCATCCGAATGAGCAAAAAACGCTGTTCGGGATGTTTGTCCGCATGATCGAGAATGTACTCTTCCACATAGTGGACGGCGCCAAAGTATAAATCGCCTAGAATTTCAATGATGCCCAGTTGTGGGCAGCCGGCTTTTTCGGGCTGGTAAAGAAAATGTTTGTAGTTGACATCTGGTTTGACTTCATGGACACGGGGGGCACTGGTGTGCAAGATGTACAACACAAAGGAGAGTAAGATACCCAATAGAACAGCAAAGGCGATATCTAAAAAGAGCGTACCAAAGAGAGTTACGCCCAGGATGGCCGCTTCACCGAACCCACTGTACAGAATGCGGCGTATTTCGGCAAAGTCAATCATGTTATAGGCGGTCACGATTAGAACAGCAGACAAGGCGCTGACAGGTAGGTAAGCAGTCAGAGTGCCGGAGACAAACAGGGCTACAAGCAAGAAACCGGCGGAAAAGACAGAAGCCATTGCCGTTCTGGCGCCGCTGTCCAGATTGACTATGGTGCGGGCAAAGGAGCCAGAACCGGCAAACCCGGAAAAGAATCCCATGGTGATGTTGGCCAACCCTTGCCCCACAAATTCCTGATTGCTATCCAGTCGTTGGCCAGTTTGAGCGGCAACTGAACGGGTCAAGGCCGTGGTTTGCACCAGAGCGATGGCCGCCACAGCCAATGCCCCCGCCGAAAGCTGGCCGATCAACCCTATGTCTAGTAAGGGTAGATCGGTAAGGGGAGGCAAACTGGCGGGTAGCTCGCCGATGACGGTGACGCCTTTGTTTTGGAGATCAAACAGGGCTACCATGATGGAAGCAAGTACGATGCTAATGAGGATATTGGGCAAACGCCGATTGACAGAGCGGATGATGACCATGGTAACCATGGTACCGATGCCGATAATGGCCGTCGCCCAATGAATATCTGGCAGGTGAAATGCATTCCCGGTGAGCGTCTCGAATACATTGTCTGCCTCAACCGGTATGCCCAACAGCGGCGAAATTTGCTTGATGGCGATCAATATGCCTGCGCCCGTGGCAAAACCGATGATCACGGAGTAGGAGACAAAATTGACCAACATGCCCAGCCGCGCCAGCCCCATGACCATTTGCAACACGCCAACCATAACGGCCATTAGCCCGGCGGCCAGGATGAATAGTTGTGCGCCTGGTTGGGTAAAGGTCGAGAGCGAGGTAAAGATGAGGAGAGAAATCGCATTGGCCGGGCCGGTGTGGAGCTGGTTTGATGACCCCCACAAAGCACCCACCAGGGCGCCAACGATGGCTGCATACAGCCCCATTTCTGGCGGCAACTCGGCAATAAGAGCAAACGCTATTGCCTGCGGCAGGGCAATAACGGTGACGGTCAACCCGGCGATGAGGTCGGGGCGTAGATTTTGGCGGTCATAGGTGCGGATGATGGTGAACGGCCGTTGCATATAACGCACAGCCGGACGAAAAGCACGTTGCAGATTTGCTTTTTTGCTTACTTTATCGAACCGGGTTGGTTGTTTGCGCGGTTTGGGCGAGATGTCTCGCTTCATGATGGCCATGGTTATGTACCCATGTAATGGTAATGTGGTCGTAAACGGTTATGGTGAGGACCGTGTTGCTTCACACCCATACGCAAGGTCTAGCCAGAGTGTACGCCTGGGGTATCAGCCCGTCAAGGCAAAACTTGCCGAATCAGACGTGAAATTTAATGATCTCGGCCATCCTTCATGGTGCGGTTTATCGGGCACAGGCGTCCGTAAAACAGCGGGTGGTGTGGTCGGGCCGGTATTGCAGGCGCAGCACCGCGCCAGAGGTCAGCGTGACGGTATCATCAAACAAGATGACACGGCCGTCTCCCTCGCCCAACTCTATCCACCATTGCACAACATATCTCCCTGGTGTCACTGCCACTTCGGCAAAAAATGGCATATCCAATTTTTCCCCCCTAATGGGCTGGCTCCAAATGGGTTGGTTGTCCAGGGAGAGGTGGAACGTGAGGGGGTGCTGCGGCGGCAAGGCCAGCGGCGCGGTTGGGTCAGGCAGGAGGATGGCAATGCGGGGGGATTGGCTCACGGCCGTGACCACCCACACATCTGTCAGCCCTATCTGCGCCAGCAGCACCAACAACAGCAGCCCAAACGCGGCCACGTAATGTCGCCATGTCAGCGGCCAATAGTAGCGGCGCGAGGCCATATAATCGGGCTGTAACTGCCCGCTTTCATCCGCTGCCGTGACCGGTAGTATGTGCAGAGCGCGGGCAAATTCATTGGGGGGTTGCCACACGGCCGTAATTGGGGATTGGGCATACGGCCGTTTCAAACGCGGCACCCGCTGCCGCCGCAGCCGCTGCGCCGTCCACAAATTTCCCTCCCGGTTGCGGCAATCCTCCGGTGGACAACCGATGACTTGTATGGTGGCTGCGCCCGCCTCTAATGCGCGCGGCAGCACATCCGGCGGTAGCACCCCCACGCAGGGTAAAGCGATAATTTCCACGCCCTGATATCCATTGGCTACTGGCGGGCCATTATGCACTGCATGGCGTTCACAGGTGAACACCAGTTTAACCGGCTGCTCCGTTTTGGCGCGTGCCAATGACAAACGAAGGGCAATCTCATCCCACAGCAGGGCAGGCGGCAAATTGCCCATCGTCACCGCCACGCCATCACACGACCCCACACAAATACCGCAGGAGACGCACAGGCTGGGGTCTTCGATGGCGATGTATTTGTGCGGTTTGTCATCGTGCCGCTCCACCATGGTGATGGCCCCATAGGGGCAGTCCAGGGCGCATTTGGTACAGCCGGTGCAGCGTTCTTTGATGATGTTGACTTTGGGCGGACTGGCCGTTTGGCTGTCGGCCGGTGACAGTGCCCGGTCATGGCTCACCCAGGGCAATGCCAGCGCCAGGATGGTGATGAAGAGAAGAGATGACCAGAGGAGCACGGCCGTACTCTGCCCCGCCACCGGCAAGAAGAACAAAAATAGCGGGTCCAGGCTCACCGCCAACGGCAGCGCCAGCGGATTAGTCGGAGGCAGGATGGTTAATGGAAAAGCCACACCGGCTGCTACCAACAGCAACCCCATGCCCACCATCCAGTGTGTCTCCGGCAGCCATTTGGCCCGTTTCAGACGGCGGATGTGCAGCCAGAAGAAGCCAGCCGCCAGCAAAAACAGCAGGACATGAACCGCCAGAATAACCAGGAGAATGGGCCAGCTTTTGCCCGTGACTTCTGCTTCTGCCAGAAATGCCACATAACCGGCCGCCCAGGGTGTAAGCGTGCCCAGAAAGCGGATGAAACTGTCATTGATCAACTGCGCCCGTGTATCCCACACCAGCCAGTAACCGGTGACGCCCGCCAGCCAGATGATGCCGGTGAGGACAATGCCTGTCACCCAGGCCAGCCAGCGCGGCCCACGGAACCGCTCCATGAACAGGGTACGGTAAGCGTGCAGCAGGGTGGTGATGACCAGGGCGCCGGAGGCGTAGCGGTGGATGGCACGCATGGCGCGGGCGATGAACTGATCGTCATACCGTGCTACCGCCTGGTAAGATGCCGCAAAGCCATATTGAAAGAAGAGAAAGAGGTAAAAACCGGTCAGCCCCACCACCAGCAGCAAAAAGAGGGCAATGGGACCGGTGTGGTAAAAGGGGTTCAGTCGGTGGTTGCCAATGAGCCGGCCTACCGGCTTCTCAATGACCAGCGCCGCTTTTTCCAGCCAGACTGCCCAGAGTGACGGCCGTCGCCGCCAACTTTGCAGCCCATCCCCTGCCGGTTCATGTTCGGGTTTGTCCCCCAGCGCCGCCCAGGTGATGGCGTGTTCATGTTCATCTTCGTCTTCAGCGGGCAAAGGAACGGGCAGGGGTTCAGGTAAGGTCTGGCAATCTGTTTCCGGGTTGGCTCCTGGCAGTAATTCGGGGTCTTTTGGTTTGAGGGCGGTCATGGGGATTGGCGAATGGCGATGGAATGGCGCCATTCCATCGCCATTCGCCGCTAAACAACTACTTCAGAGACAGTAAATAAGCAACCAGGTCATTGATTTCCTGTTCGGTTAAATCAGCGCCATAGTTTTGGTACATGACGCCCTGGGCGTACCCTTCGGTAATATGGGCATTGGGGTTGGTAATGGACTCACGCAGATAATCTGTGGCCGATTGGCCGGGCACGGCCGTTTCCGCCCGCGTCCCCATTCCGGCATGGGATGGTCCCACCAGTACCACACCTTCATCCAGGGAATGGCAGGTGTTGCAGCCGGGGGCGCTGTTCTCGCCGATGACGGGCTGTTTGTACAGCTTTTCACCATTCGCCGCATCACCACCGGAACGGGGCGCCGCCGCACTCTCGCTGGCAGGTTCATCACCTCCACCACCGCAGGCGGCCAGAATCATAGAAAGAGCCAAAACCAGTAATAACACTAAACTAAACTTACGCATTCAAATACCTCCGTCAAGTTTGGGGTTGGTAGTAACGGCTTTAGCTGGTCTACTCGCTCAAGCGGTCACTACCAACCGGGATTTACCACACCCGAAATCCAGGTGAGGTCAACTGCATATTTGAGATTAAGTCTACCAAAACTGGGCCGTATGCCACCACAATTAACAGAACTGTTACCACAATCCAGGGACGCCAGGCGTCCAACCAGCCGGGTACTGGCTCTTCGGGGTGATATACTTCCGCTACCGGCATTTCGATGGGCGTTTCCAGCCGTTTCTTCTGTAAAACCGTGCCCACCATGTTGATGTAAAAGAGCAGCCCGCTGATGCCCAGGATGGTGCCGCCAATGGCCGCTTCAATCAACATCGGCTGCCAATCGGCGGCGGCGTAAGGAGCCGCGCCCAACATGGTGCGGCGGGGTACACTCAGGTTCAGGCCGATGACGTGCAGGGCATTGGACATCAGCAACATGCCCACAAACCACGTCCACGCCTGCCACACGCCCATCTTGGGACTCCACAGCGGTTTATTGGACAGCATAGGCACCAGCCAATAGGCAATGCCGATGAAGGTGAGGGTAACGGCCGAACCCACCGTCAGGTGAAAATGACCCGGCACCCACATGGTGTTGTGGATAGCCAGATTCAGGTTGTAGCTGGAGTTGGTCAGGCCGCTGATGCCGCCAAAGGCAAACAGGATCATCGCCAGGTTTTGGGCCGCATAGGAGGGATTGCCCCAGGGCAGGTAACGCACCCAATTGAGCAGCCCCGTACCGCCGCGCGCCCGCCCGCCAATTTCCAGCGAAGCCACCACTGTAAAAGCGGTAATCATACTGGGGATGAACAGGCTAAAGGTGAGGACAAAATGAACGATTTTCCAGCCCTGCGGTACGCCGGGGTCTACAAACTGGTGGTGCAGCCCCACCGGCACGGAGAGCGCCAGGAAGAGCCAGAAGACCAGCCGCGCCAGCGGTTCGCTGAACAGTTTGCCGCCCGCCTGTTTGGGCACCATGCAATACCAGGAGATGTAAGCCGGCAGCAGCCAGAAGTAGACCAGCGGATGGCCGGTGAACCAGAAGAAGGTGCGGGCTAACTGCGGGTCTACCCCGGCGACGAGGCCCAAAGACCAGGGGATGACAAAAACGAGCAGTTCAATGGCGACGCCGATGGTGGCAATTTGCCACATGACCATGGTGATAATGCTGCCCAGGGCGATGAGCGGCGTTTGTTCCCCTTTGTGTTCCTTGCGCCAGGAAAGGTAGGTGGCATAAAAGCCATAACCGGCGACCCAGGAACCCACCACTACTAACACCAGGCCAATGTAAAAGAAAGGATTGGCTTTTAGCGGTGGGTAGAAGGTGAACAGCACGGTAGCCAGGTTCATCAGAATGGGGATGGCGGCCATAATTAACCCGACCACCATGAGGACAAGAGCCAGGAGGTTGAGTTTTGGTATGGTCAACGGTTTGTTGAGGCTACGGGGGATGATGAAGGTGAAGAAGCCGACGATGAAGAAGGTTGTCCAGACCAGGGCGTTGAGAACGGCGTGAATGGTTAACCCCTGGTAGTAGCTGACGAGACCGATACTGTTCAGGGCGGTATACAGGTTGATGCCTACGTGTTCTAGTTTTTGGATTGGCCCCAGTGAACCGCCCACAAAGAGGGTGACCATGCCGATGCCGATGAACCAGGCAGTGAGTTTGTCTGATGTTTTGTACATGAATTTACCTCCATAAAGTCGCCAGCATGATGACGACAAGCACGAGCGCCAGATAGAGATTGGAGAGATGGAAGAGAGCCAGGGCGGCGCGGCGTTGGCCGGGGTTTTGCAGCAGGATGAGGGTGCGTTGGATGAGCACGGCCGTGACCAGCCCCACCGGCAATAAATACCACACATCCACCTGCGGCCAGAAACCGAGCGCCAGCGCGCAGACGGCCGTCAATACCGAATGTAGCGCCGTCCAACGGGCGGCTGTTACCGGCGGCACGCGGGCGGGCAGCATGGGAAAACCGGCAGCGGCATAATCATCGCGGTAGGCGATAGCCAGCGCCCAAAAATGTACCGGCGTCCACACAAAAACCAGCGCCGCCAGCAGCCAGACGCCGGATGCGTTCCAGGCGCCCACCGCCGCCCCACCGCTAAGGACGGCGCAGCTTCCCGCTGCCCCACCAATGACGATGTTGAGTGTAGTGCGCGGTTTCAGCCAGATGGTGTAGACGCCGACGTAAATGGCCGCGCCCAGCAGCACCCAGAAGGCCAGCGCCAGATTGCCCGCCAGCAGCGCCAGACCGCCCGCCAGCAGCACCATGCCCACGCCGATGCCCAGCACCAGGCCGGGGTTGGCAATTTGTCCGGTGGCTAACGGCCGTAGTGCCGTGCGCCGCATGGTGGTGTCTCGTTCCCGTTCCAGGTATTGGTTGATGGCTGACGCGCCCCCGGCAGACAACGTACCGGTGACAGCCAGCAGCAGCCAGGCCCCCAGGGAAACCGACTCGACAACCAGCGCCCCCAATGCCGCCCCGCCAAAAGCTGCCAGCAGCAGCAGGGAGACAACGCGCAGTTTGAACAGGGTGACGGCCGTTTTCCACAACGACCGGGGTACCGCTATTGGCTGTACCATCTCATTCAGAGCATCCATCTAGCACCTCTTTTCCCGTGACCCGTGACCCGTGATGCGTAATCCGTGATGCGTGACTCGTGACTCGTGAGCGGATAACGGCATACGGCATACGGCTTACGGATAACGGATTACGGTTCCACCTCAATCGTGGCATACATGATCTGGTGGCCGACGCCACAGTATTCGTTGCACACGATGTTGTAGGTACCTGGTTTGTCAAAAGTCGCCGTGAGGGTGGAAACCTGGCCGGGTATGACCATCATATTGATGTTGGTGCCTTGAATGTTGAAGCCATGTTGCACATCTTTGCTGGTCACATAGAGCGTTAAGGAAGAGCCTTTAGGTATGGTGATCTGGTTAGGCAGGAAGACCCAGGTTTGCGCCAGGATGTATGCTTCATACTTGTTGGGCGCCAGTTCCCGTACCCGCTCCTCTACCGGGTCGCCCCAGGGCGACGCACCCGGCGTGGCCACCGTGCGCGGGTCTACACGCTCGTAAGGCACAGGCACCTGGATGCCATAGGCAAAGGCGCTCACCATCAATGCCGAGGCAAAGATGAGCATCAGCAGGACAGAAATGGCAATATAGTTGCGTTCGCGTTTATCTATGTGCATTATCCGGTCGCTCCTCGGGACAGCAGCGTTAGATAGGCGCTGCCCCACAACGCAATGATGAGCAGTACAAAAATCACCAAAATGGTGATTGTGCCTGCCGGAACTTTGTATTCCTTCTTGTCCTTGTCCATATCAACCTCCTTATAAAATTAGGAAGGATGAATGATGAATTCATCCTTCGTGGATCACAACTTATTCGCGCAGTAGATGGCGCAGGTCGGCGGCGATGTCGGCCCCGGCGGTGTTAAAGGGGAGGACGAGGCGGAGACGGCCGTGTCTGTCCACTACCATGACCGTGGCCGTGTGATCAACGAGATAACCAGACTGGGCCGACCCTTCGTGCCGTTCATAAAAGATGCCCAAGGGGGCGCTGGTGGCTATGATCTCGTCTTCGCTGCCGGTAAGACCGATAAATGATGGGTGGAAATAAGCCATGTATTCGGCCAGCTTTTCCGGTGTATCCCGCTCCGGGTCTAGCGTGACCATGATCACCTGCACGTCTGCGCCTTGTTTGCCCAGTTCGGTCATGGCTTTTTTGAGTTCACTCATGGTAGCCGGGCACACATCGGGGCAAAAGGTATAGCCAAAATAGAGGGCGACGACCTTACCCCGGAAATCCACCAGGCTGACCGGCTGCCCGCCCGGTCCGGTAAGCGTGAAGTTGGTCACAGGCGTGTTGGCGTGGACTTCCAGGCCGTGATAGGTATACGGCCGTAACCAACCCAACACCACCCAACCCAACAACACCCCTGCCGCCATCGCTGCCAACACCAACAAAATCAGGCGGCGGTTTTTCTCTTTTTTCTCTACGGGTTCACTGATAGTCGCCATACTCTCACCGATTACGGATTACCGCCTCAACGCGGGTAACACAAAAACAAATGCGCCGCTTCATAAGCCAGCCGCGCGGGGCCGTCGGCGTGTTGGGCTTCCTCGGCCAGCAGGTTGATGTCGCGCAGGATGATGTCAATGTCGGGTACGGCCGTGCGGTACTCCGCTCGCCACAGACCGGCGCCATCCACCAACATAAAAGCCGGGTCAAAACGAATGCTATCTTCTCTGGTGGTGTAATAAACGCTGAAACCACCGCCCACCACCGACTTGATTTGTACCGGTGAACCGGTGACAAATTGCCAAACCGCCGGGTCTGCACCTACCAGCGCGGCATAGACCGCCAATTGTTCTGGCGTGTCGTTTTCCGGGTCAAGTGAAATCGTCACCAGCCGCACCGGAATATCGCCGGTGTTCAGTTCATCCAGCCGCGCCTGCATCTGGGCCATGATGTTGCTGGTTTGCGGGCAATCACCCTGGCAGCCGGTGTAGGTGAAGTTGTAGAGCGTAATGCTGCCGCGCAAATCTTCGTTGGAAAGCTGTGCCCCGGTCTGGTCTGTCAGACGGAAGCCAGGGGCCAGGGTGATGCGAGGCAGCACAACCACGGGGCGCAGAACCACAAAAACACCAATAAGCAACGCTACCAGCGCCAGCAAGGAGTAGAAAATCAGCCAGATGGGGGCGGTGAAAGGGCTGGACGGCCGGGCCACAGAGGGGCTGGTGCTGGTCATAACTGCCCCCCTATTACCGGTAGCGTATTGACCACCACGTCTTGCTGTGGAATCAAGTAGGGGATATGGTCGCGGCGGCGCGGCTGCTGCTGCAAGGCCACCGCATCCGCGGCCAGGTCGGCCAGTGTGGTGGCCTGTAACTGCTGCACAATAACCGTTTGCAATCGCCCCCAAAAATCATGCCCCGGACAAAGCTGGTCACGTGGACATTCGTGGGGCCGCAGCAGGCATATGTTCAGGCAAATTGGCCCTTCCATCGCTTCCAAAATATGCTGCATGGTGATCTGTTCTGCCGGGAGGTTGAGACTGAGGCCACCCCCTGGCCCGGTTTGGGTTTGCAGTAGACTGGCTCTGGCCAGGTCGGCCGCGATTTTGTGCAAGAAGGCTTTGGGTACGTTGGTGCGCTGCGCCAGATGGCGCGCCGAGAGGCAGCTATCGGCCTGTAGGGCCAGTTCAATCATCATGCGCACGGCGTAATCGGTACGGCGGTTAATTTGAAAAACGGACATTGTTGACCAACATACTCCATATTACGAATGGCGGAAATTTACCTAACATGACGGCCGTGCATTAGTGACAATTGTCACAAGCAGACTATGACATTTGTCAGTTTGTCTGTGCTTGTGATCCATTTCACAGCGAGGGGCACGGCCGTACCCTACACTGCCAGTATCAGTGAACCATCATCGGTAATCCGCGAGCCGTAAACCGTAATCGGACTTCGGATTACGGTTTACGGCTCACGGGATACGAAACACGCATGATAGGAGGTACTATAAAATGGTACTGGCAATGATTCTGGCTCATCTGGTTGGCGACTATATTTTGCAGTGGAATTCGCTGGCGGCGTGGAAGGCGCGGGAGTTGAAAGGGGTGGCGGTGCATTGTCTGGTGCTCACGGCGGTGACCCTCTTCTTTGCCGTGTTGGTAGACCCCGCCTTTCTACCCTGGGCAATCTTCATCTGTGTCTGCCACTTCCTGATTGACGCGGTAGGCCTGCTGTACAAATTGCCGTTTTCGCCGCTGGGTCGTTTTGTGGCCGACCAAATTGCCCACTTTGTGGTGATAGCCGTGGCGCTGGCTGGCGGGGGGTACCTGGATATGGGGTTGTTGGGTGGCAGTCTGTCTATCAAGCTGTCGCAGGAGACGGTGATGATTTATCTGCTGGGCTATGCCTTTGTGACGATGCCGGCGTGGGTGGTGGTGAAGTTTGCTGCCTATGGTCTGGTGAAGGGCGCGCCGCCGGAATTTAGCGGCAGCGATAAATACCCGGCAATGATGGAGCGACTATTGATTGTGACCTTTGTGGCCTTAGGACAGTTTTACCTGGTACCGCTCGTGGTGCTGCCCCGCTTTTTGCTGGAACTACCACGTATGATGCAGGAAGAGCAAACGGCCGTGTATCTGGCCGAATTGCTGGCAAGCGTCACCCTGGCGGTGGCGGTGGGATTGGTGTTTTGGGTAATCGGTTATCGGTAAGCCGTAACCCGTAAATCGTAGTCCGTAAACCGAGGGATTACGATTGACGGCTCACGGATTACGGGCAGCGGGAGGTTTTTCCCATGAATTCAACGCTTTCTTTGACGCACGCACTACTGGTTTCAGCTAAAATGGACGGCCGTATGGATACACTCGACTTCCTGCAACATACCGACTTGTTTGGCGGCGTTCCCGTCACTGTTCTTAAACGCATTATGGATGATGTGGTGGAACGGCCGTTTGCCCAGGGCGACATCATCTTCCGCCAGGGGGATCCGGGGCGGGTGTTATACCTGGTGAAGTCCGGGCAGGTGCGCATCTTTATTAACGGATTGGACGGCACGGAAACGTCGGTCATTTTGCTGGGGCGGCCCGGTAATATCTTTGGCGAATTGGCGATTATTGATGGGCTGCCACGTTCGGCTACGGCCGTGGCCATGGAAGCCACCATGCTGCTGACCATCAACCGGGAAGCGTTCCGCGGCCACATGCGCCAGAATCCGCAGTTGGCACTCAACTTTATGCAGGAACTCAGCAGCAAAGTGCGCCACAATACGCGCAATATTGACACCCTCACAACGCTGCCGGTGCCGCAGCGCTTGGCGCGGCAACTGATGGAAATGGCCCAAAATTACGGCCGGGCCACTACCGACGGCGTTTTCATCAATACCACGCTGACTCAGGGGCAACTGGCGACCCTGATTGGCGCTACCCGCGAAAGCACCAATAAAGCGCTGCGCGACTTCCGTCAGCGAGAGTGGATTTTAATGGAAAACGGCCGTATCACTATCCTTGACCCGGATGCGCTGCGGGCCGAAATTGCGGCGTAGTGGGGATTGGAGATGGGGAGATTAAGAGATTACCCATCTCCAATCCCCTGATCTTCAATCTTCCCCGCCGTGAGAAATCAATAAGACCCTTCGCCTACCCACTTGAGCCACTCCCATCCCACCCCTACAATAACCCCTGATTCATCAACCGTTTTCAAACAAAGTGAGGAAAAGAATATGAATAGTAACCGTACCTTGATGGGGGGGCTGATCCTGGCGGGCATTGGTGTCGTGGTCATTGGCGCGATCTGGTATTTTGTGCTGCGCACACCAGAGGGCGCCAGCGAACCCATTGCCGCGATCCCCCTGGAACTGCCCACCAATACGGCCACGCCGCTGCCTGAACCAACCGCAGAACCAACGGCCGTACCCCCCACCAATACCCCGCAGCCAGAAGCTACGGAAGCAGCGCCCGAACCAACGGCCGTGCCACCCACTGATACGCCTGAACCCACCGCTGACTCCGGCGTCTTGCGCGTGTATGAAATCAGCCAGGAAGAATCACAGGTGAGCTTTACGCTGGATGAGGATTTGCGCGGCCTGCGCAATACGGTTATTGGTGTAACCGATCAGGTCGCCGGGCAAATTGCCGTCAACCTGCAAGATTTAGCCGCAACGCAGGTGGGCATTATCCAGGTGAACGCGCGTACTTTCGCAACGGACAACGAGTTCCGTAACAATGCCATTAGTAACCAGATATTGGACACAAACGACTACGAGTTCATTACCTTCACGCCGACGGCCGTTAATGATTTGCCGGACAGCGTGGCGGTGGGGGAGACCGTATCTTTCGAGATTGTGGGTGATTTGACCATCCGTGACATTACCCAAGAAGTGACATTTACGGTGACGGTGACGGCCGTGACCGAGGAACGCCTGGAAGGTACAGCCTCCACGCAAGTCTTGCGCGGCGATTACAACCTGACTATCCCCGAAGTGCCGGGCGTGGCCAATGTCACCGATGAGGTGCTTTTGGAATTGACCCTGGTGGCAAATGCCATTCAGTAATAAACTACAGGGTAATCAGGAACGATACGAGCAATTGGGTAGTCACCCAATTGCTCAGTGTTGAGAATTTACCCTATGGACACAGAAACAACAGAATCAGAAACCGCCCTTATTCCGGTGGAAACGGCACGTGACGTGGCCGAGTTTGACGCTTTAGAATCGCTGGTGCGGCTGCTGGTAGGTGGCAGCATTGAAGCGCCGGCCGAACTGGTGGCCCGGTTGCAGCAGTGGGAGAGGCAGGTGGCCGAGGCCGGTGACACCGGCAATCTGGCGGCCATTCCAGCCGCCACTGATCAGCTTCGTTATGCATTGGTAGGATTGGCTTTTGTGGCGCATGACCAGGCACGGATGGGCGCTTCTCGTTTTAGCCGTCTGGTCAATGCCTCGGCCGGCCGTTTGTTGCGCGCTACCCGGCCTGTGACCAATAGCCAGATGATGCAGCCCGTTCATCGTCGCTATGAAAGTTTGGTGGTCCAGGGGGAAACGGCCGTGACCCGGTGGATTGAGCGGGGACAGGCGGAAGAACCACGCAGCCGTCTGGTGGCTCGTCAGGCGGTCAATCTGACCATAGACGAAGTAATCCAGCATCTGGCCGAAAACCCGGAAGTGCGCGGCCTGGTGACCCAACAGACGGCAGGTATTGCCGATGAAATCGTGGTTGGTGTGCGTGGCCGTACCGTCACCGCGGACATTGTGCTGGAACGACTGGTGCGTGGCTTGCTGCGCCGCTCGCCACGCGAACAACTGCCCCCGCCTGCGCCGGAAGTGATGGCCCAGGCAGATCGTGTCAGTCTGATGGAAGAGTAAAATAAACAGTGAGCCATATGCCACCTGATAGTTCTGCTCCCGCGCTGTTAGGCCAATATGCCGGTTTTGTCACGCGCCTGATCGCCTTTGCCACTGACCAACTACTGGTGTTGGGCATTATCTTGACGGCCAATACCCTGGTGATGCTGGTCTTGAGTTTTTTCCAGGTCACGGTTTCTGACGTTTTTTCGTTTTCCGGCAGCTACACAGACCTGCCGCAACTGGCGCGAATCCTGGCGGTGGGTGTTGCCTTTCTGCTTAACGTCTCCTTCTACGTGGGTTATTTTATCGTTTTCTGGTTGTTAGTAGGGCAGACACCGGGGAAAATGTTGATGGGGGTACGGGTGGTGAGTTTTGATGGACGGCCGTTGTCGCTCATTCAGGCGATCAAACGGCTGCTTGGCTACTATCTCTCCATGTTGCCGTTTTTCTTGGGGTTTATCTGGGTGCTGGTCAGCGATACACGCCAGGGCTGGCACGACAAGATCGCCCATACCTATGTCATTTACACCTGGCAGGCCACGCCTAACTTCCGCTTCTGGCGCCGCCTTTCACACGCCGCCGAAAAACGCGCCAGACGGCTGGGGTCAGGCTGAGATTTTACCGCGTGTCAGGGAGTCAATCTGCGTGAAAAGGTCCGGGAAGTTAATCGGTTTGCCCACGTAACCATCACAACCTGTGTCGTGGAAGCGTTCGCGCACGGCCGTGTACGATTGTGCGGTCATGGCTAAAACGGGAATACCCGCTGTTTGGGGGGAGGTTTTCAACTGCTCGGTGGCCTGCCAGCCATCCAGTACCGGCAGCCGCAAGTCCATGATAATCAGGTCTGGCTGCTCTTCCCTGGCCAGGGAAATCCCATCTCGTCCGTTAGCGGCAACCAATACCTGATGCTGTTTGTCTTGCAGGTAAAACAGCATCAAATTTTGGATGATCAGATCATCTTCCACCACAAGTATCTTTGCCATATTTTCACCAGGTGCGAATCAGGGGGTTATCAAAAAATCCAGAGGGGAAAATAGGCGGTTATGCTGATTTGGCAAATAGTACAATTTTCCTATGACCCCCTGAAAATTTGTCAACTGCTTGTATTTGGCTAAACTGACGGCCGTGATGAAACGTCTAACCTGCTGCTGGTTTTTATTACTGCTATTGGTAGGGTGTGGGGAAACGGCCGTATTGCCCACCCGCGTCTCTGTGGCTTCCCTGCCAGACTCTTTTATTGCGCTGCCCGCCACCAACACGCCGCTGCCGGGGGGTACGGCCGTGCCCATTTTGCCCACCTTCACTCCTCCACCAACGGGCACTCCACCACCTACGCTCACGCCCACTGTTACCGGCACACCGCCACCTACCGCCACGCCCAACCTGTACAAAGACCTCACCATTGACGCCCTCACTGCCCGCACCTATGGCGGCGGCTTCCTGCAAATTGAAGACACGCTGGAAGAAACCGACACCTTCACCCGCTACCTCATCACCTATCCTAGCGATGGGTTGACCATTTACGGCTTTATGAATGTGCCCCATGAAGGCGATAAATTCCCGGTGGCGCTGGTGCTGCACGGTTATATCGAACCAAACATCTACAAAACGCTGGATTACACCGCTCGTTATGCCGACGCCCTGGCCGAAGCCGGCTACTTCGTCATCCACCCCAACTTCCGCAACTACCCCCCGTCGGATAACGGCCCAGACGCTTTCCGCACCGGCTACGCCATTGATGTGCTGAACCTCATCGCCATCATCCGCGACCAAAGCCAGGACCCGGTGGGTTATCTGCGCCGTGCTGACGCCGACCATATTCACCTGTGGGGGCACAGCATGGGCGGCGGCATCGCCCTGCGCGTCATCACGGTGAACAATGAGCCATATATTCGTGCGGCCGTGCTCTACGGTTCCATGAGCGGTGACGAAAAACGGAATTATGATCGGATTCGTTACTGGTCAGGCGGGGGACGGGGGCAGTTTGAACTGGCAGCATCGCCAGACCTGATGGGGCTTATCTCGCCCATCAGCTACCTGGATCGTGTCACCGTGCCCATCGCCGTGCATCACAGCGTGGCCGATGATGTGGTACCTGTCGCCTGGTCGCGGGAATTGTGCGATTTGCTGGAAACGATCAGGCATGAACACGAATGTTACTTCTACGAAGCCCAGCCGCACACCTTTCACGGCTACGCCGATGACCTGTTCATGGAGCGAGTTGTACTGTTTTTCCGCCGCCATTGAGGAAATGATAGTTGGGATATTGGGATATTGAAGATCACCCCCATCCCTCATCACCTCATCGCTGCCAATGCTTCCTGCACGGCCGTAACCAACTTCCCCACTGGTGACTCACCTGGACGGCCGTGGCCACGGCCGTTCGTCGCCAATTATAGCGCTCTCATGCGGTTGTTCTTCGCGTTGTGTTCCACTTCCGCCAGTCCCAGGGCTTCCAGCAGCGGCGGCACGTACATGCCAAACCGGCCCCGGTACCCCTTTTTCAGGCCATACCAGCCGCCAACCGGATTGTCTGGCGAACGTCCCCACGCTTCCACCGTGCCCGCGGCCGCTGGTTTCTGCTCATCCGCACTACCCAGAGACATCCAATCCCCATGCTCTTTCAGCATGGCGTGTAAATCTTCGATGCAGCGCAGGTGGTAGCGAAGTTGGGTCTTTCCCACCTGGCACACCAGAGCCGGTGGGTCAGCCGTCTCGTCACGATACATCTGGTATTCTGAGCTTCCGCTTGGCGTTTTAAGCAGCCACGGCTGTTCCTTTGTCCCGAATCCTTCAACATTACTACTGGTCATTTGTTGTCTCCTTAATAACGGCGCCCACCCTACCGCCTCCGATTTTGGAGAGTATAACATTTATAACATTATTCCTGGTTACTGTTACACGGCCGTCGCTAACAGTTCTACCGCGCTCTTTACCTCGGCCATTTGCCTGCTCATTTGTTCAAGAGAGAGTCATGCGCCTGTTGCACGGCCGTAAACGTCGGATTCCAGGTGATAGCCTGCTCAAAATCCAGCCGGGCCTGGTTGGGGTTGCCCTGCGCCAGGTAGGCCAGGCCACGATAGTAGTACGCCTCTTCCTGGCCGCCGCCGCTGGAAAGGGTGGCGTTCGCCAGCGTCAGCACATCATCGGTGCGCCCCATCGCCAGGTACGCTTCGTATGGTTGGAATTGATACCACAACATGCGCCAGGGCAGACCAATGGTGCGCGCCTGGTCAAAGGCAGCGGCGGCATTGGCAAAGTAGCTCTGCTCACCCGTCAGGTGGCCCAGTTCGGTCAGGCTGGTGCCCAGGTTGAACCAGGCATAGGAGTTGGTGGGCTCGGCAACCGTGTCTGCCTGGGCTTTTTCAGCCGCCTGCTGCCACATGGTGAGCGGGTCAGTCAGTCCTGCGGGCAATAAGGCCAGCACCTCTTCTTCCTCTTCCGGTGGGTAGACCACGTAGAAAATGTTGTTGAAATGCTGCCAGTAGGTATTGATGTAGTCATAACTTTCGGCACGGCCGTGGCTGTCCCAGGGGCCGAGGAAGGTGTCCAGGCTGGTAAATTCTTGGGCGGCGTCATCATAACCGATGAGCGTCAGGTAATGGCCCATCCACCCCTGCCAGTCATTGGGTTCGTATCCTTTTTCAATGACGACGGGGTAGCCAGCAGATATTAGCCGTTTCAGGGTATCCAGGTCACCGCCGCTGAAGACGCTGGCTTGCAGCGGCGTTTGTTCATTCACGTACCCGGCCAGTTCCCAGGGGGTGACGTTACGGTCTTCGTACTGCGGCCGCATCTGGGCGGCTACGTCTAGTTGGTCAACGGCATGGCCGTAATAGGTCAGATTGATGGTCAGATTGGCCGGGCCACAGTTATTGAATTTTTGGGGAATAACGGTGAGGCCGGTGATGCGGTGAGCAGGTGGTGGGGATGACAAGGTGACAAGGTGAGGGGGTGAGGGGGTGACGGTTAACGGTAATCCGTTATCGGTCATCGGTGAGGGGTTTTCGGGCGTCGGGCTCCCGGCTTCGGACATCGGGTTTCTGGTTTCGGCGGCGTGAGCAACGGCCGTATACGTGGCCGGTATCGTCGGGGTGGGGGAGGATACGGCCGTTGGCAGCGCCAGTGTGGGGATCAGGACGATGGATTGCGGTGTGAAGGCCGGGGCGGGCAGGGCGGTGGGCAGGGGGGTGCTGGCGGCGCGGATCACTTCTTCCGGCAAATACAGGCGCACCGGCGCGGGCAGAGCCGCTACTATTCGTGGAAATGCAATCCAGCCGAGTACGGCCGTGACTGTTACGAAAGCCAATACCAAAAGTCCAAGCATACATCCTTTTCGCATGTCGCCCATTATAACCATATGTTATGATTGGGGATGTGAGATGAGTGAAAATCCACAGATTTCACAGACTACTCAGATTTCTTAATCGGTGAAATCGGTGGAATCTGTGGATAATTTTCGAGGAGGTATAGTTCGTGAAAGTTGCCATTTTTTCTGACGTGCATGGGAATTTGACCGCCCTGGAAGCGGTGTTGGCCGATATTGACAAGCAGGCGCCGGATGCCATCGTGTTTGCCGGGGACTTGTGTTTGATGGGGGCACGGCCGTCGGCTTGTATCACCCTCTTGCAATCCCGTAAAGATATTTTTGCCATTCACGGCAATACCGATTTGGCGGTAGGTCAGCCGCTCACACCGCCGGAAGACGCCGATGATGCCACAAAGGAACGGTATCAATCCTTTAATGACAAAAGCGAATGGACGCGGGCGCAGCTTTCAGATGGTGAGTATGCCTGGCTGCGTGATATGCCATTCAGCTTGCGCATCAGCCCCACCAGCAATGCCAGTGATGATCTGCTCGTTGTCCATGCCAACCCCAAAGATGTGGAGCGCCCCATTTTACCCCCGGACGCGGTGCAGCAGCAGCGTTTTGGCAAGGTAAGTCAGAGCCAGCCGGACGAGGAACTAGAGCCGCTGTTGGCCGATGTGACCTTTGGCGTGATGGCCTATGGGCATGTGCATCTGCCCAATATCCGGCAGTGGCGGGGCATGAGGTTAGCCAATATCAGTTCGGTGAGTCTGCCGATGGATGCCGATGCGCGGGCGAAGTATGGGGTGCTGACGTGGGCCGACGGCCGTTGGCACATCACCCACCATGCGGTTGAGTACGATATAGAGGCGGAGCAAACGGCCGTGCGGCAAATCCAACCGCCAGGGTGGGAGGAGATGGTGAAGCGTCTGGCGGGACGGCCGTAATCCGTAATTCGTAACCCGTGATCGGATTACGATTCACGGATTACGGTTTACGCATCACGCATCACGACCCGCATCGGCCACTTACCCTGTTTGCGTTGCAAATAATCGCGGCGGTGGTGGGCAAAGTCGGCGTCGAGGGTGGAGAGGGGAATGAGTTGCCCGTCTGCCAGCACATCTGGGTCAATGGCGCGCAGCTTGGTGCTGACACGAAAAGTGGGGTTATGCTCGTCCCATTCAAAGCGGGTGCCAGGGGAGATGAGGGCCAGCCATTGTTGCAGTTCTGTGTCATCACTGTCATGCAATTTGTCCCAAAACGGTGCATCGGTCAGCCAGAAATCGGCTTCACTGATGCTGCCCACCGCCAGGGCGCGGCGGATGGCCTTGGCCGTTACTTCGTACAGACCCACCTCGCGGAAGTTGGCCCAACTGGCATCGTCGGCCTGAATGTAGGTGTAGCCCAACCAGCATGCCGCCTCCAGGTTATTGACGGCAATACGGCCGTGCCCCACTACCAGACTGTCTAGCACAAACTGAATTTGTACGGCCGTGGCCAGCCCCAATGCCTGCGCATCGCGCAAAAAATAATCCAGCCGGTCCGCGCATAACCGGGGAGAAGGCTGCTCCAGGAGAGGAAAAGCCGATTCATCCAAAAAGAGCCGCCAATCATAGCCAAATGCTGCCAATAGTTCCGGCAGTTCTGTTTGTGCCAGATAGCTCTCCTTTATCTCATCGTGGTAGCTCTGGTCATCGTGGCCGTCTACCACATAATCAATGACGTGACTAAAAGCGGTGTGACTGACATCATGCAGCAGCGCGGCGATTTGTTCGGCCAACGAGCCGCCCAGCCGCCGCACCAGCAGCATAGCCCCCACCGAATGTTCAAAGCGGGTGATGGGCGCCGTGACGCCAATGAGGCCGGAAATGCCGTGTTGCATAATGCCTTTGAGCCGCTGGAGGACGGCCGTGTCCAGCAAAGCCACCAACACCGGCTCGGTGATAGCGGCAGGCCCATAAATTGTGTCCTGGTATTGCATCGTTTTATCCTTAACAATTGCCCATGCGATTTCGGTTCAGGCAGGTCTGGTATTATAATAGCCATCTGCTATACCCGATAGGGCGAACGAACGGTTATGAAGAAATCATTTATCCTGTTTTTTCTCACTCTGGCTCTCTGCTTAACCGCTTGTGGCGAGGATGAAGTGCTGACGACGCCCACGCCGTTTGACATGGGGCAAACGGCCGTGGCCGTCATTAGCAGTGGGCAGTCAACGGCCGTCTCGTTGGCTGAACTGGCGGCGGAGCCGGAATCATTTGCCGGGCAATTTTTGCAACTTTCCGGCAGCTACCAACATTTGCCCCTGCTTGTCTGCAATGGGGAGACGCATTATAGCCCTGCTGGTTGGCTACTTGTGGCAGATGAGCAGGTAGAAGCAGAAACAGATGAAACAGAAACGGATGAAACAGAAGCAGACAATCAAACAGAAAGCGAAGCAGTGATGGTGGCTGCCGGTGGTTTTGATTCACAATTGCGCTCGTTAATAGCCACCGGTACACCCCTGACGGCAAATGGATTCTGGCGGTACTGGGAGGGGCCGGTAGGCTGTGGCAAACAGGCGGTACCCCGCCAAGTGTGGTATCTTTTGGTAACGGAAATTGTATCTCCGGCCCAGTTAGCCCGTGTAACCGTTTCCGGTGGCACATTACCTGCCCTGGAGGAAACGGCCGTGCCTGTTGAAGATGGTGAGGAAAGTGCAGAGGAGGGTACGGCCGTGCCCGATTTACCCATTACGCCAACTTTGCCCATTACCGGCACACCAACGTTACCGGTAATTGCCACCCTTCCACCGTCAGCCACAGCCACCGCTACCGAAATAGATGGGACATTACCCGCCATCGAACCAACACCCACCAGTACAGAAGAGAGAGAAGAAGACGAGACGCCTGGCGCTACGCCAGGCACCCCTGAAACAACGCCAACGCTCACCAATACACCGCCACCTGGTGCATCGCTGACACCAACACCAACGGCGGGCACACCTGCATCCGGTACAGCGACGGCCACTGTTACCCCCCAACCCGGTACTTATACCATTGTGGAGATTGACCCCATCAATCCCGATGCAGCGATGTATGGCGTGGAGACATTGGGCGCGTGGCAAAAACAAAACTGGCCGTTGCAACTGATTGACAGCCAGGCTATCACCATTGGCGTGGCGGCTGAGCCTTCCATGAATCTGGTTATCGCGGTTTATGATGAACAAGACAATTTATTGGTGGAACAGGATAATGCGCCAGCCGGGCAGCTTGAGGAAATCCGAAATCTACGGTTAGACCCCACCCAGACCTACATCATTCAGGTGTATGAGACAAACGGCCGTCCGGGTGTTTATTTTATGACCATTGTGGGCGACCAGACAGAAGTAGTCTTGTATTCGCGGGGTATTTTGTCCAGTGGTCTTACCAGGCAAGATATACTGGCTGCCGAGCATCGCCATTTCTGGTATTTCTACGGGGAAGCAGGGGATGTGATTGACATCACCACGACGACTGATCCGGACAAACTCATTCTCATTTCACTGTATGACATGAATGCTGACTTGTTGTCGGATGATGATGGCGTCGAACTGGAATACGTGGAAGAAGAAATTCTAGATTTTACCCTGCCAGAAACGGGTCTGTATCTCATCTGGTTGGAAGAATTTGCCTACGAATTGGCGCCCTACAGCATTACGGTCATTGTGAACTAGAGATAGGCGTCCAATCTTTCGCCTATTGAATTGGTTCTGGTTGGCGTACCAACGGCCGTGACACGGCATAAAAGGCCACAAACCCCAACAAACTAATGGAGAATAACAAACCGGTGATGCTCACGGCCGTCATGCCTGCCCGATCAAACAATACGCCTGTGGCTAACCCGGCAATACCCGCGGCCAGCGCCACCATCATTTCGCTGGCGCCCTGCGTGCGTGGGCGTTCACTGGCGGCCAGCGAATCAGTGAGTAGGGAAGAGCCAGCAATAAAACAAAAATTCCAACCAAGCCCCAACAAGAAGAGGGCCACGGCCAACGGCAGCACGGCCGTAGACAATGGCGTCAAGATGCTGGCGATGATCAACACAAACGCACCGGCTACAATTAGGGGGACACGGCCGTAATGGTCAATGAGCCACCCGGTGACACCCGACAAAGCAAACATGCCAAACGTATGGGCGCTGATGACAAAAGAGATCGAACCGGCGGCATGGGCATGGTGACTCATGTGCAAGGGGGTAATCACCATCAACATGGCCATCACCAACTGTCCAATAGTCAGGGCGGCTACAGCCAGGATAATGGCCGGCTGCCGGAAAATGGTGGCTAACGGCCGTGCCGGGGTTTGGATGACTAAATGCTGCTCTTCTGCTTCAACGGCAGCGCCGATTTCCTTTGGGTCGGGGCGCAAAAACAGCATCGTTACCGCCAGCCCCAGTGCATACAAACCAATGCCCACCAGAAATGGCCCGGTGGTCGCCGCAAATCCTCGGGTCACCGCAAATGTTTGTGAAGGCGCAACCAGCGCCGGCCCCAACACCGCGCCAATGGTGCCGGCAAACACCAGCAGCCCAATCACTTTGGCCCGTTTATCTGCCACCTGTATTTCGGCGGCAATGTAGCGGCTTTGGTCACTGCCGGCCCGCCCCATGCCCATCAACAATGCCCCCACACAAAATGCGGGAAAGGAGCCAATACCAATGGCATATACGGCCGTGATGCTCCCGGCTACACCCAAGCCAAACCCGGCTGATAACCCCAGCCGCCGCCCGGCCTTGTCTAGCAGCAAGCCAATGGGGTAAGCGGCCGCCGCCCGTCCCAGCAGCGTCAGTGTACTGGGGATACCGGCCATCGCATCACTGCCACTGAGATCGGCGGCTACAATTGCCATTAATGTAAACGTGGCGATCATCGCCGCCGCAAACAGACTTTGCCCGACAAACAGGATAATGGTCAGGCGTTGGCGCACAGATTCTTTAACAGGGTTTAGGCTTATCATTCAGGTAATCTAACAAACATACCGGCTGTAAGCAAAAAAAAGCCCTATCCGAAGATAGGGCTTTTTTCACTAATGAGTTCGTCTTTAGATTAGGCGCCCAGACCGTTGGTGATACGGCTGAAAACGTTACCAATCTGCGGGCCGAGCAGGGTGAGGATTGCGATGACGACCACAGCAACCAGCACCAAGACCAGCGCATATTCTACCAAACCTTGTCCATCTTCACGGTGTAAAAACAACATTTCTAAATACCTCCATTTATGAATGAGTTGATAAGATGATGAAAGTCTAACCGCATTGGGGTAGACAAGCAATAGCACTAAAGTCGTACCCCCCTATATACACGTCCATTTGAATTGTAAGCTTCCCCATGTCCCGGCAACCACACCAACAAAAAAAATAGCCCTATCTTCCGATAGGGCTATTTTTCACTAATGAGTTCGTCTTTAGATTAGGCGCCCAGACCGTTGGTGATACGGCTGAAAACGTTACCAATCTGCGGGCCGAGCAGGGTGAGGATTGCGATGACGACCACAGCAACCAGCACCAAGACCAGCGCATATTCTACCAAACCTTGTCCATCTTCACGGTGTAAAAACAACATTTCTAAATACCTCCATTCATAAATAGGGATTGATAAGATGGACATAGTCTAACATGGCAACTGCCTTGAATCAATAGCACTAAGGTCGTACCTATTTTGCCTTTTCTGATGCATGTTATAGGAAAAAGCCATAACATAGGCGCCTATGGCTGATCTTCGACTTCTTATCGTGGCCGATGACCCCCTGGCACGTACTGGTTTGGGATTGATGCTGGCAAATGTGTCCGGGTGTGAGATTGTTAGTCAGATTCACAGTGCCGACATTCCTGAGGAACTGGCAGACGCGCACAAACTGGATGTTATTATTTGGGATATTGGCTGGGACATTCCGGAACAGTTACCCGATTGGATCGAGCAAGAGATACCGATTGTGGCCCTGTTGCCGCCGTTCTTGTTGGATGGGGAGACGATTCGCCGGTTTTGGGGAGGGCACATACGCGCCCTGTTGACCAGAGAAAGTGATGGCACGAAGCTGGCGGCGGCGGCGCACACGGCCGTCCACCACCTCACCGTCCTGGATAATGACATCGCGGCCCTATTGCTGCCGGTTCATGACCGGGAACATGAAGGCCACACGGCCGTGACCCAACCCCTCACCCCCCGCGAAACCGAAGTGCTGCACTTGTTGGCCGAAGGATTAACCAACAAAGCCATTGCCCGCCAGCTTCACGTCAGCGAACACACCATCAAGTTTCACGTCAACGCCATCATGGCTAAACTGAATGCCCAAAGCCGCACCGATGCTGTTGTCCGGGCTACGCGGGCGGGGTTGTTGGCTTTATAAGCGTAACCCGTAATCCGTGATTCGTAATCCGATTACGGTTCACGGGTTACGGATTACGGTTCACAGATTACGGTTCACAGATTCCCATTCCCCCCATACTGCCGCTCATACAAATCACGGTAAAGGCCGGATTGCGCCATTAACTCATCGTGGCTGCCTTGTTCGATGATACGGCCGTCCGCCAGCACACAAATCACATCCGCATTCCGAATGGTGCTCAGCCGGTGGGCAATGACGATGGCGGTACGGCCGTGCATGAGCCGTTCCAATGCCTGCTGGATTAACACCTCCGTCACCGTGTCCACACTGGCGGTGGCCTCGTCCAACATCAGGATGCGCGGGTTCACTAACGCGGCGCGGGCAATGCACAAAAGCTGCCGCTGCCCCACCGATAAATTCGCCGCCCCTTCCAGGATTTTGGTGTCATACCCGTTGGGCAGCACGGCGATGAATTCGGCGGCGTTGGCCAGTTCGGCGGCAGCTTGCACGTCTTCTAGTGTGGCCTCGGCGTGGCCAAAGCGGATGTTGTCGGCAATGCTGCCGGCGAAGAGAAACGGGTCTTGGGGCACCAGGCCAAACTGTTGGTGTAAGGAGGCCTGGGTCACAGAGCGCACATCCAGGCCGTCAATGGTGACACGGCCGTCACTGACATCATAAAAACGAGCGATCACATTGGCGACGGTGGTTTTGCCCGCCCCCGTTGGCCCCACCAGCGCCACCGTTTGCCCCGGCGCAATGGAGAGGGACACCTGATGTAAAATCTCCGGGCTGTCGGCGCGGTAGCGGAAGGAAACCTCTTCTAGCTCAATCGTGCCGGTTACAGGGGGCATTTCGGTGGCGTCCGGCGCATCTACCACATCCGGCTGGGTGCCCAGCAGCTTGAGTACCTGTTCACCACCGGCCATGGCGGATTGCATGGTGGTGTAGATGCGGCTGAGTTCCTGGATGGGCTGGAAAAAGCGGGTGACGTAAGCGATGAAAGCGACCATGACGCCTAACGTCATCTGGTCGGCAGCTACCGCCCGCCCGCCAAAGTAGAGGACAACGGCCGTCGCCAGCACCCCTAAAAACTCAATGGTCGGCAGGAAGATAAAAGAGAGCCGCATCGCTTCCACGTGGGCGCGGCGGTTGGCGTCGTTTACCTCGTCGAACTGGTTTTCCACGGCCGTTTCCTGCGCAAATGCCTGGATCACCCGCATCCCGTTGATGTTTTCGGCCAGATTGCCCACCAGCGCGGCCACCCGTCGGCGGGTCAGCCGGAAGACGCCCTGGGCGCTGCGCGAAAACCAGATGGTCGCCACTATCATCAGGGGCAGTACGGCAAAGGTGTACAGCGCCAACTGCGGACTCATGGAGAGCATGATGGCGATAATGCCCACCAACACCAGCAAATCGCCGATGAGGGTGATGAGGCCCTGCGTCAGCAGGTCGTTGATGGCGGCTACGTCGTTGATGACGCGGGAGACGGTAACGCCGATGATGGTGCGGTCGTGGTAGCTGAGGGAAAGGCGCTGCAAATGGGCAAACAGGGTGGCGCGCACATCGGTCAGCACCCGCTGGGAGACCCAACCCAGGTAATACTCCTGCCCGGCAGTGGTGATGTACAGTCCCAGGTAGCAGACGGCGATGATGACGGCCAGGCGCGTCAACCCGGCGGTGTCGCCGATGGTGATGTGTTCGTCAATGGCGACTTTGATCAGGTACGGGGTGAGCAGGGTGAAGCCGGTGGCAAAGAGCATGAAGAGGATGGCCGCGACCATTTTGCGGCGATACGGCCGTACAAAGGCCAGCATCCCCTTGACCACCCCTTTGTCAAAGTAACGGCCGTCCTTTGGTTCCTGCCCAAACTGCTCAATGGCGCTGCGCGGGCCAATGCCGGGGCTAAAGCTAAAACTCATGGGTTGATGGTCTCCATTTTTTGATGCGTGATGCGTGATGCGTGACCGGAAAGACCTCACGCATCACGCATCACGATTTGTTCTCCTTGTGATTCCATATTCATTTGCGTCTCGCAAATCTGGCGATAGAGGGGAGAGGTAGCTAACAATGATTCGTGGGTGCCCTGGGTGGCGACACGGCCGTGCGCCAGCAGCAAGATCAGATCGGCGCGCTGCACGGTACTCAGGCGGTGGGCGATGACGAAGGTGGTGCGCCCGGCCATGAGCCGTTCCAGCGCTTGCTGGATGAGCCGCTCTGTTTGCGTGTCTACGCTGGCGGTGGCGTCGTCCAGGATGAGGATGCGCGGGTCGGTGAGCAGGGCGCGGGCGATGGCCAGCCGCTGCTTTTGGCCGCCGGAGAGGGTGATGCCCCGTTCGCCGACGTAGGTGTCGTAGCCGTCGGGCGTAGCCATGATGAAGTCGTGCGCCTGGGCGTCTTTGGCGGCCTGGATGATGTCGGCTTCGTTGGCGTCGGGGCGGCCAAAGGTGATGTTGTCGCGGATGGTGGCGGCAAAAAGCAAGGTGTCTTGCATGACGAAGCCTATCTGGCTGCGCAGGGAGTAGATGGTAGCCTGTTGGATGTCTATGCCGTCTACGGTGATGCGCCCGGCTGTGGGTTCATAAAAGCGGGCCAGCAGGTTGATGATGGTAGATTTGCCGGAGCCGGTGGCGCCGATGAGGGCGACCATCTGGCCCGGTTCGGCCGTAAAGGAGACGTTGTGCAACACGGAACGGCCGCCTTGATAGGCGAAGGAAACGTCGTCAAATTGCACCTGCCCTTGCAGGCGGGGCAACGGCCGTGACGCCGGATCATCGGCAATCTCCACCGGCGTGTCCAGAATAGCAAAAACGCGCTCGGCGGCGGAGGAAGCAATCGCCAGGATGGGGATGATGCGCCCCATCAGGCGAATAGGGCGTACCAGCATGGCCAGGTAAGTGGTGAAGGCGACTAATTCGCCCAATGTGAGTTGCCCCTGGATAACCAGCCACCCGCCATACCAGAAGATGAAGACGGTGCCCCAATTGGCGATCATGTCCAGCATGGGGGCCTGGATGGCCTGCACCCGCGCGGATTCGGCGGAGAGGGAAAACCAGCGTTCGTTTTCCTCGTCAAATCGTTTGATTTCCGCCTGTTCCTGGGCGAACGCTTTGACGATGCGGGCGCCGCGCAGGTTTTGTTCCAGTTGGGTAGTGAGGTTGCCCAATTGGTCTTGAATTTTGAAGGAGAGGGGGCGAAACTGCCGCCCAAAGTGGTAGGCGCGGTGCATGAGGAGGGGCAGGGTGAGCAGGATGAGGAAACCGAGGGTGGGGTTCATCCAGAGCAGGATGACGGCCGTGAACAATATCAACATGCTCCCCTCTACCAACCGCAAAATGGCCCGTCCCGTCAGGAAACGGATGCGCTCCACGTCTTGCATGGCGCGGGACAGGATTTGCCCGCTTTCGCTGCGATCATGGAAGGAGAAGGAGAGGGTGGAGAGCTTTTGCAGCAGGGCGTTGCGCAGGTCGTAGGCGACGTTTTGCGAGGCAAGTTCGGTCCATTGCCCCTGGTAGTAGATGAAGACACCTTTGACCAACGTGATGGCCAGCAGCAGGGCGGAAGCCCAGCCTAACAGCGCCAGATTGCTGCTGTAGATGCCCTCGTCAATCCCCCACCGGATGAGTTGTGGCACCAGGACGTTGATTAAGTTGATGAGAACCATTGTGCCGTAGATGCCGAATTGGAGTTGGCTGTACGGCCGTAAATACCCCATGCTGCGCCATAACAACTGGCGATCATTTTGCTTTTGCATAGTTAACGATTATAGGGTTCTTTGTTTTTGCTGCCACAAGGGTCGTCCCTACACAACCTGACGAGGGGAGAGGGGGAGAGAGAAGAAAAACGCGCTGCCCTGGCCGGGGGTGCTTTCTACCCAGATACGGCCGTGATGGGCTTCCACCACCAGTTTACAAAAGGTCAGCCCCAGGCCGGTGCCCCGCCGCAGCGGTTTGCCGCTTTCATCTTTCACCTGATAGAACTTGTCAAAGATGCGGGCGGCGGCGATGGGGGTAATGCCTTCGCCGTCATCGCGCACTTGCACGGTGAGACAGTCATCGGTGGGCACGGCCGTGAGCCAGATGTGCCCGCCGCGCTCCGTATATTTCAATGCATTGCCGATTAAATTATCCAATACGCGGCCAATCAATTCGCCGTCGGCCGTAACCAACGGCAGACCATCACCGGTTTGCACCTTAATCTGTTTCTGGCTGCTCTCCGTTTGCGGGGCAAAAAGGGCCGCTTTTTCTTGTAGCAGTTGGAAAATTTGCATGGGTTCCCGGTTGAGTTCAAGCTGGCCCGTTTCCAACCGGGCCACGTCCAGCAGTTGGTTGATCAGGCCCATCATTTGGGTGACGGCCGTTTTGGAGCGCGTCAGCAGTTGTTTGTCTTTTTGGGGATCAGTGGGACTTCTGTCCAACAGTTCCAGACTGAGCTTGATAGAGGTCAGCGGGGAACGCAAATCGTGTACCACCATATCGGTCAGATCGTCGCGCATCGCTTCGGCCGCCTGCAAATCGGCATACGCCTGCGCCAGTTGGTTATTGCGTTCGGTAATCAGCCGGTCGGCCCGGTTGACCACAATGAGCATGAGCAAGTAAAGCAGCCCCATCGAAAAACCAGCGGCCAACAGCCCATTGAGCCGTGCCCGGACGACGGCCGTGATCATTTCCGACTCCGCAATCTGATGCACCAGGTACCCCTCCACCATGCGCGAAAACAGGTGCGACGCCAGCAGCGCCACCCCGGCGGTGAGAATAAGGCCAATGGCGGCGTAGTAGTAGGTGAGCCGGAAGCGGCGCAGTTGTTCATATTTCAGCACCAGCACGGTTACGGCCGTGACCACACCCGCCAACAAATAAACATGATACAGCCACCAACTCCAATGCCAGAGTGGGAAGGCGTGTAAACTCACCGTGCCAATGGTCAGCCAGGCGGCGAGCAGCGCCATGGTGCCATCCACACGGTCATCTGTTTGCTGCCAGGTGCGCGTGAGCCGCACCGCCGCAAACAGCCAGAAGGCAAACGTCGCCAGCGTCACGACCTGTTCATGCCAGGGGCCGGCTTGTTCGTCAATGCGTGTTAACATGTCAGGAGCAAAGGCGACGATGAGATAAAAGCCAACACAAAACAGCACCAGCGCCAGGTTGATGATATGCAGGGAGCGCAGGCGCAACGGCCGTTGCGGTGTATCCAGCGCCGCCACCGCAAAAATCAGCCCGCCCACAAACAACGTCAGCCAGGCCGCCCAGCGAATACCAGGATTCGAGGTGAAAATGATGGCCTGCGGTGTGGTCACGCCATGCACAATAAACAGAGCGCCCATAGCGGCAAAGGCCGTCGCCAGCAGTTGATGGCGTGGTTGGCTGGTCTCACCCAGGGACACGGCCGTGAACACCGCCACCACCACGGCCGCAAAGGTGAAAAACGTGACCAGGTAAAAATGGAGCAGCGGCTGGTGCCACATCGGGTCTGATTCAGGGAATAGCCAAAACAGAATAAGTAGGCTAATGGGAATGACCAGACTGAGGGTGATGAGAACTTTTTTCATGCGCTTTACTCTTTATACGCGGACACACAGGGCATTATAACCGGGCACGGCCGTTTGCCGATAAAGAAAACGGTGAAAGATTCGCTAAAAGAGTAGGGGAAAAGGGAAACGGCGGAAAAAGGGAAACGGCCGTCACCGGGGATGGTGACGGCCGTTTCCTGTGTGTAGGAGGAGGAAAACAAATTTAACGGATTTCAGTCAATTGGCTCCTGCCCAAGAGATGGGTCTCTACGAGGTAGCCCTCCAGGAGGCGGTCCTCTACAAGGTGGTTCTCAGACAGATGACATCAAAAAAGTGTGTGTAAGTTTCAGATTAACCAGAGGCGGATGTCTGAACCTCCCCCGGTATAGGCCAACAATATGTTGTTATACGTCAGTCATCACCTCCGGTTTTGTCTTCGCATTCTCAAAGGAAGGCTTTTTTTGCCGTTCCTTTTGAGAATGCGACTACCAATACTGTCAACAGCATAGCAGAAGCCAGACGGTGAGCCTTTAAGGGTAGTTTGTGGGGGTCTTAAGGGGAGTTTAAGAAAAAGGCAGCCGATCGCTGCTTTTCTTACTGTTGAAAGCGTTGTGTCCACCCTTGCAGCGCCAGCAGAAGGCGTTGCAGGCGTTGGCGGGTGTCGTCATCCGTGAGACGGCCGTCGGCGTCAAACTGCTGCCGGGCAAAGGGGATCATCAACTGGGGGTGGGGCAGCACGGCAATATCGTTATGCTGCAAAATCTCGCGCAGATGCAGTTGCGCCCGCAGTGTGCCATAACGCCCCCCTGCGCCCATCAACGCTGCCGTCTTGCCATCCAGCGGCGAGCGATCCGGTACGTTCCGTGACGCCCAATCAATAGCATTCTTCAAGACGCCGGTGATCGAATAGTTGTACTCCGGTGTGGCAAAGAGCAGCGCGTCTGCCTGACGAATACGCTCCCGAAATGCCAGCACGGTATCCGGGACACCTGCCGTTTCTAAATCCGCGTCAAAGAAGGGGATGCCATGTAAACTGGCAATCTCCAGGCTCATGCCCGGTGGCAGCAACTCTTCAGCCACCCGCAGCAATGCTGTGTTGTATGAACCCTGGCGCAAACTACCAGAAATGCCCAGGACGTGAAGATTATGAGTCTGGTCGGCCATACGATTTTCTCAGGACATAAATGGCTTCAAATAAAACGAAAGGTAATTCAGGGGGGTACTGTCGGCGGTGATAACGGCCGTGTCCGCATCTGGTTTTGCCAGGACCACATCATACAGGCCAACGGTCTCATCATAGGTGGGAGAATGGAAACGGCCGTGACCATTCACAAAATACAAAAACAACTCTTCGCCTGGCTGTGGCTTTTCCAGGGTAGCCTGTCCACCCGGCGGTAACAGGGCGCTGGTGAGGCGGGCATTCACGTGGGCATTTGTGCCCCCGGCCGGCCCGATAATGTCCCGCACGACTGCGTCGCCAACGGAACGTGCCGTCATGTCACCCAAACCGATTTGCTCGTAATGGGCCGGTATGCCCATGTGCTGCGGCTCGGCCACAAACCAGATTTGAATGACACGGGCATAGGCATCGCTGCGATTGAGTTCCTGATGCTGGATGTAGTAGCCGGAAAACATGCGCTGTACTTCGCCAGCGCGGATGACGCCGCGCCCACCGGTGGTATCCTCGTGGTACACCTCGCCATCAATCACATAGGTGAAAATTTCCAGGCCACGATGGGGGTGCCAGGTGAAGCCGTTATGTGGCGCAATCTGCGTCATATGCGCTGTCAACATCCCGCTTAATCGCTGCAAGGGACTCCAGCCACCTACCGCAAAGTGTGAAGTCAGCCAGTGAATCGGCTGGATGGTGGGAAAGGTGTCCGCTTTATAAAAATGTAGGTTGCCGGACGTATCCAGGCCGCTGATTACTGTGTCAAACATGTTCATCACTCGGTTTTCAGAAGTTCAACTTTTTGGAAAAGTTGAACTTCTTTATGGCTGCACACGCAAGACGATGCCGTTTTGCGCCGGGTCGCGCAGGAAGAGACCGTTTTCGCGCTGTTCGGTGGGGATGTGAGCATTTTGCAGGCGCACGGCCGTGTCCATCAACGTTTCTTCATCCGGTAGCAAAATCTCATACCAGTCCAGCCCCACCGATTCTGGTGGTGGCGGTGGCGCGCCTACGCCAGCCCAGGTATTCAGGCCAATGTGATGGTGGTAGCCACCGGCCGAGACAAAGGCAGCACTAGGGCCATAACGGGTGATCAGGTCAAAACCAAGCACCTGGGTGTAAAACGCCTCGGCCTCTGACAAATGGGACACGTGCAAATGAATGTGGCCGATGGCGGCATCGGCGTGTAGACCGTTCCAGATCAGGTCACGGCTTTGAACTGCACGGCCGTGTAGTTCACCCAATACACTTTCTACGTTAAACGGCTGTGTGTCCATCTCGATCCGCCCATTGACAATAGGCCACTCGTTCCGTGGCCGGTCGCGGTAAATCTCGATGCCGTTGCCATCAGGGTCGGACAGATATAGCGCCTCGCTCACCAGATGGTCAGACGCGCCGCCAATGCGCGTCTCCGTGTCAATGAGATGTTTGAGCGTCTGCGCCAATTCCAACCGGGAGGGGACAAGGATAGCAAAGTGGTAGAGGCCGGTGGTGCGCTGGGGGCGGGTGGCCGACGGGAGTTCCCGTAGCGCCAACAAATCCCGCTCGCCCGTGCCCAGGTAAGCCATATCTCCTTCCTGCCGGTGCAACTTCAGGCCGATGTTGTGCTGGTAATAAGGCAGTGACCGGCCAAAGTCCGAAACCGTCAGAAAAACTGTGCCTATTTTTGTGTCTGGGTGGATGTTCATATGAGTAAGTATAACAATGAAAAGTTAGCAGTGAGCGGTAAGCAGTGAGCAGTGCTTCAAACTGTTCGCTGCTTACCGCTCACTGCTCACTGCTTACTGTTTCCCACTTAAGCCGGAACGGCTTCTGCTTCGGCCACTTTCACCAATTCCAGTTCAATTTCAATCTGGATTTTGTCACTGACCAAAACACCCCCGGTTTCCAGGGCTTGATTCCAGTTCAGCGCCCAATCTTTACGGTTAATAGATGTGCTGGCAGAGAAGCCCGCGCTCACTGTACCCCAGGGGCTTTGCGCCTGGCCCGCATACTCTACATCCAAAACAACCGGTTTGGTGACATCACGGATGGTCAGATTGCCATGCAGTTTACCACTATCGGTGCTGGTTTGTTCCACCTTTGTACTCTGAAAACGAACCACCGGGTAGTTGGCCACATCCAGAAAATCGGGTGATTTGAGGTGGCCGTCACGCTGTGCTTCTTTGGTGTTGAGGCTGGCCGCGTCAATCTGAATGTCCACTGTGGTACGGGTGGGGTTCTGTTCATCATAGTTCACGCTGCCGCTGAACGATTCAAACTGGCCGCGCACTTTTGAAATCATCATGTGCCGCGCCGTGAAATAAATGTGGGAATGTGCTGAATCAATTTGCCAGGTCATTGTATAATCTCCTTCTGTGTATCTTTATCATTTGTTGAATTTATAAGTGGACTTTAGTCCGTTTTTCTGCTACGATATTACCGGACTTGAGTCCACTTGTCAACAGATGTTATGATGAACTGTACTTTTGGACAGGGTAATGGTGCAAAATGACCAGTAACGATGAACCGATTATGCTTGGTGAAATACATATGAGTGAGGAGGACGGCCGTGCCGAACGACGGGACGCTGCTGCCAACCGTAGCAAAATCCTGCAAACGGCCGAACACCTTTTTGCGGCGCACGGTGTAGGCAATGTCAACATGGCCGATATTGCCCAGGCGGCCGGGGTGGGCAAGGGTACGCTCTACCGCCGCTTCGCTAACAAAGGGGAATTGTGCCTGGCGCTGCTGGATACGCAGATGGCCGACTTCCAAAATGGTATGCTGTCTCGAATGCAGCAAATGAATATCGCCGGGCTGCCTAAGTTAGAACAGCTAGAGCAGTTTATGGATGCCCTGGTTTATTTCACCGATACCCATTCCCCGTTATTGTGCGAAGTACAGCGCGAAGGGTTGCTGCCGTTAGATAACACCCGGCTACAACTACCCCATTTCTGGCAGCACATGACGGTGAACGCCCTGCTGCGGTCGGCCGCCGCTGCCGGGGAAATCTCGCCAGCCCTGGACACCGACTATCTGGCCGATGCGTTGCTTTCTCCCCTCAAGGCCGACTTTTTCCAATTCCAAAAAACCAACCGCGGCTTCACCCTGGAGCGCATCAGCGCCGGTCTGCGCACCTTGATTTCAGGTCTGCGATACGCCGATCCAGAGCCGTAATCCGTAATCGGTGATTCGTAATCCGTTGTTGGAAGTCGGCATACGGCATACGGCTCACGGGCTTCGGAACCGGTGAAGGGGCGGTGAAAAACCTGTTGAGCCGGGCGGGGAATGGGGTATGGTAGGGCAAATTTGGTGTTGGAGGTTATTATGGAAAAGCGAGAAAAAGGATTACGGCCGTACCTCTTCATTCCCTCGATTTTATGGATGTTTGTACTGGTGGCGGCCTGGCAGCACAATTCTGCACAGGCGAAAACGGTCACAGTATCCCCGGCGGGCATGACCAGTGCCCAACCCGTTTACGGCGTCAACTTTATCACCTCGGCCGAAGACCCGGCCGATGAGCAACAATTTGCCAACGGCCAGGCGACCGGCGCGGCCTGGAATCGCTGGCCGATGTACTGGTTCAACATTGAGCAGAGTGAAGGCAATTTTGTCTGGGGGGCGGTGGATACGGCCGTGCAAGGCGACATTATCTACGGCTTCAAAACGGACGCCATCCTGCTGGGTACACCTCCTTTTTACACTACCGGTCTGCGCCAACAGGTGGGCAACCGGCGGCCGGTAGCATCGGCCACACGGCCCTCTTTGCTCCAACTGGAAGCGCCACAGACTGGTACCCCGGTTGGCGTTTATGATCCCATTTTCACCGACGGCACCGACATTCCGGGACCTGGCAAAACCATCAACCCCACTAACCGCTGGGCGCGATTTGTCTCCTTAGCCGTGAACCGCTACAAACCGGGCGGCGTGCTGGCGCAGCAAAACGGCTGGCCGACCGGGGCCGGCGTCACCCATTGGGAAGTCTGGAATGAACAGGATTACGTCTTCTTTTGGGATGGCACGGTGGCCGATTATGCCCGGCTGCTTAAAGTTGCCTACCTGACCATCGAGCAAACCGACCCCACAGCGCAGGTCATTTTCGGCGGATTGTCCAACATCAACCTCTCCACCGTGGCCAACCCCAACTTTTACAATGAGATTATGGTGCTGTATGATGCCGATCCATTGGCCGTTATCTACAACTACTTCCACGATATTCTGGCAACACACAGCTACTTTTACGCCTGGAATTCCTGGTACCATGTCTGGCGCGCTCAAAACACCCTGGCCGAACGTGGGCTGGGCAAACCGATCTGGCTTAACGAAAACGGCGTGGTCGCCTGGAATGATTATCCCGGCCCTGTCTGGGATCCACACAGTGGTTTCCGCGCCACCATGAACGAACAGGCCGATTATCTGATACAGTCGGCGCTGTTTGCTACTTTTGCCGGGGCGGAGGGCATTTTCCATTTCCAACTGTATGATGGCTGCGGCAACCAGCCGGCGGGCACCGACTTTCCGCCGCATAACGGCGAATTGTGCGATGAAGATGGGCAGATTCCAGGCACCGATTTTCCCTGTGCCGGTGATGCTAACGGCCTCTTCCGTAACCCCACCGATGCTGTCTGTTTCACGCAGCACCCCAACCCGGAATCGCCGCGGCCCAATTTTGATGCCTACAAGGTGCTGACTGATTATTTCACGGATGTGGAACCATTGTGGCGGCTACGGCCCGGCGGCAATGACCCAACCAATGGGCCACAGGAGTGGATTGCCTTTTATCAACCGGCGACACAGTCACGGGTGTTGGGGATGTGGGCGCGTTTTGGGCAGCCGGAAACGGCCGTTGTGCCCACCACCAACCAATCGGGCAATGGCCTGCTCATCACCCCCGACGGTAATGTACAAAACATCATTGCCCAAAATGGCGTCTTTACACTGACCTTACCAGCAGCCACCAACCAGAATGCACCCTGGGACCCCAGTTTATATGCCATCGGCGGACGGCCGTATTTGCTCATTGAACAAGACACCTTGCCTCCCGTTCTTACTCTGAGTGGGCCTTCTATTGCCGAATACAGCATCCGCCTTTCCTGGGGCGGTACGGATGATGGCAGTGGATTGCTCAATTATGACCTGGCTGTATCGGTAGATGGTGGACCCGCGCAGGCCTGGTTGACACAAACGATGCAGACGACGGCCGTTTACCAGAGTCAGCCGTTTCACGAATACACTTTTACCTTACGGGGACGGGATAGAGCGGGGAATGTGGGTGGGGACACGGCCGTGACCGTCCGCACCCTTTTACTACCGGAGAAATCTTATTTGCCCCATATCAGCCGGTAAAAAAGGGGCCTGACATGTGATTCTGTGGATTGGGCTACGCCGTCCAATGGCAACGCTAACCGAAAGAGCGCCCCGCCCAAAGGACTGTCTTCCACCGTCAGCAGCCCACCGTGTACTTCCACTGCCATTTTGCAAAAGGTCAGCCCTAGCCCCTTGCCCCGGCGTGTTTTGGTATTAAGCTGTGCAAATTTATCAAAGATGCGTTGGCGGTCAGCGGCGGGTACTCCGGGGCCACTATCAGCGATAATAATTTGAAGCTGTTCCCCTTCAACCGCGCTGCGCACCTCAATGTGGCCCTGATCTGGCGTGAGTTTAAGGGCATTGGCCAACAAATTATGGATGACGCGCCTGAGCAAGACGGGGTCTACCAGAACCGGTGGCAGCATCTCCGGCGCAAAAACTTGTAACTGTTGTTGATGTTTATGCGCCAGAATTTGCAGTTCGGCTACCTGTTCGCGCAAGATCAGCCCCAGGTCTGTCATGCTTTTGTGCAGCGGCATCGCCCCTTCTTCTAGCCGTTCGACATCTAACATATCGTTTACTAACCCCAGTATCTCATCACCACAATGCTCCAGATTAGTGAGTAAACGATCCTGCATCGGGTTTATCTCGCCCATGCTGCCGCGACGCATTAAATCTAAACCACTAATGACGATGGTCAGGGGGCTTTTCAAATCATGCACAATCAGTTGGGTCAGCTCACTGCGCTGCCGTTTTTCGCGTTGATACTGAATCGCATGACGGAGCAGGGGCAACAACGTTACCAGCAATGCTCCCAGCAGTAGCAGTTGAAATAGAAGCCAGTTAGCGGAATTGGGCGCACCAAAAGTCAGGTAAATTTCGGCCTGGGCCAGCAAGATAAAGGTGATAGCCAGATTTCTTTCTGTACTGTTGTTTTCTTGCTTCCTGATCTGGTCTGATCGCCACGCGGCCCAAATAAGCAAACCAACACCCAGTACAGCTATTAAAAAAAGCAGTTGTGGCGCTGTTTGGGCTGCGTGTGCCAGTTGGGCCGCAAAACGAAACACAAAGCCAATATATAATAGAAACAACAACAAATTGAGACCTAAAAGCGGCCAGCGCCAGGCCAGCAATCGTTTTTCGGCTACGGCCGTCCAGCGCATACCAGCCGCCACAAAATAGATACTGCTGGCGGGTATGCTCATAAAAAGTGACCAGACAAATGCCGGGTGCAGCATGTTGGTCAACAATAGATAAGGGACGCCTAAACTGCTGATCAGCAGTAATGAAGCCAATGTCAAAAAACCATAGGTCAGTAGCACGGAACGGCCGTTCTGACTTAATCCCAATCCATGGCGCGTCAGCAACGCAATGATGACGCCCAATAGCCCGGCCAAAGTACTGGTATAGTATTGCAGTAGTTCCGTCAGGAGATTATCGCCCGTGAAACTTGTAAATAGTGGTAAACGCTGGAAAATAACAAAAAAGAAAAGAGGCAGGACCAATAAAAGTGTCACTACCCCTTTTCTTTGCGCAAGGGACACAGTGGGTTGCATAGTACCAGAGTAATGGTCATTACTATCAATTTTTCTTACGGAGGCGTCAGGCGATGGAACCGATTTTGCGAGAATTTCCCTATAGTTTTGATACGGAACGGCTGACGATTCGTGGCCCGTTACCAGGGGATGGCGTCAGGGTGCGCACGGCCGTGCTAGAATCCCAGGCTGAATTAAAAGAGTGGATGCCCTGGGCCATTGACATCCCTTCAGAAGAAGAATATGAGGTCAGAGTACGTCAGGGGCAGCTTCGGTTTTTAGGCCGTGAAGATTTGTGGATGATGCTCTTGCTCAAAAACACCGACATCATTATCGGCGGTAGTGGGCTGCACCGCATAAATTGGTCGGTGCCGCGTTTTGAAATTGGCTACTGGGTGCGCACCCCTTACGGGGGGCAGGGGTACATCACCGAAGCGGTGGCGGGCATTACCGAATTTGCCTTTCAGCAGTTAGGGGCCAATCGGGTGGAAATTCGCTGCGATGCCGAAAATGTGCGTAGCGCCGCTATTCCGCAACGATTGGGCTTCATCCATGAAGCCACGTTGGTGAATGAAAGCCGCCACCATCTCACTAGTGTCCTGCGGGATACCATGATTTTTGCCAAAACCAGCTACACAACCACCGCCTGAAATAATGACCGATGCTGATTCAGTTTGTGAATGTAGCCTTTCCATCAAGTTTTTGTCATCGTCTTCAGGCACAATGCACTTATCCTGTGCGGCTGACCAGACGAGTGACCGGACATGGTTGAGAAGGCTACACGATGAAACTGTTATTTGTCATCCCATTTTTGTGGTTATTCGCCAGTTGTACGCCGGCGCCGGGCACGGCCGTGCCCCTTGCGCCTACTCGTGTGGTGACGACGCCGGTCATAGTAACGGCCGTGCCATCCCCCACCATTACCACGAGCGCCACCCATGTACCCCTGCCTACTATCACGCCAACCTGGGTCGCTACACCCACACCCACCGTCTTTTTTACCCCCCATCCCTCACCATCGCCCACGCCCACTCTCAGTGCGGCCTGCCAGCAGCCGGAGGATTGGCCGCCAGATGTGTTCTGGTCTGACTGCACACACCGGAAAGTATCACCGAATGGACAGTGGGTGGCTGCCTTTTGGGGTTTATCTGATCCCTGCTGGTTGGGGTTAGGTATTTTTAAGGTGACCACAAGTGAATTGAGAGCAGTTGAGATTCCACTTGGCGCACACTGGTTTGAGTTTATGCCCAATAACCGACTTCTGTTTGGGGTCGGAACCTGTTCAAATGACGAGGTTTATCTCTATTATCCAGAAACAGACGAGGTTCGCTGGTTAGCGGGGGGCTCGTCACATTTAGGCCCCCAGTGGAATGTGGCTAATACCGCGTTTGTGATAAATGTGAGCGGTTGGGGATGGCGCTATGCCAATTTTTGGGCTTATGACATGGCCTCCGACCAAATTTTCTTTTCAACCCATGACACTATTGGCCCGGCTTATTGGACGCCGGATGGGTTGTCCGTGATTTAGCAGCATGTCAGCATCGAATATGCTGAGAATGGGAGTGATCAGATCCTGGGGCCGGGCGCGATTCATGTGGTGGATATGGAAAGTGGTGCGGAACGGCTGTTACTCAACGACCCCCAATATCACTATTACCTTTGCCCAACAGAGGAATGCCAATGGGATGACGATTGGCTGTTAATTCAACGTATCCCCTATACACCACACGTATTTGCCTATGAAGGTTCAGAAGAATATGACAGCCAGGCAGAGATCAATGCCCGAAGCTGTGTTGAGTACGCACGCGCCTGCTCGTTCCCTGTGGAAAAACTATGGCTGAACTGGCGCACGGGGGAGACACGGCCGTATGACTAACCGCTAAAACAAAACGGCCGTACCATATGAGGCACGGCCGTTTACCGATTCCCGGCTCAATCTGCCGGTGCAAAAAAGGCATCCACCTCTTCCGCCAACTCCTCATCCGATTCGCCCGCGTCAAGCTGGCGGCGGAATTGAGACATATACAAATCGTAGTAGAAGCCTCTGGCGGCCAACAGTTCCCGGTGTGTACCCCGTTCGATGATCTCGCCATGATTCAACACCAACACCTGATCGGCACTGCGAATGGTGCTGAGGCGGTGGGCGATGACAAAACTGGTACGGCCGTGCAGCAGTACGGCAAATGCCTTCTGAATCTCCCGCTCCGTGCGTGTGTCCACGCTACTCGTCGCCTCGTCCAGAATCAGGATGCGCGGGTCGCTCAGGGCCACGCGGGCAATGGCGATGAGCTGCCGCTGCCCCTGGCTCAGACCGCCACCCCGTTCACCCAACACCGTCTGGTACCCTTCGCCCAGCCGTTCAATGAAGTCATGGGCGCGGGCCAGTTTGGCCGCCGCCATCACTTCCTCATCGGTCGCATCCGGTTTGGCGTAGCGGATATTGTTCAGTACCGTGTCGCTGAACAAAAAGGCGTCTTGCAGCACAATGCCAATTTGTTGGCGCAGGCTGTCACGGGTTACATCGCGGATGTCACGGCCGTCAATCAGGATACGGCCGTCCGTCACATCCCAAAAACGGGGCAGCAGGTTGATAATCGTCGTTTTGCCCGCCCCCGTTGGCCCCACAATAGCGATGGTTTCACCGGGACGGCCGTGAATATCCACCCCCTTCAACACCGGTTCACCCGGATTATAGGCCGCCCACACCTGCTCGAAACGTACATCCCCTTCAATCGCGGGCATGTCCATTGCATCCGGTTTATCTGTTAATTCCGGCACTTCATCCAGCAGGCCAAAAATGCGTTCGCCGCCAGCAATGGCACTCTGGATATTCGTCCACAGCAGCGCAATTTGCTGCACCGGCATGTTAAACCGCTGCGTGTATTGGATGAAAGCAAAAATCAGGCCCAGGGATACGGCCGAACCCATCAAACTACCCCCACGCAAAATGGCAATGCCGCCCACACAAGCCACAATTGCCAGACTGACATAACTCAATGCTTCCAGCGTGGGGGCCAGGGCGCTGGTATACGCCTGCGCTTTAATGTTGGCGTCCCGGTTAGCGGCATTATTCGTGCGGAACTGCTCGATATTCTCTGCCTCGCGGCTGAACGCCTGCACCTCGCGCACCCCGGAAATACCCTCCTGCAAATCGGCGTTCACCGAGCCAATCTCCTTGCGCGCCTGCCGGAACGCCTTGCGCGCCTGGTCAGAAAACCATTTGGTAAAAATAAGCATCAACGGCAGCGTCACCAGGCTGATCAGGGCAAAGGGCACATTGTCGCGGAACATCACGTAGATAATCCACACAATCAACAAGACGCCCTGCACCACCTGCACCACGCCAAAACCAATCATCTGCTGGATGGTGTCCATATCGTTCGTCAGGCGGCTCATTACGTCGCCGGCCTCATGTTTGCTGAAGTAACCCAGGCTCAGACGGTGAATGTGGCGAAACACATCATCACGCAAATCGCGCAGCACCCGGAAACCGGCCCAACTCATGGCATAAAAAGTAATGCCGGTGAGGACGGAACTGCCCACGTATAAAAACACCATCACCAGCATCAATCGGGTGAATCCGGCCAGCGTTTCCTGGTAAGAAGCGGTGGGGTCAATAGTGGTGTAGGTGCAGTTGGTACCGGCGGCCGTATCACCGGCCATCTGGCTGAAAAATTCGGCGGCGGCGGGCGGTAACGTCACGCCGGCCGTATTCCCGGTCAGCGCCACGCGGCTGGCATACGGTGTCAGATAACAATCAATCGCCTGCCCGATCAGGTAAGGGATGCGCACCTGCATCCAGGTACTCACAATAATGGCGGCCAAAACGATGAGCAGCGGCAGCCAGTAGGGGCGAAAATAGGCCCCAAATCGTTTGAGTGTGCCGCTCACACTTTGTGCTTTTTGAGCTTCCATGCCCAGTAGTTGGGCTTGACGGTCTATCATAGGAGAGTCTCCAACAATCTCTCAATCTCCCAGTCTCCTAATCTCATTTGAGATTGAGAGATTGAGAGATTAGGAGATTGGTTAAGCCAATTCCACATCTTCCGAAAGTTGAGAATGGTAAATCTCGGCGTAGATGGGGCTGTCTTCCATCAATTCTTCGTGGACGCCGCGGGCGACGATGCGCCCTTTGTCCAGCACGAGAATCTGGTCAGCGTTCAGCACGGTGCTGATGCGTTGGGCAATGACAAAACTGGTACGGCCGTGCATCAATTTATCCAGTGCCTTTTGAATCTGGTATTCGGTACTCAGGTCTACACTGCTGGTGCTATCATCCAGAATGAGGATGTGGGGGTCCATGAGCAGAGCGCGGGCAATGGCCACCCGCTGTTTCTGCCCGCCGCTGAGGGTGGAGCCACGTTCGCCCACTGGCGTCTCATACCCTTCCGGGAATTCCATGATGAAGTCATGGGCGGCGGCGGCCTGGGCGGCGGCGATGATTTCATCTTCGCGGGCGTCGGGACGGCCGAAGGCGATGTTATCGCGGATGCTGCCGCCGAACAGATTGGTCTCTTGCAGCACAATGCCGATGCGCTGGCGCAGGCTTTCCAGGGTCACATCACGCAGATCATGGCCGTCAATGGTGATTTGCCCGCCGCTGACATCATAAAAGCGCGGAATCAGGTTGATGATGGTGGTCTTGCCGCTGCCGGTGCCACCGAGCAGGGCGATGGTCTGGCCCGGTTCCGCTTCAAAGGTGATGTCCTGCAAGACCGGCTCACTGCCTTCAAAGTAACGGAAGGTGACATTTTCAAAGGTGATACGGCCGGTAACCTCACCTAATTCCACTGCGTCCGGTTTGTTTTCCACATCATTTTTCGCATCCAAAATCTCAAAGATACGGTCGGCGCTGGCCGCTGCCTGCGCCATCAGGCTGATGATGAAACCCAACTGGCCTAAAGGCATGAACAGATAAACCAGATAAAGGCTGAACTTTTGCCATTCACCCAATGTCAAAGTTTCATTCATTATCTGGCGACCGCCAAAATACATGACTGCCGCCTGCCCCAGATTGGCTACCAGGAAAATGAAGGGAAACAGAACGGCAAACACGCGCGTAATTTTGATGCGCTGCTCTAATTCAGAATCTACTGCTTCCTTGAAGTGCGCCTGTTCGCGGCTTTCAGCCACCGACGCCTGTACCACTTTCAGCCCCGCCAGATTTTCCTGCAAGATAGTGTTGACGCGGGAAAGGCGGCGCTGCGCTTCGCCAAATAAGGGCTGGGCCAGCCCGCCAAAAATCATAAAGGAGACCAGGGCAATGGGCAGCATCGGCAGCACGACCAGCGTCAATTGGCGGTTGGTGAGGAAGAGGATGACAAGCGTACCCACCAGTAAAATGATGGATTGCAGCGCCAGCAGCAAACCCTGGCCGAGGAAGAGGCGTAACTTCTCGATGTCGTCAGTGGCGCGGATCATCAGTTGGCCGGTGCGGTTGCGGTCATGGTAGCTGAAGCTGAGGCGCTGGATTTTGGCGTACAAATCCTGCCGCAGGTCAAAGGCGATGTTTTGTGACAAGACCTGCGAGAGGTAGGTCTGGGCAAAAGAGAAGAAGCCGCGGGCGATGGCAAAGGCGACGATGATCAACCCGGCGATGATGATGGCCCGCTCGGCGCTGTTGAGTTCATTTTGGGCGGCAGCCAGGTCTAGCCCCAGTTGTTCGGCGGCAAAGGCCTGGATATTAGCCGGTAAACCCAGAATCATCTCATTCATGACGCTGCTGGTGATGGTGTCTATGACTTCTTGCACCAGTTGGGGCACGGCCAACTGCGCCAGGGTGGCGATGAGCAGCGCGCCTACAGCGGCCCAGGTGACTTTGGGATACTGCCAGACGTAACGGACAGCGCGGCGGAGCGCCTGATTACTCATTTTGGGGCCGCCCCGGCCACGACGGCCGGCGCGAGGTGGGTTTCCTGCTGCTTGCATAGGGTTCTCCTAAAATTTCAACGCAGAGACGCGGAGACGCAGAGGTTAGGTTTATTCGCGTTCTTCGCGGATCAGTTGTGAACGGGTTTCTTCCAGATTTTGGTTGAGTTTGCTCAGTAAGTCGGTCAATGTTTCCTGGTCGGCGTCGCTGAGGCGGTTGAAGCAGCCGCCGACGGCGCGGAACTGTTTGTGGGCGTATTGGCTGACGCGGGCACGGCCGTTACCCGTCAAACAAATGTTGAATTTACGTCGATCCGCGTCATCTAGTTGCCGCTCAATCAGCCCGTCTGCTTCCAGACCGCGAATGAGGGCGCTGATGGTGTTGCGGCTGGTACCGCGCCATTTGCTGATTTCGGACGGGTTGAGCATGGCTCGCCCCTCAATTTGCTCGTGCATGTACAGGCTCATCAGCACCAGATATTGCGCTTCCGTCAGGCCGCTGTCGGCCAGGCTGGCTTCGCCGATCTGGTGCAGGGCGTGGCTGATGCGCCGCCAATCGCCCATCAGCCGCACCGCCTGCGGGGTCATGTCCGGTTCGATGGACTGTACAAAGGCGACCCAGCGTTGTTTTTTCTCTTCGTCGAGCATATGGCGTTCCCAGGGTAGGGCGATTTTCAAAATTGCCCTACAAAATAACAGGCGGAATTGTACGAGATGGAACTATTTTGTCAAGAACTAATTTTGGGGAAGTGCCAGGTAAGAAGCAGAACCACGCTGGTTAGCCAAATAGGAACTGCCCCTTGCCTGGCACTGCTTTCAGAGGGGCGAAGGTGTAGCGGTGATGGGGGCAGGGGCCGTGTTGGGCCAGGGCATGTAGATGCACGGCCGTGCCATACCCCTTGTGCCGGGCAAAACCGTAGTCGGGATAAATGGCATCTAGTTCCACCATCAGCCGGTCGCGGGTGACTTTGGCCAGGATGGAAGCGGCGGCAATGCTGAGGCACCGGCCGTCGCCGCGAATGATGGCTTGCTGCGGCAGGTTCAGGGTGGGCAGGTGAATATTGCCGTCAATGAGCAGGTATTGAGCGGGCAGGGGGAGTTGGGTGACGGCCGTGACCATCGCCCGTTTGGTTGCTGGTACAATACCGATTTCGTCAATGACTTCCGCCGGTTCGAGGGCGATAGCATAAGCTGAGGCGTGATGCGTGATGCGTGAGAAGAGGGATTCGCGGGTGGCGGGGGTGAGTTGTTTGGAGTCGTTGACTTCGGCCAGTTGCGCCAGCGCATTGGGATTGTCTAGCGGGAGGAAAACGGCGGCGGCGACAACGGGGCCGGCCAATGCACCCCGACCGGCTTCGTCAATGCCGGCGATGTGCAGGGGGCCATGTTGGTTGAGGACGGCCGTTTCAATGCTCAGGTCTGCCAATGGAAGAGTGGAGATTGGGAGATTAAGAGATTAGGAGATTCCCCAACCTCCCAGTCTCTTACATTTGTTTTGCCTGCTTTGGTTTTACGTCATTCAGCGCCGGTTCCGGCCGTTTGTACGCGCCTGTCCACAGGTTCCAGCGTACTTTGAGGGCTTCGATAAGGGATTTTATGTAGCCGGAGAAGGTGACATGGGTGTTGGGTTCGTCTACCCAGTTTGCGCCCAGGATGTTAATTTTGTAGCCGAAGTGCCGGGCCAGTGCCAGCACTTCAATGTCGAACAGCCAGCCGTTGATCTGCGCCACGCCAAAAATTTCCTGGGCGGCCTGGGCGCGAAACGCCTTGAAACCGCACTGGGTATCCCAAATGCCGGGCACGGCGATGACCTGGATGAACAGGTTGCCGGCGTCGCCCATCAGCCGTTTGTGTTTGGGTTGAGGGGTAGCCTGTTGGGCATCGGCGGCGTCCTTTTTGTCGCGGGAGCAGATGACGACGTGTTCGCCCTGGTCAAAGAGGGGTTTCATGCGGTCAAAGTGGTGCATGTCGGTGGAGTTGTCGGCGTCGGTGAAGAGGCGGATTTCCCCTCTGGCGGCTAACATGCCTTCGCGCACGGTATACCCTTTGCCCCGATTTTGCGGCCGGTCAATCCAGTGGATGCTCTCTTTGCCATCGGCAAATGCGGCCACGACGCCGGCGGTGTTATCCTGGCAGCCATCCAGGACGATGAGCAGTTCCCAGGGGTAAGGTTGGGTGGTGAGGTAGGCGTATACGGCCGTTAACGTCTTGCCGATCCGTTCTTCTTCGTTATAAGCCGGGATAATCACCGACAGGTATGGTTTCATTTCTTCTTCTATTCTCTCCATGAGCAGTTACCAGAGGGGAATGTTACCTGTGGCTGGGGGCATCGTCAACGGGACTTAAGCGCCCCGTCAGGGAATCGTCGTCCAGGCGGCGGATAGCCTGCACCTGTTTGCGCTTGGGCCACATTTTGAAGAGGCCCCACAGCCCGGCTAACTGGCCGCGCAGCCGGGCGCGGGCTGCTTCACCCCGCCAGGCGCGGAGAGCGGCGGACGTAATACGTAACTGGGCTTTTACGATCAGAGGCCAGTAATTGCGTAATTGGGTAATTGGGTAATTCTTCCAGATGAGGTAGAGGAAGTTACGGCCGTCGTAATAACTGCCGGTGACGCTGCCGCCGGTGGCTTTCAGTTTGTGGTAGACAACGGCCGTGGGCACATACAACACCCGCCACCCGGCCAGATTGATGCGCCAGCCCAGGTCTACATCTTCACAGGAGAAGAAGAAATCATCGTCCAGGAAGCCAACTGTTTCCAATACTTCCCGCCGGTAAGCGGCGGCGCCGCCGCAGGCGCTAAAGACGTACTCCTCCTGGTCGTATTGCCCTTCGTCCTTTTGCCAGACGCCGCGATTGCCGGGGATGCCGTCCACGCGGTAAAAATCGCCCGCCGTATGAATGTGGTCGCGCCGGTCAAAGAGCAGCATTTTGCTGGCGATACTGCCCACTTCGGGATGTTCGCTGAAAGCACGGGCGATTTCGGATAGCCAGTGAGGGTGTACGGCCGTGTCGTTATTGAGTAAAATGATGATATCCCCCTGCGCCGTCGCCCAACCGGCATTACACGCCCCGGTAAACCCGCGATTTTCACCCAGTTCAATCAGCCGTACCTCCGGGTACTGGGCGCGCACCAATTCTTGTGTGCCATCGCTGGAGCCATTGTCCACCAGGATAATTTCAAAATCCGGGCAGCTTTGTTGGCGCAAAGAGTCAAAGCAGCCGGGGAGGTGGTGACGGCCGTTGAAGTGGGGAATGATGATAGATGCGACTGGCATGGAATGGGGAGATTAGAGATTGGAGATTAACCCAATCTCCAATCTCTAATCTCCAATCTCCAAAATATCCAGAATAAAAGCGTACTCAAGGGCGGTGTCTTTGAGGTAGTCATAACGGCCGGAGGAGGAGAAGTGCCCCGCGCCCATGAAGGTTTTGAGCAGCAAGCGGTTGTTGTCCGTTTTGAGGGCGCGTAGTTTGGCGGCCCATTTGGCCGGTTCCCAATACTGCACGCGGGGGTCATTCAGCCCGCAGGTGATGAGCAGGTTCGGGTAGGCCTGGGCAGTGGTGTTGTCGTAGGGGGAGTAGGAGAGCATGTAGTCGAAATACTCTTTGGTTTTGGGGTTGCCCCATTCTTCAAATTCGCCGGTGGTCAGGGGGATGGATTCATCGAGCATGGTCGTCACCACATCCACAAAGGGGACGCCGGCTACGACTGCTTTGAACAGGTCCGGGCGCATCACCGTGACTGCGCCCATCAGTAACCCGCCCGCGCTGCGCCCCATGATTGCCAGCCGGTCGGCGCTGGTGTAGTTTTGGGCGATCAGGTGTTCGGCACAGGCGATGAAGTCGGTGAAGCTGTTTTTCTTGTGCAGCCATTTGCCCTGGTCATACCAGTGCCGTCCCATTTCTTGCCCGCCGCGAATGTGGGCGATGGCAAAAACGAAGCCGCGATCAATCAGGCAAAGCCGTTTCTGGTCGAAGCGGGGTTCCATGTTGGCGCCGTAGGAGCCATAAGCGTAAAGCAGGCAGGGTGTACGGCCCGAAGCCGCTTCGGGTTCGCTGTCGCGTTCCACCCCTTTTCGATATACCAACGATATGGGAATTTGCGTACCGTCTTCGGCGGTAGCCCATATCCGCTCCGTCACATAATTGGCAGCGTCATACCCACCCAAGACCGGCAGTTGTTTTTTGAATTCCCAGGTCAGGCTGTCCATGTCCAGGTCATAGGTAGTGTCGGCGGTGGTCAGGGATTGGTAGATGAAGCGTAGTTTGTTGGTGGCCGATTCGGGGTTATCGGCGCGGGTGTAGCTGTAGACGGATTCGGGGAAGGGCAGTTCGTGGGTCTGCCCGTCGGCGAAGCGGTGAATTTGCAGCGTGCGGAGGCCATGGGTACGGCCGTAGACCACCAGATGCTCATCAAACAGATCCAGCGTCTCAATAAACCGCTCCGGGTTGTGGGGGATGAACTCCTGCCAGTTTGCCTTTTCCGGCCGGCTGGCCGGTGCCGTCATCACCTTAAAATTCGGCGCGTTTTCATTGGTGTGGATGTAAAACGTGCCCTGCCGGTGAAATAAGAAATATTGCACATTATTTTGCCGGGGTTGCAGCCGTTGGAACGTGCCCAAAGGATGGTCTGCATCCAGGATATGTTCCTCACTGGCTTCCAGACTGAAGATTGTCAGCAGCAGGTACGCCTTATCTTTGGTCTTTGTCACCATCACATTAAATAAAGCGTCGTCTTCCTGATAAAGCACCGGGTCAGCGGCCGCGGCCGTGCCCAGCGAATGGCGACGTAACTGGTAATTGCGCCACTCCTCATTTTGCACCGTGTAAAAAATGGTCTGGTTGTCGTTGCCCCATTCGGCTGTGTAGCTGGTATTGGTTATCTGGTCGGGCAGCAATTCGCCCGTTTCCACATTTTTGAACTGCATGGTATACCGTTCGCCGCCGCTGGTGTCGGTGGAGTAAGCCAGGATTTTTTGGTCGGGGCTGGGTTTGAAGATGCCCATTTTGAAATAGGGCTGACCTTCAGCCAGGGCATTTTCATCAATGAGAATCTCTTCCGGCGCATCCAGGCTGCCTACCTTGCGGCAGTGGATTTCATACTGCAATCCGGCTTCGGTGCGGGTGTAATAATAATTGTCGCCCAGACGCACGGGTACGGTGCTGTCGGTCTCTTGAATGCGGCCGACCATTTCCTGGTATAACTTCTCTTGCAGCGGTTCGGTGTGGGCCATCACGGCCTGCATGTAGGCGTTTTCGGCTGCCAGATGAGCCAACACGTCCGGGTTTTCCCGTTCACGCAGCCAGAAATAGTTGTCTATGCGGCTACGGCCGTGCAGCGTCAGCTCATGGGGGTGAATGGCGGCCTGGGGCGGGGTCGGTTGTGTCACTTCGCTTGTTCTCCTAGAATTTTTGACGCAAAGATGCAAAGATACAAAAGGGGCAAAGAGGAAGAAAAAGAAGAGCCTTTGCCCTATACAGGGAGTTTAGCCGGGTGGTGACGTTGCGGCAACCGGGGCGAGATGATTCTGGGAGGGGATGCTTGTGAGAGTTTTGTGAGACGGCCGTATTACACTCCGCATCAGTAATTGGTGATCGGTGGTCGGTAAGCGGTGGTCGGCTATGGATGAACAACAAGATGCCGGGGTGATGTCACAATTTGAAAAGGAGGCCCACTCCTTTGTCATCCGTATCTGGAAAGAAAACCGGGATGATGGGATAACAACCGCGCCCGATGCTCCCGTCTGGCGTGGTTGGATTCGCCACGTGCAGTCTGACCGCCAATATTACTTCACCGATACCACCGAAATCAGCCGCATTGTCGCCCGCTACACCACCCATGACGCCGAACTAGACAACCTGTTTGAACCAATTCAGAAGGGGGCCACCCATGACCGCTGATCTGATCCGCGAAGGACGCGAAAGAACGCGAAGGTTTTTCTCTGCGCCTCTGCGCCTCTGCGTTAAATCCATTTCAGGAGATAACTGCCGATGATGCACACGGCCGTAGCCTCTCCCACGCTCTCCCCTTTCGCCGACAGCCAGGCGCAGTTGTTGGCCGGGGTGGCGGTGGTGGATTTGCGCATCAAGTGGGCGGTGGCGCGGGCGCGAGCCCACGGGCTGAACCCACAGGATGAATTTCGTGGCCTGTATATTTCCGATGACCAGATTACTGAACTGTTAGGCTATGACATCGGCCGGCACCTCTGGTCGGCTAACGGACATGGGGCGAATGGACACGGGCCCCATTGGCCGGAACTGATCGCCAATGCCCGCACCCACTGGCAAGCACAAACCCGCGCTGCCCGTGAAGCCGGGGTGGTGATGCGTCTGGATAAATTGACCCAGGCATTCGGCCTGACGCTGGAGGAAGTGGAAGCGTTTTTGCTGGTGCTGGCCCCGGAAATTGACCCCCGTTACGCCCAGATTTACGCTTATTTGCAGGATGATGTAACCCGCAAACGGCCGTCCGTAGACCTCCTCCTCAACCTGCTCACCGATAACTTTGGACAGAAACTACAACGGCGGCGGCTTTTGGGTGACAACGGCCGTCTGCTCCAGACCCGCCTGCTGCAACGCGAAGGGGACAAAGAGTTTCTGGCGCAAACGGTACGGCCGTATGCGCACCTCATCGAATTTTTGCTGGATGATGACCAGCTTGACCCCAAACTGGAAGGAATGGCTCACCTGCGACCCGCCGCCCAAACGCCGCTGCGCCGCCTGTCTGCGGATTTCGTAGCCCGGCTGACGCAGGTTTATGATGGCCATGCGCACCCGCCCCTCTTTGCCTTTTATGGCAGTTATGGCACGGGACGGCAAGAAGCGGCCGTGCAACTGGCCGAATTTTGCGGTCAGCCCTTGTTAATGGCTAATCTGGCGACCATGGCTGCCCAGGAAGATGACCGGGATGAATTGCTGCACCGAGTACTGCGTGACGGCCGTCTCTACCAGGCCACCCTCTACCTCACCCACTGGCAGGCGGTGTTGCAAGACGGCCGTCCACCCCAATCCCTCTTCGCCGAACTGCTGGCTTATCCGCACACTGTCATTGTTGCCGCCGAAACGGAATGGCAGCCGGCCAACGCCCGGCGGCAGCGCCCTATTTTTGCCGTGACGTTTCCCACGTCTGACTTTGACGGCCGTCTGGCTATCTGGCAGGCGCAGATGGGAGATGAGCCAGGGCTGGATTTAACGGCCGTGGCCACCTATTTCCGCTTCTCCCCTGGTCAGATCGAAGATGTCATCGCCACCGCCCACGACCTGGCCCGTTGGCGTGGCGAAACATTGACTACTGAGGATCTGTTTGCCGCCAGCCGCGCCCATTCCAACCAAAACCTGGCCGCGTTGGCGGCCAAAATTCAGCCGCGCTATACCTGGGATGACATTGTGCTGCCCACCGACACCCGCAACCAACTGCGCGAAATGGTCAACACCGTGCGCCAGCGCCCCACCGTCTACGGCGAATGGGGCTTTGACCGCAAGCTGGCGTTGGGCAAGGGGCTGAGCGCCCTTTTTGCCGGGGAATCGGGCACGGGCAAGACCATGGCCGCAGACATCATGGCCGGGGAACTAGGGCTGGACCTGTACAAAGTAGACCTTTCCACCCTGGTGAGCAAATACATTGGCGAGACGGAGAAAAATTTAGACCGCATCTTCACGGAGGCCGCCACCAGCAACGCCATCCTCTTTTTTGACGAGGCTGACGCTATTTTTGGCAAACGCTCGGAAGTGAAAGACAGCCACGACCGCTATGCCAACATCGAAATCAGCTACCTGTTGCAGCGCATGGAGTCGTATGACGGGGTGGTTATTCTGGCGACCAATTTGCGCGCCAACCTGGACGAGGCGTTCACCCGCCGCCTGCATTTTGCCATCGAATTCCCCTTCCCGGAGGCAACCGACCGCGAACAAATCTGGCGCGTCAACTTCCCGCCGGAGACGCCCATTGCCCCGGATGTGGATTGGCGTTTGCTGGCGCAGCGATACACATTGGCTGGCGGCAATATCCGCAACATTATCCTGGCGGCCGCGTTCCTGGCGGCCGAACAAGGGCAGCAGGTGGGGATGCCCCACCTGCTACACGCCGCCCGGCGAGAGTATCAGAAGATAGGTCGGTTGATAGATGATCGATTATTCGCAATGCCTGTGACTGGATATTGAGATATTGGGATATTCGCAATATCCCAATATCTTTCTTGGAGGAACCCATGCCATCTGAACATGCTTTTGAAGATAAGGGAAAGGTAAAACCAAAACCGACGGTGGAAACGGCCGTACCTCAAAAAGAGAACACCCCTGTTCCTGCGGATCCATTGGCAGGGCGGCTGGATGCCACGGCCGTGCAACAGATGCAGCAAACGGTGGGCAATACGGCCGTGCAGCGATTCCTGGCGCAGCGCAGCGGCAGCGGTCCCACGGAACTGGACGATGACACTACCAGCAGCATCAACCAGCAGCGCGGCGGCGGTCATGGTCTGGATGACGGCATGGCTGCCAAAGCCGGGGCCACCATGGGCCAGGATTTCAGCGGTGTCAAAATTCACACCGACAGTCAGGCTGACCAATTGTCGCACCAACTGGGGGCCAAAGCGTTCACCACCGGCAACGACATCTTCTTCCGCGCCGGCGAATACAATCCCGCCAGTAGCGATGGCCAGACCCTTATCGCCCATGAACTGACCCACGTGGTGCAGCAGGGCGCATCGGCCCCGGCCGTGCAGGGTAAAATGGCTGTGAATGACCCCAACGACCAGTATGAGGCCGAAGCCGACCATGTGGCCGAAACCGTTATGACCCAACCGGATGACATCCAGCGCGAAGCCGAAGAAGAGGAACTGCAAATGCAGGAAGAGGAAGAAGAACCCATTCAGGCACAGGAAGAGGAAGAAGAACTGCAAATGCAAGAAGAGGAAGAAGAACTGGCCCAGGCGCAGGAAATGGAAGAAGAGGAGTTGGCTGCGTAACGAAGAGATTGAGATATTGAGGTATTAGGATATTGCTGTCTGGCTAATATCCCAATATCTCAATATCCAAATATCTAGGGATTTCTACCATGCTCGCCGATCTGGATGAATCCATCAAAAAACTACTCGTCGCCGAAATTCCCATTAAAAATGGGGAAATTGACGTGAAGTTTGACCAGCCCAAGCGCGAATGGAGCGCCAAGCTGGCTAAACCGACCATCAACTTCTTCCTATATGACGTGCGCGAAAATGTGGTACTGCGCCAACACCAGTGGGAAACGATCAAACAAAACGGCGGGCCACATATTGATCTGGCGCACCTGAAACGAACCCCCTTCCGCGTGGATTGTTATTATATGATTACCGCCTGGGCGGCCGAACCGGACGACGAACACCGACTGCTCTCCCGCGTTCTCATGGCCCTGTTCCGCCATCCCGTGTTGGAAGACACTTTTCTGGTGGGTGATATGCAGGGGCAGGCGTTTGACATTCAGGGGCGCGTGGCCAGCCATGACAAGCTGACCAACCCGGCCGAGGTGTGGAGTGCCCTCGACAATGAAATGCGCCCCAGCATTTCCTACCTGGTTACGGTAGCTATGGACCCGTGGCAAGAAGTGATCGGGCCACCGGTACGTACTTTTACCATGCGCACCGGGCTGTCTCCCGACCCGCGCCACAGTGCGTTGGAACCGGGCACCAGCATGGCCGCCGAGGCGTTGTATATTGGCGGTTATGTGCTGCAAAAAGGACAACCGCAGCCGGGCATTCGCGTGGAGATACGCGAGCGGGGATTGGTGGATGTGACGGATGGTGACGGCCGTTTCCGTTTAGGCGGTTTACTCGATGGTAATTACACTCTGGTTGCCACCCCAGAAAGCGGCAAAGCCAAAGAACTCAAAATCACCGTCCCCAACACCAAAGGCAACTACGACATTGAACTATAGACCTGTTCGTAGCAGGTGATTCATCGCCATCTGACGGCGATAAATCGCCTACTACAAACGGTCAGGAGAACTAATCGCTTATGAAACCATATAACCTCATCCAAAACCGCGCCCCGCCTGCTAGTAAACAGTGAGCAGTGGTCAGTTGCTAGACTGTTGCTGCTTACTGCTTACCGCTTACTGTTTATCGTTTACTGTTTCTGGATATAAGGCGGCCCGGTTCACCCAACCGGCCCCAATTTCACAAGGAGAATGAAATATGGCTGTAGCATACGCAACTCCTGGTGTCTATGTTGAACAGGTAGACAAAGGCACCAAGCCCATAGAGGCGGCGGGCACCTCCATCACCGCTTTTCTGGGTATTACAGCCGAAGCCAGCATCAAGTCCATCAATGACAAGGGCGAAGAAGTGCGCGACTCCGTCTTGGGGCGCGCCATGCTTGTCACCAACTGGACGCAGTTTAGCAACATCTTTGGCGGATTCGTCGAAGGGGCGTACCTGCCTGATGCGGTTTACGGTTACTTCAATAATGGTGGTGGCCCCTGTTACGTCACCAGCCTGCGCGCCATCACCGAGATGCCCAAGCCCAGAGCCAAACCCGCGCCTAAGAAAGCTGCGACCAAAGCCGATGAGGCCCCGGCCGAAGGCGGTGACGCCGCTGCCGAATCGGAACCCAGCTTCGGCCCCCTCACCGCCAAAGAGTTCATTGGCGATGTATCTGAACGCACCGGCATCAACGGGTTGGAAGCGTTTAGCAACATCAGCCTGCTGGTCTGCCCGGATGCATTCTATGGGTATGATGGCTCTGAAGAGGCCAAAAAGCGCGTCAAGCAGGTGCAAACGGCGATGATCGCTCACTGCGAGAATATGCAGTACCGCTTTGCTTTGCTGGACACGCCGCCTGGCCTCAGCGCCCAAGATGCGCGTGACTGGCGCTACTACGTCAACTTCGACACCTCCTATGCGGCTATGTACTACCCCTGGGTCGAAGTGGCTGACCTGAGCGACAGCCCGCAGAACAGCAAGTTTGTGCCCCCCAGCGGCCATATCGTTGGCATCTACAACCGCACCGACGCCGAACGTGGCGTCCACAAAGCCCCCGCCAACGAAGTGATCCTGGGCGCGACCAATCTGGAGATTGACCTGACCAAAGGCGAACAGGATACGCTTAATCCCATTGGCGTGAACTGCATCCGCTCCTTCCCTGGACGAGGTATCCGGGTGTGGGGCGCCCGCACCCTCAGCAGTGACGGGTCGTGGCGCTACATCAATGTGCGTCGTCTGTTCAGCCAGGTGGGGCAATCGCTGGATGTGGGTTTGCAATGGGTGGTGTTTGAACCCAACGACAGCAACCTGTGGGCGCGGGTACGGCGGGATATTGTGGCCTTCTTGCGCGTGGTCTGGCGCAGTGGCGCGCTCTTCGGCGCGACGCCGGAGCAGGCTTTCTACGTGAAGTGCGATGAGGAGCTTAACCCGCACGAAATCCGCGACCTGGGGCAGCTTATTATTGAAGTTGGTATGGCGCCGGTGAAACCGGCCGAATTCGTGATCTTGCGTCTGAGCCAGTGGGCCGGCGCGGATGCGGAAGCATAGTGGGAATTATGAAGGATGAATTATGAATTATGAACGCCCTTCATAATTCCTAATTCCTAATTCCTAATTCCTCCTGATAAGGAGAAATGCAATGGCAGATCGTGAAGACCCCCTTGTTGGTTTTCATTTCGGCATTGAAATTCAAGGTGTTGTCAGCGGTTACTTCACCGAATGTTCCGGTTTAGGCTCAGAACAGGAAATTGTTGAGCACAAGGTGATCACGGAAAGCGGTCAGGAAGTGGTGATGAAATTGCCCGGCCGGTTGAAGTGGGAAAATATCACCTTGAAGCGGGGCATTACCAGCAGCATGGACATCTGGAACTGGCGTAAGCAAGTGGAAGATGGCAATGTGGACGCGGCTCGTCACAATGGGTCGGTGGTGATGTATAACCAGCAGTTGGCGCCAATTGCCCGCTGGAATTTTGAACAGGCGTGGCCGGTGAAGGTGAGCGGCCCGCAGCCAAAAGCGGATAGCAACGAGATTGGCGTGGAAGAATTGACGATTGCGCATGAGTATATTGTGCGCGTGCAGTAGGTTGTAATTGGGTAATTGGGTGATTGTGTAATTGCCCAATTACCTGATTGCCCAATTACCCGTTATGCAGAACGAGGTGGAATTTTATCTCCCCAGGGGTTATGTGGATGAGGTGGGCCAACTTCACCAGTACGGCCGTATGCGTCTGGCATTGGCGATTGATGAGGTGGCGGCCATGAATGACCCGCGTGTACGGTCCAATGAATCGTACCTGCCGGTGTTGTTATTGAGCCGGGTGGTGACACAGGTGGGCACGGTCACGGCCGTGACCACCGAACTGATCGAGCGCCTGTTTGCCTCTGACCTGGCTTATTTGCAGGAACTGTACCTGCGGCTCAACAGCAGCGAACATGTCGCTATCGGCGCCATCTGCCCTGCCTGCCATACCGCTTTTCAGGTGCAGGTAGCGCCGTTGGGGTAAGTTTCAATTGACAATTGATAATTATCAATTGTCGATTACCAATTCATGGCTGAGACACAACCAACCAACCAGACAGATTCTGCCGAAAAGGGCAAGCTGACGCCGGAGCAGGTGCGGCAGGTAGCCGAGGCCGTGCTGGCATTGTGGCGGCGCGACCTGGTAGTGGAACGAGAGAGACAACGATATGGCCAACGATAGACTGGCAACCGATGCCCTGCGGCAAACGGCCGTGCCCGCCTTCCGCTTTGTGGTGGAAATTGGCGGTACGCCCCAGGCGGCCTTCACCGAATGCACCCTGCCTGCCATTGAGTGGGAAATGGAAGAGGTGAAGGAAGGTGGGTTAAATACCTATACCCATATGCTCCCCGGACGACGTAAAGGGGCCAAAATGACCTTGAAAAATGGGGTCGGCAGCGGCGAACTGTATGACTGGTGTCTGAAGCAGATGGGTGAAACATTTGAACGTAAACAGGTGACGGTTTCCCTGATGAATTCGATGAAAAAGAAAGTGATGAGCTGGACATTGGCGGGCGCGTATCCGCTGAAATGGACAGGCCCGCAGTTGAAATCCAGCGATAACAGTGTCGCCATTCAATCGCTGGAATTGGCTTGCGATGAGGTCACAGTGGCGACGGGCTAAACGGTATTAGAATCTGTCATTCCGGGCGAAATCTTCGGAGCGGGGAATCACCTTACGGTGGTTAACTCAGCCCAACGAGATGCTTCGGAAGACCTCAGCATGACAAACCGTTTGTTGGAATATGGCAGAGAACAAACTTGTTCGGGCAAATCCTTTGGCGAACCGGGTGCGGCGATATGCGGGCACGTCGGTTATTTTTCGCCAGGAAGCGGCAGAAGCTGGTACGGCCACTTCGGCTACGCTCAGTGCAGACGTGTCTGCCAGCAGCCCGGTAGTGCCCGGATTCGTCTGGGTACCGGCGGTGTGGTCGGCGGCTGAATCAGTTCAACCTGGTGGTGAAACAACGGCCGTGCCGTCACCCGCAACTGATCCCGCCGCGCCGTCCATCCAGCGCCAACCAGAATCCCCCGCGTATATGCCACACACCACGCCGGATGACAGTACAACAGGCGTGGTGGATACTGTCGCACCGGCAACGGCCGTCGTTACGTCTGAAGCGCCAGCTTCAACGCTTATAACCGCGCCCCATGTGCCGCCGCTGCCTGATGCCCCTGCCACCATCACAGAGGCATCATCCCCGGCCGATAGGCCACTGGCCATGCAGCGCCACGCCATTCAAACAGAACCACCGACGGTACAACTGACACCGGCAGAAGCGGCGTCAGTTGGCGCTGAACCTGGCGCGACAGAGCCAGAATTAGTAGCGCCAGATGTGCCTGCGCCACAGCCTATTTCCGCGCCGCTGTCCACACCACCGCCAGCGCCATCTCTTTGGGGGCGTATTGGGCAGCGATTGGGCCGGTTGACATCACGGCCACAGCCACCAACTGTGTCGCCAACTGCCAGTTCCACAACTGGATCGGAAAACACCGATACGGCCGTACCCATCGCCCCTGTCCCCGCCCCCCAACCGGCAACGACCGTACCGGCAACTCCCCTGGTACAACAGCAGCCGCTGGATGCCGAACCGGATCGGCCAGCCACGCCTGCACTGAGCGCAGCCGAAGTGGCCGTGTCTACCGTTGGCCCATTACCGGGCGCCGCCCCCCTCGCTACCTCCGCGACGCCGAGGCAACCTCAGCCAGAAACGCCAACCATGCCAATGGCCATGCCGGCTACGCTAGTCGAACGCCAACCAGCGACGGCCGTGCCTGCTCTGCCAGCCACCCCGGAGCCACGCCAACCAGAAATGCCGGACGCGCCCACCGCCCCAGCGACCCCAGTACAACGCCAGCCGGAAACAGCGGCTGCACCAACGGCCGTGCCGGTGACGTCACCGCCGCCGCCCTCTGCATCTCCCCCACCACTTATACCACCAACAGAAAAGGCGGTGGTCGCTGCCCCCGCTACACCCACACCCCCGATACAACGTCAACCGGCAACGGGCGGGCCATCACCGATTGTCCCTGCTGCACCTGTCATGACGATACCCACTGCCGTTTCCGCCTCGCCGCCACCTGTGGTCCCGCCACCCGTGGCGCAGCCAGTACCCCAGGCCTCGCTCCCACCGCGACCGCTGGCCCAATCGCCTGTGGTGCAACCATCAGTGGTGCAGCCACAAATGGCACAGCCACCGGTGGTACAGCGCCAGCCAGAGGCTTCGCCGCCATCAACGGAAGAAGACCGCAATTGGCGACGGTTGGAGACGATTATGCGGCGACACAAGGAGCAGGAGGCAGCGGAGGAAGCTGCCGGTTCACCGGAAACAGTTACGCCGTCAACAGCAGTAGACAGCAGTGAAGTGGCGCTACCTTCATTTGCGCGTCCCCAACCGGCGGCCAAACCGACGTCCGGTGTGGTCAGCCGTCAGCCGGCTGCACTGCCCCGCGAAGCGCCGATGGTGGCAGTAGCCCGTGGACGGGGACCGGTGACTGGGGATACGGCCGTGCCCGCCACATCCACCCCCTCACCGGACGAACCGGTAAGGCTGTCAGCCGAGTCACCTGTGGTTACGCCAGTGGAATTTTCCGCCGAAGCGCCAAAATTACAGGCCGCGCTGGCGGATGACACGCTCGTAGCCCTTCCGCAAGAGATGAATATAACGGTTAATGCCGAGTCCAAACCGGCGATGGATGCGGCATCGTTAACCAGTTCACCGTTGCAGACCGTATGGCCGGTACAAACTGTGCAGCGTGAGACCACACCGCCCACGCCCTTGTCGCCAGAGGCCGCGCCCTTTGCCGTGCCCAGCGAACCGCCAGTACGTCCGCCTACGCCGCAGGATTTTTGGGTAGAGGAACGACTGGCAGCGGTGCCACCAGGTATGCCTACTGATTCATCGGTACCTTTGCTGCGCCCGCGCCGCCCGCGTCCGGGCCGTGCTACACCACCGGTAGCCGGGGTTATGGCCGGTTCGCCGCCACTCGCCGATGCGACTACGGCCGTGTCCCCTACCGTCCAGCGCCAGACGGAAGCCGCTGTGGGGCTGGTACCTACCGAAATTGGGACTTTACCGCCCGATTTGTGGACGCTGATTGGGCAGCAGCCGCCAGAGGTAACGGCCTCGCGAGAGGTGATGGCCTCGCCAGAGGCGATGGCCCCAGCGCCGCCGATGAGTGCGGGCAGCCCGGTGGTGCAAAGAAGTGCGGACGGTGTGGCTACGGCCGTACCCCCTCTACGTGATGCCCCGACTTCTTCTCCGTCTGTTCTTTCCGACTATATTCAGCTTGAGGAAGGGGAGGAGGCCAGCAGACCCACCGCTGCGCCGGGCGAGGGTGGCGAGGAAACGGCGGAAAAAAAAGAGAACGAAGAGATTGACATAAATGAATTGGCTCGTCAGGTTTACGCTCACATTCGCAATCAGCTGACCATTGACAAAGAACGTGAGCGGGGCCGGTTAATACACAAATGGTGAGTGATCAGGTAATTAGGTGATTGGGTAATTACCCAATCACTCAATTACCTCCAAACAAAATGGCAAACACACGAGGCAACTTAGTACCCGCTATCATTTACAAGGCGGACGAAAACGGCGAAAAAATCGGCTTTGAAGTGCCGTGCATGTTCAACCCGTTTGAGTACACCGTTTCCAAAACCAACAACTATTCCGAAGAGGCCAAAAATCAGAGCGACAGCCCCTCGGTCAACTTCAAAAAGGCGGGTCCACAAACGCTGAAACTGGCGCTGGTTTTTGATACCTATGAAACGGGTGCGGACGTGACAGAGCAGACGCGGCAGTTGTGGAAATTTATGCAACCCACCGAGGCGGCTGCCAACAGCGACAAAAAAGAGCCGCCGCGTGTGGCGTTCAAATGGGGGTCTTTTCAATTTGCCGCCGTCATCACCAACATGACGCAAAAATTTACCCTGTTCAAAAAAGACGGTACGCCCGTTCGCGCCAAAGTAGATATTACCTTTACCCAATACAACGATATTGAAGATTACAAAAATCAGCCGCAGAACCCCACCTCTGGTGGTGGTCCGGTGCTGCGTACCTGGCAGGTCATTCGCGGCGACCGGCTGGATAACATTGCCGCCGATGTCTATGGCGACGCCACCAGATGGCGGCAAATTGCTGAATACAATGGCCTGGACAACCCGCTGGTGCTGCGCCCTGGTCAGTGGATCATTATTCCGAAGGATGTCACGTGAAAAGTAACTGGGTAATTGGGTAATTACAAATTACCCAATTACCCAATTACCCAATTACCATTTATGCCCGACCAAAAACCGCTCTCTTCTCAGATAAAAATATCCGTTGGTGGCAACCCGGTGCAGCCGACGGTGCTGGCGCAGGTGGCAGAACTGACGGTGGACCAACATGCGTATTTACCGCATATGTTCACCATTCGCTTGCTTGATCCCAATTTGGAACTGCTGGGCGGGGGGCCGTTTGATCTGACGAAAGAGGTGAAAATTGAGGTAGGTGATGCGCGGGAACAGTTGAAGACGTTGATGACGGGCGAGATTACAGCTTTGGAGCCAGCTTTTGGCGAAGGCATGGTGGCTGAATTATGGGTGCGCGGCTATGACAAATCGCACCGCCTGTACCGGCAGAAAAAAAGCCAGGCCTTTTTGAATATCAAAGATAGTGACCTGGCTACGCAGTTGGCCGGTAATGCTGGTTTGCAGGCGCAGGTGGAAGCAACCAGCACGGTGTATGACCATATCTACCAGTACAACCAGTCTGACCTGGAATTTTTGATGCAGCGGGCCTGGCGCATTGGCTACGAATGTTTTGTGGAAGAAGGCAAGCTCTATTTTCGCAAACCACCGGCAAGTGGAGGTGGGGTGACGTTGAAGTGGGGTGAGGATCTGTTGAACTTTTACCCACGTATGACGCTGGCGGAGCAGGTGGATGAGGTGATTGTTAAGGGATGGGACCCGAAGAAACAAGAGGCGATTGTGGGCCAGGCAAGCCGGGGTAAGCTGTACCCGGAAATTGGTGAGTCGAAGAACGGGGCAGCCTGGGCCGGCGCATTTGGCGCGGGCAAAATGGTAGTTGTAGACCAGCCGGTGCTAAATCAGTCGGAAGCGAATACGATGGCCGAGGCGCGGTTAAATGAACTGAGTGGGGCTTTTGTGCAGGCGGAAGGAGTGGCATTTCGCCGGCCGGATTTGAAGGCGGGGCAGTGGATCACACTGGAGAATTTGGGCAGTCGTTTTAGTGGCAAGTATCTGGTAACACGGGCGACACACATCTACAGTCCGGAAGGGCTGCGCTGCCAGTTTGTGGTCTACGGTGCGCGGACGGGCACACTATTGGAAGCGACGAATGGCTCACGGCCGTTGCCCCGCTGGCCTGGTATTGTCATTGGTATTGTCACCAACACCGAAGATCCCAACAAGTGGGGTCGGGTGAAGGTGAAATTCCCCTGGATGGCTGATGACGCCGAAAGCGACTGGGCGCGGTTGGCCGGGCCGGGCGGCGGCCCAAAGGCCGGTTTTTACGCCGTGCCGGATGTGGGTGATGAGGTGGTGGTGGCCTTTGAGCATGGGGATTTTTCACGGCCGACCATCATCGGTGGCCTGTGGAATGGCAAACATGAGATTCCACCGACGGCAGCTAATGCGGGGAACGGGGAACGGCCGTTAGTCCGCACCTGGCACTCTCGCACCGGCCATGCCATCACCATGCACGATGACAGCGACAACAAAGTGGAAATCAAAACGGCCGGTGGCCATACCATCACGATGGATGACGCCGGCAGCAAAATTGAGATCAAGAGCAAAAATGGCATCACCATCAATGTGGATGATGGCGGCAACAAACTGACCATTGAAGGCAGTAACGAAGTCCTGGTGAAATCCACCACCAACATGACCCTGGAAGCCGGGGCCAATATGGATATCAAGGCCAACGGCAACATGAACCTGCAAGCCAATGGCCCCGTGAGCGTAAAAGGTGCGGTGGTGAATTTGAATTAGGAGATCAGAGAATGGAGAGTGGAGATTACCCATCTCCACTCTCCATTCTCTAAAACTAAAGCTATGGCCCAACTGGTTACAAACAACGCCTCGATCAGATGCAGCTTTGGCACCTCTCCCGGTACTTTGATGGTGACGCCGGAAGGGCGGACGAATGCCAGCAATATGCCCGGCGCGACTATCATGGACAACGTGCCCATGAAAAACGTGCTGCCGTTTGGCATGTGCATAACACTGAGTAATCCACAGGTGGCTGCCGCTACCTCAGCCGCGTTGGGTGTGCTGACGCCGCAGCCCTGCATCCCGGTGATCACCGCACCCTGGGCGCCTGGCTCGCCAACGGTGATGATTGGCAACAAACCGGCGTTGAACAGCACCTGCACCCTGATGTGTGCCTGGGGCGGTGTAATAACTGTCGTTTCCCCAGGACAAATGACGACGAATGTGCCGTAATTGAGTAATTGGGTAATTGAGTAATTACCTAATTACCTGGAAAGATATGAAACAGGACATTATTGGCAAAGGATGGGCCTTTCCGCCGCAGATTGACCGGCAAGGTGGGCTGGCGCTGGCGCAAGGCGACGCCGAATTGAGCCAGGCCATCCAGATTATTCTGGAGACAGCGCCCGGTCAACGGGTGATGCGCCCGGCGTTTGGCTGCCGTCTGCATGAGTTGTTGTTTGCGCCCAATAACAGCCATACAGCCAGTTCAGCGCGCCGCTATGTAGAAGAGGCGCTAGGCCGTTGGGAGCCGCGCGTCAATGTGTTGACTGTAGACGCCTTCCCTGACCCCGATGCGGACAACTGCCTGACCATTCGTATTGAATACGAAATCAAAGCTACCCATGACAAACGGAGCCTGGTGCATCCGTTTTATTTGATACCCGAAGAATGAATTAGGAATTATGAATTATGAAGGAGGCTTGCATAATTCATAATTCATAATTGAGGTCTTTATGCCCCTGGCAGCACCCAAATTAGACGACCGATTGTTTCAAGACCTGGTGGATGAGGCGAAGAAGCGTATTCCGCACTACACCAGCGAATGGACGGACCACAACGTCAGTGATCCCGGCGTGACGTTGATTGAACTGTTTGCCTGGCTGACGGAGACGACCCTTTACCGGCTGAATCGTGTACCGGAGCGGCATTACGTGAAATTCTTGGAGATGCTGGGTGTGACGCTACACGCACCGGTTCCGGCCAAAGCGCCGGTGACGTTCTGGTTGTCAGCGCCGGTGGAGGCAGATGTGGTTATCCCGGCGGGCACGGAAGTGGCCAGCACCCAGACGGAAACGGAGCGTTCCATTGTGTTCACCACGGACGCCGATTTTACGGTTGCCGCGCCGCAGTTTAAGCTGGTGTTTTCAGAAACCATGGGCCAGGATAAAAGTGATTTCCGCTCCTCCCCCCGATTGGGGGCGCTGGAAGTGGGGCTGGCGGAGCAGCAGCAGTTCCGCGTCTTTTCGGAGACGCCGCAGGTGGGGGATGCACTGTATCTGGGTTTTGAGAATGATCTCAGTCACCACATTTTGCGACTGGAGACGGAGTGGGACAATGCCGGCGGGCGTGGCCCGAACCCGGACTTGCCGCCGTATGTGTGGGAGGCTTCCAGCCCGAATCCTGACCGGCCCTGGTCGCCTTGTTTCTCGGAGGTGGACGGAACCAGGGCGTTGAATGGCCACGGCCGTATCCAAATCCACACCCCCGCGATGGGCCAATACACCGTTAACGGCAAAAAGCTGTTTTGGGTGCGGGTGCGGGTGAAGGAGATTACGCGGCCAGAACGGGAAGAAGGGATGCGGCCGTATACCAGTTCCCCGCTGCTGCGCAAACTGACCACCTCCACACACGGTGGTGTCATCCTCAGCACCCATGCCCAGGCAATTCGGGATGAATTGGTGGGGCAGAGTGATGGTTCACCAGGGCAGCGCTTCTTTTTGCAGGTGACGCCCATTTTGACGCGGCGCGATGGCGAGACGCTGCTGGTGCATGTGGGTGGCGAGGGGGCGCAGGTGTGGACGGAGGCGAAAGATTTTGCCGATTCCCACGCCGACAGCCGCCATTTCACGCTAGATAGCGTTACCGGGGAACTGCGTTTTGGCCCGGCCATCCGCCAGCCGGATGGGGCGATTAAGCGGTACGGCGCGATTCCGCCGCGTGGCGCGAACCTGGTTTTTAAGCAGTACCGGTACGGCGGCGGTGAAGAGGGGAATGTGGAAGCGGGCATCATCAATACCCTGAAAACGGCGATTCCTTACGTGGATCGGGTGAGCAACCGGCAGCCGGCCTGGGGTGGTCTGGACGAGGAGACGTTGGAAGATGCCATGGTGCGCGCCCCCAAAATTATGCGCCACCGCGACCGGGCAGTGACGGCCGTTGACTATGAAGACCTGGCGCTGCAAACGCCGGGTGTGACCATTGGCCGGGTGCGCTGTTTGCAGCCGGAGCCGTCGGAAGGCGGGCGGGTAGCGCCGGGGCAGGTGTATGTGTTAGTTATCCCCCGTGTGCGCCGGCCGGAAGGGTTTCTGACGCCGGAGGAGTTGCAGCCGGATGAGACAGATGTGGCCCGGCTGACCGCTTTTCTGGATGAGCGGCGGCTGCTGACCACCCGCCTGTTTGTGCGCGCCCCGGCTTATCGGTGGGTGGCGGCGCGGGTGCGCCTGCGGGCGAATCCTGATGCGGTGCAAACGGCCGTTGAACAAGAAATCCTGGCCCGCCTCTATCGGTTCTTAAATCCACTGACCGGCGGGCCGCGTGGCGACGGCTGGCCCTTTGGCCGGGAGTTGTTCCTGTCGGACGTGTACCAGAGTTTGCAAGGTACGCCCCAGGTGCAGTTTATCCGTTCGGTAGAACTGTATATCACCGAGCCGGGCAGCGGGCCACAGGGTGAACCGGTGGAGTCGGTGGAGGTGGTGGCGCATGGCATCATTGCCTCCGGGGCGCATGTGGTGGAGTTTGTGTGATGGGTGATCCGCGAAGGGTGCGAAGGACTTCGTGAAAGACACGAAGAAGCGCGAAGGTTTTCTTTGCGTTTCTTCGCCTGATCTATGGATTGTTTGTGAGGCGTTAGATGACTGGTAAAAGAAAAAAGTCGGCAAAGCGCCAGGCAGTTAACAAAAAGGGTGTGAAAAAAAGCCAACATACGGCCGTGGTTGAGCCGTTGGGGCCATCCGCCGAGAATGAGGTTGGAGATGGTTTGTCTGCCCATATGTCCCTTCAGACACAAAGCCAGTTGTTAGGCCATGCCCATTTGTCGCCGGTGCAGCGCCAGGAAGTGGCGCGACATATTGGCGAGGCTGGCGGTAATCATCATCTGGCGAAAGTGATTGGGCAGATGCAAACAGGTGCTGGGACCGAGTTTGTACAAAAGAATGGCGAGACAATGGTTGACCGGGGTGGTGGCACACATGAAGTGGTCGCCGGGGATAGCTTGTGGCGGATTGCGGAACAGACATATGGTCACGGCCGTTACTGGCGTGACATTTACCGGGCCAACCCAGATAAAGCCGCTCGCGGTGGCAACCTGATCCTGGTAGGCGTTATTTTGACGCTGCCGGTGCTGCAGGTGCCCGGCGAAGCGCCGCCGGAACCGGAACCAGGCAGTGGCGGCACGGAACCAGCCGTGGAGCCAATTGGCATCACGACCGAATTTGGCAGTTTTGACGTGTACCCCGATGAATTTGTGGGGCCACTGCCGCTGAGCGTGCGTAGCGCCGAGTCCTGGCCCATCCGGCAGTCAGAGTATGATGCGCTCATGGATCGGCTGACCGAGGTGAGCAATAACACCTCTAACCTGATTGTTACCGGCACAGATGATTTTAAGGCTGGTGTTATGCTGGATTTGGGCTGGTTGATGACTTCGGGCGTGGGTCAAGCGTTGGTGCAGGAAATTCAAGATTCGCCTCACACCGTGACCATTCAAGTGGGCGGCGGCGGCAATGCTACTTCCTACAACCCGGATGCCGATTCCTATGAGCGGCCGGTCAGCCCGCCGGAAGCCGGCCCTGGAGCGAATGTCACCATCACCTATAACCCCAACACTTTGTTTATCAAAGATGGAACGCTGGACTGGCACCATCGGCCGCCGGCCATTGGTCTGGCGCATGAAATGGTTCATGCCTGGACAGGCGTTTATGGCACGCGGGCGCTGGGCACAGACGCCGCCGGCGTGAACCGGCGGGAATTACAGGCGACCGGCCTGGGTGAATTTGCTACTGCCCGGATAACAGAAAATCAGTTCCGGGCGGCATTTGGCCTACCACTGCGTCCGGTTTATTGATGATGAAACACGTTTTTCCCATAACAGTGCGGTGGGGATACTTGGGAATAGTTGGTTGTTTATTGGCGGCCTGTACGGTGGCAGCCACAGAAGAATTGACTAATACACCTGTGGAGAATGAAACTCCGACAGTGCAGATGGAGCAGACAATGACGGTAGAGGATATGACGCCCGAAGCAACAATGGACACGGCCGTGACCCTGCAAGCAGAAGCGCAGAGGCAGGCTAACACGCTGGTGGTGACGTACCAGGTCACAAACGGCCTGGATGAGACAATCTACCTGGTGAACCGCCTTTATCAGTGGACGGCCAATGGGTTGTCGCTGGATCCTAACCTGATTTATGCCGCCAGGGAAGGGGAAACGGTGCAGCTGGTTAAAGCGTTATTGCCGGTGCCAGATAATCTGGATGTGGAAGCGCCGATTGTGCCGTTTCTGACGGCCGTGCCTGCCGGTGAAACCTTCTCGGAAACCATTACCTTGCCCTTGCCTCTGATGCCGCATGACCCTTACGGGCAGTTACGGCCAGGGGACCAGGTAACGAACGACTCATCTATTCAGTTTGTGGTGGGTTGGTTTAAGGAAGGGGACACGGCCGTGAACCGCCAAACCCGGCCAGATGGTTCTACCTTGCTGTCGGCTGATTATGGTGCGGTCAGGCAAGCACAAAATGTATTGCACACGACTATTGCCGTGCAGATTTCCACCACGATTCAATGATGCATTGCCAACACAGCCCTTGATGAGAAAGCGAATTGATGAATGATTTGACCGGACAGCAAATTGATCAGTACCGTATTGAAGCCCTCCTGGGTGAGGGGGGGATGGGGGCTGTGTACCGGGCGCGAGATGTCCACTTGAACCGGTTGGTGGCGCTAAAGATCATGAAACAAAGTCTGGCGCGGCAGCCGGAATTTCAGCAGCGTTTTTTGCAAGAAGCGCAGGCCGCTGCTCGTTTGAAACACCCCTCCATCGTCCAGATTTACCATTTTGGCAATCGGCAAGGATTGCTTTATATGGCTATGGCTTATGTGCCGGGGGCCACCTTGGGCACATACGTGCGCCGTTTGCAGGAAACACGCCAGATACTTCAGTTATCCGAATCGTTATCTTTGCTGGGGCAGGTAGCGGAAGCGTTGGGCTATGCCCATCGCCAGGGGGTGGTACACCGGGATATAAAACCGGACAATGTACTGTTGGAAACCCTCGATCAGCCCGACCGGGAGGGTGAGCCGCCGGTACGGGCTGTCGTCACGGATTTTGGCCTGGCCAAACTGCTGGAAGGGGGGGTGGAAACGCAGACGGGCACATTTTTAGGGACGATGCCGTATATGTCGCCGGAACAATGTCGGGGGCGGCATATTGACGGCCGTTCCGATATCTACTCCCTGGGCATTTTGCTCTACCAACTGGCGACCGGCCGTTTGCCTTTTGAGATTCGCACGCCGGCCGAAGCCGCCGAAAAACATATCCGCGAACTACCACCACTGCCTCATGCCATTCGCCCCGGTTTACCGGCGGCCCTGGAAGCACTCATCCTCAAAGCCATCGCCAAACAGCCAGAGGAACGCTTTCAGACCGGTGAGGAAATGGCGCGGGCGCTGCGGGAGCAAGCCCGGTCAGACATGACCGTTTTGGAAGCACAGGCGGTGGATGCCAAACAGGCGAGCGTAGGGGGGACGACGGCTACGGTGGTCAGCCTGGTGACACAGTTGATGCCGGGGATGAGCCAGGGCATTGCCCCCTCGGTTAGCTCCGGCCTGGCAGCCCCGGCAGGCACGGACTACCTGATTATCCAGCGCCAGGGCGAGGCAGATATGACCGTCAGCCTGGATAAGTCAAAGTTGACCATTGGCCGGAGCCAGGGGAACGATATTGTGCTGGATGCGGCCGGTGTTTCCCGCCAACACGCCCGCCTGGAACGCACCACTGGCGGTTGGCAAATTCTGGACACCGGCAGCAGCAATGGCACGTTTGTAAAGAGTAATCAGCTATTACCCAACATCCCGGAACCATGGGAGCCGGGACAGGTGGCCCGGTTGGGGCCATTTTTCTTGCGCTGGCAGCCGGCGGCGGGCACGGCCGTCGCCGGGCAACCACAATGGTCACGCACGGTGCGCGCCGGGCAAAGCGGTGGCGCCGGGCAGACCGGCGTCACTCAACTGCTGAGCATGGATGGGCAGTTGGGCATTCTGGTTAACCCGACCAATGTGGATGTGGCCGCCGGTGGGCGGGCGGAAATCCAGATAGAGCTAATCAACCACGCTCCGCTGGTAGACCATTTTGAACTTCGACTCTCCCGGTTTCCGGCTGAATGGGTGACATTACCGCCTGAACCGGTACAGTTGATGCCCGGTGGCAATGCCGCGCTGCCTTTCACCATTCATCCGCCGCGCCATAGCAGCGCCCACGCCGGGCTTCACCCATACCAGCTTGATATTTACTCCGCCTCTACCCGGCAGCGGGTAGCCACCATCAATGGCAATATAAACATAGGTCCGTTTGCCCGCTACAAAGTAGAGGCACAGCCCCTTCAGTTAACAAATCAGGGGGTATGCCGGGTGACGGTGCAAAACGAGGGGAACGCCCCGGCCACATATGCGGTGCAGGCGCGCGAACCGGCCAATGCCCTCAACTTTTTTGGCGAGCAGAATGCGTTAGCCGTGGCGCCTGGGCAGGCGGGCGAGGTGATGTTGCGCGTGCAGCCAAAAGCACGGCCGTTCACCGGGCGACCGCGCCCGTACACTTTTCAAGTCCAGGTGCAGGCCGGGCCTGATGACATCGAACGCAAACAGGGCATGATTGAGGTTCGGTCGCGTGTGCCCACCTGGGTCGTGTTGCTGATTCCGGCATTGAGTATCTTTGCCTGTCTGGGTCTGATTTTTGGCGGCCGGGCCTATTGGGGGTACAGCGTGGGAATTCAGCAGACGGCCACGGCCGTGGCTACCCAAACGGCCATTGCCCAAACGACCCTGAGCGCCGGTGAAGACAGCGATGGCGACGGGTTATCCAATGCCCAGGAAGTGCAGTTGGGTACCAATCCGAACAATGCCGATTCTGATAATGACGGGTTGGATGATGGGGCGGAGGCTAACATTCATTTCACCAATCCGATGAATCCAGATTCGGATAACGATGGCTTGCGTGACGGGGAAGAAATCGGGCTGGGCACCTTTGCCAATGTGCCCGATTCGGATGGCGACGGACAGCTAGACGGCATTGACCCCGATCCGCTGGCCACGGCGACACCTACACCGAACGCCGGCGCAACGCAGGCGGTGATGGATACACAAAATGCCAATGCGACGGCCACGGCGCTGGCGTTGGCGGCTGACAATTCGGCCACGTCTACAGCGTTGGCATTGGCGCAACAGACCGTCAGTGCCCAGCAGACAGAGCAGGCTATTTTGGCACAGCAAACGGCCGTGGCCCTGACAGCGGTAGCAGAAACGGCCGTAGCCCAAACCGCCGAAGCCCAACAAACGCAGGCGGCTGCCACCGCTACGGCCCTGGCTCGCCTGGTCGCCCATTACCCACTAACGGCCGATGCCACTGACGTCACCGGCAAACAGGGGGCCATGACTTTAACCAACGCGCCTTTCCAGAATGAAGCCGTCTATTGCAACGGCATTTATCCGGGGTCGAATGATCCCAATGCCTGTGTTATCTCCACCCCTAACCTGGACGATTTTAATTTTGGTTCTTTCTCTATCCAAATTGAATTCAATGCTGACGAATTTCGGCGTATGCCGGTAGTCGTGGGTGGGCGCTCCTTCCGTTGGATCGGTTTTGAACTGAATGCGGATGGCAGTATTAGCCTGCTGACGAACAACAGCAACCGGGAAAGTTGCACGGGTGCATACCAGCCGGGTGAATGGCATACGGCTTTGCTCACATATGATGGCTCGGTGGGCAGACTATACCTGGACAGGATTTTACGCTGCACGGTTGCCTTCAATTTGAATCATGGCAATGACCCTGATGTAAGCGTCATCAACTATTCCAATGCCACCATTTTCAAGGGGCATGTGCGTGAGTTGCGGATATTCAATGAACCAATTGAACCTGTTTTGATCATCAGCCCGCCGATAGCGGTGACACTGCTCCCACCGATTATTTCGCCTTAATAGAAGCAGACCCTAAGAGTTTCAGAAAACCCTTAGGGTCTTGACCATGAGTAATGACGGCCGAAACGAACAACCAGCCGAAACCAAAGGTCAAAGAACCACAGAAACCGCCGCCAGTGGCAGCGACGGTAATGCCTGAGTTTGGTTCATATGCGGCTGGCCGAAGTACGGCTGGGGCGGGCGCACCTGGGCTGCCCAACCAACCACACCTGAACCCAGCCGCCAGCGTTTTTGCCCACGTCATCTGGCGACAGATAGCGGAGGACGGTGTGTTGTCTGTGCCGGACGAAAGATCGACACGGTCGCTGCGCCAGGCGATGGTATTGCGGATGCAACAGCAGCAGGGCAACATGGCCACACAGCAGATGCTGCGTAACCAGCCAGGGTGGCGTGGTAGTAATGGAAGTTCGGTAACAAACTACACGGCCGTGCAGGCCAAGCAAATGCCGGATGCAGCCCCTGTTAAAAATGAAGATGAATCGGAAGAACTAACTGAATCAGCCCTATTGCCAACATCTGCGACCCCAACAGTACCAGAAAACAATGCGCATGTCGCTACATCAGGCTTAGTCTCAGAGCTGCCACAACTATCAAAGACAGAGAATCAAGAGAATGATTCAACTCTTCAGATCACCTCGACTCAACTAACTGAATCTGAAAACATCCCAGACACATCTACTCAGCCAACGGTCAAAAATCTTGAGGGGAGTGGACTGGGTTTGAGAGGTATTAGTGCTACTGATTCCGGGATAACAGCGATACCAGGTGCAGATTCAATGAATCCAGAGGTGGTGTCTGTACCCTTGAACAATCGTCTCGCTCCTTCACCTACAGGATTGCCCCAAGGAAATGGTGTTGCCCAGACAGGAGAGCTACCGGTTCCGCTGACGCCAATTGCCTCCCCAACGATGCCGGAAACGCCGATACTGGCAGATACTGCCGGGCAGTTAATGCAATTTGTTGAGAGTGAGAAAGCTGCTTTGAGCCAGGAATTGCAGACACAGCGAACCACCATTCAGACAGAGGTAGACGCCAGAACACAAGCTATTATTGCAGGTACCCAGGAACGAATGCAGGCCATTCGCAGCTCAATAGAAAGTAGCAAAGCTGAGGTTGTCCAGGGCGTGGCTACAACTCGCGCCGCTATTCAAGCTCAAATAGCAACTAATAAAGCGGCCGCCGAGGCAGATGGAGCTAAGGCACTAGAAACACTTCATCAGGAGGTGGAAGAAAAACGCAAATCTGCTCTGGACGCTGCTGAAAACTCTGCGGCGCAAATAGAAATCGCTGGAACCACAGAAATTGAGCGAGCTACTACTTCTTCGGTTGAAACCACAAAACGGGTCAAGTCGCTTTCCAGCAGCAAAGCTAGCGGTTTTAGTGGCGAGCCGGATAAACGAGATTCGGTTCGCCAGGCGCTTAACGGCGCTGCCTCTGATATTACCGACAAGATACAAGAGAATAAACAAGATACGGTTCAGGGTACACGAGACGGTGCTAAACAGGCAGCTAAGGAAATTCGTGACCGGGGCAAGACTCTGGCTGCGGATATTGCCAGTACTTCTACCCAGGTGGAGTCAACCATTGGGCAAACGGTAGCCACAACTGTCTCTCAAATAGAGGCCGCAGCAACGAAGCAGTTGCAGGGATTGGAAACAGCCCAGAGTCAGACTTTGGCGGCTCTGGACAAACTACTGGCTGAAGCTATACCGGGTCTGCAGCAAGCAGGACAGGCAGCGCAGACGGCCGTGATGCAAGCTGGACAAACCGCACTGGCCCAGCTAGACGAGACGGAAGTGTCCGTTTTACAGCAGTTTGATCAGGTTGCCAGCCAGACGGCAGCACAACTGCAACAAGCGGATGGCGATGATCTGCCTGAGCCAGAGGTATTGGGGTTGGGAATTGAGCAGGCACAGGAGGCAATGCAACAGATGCGTGCTGATTTGGTCGCTATGATTGCGGAGCAGACTGTGACGGCATGTACACAGATTGTCGATCTGGAAATAACCTTCAACAATGATGCGAGCAACGTTGAGCAAGGAGTGAATTCAACAATTGGCCAGGTGGTAACTTCAGCCCAAAATGGCAATTCGCAAGCGCAGGCGGAAGCGGGCCAGTTGATGCAGCAAACAGTGAGCAAAGGCCGTGAGGCAGGACAGCAGGCAGTCAAGCAGTATGGTACTGATTTGCAAGGGAAAATTGATGAAGCCAAGCAGGGATGGGATAGAGACAAAGAGACAATTCAGGGAAAGCTCATTACCAATGTGGATAAAGGTGTCCAGAATTACAGCGATGCTGAACAGCAGGCCCCAGCTCATTTTGATTCGGTAGTTAACCAGATTGCTGCCAGTAGCACGTTTACCTGGGATTGGTGGGGCGCGCTCAAGGCAGTTGGCGAATTCATTGTGGGGGCGATTGTGGTCGCTGTCATTGTTGAAGCGCTGATGGCTGCTCTGGTTATCAGCTTGCCGGTTGCCCTGGGAATCGTCCTAGTAGGTGCGGTTGTCCTGGCCCTGGATGCGCGTTGCAAAGAGATGGCAGACGCACTACCAGAGAACCCAACCTGGCTTGATATTACAATAGGGGGAGTTGGCGCTCTGAGCGCAGCCGTATTGGATGTTATTGGCGTTAGCGGTATTTATGAAGGGATTACCGACGAAAGTATCCTCACAGGCAAGAAACTTAATCAATCCGACGAACAACGTACCGAGAAAGTTGTTCTGGGTGCGCTAACAATAGTAGGCTTTGTAATCGGCGCTGTAAAAGGTGCTAAAGGTGGTAAAGGTGCCGAATCTGGCGAGCCAGCTAAAATTCCTGAACGACCTGCAACTGAACCCCCTGGTTCCAAACCCCCATCTACTGAACCGCCGCTTAAGACGCCAAAAAATCCAGTTGATCTGACAGATCCACAAGCTCGTAAACACATTCTAGATGGTGACGAGACTGGTGGAGGACATCGACACGGTACGGGAAAACCAGGTAAGAGTGAATTCCCGAAGGATTGGAGTGATGCTAAGATACTGCACGAAATTTCCGATGTGGCTACTGACCCTAATTCCACATGGACACAACAAACCGGCTCGCCCGGCGCTAAATTCACTAAAAGCGGAAAACCTGTGCGCTGGAAGGTTGAGGGAACACGAGATGGTGTTGATATTACAGTTATTGTAGAGCCAAATGGAAAAGGGATTATTACCGGATTTCCAACTAATACACCGCCGAATCCCCCAGCTGCAGGTCCATAAGGAGACTTAAATGACCAATCACAGGATTATCGAAAATCAGCTTAACGAGTTGCTTTCCCTTGTTAATAGTGTGCTGTCTGAATCGCAAAGGAAAGATATTCAGATGTTTATAAATGCCAGTGAGTGGGGCTTAGCCTTGGAGACGATTTGCGAATTTCTGTATGAGGATGAGTTACCACTTTCAGAAAAAGCATACGAACTGTGTGAGGGCATAGGAATGAGCATGAACTTGGATACCAGTAATTGGGATGTTCTAAGGACACAGGTGGTTTAAGGTACAGGGATCGAGGACTATATTTGATGAGCAGGAAACCACAAACTTAGCAGCAACAGCCTAAGGCACAACGGCCGTCCCCCACTATTTCTACCGTTACCAAGATCCTCCTGCTGGTACTGCCCCGCAAAACCGGAGATGTGGACGACGGAGAAGAAAAAAGAAAAAAGGTCGATCGTGGCGAAACCAAGAAAGAGACATCGTACCAATAGAGACCATTTGGCACAGCGGGCAAAAAATAACCCGGTTGCCAGAGATAATATCGCGGCTGAAGAAAATGTAGTCGTGAGCGACACTGTCTCCTGGGCACAGATGACGGCGCAGTTAAGCGACGGCCGTCTGAGTACCATCCAGCGCCAGACAGTGGCCGGGCAAATTGGCAAAACGGCCGGTAATCGGGTTCTGCAGCGTGTCCTCACGGGGCGGACAGCCACAAGGGCTGTCCCTACTATGGTACAACGATGGGGGTCGGCTGAGCATATGGCGCTGGGAGATGTGACCGGCATTCAGATTGATATTGGCGATGGCGTTCAGTTGAGCTTTGGCCAGGTCATGGCTCTGGCCGGTGATGAATTTGGGACGCTAGAGGAGTTGATGGCCGCCACCAAGACGGCCGACGGCCGGGCCATGATTCGCGCTCACCTGGAGCAGGCAGAAATTCCGGGAACGGCCGCTTCCATGTTGCCAGCCCCCACGCCGGCCCAAAAGGAAAAGGCCACCGGCGAATACATTGCCCTGGCTATGGAAAATACCACGCACTTTGCCGGTGGGGGCACGGCCGTAGAAAACTGGCTGCAAAAACATGCCGAAGCCATCGAATTAGCTATGCAGGCCGGGCTTTACCGGGACCAGTCACTGCTCAACCAGGCTTATTTTACCGAGGCTTTTGGTCAGCATTTTCTCACCGATTCCTTTTCCAGCGGCCATATTCGTGTCCCCAGAGAAGATATTCGCAACTATTATGTGGATACTTTTGCGCCCCGGATATTTGACCACCTCATTGAAGAACTACGTGACCGGCTCATAGATGAAATTTTCGATCAGGTTGATGAGCAGACTACAGTTAATGAGTGGGCATACGTTATAAGTCCGTTGGGTGGTCTGGGCCTGCGCGGCTACATCCGCGGCGAGATACGCGATGATATTAACGCCCGCCTGGATGAAGCCTTTACCCAGGCAGGCGGGCGGGCCGAGGCAGTTAAGTATGTGGGTCTGGGGCTGGCAGGTGTGGTCTCCGGGGCCATGCATGATATGGAAAACCGGCAAGGGCTGTGGGTCATCAACGATTTTAACCCGGTGCCCTGGCAGGCCTATGGTGATGGCTCCCTGGCCGCCATTGACAATCGCCCCCATCGTCAGCAGGCCGAGGAAGCGGTGCGCGCTTCGGCAGCCGATCTGCAACTCGCCTATGAAATTGGTCTGGAAGAGGGGCAGGAGTTGTATAACGTGCCGGAACCCGACTGGGTGCCAGACATTGTCTACTTTGGTTTTGATAAGGATGCTTTGTCGCCCCAGGCGGCCGATGCCGTAGATATGGTCGCTCTCTATCTGAAATACCATCCCTCGACACGAGTAGCCTTGCATGGTCATGCCGATCCGATTGGCGATGATATTTACAACGATGACCTCGGTTCGCGTCGCGCCCACAGCGTGACCGCACGGCTGCTGGCAAACGGCGTAGACGCCTCGAGGCTTGAGGTGGAAAGCATGGGGGAGAAGCAGCCGGTGACCACCAGTTATAACGACTACCATCGCAATCGTCGGGTTGAATTTGTCTATTCTACAGACGCAACTGTTCCTGACGATGGGCCGGAACAAGTGGCCCTGGAAAATGCGCGGCAGGCGCTGTTGAATCAGGTTGGCCCACCTTACGTTGCCGAGGGATATTTGCCACGAGCGGCCGCCGGTATGAACGCTGAACTACCAGATTACCAGTGGGGCGCCATCCCGGCATCATTCCGGACAGAGATGGCTGATTGGATTAAACATTATGCTAACAGTTATGGTGATAAGGCATTGGCGGCTGAGGCGCTGAATGACGTGCCAAAGGATACGGCAATCGGGGAGTTTACAATCAGTCCACGCCCTGTTGCGCGTCGCCTGTTAGGCGAGATTACGGCCGACCCGATTGGTTTTCTAGAAAATATGTTTGGTCGGAGTGCCGGGTCGTGAGCGTCAGGCAACACAGCGGGGCAACCCTATGGGCAATTGCTTACCGTAGTTGAGATATGGTCGGGTACAAAAGAGACAGATACAGAAAGAGATCGGACAGAGTAACCAGATGGCAAAGGAGCAGCAGGTAAAAACTAAACAGCCTAAACAGCAACGGCCGTCCCCCACCCCTACTACCACCCCCGTTGCTGAAAATACCCCTGTCTTGTCTGGGCTGCCTGACTTTGCTACCACACGGCCGTTGCGCCAGGCACACATGCTGCAAACCCAACGCCTGTATGGTAACAAGTTCGCCCAACGCCGCCTACACTCCCCCATCATCCAGCGTTGTGGCGATACCCCTTGCCACTGTGCCGACGAAGAAGCTGATCCGGTCAACTTGACCACTCAACCTGTCCAACGCGCGGCCGCCGATTTCCAGGTTCGCGGCCGTCACCAGCCCCGTCCAGAGGAAGCCGCCAGTTTCGAGAATTTTGTTCTTTTTGACCTGGCTGACGCTACATTAGACACCGCTCAGACAACCAGGATTGATACTTTTGCCGCTGGCCTGGATACACCTATGCAGCAGGTAGAACTGGTCGGTTTTGCCAGTGAAGAAGGGGACGTGGCCTTTAATACCCAATTGGTGAATGACCGTATGACTGCCGTTGCCCAACATCTCATCGCCGCCGGTCATAATCCGGCTGCCATTAGACGCACACCCCGCAGTGAAGCCTCCAAAGGGCGGATAGATTACCGCCGTTGGCGGGGCGTGGAAATGCTCAAAGATGATGCCCCGTCCAGCCGACCGGATTGCTCCAGCCAACCCCAAACTACCCCCTTTAGTTTCATGCAAACCATTGGCTTTAATCTGGCCAAGGTTCTCAGTTTGGGCATGATTAAAAAGACAGCCGACAGCCTGCACCAATCCCCACCACCGGCCGGGATTCTGGCTTTGGCCCAGAGAATTTTTGGCACCACGGCCCCGATCAATGACATTGCCGATGGCTTAGACCTGGTTCACACCGCCCTGTCTGCCAAAACAACCGACAACACCACCCTGGGCACGCCCTGCCATGAGAGTTGTCAGGGCGGAACTTTAGCTTTTGTGAGTGGCGGCACAGACCAAATGACGCTTTGCCCTGCCTTCTTTGAAGCAGACCTGTTCAAGCGCGCGCATATCCTTATTCACGAGTCAGCCCACCTGACGCCTGGACTGGGTGTCACCGACCGGGCGTATGGCTGGGAACGCCTGGTTAACTTGCTCGGCCAGGTTGCCCCGGCACATGCCCTGGACAATGCCGATAGTTTTGCCTTGCTCGTCCTGTTGGATAATGGGCTGTCTGGCATTTCCGGCACAGAAACTCCAGCCGATGATCTGTCCGCTCTCCCGGCAGTCGGTCAGGAAAAGATTGCCGAAGCCCTGGCTTTTGTGCAACGCTGGAACACCAGGAGCCGCCAACAACTTATCTGGTTGTACAAAACCATCAATGATGACATTGCCAGTAGCGCCTGGAATCCGCACGCGCTTGCCGCCATGCAGTTTGTGGCGGCGCAATTTGGGTTGAGCGTGAATGCCACCAAACCACGTGATCAGGATCGGGCCGCTGTCGCCGCCATCTATGACCGCTTCGTCATCATGGGCCGGGCCTTGCGCGAACCATTGGAAGTAAGCAAAGCATCGGGAAACACCACCTGGGAACCAGGCCCCGGTAAAAAAGTGGCGGTAGCGCCGTCGTTATGGAGCAAGGATGTACTGGCACGGATTCGGATGCTGCTGCGGCGTTTGGCCAGCGCCACGCCCGATGTGCAGCCCGGGTTAGTATCTGCCTACGTGGAGCTATCAGATAAACTGCGGCAGGATCGAGGTGAAGGGCCATGACGATAAACCAGACGACCCATCACCCCTCATTCAGACTGGCGGCCACACCGACAACACTCCCTTACCACCCAACGCCACCCGTCCTCTGCGCTTGCCTGCAAGAACGGGTTTTTATTTTCAGTCGCCATGAGGCCAATGATGAGGTGTGGGTCACTTCTATCGATCTGTCAGGCAATATGACCAGCCTTTCACCACTTCCCGTGCCATTTGTGGCCGGTATTATGCCATGCAAAAATGAAATCCACATTTTGGGGAGTCGCGGGCAGGCATTTTATGACCTGCACCTCGACCATGAAGGAAGCGTTTTAAGAGAGACAGCATTACCAACGGGCCAGGATTTGTTACTGACGCCACAAATAGCCTGTGGTTCCCCCGCCATTTATTTTTGGATTGACGCTCAAGGTCAGCTTCATGTACGGCAAGGGGAGCAATTGTCTACTACGTCATTGTCTGATCTGACCCTGGAACTTGTGGCCGCGACGACGCCTACAGGTCTGGCATTTTTACGCGCGGCCGGAATTCCGGGCTATCTTGAACTGATCCACTATGAGGCCGGGCATGTTCGGCAAATTCAGGCAATCGCAGGTTCTGAACAGGGATACTGCCCGCTTTTATTCTGGCGTGGAGACCACTATCTGTTGCTGTGGGTATCCAGACCGTCCCGGTCAATCAGGTTACAGAAATTGGCGGCCGATTTTTCGCCAGTGGCCCAGGCGCACACGTTGTTAACTCTGGATTATCCAACCACATTTCGCTGGCTGCGTTGTCTGGCTGCCAGCGAAGGGGACATTGTGTTGGCCTGGCAAACGGAGCAGCCGGGCGATGGGATGAACCAGCAAGGGATACCTTTACCTGATTTAAGCCAATATGTGGCTCTGCTGGACCCTGTTCAACCGGAATTGAAGGAGGTCACGGCCGTTAACTTTACGGCCGATAGTTACTTTACAGGTTGCCTCAGGGGACAATTGCTCATAGTTGTTCTGGGTGGCGGCCAGGCAACGGTGTTGACATATCAGGTGAACTGACATGAACAAGGCGCAAGAAGGAAAACAACCGGACAAGCCAGCACAGCAACGGCCGTCGCCCATCCCCGAAACCCCGGTGGCCGAATTGACGCCTATCCTGACCGGCCTGCAAAACCCTGGTCAACTACACAGCCTACCCCGTCAGGCCGCTACCCGTCCCTTTCGCCAGGCAACCATGCTGCGGATGCAGCATCAGCAGGGAAATGCATTCGTGCAGCGATGGCTGGCCCAGTCTCAGACGCCGGATATCCAACGTTGTGGCGGTGAAGTTCATGTCGGCTGTGCCTGTGCGGATGGGGCAGAGGAAGAAGAGGCGAAGGGAACAACGGCCGTGCCCGTCATTCAACGCCAGGAGGAACCCGCCGCCCAAGAAGAATCCCAACGAGAGGTTGTGACGGCGACCGAGCAGCCTGAAGCATCGGCGGATAATGTGACAGAAGCGGCCGCCGAAAGTCCAGCAGAAACGGCTGCCGAAAGCCCGGCAGAAACGGCCGTGAAACCGTCACCGGAGAAAACGGCCAAAACACCTACGGAGAAAGCGTCCGCCATCCCGGAAGTAGCGGCAGCAACATTGCCTGCCGCTACCGCAAAAACGGCCGCCCCCGCCGCCAATGGCACACCACCCCCAGCCAACCAGGCGAATGTGCCCGCCGCCGCTATCAACGGCTCGGCTGCCGGTACGCCGGTAGCAGCTCCGTTGACAAATCTGGTCTCCTCCGGCCAGCCGGCAGACACAAGTGGCCGAATTTTAGAGATGGCGCAGCAGGCCAGGGCTGGCGGTGGTGGCCCGGAAAGTTTAACCGTGGCATTGCCAGAAACAGACATTAAGTTGGATGGGTGTCGTATCCCACCTACACCGGAAGAAAGCCTGGTACCGATGTCCCTTGACCCGCTCCATTATCAGGTGGAGGTGGAGCGGGAACGGTTGCTCCTGGCCGCCAGCCAGAACCGGCAGCAGGTAATGGCTGACGCTCAGACGGAGCAAACGACGCTGTTGCAAGCCATTGAAGCGGAAACGGCCCGGCTGCAAACGACCTATGCGGGGGCACGCGAGCAGGTGCAGATCGCCACTGATACCGCCAAAGCCGATTTAGAAAGTAACCGTACCACGCAAATAACAGCCATTAACGCCGCCGCCGAAACGCAGCTTATCAACCTGCCGCTGCTGGTGGAACAAAAGAAAAATGAACTGCGGCAGAATGGTGAACAACGAGCAGTAACAGCAGAAACATTTGGCCGTACCGAAGCGCAGCGGGCAACGGCCGGTTGCGTTACCAAAGCGGCGGCCGCCCGGCAGTTAGGCGAAGATAAAGCCGCCCAATACGCCAGTTATGATGAAGCGGCCGATATTGCCAGCGCCGCCCGCCGTATGGCTGGAGAGGTGGCAAACAGCATCACGACGGCCGGGCAGGATATGGCTAACACAGCTAACCAGGATATGGCGCGGCTGGCAGCCAAGTTCCGCCAGGAGGCCACCGAGTCAGCCGCTAACTTTGACACGCTGCTGGGCAATGCCCGAAGTGAAATTACCCGCGAGCGCGACGAAGCTATCCGGGCTATTAACCAGGTGACAGATGATACGCTGACACAGTTGGGCAATACCACCACGCAAATTCTGGCGCAGCTACAGACGAATGAGCAGGAGGCGATGGCTAAACTCTCCACGGTAGGGCAAATGGCACTGCCGGAGTATGAGCAGGTGGCCCAGGCCACGTGTGCCCGTATTGACCAGGACACGGCCGTAGCCATTGCCCAATTGGAAGCCTTTGCCTATAACCAGGCTGCGCCCCAACTGAGCCAGGGACGTGGGCCAGCCGCTGAAGCCGCCCAGGCCAACGCCTGCACCCAAATGACCCAAAATACGGATGCTTTTATCAGCCAGATGGGTACGGCCGTAGCCAATACGCAACAATCTTACCAACAGCACACCCTGGAAGTTCAAACCGAAGTCACTGCTTACGTGGATGGCCTAGCCGAGCAGCTAGGCAAGGTTACCGGCACGTTTGAGTCCGAAATCCAAAACATGGTCACGCGCGTCCAGAGCGATACGCAAAACACCGCCGACAAGAGTGTGCAAAACATCGAAAAGGTGGGTACAGACCTGGAAACGGAAATGCAAAAGACCATTGGCCAGCACATCAGTCAATGGGACAAAGAATTGACTGAGGGCCAAAACGCCCTGCGCCAGAAGACAGACGATTGTCTGGCCGAACAAGATCGCGCGCTCATTGCCCTGGCACGGGATATTGATGAGAAGGCCGAAGAAATTGAAGACGCAAGCTGGTTAGACGCCATTGGCGACTTCTTCAGCGGAATTGGCTCGTTTATCAGCGATTTTCTAGGGAGTATCAGCAGCGTTTTGGCGGCCGTGTTTGATTTTGTTTGGGGCGTTATCACCGGTCTAATCGTATTTCTGATAGACCTCGTTGTTACCATTCTTGGTTTCCTGTGGGACGTGTTAGTGGCTATCCTTACCTTTATCTGGGGCCTCATCGTTTGGGTGGTCATGGCCGTTGTCTGGGTCATACTCCAGATTGTCAACCTGCTGCTCACCATTGTGAACTGGATTGCCGGTTGGTTTGGCGGCTGGCCCTGGCTCCAGGAGAAATTACAATCAGTGCGTGAAACCGCGGCGTTGTGGGGTACCATCTTGCTTGATCCCTTGACAAGTGATTTTGCCGGTTGTGAAGACGAGCAACAGGCAAAACTGGAACGGGCCACAGCCCAGGCGGTACTCATGGGCAATTCGGCTCTGGCTAAATTGTCGGCCACGCCGTTGGATGCGGCCACCGCCACCCAGTTCCGACGCTTCTTTATGAGCGACGCGCCAGAGCATGTGGCTACGGCGCGCTCCCGGCTGGGTGAAACAGTCGCCGGTTTGCAGTCTAGCCCCACTGACATGAAGTGTGAGCCGCCGGGAAGCATTCAATGTACAGGCGCCAATGCATACACAGCGCCTAACGCGGTGCCCTTCGTAAGTCTACACTTCTGCGCTGATTTTATTAACAGGGCGGGCGAACGAGAGATTGGGTTGGTGGTGCTGCATGAAGCGACACACAAATATGCCTGGACGGACGACCACGCTTACTTTGCTAACGTGTTCTCCTTAAGTACCGAGGACGCATTAGATAATGCAGATACCTATGAACAGTTTACGGATGCTGTGGCATGAAATGGGCTTCTGGTCTGTGGGTAATAGGGCTTTTGATAGTCGTTTTTCTGGCAGGAGGCTGTAGCGTGGGATCACCTCAGACACAGTTTGAAGGATTTTATCTGGACAGGGCACAGGTGGTGTTGAACCCGGATCCCCAGGCGCGCCGTCCCTCCCAATTAGGAACCGGCGATCACTGGATTGTCTGGCTCAATTCATTTCAGAAGGGTGGCGGGCCGGTGAGCGGGCGCGGCCGTCAGACAACGATTTTCTTGGAGTTTGCTTCCATGCCGCCGCTCAGCCAGCCCGTTGACCTGGCAACTGCGCCTTTGCAGGTGAGTTACGAATATGGTGGCGAAGCACCGTTGTATATTTCCCGCGAGGTCACGGGTACGATGACTTTAAGTGCAGGTCAGGAGAATACCTATCTGGCGGATATAGACGCCACGTTTATCAACCCGATATTGGGTAGTGGCTCACAATTGTTCCAGGATGAGATGACCTTACAAAAGCATCCACATCCTGATTTCAGCACACCATGAGTAAGGAGCAACAAACACAGCAGGAGAATAAAAAGCAGGCGCAACGGCCGTCGCCCCTGCCTGAGTCTCCCGTTGCCGAATTGGCACCTGTGCAAACCGGGTTGGAAAAACCGGCGCAACTGAACGGGCTGCCGGCCGTGCCTTCGTCACGCGGTATTCGCCAGGCTACCGTTTTACGGATGCAGCAGCAGCAGGGCAATACGGCCGTGCAGCGGTATCTAGCCCGCACCAACCGCAGCAACGGTCATGCCCATGCTGCTCCTGCCGCTGAAAGTGAAGGTGGTGAAGGCCAGGAATTTCTGGGGGCAGGTGCGCCCACACTGACTCCGTCGCCGCCTGCGCCGCCACCGGCGAATGGTAGCAACGGCCGTAATGGGCACCCGGCGGCCAACGGTGTTCCAACTATCCAGCGCGAAGAAGGCGAACAAGATGATACACCCACCGAAGCCGAAAAAGCCGCCGCCTTAGCCGCCGCCCGTGCGGCCGAAGCGGCCGCCAACCAGAGTGCCAACGAAGCTCACCAGGAGACGACTAAATCACAAACGGCCAAAGACGCGGAAAAACAGGTGGGGGATACGGCCAAAGGCAAAGCCGACCAGGCCAAAGGGGAAGCCAAAACCATTGCCGCCAATGGCGCGGCGGTGACGACAACCGCGCCTGTGGCCCCACCCAAAGCGCCTGCCGCCAAACCTTCCGCGAACGGTGCCGGTGGCGGCCCGGCGGTCGCGCCAGCTACCGGCGGTGAACGCGGGCCGGATTACGTGGCCCCCAAATCCCCCGAAGAAGACCCCGCTTTCCAGGGTGTGACCAATCGGGTGAAAGCGACGGCTACGGCCGAGGCGACCCACGCACCGGCCACCGACAAAGCCAACGAAGCCGCCGCCGCTGCCGAAATGCCCGCTGCGGAAATGGCCGGGCGCGCCCAAAACAACCAGACGGGCCAGATGGAAAACGCACCCACGCCCGACTTTGACGCCGCCGGTTTCAAAGCCCGCCTGATGCAGCGTATCCAGGAAATGGCTCCCAAAAATGCCGAAGAAGCGGATGAGTTCAAGGAGAGCAATAAGCTGGATGGGGTCAAAGGTGAGGCGAGTAACCAGACGGCCGCCGAGCGAGACAAGACAAAAACCCCAATGGAGGAAGCAACGGCCGCTGCGCCTGATACGGGCGCAGTGCCGCCCAAACCTGTCACGCCCATTCCCGACGCCGATCCCGGCACCGCGCCACCACCGATGGGCGCAGAAGCGGCCGTGCCCAAAGAAAAGGGCGTGGGCGAGGTAGAACAGCCGCTCCGCGAAAGCAGCCAGTCACTGGATAATCAGATGTCGGAAGCGGAGGTGACGGAAGAGCAGTTAGCCAATTCCAATGAACCGGAATTCACGGGAGCGTTGGAATCGAAGGAAGAAGCACAGACCCATGCCAGAGAAGCGCCGACCGAAGTGCGGGCGACCGAGCAGGAACACATTGCGACGGCACAGACAGAGGCAACGGCCGTAGCCGAGCAACAAACCCAGGGGATGCACACCGACCGCGCCGCCCTGCTCAATCAGGTGGAAGGTCGCCAGGAAACGGCGCAAACCGCCGACGAGCAGGCCCGAGCCAAAGTGGGCGCGGACATCAACACCATTTACGAAGAGACCAAGACGAATGTCGAGGCGATTCTGGATCGGCTAGATGGCGAGGTGGAGCGGGTCTTTAGCGAGGGGGCGGAAGCGGCCAAGAAGGCGTTTGAAGATTATGTGGACGCCAAGATGGAAGCGTACAAGGAGGAGCGGTATGGTGGCTGGCTGGGCTGGGCGAGCTGGATTTCGGATAAGCTGGCGGGGATGCCGGGTGAGGTTAACGTCTTTTACGCCGAGGGGCGTAATCTGTTCATTAGTAAGATGGACGCGGTGATTGACAACGTGGTGGCGATTATTGGCCGGGGGATGGCGGAGGCCAAGGCGGAGATTGCCAACGGCCGTAAACGCATCCAGGATTACATTGCCCAACTGCCCCAGGATTTGCAGACCGTCGGCCAGGAAGCGGCCGACAATATCCAGAGCCGGTTTGACGAGCTAGAGCAAAGCGTCAATGATAAACAGAATGCTCTGATTGATACCCTGGCCAGCAAATACCAGGAACACTTGCAAGCGGTGGACGCCCGCATTGAAGAAATGAAAGCGGCCAACGCCGGCCTCATTGATAAGGCGCTCAATGCCATTGTGGGTGTCATCAAGGTCATCCTGGAATTGAAGGAGATGCTGCTCAATGTGTTGTCACGGGTGGCCGATGCCATTGGCAAAATCATCAGCGGCCCCATCGAATTCCTGAGCAATTTAATTGATGCTATCAAACTGGGGTTCAGCCAGTTTGTAGATAACATCGGTACCCATTTGCAGCAAGGGTTGATTGGTTGGCTGACCGGCACGTTGGGTGGGGCGGGCATTACTTTGCCGGAAAATTTTGACTTGCCCGGTATTTTGCAACTGGTGATGCAAATTTTGGGCATCTCCTTTGAGCAGATCATAGGTAAAGTGTCTCAGGTGTTGGGCATTGACCTCATGGGCATCTACGGCCAGATCATGGAACTGGTGAACATTTACCAGGAGCAGGGCATGGTCGGGCTGGCGCGGTTTGGGTTGGAACGGCTGATGGGCGCGGAAGGGGTGGAGGCGCTGATGGAAGTGGTGCACATCTTTGAAGTGATCCAGAGCGGCGACTTCGGCCAGTTGTGGGAGATTATCCAGCAGCATTTGTCTGATTTGAAGGAGATGATTTTTGGCAAGATTGAGGAGTTTATCATCGAGCGGGTGGTTAAGGCAGGCATCACCTGGGTGATCAGCCTGTTTAACCCGGCAGGCGCGTTTATCCGCGCCTGCAAGATGATTTATGACGTGGTGATGTTCTTTATTGAGCGCGGTTCGCAGATCATGTCGCTGGTGAACGCGATTATTGATTCGGTTGGGGCGATTGCTTCCGGGAACATCAGCGCGGCGGCCAACTTCATTGAGCAGGCGTTGGCGCGGGCGATTCCGGTGGCGATCAGTTTCTTGTCGTCGTTGTTGGGGCTGGGCAATATCAGCGAGAAGGTGAAGGAGATCATTGATAGTGTGCGCACGGCCGTAGATGGCGCCATAGACAAGGTACTCAACTCCCGCCCGGTGCAAATGGTGGCGGGCTTTATCAAGCGGGTGATCGGCCGTATCAGCTCCTTCGTCCAGCGCGGGGTTAACCGTGTGGGGACTGCCTTAGGTTTTGATATGGGGGAAGGGCAGCAGCAGGAACAGGGTGACGGCCGTGTCGGAGACGGTGAAGTGGGTGAGACGGTGACCTTCAATGCTGCCGGTGAAGGACATCGCCTTTGGTACAACGTGCAGGGTACGGCCGTCACTGTCATGGTTGCCAGCGAAACCATGCCTCTGGAAGCTAAAATTGCCGAATGGGAATCCAGTTTACAAGGCAATGCCGAAATGGCAGGTGAAGACGCGAACCGGGCACGGACCCTCCTCAGCACGGCCAAAAATATGCTCGGGCTGACACGAAGCGCCGGTGAAGAAGCTGCCCGTGAAAAGGAGGAAGCTGACAGATTGCCAGGTGATGGTCGCGGGGAGACGGAATTTGAAACGGCCGATAACCAGGCCGAAGAGGCAGAGCAAAATCTGGCTGACGTCCTCACCCAACTTTTTACTATCTTTGGTGAGGAAGTTGAAGATATTGAAGCGGGCAAGGTTAAACAGGCTTATATACAAGGGGCGCAAAACGTTCAATGGGGCCAATCCCCGGAAACCGTACAACGCATGCCCTTATTCATTAAAGATGGCGGCCGTCTCAAACAACAAACCCTGCCACAAACGGAGAGTCTGGTGCCACAGGTGGCCAGGGCATTGGGTATACCCAAAACGACGCCACTAGGTGCCCCTAACCCTGACTACCAGGACATGGAAGCGACGCTCTATCGCCTGCACGAAGAAAACCGTTCATTTAATGATCTGGCCGAATTGACCCAGGCGGTTGAAGATGGCCTGGAAACGAAGCGACAAGTGCGAACTGTTGATTGGGATGCCAGTAATACACAGGATGTTCATCCGGAGCGCGAAGAATTCCTAAATATATTTGCAACCTTTACTTCTACGACAAATGCCGATGCTGCCTGGAACCTGACGATTCGCGGGATTCAACAACAACGACAACAAAATCTGGCTGGCAGAAAACGTGATCCCAACCAATACTACGCTGACTTGGCTAGTCAGATTGCTTCCCACCTGGCCGGTGTTGCGCCACTGGCTCTCTGGTCTGGTGGTATTGCCGTGAGCCTCTATGCCCGCTCACTGGGCTTTACTACGTTGGAGTCTACGCAAGCGGGCAAAGTATATGATGGTTTGAAATTGTTCGAGAACTTTTCTACCCTTGGCCCACTCTGGAACAATCTTTCACGGCAGTTTGTTAGAAATATGACAGGGGAAGTTCACGTGTTTATGCGGGTTTATGACCCCAGTAGTGTGCTATTCCGCCAGGAATTGCCAGAAGTAGGCCCCATGATAGGGGCCCAGGTTAGCCGTGTACGGTGGCATATTTTGCGCAATTGGTCACATGCTGACCTTACAGAAGTAGATAATCAGGGAAATCCCTCTCGCTCTTACACGTTTAACTCATATGAAGAAGGCGTGCAGGTTTTAGAAGCCAGTACTATTCGTGATGAATCTGGTAACCCGGTAACGCCAGGTGAAGCCGAAGATATAAAAGCCCAATTGCGGCAGCAGTTATTAACTAATATCCCCTACATTGGTGAGGCGCGGGCTAATGCAGTACTGACCGCCTTCCCAACGATGGAACAACTCCGGGCAGCATCTCTTGATGACCTGACGGCCGTGAATGGCATTGGTACTGCAACAGCTCAAAAAATATATAATCTTTTCCATTAGTTGGACCGATTACAACGATGAGTTATTGGCATGATTAACAAGGAAATCGAGATTCTAGAAGCATACTTGCGTTCCCGAAATTGGCAGGTGGAAAAGCTAAAGGATTCGTCTACTTACCGCCTGGTTATTCCCGCCGGAGATGAGCAATTGGTGGGATATGCCTTGGCTTTTCCCCATGAGCTCATGTTTTATCCGGTTGCCCCTATTACCGTACCTCCACACCGCTTTGCGGCCGTATCGGAATACTTGACCCGAATCAATAACGATCTGTGGACCTGCGATTTTGAGCTTGATTATCTGACTGGCCAGGTACGATGTAAAGCTAGCTTTGCCTTTCATGGGCAACCTTTAGAAATTCAATTGGTTGAAAACATGATTTACAACCCCGTTGATGCCCTACTTCATTATCTGCCTGGTTTAATGGAAGTAGTAGCAGACAAAACTTCGCCAGGCAACGCTGCCGAGCGTTTGCACCCTCCCCGACCTGGCGAATCAGAGCACGATGAAGAAGCCCAACTTCTTTATAAAACCGTAATCCAATTCTTTGATGAGGAAAATTGGGCTTATCATCAGCTTTATGATTACTACACACGCATAACATACACGGGCCACAATTACAAATCCTACTATTGTTATGCAACGATGTTAGCCTCACAAAAAAAGTTTTTCTTCAGCATTGGTTTGCCGGGTGCTATGGAAGACCGGAATGAGGCTGCAATTGTGGAGTGGATGACACGAATAAACTACAATCTGAAGTTGGGTTATTTCCTTTTCAATTTTGCTGACTCCGCTATGTCTTTTGTTAATGGCGTTGACTTTTATGGTCTCACACCTAAAACTCAACTAATCAGGAATGTTATCTATCCGGCTCTCGCTACAGCAGATAAATACTGGCCCAATTTGAAACAGGTTATTGATGGTACCGCATCACCAGTAGAGGCACTGCCGGAGGAAATGAAAGAAACAAAAAATGGATAATACGATCATACACCGTTTGCAAATTTCCGGCCCCGCTGGAACGTCTACGTATGAATTGCCGATGGGCACAACCGTGTTGGGGCGGCGTGATGCTGACCTGGTGCTGGATGACCAGTTGGTCTCGCGGCGACACGCCCAAATTGTGTGCGCCGATGATGGTTGCACCCTTACCGATACCAAAAGTTCCAACGGCACCAAAGTCAATGGCATCCGCTTGAAAGAACATGATCCCCATCCGCTCAATCCCGGCGATGTGATTGAGATCGGCGCGTTTCTGCTGACGTATGAAATGGAAGAAGTGGCCGCCGAGGCCGCCGTCGTCCCCATTCCTGAACCCATACCCGAACCAGAACCAGAACCGGCCCTCCCCGAACCACCTCTGCCTGAACCGGTTGCCGTGAGTGAGCCACCGCCTAAACCCTCCCGCAAAAGCCGCGCCGAAACCAAAGTGAACGGTGAACCACCCAAAGGCCAACCACCTGTGCTGCCCATCCCGGAACCGGAGGCTGAACCGGCCTATACGCCGCCACCTGGCTTATCTCTTACCGACAGCCGCTACCTGCAATATCTGCCCGGCATTTACCACACCGATTTTATGAAGCGGTTCCTGGCGTTATTTGAATCCATCTATGCCCCTATTGAGTGGACGGTAGATAATTTTGACCTTTTCCTACATCCGGCCACTGCCCCGGCTGACTTTTTACCCTGGCTGGCAAACTGGTTTGACCTTACCTTTGACCAGAGTTGGGATGAGGCCAAACGCCGTACCATTTTGGCGGAAGCACACCAGATTTATGCCCGGCGCGGTACCCGTTGGGCGCTCAGCCGGATTTTGGAAATCTATACCGGTCTTATCCCCGAAATTGATGATACCGGTGAGAGCCTTGAACCTTTTACCTTTACTGTCACCCTGCCTGTGCGGGAGTCCGAAGTCAATGCCACTCTCATTACCCCGCTGATCAACGCCCACAAACCGGCGCATACCAGTTACACCTTGCGCTATAAGTGATCGTGAGGAGAATCTCCAGTCGTCAATCTCCAATTTGCCCCATACCGCAAATTGACAATGCCCTGTCCATCCGGTAACATCAAGCCAGGACAAAAAAGTGGCGCCTCCCGGGCAGCCAAAGGTAACGGACAGGAAACCAGATTTCAACACTTAATCCTTATTTATATAGCTGTCAACCGGTCACAGACGTATTAAGCTCCAGAATCTGGGTTTTTACATGGCTGAATCATCTATAAGGGGTGCATTGTGACCCATTTACAGATTCGGACGTTGGGCAAACTCCAACTACAGCATGATGAGCTGGTGGTGTCCAGTTTTCCCACTCACCATGTGGAGGAACTGCTTGGTTATCTGTTATTATTTCCCCGCGTCAAACACAGCCGATTGAAGCTTATAGATTTGCTCTGGCCGGATTGCTCTGAAGAACAAGGGCGAGGGCGACTGAACACGGCCGTCTGGCGACTGCGCTCTCTCTTTCATACCTTGCACTTCACCTGCGATGAACTGCTGCTGACTTCGCGCGATTGGATTACGCTATCGCCTATACCTGAATTGCAGGTGGACTTTGTTGCTTTTGAAACCTGTTTGCATCGCGCCTGGGCAGAAAATGATCCGGTCCGGCAAGAAAATTGGTTGGTTGAAGCCGAAGCTTTATATCAAGGTGACTTTTGTGAGGGTATTTATGCCGACTGGTGTTTGCTCGAACGTGAACGTCTGGCGCGTTTGCATTTGCGCTTGTTGGGGGAATTGATGTTTAGTGCGATGCAACGCGGGGCGTATGAGACGGCCGTCGAAATGGGGCAACATATCTTACAAATTGATCCCCTACGGGAGGAAGTGCATCGGGCGCTCATGCATTGTTACCGCGGCCTGGGGTTGTATGCTCAGGCCGTGCGCCAATTTCACCGCTGTACCGACCTGCTGCAATCCGAATTGCACATTATGCCTTTGCCGGAAACCATTACCCTGTTTAGTCAGATTGCGGCCGAACAAAATACGGGTTTACCCCCACAGTCGGGCGTCATTGACCCCATGGCGACAGAATTGCAGGAAGCCGTGACCCAACTGCAAATTGCCAGTGAACGAGTGAAAGATTTATTGATAAAGTTGAATTTGTAGCCCAGGTACAGGAGTAATATGCAGCATTCAAGGGGTTTTATCGCATTACTTGTATTGGTTTTCTTTTTTACTTTTGCGGGATTGACCAGCGCTCAGGGGAATGGACCGGTGACGGAGATTATTGTAACGGCCGTTGACGCCGCCGAATTCCCTGAAGTCACCGTTTATGCCCGTGCTTTGAATGCTGAAGGCGCCCCGGTATCGGGGCTGACGACCAGTAACTTGCAGTTGTTGGAAAACGGAGACCGGGTGGAATTGGAGAGAGGGCCGGTCATTGAGGAAGGGCCGGTGTGGGTGCATTTTGTCATTGATGCCGGCTTACGTATGGGGCAGGCGGATCGCTGGAACCAGACCAGAGAGGCCATTCGCCAGTTTGTGCAGACCCACATGCTGCCAGATGACCGTGTCCGGGTCAGCGCCATTGAAGGCAGCAACCTCGTGCCCCTATTGCCTGATTTCACCAAAAACCCAAATGATGTCACGGCCGTGCTCGATGATTTTCGCCCGCCCACCTGCGCCAATGCCGACGAATGCCTATCTGCCCCCATCCAACCATTAGGCCAGATTCTGAACGAGTTAGACAGGGCTGAAGGGGCCAGCGATCAACCCCGGCTCGTCATCTTATTTACCAGCGAACTGGAAAGATACGAATCCGGTGAACCGGCAGCGTTAGCCAATGAGGCAGCCGAGCTGGGCATTCCCATTTATGCTGTTTTGGTGGCCGGGCGTGATGCGAACGGGCTGGTAACAAACATGGCTACTACCAGCGGCGGCCAATCGCTTAATCTGACCGATACCGCTTCAGCCGATAATTTTTACCGGCAGATTGCCGAGACTTTGCGCCCTGTATATGAGATGGCGTACCGCTCCCCAGATGGGTTAGCCAGCACCCGAGTTGTCGAAGTAGTGGCTGATGACGGACGTGTCACCGGCCAGGGTGAATATACCGTTGATCAGATTGAACTACCGCGTGTCACCATTGAAAGCCCGACAGAAAATGCCCGCCTCACGCCAGACGCGCCGTTAGAGGTGGTGGCTAAAGTTGTTTTTACCGATAACCATCCCCGCAACCTGCAAAGAGCCACCCTGACCGTTAATGGTGTGCCCACCGAGCCGCTGACCAATATTCGTGGCCCTGACGAAATCACCTTTACCGTTCCCTGGGCATTGGTAGCCGACCTGGCCGCAGAATCGGAATCAGGCGCCATTGAATTGGCCGTCATCGTCAAAGATGAATTTAATCTCGACTCGCGCCCGGCTTCGGCAAACGTAACTGTCGTCTTGCCCACCACTGCCGCCCCTACAGAAGAACCTGATACCGTGATCATTGACGGCACGGCCGTACCTGTTACTGCGGTTCCCCAAACTACGGTGCCGCCCACGGCGAACGGCGGTTTGTCAAACACCTTGTTAGCCATCGGCATGGTGCTACTGGCGGTGGCCATGATTGTGGTCGTAATGACCCGGAACAAAGGGCCGGTATTGGCCGTGCGCCAGACTGTGAACAAGCAGATTGACCGCATCACCAAACGCATTGAAAAGCAGTCTAACCCCCGCGCTTACCTGACTGTGCTGGAAGGAGATGTGAGTGTGGGCAAAAAGCTGGAAATCTACGGCACCACCACCATTGGCCGCGCCAAACAAGACGCGGAATTGCTCTTCCAGCAGCACGACGACACCAGCCCCATCAGCCGCCGCCACTGCACCATCATTGATGAAGAAGACCACTTTATGATTCGAGACGAAGACAGCGCCAACGGCACCTTTCTCAATGGGGTGCGTCTGGAATCTATGCAGCCCCGTGAGTTGCAGGATGGCGACGAAATTGAACTGGCGCGGGTAGAACGCGGCGGTGTCAAGCTGCAATTTGAGAGCGCCACACCGTCTTATGGCGGCTACGGCCGTGACCCCAACACCAGTGACACGTTTGATTCCGGCCGCAGTACACGGGTCGTGCGACGACCGAACCAATCGGGGGGAGATCGCTTTTGAAAGGCGCTACTCTCTATCGCGGCCGTTACACCCTGGGCGACCCCATTGCCACCGGTGGTTTTGCCATCATCTATGCCGCTACCGAACTGGACCGCCCCGAAGAAGTTGCCATCAAAATTTGCAACAAACATGATGACGCCTCTTATTCCCGTTCCATTGTGCGCGAGGCGGAACTGATCCAACGGTTCAACCACCGCAATATCGTCCGGCTGTATCCCATTCCCCGCCCCGGCAAAACCAGCGTCTACTACGCCAACGCCATCGATCTACCCAATCAACCCGTTTTTTTTGTGATGGAATATCTGAAAGGGGGTACCCTGGCTGACTACCTGGAACAAGTGGAACAATTGACTCCGCCCGAAGCGGCCACCATTGCCCTCGAAATTGGTCGCGCTCTGGATCACATTCATATACAGGGATATGCCCATAACGACCTGAAACTGGAAAACATTGTCTTTCGGGAGCCGGTGGAGGCGGGACGGCCGTTCACCCCCGTTTTGCTCGATTTTGGCATTGCCACTCGTGTCTTGCCGCCACCCGGAATGACTCTTTACATTATGTCCCCGGAACAACTACCACAGGGTAGCTTTTACTCCGCCCCCGAAATCGGCCAGGCCGAATCGGTGAAAATTGACGTATGGGGGCTGGGCGTGGTGTTGTACCGTATGTTGGGCGGCAAACTACCGTTCAGTGGTCGTAATGAAAAAAGCCTCACCGAACGCATCCGCGAATCCCGGCCCACCTCGCTGCGTACCCTGTCGCCGCTGGTCACGTCCGGGATGGACGAGATTGTCATTGATGGCTGTCTGGCTAAAAACCCGGCCGACCGGCTGACGCTGTTGCAGCTAGGCCGTGAACTCAAACGCATTGCCGGCGATGGCGTTCCCGCGCAAAAAAGCGCCCGCCACAGCCAATCACGCCTGAGCCGGTTTTTTTCAAGGAGTGGATGAAGACATCCGGTTTCTTCAAGAAATCGGATGTCTGATAGATTAGTATGAGCAGCAACTCATTACAACAAGTAGGGCAATATCCTCTCCAGTCCGAGATTGGCTGGGGGACAATGGCGACGGTGTATCGGTCACAGATAGACGGCCGTGCGGAACCCTTAGCCGTCAAAGTGCTGTCGCCTCGCTTTGCCCACCAGGAAGCCTTTTTTGCCCAGTTGCAGCAGCAGGTCACGGCCGTTAACCAGCTTGCCCATCCCCACATCGTGCCGGTGTATGAGATTGACGAGGAAAAAGAACATGTCTATCTGGTCATGCCGCTTTTTACGGGCGGTACATTGCGTGACCACCTGACGCAGGGTGATTTATCCCCCGCTGTTTTGTGGCAGGCAGCCAGCCAGGTGGCGACTGCTCTGGACGCCGCCCACGCCGTCGGCGTCATCCACCGGGACATCAAACCAAGCAACATTTTGTTTGCCAGAGACGGCCGTGCCGCCGTTGCCGACTTTGGTCTCATCCAGTTTCTGGACACCACCATCCATGCTTCTGGGCTACCGGGCACGCTGGCTTATATGAGTCCAGAGCAGTTCATGGGTGGGGGGATTGACGGCCGTACCGACCAGTACAGCCTGGCTATCGTCTTGTTTGAAGCATTAGCCGGGCGGCCGCCGTTTCAAGGTAACGTCACCCAACTCATGTTCAAGCAGGTGCAGGAACCGCCGCCATTAGAACTGCTGCCGCAGCCAGAGTTGGCCCCCATTTTTGCCCAGGCGCTCGCCAAAAAACCGGCGGAACGTTTTGCTACCGTCACTGAATTTGTGGCCGCCTTACGGCCGTACCTGGTCGGCGAGGAACAGCCGGAAACAGGTGAACCGGTGACCATGCCGACAGCCACGCCCACCACCGATGATACAGGAGGCTTTGGCCCCGTCTTGATAGCGGCTGTCCACGAGATGGAGACGCTGCCACCAGATTCACTGCCGGTGGAAGCGGATGCAACCCTGATCATGGCTCGGCCAGCGGCGTTAGAAGCACCACCAGCAGCCGAAGAGATACCGGCCGAGCGGCCATCAGCAGATGTAGAGCCAGAAGAAGATCGCATTGAATCGGCTGTTCAGGCTACGGCCGTCGCCGCCATCGTTGAACTGGAAAAAACGCTGTTTGATGAACAGACTCGCTTGCCGGAAAGCGCCGATGAAACGGTGATCCTTCGGCCACCCAGGCCACGAGAGGTATTGCCTGCCCCGGAAGCCGAACCCCCAGAAACAGCCGAAATCCCGGTCACGGCCGTGCCCACCCCCACTGCCTTTCCGGCGCCACCTGTTGAACCGGACGCTACCATGGTGGTTGAACCGCCGGTGGCATCACTACCCCCACCTCAACCGGTCAGCCAGCCGTTGCCGGTGGATGTGTGGCAATCCCGCACCGATCCCGAAGCCACCTTTGTGGTGGAACCACCGCCGCCGCGTACCGAAAGCAGTTGGCGCACTTCAGCCGAGCCGGACGCCACATTTGTTGTTGAACCGCCCGCCAAATTTCCGCCGCCCACCGCCGTCGCCCCTCGCCCGGAACCATCGGCCGTCTGGCCGCCTGTTTCCCCGGATGTAACGCTGGCGACGCCCATCAAACGCGGCGCGGGTGGGGCGATTGATGAGCCGCACCGCTCCCGGTTCAAACTCTGGTATCTGGTTGTTCCCCTGATTTTGCTGCTGCTGGTAGTTGCGGTAGCCATCTTGTGGCAGCAGGGGGTGTTTGGCGGCACTGCCGTTGCCGATACCCCCACGCCTGCCGCCACCGTTTCCGGTTTCACTATCGCTGTCAGCAGTCCATCACGCCGCACCATCTGGCAAATGGGCGAACGTGGCGGACCATTGGAGGTCAATACATTGCCCTGGCCCACGACCGCCGAGTCGCTGCACCTCATTACGGCGGCTGACCCGGTCTCGTTGGCCTTGCCAGATAGAACGCAGTTGCATCTGGCCCCAGATTCGGAGATAACACTCAAACCCGCTGCCGACCCGGCCGAACTGCTGGTGGAAATTCAACAAGGACGGCTGCTGCTGGCGACGGATGACGCCCTGTGGCAGGCAGAAACCCCATTGGGTTCTACCGCCCAGGTGGAAAATGGGTTAATGGGCATCGGTTATTCGGAATCCCCTTTTTTGTTTGATGTGGACTGTTTTTCGGGAACGTGTACGGTTACGGATTTAGACGCTACCATTTCCCTGGTTGGCGGCGAGCGTAGTTACCTGGCCGGTGGCTCACTGGCGGCCCCCGAACCGGTGCGGCATGAGTTGTATGGGTTTGCCACGGCCGTGGCCACCGCCACCACCGCCCCTACTGCCACTGCCACCGTCACCACAGAGGCCACCAGCGCCCCCACCGCTACCCGTACACCGACGGCTACCCGCACCCCTACGCCAGAGCCATCCGCCACCCCCACCCTGACCCCCACTGCCACCGTCAATGTTGTTGTCAGCCGAGCCACACCCCGGTTAACAGTCTTCACCTGTAACGCACCCGGCAACTTCAACAAGACCCAGGTCATCCCCTTCGCCTGGACATGGGCGGACGAGTTACGTAACAACGAGTATATGGAAGTGCGCATTGGCCCCAGGGGTAGTTCCGCAGCTTTTATGCGCAGCGTGGGGTCAAACACCGAGCGACAGGGGCAGCAGTGGATGATGAATGTGTCTGCCGGGCAATTTTTTGATCTTAACTTTTTTGATTATGAGTGGGAAGTAGTGGTTGTACGCACCACTAACAGCGGCCCGGTCGTGGTCACCCGCTCCACTCGTGGCTGCATTCATGTGCAACCATGATCGATTTACGATTTACGGATTACGGTTTAAGCAAGAGAAGGAACATTACATGAACTTCTGCCTAGCCCGCCTCACCGGCATAAAACACCAACACCGGCCCATCCTCGCCAAACTGAATCTGGCAGCGGTCGCGCAATCGTACCGTTTCTTTGGGGTTCAGCACAAAACCATCCACAATGGTGCCATTGGCGCTGTTCTCGTCCGTGAGCCAGTAGCCATCATCGCGGCGCACGATGTTGGCATGGCGGCGGGATACCACATCGTTCCCCGGCAGGCGCGAGAGGTTGATGGCGCATTCGGGGGAACGGCCGACCAGAGTGGATTTACCCCGACACAGAAAAACTTCCCCGTTGGCGACCGATTTCAGATACGCCTGGGCCAAGAAGCCGGTCAAGGGGGCAATGTTCATGGTGCGGTCGAAGTCAATGCTGTTGCTTTGCACGGCCGTCAATTCCACAATATCCCCATCCACCACACCGGCTTGCGCCAGCGTCTCATTGGGCCGGATAATCATTCCCGAACCCTGCAACCGGCCTACAAAACGGGCGTTTTCCTGGCGCAAATCCTGGTCAGCCCAGCGCATCGTTTCCAGTACAATGGGTGCCAGCATAAACAGCGGCACACTCAACGGCGCTTCCAGATCAGCCCGTTGTTGTTGGTAGGTTAACGTGATGACAGCGTATTCCATAATAATTTTCCGCCAGACCTGACAGTTTTGATAAAAGCTGTCAGGTCTCCAAGTGAAACAGTATCCTAACTTTAATGAGGAGAGTAAAAAATGGCAACATTGCATTTCGATATGGACGCCGGTTATCAAACGGCCGACCAGATCAAGGCCTTCCGTGAAAATGTGCAGGAACAACTGCGCGCCCTTTCCGCCCGTGTCAACAACCAGTTTGTGGGCATGGAATGGCAGGGGCAGGCCGCCGAAGCGTTCCGCACCGAGTTCAATGACTGGGCTAACTATCAACTGCTGCCCCAACTAAATGCCCTGGAAAGCCTGGAAGTTGCCTTGCGTACCCATATTGATAGCTGGAGTCAAACCTCCTCCGCGTTTACGCCCTAAAGTGCAAGACCTGACAGGTTGTGAGCAACCTTTGGTTGCCAACCTGTCAGGTCTATTCATGTATGCAAACTTCTGCACCCACCAACAAAGATCAATACATTGTCCGGCCTGAGGCGCGGCGGCGGGAACCGCTGCCCACCGACCCCATTGAAATTCGTGCGCCGCGCCGAATGCCGCCACCGCCGCCCCGCCCGGCTTTCTCCGCATTATTGCTCAAGGTAGGTGGGCCTATGCTCACGGTAGGTATCCTGGTCGCGGTATTCGCTTTGCGTGGCGGCGAAGGCGGTTTTAGTCCACTCAGTACCCTGGTTATTATTTTGCCCACATTGTTGACCGGCTTTTTCGCTTTTGTGGTGCAGTGGCAGCAGGGGCGGAAGGCGCAGGCGGCGTATAAGGTTGAAGAGGCACAGCGCGAAAGTGACTACCGGGCCTATCTGGCTGACAAGGAGGAACAACTGAAGCGCGTGGGGCAGCAACAAGGGCGGGTCTTGTGGGAGCAAAACCCACCGGTAAGCGAGATGGTGAAGCGGGTGGAACGGCAGCACCACCTGTTATGGGAACGGCTGCCGTATGACGACGATTTTCTGGCGGTGCGGATGGGCACGGCCGTGACTCCCCTCTCCGCCCCCATTAAAACCCCACCCCTGGATGACGATGATCCCCTCCGCCGCCAGATCGATCAGTTGGTGCAGCAGCACAACCAGATAACGGACGTGCCTTTTACCACCAACTTCAAAACCATCGGTACCATCGGGTTACGGGGCCGCCAGCGTGACACCACCTTGCAAGTAGCCTACACCATGCTGGCTCATCTGGTAACACATCACAGCCCCGATACCGTGCAGCTTTACCTCATCAGCCACCATGCGGACGCCCCGCGCCGTTGGGAATGGTTGCGCTGGCTGCCCCACGCCGGCGTCTTGCACAACCCAGACAATGACATCGTGCGCATCTCCTACATGCCAGAGACGGATGATGATGTGCTGCAACCCCTGAGCAAACTGCTGGAGCGTCGTCTGAATGTGCAGTACCGTTCTGGCTACCAATATGGCGAGCCGGAGCCGCACATTGTCCTCATCTTTGACAACGTGGCCGACTGGCGGCGGCATCAGGCAGTGGGCATGTTGTTAGGGCACAAACCGGGCTGGGATGAAAACCAACTGCGCGCCAGCGCCCTCTTTATTGGCACGGTGCCACCCCAGGTCAACGCCCAAATTGATATTGGCGACATCTCCCTGGAATACCGGGAGCGGTGGATGGCTGACGCCAATCAGGTGATTGTTTCTTGCCAGGCGGAGCTAACCACCGATGAACAAATGGCGCATCTGGCGCGCCGGTTAGCGCCGCTGCGTCTGGAAGGCGGTTACAAAAGTACACCCGGCAGCCTGCCCGGTAGTGTGCGCCTAGTGGAATTATTGGGTGCTACCACTCCCTTAGAAGTTAATCTGGATTTGCTCTACCACGACCAATATGATCCCTTGCAGGTGATGTCATTTCCCATAGGCATTAACGTAGATGCCCGGCCGCAAACGGTGATTTTGCGCGAAGGGCCGCAGGGTGGCAACGGCCACCATGCCCTCTTGGCCGGAGCCACAGGCAAGGGCAAAAGTGTGACGCTGCTCTCCATAGTCCTCAGTTTGGCAGCGACCAATTCGCCATCACACCTCAATTTTGTGCTGGCTGATTTTAAGGGGGGCGCGTCGGAACTGGCGCGGCTGCGGCAACTGCCGCATGTGGTTGGTTTTGTCACCGACCTGGATGAAGCGTATGTGGAGCGGTTCCGGCAGTCGTTAGAAGGGGAGATTGAACGGCGTAAACGGATTTTTGAGAGTACGCCACAGCTTTTGGGGCGGCAAATTCAAAACATCTATGAATACAATAAGGCCAGCCCGGAAAACTTGCTGCCCCATCTGGTGGTGGTGATTGATGAATTTGCCCGCGCCTCGCAAATCAGCCCGGAATTTAAGACGACGGTGGAAAAGAATATCGCCCGGCAGGGGCGGGCGTTGGGCATTCACCTGATTCTCAGTTCACAAACGGCCGTAGACTTTATGTCCGTCCGCCCCAACATTGATGTGCGCATGAGTATGCAACTGCAAACGGCCGAGGAAAGCCGGGCCATCTTTAACCGGGATGACGCCGCCAAAAAGCTGACCCGCGCCGGGCAGGCGTATATTCAGGTGGGCGATAACCAGATTTTTGAGATGTTTCAGGTAGCCCGCGCCGATACTCCTTTCCGCGAAAAAGGGGCTGATCTGAACCTGGTGGATGATTTTTCCATTCGCTTGCTACGGCCAGACGGCCGTATGGAAGCCGTTTACCAGCACAAAGCCGTGGCCGCGACCAACGGGCGGCCGAACAGCAGTTACCAGACAACCCAGATGTCCGAAGCCGAAGTGCTGGTGGAACACATTCGCCTGTACTGCGAGGGTAAGTATAAACCGTCCCGCCCCATTTGCCTGGATCCACTGCCTGAAGCGGAAAAGATGCCATTGGGCCAGATGCTGCTGGAAGAGCCGGTCTTTTGCCTGTGGCAGCCAGAAACGGGGTGGGAACCCTCACGCCAACTACCCGCCCGCCGCCTGCTCGTGCCCTTAGGCATGCTCGATTTACCGGCACAGCAAGAGCAACGGCCGTACCTGCTCGACCTGACCCAACGAGACGGCCATTTTGTTATTGTGGGGCCACCTGGCTCTGGCAAAGCCCTCTGTGTGCGTAGTGTCGTGTTGGGGCTGGCGGCCACCCATTCCCCGGAAGATTTGCTCTTTTTCTTTGTGGGACGTGGCCCAACGCTGACCATTTTTGAAGAACTGCCCCATTGCCAGGCGTTGGTGCAATCCAACGAAACCGAACGTCTCACCCGCCTGTTTAATTTTCTGGCGCAGGAAGAGGCGCAGCGGTCGCAACGGCTGCGTGATCACCGCGCCGACAACATGGCCGTATTGCGCAGCAAGCTGCCCGATGTGCCATTGCCCACATTAATACTGGTTTTTGACGACTTTGCCGGATTTCTGGGCGACCATTATCAACATGCCGAGGTGGTGGATCGGCTAATTGCCAAAGGGCAACAGACCGACATCCACCTTGTTTTTACGGCCGCTTCTTTCCGGGGATCACATTCCCGGAATTTGCAAAGTACACTGAACCGGCTGGCGCTGGGGGTGAAGCATGGCGGTGACACCATCGAACTGTTGGGCAAACGCAGTAAACCACTGCCGGACTTGCCGGGGCGTGGATACATTTCCCAGGAAGGGGAGTTGATGGAATGCCAGATTGCTGCCCCGGCGCGTTTGCCCAACATCCTCTTTAAGGACACAGCCCCAACCGACGAAATTCAAGAGTGGATCACGGCCATGAAACAAACCTGGTCGTGGGCCGATGGTGACCGTCCGCTGCCCGCCATTGCCGAATTGCCTACGTATCTGGAACTGCAAAGCCTGTGGAAACGGTATCCTACCGCGCCGGGCGCATTGGGCGAAGCCTATACGGCGGCTATGGGGTTGGATTATGATGCGCTGGAGCCGGTACGCTTTTATTTTGGCACGCTGCCGGCGTATAATCTGGTGCTTGGCCCCACCCAGAGTGGCAAAACGGACTTTTTGCTCAATTTGTGCCTGAGTACGGCCGTTAGCCTGGCCCCCACCCAAATTGAAGTCATCGCCATTTCCTTGAAACAATCATCCCCCTTGCGGTTGCTGCGGACGCTGCCACATGTGCAATTTGCGGGTAGTTACACCAGCGCCAAAAAGCTGCTGGGTGAATTGCAGGCCATCCTGGGTACACGCGCTTCGGAGAAGAAGTCTTATGATGACATTACACTCAGTACACGCTCTGATATTACCCGCATTATTCCCAAACGTACCCTTATCCTGATTGATGAAGTGCAGCAGTTCAGCCATTACGATGACTTGAACCCGCTGTTAGATCGTTGTCTGGATTACGGCCGTGAACTGGAAATCCGCCTCTTCCTGGCCGATACCAGCATGAACGTCGGCCAGGCCCGCCAAAATTACCAGCTTAAGTACATGCAAAGCGCCACCAAATTTGGCAGTGGTATCACCTTCTCTCTGGATGCCAATGATCTGACGCTGCTAAATCTGACCGGTAAACTGAGTAATCCCCTGTTGAATTACCACCGGCCGTTGATGGGGCGAGGACGAGCGGTGCTGGCGATGGACGGCCGTGCCCGCATTGTGCAGTTTGGTCGGGTGGGACCGCCGTCGCAGTCGCCCATGCAGTATGAAAATAACCTGCGTGAACTGGTGCGCACCATTGCCGAACCATATGGCGTCAAGGATACGGCCGTAGAGGATTAATCATGGCTGTGATACACATGGATACCGACGAAACGCATAATGTTTCCTGGGAGATCAACCAGTTGATGAGTGTGATCCATGCGAGCCTACCGCTCATTACCAATGCCGCCAGCACGCTGGAAACCAACGCGGCTACAGACGCGGCGCTGCTTGGCCTGATCGCCGAACTGCGGGCTATCGTGGATGCCTTCACCGAAGTTACCAACGCTGGCGATGATATAAGCCTGCGTTTGAGTAAAGAGGCGGCTCGTTGGGAAACGGCCGATCAAGAGGGGGCTTCCACCTTTACCGGCATTTGTACCGTGCTGGGGCCGATTGACCAGAGCCAACTGGTGGCGTTTGCCCCCAAAACGCCGGTGACGCCACCCCCCGCGGCGCAACCGGCCGAGCAGACAGCGCCAGCCGAACCAATGACAGAGGGGGTTACGGCCGTGCCCGAACCGACCCCTGCCGTCGCGGAAGCCACCCCTGCCCTGGAACCCGCCCCGATGGTGCTGCATGAAAGTCTCTGGTCTCGTCGCGCCAACGAACTGAGCAGCATCAACCAGGAAATCCGCGAACTGGAATCACAATCGCGCAGCAACCTTTCGGTGGCCGATGCCCGCCGCCTGGAAGAATTGTATGATCAGCGCGGGCAGTTAGATAGCCTGATGCGTGAGGGCGTGACGGTGGGCAAGCCGGGGCCAAACAATTTCCCCGAAGGTCAATGCACCTGGTACGTCGCTTCCCGGCGGGAAATTGGCCCCCTGCATGGTGACGCCCGTTATTGGGACGGTGTAGCTACCGAGACCGGTTACGATGTGGGCGAGGTGCCGGTGAAGGGTTCCATTATGGTCTGGCAGCCCGGCGTTCATAACGCCGATGAAAATTACGGTCATGTTTCCTTTGTGGAACGGGTCATCCCTAACCGGGATGGCACCTTTACCGTCGAATTTACCGATAATCTAAACATGAACACCAATGCGCCGACCCGTATTACCATCACCCCTGGTGAAGAAGGGGTCAACTTTATTTATGACCGGGCGGGTGCGTAAAAGACCCTGAGGGCTTTCTGAAACCCATAGGGTCTTTATTGAGGATTTGAAGATGCAGCACGATCTGGAAGGTCAAAAAATTAATCAATTTCGCATCATTCGCCTGCTCGGTAAGGGGGGAATGGGTAGCGTTTTCCAGGCGTTGGATGAAGATTTAAACCGGCCGGTAGCCATCAAAATTATCCATCCTTCCTTGATGAATGAGCCGCAGTTTCAATCTCGGTTCATGCAAGAAGCGCAGACGGCCGCCAATCTGGATCACCCCTCCATTATTCGCATATTCAATTTTAACAGGGAAGGTGGCTGGCTCTACATGGTGATGGAACTGGTGAGCAAGGGCAGCCTGATCGGCTATTTGCAAGAGTGGCAGCGGAAAGGGCAGCACATGCCGTTGGATGAGGTCTTGCATTTAGTGGCGCAGACGGCCGATGCGTTGGGGTATGCGCACCAGCGGGGCATTGTGCATCGAGACATCAAACCGGATAACGTGTTGCTGAAAGAATTGGAGCAGCCTGACCGCGCCGGTGAGCCGCGTCTGCGGGCGGTAGTAACGGATTTTGGTCTGGTGAAACTGAAAGAGGGGGGGCTGCTGCAAACGGAAGCGTCGCTGCTGTTGGGCACATTGCCGTATATTTCGCCGGAGCAACTAGAAGGGAAAAAACCCGACGGCCGTACCGACCTTTACTCTCTGGGCATTGTTCTGTACGAACTTGTAACCGGCCAACTTCCCTATGACATTCGCACCGTGGATGAGGCCTTCAAGCAACATCGTGGCGGTCAGCCCACACCGCCCCACCATATCCGCCCCGAAGTGCCGGTCACCGTCGCCGACATCATCAGCAAGGCCATGGCCAAAGAGCCGGCCCGCCGCTTCCAGAGCGGAGCCGAGATGGCCGCCGCCCTGCGCACCGCCCGGCAAAGCTGGCAAAGCCATGACATGACGCAGATGGCCGCGCTGCCGGAGACGCCGCCCATACCCGTTGTGGCGGCGGCGCCCGCGCCCATGCCTGTGCCTGCTCCGGCGCCGCCACCACCAGATCAGCTTTTGATCAGCCGGGAAGGGGAGAGCGACCGCAGCCACCCGCTGTTGAAGCCCACCCTCACTATTGGCCGTACCAATGTCAACGATATTGTGTTGAATGAAAGCTCTGTCTCCTCCCGCCATGCCCGCCTGGAAAAGAGTGGCCCTGGCTGGCAGGTGGTAGATTTACAAAGCACCAACGGCACGTTTCTGGCGGGGGTGGAATTGATGCCCAATGTGCCTGTGCCCTGGCCGGTGGGCGAAAAGCTGATGGTTGGCCCATTTACGCTGATCTGGCAAACGGCCGTCGTCCCTGCCGCCGCAAAAATAGCGCCGGCTGTCGTCGCCGGCGCTGTAGCCGCCGCTAGCTTCCAACCCCCACCACCGGCTGACCGTCCCGTCATCATTCAGCCGGCGCCCCCGCCCCCGACTGCCCGCGAATCCTCTTTTGCCGCCACTCCCGAACTGAGTCACCTCAGCAGTATCCGCCTGGAACCGATGACGATCAGCCTGAAACCGGGGTCGCAAACAGTGGTGCAGGCCTATATGTACAATGAATCGGTGCGCGTTGACCATTTTTCGGTGGAGATAGAAGGGCTGCCGCGTGACTGGGTGCGTATGGCCGAATCCAGCGTGCAGTTAATGCCGAACAAGGAGACCACTTTCCGCTTTACCATTCATGCTCCGGTGGAGGGAACACGCGCCCAGACCTACCCGTACCGGCTGATTTTGCGCTCATCGTCTGACCAACGGATTGAGGGGCACGCCTTTGGTAATTTGCTGGTGGAACCCGCTCCCCGTTTTGCCGCCAGTCTGAACCCAGTACGGGTGAAAAACAGCGGCAGTACCCAGGTGATTATCCAGAACACGGGTAATACGGAGGAGAGGTACACCGTGCTGGCGCAAGATGGGCATGAAGCGGTGTTGTTTGACCAGATGGCTTGCCGGGTGACGGTACCGCCGGGCCAGGAGGAGCGGGTGAATTTTAAGGTGCGCCCGGTGTTACGGCCGTATTACGGCTCCAGCAAAAAATCCCACCCCTTCCAATTTCAGGTCTTGCCCGCAATGGGCGAGCCTAAAACCCAGGCCGGGCAGCTAGAAGTGTCGCCGCGCCTACCTAAGTGGATTGTCCTCTTTTTCATTGCTATTTTTGGCGTCTCGATCCCCTTTGGCATGTTTTCGGTGAATGGCATTAAAAGCCGGGCAGTTGTCTCCATCTCCGGCACGGCGACGGCCTTTGCTGTTCGGACGCAAGAGGTAGTTGTGGCCGAGGAAGTGACGCGGGCGACGGCTACGGCCCTTTCTGCGGTGCAGGCGGAGACGGCTACGGCCGTAGCCACCATCAACTATGGCTTGCAAGACAACGACAAAGACGGCCTGAGCAACGCCGAAGAAGCCGAATTTGGCACCAACCCTGATAAAGCGGACACCGACGAAGATGGCTTAAATGATGGGGAAGAAATCAATAGCGATGGTGTCAGATTGTTAAATACCGACCCGTTGAACCCAGACACAGATAACGATGGTTTGTTAGACGGTGAAGAAGTTCGGGGCAATCCCAACCCCCCACCTCAATGTGAAATTGCCAGAGGCCAATACACCAATCCGGCCCAGGCTAATTCTGACGATGACCCTCAAAATGATTGCATTGATCCCGACTCCGGCAGTTGGCCCACACCCACCCCTACACCTGAAGTAAACCTGCTGGCCGATAATGATTCCTTTGAGAGCGGCACATACGGTTTTGTGGTGCGTTCAACGGGTGATAGTTCACATGCCGACGAACTATTAGTGCCCCTGGGCTGGCAATTTATGACGGATGACAACTGGCCGGTGGATGGCAACCCCGACCTGCTCTATTTTTACCCGGAAATGCAGCCGCAGGAACGGCTAAACTTGAATGAATGCACCGATGACTTACCGGAAAATGATGCCGTCTGTGATCTCTTCCATCGTGACAAAATAATGAAAGTATTCAAAGGCGGCGCGCCCATTCGTTTTGCTCTGTTCAAAAATATGCCGCTTGGCCCCGGTATTTACCGGTTCAGCGTAGATTTTTTTGCCGATGCGGTCTGGGGCTACAGCGACAGTGGGCAGAAAGAGTGGGCGCCAGAAGGGCATGCCGAACTTCATCTTTGTGTGGAGAATGGCATCTACCAGCATTTGGACTGGCAGCCGGTACCTATTGGTCAAGCGAGTTCCCGTTTTGTGGAATTTGTGGTGCCGGATTCACAAAACGTTATCCTGTTTGCCATGTTCCGCAACAACCATGAGATAAATAACAATGGCTGGTTCCTAGATCATTTTACCCTGCAAAAAATAGCCGATGCACCACCTGAACTTGTTTATACAGAAAATGATTTGCGGCACAACTGCCGGGCTTCGATGCCGGGGGCGCATGAAAACTAGATAACTGGGTAATTACGCAATTACTCAATTACTCAATTACAACAGGAAGTTGCTCTATGCAAGAGTTGATCGGCAGACGAGTTGGTGACTACCTCATTGAAGAAAGCATCGGTTCGGGCAGCACCGGCCATGTTTTCCGCGCCAGAGACGAAAAGCAGCAGGCGGTAGCGCTGAAACTGGTTCATGCGCATCTGGCGAATCAGCCAGCGTTCCGCGAAAAGCTGTTGAGCGGCGCTGCGGCCATCACGGCTTTGCAGCATCAGGGTATTGCCCGTGTTTACCAGATAGGGGAAGCAGACCAGCAGTTGTTTGTGGCCGCGGAATGGGTACACGGTGAAACATGGGGGCATGTGTTGCAAAACGGCTCTCCTCTGGGTTTGCGCCTGGGAGGGAGAGTGGTACAACTGGTGGCTGATGCCCTGGTGTATGCTCACCGGCAGGGGGTGATCCATGGTGGGTTACAGCCGTTCAATGTGCTACTATCGCCGCATGGTGGTGAGCTTCCCTGGCGACCACTGTTAACCGATTTTCAGCAGGCCAGCCTGATACCGGGTGAGCCAACAGCTACTTTGCTGCCTTATCTGTCGCCGGAGCAGTGTGATGGTAAACGGCCGAACGGCCGTTCCGACGTATACGCCCTGGGCATCATGCTCTACCAGGTTTGCACCGGGCAGCTTCCCTTTCAACCCCAATCCACCCGCGATGTATTGGCCGGGGGAACGCCACCTTCGCCCCGCTCGTTGCGCCCGGAAATCCCCACCGTGCTGGAGGCCATCATCCTCAAAGCCATGGCCCGCAGCACCGCCGAACGTTACCGCTCTATGGAGGAGTTCCTCCTGTTCTTACGCCGCGAAGTGGACAAATTGCCGCCGGATGGCGCGGTACAGGCAGCCCCAGCGGCGCCGTTGCCACCGCCGGTTGCCGCCCCCGCCCCGGTACGTCCGGCGGCTGCTGTGGCGGCAGCCGCTGTGGCCGCCCCTGCTGTGGCCGCCCCCGCGGCGGCGCCTGCGCCCGTTTCTTCTTCTGATGCCGATTACCTCATTATCCGCCATCCCCGTTTGGAGCCACAGACCTTTCTGCTGCATAAATGGCTCATCACCATCGGCTTGCAGCGGGACAATGACCTGGTGCTGACCGGCGAGGGGGTGGCGGCCAAACATGCCCGTCTGGAACGCACCGATACGGGTTGGAATCTAATTGACATGGGCAGCCTGAATGGCACGTATCTGGAAGGCAGCCAATTGTTGGCCGATATGCCGGAACCGTGGAAACCGGGGCAGATGGTGAAGCTGGGCGAGTATGTGTTGGAGTGGAAATCAGGTCTGGCACAAAAAGCGGTGGCGGTGGTCGAGTCTAAGCAGGTGATAGACACGGGGCGGCTGTACATGAGTATGCAGCCCAACCAGTTGGCTACCCACGCCGGACTACCAGCGCAGGCGGTATTGGAAATTGAAAATCAGACGGGGCGCAGTATGAGCGTCATGTTGGGCGCGATGGGCATTCCGCCCCTATGGGTGGCGGCGGAGCCAGGGTTAATCCATTTGTCGCCGCAGCAAAAGGTGATTGTGCCCTTTACCATTCAGCCGCCACGTCATCACAGTGCTACTGCCGGGCTGCACAATTTTCAGATGGAAGCGCGGGCGGATCGGGGGGCGGAAACGGCCGTGACCAACGGCCAACTCACCATCCACCCCTTTAGCCAGGTTTTTGCCGAGTTGCAACCGGCTACGTTGCGGCACGGCAAAGCGGGTGACGTGAAACTGGTCAACGAGGGTAACGGCCGTAGCCGTTTTTCAGCCAGCGTGTCTGATGTAGACAACGAGATTGTGTTTGAACTCTCACCGACCGAGGTGGAGAGTATGCCCGGCGAGGTACACACCTTGCGCTTGACGGGACGGGGACGGAAACGGCCGTTCTTTTTACGTTCGCGCCTTGTTCCTTTTGAACTGCGGGTGGCGGGTGGCCCCACGGCCGCGCCACAGGTGGGCCGTCTCATCTTGCCTCCTCTCTTGTCATTGTGGTTGCTGTTGGCGATTTTGCTGCCACTGTTATTTATTTTGCTCTTTGTGTTTTACACCGGTGGGCAAGACTATGCCGATCCCTGTACCGGTATTTTCCGGGAAGGTGATCTGGAAACGGCGTGTACGTTGGGAGGTGAAGTGGCACTGGTCACGGCCGTACCCACCACCACCGTTACGGCCGAATCCCAGCCTACCGCTACCACGCTGAGCGCCACAAATACGCCGGAAACGGCCGTCGTCGCCCCCACTGTACCGCCTGTGGCCGGTGCGGAACGGCTGGTCATTGGTAAATCGGTCAATGGGGAAGATATTGTCGCCTGGAAGATTGGCAATGGGGCCAACCGCCTTTTATTTGTGGGTGGGTTGTATGCCGGTTTTTCGCCCGATTCCATTGCGCTGGGCGATGCGCTGCGGGTGCGGTTGGCTGCCAGCCCGGAACTGGTGCCGGCGGATGTGACGGTATATATTGTGCCGGAGTGGAACCCGGACAGCGCCGGGGTGGGCGACGGCCGTCGCAATGCGAACAACGTAGACCTCAATCGGAATTGGGGCTGTGGGTGGGAGTCGTTGGCTGACGGCCGTGCCGGGTCGGCCGCACTCTCGGAGCCAGAATCACAGGCGTTATCTGAATTCATCAGCCTGATCCAGCCGGCAGCCGCCGTATTTTGGAACACACCGGCGTCAGCGGGCAATGCCGGAAAAGTATCACCAGGCCGCTGTGCCCAATCGCAAACCGCAGCGTCGCAGGCATTGGCCGATTTGTATGCCGGGGCTGTAGAAGGGTATGCAGCCGATCAGGCGGACACAGCGCAGCGTATTTCCGGTGATGTGACCGATTCGATTGCCGATATGGGCGTGCCTTCGATATTTGTATTGCTAAACAGCACAGCGGATGTAGATGCCCATTTACCGGCCGTGCAGGCGATTCTAGAGACCTATGGGAATTGATAATTGACAATAGCCAGTTGGCAATTGTTTTGGAGACGGGTATGGTAGAGCAAACAAACGGCCAGATGCTCATTGGCAAGATGCAAGACCAGGGTGGGCGGCCGAATATGGAAGATAACATTGAGGCACGGCCGTTGCGCACGGCGCAGGGTTTACCATTGTTGGTGGCGATGGTGGCGGACGGTATTGGCGGGAATAACTGCGGCGAGGTGGCCTCGCAACTGGCAATTGAAACCGTCTTTAGCGAAATGGAAAAAGCGGCTGTGGAAAACCCAGATCAAATTCCACAACTGCTGGCCTATACCTTGAAGCAGGCCAACGAAGCCGTTTACCGGGCCGCCAAAGCAGACAAGACAAAGGAAGGCATGGGCACCACCGCTACCCTGGCGGCGATCCACAACAATAAGTTGTATCTGGCCAATGTGGGGGACAGCCGGGCGTATCTGGTGCGTGACGGCCGTGTCCAACAAATCACCGTAGACCACACCTGGGCGCGGGAAATGGTGCGTCTGGGGCATCTTTCGCCAGAAGATGCTACTGCCCACCCGAAAGGCGAGGCACTGGTGCGTTCCATTGGTTATAGCGAACGGTTGGAAGTAGACCTGGGTATTTACCCTGATGGCGACGAAGAGGAACGACAGGCGCGCGCCCGTCAGGGTTTCCCTTTGCAAACTAATGACCGGCTACTGCTCTGTTCCGATGGGCTGGTCAAGGAACGTTATAAGGCCAGCGGGCACTATGTGGAGCCGGGCGAAATAGAGCAAATCATCACGCGGAATCACGCAGACAAAGCAGCACAGGCATTGGTGAAAAAGGCGGTATCGCGCCAGGCGGACGATAATGTGAGCGCCATTGTGCTGGAGATGCCGGGTAGTCAGGTGACGGCCAGTTTGCCACGTGGTGTATGGGTAGGTGCGGTGGTTTTGCTTTTGTTGTTGGGTTTTGGGGCGGTTGGCGCCCTCCTTTTGGGGGGACAAGACGAGCCGGTAACGGCCGTAGCCGCCACCGAAACACCGACGGTTATCATTCCTACGGCTACGGCCGTGCCCGAACTGGCAGTCTCTGAGGCAGGCGCTGAATTGTTGCTGCAACCTGGCCCGGAAGGGGCAGAGTGGGTTATTGGTGATGGGGAGGTGCAACCGGCGAAAGAAGTGGAGACCATTCAGTTTGCGGCTGAGGACATGTTGACGGTGATAAACGGCCGTAATGCCACAGATCAGCCGAATATCAGCAACCTCATTTTGCCCGCCCAGGTTCAACTATTTTTGGATGGAGACACCGAAGCCCAGTTGACGGCCGTGCAGGATGTACAAGACAGTGAAGAGACGCGCGTCAGGCTGGAAAATGGCTTGTTGCTGCTACAAATGCCTGCCGGGGAAGCCATTCGGGTGGTAGTGACGAATCCCTTTGGTGATGAGGCCTGGTTGGAAACTCCCGGTTTGATGGTGGTGCAATATCAGGATGACCCCTTTATTTTTATGGTCGCCTGTCTGGAAGTAGATGATTACTGCCGCCTGACATATCAGGAAGAGCCACATGATCTGGTTTCTGGTCAGAGTATCTGTTTTGGTGGCGGTTGCCCGGTGGTGGGGGTGATACAGACGGTTGACATGGGAATGTATGCCTATTTAGCGCCGGGATTGATAGCGGTGGCGACGGCCGTGCCCACAGAAACGGAAACTGCCTCTCCGACGGCTACCAACACCCGCCGTCCCACCACGCCGCGCCCCGGTGAACCGACGGCAACAGCCACGGTGACGACGGTCGCTTCTGCTACGGCCGATGTGCCTGCTCCCCCACCACCGCCGCCCGGCGCTACTGCCACCAATCCACCACCGCCAACGGTGACAAACACCCCGCCTCCCGGCGCTACTTCCACAAACACACCCAGGCCCACGAATACACCGGTGGCCACAAACACGGCCGTCTCACCAACCAATACGCCTGTCCCGGCTACTAATACACCTGTGCCGCCGACGAATACGGCCGTGCCACCAACGAATACACCTGTACCACCAACAGATACACCTGTGCCACCAACAGATACACCTGCGCCACCGACGGATACGCCTGTACCAGATACTGATCCAGCGCCAACAGCGACAACCGGGCCACCGGATGAATAGATTCTCACGGAATTTATGATGGGCGAAGATGCTTGTGAACATTGTCTTGGGCAGTAATGCAGGTTAAATTATCTGAATGAGTGCAAAACATTTTGTGTTAGTTGCCGGAAACATTGGCGCGGGTAAAACATCATTGGCGGAGCGGGTGGGGTCGCGCCTGGGCTGGCGGGTGGGGTATGAGTCGGTGAGCGATAACCCCTATTTGCCTGATTTTTATGCTGACATGGCCCGGTGGGCTTTTCATTTGCAGGTTTTTTTCATTGGGCACCGGGCCGGACAACACCTGGAGCTATATGGTGATACCCGTTCGGCCATTGCTGACCGCAGCATTTACGAAGATGCATACATTTTTGCCCGTGCCTTGCACCATTTGGGCGCCCTGACGGAACGTGACTTCCACGCCTATCGCCATACCTTTGACCTGGTTGTCAACGGATTACCCCGGCCGGATTTGTTGCTTTACCTGAAGTGCCCCGTATCGGGGCTGATGGCGCGGATTCAACAGCGGGGACGGGCAATGGAAAGTGGTATTACGGCCGATTATCTCTCGCTGTTGGAATCGTTTTACGACGAGTGGTTGTACCACTTTGATTTGTGCCCGGTGCTGGTAATTCCCAGTGAGAACCTGGACTTTGTGAACCGGCCACAGCATTTGGACATTGTGGTAGACCGGATTCAGGCGAAGCTGGCGGGGCGGGAAGATGTGGTTTTCCCTGATTGAGGAAACGCCGAATTAACGGGGCGTCTATGGTGGGAACACGGCCGTCTGCTGTATCCTATCCGCATGAAAAAACGAATAGTCCCTAACGTAGTCAGTCACCTGTTTCTGGTTGGATTTTTCGTTCTCCTCTGGTTCCAATGGGTTCTGGCACTACCGCAAAGGCAGGGAACCGATCATCACCTCTATCTCCCTCTCATTGCCAAACCCCTTCCCCCACCACAAATCCTTTCCTTTACAGCCAATGTTGAGATTGCCGACCCTGGCGATACCATTGAACTGAGTTGGGTCACCACCCATGCGATCACTGTTACCCTCTATCACCTGCTGCCCACCGGCCAGTTGGGCCAGTTTTGGAACGTTCCTATCTCTGGCACCATGCCCTACACGATCAGCGAATCGGCGCGTAACCTGGAGCGTTTTATGCTGTTTGCCTCCGGTGAAAGTGAACCATATGCCAGCGCCACGGTGGAAATTGAGCTAACCTGCCCACACCTCTGGTTTTTTGCGCCTGCCCCTGATATTTGCCCCCAAAATGCGGCGTTGTTGTCGCCGGCAGCCGAGCAACAATTTGAGCATGGCTGGATGATCTGGGTGGGCGAAGAAGACCTGATCTATGTGTTGTATGACGATGATGTGTTTTCTCCCAGGTGGCAGGCATTTATAGATGATTGGGAACCGGGCGACATCATAAGCGACACCACCATTATCCCGCCACCCGGCTTTTACCAGCCATTGCGCGGATTTGGGTTGGTGTGGCGCGAGCAGCCTTTTGTGCGCGACCGTTTGGGGTGGGCGGTGGCTTTGGAGGCGGGAGGAGACACGGCCGTGCAGCGCACCTCCTATCCCCGTTATAACCACACCTACATCCGCGCTCTCGATGCCGACATCTGGCATCTCTTCCCCGAACAGAGCGACTGGGAAAAATTTACCCCTTCGCCTTGAACGGGTGACTATGGATTAGGGCAAAAGGGGCGGTGCAAATTTTTGCACCGAATTGCCCGCCTGGTTGCTCACATAGACGTGCCCGGTGGAATCAAAGGCCACGGCGACGGGGCGGTTAAAACGGCCGTTTTCACCCCCTTCCCAGGCCGTAATAAAAATACCATCGGCGGTGTAGATTTCCACACGGGCACGGTCATAGTCGGTGATGTACACACGGCCGTCAGCATCCACCGCAATCCCCTCTGGCGTCCCCGTTGTGTTCACCGTCATCCCCCAACTGAGCAAAAAGTTTCCGGCGCTGTCGAACTTCTGCACCCGCTTGTTTTCGTAGTCGGCCACGTAGACATGACCGGCGGCGTCTACGGCAATGCCGGTGGGATGGCGGAACTGCCCGTCGCCACCACCCCGGCTGCCCCATTTGTGTAAAAAGTTGCCGTCATTGTCGAAAACCTGAATTTCGGGACGGCCGTCGTCGGTGACATACACATGACCGGCGGCATCTGTGGCAATGCCAATGGCCCGTTGGAACTGACCATTATTTAGCCCCTGACTGCCCCATTGGGTAACAAAGTTACCGGCGCTGTCAAACTTCTGAATGCGGTAATTGCCATTATCCACCACGAACAGGTTGTCCTTGCCATCAATGGCAATACCGCCAAACCCCATCGAGTTAAACTCGCCTTCACCGCTGCCTTTGTTTTCCCAGCTTTGCAACAACTCGCCCTGGCTGTTGAATTTGAGCAGGCGGTCGTGGCCCGCATCTAAAACGTACAGATTATCCTGGCTGTCTACGGCGATACCGTAGGGGTCTTTCAGACGGTCAGGCAAATTGTTAATGATCAAGAGTTCGGTAAAAGTGGGTTCTGGGGTTGGGGTCATGGTTGCCTCCTGGGTGGCCATCGGTGCGGGCGTCGCGGTGTAGGTGGGGGTAGGTGTCATGGTGGGGGGAACGGCCGTAGTTGCTGCGGCCGTAGCCGTTGCTGCTGTGGTCGCTGTGGCTGTTGGTTCAGGTTCGGGGGTGGCCTGGGCAACGGCCGTTTCCTGGAAAACGGCCGTTGCCTGGTTGCGGCCCTGGCACGCTGCCAACAGAGCTAACAACAGATAACCATAGATGAATTTCACCAGTAGTTTGTTCAATTTCATTCTTATTTTCTCCCATATGCTGCTATCATCCGGTCAGATCATCCTCAAGGGTAGGCATGGTGGTTCAAAAAAAATGGTGCAAATTCGTACCAAATCAAGACCAATCAGACAGAACGATGAGAAAAATGGGTGACGCAGATCAATTTACGGCCGTATTCAACACCTTTGTCTCCCGTTCTGCCTACACACCGGGGCAGTTAGCCACGCTCACTTCTGTGCCCAAAATGACCATCGTCAACTGGTTGAACGGGCGCGTGAGCCGCCCCAGAGGGTGGCATGGGCTGGTGGAAGTGGCCGCCGCCTTACGCCTGACGGAGGCAGAAACCAATCAGTTATTGGCTGCCGCCGGGCAGCCCTCGCTCCCGGCCCTACGCAACCAGCCCGCCCCCGCGCGAGTGCAGCAGGCATTGACATTCTGGCAAACGGCTGTACCCACCCCCACCGAACCACCCTTTCAGGCTGTCCCCCTGCTGCCTTATTTTGTGGGGCGCGAAGCCGAGCGGTCCGCATTGGTCAGGGGGCTGGCCCAAGAACGACAGACGGCCGTGTGGTGCCTGCACGGCATGGCCGGAGTGGGCAAAACCAGCCTGGCGGCCCAGGTGGTTTATGACCTGCGCCACCACTTTGCCGACGGAGTGCTGTGGGCCAGGTTAGATAGCTCTGACACCATGTCTATTTTGGCGGCCTTTGCCGCTGCCTATCAACGAGATGTCAGCAACTGCCTGGATGTAGCCAGCCGCAGCGGGGTGGTGCGGGACATCCTGAGCAGCCGACATGCCCTCATCGTCCTGGACAATGCCCAGACCAGCGCCCAAATTGAGCTGCTGCTGCCCCCTACCGGGCGCTGTGCCGTGCTGGTGACAACACGGCGGCAGGATTTGTCTATTTTGGCCGGGGCGCAACGGGTGGAGCTACGGCCGTTTGCCCCCGACGCGGCCACCTCGCTGGCCCTGTTTGCCCAGATTTTGGGGCAAACTCGCGTGCAGGCGGAGCGGGAACTGCTGGCACAAATCGCCGATGAACTGGGGCATTTGCCGCTGGCATTGGCCATCGCGGCCAGCCGTCTGGCGTATGAACCGGGCTGGCAGACGGCTCAGTTTGGCGAGCGGCTGCGGCGTGTCAGCCAACGGCTTCAATCGCTGCGTTATGAAACACAAAACGTGCGCCGCTCCTTTGAGATGAGTTATGCGTGGTTGGATGATGTCGGGCGGCTGCTTTTGGCGGCGGCGGGGGCATTGGGGCGACAGGATTTTGCGGCCGAGGCAGTGGCGGCGCTGACCGGGCTGGAAGAGGATACGGCCGTAGATGGGTTGCGGCAGTTGTTTAGCCTGTCGTTGGTGCAATCCAGGGCAGACGGCCGTTACACTCTCCACCCCCTGCTGCATGATTTTGCCTGTGAATTGCCACCGCCGGATGGGTTGGCCGAACGGCTGGTGGCCTATTGGGTGGCGTTTTTGGTGGCGCGGCGTTACCTGCCCGGTGCGGTGGCTCAGGAGATGGGGCATATTCAGGTGGCGTGGGAAACGGCCGTAACGCGGGAATGGATACGGCCGTTGCGCCAGATGATGGACGCCCTCATGCCCTCCCTGCTCACGCGGGGGGCACATGCCCTGGCTGTGCAATATCTCACGCAGGCGCAGACCGTCATCGAGACAGCGGATGATGTGGCCGGGCGTTGTTGGGTTTTGTTGCGGTTGGGGCAGGTTGCCCGCGAACATCATCAGCTAGGCGAAGCGGAGAATCATCTACGCGCCGGGCTGTTGTTGGCCCGCCAACAGCAAGACATGGCTCTGGAAGCCCAGTTGCTAACGGAGTTGGGTGTGGTGCAAAACTGTTTGGGGAACTTTGCCCAAGGCAAATCGCTGCTGACGGAGGCGTTGCCACTGGCGTGCCAGACGAAGGTGACGGATAGTTTGCTCATTGTGCTGGAGGAGTTGGGCATATTGGCCTTGCAAGAGGGGGATGATGAAGCAGCAGCACACCATTACCAGGAAGGACTGGCTTTGGCGCAGGCGCAGCAGAACGAAGCCCAATCGGTGATGTTTTTTAAGAGTCTGGGCGCTTTGTATCATCTGCAAGGGGCACAGGCACAGGCCAGACAATTATTTGAAGAAGGGTATGCCCTGGCGCAGCGGCTGGGATTCCACAAGGGCTTGATGTTGTTAGCCAACAATCTGGGGGTGGCCGCTTTTGCGGCAGGGCAAGGGGCAGCGGCTGGCCACTTTTTACAGACCGCGTTGGCAGAGGCCGAGCGGCTGCGTGATGAGCAGGCGCAGGCGTTGATCAGGCAGAATTTAACCCATTGGACACAACAAACCGGACATCTTAAATTGTTCATTTAAGGGGGAGCAGGGGTGTTTTCTTGTCGTTTGTTTTGGTTTGTTTTGGTAAAGTGCGTTAAATTTATCCCACAAGGATGAAAATCAAAGATGGCGCAGATTACGCAGATTTTTAATCGGTGAAACCCTTCGGCAAGCTCAGGACAAGTTTTGCATAATCTTTGATTATTTTCAGGACAGAATATGTCGCAAACAATCAAGGCTTTGATCCAACTAAGGGAATTGATCCTGAACGGCGAATTACAGCCAGGGGAACGTTTACTGGAAGTTGCTTTGGTGGAGCATTTAAGCGTCTCCCGCACCCCCATTCGCGCTGCTTTAGCCAGGCTGGCCCAAGAGGGGCTATTGGAAAAGATGCCTAATGGCGGCTATGCCGTGCGGGAGTTTACGGAGCGTGACATTCACGACGCCATTGCCATTCGCGGCGAACTGGAAGGGATGGCCGCCCGTCTGGCTGCTGAAAGGGGGGCAGATGCTACAGCCCTGGCCCGAATCAAAAAACTGTTGTCCCAATTTGATGGGCTGTTACTGAAAACAGACCTGGTGGATACAGACCTGGCCCGTTACTTTGATCTCAATCACTTATTTCACTCGCAGCTGGTGGCATTGGCCGATAGTTTTATGGTCGAACGTACTCTGGAGCATGTGCTAACGCTGCCTTTTGCTTCGCCTAATGCCCTGGTCATGGCCCAAGCTGAATTGGGTCAGGCGTGGAAAGTTTTTTTTGTGGCGCAGGAACAGCACAAGAACATCATCAAAGCCATTGAAAACCGCGAGGGAGCACGCGCCGATGCACTGGCCCAGGAACATGCCTATCTTTCTTTGGAGAACCTACAGCGCGCACTCAATGACAAGACGGTTTTGAGCCAGTTACCGGCCTTCAAATTGGTGGCAACCAATGGGGCTGAGGGGGATAACAGGTAGAGCAGGTTGCAGGTTACGTGCCAACCACCGTCTTCCAGGTGGGAGTGGCAATCAATAAAATGTATACAGGTAATTGCCTTAAACAGCCGTGCCCAAAGTGGCGCAAGAGGAAAGGTGCCAGAAAATTTGCGTTATCGCATTAAGTAATGTATACATATCGCGTTCAAATTTACACCCTTTGATTCAACAGCTTCCTCAATCCCATTGAGGACAAGATAATGACAACTGCATATTAAAAATGGCCTGACCATATTGTAGTTCGAGCTTCCATATCGCAGCCCGATATGAAAAATTGCTCTGCACGGCGCGGGAGAAACAAGGATGATGCCACTGCAAACGTATAACTGGCTTGATTGGTCTGTTCAACCTCCATATCTCTATGAACCCTATCGCTCGACGGTGTTTCGGTCGCCCCAAAAGCCGTTGATCCCCCTGAAACAAAAGCTTTCTGAATTGACCGGCCCGGTGTATGGGGGGGATGAGATCAGCCCGCTGGATAATGACCTGACGCGCAATGCCGTAAAAAATGGCGAGCCTTTGGGTGAGCGGATTATTGTGACGGGGCAGGTGATGGATGATACAGGTAAACCGATCCCGCATACCTTGATTGAAGTGTGGCAGGCGAATGCCGCCGGCCGTTACATGCACAAAGTAGACCAACATGATGCTCCGCTGGACCCCAACTTTCACGGGGCCGGCCGTATGCTTACCGATAAAGACGGCCGTTACCATTTCACCACCATTCGCCCCGGCGCCTATCCCTGGCAGAATCATCCCAACGCCTGGCGGCCATCGCACATTCACTTTTCAGTGTTTGGCGTCAATTTCCTGCAACGGTTAGTGACGCAAATGTATTTTCCCGGAGACCCCCTGCTACCACTCGATCCCATTTTTAACGGCATTCCCGATGGAGACGGCCGTAACAGCCTCATCTCCCGGTATGATCATGATGTCACCACGCCGGGCTGGGCCTTGGGCTTCCGCTTTGATATTGTGGTTTGTGGCCCGCGCCAGACCCCATTTGAATAATAAAGAGGTCACACCATGCCAAAACAGACCCCCAGTCAAACCGTTGGCCCTTACCTGCACATTGGTCTGATTTACGGCGAGACCCAAAGCGACCTGGTACAAGACGAAACCATTGGCGAACGTATCGTGATTTCCGGCACGGTTTTTGATGGCAATGGTGAGCCGATGACGGACGCCATGGTGGAAATCTGGCAGCCGGATGCCCAGGGTATCTTTAACCACCCTGCCGACCCGCGCTGCCAGCAGGCCGATCCCCATTTTCGCGGTTTTGGCCGGGCCGATACGCGCCTGGGCGGGAAATTTCAATTTCGGACAATCAAACCGGGCAGCCTACAGGAGGGACACGCACCGACTATCAACGTCACCGTTTTTGCCAGAGGGATGCTGGTTCACGCCATCACCCGCATCTACTTCGCCGACGAACCGGCCAACAGCGATGACCCGGTGCTAAAAACCATCCCCACCGAGAGACGCCACACCCTGATTGCCCATCGAAATGACACGGCGTTGGGCGCAACTTATCATTTTGATATTCATTTACAGGGACCGGAAGAGACGGTGTTTTTCAATCCCTGACCTTGAGCCAAAATGCTGCAAGTCAAAGGTATCAGTAAAGCGTTTGGTGGGTTGATGGCTCTGAACAATGTTTCCTTTACGGTGGAAGCAGGGGAAATTGTGGGGCTGATCGGGCCAAATGGTTCGGGTAAGTCCACTTGCTTTAATGTGATTACCGGTTTTATGCCGGAAACGTCTGGCTCGGTTCATTTTAATGGGAAGGACATCACCCATTTGCCTGCGCATGAGGTAGCCCGGCGGGGGCTGGCGCGCACGTTTCAACTGGTACGGCCGTTTCCCCATCTCACCACACTGGATAACGTCCTGGCCGGATGCCTGTTTGGTCATGCAGGGATGGTGACGCGCAAAACGGCCGTGCCCCACGCCCAGGCCGTGCTGGAACTGGTAGGGCTGGCTGACAAAAAACAGGTGTTGGCCCGTGACCTCACCGTCATGGAGCGCAAATGGTTGGAAGTGGCCCGCGCCCTGGCGGGCCGACCCAAACTGCTGCTGCTGGATGAATTTATGGCCGGGCTGAATTCGGCCGAAATCCCCCAGGCCGTTGATCTGGTTAAACAACTCAACGCCTCTGGTATCACCATCATCATTGTGGAACACATCATCAAAGCGATTACCAACGCCTGCGGACGGGTGATTGTGCTAAATGCCGGTGAAAAACTGGCCGAAGGCAGCCCCGCCGAGATTGTGGAAAACCCGCAGGTGATCGCCGCTTATCTGGGAACGCGCTATGCTGACCGTTAAGAATCTGCATGTGGCTTACGGTGATATTCAGGTGGTGTGGGGTGTTTCTCTGGAAGTGCCCGACGGTGCGGTGGTTGCGCTCATTGGCCCCAACGGTGCGGGGAAGTCCACCACACTCAAGGCGATTATGGGGTTGTTGCCACCCAGAGCCGGGTCGGTGGAGTTCCGGGGCGCACCCATTACCGGCCAACCGCCCCATGCCATTGTGAACAGCGGGCTGACGCTGGTGCCGGAGTGGCGGGGTACATTTTCCACCCTTTCCGTTTTAGAAAATCTGGAGTTGGGTGCATTTCCGCGGCGGGCACGGCCGTTAAAAGAGCAGACGCTTCAGGAAGTGTTCCACATTTTCCCCCGGCTAAAGGAGCGGCAAAACCAATCCGCCGGGACGTTGAGCGGCGGCGAACGGCAAATGCTGGCGATTGGCCGGGCGCTGATGGCTAAACCGGAAATGCTCATTCTGGATGAACCCTCGTTGGGGCTGGCCCCGCTCATTGTGGAGGATATTTTCCGTGTCATTCAGCAAATTAACGACCAGGGCGTTTCCATTCTCATTGTGGAGCAAAATGTGCAACTCACTCTGGAAACCGCTCACTATGGTTACATTATTGAATCCGGGCATATTGTGCAGAAAGGGGCGTGTGCCGACTTGATCCGCGATCCGCGCGTCAAGGAAGCGTATTTGAGCTTGTAACGATGGATACTTTTTTGCAAACGGCCGTGTCCGGCATCCTGGTTGGTTCACTCTATGGTCTGGCGGCTCTGGGTCTATCGCTGGCCTTTGGCGTCTTGAAAATCCTCAACGTTGCTCATGGCGAACTGATCATGATCGGCGGGTATGCCGCCTTTTTCCTCTTCACCGGCCTGGGCATGGACCCGCTGCTTTCTTTAGGCGCGGTATTTGCCATACTGGCGATTTTTGGCTTGCTGCTCTATGCCCTGGTTTTTAACCGCATCGTCAAATTTGACGAGGAAAACCGGATCAAAAACTCGCTCCTGCTCGGTTTTGGCCTGACCCTGATCTTGCAGACTATCGCCGTTCGCCTGTTCACTGCTGATGATCGGGGCATCATCACCGGTTATTCGACCAGCGCCTGGGAGCTGGCTGGTGTGCGCTTCCCGGTTGTGCGGGTCATTGGCCTGGTGGTAGCCATCATCGCTGTTTTGGGCATGGAACTGTTCTTGAAGCGCACCTATTGGGGCAAAGCGTTACGTGCCACCAGTGAAGATTGGGTGACGGCCGCGCTCACCGGCATCAACATCCGCCGCGTTTATTTGCTGGCCTTTGCCCTCTCGGCCGCATTGGCCGGTATCACCGGTGTCTTGATCGCCCTGGGCTTCAGCGTGAATCCTTCCATCGGGTTGCAATGGACGCTGAAGGCGTTGATTGTGGTGGTATTGGCCGGGTTGGGTAGTATGCGTGGGGCGCTGTTGGGGGGCATCGTCCTGGGGCTGGCCGAAGCGTTTAGCTCGCAACTGTTTGGCGGCGAATACCGCGAAATCGTGGGGCTGCTTATTTTCTTGCTGGTGCTCAGTCTACGACCACAAGGTTTGTTTGGAGAGCGTTATGCCTGACAGGTGGCGCCAATGGCTGTTTCCGAGCGGTCTGCTGCTGGCGCTGTCCATTCTGCCGCTGGTGGTGGAGAATGATAAAGTGCTGACAACGGCCGTGTTCACCTTCATCATCGCCGCCATAGCCTCAAGTTGGAATATCGTCGCCGGTTTTGCCGGGCAAATCAGCCTGGGTCATGCCGCCTTTTTTGGCATTGGTGCGCTTGTCACCCGTTATCTCTGGCTAGACGGTTTCCCGCTCATTCTAAGCTGCCTGCTGAGCGGCCTGGCGGCGGCGCTGGCGGCGGCCATCCTGGGCTACCCTGGCCTGCGCCTGAAAGGCATCTACTTCGCCATAGGCACCCTGGCCCTGGCCGAAGCTATTCGCATTACTGTCAACAATCTCTGGCCGGGCATTTCGGCTATGCCCGCCTCTGCCCTGCGTGAATACAGTCTGGCCTCGCGCTATTACTTCTCGTTTGCCGTTCTTTTGCTTACCGTCGCCACTGCCTATTGGCTGACCCGCTCCAAACTGGGCCTGGGCATGATGTGTGTGCGTGAAGATGAAGACGCCGCCCGCGCCATTGGCGTGAATGTTTTTCGGCACAAAATGGCCGCCTTTATTCTCAGCGCCGGGCTGGCCGGACTGGCGGGTAGCAGTTTCGCTTACTACCATGTCAGCTACTATCCCAGTTTGCCTTTCAGCCCCGAATGGACGTTTGACGCTCTGATTGTCACCTTTGTCGGTGGTGTAGGTACGGTGATTGGCCCCTTGTTAGGCGCGGTGTTCTTCGTGTTGGTGCGGGATGTGCTGGCGGCTAATCTGGTAGGGTTTCATTTGCTCATTTTTGGCCTGCTGTTTGTCCTGGTGGTTTTACTTTTGCCGGGGGGCATGGTGGAGATATGGGAGCGCATACGGCTGCGGCAACGGCCGTCGCCACCCCCTATCCCCATCAAAGAACCGGCAAAAGATAGTGAATAATGTTTGTTGGTCAGTTCACAATAAGGAGACGAGATGATGAGAAAGAAAATGGTTATTGTCTTATTGGTTGCCTTGTGTCTGGCGCTGGCTGCTTGTAGCGGCGGCGAGGAAGTGCCGGAAACTATCAAAGTTGGCGCCGTAGTTCCCCTGACGGGGGCATTTGCCGGTGGCGGCGCGCAGGTAGAACGTGGTTACAAAATGGCCGTCGAAGACATCAACGCGGCGGGTGGCATTTATGTGGAGGAATATGACCAGCAAATTCCGGTGGAATTGGTATTGCTCGATGATGAGTCAGACCCTAACAGCACCGTCGCCCATCTGGAATCGCTGAACTCTGATGAACAGGTAGTCGCCTATTTGGGCGGGTTTGGCAGTGGGCTGCACGCCGCCGCCGCCGCCATCGCCGAAAAGAATAAAATCCCTTACCTCGGCGTTGCCTTCGCATTGGAAGCACCCCATAACCAGGGTTTCCAATACCTGTTCTCTCCATTCCCCAAATCATCTGACCTCTCAGATGCCATGTTTGAGATGGTGAACGCCTACACAGATGAGAGCAACCGGCCCACCCAAGTTGCCATCTTCCAGGAGCAAACGGACTGGGGTGTGGAAATGGCTACCCTGTGGCGCGAAAGCGCGGCAAAATATGGGTATGACATTGTGGTTGATGAGGTGTATACACCGGGCACGACCGATTACACCGACCTGATCCTGAAGGCGCAGGACGCAGGCGCCAATATGGTTTTGGCCTTGCCCACCCCGCCCGATGGTTTTGCTCTCTACAAACAGATGGGTGAATTGGGTTATGCACCGGACTTTGCCTTCATGGTACGTGCCGCCGATGTGCCCACCTGGCTGGATTTGGGTTCGGTGGGTGATTATGTGGTGCTGGCCCCCGGCTGGCACAATACCATGCTCTATCCCGGCGTGGAAGAATTGAACGCCGCGCATGTGGAATTGATGGATCGGCCGGCCGATCCGATGGTGGGGCCGGCGTATTCGGCCATACAGATTTTGGCTCATGCTATTGAAGAGGCCGGGTCGCTGGATCGTGAGGCGGTGCGCAATGCGATTGCCGCCACGGATATGGAGACGATGATCGGCCCGGTCACGTTCCGCGATAATGGCACGGGCGTGGTGACGGCCCCCTTCTTGCAATACCAGGGAGGGAAGATTGAACTGGTCTGGCCGCAAGAGTTTGCTACGGCCGACCTGGTGGTGCCCGCACCGCCGTTTGATGAACGGTAAATGTTTGTTGACGTGATGCGTGATGCGTGATGCGTGACACGTGACTAAAAGACTCACGCATCACGTTTTTTGAGGTACAAGAAGATGTCTAAAGTAAACCCCCCTTTTCGTGCTGACCATGTGGGTAGCCTGTTACGGCCACCGGAATTGTTAGATGCCCGGCAGCAGTTTTTCAACGGGAACCTGTCGGCTGAGGCGTTGCGGGTTGTGGAAGATAGGGCGATTGCCACGGCCGTGACCAAAATGGAATCCCTGGGGCTGCGCAGCATTACCGATGGGGAGTTTCGCCGTACCTATTTCCACCTGGATTTTCTGCAACAGCTACAAGGCGTTACCGTCACCGGCAGCATTGCCGCCAGTTCCGACGCCCAGAGCAAAGTTGGTTTTACGCCGCCCAAACTCAGCGTCACCGGCAAGCTGCGCCACGTCAAGAATATCCAGGTTGACGACTTTAACTATCTCCAGTCACAAGTGTCCCAGACGCCCAAAGTGACCATCCCTTCGCCGACAATGGTGCATTTTCGGGGTGGGCGCAAAGCGATTGATATTGAGGCTTACCCGGACATGGACGAATTTTTTGCCGACCTGGCCCAATGTTACCGGGACGAAATCAATGCCCTGTATCAAGCTGGCTGCCGTTATATTCAAATGGATGACACCAATCTGGCCTACCTGTGTGACGCCAAAATGCGGGCGGGTGTGATAGAACGCGGTGAAGACCCCAACGAACTACCCCGCACCTATGCGGCGCTGATCAATTCGGTGATTGACGGCCGTCCTGCAGACCTGACCATGTGCGTCCACCTGTGCCGCGGAAACTACCGCAGTACCTGGTTTGCCGAGGGTGGGTATGAGCCGGTGGCCGAAGTGCTGTTTAACGAACTCAACGTAGATGCCTACTTTTTGGAATACGATGACGAACGCTCTGGTGACTTTGCCCCGCTCCGTTTTGTGCCCGACCACAAAACGGTCGTGTTAGGGCTGGTGACAACCAAAGCGGCAGCGCTGGAACCCAAACAAGAGTTGATTCAGCGGGTAAACGATGCGGCGCAATATGTGCCCCTGGAAAATCTATGCCTCAGCCCGCAGTGTGGCTTTTCCAGCACCGTCGAGGGCAACGCCGTCACCGCCGATGACCAGTGGGCCAAGTTGGCCCTGGTGGTGGAAACAGCCCGCGAAATTTGGGGAGAATGAGCGAACAAAAAACGTGACAGGTTCGCAAAAACCTGTCACGTTTCAAAGCGGCTATCGGGACTCGAACCCGAGATAACAGCTTGGGAAGCTGCTGTGTTACCGCTACACCATAGCCGCAGGTGACTGCATTATATCTACCCTGTGCATGGCGTGCAATGCGACGGTGAGCACAGCAATTCGAGATGAGCCGCGTCATTGACCTCATTTCGAATTGCTGGGGGAGCATAACCAATAGTGACATCTATCACACCAGAAGTATGATCTCTCGCCTTACCCAATAGTTGTCGTCCTCCTATACTTGGGACGTAGAAATTGGCATTTGGCAATTGCCAAATGGCCGTTGATACTTTAACAGACGCCTAAAGCATAAAGACAAAATTAACATGATCAGGCGATGTAAAGTATAATCCTGACCAACAACTATGTTAACTGGCAGCAAATGGGAGTAAACGAATTTTAATGACCACCACCTCTTCCGCCGCATTACCTTTTAGTTCAGATGATGAAAGTGACAATGTCTTGCCTCATGTGGAGGACAAAGAAACAGTCCCCGGCGGGCAAAAAGAAGTGAAGTGGAAAGTAGTGGCGGAAACAGCCGGTATTGCCAATGCCACCATCATCGGTGGACGGCTGCAAAGTGAAGGCATTCCCGTTCGTGTCTGGCAAGAAAGCGCGGGCCAGGCCTTTGGCCTCACGGTTGGTTTACTGGGTACCGGCTACGTGGCTGTACCTGCCGAATATGAGACGCAGGCGTTAGAAATGTTAGAAACGGATGCAAGTGATTTGGTTGATGATGAAGATTGGCGATTAGAGATTGAAGATTAGGAATTGGAGATCGAATCTCTGATTCCCCTTTCCAAAGGAGTTAAAAATGGCCGATACAACCTGGACAAATCAAGATGATTTGCTCACTGGAACCAAAAACAACCGCTTGAAATTCATTGTGGGTGGGGTTGTTTTGTTGTCAGCTATCGTTTTTTTAGTGGTAAATGCGATGAGCGGCAACACCCAACTTTACAAAACGGTTGAGGAATTTTATGCCGACCAAAGCCGCCTGACCGGGCGTGATTTGCGTGTGGCCGGTTGGGTTGTGGGTGATACCGTGCAATTTACGCAGATAGACGCCACAACCACACGTCTGGAATTTGACATTGTAGATGATTTGAATAATCCCAACGCGCAGCGGCTGCATGTGGTGGCCATGAATGAACCCAAGCCCGATTTGCTGCAAGATCAGGCGCAGGCGTTAGTGGAAGGCAGTCCCGGTGAAGATGGTATTTTTTATGCCAATCAGGGTGGCCTGCTGTTAAAGTGCCCCACCCGTTATGAAGAAATGGACCCGGCGTTGCATAATCCGAATCCGTAATCGGTTCACGGGTCACGGCTTACGAATCACGGTAAAGGAGAGAGTTGTATGATTCCTGATCTGGGATATGTCGCGTTAGGCTTGGCATTTGTGACGGCCGTTTATGCCGCCCTCGCCGCCTGGTATGGTCATCGCACCAACCGGGACGGTTGGGTAGAAAGCGCCCGCAACGCCAACATTGTCATCTTGCCTTTGGTTGTCTTGTCTTGTTTCTTGCTGGTTATTTCCCTGCTGCGTAGCGACTTTTCGGTGGAATATGTTTGGCGTGTTAGCAGCGTCGAAATGCCAGATTATCTCAAAGTGACAGCGCTATGGGGTGGGCAGGCTGGGTCGTTGCTCTTCTGGAATTTACTGCTGGCGGTGTTTACGGCCGCCGCCATGATGCGTAATTGGCGACGCCAACGAGAACTGATGCCTTACGCCATCATGGTCGCCAGCTTTACCCAGATTTTTTTCCTGGGACTTTCCCTGTTTATAGAAAACCCCTTTGCCCGTCTGCCATTTGTGCCTCCCGATGGTAACGGGTTGAATCCCCTGTTGCGGCATCCGGGCATGATTATCCATCCGCCGATGCTCTATCTGGGTTTTGTGGGTTTTACCATTCCCTACGCCTTTGCCATGGCTGCACTTATGGCCGGCAAACTGGACGATACCTGGATTCGCCTGACGCGACGTTGGACATTGGTCGCCTGGCTGTTTCTGAGCTTGGGTTTGATTTTAGGCGGCCGTTGGGCGTATGACGTGTTGGGTTGGGGTGGCTATTGGGCCTGGGACCCGGTGGAAAATGCGTCGTTCATGCCCTGGTTAGCGGGTACGGCTTTTCTCCATTCGGTGATGATTCAAGAAAAGCGAGATATGTTCAAAATGTGGAACATGTCCCTGATTGTCCTGACGTACTGTCTGGTCATCTCCGGCACTTTTATTGTGCGCAGTGGGGTCATTTCGTCGGTACATTCCTTCGCTCAGTCAGCCATTGGCCCCCTGTTTTTTGGCTTTATTGCCATCATGTTTGTCTTTTCCGTGTACTGGCTGAGTAGGCGGCATGAAGCGTTGAAGTCAGAAAACCACCTGAACTCGTTTCTCTCCCGCGAGGCTGCTTTTCTGTATAACAATTTCCTCATTCTGGCGATTCTGGCAGTTGTCTTCCTGTTTACCTATTACCCGATCTTCTCGGAACTGTTTACGGGTGAGAAGGGGTTTGTCGGGCCGCCGGTTTATGAGCAGGCCTTAGGGCCGCTGTTTGGTGTGTTGGTGTTGTTGATGGGCGTGGCCCCCTTGACGATGTGGTACCGTACCAGTGCGCAACGCATTGGCATGGGTATGCGCTGGCCGGCGCTGGCGGCGCTTATCTTTATCGGTGTGTTAATTGCCTCAGGTATCCGTGATTGGCGGGCATTGCTGGGTTTGTGGATCGTGTCACTCGCGGCGATTTTGACGCTGTTGGAGTTCTGGAAGGGCACACGTGGGCGGATGAAGGGCAAAGGGGAGACTGCCTGGACGGCTTTTGCCACGTTGATGAGCCGCAATCGGCGGCGGTATGGCGGTTACTGGATTCATATGGGCGTCATTGTGATGGCCTTCGGCATCATTGGCATGGAACTGTTCCAGCAGCAAACGCAAATTCGCCTGTCGGTGGGGGATACACTGTCGTTGGGACAGTATGAGATGCAGTTTTTGGGCGCGTCCCGGTTTCCGGGGCCGGATGATTTGTTGATCACGCAGGCGACAGTGGATGTGTATGCAGACGGCCGTTACGTCGGCCAATTCTATCCCCGCACCGAACTGTATACCCGCACCAATCAACCGATGACCATCCCCGATGCCCGCTCCACCATCAGCGAAGATTTCTACATGTTGATGATCAACTGGGAGCCAACATCTTCCGATCAAGCTACCTTCCGGGTTTATTTGAACCCGCTGGTGAACTGGGTGTGGGCCGGTGGTTTTATTTTTATCATTGGTACCCTCATCGCCGCCTGGCCGGATCGGAAAGAGGAATTGGTAACAGTGTCTCGGCCACATCAGACTGTGTTGGCGGCAGGGGATTAGGTGATGGGTGAGCGAGTGATGAGGTGATGAGGTGAAAGACGGACTACGATTTACGATTTTCGGATTACTACTCACGCTACTTCTGTTGGCGGTTGGTGTTGTCGCTGCACAAACAGAAGAAGTGAGCGATGATGAGGTTAACGCCGTTGCCAAAGATGTATTCTGCCCGGTGTGTGAAAGTACACCACTGGATGTGTGCCCCACCCAGGCTTGTGCTGATTGGCGGGAATTGATCCGCGTCCAACTGGCCGAAGGCAAAACCAGGGCGGAAATTCATGAATATTTTGCCCGTCAATATGGTGACGGGGTATTGGCCGACCCACCTAAACAAGGATTTGGCCTGATTTTGTGGGTGCTGCCGGTGTTAGGGGTGGTGGTGGGAGGGGTGCTTTTTGTGCGTTATGTGCGTCATTTGCGGCGTGAAGGGGAAATGGCAACAGCGACGGCCGTCACTCCCTCTACATCATCACCCATGTCGGCCATTGCGGGACCCACACCCGTCACCCCTGTAGAGGCCAGCAACGATTATATTGCCCGCGTGGAAGAGGAACTGCTGGCTAAAAAGTAGCCAGAGAAAGCTGGTCGGTCTGCCAGACCGGTCAGCTTTAGAGAGGTGAACGATGACCGATACGATACAACTACCTGAAATTGATTCAGACGAGACCCCTGCCGGGGAAAAAACAGGTAAACGTGGTATTCGCTGGACGGCCGTACTCATGTGGGTGGTGGCCTTCAGCGTCCTGGCCCTGCTGGGGTGGGGGTTGATCAAAAACAATGCGCCCCGCCCGGAAGTAGGCGAAGTCGCTCCCGATTTTACCGTGGAATTCTTTACCGGTTACGAATGGGAAGGCCAATCGGCCATAGCTCTGGACGACCTGGAAGGCAAAGTAGTGGTGCTAAACTTTTGGGCTTCCTGGTGTGTGGAGTGCCGTTATGAAGCGGATGTATTAGAAAATGCGGCCAGCCAATATGCCGCCGACGATGTGGTTTTCCTGGGTGTGGCCTATGCCGATGTGGAGCCAAATTCGTTGGCCTACATGGAAGAGTTTGGCGTCACCTATCCCCACGCCCCCGACCTGGGCACTAAAATTTCCAGCAGCTATGAAATTACCGGCGTCCCGGAAACATTTGTGATCGGGCCGGATGGCAAGATTGTCTATGTTCACATTGGGCCAATTAACCAGGCAACTTTAGACCGGGTCATTGCTCAGGCAAAAGAAGGGGGATCATGACCATAGGTTCTGTTTTGTTAGGGGGGGCATTACTGCTGCTGGTGGCGTTGTATGTGCTCTGGCCACTGCTGCACCGCACCCCCACCACACCAGCGCCACGCTCCAGTCATCAGCGGTTGCTGGCGCAAAAAGAAGCATTGTTAGCGGAGATTTCCGCATTGGATTTTGACTATGAGACGGGTAAATTACCGGCCGAATTGTACCAGTTGCAGCGTCCGGCGATGGTAGCTGAAGCTGCTGCCGTCTGGCAACAGATGGAGAGTTTACCGCCGGTGGAAACGGCGGATGAGGCTATTGAGGCAGCGATTGCCCAGTTGCGTGGGCGAATGCCAACGGCTCAGGCGGTGTCAGCGCCGGCAGTGCCGGTGGCAAGGGGCGGGAATGGATACGGCCGTTTCTGCACCCAATGCGGTTCGGCCATAGACCCCGATGATAGATTTTGTACCCACTGTGGTTATAAACTTAGCAACAGATTGGAGGAAGAAACAGGTAATGTTCCCGAAAAATCTGTTGAATACTAGACTTTATGGTAGATTGCTGGCGACGGCCGTTCCCCTGACCATACTCCTCATACTTATTCTCGGTAAACCTCTCACGGCCCAGGAACCGGTGCTGCCCAGTGCGCCGCCGGATGCGGCTGAAGGGCTGGCGCTGTATAACGAACGGTGTGTGATTTGCCATGGGCCATTGGGTGCGGGTGATGGGGAGCAGGCGTTGGCTTCCGGACTGGAGCCGCGCAATTTTATCGATCCCGCATACCGGCTGGTGGCCGAGCCACAACTTATGTTTGACGTGATTACCAATGGCGTGATGGCGAGTGGGATGCCGCCTTTTGGCCCCGTTTCTTCTAACCCCCTCAGCGAGGACGACATCTGGAATCTGATTGCCGCCGTCTACAGCTTTGGCGTGACGCCTACGGCCCTGGAAAACGGCGAAACGCTCTTTAGCGATTTAGGCGGCGACCCGGCCAATATTCCCGGCTCAGATTATTGGTTTACCCACAGCAACCAGAGTGCCCTGGCTGATCTGGAAAATGTCAATTGGGGTGTGGACGTATCGGGGTTGACCGAAGAAGAAAAGCGGTGGGTGGTGGATTACGGCCGTGCCCAACATTACACCTATGCCAATCCCATGGCCGCTTTCGACCCCATCCCTGCTGTCACCATCACCGGCCTGATAGTGAACGGTACTACCTCCGCCGAGGTCACGGAAGGGGAAGCCACCCTGCGCGCCTTCAACACCAATTTTGCCCAGACCATGATCATGACCACTACCGTCGGGGCTGATGGCAGTTACACCTTCAACCTGGAAAATGTATTGCCAGAATGGATATACCTGGTCAGTACCGACTTCAACGGCCTGACCTTTAACAGTAACCCCAACCGGATTGACCGCACCCAACCAGAACTGAACATGCCCGTCATAGTGTATGACACCACTTCTGATCCCGGCGTTGTTACCATTGGTCAGATTCACATGATCTTCAACTTTGCCGCCGGTGGCTTACAGGTTTCTGAGCTTTACGTTTTCAACAATACCGCCAACGCTGTCTTTGTAGGCGAAACCGGTGATTTCGCCGATGGGGTAGTGGAACTTTCCGTGCCCGCGGGCGCTGAAAATGTGAACTTCCGGCGCTCCTTTGGCTCAATGGAGAATTTTTCCCCGGCGCCCGAAGTGATTTCCACCGAGACCGGCTGGGTGGACACCACCCCGCTGCGGCCCGGTGAAGGCAGCACCGTTTTGTTGGTGAGTTACGAACTGCCTTTTGAAGATGGACTGCGGCTGGCACACCCACTGGCTTATCCAACAATAGGGGTGACGGCCATCGTGCCTGATGTCGGCGTCCAACTGAGTGGCGACGGCTGGCAGAGCCAGGGCAGCCAACAGATGGGCAGCGGCTCATTTGTGGCCTATAGCAACAATAATTTGGCCGGCGCTGAATCGCTGTTAGTGGAAGTGAACGGCCGTCCCACCCAACTGGCTGACGCGCAGGGTAATACAGTGCTGGTGCGCGATGATACCCAGGAACTGATCATCGGTCTGGCAGCATTAGGCGCAGCGGGCGCTTTGGTAATGGTGATGGTAAAAAAGTGGCGAGAAGATATGCCGCCAACCGCTGCTGACCCCCAGGCTCTCCTGCAAATCATTGCCGACCTGGATGACGCCTATGCCACCGGGCAAATCAGCGAGAGCCAATACCGGCAGCAGCGGGAAGCGTTAAAAGAAGAACTCATCACCATCTGGCCTGGCTGAGATGGGAGAGTAAACAATCTCCCATCTCCAATCCTTCATGTACAAATTTGTCACCATTTATCGCAAAGTAGACGATGAAGCCCAACTGGAGGCTTTTTTCTCTGATACCCACCTGCCGTTGGCGGAATCGCTGCCCAACTTGCTGCGCCGGGAAGTGAGCCGCATTGCCCACAAACCGGGTGGACAGTCTCGTTATCATCTGATGTTGGAGCTTTATTTTGCAAATGAGGCGACTTTTCAAACGGCCGTCGTCAGTGAAACAGGCGTCCAACTCATCCAGGCGCTCAAACCCTGGGCCGATGCCAAACTCATCACCTGGTTCTTTGCCGAATCCTTTGCCGAATAACACCTGCCAGGGACCAGCCCCTCCCCCAATAACGGTTTACCGATAACCGATTACTGATTGCCGGTAACTCCCTCACTCCTCACCCCGTGACGAAGCTGCCGGAATGAAGGTCTGGTAGACCAGCGGCGAATACTGGTAAGCGTCAGCCACCATCTCCCCATCGTGCTGCCCACCTATCATAAACAATCTGGTTTCTACATGTGCCGCGCCGAAGTTGCCCCAGGTGGCAGCGTCCGCCAGAACCGGCGTATTCAAAATAGTCCACTGTTGCCCAACCGGGTCATACAGTTCGCTAAAAGAGGCCGATGTCTCACCAACTTGTTCACCCCCTACCACATATAACTTGTTCAAAATAGTGGCTGCGCCCGCTCTGCTGCGGGGACGTAACATCGGCGGGCAACTTTGCCATTCTCCTGTTTGCGGGTTGAACTGTTCACAGACGGCCAGGTTGTTTTCTTCGTCATTCCCGCCAACAGCATAAAGGAAGCCAAAGAGCGTTCCCCCCACCAGGTTGGCCCGCGCATGGGACATAGAGGGTAGTGGTTGCCAGCGATCCTGCACAGGGTCATATAGATAGGCGGTATCCAGATAGTTTTCACCATCCCAGCCACCAAAAAGGTAAAGAAAACTACCATCCGAGAGGGCCAGACCACCGGCTATGGGATGTGGTAATGATTGGGCCACGCGCCAGGCATTATTGGCCGGGCTATATACCTCCAGCATATTTGTCGGCTGCCCATCAGCCAACCGGCCGCCGGGCACAAAAATTTCGCCAAAAAGCGTGGCGGCGGAGGCATCGGTCACGGCCGTTGGCTTGGCTGCCACTTCCGTCCATATCCCGCTCTGCGCCTCATAGGCCAGCGCCGAATTGGTAATACCTTCAGCCGTTTCCCCACCCAGCACATACACATTTGTCCCCACCGTCTGTGCGGCCATGCCCGAACGGGGTGCGGGCAATGGCCGTATCGTCCGCCAATTTTCGCCCAAATCCACCGAAACATACGGGGTGGGCGTGGGTGTTGCTGCCAGGCTGTTCTGCCGGCTGGCAATGACCGCCAAAACCAGCACCACCAGCAACGCCAGCCCCACCACTGCCAGCGCCCCCGACCAACGACGGCCTGCGGGCACGGCCGTTTCCGTGACGGCCGTGTCTGTCACCGGCGCTGATTCACGAAAAGCTGGTTCGTCGGGGGTTTCCGGGATTGTGTGGGCTAACGGCGAAGCTGCTCCGTCCCCATTCGGGACAGGCGCGTCCGCCCCTGGTACGCCAATCAGCCCTTGCTGCAAAGCCACTGTCGCCGCTTCTGTGCGCGTCGCCACACCCAGTTTGGTGAAAATGTTTCGCAGATGCACTTTTACTGTGTTTTCGCTGATGAATAGTTCGGCCGCAATTTCCTTGTTTCCGGCCCCTTTAGACAGGCAGCGTAACACATCCATTTCACGATCGCTTAGAGGTTCTCCCAGTTCAGGCATAATAATGAATCATATCACTATGGCGCGGGAATGATAAACGGCGCGCCGGTTATAGGCAGGGTGTGTGTCAACGGTAACGTTCCGGTAATTGGTTCGCTGGGAGTAGGGGTGGCTGACAGACAGCCGTTGCGGGCTGTCTCCAATTTGCCTACCAATTCCCCATCATTCGATTGCTGCCTGGCTTCTTCATACCACAACTGCGCCGGGCACCAATCTTCCAGGAAAGCATATTGGTCGCCACGCGCGACTAAAATTTGGAGCAGCTTGGCGCAGGAATCACCATAAAAGGGAGCTGCCAGACATAAATCGCGGAAAAAGGAAGCGGCCACCTCCCAATTCACGCCGTAATAGGAAATGCCTTGTGTATACAATTTGGCCCAGGTCTGGTAGTCACGCATTGCCTGGGGCAGGCTGCCCAATTTTTCAGCCTGTGCCAGATAGTACAAACCGCGCTCCGATTGATTTCCTTCAAATAGGCTCTGACTGTGCCCCAGATAAGCGTCAAAGAGTAATTGGTCTGTCTCTTCACGTTCATAGCTGGGAAACTGCTGCTGGAAAGCAATCAGGCCAGAAACTGCTTCGGCCCACTCTTTGCTGACGCTGAGGCGGCGCAGGCGCTGCAACTCTGCCTCCGGGCTGGTGATCTGGCCGGGCGTAGGTGATGGTTCGGGTGTGGCGGTGGGCTGGAGAGGCGTGGGGGTGAGCGCGGCTGAAACCGATTGGTTTTGGGCCGCCAACGCTGCCGTTGCTGCCGCTTGCAGCCGCAGCGCCTCACTGTTTTGTGGTTCGCGGGCTAACACCCATTCCAGGCGAAGTAGCGCCAGGGTGAAATTCCCCTGGTTGATGTTATCTGCGGCCAGCGCTGTCTGGCGCTCCAGGTTGGTTACCAATTCCGTTTGCTGGCGCGTGGTAAGTTGACGCTGCCCACTCTGGTAACCCAGATACCCAATCAACAGCAGCCAGGCCATGATCACCGACAGGATGATGAGGCCAATGCCAACCAGGCGCGCGGTGCGGCGTGGCGCTGGTGTGGGCTCTGTCGTCGTGGTTGGTTCGGTAAAAACGGCGGTTTCCGTAGGTGCAGCCGTTTCCGGTGGTTTTTCTGCCGGGGGCATTACTTCACTCATATTGGTAATCGGTGGTCGGTAGTCAGCAATCGGCGGTTGGATTACGGATTACCGATTACGGTTTATGAACAGCGGGCGCAAGTATACCTGATTGCGCCAGGATGTCCCGGTATGCTGCCACTGTTTGGGCGGCGATTTGCTGCTGGGTGTAATGTTGCAGCACCCGTTCACGGCCGTGCCACCCTAATCTATCTCGCACTTCTCGATGCTCCATCAAGGTCATCAAATGTTCGCGCAGCCCGGCTATATCTTCCTCTTCAAACACCAGCCCGGCATCACCAATGACATGGGGGATTTCACCACTGTTGGCGCCGATGACGGCCGTCTCACACGCCATCGCTTCAATGAGGACTCGGCCAAACTGCTCTTTCCATTGGGATGTGGTGCGCGAACTAAGTACCAGCACATCTAGTTGCTGTAAATAAGCGGGCATTTGCAGCGAGGAAATGGGGCCATCAAAAAAGACCCGTTCGGCAATGCCTAAATCGTGGGCTAACTGGACGAGCGACGGCCGTGCCGGGCCATCCCCGGCAATATGCAGCCGCCAGATGCCCGGCAGCCCGGCTACCGCCCGCAGCAACACGTCTACCCCTTTTTCCGGCAGCAATCGCCGGTTCGCCGCGCCGATAATGAACCCACGCCCGGCATCGCGTTGTGATGGCGGGCAGAAAAAATCGGGGTCAACTCCGAACTGGGGAATGACCCGGTGTGGCCTGCTGAAACCCTTGTTATGCCAGACACAAGCCGCCTCCTGGTTCCCCATGATGGCGAAGTCTATCCCGGCCAACACTTGTTGCTCCAAAAAGCGAAACGGCAGTGGATATTGTTTATCCATATTTTGCCAGGAAAAAAAAAGCGTTTTTGCACCTGCCTGCCGCGCCTGCCGCAGCGCCAGCCAGGTCGCCAGGTTGTATGGCTCTTCGTCAATGTGCACAATATCAGGCCGGATTTCATCGAGGCGCTGCTTCAATTTGGGGAAGTAATACGTGTGGAACTGTCCATTGAAGCGGATAGGGTCTACCAACAACCGGTAGCCTTGTGTGTGCGCCCGTTCCAATGTCACGGCCCCGGCTGGATCCAACCAGACCGGCGGTACAATCACCGTCAACTCTACGTCTTCAAATTGGGCGATTTCTTCTAGCTTGCGTTGGTAAGCCCCTACCAGGCACGCTTTGGATAACATCAATACTTTCATAGGTTCCGTTAAATGAACCGGACAGGTCTGCATGACCTGTCCGGTTATTGCCACAGTCCTTCATTTTGCTATACTTGCCCCGCTTTGACAAACGACAGGCAGTTTACCCACCCCTTTCTTAACAACAATTCAGGCTCACCCCACAAGCGCCCATTGCGGTGGGGGTGGGCCTTGTTGCTATTAGTGGTTGGTGTGGCGGCGGCGCTGCGCTTTTGGCAGTTGGGCGCCATTCCACCGGGTTTGTATCGGGACGAAGCATTTAACGGGCTGGATGCGCTGCGGGTGTTGGACGGGGAACTGGCTGTTTTTTTTACGGCCAATAACGGCCGTGAACCCGCCTACATTTACCTGACCGCTTTTTTTGTGGGGTTGTTGGGTCGTTCGGTGACGGCCGTGCGCCTGGGGGCGGCATTGGTGGGCATTGTCACCGTGCTGCCGGTGTTCTGGCTGGCGCGAGCCTGGTTTGGCTGGCGCGTGGGGTTATTTGCCGCCTGGCTGTGGGCGGTGACATTGTGGCCGGTACACCTCAGCCATATTGGGCTGCGCATTATCTTGTTGCCGTCCTGCCTGGCGCTTACCTTCTGGTTAGGGACACTGGCCTACCGGCGGCAGCGATGGTGGTTGTGGTTCCTGGCCGGGTTGGTGTATGGCCTGGCATTTTACACTTACCTGGCGGTGCGCTTTACGCCGCTGTTGCTGGCAATGGTCGGGCTATTTTTACTCTGGCGGCAAGGAAAAGAGCGGCTCTGGCCGGGCATAGTCTGGTTTGCGGGAGGTACGGCCGTCACCCTCATCCCGTTCGCCCTCTTTTATGCCACCCACCTGGACATGCTGCTGGGTCGTTCCGGGCAGGTTTCCATTTTTAACCCGGACATCAACGCTGGCGACCCCTGGGGGCTATTGTTGCGCCAGATTGGGCGGGCGTTGGGTCTGTTTGTCTGGCAGGGAGATTTGATTTTGCGCCACAATCCGGTGGCACGGTCGTTGTTTGACCCTTTGATGGCTGTACCGTTTTTTATCGGGTTGGTCTGGTGCCTGCGCCGCTGGCGGCAACCGGCGACCGCCACTACGCTGCTCTGGGTGGCGGTGATGCTGAGCGTCACCATTCTGGCCGAAGATGCACCCCACTTTTTGCGCGCGGCGGGTATCTTACCGGCGGCGCTGTTTATTCCCGCAGTGGGGTTGAACTGGTTGTGGGAGTGGCCGAAACTGCCCGCTGCCGTGCGGCAGTGGGGTGTATTGGTGCTGTTGGCCTTGAGTTTGTGGCTGACGGTGCGCGACTATGCGGCCTACGGCCGTGACCCGCAAACCGCTCTCCTCTTTGAAGCCGCCGCCGTGGAAATGGCCGCCCAACTACGAACGGAAGAAGCGGGCACGGCCGTATACCTGGACAGCTGGTTTTGGGACGAAACCACACAAAGGGGGTGGCCCTCTCTTCCCTTTCTTGCCGATCTAGAGCATGTTGTCTTTTTCCGGCCTGAATCGGGTTTGCCGCCCGCGGTGGTGGGGCAGCCCGTTTCGCTCTACACCTGGCAATTTGGCGATCTGAGCTTTGTGCCAGGTCTGATCACACCGCCGGCGCTGGTCACATTGCACACCGGCGAATTGGCGCGGGGTGATCTGGAAGAGTCGGCTTACCCGCTGTATGTCCGTTACCATGCCCAACCGCTAACCGCGGCGCAGACGGCCGAATGGCCGGAAGCGGTCAATTTTGGCAACCAGATACGGCTGCGCCAGGGCACGGCCGTATGGCTTGACCCACAAACGGCGCAGGTGGATTTGTATTGGGAAGCGGAGACGGCCGTCTCCCCGCATTTAACCGCCTTTGTGCAACTGGTAGGCCCGGCAGGGGTGATGGCCCAGGTGGATTTGCCACCGGGTGGCAGCGATGGACAGGTGCGCCCCTGGCAGGCGGATTGGTGGCGGCCTGGCGTGGTGCTGCATGAACGGCGTGTGCTGCAATTGCCCCAGCCGTATGACCCGACCAGCCAGCGCCTTATTATGGGCGTCTATGATCCGGTAACGGCCGTGCGCCTGCCTGTGTTAGACGAAAATGAGAATCCGGCGGGGGATAGTTGGGAAATAGTTGGTATTCGCAATTGAGCATTGGTGGAATTGGGGTAAAACATGGGGATGGCTGGGCGAAGATGGATTTGGCAGCGCAGAGACACAGAGACGCAGAGGGAAAAAATCCCTGCGCCTCTGCGTCTCTGCGTTAAATGCTTGCTTCTGTTGATGTTATGCCTGCCAGGTGTGGCGCAGGCGCAGGTGGAACCGACGGCTACGCCAGATGAGGCCGGCGTTATTTATGCCATTGTCCAGACTGATGATACGATGTGGGCTATTGCCGGGCGGGCCGGTATCTCTTTGGCGCAGTTGTTGGAATGGAATAATTTGCGGGAGACAGATTTTATTGTGCCGGGGCAAAAGTTGATTGTGGGTTTTGGGGAACCACCCACCACACCAACGCCGGATGTGACCTTGACGCCAACAGCTACGTTGCCGCCGCCGTCACCCCGCCCACCATCGCCCACACCGCCGCTAACGGCCGTTTGCCTCTCCGCTTTTCACGACAATAATGGCAACGGCTTGTTTGATGGTGGCGAGCCTTTGCAGGCGGCGGTAGCCTTCACCGTGTACACCAACGCCGCGGTCATTGCCAACTATGTGACGGATGGTATTTCCGAACCACATTGCATTTCCCTGTCTCCCGGTAGTTATCAGATCGCGCGTTCGGTGGGGGCGGGGGAAGTGCTGACCAGCAGTGGCAGCCAGGCGGTCATTTTGAGCCAGGGTGATATGATGTTGCTGGCGTTTGGCGGCCAGGTGGCCGGGGCAACGGCCGTACTGCCCACGCCGGTTGGTTTATCGAATGAAGGAGAAACTGAAGAAGAAACGGAACGGCCGTATCCGGCTGAACCCGCTCTGGTTGTCATTGGCTCAACGCCGGCTCCCGCGTCTACATTTGCTCCTGTTGGCGGCCGGGCAGGCAGTTCCATTAGCCTGATCCCCCTGGCTGCTGTTATTATTGGGGGCTTGCTGCTTACTCTGGCGGCGATATATTTTGTAAGAACACGGCCGTAGGCCGTGAACCGTAAACCGTGAATCATAATCCGCTTACGGACGACGGATTACTGATTACGAATCTTTTTAGAAGAGGGAAGTATGATGAACAAACAAATCCTGAAATTGATCCCGATAGTTATCCTGATGGTGTTAATGGGGCACACCACCAGGACAAATGCGCAAACTAACTTGTTGCAAAACGCCAGTTTTGAACAACCCTTCCAGGTCAATGGCGAGGCCAATAATTGGGGACGCTGGCATCGCAACAGCAGCCAGGATCAGTTTAGTGACTGTGCCAACGGCTATCATAAACTACCCCACTGGAGCCAGGAGGCAAATCCCGTGTTAGTCAGACAGGGGTCCACATCGCAACATGTGGGCAACCAGTGGGATACCTGGAATGCCGGGGTATTCCAGACCGTGCCGGTAACGGCGGGTAGTACCTACCGTTTTTCGGTATGGAGCTACTCTTTTGGTGGCAACAACGATTTCCCTGGTCCATCGGAAGGGGGGTTGCAGTCCAATGTGCGGGTAGGGATTGACCCCAACGGCAGCGGCTTGTGGAATGACACCGATGTGGTGTGGGGCGGAACCGCTAACCCGCTGGATACCTGGCAGCAGGTTAGCGTGGAAGTGACCGCCACCGGTAATCAAATTTCTGTGTTTACCAGCGCTAACTGGGGCGTTCAGGGCGTCAATCAGTGCCGCGCCCATCTGGATACCTGGTTTGATGCGGCCGAATTGATCGAGGTTGGCCCACCACCCACCAATACGCCGCCGCCACAGCCCACCCAACCGCCACCGCCGCCGCCACCGGCGATCACCAACACGCCGATTCCGCCAACGCCTACCTTTACGCCAGAAGTGCCGCCCACCAATACGCCGGTACCAACGGACACGCCGGTACCCACCAATACGCCTGTGCCCGGCGGCACCATTTGTGTCAATGCCTTTGCTGATGACAATGCCAATGGGGCGCGTGATGACAATGAAGGGTTTATGGGTGGGGTCACGTTCACCATTGCCAGTTCCACGCAGTTGGTGGCGCAGGCGGTCTCCAACGGCTCGCCGGAGCCGGTTTGTTTTGAAGCATTGGAGGCCGGAACTTATACTATCACCCAGATTGTGCCCGGCGCGTTGGAAATGACGACGGCGGCCAGCGCCACGCTGGATTTGAGTGTGGGTCAGGTGATAGGGGTGGAATTTGGCAGCCGGGTGCGTACCAATGTGCCCACACCAGTTGCCACCGAAGTGGCGGCTGCCCCGGATGGCAGCAGTACCCCGCCCCCGGAAGTCAACGAGGCAACGTCTGACAGCAGCGGCAGCGGTGTGAGCTGGCTGGCAGTGGGTGGTTTGCTGCTGTTAGTCACGGCCGTCGTTCTGCTAGGCGTTCTCGTTTTCCTGGTGCTGCGTGGGCAGAAGACGGCGTGACCCGTTGCCCGTAAACCGTAATCCGTAGTCCGTAATTCGTAATCCGATTTCGGGCTTCTGACTTCGGGTCACGGATTACGGGTTACGGATTCACATCCATGTCTCCGTATACCCGGCGCTGGTTATTCTGGACAGCCGTCCTGCTGCTGGCAGTGGCGGCGGCTGTTCCTTTATGGGCCGGGCCGGGTCTGTTGAATACGCGAGGTGGGGGGGACAGTCCGTTTTTGCTCCAGCGGTTGCAGCAGTTGGAAACGGCCGTAGCCGACGGCCACTTTCCTGCTCGCTGGATGCCGGACGCCAACTACGGTTACGGCTATCCCTTCTACAACTACTACGCCCCGCTCTCCATTTATATCACCCTGCTGTTTCGCCTGGTTGGCTTCAGCTATGTCCAGGCGATCCAGTTTTCACAAGTCGCCGGTTTTATGGTGGCGGCGGCGGGCATGTTTGCCCTGGGGCGGCGCTGGTTTCAGAGTGAGTGGGCGGGATTGCTCACGGCCGTGGCTTACACCTTTGCCCCTTTTCATATGGTCAACGTCTACGTGCGCGGCGATTCCCTGGCCGAATTCTGGGCGATGGCTTTTTATCCGCTGGTGCTGTTGGCGGTTGATGAATTGGTGGCAGGTTGTAAGTGGCAAGTTGCAGGTGAAAGACGACCACTTGCCGCCTTTGCCCTCGCCTACGCTGCCCTCATCCTTAGCCACAACATCTCCGCCCTTATCTTCTCCCCTTTCCTGCTGCTGTACATCTTGCTGCGGGGGCTGCATTTCCGCCGAAGTCCGAAGCCTGAAGCCGGAAGTCCGATTTCGGATTTCGGACTTCGGCCCTCGGACGACAGATTACGGATTACGGGTTACGGGTTACCGATTACCGCCGCTTTTCTGCTGGCCTTTGCTCTCTCCGCCTGGTTCTTCGTGCCCGCTCTGGTCGAAAAGGGGTTGGCGCAGTTGGGGCCGGTGACCGAAGGGTATTTTCATTTTAGCAATCATTTTTTGGGGATTGCTGACCAACCCTTATGGCAAAACAACTTCTTTTTTGATTATCGTGTAGACGGCCGTGCCGCCTTCCGCATGGGTCTCATCCAAACTATCTCTATCTTGACCGGCGTTATCCTGTTGCTCATCTCCACCAATCCGCGTCCATCTGTGTTCATCCGCGTTCCCATTTCCCCAGACCGCCGATTATTCATTTTGCTCACCCTGCTCATCAGTACGATCATGTTGCTGCCGTTGTCACGGCCGTTGTGGGAACATCTGCCTCTGCTCTCATTCACCCAATTTCCCTGGCGATTCCTGTCGGTGCAGGTGTTCGCCGGGGCCTTGGCAGTGGGGGCGTTGGCGTTTTTGCCCTGGCACAAGTTGGTTGTGCCGGTCACGGCCGTGCTGCTCATCCTTGCCGCCCTGGGCAATTTGCAAACCGATTACCTGCTCCTTAGTGATGCCGACGTGACGCCGGAGCGGCTGGCGCAGTATGAATGGTTCAGCAGCAATATCGGTACTACCATCAGCGCCGAATACCTGCCCACCAGTGTGCAGCCACGCATGGCAACCAGCGCCTGGCTGAATGACGGCGAGCGTTGGCCGGTACGGGCGCTGGCCGGAAAGTTGGAATCAGCCGTTTTGCAGGAATTTCAGGCAGATCGACAGTTGTGGCAGGTCGAGACGGCCGTGCCTTCCACCCTTATCTTCGCCACCATGCACTGGCCCGGTTGGGTGGCGCGGGTGGATGAGGAACAGATTGCTGTACGGCCGTCGGCCGGCTCCGGCCTGATTCTGCTGGATGTCCCGGCGGGCGTGCATACGGTGGAATTACGTTTGACGCGGACGCCGGTACGGCTGGCGGCCGAGTTGGCTTCTCTGGCGGCCGTATTGGTTCTGGTCTGGTTGCTCATGCCCGGTATCTTGCGCATAGCCAGTAGGAAACGGCCGGCCAAACAGTTCCTTTTTACCGGGTTGGGGCTGCTTCTATTAGTACTGGTGGCGCGCTTATGGCCGCAACCTGAATTGGGCCATGATGATTTGAATTGGGATTTTGGGCAGATGGCTTATTTGCACCATGCACCGGAGGGGGTTAATTTTACCAATGGGGCCACATTCCGAAGTTATCAATACAGCGCCACTAGGGTTCAGGCGGGTGATGTGATGACAATCTTTACCTATTGGGACAGCGCTGCTTCAGCGCCGTTGACGCTGCGCCTGGTGACGCCAGCGGCCAACCGGGTAACGGATCCCTCGCCGCCGGTTGTGGTCGAACAGACGCAACGGATTCAGAATGGGCAGACCACATTTCAACTGCAACTCCCAGCCGATGTACCGCCGGGGCTGGTTATGCCGCAGTTGGTGTTGGCCGACGGCCGTCCGCTTACCACATCGGGGCAACCACGCGGTGATTTGTTTTTACGGCCGTTGCGCATCGAAAACAACATCCCGTCCGCGCAAAATATCCCGGCGCTGGATGTACGGGCAACGGCCGGATTACAGCGTTCACCCGAAGCGCTGGACATCCACATGGTCTGGCGCACCAATACGCCGCTCATGCCTAATTTCAACGTGGCGCTGCGCCTGACGGATGCCAAAGGGCAGTTCTTGCAACTGGCAGACAGGCAGCCGGGATACGGTTTTTTGCCCAGCAGTTTGTGGCCGGTGGGTGAATGGGTGCCTGATTGGCAGGCGTTACCGCTGCCGCCGGGGGCACATGAATTTCCCTATATTCTGCTCGTCCAACTGTATGATGTGGCGGCGCCCAACCAACCGCTTCTGACGCGCCGTCTGGGGGAATGGTGGCCGGATGCCAGCGGCGAATTGCAGTTCCGGGTAACAGAACCACAATTTGAGATACCCGCCGGCATGATAGAGGCAACGGCCGTGTTTAACGATCAGATCAGGTTACATGGTTATGTCCCCTCACAAACAGAATCAACGGTGGATGTAACTTTGGTGTGGCAGGCGCTCAGGCCAGGGCATACGGACTATATCCGTTTTGTGCATCTGATCCCCACTGACGGCGACCTGCCCCCGGTGGCGCAAAATGATAATTTACCCCAGTATGGCACATATCCCACCAGCCAATGGGCGCAGGATGAGGTTGTGGCAGATACGGTATCCTTAGACCTGACGGCCGTGCCCCCCGGTGAATATCAGTTGGCAGTTGGGTTTTATGAGCGGCTGGCTGATGGCACGATTGTGCGGGCGACGGCCGTAGACGAAAATGGCGCACCCCTGGCTGATGACCGGTTCATTTTGCCGGAATTGATTACGGTGCGTTAGTGGAGATTAGAGATTGAAAATTCAATCTCTAATCTCCCAATCTCTCAATCGCTATTTATAAAATCCAACGCCCTGGATACGCTATCCTCAGGCTTTACATTGTACTGAATGTCAGCGATACGGCCGTCTGCCCCCACCACAAAATGACTGCGAATAATGCCCATGTAATGTTTGCCCATGAATGATTTTTCGCCCCATACGTCATAAGCGTCGGCCACCACATGGTCAGGGTCGGCTAACAGATGGTAGGGGAAACCCATTTTGGCCCGCCACTTCGCCAGGTCTTTTGGTTTGTCCGGGCTGAGGCCAAAGATGGTGGCGCCGGCTGCTTCAATAATCGGGTAATTGTCGCGGAAGCCACACGCCTGTTTGGTACAGCCGGGTGTATCTGCCTTAGGATAAAAGAACAAGACCACCTGTTGGCCGCGATAATCTGATAATTTGACCGGGTTGCCTTCATCGTTGAGCAGTTCAAAATCAGGGGCTATATCACCTACATTAAGCATCATCAATCTCCTTTTTCAAGTGCGACGCACTTCCCAAGTGCGTCGCGTACCTCATTGCATTTTATTTGAACTATAGCACCGTTTGCCAGAAGGGGAACAAATTGCAGATCGGTGACGTTTGGTAAACGTGTGGATGGTTGGGGAAACGTGAAACGGCCGTAGCATCCCCGTCAAGAAAATCATCGCTCCTTCCTTTATCCTGAAACCATCCACAAAAATCCGATTCTTCTAGGAGGTGCGACATGCCATTCTTGTATATGACATTCTGGTCTTTTGTCATAATCATCGGTCTGAGTTTATGGCGGTTACAAAGTTGGGGTGAACGCACGGCCGTCACCATCGTTACCCTCCTCGTCTTGTTAGTTACCCAATCCCTCTTCGTCCAGCTAACCATTGCCGCCGGGGTAGATGCCAGCGACGCTCTGTTAGCCCCGCAGCGTTACCTGCAAAGCGGCCCCGTCGGCTGGATGGCGTTGCTGATCATGCCCTGTGGCTGGCTTGGCCCCTTCATCGGCATGAATATGGTTGCCCGCTGGCATGAAGAAGAAATGATGCAGGCGTAACCCGTGAGCCGTAATCCGATTACGGATGACGAATTACGGATGACGTTCTTCACAACTCTGGCCCCTTATCTGGCTTCCCCCGGCCTAACTCAATGGAACGTTGGTAGGCGGCCCAGATGCCCCGGCTGATGACGGTGCGCAGGCCGCCTTTTTCCATGTGGTAGAGCGCGGCTGCCGTCGTGCCGCCAGGAGATGTGACCTGGTTGCGTAGTTCGGCCACATGTTTGCCCGAATGAGCTGCATATTCCACCGAACCGAGAATGGTTTGAAAAACCAGCTCTTCCGCCACCCGCCGCGAAAACCCCATGTGAACACCGGCATCAATGAGCGCCTCCATGAATAAAAAGATGTAACCGGGACCAGAGCCGCTGAGTGCCGTCGCCATATCCAGGTACTCTTCTTCATCTACAAAAATCTCTTTGCCCAATGAGCCAAGAATTTCCCGCGCCTGCCCTTTGTGTTCGTCGGTCACTTCGCGGGTGGCCGTCCATACCGTAATGCCCTGGCCGATTTGCGCCGGGGTGTTGGGCATCGAACGTACCACGGCCGCATGGGCCGCGCCATCGGCCAACTTGCGAATGGGCACTCCGGCAATGATGGAGAGCAGCAAATCCCGGCTGCGCAGATGGCCGCGAATTTCCGGCAGCACCAAAGGTATGGATTGTGGCTTGATGGAGAGGACAATGATCTGCCCGGCTTCGGCCGCTTCCCGATTATCTTTGGTGGTTTGGATGGCGTATTGTGCTTTTAGTTGTTCCAGGCGAGGTTGCCAGGGGTCGGAAGCGATAATTCGGTCGGCGCTGATGCTGTTTTTGGTCAGCAGGCCCCGAATCATAGCCTCGCCCATAATGCCGCTGCCGATGAAGGCGATGGTTTTGTCTGCAAACATGAGAATCCTCGGTAATTGTCAATTGAAAATTTTCAATTGACAATTGTTCATTTTTTGAAGGTTTGTTGGTGTTGGGTCACGGCCGTCAGCCTGTCCTTATCTACCTCAATGCCCAAACCAGGACCGGTGGGCACGGTGATGGTGCTGTCGGCGGTGTTCAGGTAAAAGTGGGTGGCAATGTCCTGGTGGTAATAGCGGGCGGTAGCCGAAATGTCACCGGGCAGTGATATGCCCGGCAGCGATGCCAGCGCCAACTGTGCCGCCCGGCCAATACCGGTCTCCAACATGCCGCCCACCCAAATGCCGATGCCCGCCGCGCGGCACACGTCATGAATCTCGCGCGCCGTCGTCCAGCCGCCCACGCGGGAGGGTTTGATGTTGATGATGTCGCAGGCGTTGATCTCGATGGCAAATTGGGCGTCGGCGGTGGAGTGGATGGATTCGTCCAGGCAAAGCGGACTTTTGATTTGTGGATGCAATTTACTGTGTTGGTAAATATCTTCGTAGCCCAACGGTTGTTCGATCATCAGCAGGTTCAGGTTATCCATCGCCTGGAAGAGGGGAGCGTCGGCCAGGGTATAGGCGGAGTTGGCGTCGAGCATGATGCGGGTATGGGGGAAAGTTTGCCGGGCCAGGCGGGCCAGTTCCAGGTCGTGACCCGGTTTGATTTTGAGTTTGATACGGCCGTACCCCTCCGCCAGATGACGGGCGATCACTTCCATTGTTTGGGACATGGTGGGCTGCATCCCAATGCTGACGCCTACTTCCACCCGGCTTTTGGGGCCTTCCGGGTAAGGCGCCGCCAGTTTTTGGGCAAATGAGAGGCCGTCTCGTTGGGCGATCAAATCCCAGGCGGCCTGATCCAATGTGGCCTTCGCCAGGGGATGGCCGCGTACGTGACCCAGCCAGTCGCGCATTTGCTCTGGTTCTTGTAAATCTTGCCCCAACACAGCCGGGATCAGGAAATCGGCCAGGATATGCCAGGCGGTGACGGCCGTTTCATAACTGTAACCGGGGTCGTTGGTAGCCACACATTCACCCCAACCGGTCAATCCTTCACTGTGCAGCGCCAGAATCAGACAGTCGCGCTGCTGCTGCGTGCCAAAGCTGGTCTTAAACGGGCTGACCAGAGGCATGGAGATGGCGTAGAGATCAATTTGTTCGATTTTCATGGTACGTAGGGAAGTGCCAGGCACAGGGCAAGACCGACGTCATTCCCCGGCATTACGCCCTGTGCCTGGCACTGCACATTCTAAAAGTAGAGTAACGACACCATCTCGGCCACGCAGCCGGGTTTGTTCACGCCGTCTATTTCGATGGTGACCATGTTGACCAGTTGTAGCGCGCCTTTGGCTTCTGCCACGCTTTGCAGCGTCACCCGCGCCCGCACCCGCGCGCCGACGCGCACGGGATGGGGAAAACGGACTTTGTTGACGCCATAGTTGATGCCCATTTTGAGGCCTGCATAGCGCGGTTTGTCCGGGTCTACCTCGCCCGTCAGGTAGGGGATGAGGGAGAGGGTGAGGAAGCCGTGGGCGATGGGGCCGCCAAAGGGGGATTCGGCGTTAGCACGGGCTACGTTTATATGAATCCACTGATGATCCAGCGTGGCGTCGGCAAAGGTGTTGACCATTTCCTGGGTAATGGTGAGCCAGTCGCTGACATGAACTTCTTGCCCGACCTGGGCCTGTAAAGTGGTTAAAGCATCTGCGAGGGACATATTTTCTCCTACGAAATTATGAATTATGAAGGATGAATTATGAATTTCGTCCAAGAATCGAGTATATCATCAATTGGTGGTGACGGCGTAGAGGGTGATGGTGTTGTTTTGGTAGACAGGGATCAGGTAGGGGGCGGCGTCTGGCTGAAAATCGCCCAATGCCTGTTCGCGGGGGCCAAACCAGATGGTGCGGACGTTGAATTGGTTGAGGAGGGCCTGCCGTTGGGCGTCGGGGGTGGCGGGGTCGAAGAATTGGGCCACGGCCGTGACCTTGCCCTCATAATCCGCCGTCTCTGCCCAATGCCCCAACATGACCGGATGACCGGTATAGGCCGCCACTAAATTGCCGGTCTGGTAATCGGCCAGGATAACGGCGCTGTCTCCCTGTTCCTGCAACCACTTCACTGCGGCCAACTCATCGGCCGGGCGAAAAAATAAGTCGGGCTGTTCCAGGGCAGCAATGCGCGAGACATCCGCCAGCAGGAAGATGTTGGAAAGGCTCATAAATAGCAGAAAAAGGACGACCATAAACCGGTTGAGTTTGGGCGTGGTGTAACGTGGATTGGCGACCAGACGCTGCCAGAGGCGGGTGCGCTGTAAACGGGGTAGGAGCACATCTACCAGCCCGGTGGCAGCCAGGATGGCCAAGGCCACATGCACCCCCTGGATGAACCGGCGCTGTGGGCCGAGCGGAGCATAAATCAACAGCGCCACCGCGCCAATCCAACACCACAAGATGGCAAAATGGGGGCGGGTAGACGGCCGTTTCCAAATCACCAGGCCCGCCAACACCAACATGACGCCAAACCCAACCAGGTAATGGGGCCACGGTGGGGAAGGTGTGCCCGCCTGCGCATCCCAGATACGGAAGATGTCGTTGGTCTGCCACACATAAAAAAAGTAGAGGTACAAAGGGGCGGGAATCAAAAACAGTAGCGCGGTTTGGAAACCGGCCAACCAGGGGATTGACCTTCTGGCGAAGGGGCGTAGTTTGAAGAGCAGGTAGAGGAAGTAGAGCACGGCCGTGACTGCCACAATGTACAGCAAAAACGGGTAGGCAATCCCCAACAACAAATTACTTAATCCGGCCAGAGCCGCGATTACCCAAATCCGGCGATTCGTTGCTTGCCCATCTAACGCCTGATCGCCAATTCTTTTGAGCGCCAGTATGTCAAACAAGATGAGCGCCGTACCTAGCGCAATATGGGGAAAGGTAAGGCTGGTAAAAAAGATGTGTGCGCCGGGGTCTTTGAAATCAAGGGGGAAGGCGTCTAGCCAATACGCCTGGCCGGACAGAAACAGCAGCCAGCCCAGCCCGGAGCCAAACAGCGCCAGCAGATAGGCCGTCCAGCGGGCGAGGCGGTCAGGCAGGAACACGGCCGTGAACCCAAAAATGGTCACGAACAACACAAACGCAGCCAGGACACGGGAGAGATGCCACACGGCCGTCAGCGATAGCCCGGTCACTCTGGCAAACTGCCCTAACCAGACGTAAAAAACGCCGATGGCCGCCCCCGGATGTGATTCCGGCGTAAAGGGAATGGTATACAGCCAGGCCCCTTGGGCCCCTTGCCACATTTTGGCCCAATAAGTGAGCGAATCTTCGGGATTCATGATCAGGTGCATGTAGACGCGGCCGTCCGTCACCGTTATGCTCCCCAACCAATAGGGCAGCAAGATAAGCACGGCCGTGGCCAGCGCCACCGCCACTGCCCAGGTCCATTCCCTATTTCTAATGTTTGCGCGTAAACCCATTTTCACCTAATCTCCTGCATAAACGTAACGCGATTTGCCAAATCGCGCTACGTAAGGAGGTAGAGAACCCATGATCAACATACTTGTCATTCACGGTCCCAATCTTAATCTGTTAGGGACACGCCAGCCAGAACTGTACGGCCGTCACACACTGAACGACATCAACCAACAACTCACAACTTTAGCAGAACAAAAAGGAGCGGCCCTGCGATTCATCCAATCCAACCACGAAGGGGCGCTAATAGACGCCATTCACCAGGCCAGAGAATGGGCCCAGGGCATTCTCATCAATCCCGGCGCGTATACTCATACCAGCATTGCCATCCGTGACGCTATTGCCGGTGTGGGGCTGTCGGCCGTTGAAGTCCATCTCTCCAACATACACGCTCGTGAGTCGTTCCGCCACCATTCAACCATAGCGCCCGTTTGTGTCGGGCAAATTGTTGGCTTTGGCTGGCGTAGTTATCTGCTGGGTTTACAGGCGCTGCTCGACCATCTGCGACCGGTTGAAGAAGACGCCAAATAAAGTTGCAATTTGTGTAATTCGTGGCAGTTTTCTGGGGGAACAAAAAAGAGCCTAGATGCGGCTAAATGTGGGAGACAATTTGCACCTAAGCTCCTTCTTCTTGGGGGGGCATGCACAGACAGGGCAGTGGTGAGGCAGCAATGAGCAGAATGAGGCGGCGGTGGGGCAACGATGTGGCCGCAGTGTGGCTGTGATGAGGCGAAAACTTGATGATGATGCCTGAATGTGGTTAGGATGTTAAAACAGTGTGTCTGGCATGACCCCTGTTCCAGGTTCTTGAAGACCTGACCTCATTTATAGGCAGCCAAAGTTACGATGAAAATTAAAAATCCGCCAATTTGTGAAAAATAGTACCATAGTGCCAGCCGCTAGTACCCGACCAGGTTAAGTTTGTAGTAACCGCTTCAGCGGGCAGCCGGCGGAAGCCGTTACTACGAGTCCCACAAACTTAGTTTGGCGAGGTACTAGCGGCCATTCAGAACAAACGTGGCTTTTGGTGGAGGGGGCACGGCCGTGCGCTCTTCATCAGTCTTTGCCTGGCGGCGTTGTAATTCCAATTTCAAACTTTCTTCCCCTTTTCCCATGGCCCAATGATGGTTGGCCGAAAAAATCGGCTTCATCGCAAAGGAGAGGTGACGCAGCAACGGCTTTTCGGCGACTATGCGCCAGTCATAAGTGATATTCACCCAGCTACCATCCTGATCAAATGTCCAGACGCCGCGCCCCACAAAATCCCCCCACGCTTCCAGACTGAAACCGTGTGGGCTGCGGTTTTCAGTGACACGGAACTGCCAGCGCAGTGTGTAGGGTAGCCATCCTTTGGTGTACAGGCTGATCACTTTGCCCACGCCGGTGTCGGGGTTGCCGGGTTCTAATTCTTGCACCTCCAGATAAACCGAAGGCCACCACCTGACCAGATCGGGTGCATTGCCAAGAACATCTGAAATTTCCTCAATCGTACTCTGTATCCGCCAATGGGTGATAAACTGATATTCATTGGTTGCCATAGTTATCCTCCTTATAGTGACAAGTATAGTTTCTCCAGGCTTCATGATCCAATTACCCCATATCTGAGTTACTTGGCCATTGGTTAAGGCCACCTCCATTTCACCTCATCTGAATTTATGACATCTGTCACGGGAAGGGGCGGCAATACTCACTTGACCAGCCACTCGACAAAAGTGGAAGATCACACCAGCTTTTGGTGATTTCTGTTTCCCCACCTTGCCGCTAACATCCTCTCCGCAGGTGGCGTCTTTTTTTGGAACCTGGAGAAAACCCCATGAACACACTTTCCATTTCGCTCCCGATGATGTATGCCGATCATCATGTGTTGGCCGTGCGCCGGTTATTATTGGCTCTCCCTGGTGTCGTTGATGTGTATGCCAGCAGCAGTTTCCAGGTCGTTGATGTGTCATTTGATGAAACTCAGTTAACCGAAGAGAAAATCAGCCAGGTTTTAGCGGAAACGGGTTACCTGGCGGAACTGCCGGTGGCGGTGGAGTTTGGCAGCAGTCAGGCATTTGAAAACGGCAAACCATTTTTCCGCCACACGGCCGTCTTCCCCCAAACTGACCGCACCATCACCTTTGCCCAGGATGTGCCGGAAATGGCACGGCCGTTGTGGCCCTGCCCTGGCCTGGAAAAGTAATCAGTTAAACGTTTGTAGTAGGCGATTTATCGCCGTCAAAAGGCGATAAATCGCCTACTACAAACGAATCCGAAGAGAGAAAACTATGGCTAAAAAAATGCGAACCCCCGAAGAGCGCACCATTGACCCGGCAGCCCAACAGATGTTGGTGTGGGCCGATGAGTTGGAGATTGGCACGGCTTTTAGCCGCGCCGACCAGATGGCTCCCTGCAATATCGGCGGCGCGGGCATGTGCTGCAAAATTTGCGGTATGGGGCCGTGCCGCCTGACCAAAGAGGGCGATACCGGCGTTTGCGGCGCGACCATTGACACCATTCAGGCACGCAACCTGATCCGGGCGATTGCCGCCGGCGCGGCGGCTCATTCCGATCACGGCCGTGACATGGCCTTCATCCTCAAAGCCGTAGCCAACGGCGAAACCGAAGGTTACCGCATCCGCGACATCGCCAAGCTGCGCATCGTTGCCCAGAAATATGGTATCGAGATCGAAGGCCGCCCGCCCGAAGAGATCGCTAACGAGTTGGCCGACTTGTACATTTCCCAATTTGGTCAGCAAAAAGGGGAAGTGGTGGTGGTCGGCCGTGCCCCGGAAAAGCGGCTCAAACTGTGGCGCGAACTGGGCGTCATCCCGCGCGGTATTGACCGCGAAGTGGTGGAGGCGCTGCACCGCACCCATATTGGCGACGACCAGGACCCGGAACATATCCTCAACCACGCCGTGCGCACCGCCCTGGCCGACGGCTGGGGTGGCAGCATGATTGCGACTGACGTCTCCGACATTTTGTTTGGCACACCCGCCCCCATTTTGGGCGAAGCTAACCTGGGCGTGCTCAAGGATGATATGGTCAACGTCATCGTCCACGGCCACGAACCGACGCTGAGCCAGATGATTGTGGCCGCTTCCCAAGACCCGGAAATTATCGAATATGCTAAACAGGCGGGGGCAAAGGGGGTCAATCTGGCCGGGATTTGCTGCACGGCCAACGAAATCCTGATGCGCCAGGGCATTCCCGCTGCTGGTAACTTCTTGCATCAAGAGTTGTCTATTCTCACCGGCTCGGTGGAGGCGATGGTGGTGGATGTGCAGTGCATCATGCAGGCGTTGGTGGGGCTGGCGGAGAAGTTCCACACGAAGGTGATTACCACCTCGCCGAAAGTGAAAATTAAGGGGGCCACGCACATTGAATTTGACGAAAAACACGCCTTGACGACGGCTAAACGCATCTTGAAGGTAGCGATTGACAATTACGCCAATCGCGGCCAGACAAAAATCCCGCAGGTGAAAGAGAAACTCATCCCGGGCTTCTCCCATGAATACATCAATTACATGCTGGGGGGCAGTTACCGGGCGTCGTTCCGACCGTTGAATGATGCGATCAGAGACGGCCGTATCCGGGGTGTGGCGGCTATCGTCGGCTGCAACAATCCCCGCAGCAAACAGGATTACCTGCACGTCAAAGTGACCCGTGACCTGCTGCAACAGGACGTGCTGGTGGTGGAAACGGGCTGCGGCGCCATTGCCGCCGCCAAGCTGGGGCTGCTGCTCGGTGAAGCCGGGTTGGATCAGGTGGGGCCGGGCTTGCGCGAAGTGTGCGAGACCATCGGCATCCCACCGGTGCTGCACATGGGGTCGTGTGTGGACAACACCCGCATCCTCACGGTGCTGACGCAAATGGTAGAAGAAGGCGGCCTGGGCGATGACATTGACCAGATTCCAGCGGTGGGTCTGGCCCCCGAATGGATGAGCGAGAAGGCGCTGGCGATTGGCACGTACTGTGTCGCCTCCGGCGCATACGTCATGTTTGGCGGCGCGTCGCCCGTCAGCGGCATGCCGGACAAGGTGAGCGACAGCGACGCCGTGTCCCACTACATCAGCGAGGGGTGGGAGAAACTATACGGCGGCAAGCTGGAATTTGTGGGCGACCCGGACGAGATGGTGCGGCGGGCGCTCGAACACATTGACAAGAAACGGGCAGCGTTGGGCTTACGACCGTACAACCCGGACCAGTTTGGCGACAGCGGCGATGAGCGGATGCTGGCGCTGGAAGAACTGCCGCTGGCCCAAAAGCGCGAGGCGCTTTACGGCGTTGCTGTGGAAGCGTAAACCGTAATCCGTAACCCGTAATCCGACAACGGACTTCGGATAACGGATAACGGGTCACGGATAACGGACAACGGAGGAACCATGTCACGATACATAGCCACACGAGCCATCCGGGGCGCAAATGCCCTGGTGCATGAAGCGGGGGTGATGTTGCAAAGGGCGTTGCAGGAGAAAAAGCCAGGTACGCCGGTTTCTTTCCCCAACACGGCCTATTACCTGCCACTGATTTATGGCATGACCGGGCAGAAAGTGGAAACGCTGGCTGATTTACAGCCGGCGCTGGCCCACGCCCATGAACTGCTGCATCCGCTGCCCTCGGCGCAGAACTGGACGCCTTACCTGGGCGAGACGCTGGACAGCGGCATGGCCACGCTGATTGCTGCCGAGGTGATTGAGGCGATCCGGTTTGTCTATGGCGCGCAGCCGGAGTTGATGCCCGGCTTTCACCTCTCCGGCGGCACGGCCTTTACCAGCCCGGACAATGGCAAATTCAAAAATGGCGACGGCCATTTGAACGGCCCGATTGACGATATTCAGTTGCGGTCATGGGGGATTCAATTGGTAGACGGCCGTATGCCTGGTTTTGCCGCCATTGTGGGGTGTGCCAAATCGAACGAGGTCGCCGTCAAGCTGGTGCGGGAACTGCAAAGGCGCAACATTCTGACGTTTTTGTCAGGGAATGTCAACGGCCGTTCCATCATCCACCAACTGCACGAAGAAGGGGTGGAACTGGGCTACGACACCTACACCGTGCCCTTTGGCACGGACACGTTGAGTGTCATTTACGCCCTGGGGTTTGCCACCCGTTCCGCGCTCACCTTTGGTGGGTTGAAAGCGGGGCAGGCGCGGGACATCTTGCTCTACAACAAGGAGCGGGTTTTTGCCTTTGTGCTGGCCTTGGGCGAGGTGGACGATCTGAAATACGCGGCGGCGGCGGGGGCCATCAACTTCGGCTTCCCGGTCATCGCCGATACCGTCATCCCCGAAATTTTGCCCACCGGCATTACCACCTATGAGCATGTGGTCAGTATGCCCTTCAACGAGATTCCGGGCGCGGACGATCTGGAACGGGCGGAGCAGCTGGTGCAAAAGTGCATCGAGATTCGCGGTGTGAAGATCAAGATGACCGATGTGCCGGTGCCTGTGCCCTATGGCTCGGCCTTTGAAGGGGAAGTAGTGCGCAAAGCCGATATGCGCGTGGAGTTTGGCGGGCAGCACTCCCGTTGTTTTGAATTTCTGACGATGGCTGACTTAAACGCCCTCACCGACGGCAAAATTGAGATTGTCGGCCCCGATTTCAGCCAGATACCGGACAAGGGTTCGATGGATTTGGGTATTGTGGTGCAGGTGGCGGGGCGGCAGATGCAGAAAGATTTTGAGCCGGTATTGGAGCGGCAAATTCATTATTTTGTCAATGGCGCGTCAGGGGTGCAGCACATTGGCCAGCGGGATATTGCCTGGATTCGCCTGTCGCAGGCGGCAGTGGATAAGGGTTTTGACCTGACCCATTTTGGCAAGCTGCTGCATGCCCGTTTTCATGCTGACTTTGGCGCGATTGTGGATAAGGTGCAGGTGACGCTGTACACCGACCCGACCGTTCTGGCAGAGTGGTTGGAAAAGGCGCGCGAGGCGTACAGCTTCCGCAATGAGCGATTGGCCGATCTGACGGACACGGCCGTGAACGAGTTCTACTCCTGTACTCTCTGCCAGAGTTTTGCCCCCGATCACGTGTGTATTGTCAGCCCGGAACGGTTGGGTCTGTGCGGCGCGTATAACTGGCTGGACTGCAAAGCCAGCTTTAGCATCAACCCCACCGGCCCCAACCAGCCCATTAAACTGGGCAAACTGCTCGATCCCGATGTAGGTTATTGGAGCGGCACCATTGATTATGCCCGCAAGGGGTCACATGGCGCGGTACAGAATGTGTCCATGTACAGCATCATGGAAAACCCGATGACGGCCTGTGGCTGTTTTGAGTGCATCGTCATGTACATCCCGGAAGTGGAAGGGGTGATGGTGGTCAGCCGCGAGGATGTGGGTATGACGCCGGCGGGCATGAAGTTCAGTACGTTGGCGGGTATGGCCGGCGGCGGGGTGCAGACGCCGGGGGTGATGGGCGTGGGCAAGTATTATCTGGTCAGCCCCAAGTTTATCTCCGCCGATGGCGGTTTTAAGCGGGTGGTGTGGCTGAGCAAGGTGATTAAGGAGACGATGGCCGACGAGTTGCAGCATGTGGCCGAGCGCGAAGGTATCCCTGACCTGATTGACCGTATTGCTGACGGCGACAAGATTACAACGGTGGAACAGTTGACGGATTGGGTGGAAGAGGTGCACCATCCGGTGCTGGATTTGGGGCCAATGGGGCGCGAACCGGCGGAACTGCCGGAACCGGATGAGGAGTTGATGGCGCAGGCAACGGCCGTAGTCGAAGCGGCCATGGCGGATTTGTCCGCGAAGGACGCGAAGAGCGCGAAGGGAGAAGAGGTTGTTTTTGACGCGAAGGAAGCAAAGGTCGCAGAGGGCGCAAAGGAAGAAGAAGTAAGCATTGCCGACATGTCATTCCGAGCGGAGTCTGCGGCCCTGAGCGACGCCGAACGGGGAGGAATCTTACCAGAGCAGCCAACGCCAGGGGATTCCTCGGCAGACCTCGGAATGACAGTGGCATACCAGGAAACGAAGGAAGTCAAGTTGGAAGAAATACCAAAATCTGTGGAATCTGTGAAATCTGTGGATGCTCCTTCTTCTCAGGCCGAACTCCTGCAACAGGCCCAGGCGGCCGCGCTACGCCAGGCGCAGGCGTTACAGCAGGCGGCGGCGGAGGCGCTGCGGCAGGCGGAGTTGCTAGGCCAGGCCAGAGAATTAGCCGCTCAACCGGCTACTCCTGCGGAAGCGGTGGAAAGTTTGCGGCAGGCATTAACGGCCGCGTTGGGGGCATTGGGCGGCGCAGCGCAGACATCCGATTTTTTCAAAAAATCGGATGTCTCACTCCCACCGGTCGTCGAAGAAGTCCCCATCATTGCCAAAGCACCGGAACCGAAGCCCGAAGTCGCAACTTCGAAGCCGGAAGTCGGAAGCCCGAAGCCGGAAGTCCGACCACCGACCACCGACCACCGACCACCGATTACCGACGACGCATCACGCATCACGCATCACGCATCACGAATTACGGACAAACCCTGGCTGCCCGCCACCAGCAAAACCCCACTCGCCAAAGAAAAATGGGCGGGTAAGGTACGCGAAATCACCCTGGGCGCAACAAAGGTACAGGGCGGCACGCGGGCCAAAACGGTGACGGTCGGCGGCGAGACAGCGATGCCGTTCCTGGATTTTGAAGGGGTGATGCCCCATCCGCCGGTGATTGCCGTGGAGATCAGAGACCGCAAACCGGCGGATTGGTCGCCGCTGCTGCTGGAGGCATGGGGTGAGGCGACGGCCGACCCGGTGCGTTGGGCGCAGGCGGCGGAGAAAGCGGGCGCGGGGCTGATTCAGTTGTCGCTGGGGTTGGAGAATGGGGTGGACACGGCCGTCGCCACCGTCCGCTCCGTCTTGCAAGCCACCGGTCTGCCGCTGATTGTGGTGGGGCCGGGCCAGGCGGACAAAGATAACGAACTGCTGGTGCCCATTGCCGACGCTTTCAAGGGCGAACGGCTGGCGCTGGGTATTTGCGAAGACAAAAACTACCGCACTATCGTTGCCAGCGCCATGGCCAACGACCATCTGGTCATTGCCCGCACGGCGATGGACGTGAACCTGGCCAAGCAACTGAACATTCTGATTAGCGATATGGGTCTGCCGCTGGATCGGGTGATTATGGACCCGACGACGGGCGCGCTCGGTTATGGCTTTGAGTATGGCTACTCGGTGATGGAGCGGCTGCGGCTGGCGGCGTTGCAAGGCGACGGCATGACCCAATTGCCGATGATGGTCACGCCCGGCGAAGAGGCGTGGAAGACCAAAGAGGCGAAGGTCGGCGTCGGCGTACCGGCGGCCTGGGGCGATTGGGTAGAACGGGCGATCACATGGGAAACCCTGACGGCCACCATGCTCATCGAATCAGGCGCGGACATTCTCACCCTGCGCCACCCGGAAACGGTACGGCGGGTGGGGGCGGCGATTGATGAGTTGACGGGGAAAAGATCGTAATCTGTAATCCGTGAACCGTAATCCGTGAACCGTTAGATGACACGGTTGGGATTACGGATAACGGAATACGGAGTACGGATAACGGAGAAGAACATGGCTCTCTCAGGCATTCAAATTTACAAACTGTTGCCGCAGACGAATTGTAAAGAGTGTGGCTTTCCCACCTGTCTGGCGTTTGCCATGAAGCTGGCGGCCAAACAGGTGGAACTGTCGCTCTGCCCGACGGTGAGCGAAGAAGCGAAGGCGCAGTTGTCGGAAGCGGCGGCGCCACCGGTACGGCCGATTACGTTGAAGTCGAACGGGTATGAGGTACTGTCCGGCAATGAAGTGGCGCTGTTCCGGCATGAAAAGCGTTTTTTCAGCCCCACCGGGTTGTTTTTGCGGGTGTATGACGATGAGCCGGTAGAGGAGATCAGGCGGAAGGTCACGGCCGTTGCCCAATACACCGTGGACTACGTGGGCATTGACCTGAAATGGGACGGTATTGCGGTACAGGCGCGGGGTGGGGATTTTGTGGCGGCGGTCACGGCCGTGCGCGCCATCACCCACCTGCCCCTCATCCTCATCGCCTCGCCGGAAGAGTCAGGGAATCCACAGATTACACAGATTACGCAGATTGAAGGAGAAAAATCTGCGGAATCTGTGAAATCTGTGGATCAAAAACTCCTCTTTGCTTTTGCCACGGCCGATAACTGGCAGGCAATGGTGGATGTGGCGAAGGCCCATCAGGCGGCGCTGGCGGTGCAGGCAGAAACCATTGATGAAATGGTGGCGTTGACCGAGAAGGTGAAGACGGCGGGCGTGGACGACATTATCATTTGCCCGGCGCAGCGTGGGCTGCATGGTACGCTGACGGCCAACAGCACGGCGCGGCGCATGGCCCTGAAACAAACCTTTCGCTCTCTGGGCTATCCGATTTTGAATATCCCTGGCGATGCACCGACGCCGGAAATGGAAACAGTGTGGGCAGCGCAGGCGATTGGCAAGTATGGCAGCTTTGTCATCCTGGATCACTTTGCCCCGGAGACGGCGTACCCGCTGCTGGTGCTGCGCCAGAATATCTACACTGATCCACAAAAGCCGATCCAGGTGCAGCCCGGCCTGTACGAGATCAACAACCCCGGCCCCGATGACCCGGTGCTGGTGACGACCAACTTCTCCATCACCTATTTCAGCGTGAAGAATGAAGTGGAGAGCGCAGGCTTACCTGCCTGGCTGCTGGTCACAGAGTCCGAGGGGATGAGTGTGTTGACGGCGTGGGCGGCGGGCAAGTTTGATGCCGAACGGATTGCTAAGGACGTGAAGCGATTTAACGTGGCCGATAAGGTAAGCCGTAAACGCCTGGTGCTGCCAGGGCACACGGCCGTGCTTTCCGGCGAGGTAGAAGGCGAATTGCCCGATTGGGAAGTGCGTGTTGGTCCCCGCGAAGCGGTGGATGTGCCAAAGTTTATGAAGCAGGTGTTGGTGTAACGCGATTTGTCAAATCGCGTTACCAGGACGGATTATGAGCAACTTTAACGAACTCGCAAACGAATTTCTTTCGCAAAAGCGGATTGCTGTGGCCGGGGTTTCCCGCGATGAGAAACAGACGGCGAACCTGATTTACAAAGCGTTTCGCGACAAAGGGTATGAGGTGTTTGCCATCAACCCCAACATGACAGACACGCCAGAGGGCGACCCCTGTTATCCCCATGTGCAAGAGGTAACTGGCGGGGTGGATGGCATGATGATTGTCACCAGCCCGGCGGTGACGGAAGAGGTGGTGCAGGATTGTGTGGCTGCCCATGTGCCCCGCGTGTGGATGCACAACAATACCTTCGGCGGCACGAGCGTATCGGCAAAGGCGACGGCCGTGTGCCGCGAAAACAATATCGTCGTCATTGACGGCGGCTGCCCCTTGATGTTCTTCGACTTTGGTCACAAGTGCATGAAATGGGTCTTGGGCGCAATGGGACGTTTGCCAGCGTGACCATGTAATGATGGGTATATGCAAGTGACGGGAACTGGCTTGAGAAAACGACCTTTTTTGCTTTACCTGCTCATTTTTCTGTCTATCGAAAAATTTGTGCAGCATATGTTTGTGACGTATGCCTTTGCCGTTGATTTAAGGGGCATACGCAGTCAGGTCGTTCTTGATTATCGTGTGTTGATGGTTTCGGGATTCCTGGTGGGCGTCTTGTTCCTGGTCAATACATTTTTTCTGTGGCAAGGAAAACCGTTCAGCTTCGTTATTCTATTCTGTTTAGCGCTTTTTGATTTTTTGGGCGAGTTTGTGGCCCAAGGGACATTGATTATAGATATTACTGTTTCCTTTGTTGTCGCCACAACCATCTTGCTCATTCTGCTATTTAATTGGAAAGCCTTGCGCCATATGTCCGGGATTGAAATCCCTGGTGCGGAAAATGGGTGAACATACGATTTCGTTTGCTGGCAATGGAGCCGTCGTCGTACCAACCGGGACGCTGCTGACGGAAGCGGCCGTGCGCGCCGGGGTGCAGATTGCCCAGCCCTGTGGCGGGCAGGGGCGCTGTGGCCGCTGCGCTGTGCAGGTGCATGGCGGCGAAGACGCCGTTGGTGGGGTGCGGCGGCGCAGTACGCTGCGGCTGTCGGCGGCGGATGTGGCGGCGGGTTATGCACTGGCCTGCCAGGCGGTGGTGGAAGGGGATGCTCAGGTCATCGTGCCCGTCCAGGAAACGCTGGAACGTACCCTGACGACAGATCGCACGGCGGCCGAAGTAGCAGTACCCGCCGGGTATGACCCGCAGCGTGACCAATCCATGCAACGCATTTGCCTGACGCTGCCGCCACCGAATCTGGATGACCAATGCGATGATTGGAGCCGCCTGCAAACGGCCGTGCGCACCCAAACCGGCATTGAAAATCTGCAAATCTCCCTACCACTGCTGCGCCAGATCGGGTCTGTTTTGCGGGTGGGGGAATGGCGGGTCACGGCCGTTCTGAATACGGATTACGGTTTACGGAATACGGCCACACTGCTTGCCCTCCTCCCCGGCCACATTCCCGACGACACACCCCTGCTGGGGTTGGCGGTGGACATCGGCACGACCACCGTTTCCGTGTGGCTGGTGGATTTGATTAGCGGTGCGGTGTTGGCGCAGGCGGCCGAATACAACCGGCAGATTCGCTGCGGCGAGGACGTGATTTCCCGCGTGATGTACGCCAGCAAAAACAATGGACAGGCGGAGCTGAGACAACTTGTTTTGCAGAGCATCAATACGCTGATCGAGCGGGTGGTGCAAAAGGCAGGTGGCAAGTGGCAGGTGGCAAGCGGCGAACCGGGTTCGCGGCAGGTGATGAAAGCCACCATCGTCGGTAACAGCATCATGATGCATATGCTGTTGGGGATTCCGGCGGAGAGTATCCGGTTGAGTCCGTTTGTCACGGCCGTGAACCATCCCCCTGTTTTCACTGCTCAGGAAATTGGGCTGGACATGCACCCGGAGGCGACGGTCATTTGCCTGCCGGGTGTTGCCAGCTACGTGGGCGCGGACATTACCGCCGGGGTCTTGTCGTCCGGGCTGGATGATGCCCTGCCGGTGAGCCTGTTTATGGACATTGGCACGAACGGTGAGATTGTATTGGGCTGCCGTGACTGGTTGGTGACGTGCGCCTGCTCGGCCGGGCCGGCTTTTGAAGGGGCAGGGGTGCAAGACGGGATGCGGGCCACGCGGGGGGCGATAGAAGAGGTGTGGATTGATGGCCGTACCGCCGAACCGACCTGGCGTGTCATTGGTAACGACAAACCGCGCGGGCTGTGTGGCAGCGGTCTCATCTCCCTGTTGGCAGAGATGTTCCTGACCGGCGTGATTGATAAAGGCGGCCATTTGAACCAGCATTTGGCGACCAACCGGATTCGCCAGGGAGAAAATGGCCCCGAATATGTGGTCGCCTGGGCAGATGAGACGTGGCACGGCCGTGACATCACCATGACCCACGTGGATATTGACAATCTTATCCGGGCCAAAGCGGCCGTGTATGCCGGGATGGCGGTGCTGGCGGAGAGTGTCGGTGTGCCGCTGGATACCGTGGAACAGGTATTGATTGGCGGCTCATTTGGTAAGTACATCAACGTGGAGAAGGGCATTCAAATTGGGCTGCTGCCGGATAAGCCCTGGGAGAATTTTAAGTTTTTGGGCAATACGGCCGTACTGGGCGCCTATTACGCCTTGCTCAGCCAGACAGCCCAGCAGCGCATTAGTGATATTGCCGCCCGCATGACCTACATTGAACTCTCGGCCGATAACAGTTTTTACGAGGCGTTTACCTCAGCCCTGTTCCTGCCGCATACGGAACTAAACCGGTTCCCCTCGGTGGTGCAGGAGATGGAGATTGAGAGATTGGGAGAGTGAGAGACTAGAGATTACCAATCTCCGATCTCCAATCCCCCAAAAAGGAGAAAGCTATGTACATCATTGGCGAAAACATTCACATTATTTCGGCAAATGTCAAAGAGGCGCTCAAGGAACGGAACGGCCGTTTCTTTCAAGATTTGGCCGTGCGGCAGGTAGCAGCCGGGGCCAATGCGCTCGACCTGAACCTGGGGCCGCGCAAGGCGGACGGCGAAGAGATTTTCCCCTGGATGGTGGGGCTGATGGAAGAAGTGGTAGACGTGCCGCTCTGTTTCGACAGTACCAACATCGTGGGTATTGAGGCCGGGCTGAAAAAGGTGACAAAAGCACAGCCCATCATCAACTCCACTTCGGCCGAACCGGAACGGCTGGAAAAAGTGCCGCTGATAGCCAAGCAGTACAACACCCGCCTGGTTGCCCTGACGATGGGCAAAAGTGGCATCCCGGTAGCCGCCGACGAACGGGTCAACATCGCCCTGGAATCGCTGATCCCCCGTGCCCTGGAGATTTATTTTCCCATCAGCGACCTGATCATTGACCCGTTGGTGCTGACCGTTTCTGGCTGCCAGGAATACTGCCCGCACCTGATTGAAGCGGTACGCACCCTGCAATATGCCTGGGATCCACCGCCGCCCATTTCTGTGGGGTTGTCTAACGTGTCTAACGCCGTGCCACGTGAAAATCGGCCGCTGATCAACCGGGTGTACTGTGCCATGCTCATGGGTGTGGGGCTGCAAATGATGATTGCCGATCCGTTTGACGTACAGTTGAAGGAGGTGGTGCGGGTGATTGAGGAACGGGATGGGGGCACGGCCGTGAACCGCCTCTACCTCGCCATCCACGACCACATCGCCAACATGGAAGAGCCGGACATCAACGACGTAGACCTCTACGACCCGGAACAGGCGGCTATCTGGAAAACGGTAGAAATTTTATTGAACAAAGTGATTTATGCAGACGCCTACTTGCAACAAGAGGCGTTTGCTTAGGGCAAAGTGCGTAAGAATTATGCACTTTACCCCAAAAGGAGGCCAATATGTTCACCGACAAAAAGCGCGTTGACATAGACGAACTGCTCAAAAAAGCGCAGAAACCGTCGGCCGACGCCATGGCATTGCACCCGTTTTACCGGGGCAAAGTGGAAATGGCGCTCAAATGCGCCGTGCGCGATCTAAACGACTTTTCGATCTGGTATACGCCGGGCGTGGCTGCTCCCTGCAAGGCGATCCAGGCCGAACCAGAGCGCGTGTTTGATTACACCAACAAGTGGAACACCGTTGCCGTCGTCAGCGATGGCACACGAGTGTTGGGGCTGGGCGACATTGGCCCCAAAGCCGGCCTGCCGGTAATGGAGGGCAAGGCCCTGCTCTACAAATATCTGGGCGGCGTGGACGGCGTGGCCATCATGCTGGATACCAAAGACCCGGACAAGATCATCGAAACCGTGCTCATGCTGCAACCGGCCTTTGGCGGCGTCAATCTGGAAGACATCTCTCAACCCAAATGTTTCCGCATTCTGGACACGCTGCGCGAAAAGGCGGAAATCCCGATCTGGCATGATGACCAGCAAGGCACGGCCACCGTTACCCTGGCCGGGTTGATGAATGCCCTGAAGCTGGTAGGCAAGCGTATCGAGGATGTGAGCATCACCTTTGTCGGTAGCGGCGCTTCCAATGTGGCCTGCTCGCGGCTCATCTTTGGCCGGGGCGCCGACCCGACCAAGTGCATGATGGTGGACAGCAAGGGCATCCTGGGGCCGCACCGGCGGGATTTGGAAATGCGCCGCCATGAGTATGTGGACAAGTGGCGGCTGTGCCAGATCACCAACGGGGAACTGCGCCAGGGTGGCATTCCCGAAGCGTTGGAAGGGGTGGATGTGGTCATCGCCCTCTCCAAACCGGGGCCGGGTACCATTTTGCCGGAGTGGGTGGAACGGATGAACAAGGATGCCATTGTCTTTGCCTGTGCCAACCCGGTGCCGGAAATCTGGCCGTGGGAGGCGCTGGAAGCCGGAGCGCGCATTGTGGCTACCGGCCGGTCAGACTTCCCGAATCAGGTGAATAACTCGCTTGGTTTCCCCGGCATTTTCCGGGGGGCGTTGGATGTGCGGGCGAAGACGATTACGGACGAGATGTGTTTTGCGGCCGCCGAGGCGTTGGCCGATTTTATTGGCGATGACCTGGACGACGAACATTTGCTGCCGAGCATGGAAGATTGGCAGGTGTTTGCCCGTGAAGCGGCGGCCGTGGGCATGAAGGCGCAAGAACAAGGCGTGGCTCGTCTGACCAAGAGCTATGATGAACTGTACCAACATGCGCTAATGATGATCGGCCGTTCCCGCAACCTGACGCAGATGATGATGGATGAGGGGTTTATAGCTCCTGTGCCTGAGGAGCGATAGTCACTTGCAAAGTGACTATCACTCCTCCTGGAGGTTTGCCATGTACGATTTAATTGTTATTGGCGGTGGGCCGGCGGGGTTGACGGCGGCCATTTACGCCATTCGCAAGCGGTTGAATGTGCTGCTCGTGTCGGAAGATTTGGGCGGCAAGACGAACTATCACCTCAATCTGCCGGACGTGGAAAGTTATCAGGTGATCCGCGGCATCGAAGTGGTGAATAAGTTCAAGAGTGAACTGGAATATCTGCACTTTACTCGTTTGATGGATCGCGTGGAGAAAGTGCAGAAAACGGCCGATGGTTTTGTAGTGGGCACCATGCAGGGCAGCGAACTGGAGACGCGGGCGGTGGTGCTGGCGACGGGGACGCGCCAGGAGTGGCTGAATGTGCCCGGCGAGCGAGAATACCTGTCCAAGGGGCTGTGCTACTCCGCTTTGAGCTATGCGCCGCTGTTTATTGATAAGGATACCGTAGTCATTGGCGAGGATGAACTGGCGTTGCGGTCGGCGGCGGAGTTGGCTACGGTGGCGCACCATGTGCATGTGGTGGGGCCGTCGGAGCGGGCGCTGCATACGCCGTTGGGGCAGAAGTTACAGATAGCGGCCAACGTTACCATTCTCCCCAACTATCAAGTGACGCGGGTGGAAGGCAACGGCTACTGCCACACGGTGGTGGTGAAGGATCGGTTGGGCCAGGAGACGAAGTTGGAAGCCGACGGCACCTTTGTGGAGAAAGGGCTGCGGCCGAATACGCAAATGGTGGCGGGTCTGGTGGAACTGGACGGCCGTGGTTTCATCAAAGTAGACCCGTACAGTCGCACCAGCGTGCCCGGCATCTTTGCCGCCGGCGACGTGACCAACATCTACGCCGAGCAGGTGCTGGTGGCGGTGGGCGAAGGTGTGAAAGCGGCGCTGAGCGCGTATGACTATTTGCTACCGATGTTGTGAGAAGTGATGGCGTGATGCGTGATACGTGATGCGTGAGGTTTTTTCACGGGTCACGCATCACGCATCAGGAACGGAGGTTGTTATGCCTCTCTTTACCCCAGGACGGCGCTGGCAGCCGGCCTATTACCCGTTTAAGAAAGTGAGCAAGGGCCAGCGGGCGCTGGCCTTTGTGGAGCGCGTGAGCAAAGGGCCGCTGTTTGGCTGCCGCATGTGTGGCAACTGTTTGCTGCAAGAGACGGCCTTTATTTGCCCGATGGAGTGCCCGAAGGGGGCGCGCAATGGGCCATGTGGCGGTTCCACGGAAGCGCACTGTTATGTGGACGAGACACGGCCGTGTATCTGGTATGAAATCTACGAGCGCGCCTTCAAAATGGGACGGCAGGAGATGCTGCTGGAAGTGCTGCCGCCGCTGGATTGGGATAAGGTAGGTGGTGAGACGTGGGGCGACGTGATGCGGCAGGTGAAGGTGGTGGGCACAAAAAAGGTGTTTACCGGCCTGGTGAAACGGGACAAAAATGTCCGCGCCGCAACCTGGGACGCCGTCTTTCGCCCGGTGCGCCAGCCAGAGTGGTGGCAGGGTGACGCCGAATACCACGCACCTGCTTACGATGAGCCGGTTTCGGAGTTGGAACGGCGGTTGAAGGCAGGCGAGTTTGTGGTCACGGCCGAGGTGGCGCCGCCGCTAAGCGCGGCCACGGGAGCGATGTGCCGGAATGTGGAACTGGTACGGCCGTATGTGGCCGCCGTCAACTTCACCGACTGTCCCTCGGCCACACCGCGCATGTCTTCCATTGCCTGCTCGACGATGGCGCTGCAACATGACGCCGAACCGGTGCTGCAAATTGCGGCGCGGGACCGCACCCGCACCGGTTTGCAGGCGGAGGTGTTGGGGGCCAGTGCCTTGGGCATTCGCAACATCCTCTGCCTGTCTGGCGACCATGCCCGCATGGGGCCAGTGCCGCAGGGCCGAATGGATGTGATTGACATTGATGCGGTGCAGATGTTGTGGATTTTGCGGCGGATGCGGGATGAGGGGAAGTATCTGGACGGCCGTAACATTAAATTCCGCCCCCAATTTTTCCTGGGAGCGGCCGGCGCGCCCTTTGCCTCCCGGCCTGAATTTCAAGCGATCCGCGAACACAAAAAGGTGAATGCCGGGGCACAGTTCTTCCAGACCAACCTGGTCTATGACCCGGACGGGCTGGAAATTTGGCTGAACGAACTGGCGAAGCGCAATATCCTGGACAAGGTGTACATCCTCATTGGCATCACGCCGTTAAAGACCCTGAAAATGGCCCACTACATGAATGACGATGTGCCCGGCGTCTTCATTCCGCAGCCCATCCTCAAGCGGCTGGAAGCAGCCGGGGATGGCGTGGCCGAAGAAGGGGTGCAAATTGCCCTGGAACTCATTGAGGCGATCAAGGGCAAGCAGGGTGTGAATGGCATTCACCTGATGGCGGTGGGCTGGGAAGAGATTGTGCCGCGCATTGTCACCGAGGCGGGTCTGGCACGGCCGCAACTGGCGCAGGCGGAGATATGTTTGAATTAAAGGTTTTGTGGGGTTCGGCGTGTCACGCCGAACCCCACAAAATCCGGGAGAGTCCATGAAACTGGCGATTAGCGGCAAAGGGGGTGTGGGTAAGACAACGCTGGCGGCGCTGCTGGCGCAGGCTTATGCCGACGCCGGGCAGCAAGTGTTGGCGGTGGATGCCGATCCGTCGCCGTGTCTGGCGGGGGCGTTGGGCTTCCCGGCGGAACTGCGGGCGCGGCTGCATCCGATCGTGGAGATGGAAGAGCTAATTGCCGAGCGCACCGGGGCAAAGCCGGGGTCGTTTGGCGGCTTTTTTACGCTTAATCCGCAGGTGGATGATATTCCCGAACGGTTTAGTGTGGTGCATCGCGGCGTGCGGCTGCTGGAGATGGGGGCGGTGGAGATGGGTGGCTCTGGTTGCATTTGCCCGGAAAGCGCCATGCTGAAGACGTTGTTCACCCATCTGCTCTTCCGCAAAGATGATGTGCTGATCCTGGATATGTATGCCGGAGTGGAGCATTTGGGGCGGGCGACGGTGGATTTTGTGGATGCGCTGCTGATTGTGGTGGAGCCGACGAAGCGGAGTCTGGGCACGGCCGTGCAAATCCAAAAACTGGCGCACGATATTGGCCTGACTCGACTGTGGCTGGTGGGTAACAAGGTGGGCAGCGAAGCCGAAGCGGAATTCCTGCACACCAACGCCTCCGGTTTGCCCATTTTGGGGCTGCTGCCGTTGGCTGGGGGGGTGCAAGAGGCGGATCGGGCGGGTACGGCCGTGTATGACCATGTGCCTGCCTTGAGAGAAGAGACGAAGAGGATGATTGGGAGATTAGGAGATTGGTGGAGTAATCCCTCAATCTCTCAATCTCATCAAATACTATGACCACAACTATTGCCTTAGCCGGAAAGGGTGGGGTGGGTAAAACCACCGTCGCCGGTATGATGATTAAATATCTGGCACAGAACCAGTCCGGTTCCGTGCTGGCAATTGACGCTGACCCCAGCAGTAATTTGAACATGGTGTTGGGGCTGGAACTGGCCTGGACGATTGGCGAGATTCGGGAAGATATGCTGGCGCAGGTGAAACAGTCATTGACGGCAACGGGGGCGGCGATGGGGGCGCTGTCTGGCGGCGTAAGCAAGCGCGAGTACCTGGATTACAATGTGCGCTCCTCGCTGGCGGAAGGCGACAGGTTCGACCTGATCGCCATGGGCCAGCCGGAAGGGCCGGGCTGTTACTGCGCCGTGAATCACAATTTGCGCGAGGTGATAGACAGCCTGAGCCGCCAGTATGGCTACGTGGTCATTGACAACGAGGCGGGCATGGAGCACCTCAGCCGCCGCACCACGCGGGATGTGGATCACCTGATCATCGTCAGCGACGCCACACAGCGGGGAATTATAGCCGCCGAGCGGATTGCCACTTTCCGGCACGAGCTGGATATTCGCATAGCCAATAGCTACCTTATTCTCAATCGCGCGCCGCTGGAACTGCCGCTGCCGTTGCAGCAGCGCATTGGGCAGATGGACGTGCCGTTGTTGGGGCTGGTGCCGGCGGATGAGGAATTGATGGCGTTTGAGTACAGCGGACGGCCGTTGATTGAACTGCCTGATGATTCGCCGGTGTACACGGCCGTTGCCGGCATGATGAACCAAATTATCTAATGATTCAAAATCGGGGCGCCGATTGGGATTAAATGATACTGAGGTTCGGGCATATAATCAGCCTACGGTTCACGGATTACAGTTTGCGGGGATACGTGCTATGATTCGCCGCCATGCAAATTTTTGAGATTATCTTCCCTGTATTCGCCATATCTCTGGTGGGGTATGTGCTGGCGCGGCGTCACTTCTTCCAGGAAACTCACATCATCGGTCTATCTCGTTTTGTGTTCCACATTGCCATTCCCGTTTTGTTGTTTGAATCGTTAGCCACTATTGAACTACCCACCCAGGTGAACTGGCAGTTTTTGTTGTGTTATTACCTGGTGGTGGTCGCCATATATGGGGTAAGTATGTGGATTGGCCGGGTGCGCTTCACCTATTCGGCGCGGGAGCAGGGGGTGTTTGGCATGGGCGCAGCCTATTCCAATCTGGTGCTGGTGGGGCTGCCCATCGTCACCGCTGCTTTTGGCGATGCCGCACTTTTACCCATGTTTATGATCATTTCTATCCACAGCGGCGTTTTGTTTTTTATTGGCACGGTCATGGCTGAACGGGAGAGTAGCCAGGGATTGGCCGTCACGGCCGTTGCCCGGCAAACCATAAACCAGCTGGCGCGTAATCCCATCATCAGCAGTTTACTGCTCGGCCTGCTGTTTAACGCACTGGCGTTACCCATGCCGGGGCTATTAGCTACCACGCTGGACGTTTTGGGACAGGCGGCGCTACCCTGCGCCTTGATTGTACTGGGTGCGTCCTTGAGTTACTTCAAACCGGCTGGACATCTGACCGCAGCCTGGACAATGGTGGGGTTAAAAATTATTGTGCAACCGGTGCTGGTGTGGTTATTGGCCTTCCACGTTTTTCATTTAGAATCTTTGTGGGGAACCATCGCCGTGTTGGCGGCGGGGATGCCGGTGGGTATCAACGCCTATATGTTTGCCCAAAAGTACGAGGTTTGTATTGCACCGTTGGCAACGGCCGTTCTCCTCTCTACATTTCTGTCTGTGGGCAGCCTCTCCTTTTGGTTGGCGCTGTTTCTGTCATAATTTCACCGCTACATAGTACGCATGGGCGGATTGGCGCGGAAACAATTTCATCATTACCTGCTCCACCGGCACCACTAGCGGCGTCAGCTTTTCTAACACGGACAGGTGGTCTGGCAAAATCTCCCACATCCAGAAGAGAACGCTGTACTGTTCAGCCTGCTCCACACCGAAACCGGCCTCGGCCAACTGTTGTTGCAGTTCGGCAAAATAAAACGGGGCGTTAATTTCATCTCCTAGCCAGCGCGGGTACAGGCGACGGCCGTAGCGTATCACCGGATTGTCCTCCACCGTTTCTACCAAAAATAACGTCCCCCCAGGCTTCAGACAGCGGCGTACTTCGCGCAGCGCCTGGGCCACATCGCCTATGTGGTGCAGTACGTGTTGGATATAAATGACATCAAATGTTTCAGTCGCAAAGGGCAGCGCCAGACCGGAGGCAATGGCTACCGGGCCATGAAACGCCGCCAACGCCACCCGTTCGGGAACCACATCAATGCCAAAGGGACAACGGCCGTACTGCCCAAATCGGCTCATATTCCACCCCGCAGCACAACCCAAATCCAGAATCAACTGCGACTCTGGCCGCTGCATCACCGCCTTTTCCACGGCAAAATACGGCAGCACTTTGTACCGGCTGGGTGACCAGTTTTCACCAAATGTGACGGGTTTACGATAGTCCATTTTTTGTGATGCGTGATGCGTGAAGCGTGAAGCGTCAGATTACGGCTCACGCATCACGGATAACGCCTCTTCAATAATCCGCTGTTCAACGGCACGGCCGTCGGCGCCATGCCACTGGTTCAACTGTTCGGTCAGCAGGGCGTAGGGCGGGAAGCCCTGGGCGGCCTGGGTGCGGCTGTGCAGCCAGGTGGCAGCGTCGGCGGCGGACAAGGCAGTCAGCGTCCGTCCATCAGCAGCCAGGGCGGTTACGGCCGTCAACGACGCCGACGGTACAATTTCCACCTGTGGCAGCAGGTGTGTGATGGCTATTTTCGGTGGTGGCAGTAACCGTTGCAAATAGATGTTGAACGTAGCCACCGGCCAACGGCGCTGGCTTAATTGCAGCCCTGATTGTCGCCCGCTCTGTGAGTAGAGCAGGTTTTGTATCCGCAGCCGCCAGCACTGCCGGCGCGACAGTGCCAGTTGTGGCCCCAGGATGCGCCACACATTCGGCGTCACCGTTACCGGTTTGGGGAAGGCGTAGACACGGCCGTCAGCCGCTAGGATCGTAAAATCATCCGCCAGAAACTCGCTGCCTGTCAGCGCCAGTTGCAGTACCATTTCTGTTTTGCCCCGGTCTTCTTCCGGGACAATTAGTTGCGCCTGCCCCGCCCTGGCCACACAGCCGCCATAAACGAGGGCACACTCATAGCGACACAGTGCCCAACGCAGCACCGGCTCCAGCACTGATTTATAAAGGGCATAAGGCGCGTGCCCCAGCGCCGGGGAAATGACAATTTCGGTAAATTCGCCCGGCATGATAGCCACGCCAAAGCCAAAACGACTCAACCGTTCATCATAAGTAATGGCGCCGGGCTGAGGGCTGGGTGTACCCAGGCGATCCACACGCAGCGTTATGTCCACATGGGGCAAAGGCTGCGCCGTTTCAAAATAAGCCAGCTCTGGCAGCCGTACCTGCGACTCGATATGCAACAAACCATGCAGATCATACCGGAACAGACCCGGCTGCCACATGCTCAGGCCACCCCGCGAAAAGACCCACTGTTCGGACATCAGGTAACGTGCCCCGCCTTCGACGAGGACGGCCGTCAGCCCGGCCACAAGCAACGGCCACTGCCACAAGCCGAACAAGAGCGCCAGCAGTGGCAGCCGCACCAACAGCAGCGAAAGCTGGTTGCGCAACCAGAAACGCCGCCAGGAAGGCCAGCCCGGTACGGGATGGCCGCCACCCAACACCCACTTCTCCGTCACCACAAAACGCAGCCAGATGAAAAGTTCGGCGGCAATGATGGCTGCCAACCAGTACGGAATAGATTGTGCCAGGAGGAGGAATACGGCCGTGTCCAGCACCACGCTGCTCGCCGTCACTACAATCAGCCGGGGGAAAGATTGATTGGCGGTGGCCCGCAGCCGCACCAGATGGCGAAAAAAGCGCATCCCCTCGCGGAAATCGGCCTTGCTGTCTCCTTCGTGGCGATTGGCGAAATTGAAATGGCATTCGGACACACGTAGCCCTGGACAGCGGATCAAAATTTCCAGCAAAATCTTGAACCCATCCGGGCGCAGTGCTTCCACGTCAATTGCCTGCTGCCGCACCAGGAAAAGCCCCGTTAATGGGTCAGAAACATTTTTGAGCAGGCGAGGAAACCAGATGCGCGCCAGCAAGGTCAGCGCCTGCGAAGTCAGCGCGCGTTTGCGACTGAGACCCAACGGCCCCCAGCGCCCGGCTTTGCGGCTGCCCACCACCACATCAGCCTCAGCCTCCTGCGCCCGCGCCAGCAGCACAGGAATGATCTCCGGTGGGTGCTGCAAGTCGGCGTCCATGACACACAACCATTCCCCCTGAGCGGCGCGGAAACCGTCTACCACTGCGCCGCTCAATCCATTATGCTGCGCCAATGGGCGGGCAATAAGTTGGATGGGGAAGGGGAAGGTCATGGCCGTGTCGCGGATAACTTGAGCGGTATTGTCGGTGCTGTCGTCTATAAACAAGACGGTAAAGGGAATCTCTTTCAAAGCAGCCGCCAATCGGCTGAGCAAAGGGTGGATGTTGGCCGTCTCATTGCGGGTGGGCACAATGATGGTCAGCGGAGCGGCAGGAGAGGGAGGCATTGACAATTGGAAGATTGGGAGATGGGGAGATTGCCCAATCTCTAATCCCCATTCTTCATCAACCGTACTTTTCCCGAAGAGCGCGTTCCACCTGCCGTTCGGTATCCCGTTTGGCGAGCGAGTCCCGTTTGTCATGCAATTTTTTACCCCGCGCCAGGGCAATTTCGACTTTGGCACGGCCGTCTTTCAGATACAACATGGTGGGCACGCAGGTAAGACCCTTTTGCTGCAAACCATCCAGAATGTGGTTGATTTCGCGCCGTTTGAGCAGCAGTTTGCGTGGCCGTACCGGGTCATGATTTTCCCGGTTGCCGTGTTTGTACTCGGCAATATGCGCCTCCACCAGCCATAACTCACCGTCTCGTGCCTGAATATAACTACGCTGCAAGCTCACCTGGCTGTTGCGGATGGATTTGATCTCCGTCCCTTGCAGCACCAGCCCGGCTTCATATTTGGTCAGCAGTTCATATTCAAACGTGGCTCGTTTGTTTTGGGCTACTATCTTCTTCCCGACTACCTTCATATTCGTAATCCGTAATCCGTGAGCCGTAATCCGTCGGCTCACGGATTACAATTTACGGTTTACGAGCTATTCTCCCGTCAGGACGTACTCAATGGCCCGCTCTAACTGCACATCTTCTTCAGCGCCGAACTCCATGATGATTTCGATGTCTGGGGTGACGCCTTCATTGTCAATCGAGTTGTTGGCCGGTGTGTACCAACGAGCAATGGTGACGCGCATTTCGGAACCGTCGGACAACTCATGAACCTGTTGTACTGAGCCTTTGCCGAAGGTGGTTTCGCCGATGAGGATGGCACGGCCGTGATCCTGCAACGCCCCGGCCACAATTTCCGAAGCACTGGCGCTGCCCGGATTCACCAACACCACCAGCGAAATCGTCTCGGCAATGTCGCCATCGTCGGCGTTAAATGTCTGGTCTAGCCCGTTGCGATTACGTTCAAATAACACGACGTTAGTGGGCAGGAACAGATCGGCTACAGCCACCGATTGGTTGAGAAAACCACCGGGATTGTCGCGCAAATCCAAAATGAGCGCCTGCGGATTTTGGGCCAGCAGCTCTTCTAACGCGGTTTGCATTTTTTCCGTGGCCGTCTGGTTAAACTCTTGCAGGTGAATGTAGGCGATGCCATTTTCCAGCATCTCATATTCCACTGTAGGAATTTCAAACCGGACGCGGGTGATGGTAAATTCCAATGGCTCTTCTTCGCCTTCCCGTTGTACCAGCAGCGTGACATCTGTGCCCCGTGGCCCACGCACCAACAAAATCACCTCGTCAAATGAAACGCCTTCCATGGACTGCCCATCCACGCCGATGATAATGTCGCCGGGCAACAGTCCGGCCAGTTCGGCCGGTTGGCCGGGGATGGGGCGCACAATTTCAAACTGCCCTTCTTCATTTTCGCGTACAAATGCGCCAATGCCTTCCACCGCCCCGGCTGCATCCTGGCGCAGTCGTTCGGCCACATCAGGCCGGACGAAGCGGGTAAATTCATCACCCAATGTTTCCAGCGAGCCTTCAATGGCCGCATACAGCACATCATCGTTGGGCGGAACATCGCCATCGTATTGTTGCTCCACCAACTGCCAGGCCTCATAAAACACGTCGAAGGTAATGTCTTCGGGGTTGCCGGGGGGCACGGCCGTTGTCTCACTTTCCTCCGCTGTACTACCGGCTACACCATCGGCTGACGCCGGCACAGCCACTTCGCGGGTCACCTCTACTTCACGGGTCACTTCCACCGTTTCCATCACCGTCTCGGTGATCGTTTCTGTCACTGTCTCCAATACGGTTTCGGTAATGGTCTGCGGCGTGGCCGAAGCCCGACCAACCACATACCCGCCCCCGGCTGAACCCAACGCCAACACAATCCCTAACCCCACCAGAACGATAATGAGCGTTTTGTGGCCCTGTTTTTTCTCTGGTTCAACAGACATGCGTTTAATTCCTTTACTTTTGTAATTCTTGAATGGCCTGGTTTAACACGGCGTCACGGCCGTTATCAATATCCTCTTGGGTCACCGTTACCAGCACATTCGGTTGTAAACCTTGCTGGTCAAGCTGGTGGCGGTTGGGCGTAAACCAGCGGGAAGCGGTCACATGCACTGAGGAACCATCACTCAAGTCATAAACCAACTGGACTGACCCTTTGCCGTAAGTGGGGCCGCTGCCCACCAGGATGGCCCGCTCCCGGTCTTGTAACGCACCGGCCAAAATCTCGGACGAACTGGCGCTGCCGCCATCCACCAATATCACCAACGGGATGTCCGGCGCTAAGGTATCGGCCGTGGCATTAAACACCTTCTCCTCTTCACCGCGTGTTTGCTGATATAAAATAGGCCCATCCGTCAGAAACAAGTCGGCCAGTTCCACTGCCGCATCCAACAACCCACCGCCATTAGTGCGCAAATCCAGGATTAACTTTTCGGCGCCTTGCGCCTGCAAATCGGTAATTGCCTGCGCCACTTCATTTTTGCTTTCGCCGCTGAAGCGTGTCAGTTGAATGTAGCCAATGGTTTCATCTTCCGCCAGCAGGCGATAAGCCACCGAGGGAATGAGAATGTCACCTCGTTCCACTTCAATATCAATGGAGTTGGCCGCGCCCACATGGCGAACCGTCAAGACGACCACTGTCCCTTTCTCACCCCGGATCAGATCGGCTACTTGTTGGACGGTCATGTCGGGGGCAATGGCACGGCCGTCTACCGCCAGCAGCACATCCCCTATTTCAATACCTGCTATCTCTGCCGGATTCCCCGGAATAGGCTCCAGGATAATATCGCCGCCTTCCTCTGGCCGGGTCAGGGAAGCGCCAATGCCGCCGTATGTGCCCTGCAATGATTGGCGCTCCTGTTCCCGCGCTACCGGTTCCACAAAAAAGGTGTAGGGATCGTTCAGCAGTCCCATCGCTCCCCGGATGGCCGCATAGGTCACCTGCTGCGAAGAAGGTAATTCCCCCAAAAAGCTGGATTCCACATAACCCCATGCTTCCCAAAACAGTCGGAAGTCACCATCGGTTGTTTCGGCAACCGGTGTGCCACGCTGCATTTCCACAAAATCGTTGGTGAAATATCCAGCTACAAAAGCACTGGCGGCCAGTAACATCAATAACACGAGAGCTAATAAATTGCGTATCCGGTCGGACATACGATTATCCAGAAATGAGTTGAGAGTGAAGACAGGAGATTAGAGACGGGCGATTAGAAATTGCCCAATCTCTAATCGCCAATATCAAACCTCATGGCTCTCTTACAGGTGTCCAGTTTAGAATCGCGGGATTGTAACACAGGTGGTAGGCATGACAATCTACGTTATAATCCAACTCATCATCAGGTAAACCAGACCGGGCATAAAAACGCCGCTTGCCCCTGAATGTCTGGAATTCTGGTTTGGAGTATGGCGCTGGAGCCGCTCCCAAATATGGTAATGATGTAATTGGATAATTACCCAATTACCTGCTTACCCAATTACTTTCTTCTTTTGGCGCTAGGTTGTTGATGAAACGATTCTGGTTTATTTTGTTATTGGTCACGGCCGTCCTCCTGCTGGCGTCACCGGCTGCTCCCACATTTGCCAATCCGCCACGCCAGGAAGCTACCCCCGCACCCATCCCAGACGCGGCGGCCGAAGCTGTCCGCCTCTGGTCGCAAATGAGCGCCGCCGAACGGGTGGGGCAGCTTTTTCTGGTGACATTTACCGGCGACCAGGTTTTACCAGAGAGTGCCATCACCGATCTGGTGCTAAATTATCATGTGGGTGGCGTGGTGCTAAACCGGGAGAATGATAACATCACCGGTTATGGCCGTCCCGCTGACGCCCCCACCCAGGTAGCCAACCTCACCAACCAGCTCCAATCGCTGGTTTTGTATGGCACCCCTACCTTTACCGGCACGGCTACCGTTGATCTTGATTTGTTGGGCGAAAACAATGAGATGACCGGCATCCCTCTTCTCATTGCCCTCAACCAGGAGGGGGATGGTTATCCATATACGCACCTCTTTAACGGGCTGACGGAAACGCCCAGTAATATGACGGTGGGCGCTACCTGGCGACCAACCAACGCTCAGGCTGTAGGCCAGGTGGTAGGGCAAGAATTAGCCAGCATAGGCGTTAATATGCTGCTCGGCCCGGTGTTGGACGTGCTGGAAAAACCAGCTGCCACCGGTAACAATTTGGGTGTGCGCTCCTTTGGAGGCGACCCTTATTGGGTGGGGTTGATGGGGCAGGCGTATACGGCCGGTGTGCATCAAGGCAGCAACGGCCGTATCGCCGTCATTGCCAAACATTTCCCCGGTTTTGGCGCCAGCGACCGTCCCTTGCAGGAAGAAATCCCGACCGTACAAAAAGAGCTGGCCGAATTAGAAAAGGGGGAGTTGGCGCCGTTTGTGGCCGTCACCGGTGGCGCAGGCAGTCCTGCCCAAACCGTAGATGGGCTGCTGGCTACCCATATTCGTTATCAGGGCTTTCAGGGTAATATCACCGCCGCCACCAATCCGGTGAGTCTCGATCCACAGGCATTGACAACGCTTATGCAGCAGCCAGGTTTTAGCGGATGGCGGCAGAATGGCGGCGTGATCGTGTCTGATAGCCTGGGGGCGCGGGCCATTGAACGTTTTTATGATGATACCGCTCAGGAATTTCCGCACCGGGTCATTGCCAAAGATGCCCTTCTGGCAGGTAATGACCTGTTGTATCTGGATAATTTTGCTTTAGGTGATGCGCCATTTGCGACCCAGATGGCAAATATGCAAGACGCTATCCGTTGGTTTCAGGAGCGGTATGAAAGCGATATAGCTTTTCAGGCTCAAGTAGACACGGCCGTGCTGCGCATCTTGCAGTTAAAACTCCGTTTGTACGCCGGGAACTTTACGCCCGAAAATGTGCTACTGGCGGAGACCGCCTTTTCCGCCAACACCGCCCACTACCCGGCCATGGTAGATGTTGTCCAAAACGCCGTCACCCTTATCTCCCCTGGCGCCGATGTGCTGGCGGAACGGCTGCGCCCGCCCGCCCCCAATGAGCAACTGGTAATCTTCACCGATATGCGGTTGGCGCAACAATGTACCGTCTGCCCGCCCCAACCTGCCATTGGCCTGACAGCTATTGAAGACCACATTCTGGCGCTTTATGGGCCACAAGCCAGCGGGCAGGCGCGGGCAGAACAGATCACCAGCTACTCGTTTGCCGATCTGGCCGCATTTCTGGCAAGCGGTCCAGAGCCGATTGTGTATAACGCCGTGCCCATCACGCCTACTTTGTCTCCTGACTTTCCCGAAGAAGAACTAACGCCGGAAGCAGGTACGGCCGTGCCTTACCCCACAGCCACCCCACCACCCGGCTATCTGGTACAGGAATCGCTGCGCACCGCCGACTGGATCATCTTTGCCCTTTTGGCCGACGATGCGCAATCTCAGGCACTCAGTGATTTTTTGGCGCTACGGCCCGATCTGGCGCGTAATCATCGTCTCATTGTCTTTGCCTATAACGCCCCTGGTTTTCTGGATACCACCGAAATCACCCAACTTACGGCATATTACGGCCTTTTCAGCAAAACAGCCGCCGCCATTGACGCCTCGGTACGCGCCTTGTATCAAGAGCTACCACTGCGTGGTGTAGCGCCGGTGAATATAGACGCCATCGGCTATAATGTGACGGCGCGCACTCAACCAGACCCTAACCAGATTATTCCCTTGCGTTATATTGCCGATGACCAGGTCATCGAATCGGCTGCTGGGGTAGAACCATTGCCCGTCTCGGTGGGTGACTCATTGCGGCTGCAAGCCGGTGTGATCATGGATAGCAATGGCAACCCGGTGCCGGATAACACAATTGTCCGTTTTGTTGAATGGGATCGCGTAGGCGGTGGTCGCAGCATCCTGGCCGAAGTACCCACGCGCAATGGGCTGGCACAGTGGGACTACGTGTTGGCAACACGTACAGAAGGTGGCACGTTTCGCATTGGCGTCACAGCCGGGAATGCGCTGATTTCACAGGAATTGGATATTACGGTCAGCAATAACGCCCGGGGGGAAGCCCAGGTACGCATCATTGATCCCACGCCGGCTCCCACCAACACCCCCACGCCCACATCTACCCCTTCGCCTACCAGTACACCCACGCCTTCACCCACGCCTACGCTGATGCTGACGCTCGCGCCGCCGCCAGACGATACCCAGGAGCCAGGTATTCTGATTGAATTGTCAGAACTGTTGACGTTGGTAACAATGACGGTTGGGTTGGTATGTATTGCCGTCACGGCCGTTGTCGGCGGCCGCCGTCTGCAATTGGAACCCACGCAGCAGGTAGGCTGGCCTTTGTGGGGGTTGGTTGGTGGGTTATTATTGTATACCTATGTGATCCTGGGTTTGCCGGGTACGGCCGTGTTCATTAACTTCGGCGCCTGGTCTGGCCTGGTCACCACCCTGCTCGGCGGTCTGGTCGGGCTGGTTATTTACCGGCTATGGGTGATGAGATGAGCGGGTAATGGGGTGACAGGGTGATAAGGCGATCAATTACCCAATTACCGATAACGGATTACCGATTACGGACTACGGAGTAAACAATGGCAGCAATTACCGGTGGCCTGGAGGCCGAAGCGTATGACCGTCAATACAATGACAAAGACTTAGTCCGGCGCATTGGCCACTATTTTAGACCCCATCGCCGCAAAATGATTATCACAGTCATCGCCATCACGCTGATCGCCGCCGCTAATGCGACCGTACCGCTGTTGGTCGCCTGGGCCGTTGACCTGATGACCACGAGCGGCAACAGCAGTTTGGGGCCGTGGCTGGTAGGGGCAGTTTTTCTCCTGGGCATTGCTATTTGGGCGTTCAACTGGGTGCGCCGGTTGCTTATGGTGCAAGTGGTACAAGATGTGGTGTTGGAGATGCGCCGGGAGGCCTTTGCCGCGGCGGCGCGCCAGGACATGTCTTTTTACGATGAATTCAGTTCGGGTCGGGTGGTCAGCCGTATTACCAGCGACACCCAGGAGTTTGGCGAAGTGCTGATGCTCAGCGCCGATGTGATCAACCAACTGGCGGTGGCCGTTATCCTGATTGCCATTTTGTTCACCATCGAATGGAAGCTAACACTGGCTGTTTTGATTATGGCCCCGTTTGTGACCTTTGTGGCTCTGGGCTTTCGCGGGTTGGCACGGCGCACCACGCGGCAGGGGTCGCGGGCGATGGGTGAGGTAAATAAATCCATTCAAGAAGCAGTGACCGGCATTCGTGTGGCTAAAAATTTCCGCCAGGAGCAGGCGATTTATGATGAGTTTGGCGCTATTAACCAGCAGGCGTATGACATTAATGTGCGGCGGGGGTTTGTGTTGGCAAACATTTTCCCGGTGTTGAATGCGTTGGCCGGTATTGGCACGGCCGTGATCATCTATTTTGGCGGTCTGGCTGTGGTAGCCGGGGCAATCAGCGCCGCCGCCTGGTATTTGTTCATCAGCACCGTTGACCGCTTCTGGTTTCCCGTCACCAATCTGGCAGCCTTCTGGAGCCAGTTCCAGGCCGGGTTATCGGCCACAGAACGGGTATTTGCGTTGATGGATGTGGAAACGGCCGTTACTCAGACCGATAACCAACCGGCGCCAGCTTTGCGCGGAGAAATTGCCTTCCAAAATGTCTCCTTTCGCTATTCGACCCAGGAACAAGTGCTGGACAATTTTTCGCTGACCATTGCGCCCGGTGAGAGTGTGGCGCTGGTGGGGCACACCGGCGCGGGCAAATCCAGCATCAGCAAACTGACCGCTCGCTTTTATGAATTTCAGGCAGGCGAGATTTGTATTGACGGCCGTGACATTCGCACGCTGAATTTACATGATTACCGCCGCCAATTGGGTATTGTGTCGCAAGTGCCATTTTTGTTTGCGGGTACAGTAGCGGAGAATATCCGTTACGGCCGTCCCACCGCCACCGACGCCGACATTGAAACGATAGCGCACCAAATTGGCGAGGGCGAATGGTTGGAAACCCTGCCCGAAGGGCTGCTCAGCGACGCGGGCGAACGGGGCAGCCGTCTCTCATTGGGGCAGCGGCAGTTGGTGGCGCTGACGCGCGTACTGGTGCAAGATCCCCGTATCTTCATCCTGGACGAAGCTACCGCCAGCGTAGACCCCTTCACCGAATCCCAAATTCAGCAAGCCCTGAACCTGATCATGGCCGGGCGCACCTCCATCATCATCGCCCACCGTCTCTCCACCGTGCGCGCCGCCGACCGGATTGTGGTGCTGCAAAAAGGGCGCATCATTGAGCAGGGCAGCCATGAGCGGTTGATGGCTCAGGGCGGCCATTACGCTGAACTGTATGACACTTACTTCCGCCACCAATCGCCAGAATATCTGCAAAGTTTGGGGCAGTGGCGGGCGACGGTGAAAAAGAATTAGAAGAGATGATCGGGGGCTTTAGGAAATTCGCTTGCTAGAAAAACCTGACCTGGCTGATGATAGGATTGTTGCCTGTTTGCAGGCGGCGTATGGGCTGCCGGTCATCCAGGTTATGTTTCTGCCGTTGGGCGCGGATGAGAACACGGCGGTCTACCACATCACTACCGGCGCTACTTCCTATTTCTTGAAGTTAAGGTCGGGCATCTTTGATGAACCCTCTGTGCTGCTGCCCAAATTTCTGAGCGGCCAGGGCATCCGCCAAATCATTCCCCCGCTGGCAACCGAAACGGGTCAACTCTGGGCCGATTTAGATGGCTTCAAGGTGATCCTCTATCCCTTTGTGGCCGGGCAGAATGGGTATGAACGGCCGTTAACAGACGACGACTGGCGGGAGTTGGGGACGACCCTGCGGCGGCTGCATACGGCCGTGTTACCTCCCCCCCTGGCGCATCACATCCGTCAGGAGACGTTTTCACCACAGTGGCGTGATGTGGTGCGAGAGGCGCTGGCGTTGTGGGTGACGGCCATGTACGATGACCCCATTGCCCGTGCCTGCGCCGCCTTTTTGCAGAGCAAACGAACGCAGATTGCCGATCTGGTCGAGCGCACGGAACGGCTGGCGCAAGCTGTACAGGCAGAAGCGCCGGCCTTTACACTGTGCCATGCGGATATTCACGCCGGCAATGTGCTGACCAGCGACCATGCGTTTTACGTCGTGGATTGGGATACCCTTATTTTTGCGCCCAAAGAGCGGGATTTGATGTTTGCCGGTGCGGGGTTGTTTGGGGACGGCCGTACCCCGACCCAGGAAGAAACGCTGTTCTACCAGGGCTACGGCCAAACAGAAGTCAATCCCGCTGCTCTGGCCTATTATCGCTATGAGCGCATCATTGAAGACATTGCCATCTATTGCCAGCAACTTCTGCTCAGCAGCGAAGGCGGCGCGGATCGGGCACAATCCCTACACTATTTGCAGTCCAATTTTCTTTCTGGGGGCACAATTGAAGCGGCCGACCGCGCCTTCACTGGCGGAACAATTTAGTCAGAAGCAGCGAAAAACCTGGCAAGACATCCTCCCCAGTCAGCACATTCTCACGGAGCAAAATGTGGGCCTCAGCCAATGATTTATAAACAGTGACAGTTTGCGTTTCCGGGTCAACCAGCCACACCAGACGCACACCGGCCTGGAGATACTCTGTGATCTTTTGCTGCACCTTGCTGGCTACATCAAACGGTGACAACACCTCGGCCACTAAATCTGGCGCAATCGCCCAAAAACCCGGCGGCTCACCCTCTGGCGGAATGCGGCTGCGCGCCACAAAAGAAACATCAGGAGCGCGCACCGTGTCCGGGTCTTCTTCAATGGTAAAACCCGTTTCCGCGGCGTATACCTCCCCTAAGCCATGCGCCTCCACATAATTCCAGACAATCGCGCCTAATCTCAAGGCGATCTTCCCGTGTTGAGTTCCAGCCGGGGACATGGGTGTGAGTTCTCCTTTTACCAGTTCCGTGCGGCCACCATGATCAGGCTGTTTATAAAGCTCGGCAGCCGATAACAATGTTTTGGTGGGGGATTTTGTCATTGTTGCCATAGGTGTATTCTCCTGGCGGAAGTATATCATATTAAGGGTTGGAGAATGGGAGATTTGATGTCCCATTCTCCAACCCGCTAACCGGCAAACTATGTAGTCCGCGAAACAATACCCCAGGCCGCCAGACCAGTTCGGCCGGGGACATGGCCAGCCGCAAATGGGGAAACCGGGTAAACAACGTTTGCAGCCCAATTTGTCCTTCCAGCCGGGCCAGCGGTGCACCCAGGCAGTAATGGATTCCGTGCCCAAACGCCAGATGTTTATTATCGGCGCGGGTTAAATCCAGGTCGTCAGGGCGGGTAAATTGGGTGGCGTCCCGGCTGGCGGAGGCCAGGCAGACACGCACTACGTCGCCCCGCCGTAGCAGATTGCCCTTGAACGTGAAATCCGCACGCACCCACCGGGTAGTAGACGTTTCCACAGGCCCATCGTAGCGTAAGAGTTCTTCAACGGCCGTTCCCCACCCCTCTTTGTTCTCCCGCAGCCAGGCCAACTGGGTCGGGTTTTGCAGCAGCGCCAGCGCCCCATTGCCAATCAGATTTACCGTCGTCTCATGCCCTGTCACCAATAGCAGCGCCACCATACTGGAAAGTTCTGGTTCACTCAGCCGGTCCCCTGCCTCCATTCTAGCCTGCACCAGCGCCGTCACCAGATCATCCTGCGGTTGGCGGCGGCGAGCGGCAAACAGACGATCCAGATACTCCACCAACGCCCGCATCTTCTGTTTGCGTACTCGTTGCCCCAATCCGCGACCGCCCGGTGAAATAATCGCCTGTGACCAATCGGCCACATCCGTCTGGTCGGCCGCGGGGATGCCCAACATTTCCGAAATGACCACTACCGGCAGTGGCAGGGCATAGTCAGCAATCAACTCCATCTGACCGGCTGTCGCTACCCGATCCAACAGATCATCGGCTGCCGCCTGAATGCGTGGCGCGGTCTGTTCCACGCGGCGTGGCGTGAATGCCTGGTTTACCAACGCCCGCAGCCGGGTATGGTCAGGTGGATCAGAAAAGAGCATATTCTGGTTGATCAATTGGTGGAGGGTGGGTCGTGAGGTGGAGGAAACGGCCGTGCCCGACCGCGTATTGTGTATATCTTTCACAAAGTGGTCATTGTCTTTGAGGACGGCCAACACATCCTCGTACCGGGTGATGTACCAGGTTATGGCGCCGCTGGGTGACACATGCGCATAAACGGGTGCTTCCTGGCGCATCTGCGCAAAGGTGGTGAAGGGGTCGCGCTTAAAAGCGGGACTGAAGAGGTCAAAGGTAGGCATTGGTCTGGTAATCGGTGATCCGTAATCGGTGAAGAGGGAGAATCTCCTTCAGTTAGCCTTGTTGCACATACCACACAGTTCCCCAATCAGCCGGATTGGTCAACGGTTGGTGAAGGGCCCAGCCATTTTATGACCATTGCCCATTACCGGCCAACAAGGTATTGTTCATTAAATAATAAATCGGGTAAAAGCTCTGGCCGGTCTCTGACCGAGCCGGGTGGCACGGTGGTGACACCGGCCACAGCATTACCTTGTTAATTTTTTAATCTATAAAACCCTGTTTGAAAAGTGGCATAATCAGGAAATGGCCGAGATGCATCACAAATATGAGACGGTGGTTTATTATTCATAGCTTTTCCATGCGCCTGTTAGTAGCCTTTTTGCTACTGATTGTGTTGACTACCCTGAGTACCAGCGTGCCCGCCTACTGGCTCACCCGCCGCCAATTAGAACAGCAAGCATGGCAAAATGTGCATAATGCACGGCAGGCCACCCTGTCGCTGTTGCAGGCGGAACAGGTACGGCTGGCCGATCTGGCCCAGCTTTTTGCGGAACGGCCGACATTGCAGCAGCTTGTACGCCGCAACGCCTTGAGTGAACTATCATCCTATTTGCAGGATTTTCAGACACAAAGTGACCTGGATATTCTGGTTTTTTGCCAGGACGGCCGTTTGCTGGCGGGCGATGTGGTGTTTACGGCCGTTTGCGCCTCGCCATCATCCAATCATTTCACTCTGCTCAACGGCCAACCGGCCATCCTCGCCAGCCGGCCGGTCACAGACACCACCAACCAACAACTGCTGGGGGCAACCGTTACCGGTCGCTGGCTGGATGAAGCCGCCCTCAACCAGCTTGCCCAGAACACCGGCGTCGCCCACACCATTCTTTCGCCGGCGGGCGAGCGATTGAGCAGCAGCCTGGCAGGAGTGGATGAAGTCTCTTTTTCCGTTAATGGCACAGTCGCAACGAGCCAGCAGGATGTTTTGCTGGCGCAGCAGTCAGAGATGATGGTGAAAGACAATACCTATTTGGTGGCCTACATGCCGTTGCCAGGCGCCAGCGGCGAGGCCGTTATTTTTTCTGAGGTGGCGCTGCCGGTGAATGATTTGATCACCACCGAGAGGCAGGCGTTGGCGGTGTTGGTGATTAGCACGGCCGTTGTTGTGTTGTTGGCCGGGTTGTTAGGCGGCTGGTATGTACGCCAACTGGTCGCGCCCCTGCAAAAGCTAACGAGTGTGGCCGAACAAATCAGTCAGGGCGATTTGATCGCCCCCATTCCGCTGATTTCGTCCCCGGCCGAAATCAGCACACTGGCGACGGCATTGCATCGCAGCCAGGAGATGATGCTGCATTCGCTGGAAGAACAGTCGCAGGCGCGGGAATGGTTGAATACCCTCATTCAATCTATTGTGGAGGGGGTGGTGACGCTGGATGGCTACGGCCGTATCACCTTCTTCAGCCAGGGTGCAGAGACGCTTACCGGCTGGTCAGCCGGGGAAGCGGTGGGCATGACGGCCAATGAAGTTTTCCAGATGGTGGAGCCAGAAAGCCGCCGCTTTTTAGAATTGGTACCCCCGGCAGGCAGCAAACGCCAGATCGTCATTCGCGCCCGCAGTGGCAAAAATAGCGTGCTGGCGGTGACCGGAGCGCGCCTGCATCCGTTGCAACAGGATTTGGCCCAGCCATCGGCACGAGTGGTGCTGGTCTTGCGTGATGTGACCCAGGAGGAAGCGGTGCGGCGCTTGCGCTCCTATTTCCTGGCGAACATTTCACATGAGTTCCGCACCCCGTTGAGTACGCTCCAGGCATCAATGGAACTACTACTGGATGAGCAGGAAAACCTCTCTGCCACCGAGATGCGGGAACTACTAAAGCCATCTTATCTCAGCCTTTCCAGCCTGCAAACATTGATTGATAATTTGCTGGAAAGCAGCAGTATTGAAGCAGGAGAATTTGTTATTCGGCCACGGCCGTGTCTTATTCAGGATTCCATTACCGACGCGCTGCACATTGTCCGGCCATTGCTGGAAAGGCGGCAGCAGGCTGTTTCCCGCCGCGAACCTGATGATTTGCCGGAGATCACGGCTGACCCCGCCCGGCTGACACAGGTGGTGGTCAATTTGCTGACGAATGGCAGCAAATATAGCCCGCCTGGCGCAACCATTGCCATCGAAACGCAGTGGGCGGACGGCCGTTTGCGGGTAGCGGTATGTGACGAAGGGCCAGGTATCCCCCCGGCTGAGCGGGATAATTTATTTCACCGCTTTGTACGCCTGGACTCGGTAGACCGGGAGCAGTATGGCATTGGCCTGGGGCTGTATGTGGTGAAGACGGTGATCGAGGCGCACCACGGCCGTGTGGGCGTGGAGGATCGGCCGGATGGTGGGTCTGTATTTTGGTTTGAATTACCATTCGTGTAGACCTGACAGGTTTTTGAAACCTGTCAGGTCTTGATCAACTATGAAAATCCTCATTGTTGAAGACGATCTCCCTCTTTCCGATGTGCTGGCCTTTACGTTACGGCGCGCCGGGTTTGACACGCTGGTAGTACATGATGGGCTGGCCGGTATCGCCACCTGGGAAAAAGAATCACCTGATCTGCTCGTGCTGGATTTGAATTTGCCAAAACTGGATGGCCTGGGCGTCTGCCGCCATATCCGGGCGCATGACAAAACGCCGATCATCATCCTCAGTGTGCGCGGCAGCGATGAAGCGATTGTGACCGGGTTGGAGCAGGGGGCGGATGATTACATCGTCAAGCCGTTTAGTCCGGGGCAGTTGGTGGCGCGCATACGGGCGGTGCTGCGCCGGGCGGGCGGTGCGGCTACGCCGGGCACATTGACCGTGGCCGGCCTGACATTGGATCGCGCCCGCAACGAAGTGCAAAGACCGAACGAATTACCCATTCGCCTGACACCATTGGAGACCAAATTGCTGGAAACGCTGCTGATCAATGCCGGGCAGGTGTTGACGAGTGAGGGGTTGATCACGGCCGTGTGGGGCAGCGACGGTGGCGACAAAACGATGCTCAAGCAGTTGGTCTACCGCCTGCGGGCCAAGCTGGAAACCGGCGGCGCTGCCGCGATTGAAACCATTCCCGGCGTGGGCTACAGCCTGCGCCAGGGATAAATGAGGGAGGAGATGGAGGACGTCGGCTCATGCCCAGGTTCGGTGTCGGTCGGTGGTGGCCACCGCGGTTCAGTGTGGCTTCCGCGCCACGAGGCTCATGTAAGCAATATGGCCGAAGTACTCGCCGCTGGCGACGCGCCGCCGGGCTTCTGCCTTCAACGCTAACGCCATGTCTGCTCCAATCCGGCCCGCGGCGACCAGCGCATCCGCACCCAGATCAACCCAACTGGACAGCATGAAGCCTGGGTTGGGCGCTTCCACATAGCCATAGCTACGTACACGATTGAGGTCCACGCCGGCTGCCCGTACCAACGCTGGCAGGCGGCGTACAAGCCAAGGATCATGCACGAAGTGCTCGCGAAACGCCTCAGCGCAGGTGTTCAGCGGGTCTCCAGCCTTCGTGGCTACGGTGGCCGTGGCGTAGTCGCCTTCGAATATGACGAGGCAGCCGCCGAGCCGCAGCACCCGCACAGCCTGATGCAGCATTCCAGCCGGATCTGGCACGTGACAGAGCGTGGTGTGGAAGACAACTGCGTCAAACGTGCTGCTCGCAAACGGAAGCGACCGCCCGTCGGCCTCCTCAAAGGAGATGGCGGTCAAGCCGCCGGCCAGTTCGCGAGCTCTAGCAAGAAAGACCGGCGAGGGGTCGACGCCGACCGTCTCGCCCACTCCAGGCCAAGTTGCCAGCACGCGAGTCACCGCCCCCGTGCCGCAGCCCACCTCGAGCACCCGGGCTCCCTGTGGGAGAGCCGCGTCGGTGAGGTATGTTTGCAGCATTGCTCGCTGCTGCGGGTCGGCTGCGCGGAGTTCCAGAGCGTCCATCAGGCCCATGAGGGTTTGCGAGGGTGCTTTCGTGACCTTCGTGTAGATATCGGGCATGACGACTATCCCTGGTCTGTTCCGGACACCGAACTATTGATTATGCCGATTCATTACACAACGAATCAGCATAAATCAACAATTCTACATGGTGGGAAAATGACAATCCTTTTTGTTCATGGTGGTTATTGTTCCCCGTTTCATGCTCTATCCTCAAATTGAGTAATTGGCAACTGGCAGATAGGGTACAAGAGGAGGTGGAAGTTGTCCAGAAAATTGAACAATCTTGCTGTTGAGCGAGGGAAGATAGGTGGAGGGTACGGCCGTACCATCTCTACTCACACTGGTTACGGCCGTTGCCCCATGGGGTGGCACGGTCTGGAAGAGCAACCCTTCGGGCTGAGAAGCTGCCATAGTGCGTGTTGGAGACCAGGCGTACGTCCGCGTTAGCCAGGTGCGCCCGGATCCTCGCCGCGGTCTACAGCAGATCACTCCTTCGCTTCGCGGACGTCCTTTCCCTGCTCGGCGAACGCCTTGAAGTCCTGCATGTGCTGTTGCGACTGCTTGCGGAATGCGCCGGGCATCAGAAGCCCCACCAGCCGCATCAGCCAGCCGCTGAACCGGTATTCGTTCTCACTCACCCAGAGCGTCGTATCCGGACTGGCTTCGGTCAGCCGGTCGCGCACGGCGCTCCACATGCCCTCGCTGACGATCTCGCGGTCGAAGTGAACGACGCTCCCTTTCGGGATCCCACGCAGGTCTGCCGGTTCCCGGCGCGTGATGGTCTCGGTGCCCTCCATCTTCTGCTGCCCCATCTGCATCACGACCCGCGACCTGGTACCGACTTGCCCGTGTACCCCACTCAGCGGCTCGTGCAGCACCAGCCCCCGCAGCCACTTCGGGAGGTGTGCCGGGTCGGCGAGCAGCTGGGCCACCTCCTCTCGCGGCATGGCGATCTCAATTGATACGGTGTACTTCATGGCGGAGCGCTCCAGGGTTCTTGAGTGAGAAACGGGATCTATCGTTCTCACGACTCTGGATCAAACCCGAATACGCGAAGCTCCTGATCACAGCGACACGCTTTCGCGATACGGGCGGCCCAGGCGATGGCCTCCTTACTTGAAGGCAGCTCAAGTACAGTGAATCCACCATTGAGCGGAGGCGCCCACGGGTAGCCTCCCTCAGCGACTGAGCCATTGGCCGAAACCAGAACGGGCGGTACTGTTTCATCAATACCACCGCCGAAAACGTAGACGCCCGCTGCCTTCGCCTCGCGTATCACCGCATGAGAGTCTCGACCCACCGCCTCCCACTCACTGTCGGGTACATTCATTGCCGCACTGGGGAATGAAATTAGATACTTTGCCATGATCTTCTTTCTCCAAGAATTTTATTGTGCTTATCGGTAGACAGTTGCCAGCATATCGTCTGCTATGCAGCATCATAGGCTTTCTCTAGTGCCGCCACGTCGAGCTTCACCATTGGCATCATAGCTTCCATTACAGCCTGTACCTTTCTCGGGTTCTTGTCGGCTATGAGTTCCATGAAACGGCTCGGCACGATTTGCCAGGTGACGCCAAATTGATCGGTAATCCATCCGCATTGCAATGGGGTTGCGCCAGCGCTGACGAGTTTGTTCCAATATTCGTCAACCTCGCTCTGATCCTTGCAGTTAACAAAGAGCGAGAAGCCCTGAGAGAATGTGAAGTATGAACCCCCGTTATACCCCATGAAGAACTGACCACCAACGACAAACTCGGCAGAAGTGATGGGGCCGTCCTCACCAGTACGGGCAACAGTCTTGATCTCAGAGTCTGGGAACGTAGCGGTATAGAACGCGATTGCAGCTTCGAGTTGGTCATCGAACATCAGGAAAGGTGTCACTTTGTTCATCTGTTTGTCTCCTCTTTTCAGGTTGTCGCCTGACTATTTATTACCCTGCACCTATTGCAGGCCTGCACCGATTGCCGGGTATTCTTTTTTCGGAATGATGCCCTGCAATCATAGGAGGGCAATTAAATGAGCTTCTCCATGACCTTGACCTTAATCACATCCCCTTCCACCCGCTCTTCTTTGCTTTCTGTTTCGCGAAAGCCGTGGGTATGATAAAAGGTGTACGCGGAGTGATTATTTTCCTCAACTTCAAGCCGGATGGTGCGGGCGATGGGAAATGCGGTAATGCCTGCCTGTAAGAGTTGGCTCCCAATTCCTTGTCGTTGACAGTGAGGGTGAATATATAAGCGGGATAGCATAACCGTATCGTCACTGATTTGTCCCACTGTAGTTAGACCAAGGATCGTGCCCTTTTCGGTCTTGGCCACGCCAAAAAAGATGCGTGGATTCTGGATTTCCGCTGCTAACCGATCCAGACTGTGCCAGACGGATGTGACCGCGTTGATCGTTGCTGGAGACAGGAACGAACTGTAGGTGGCTCGCCACGTCTCGCTAAGCACTTGCTTAATTTCTGTTACGTCCTCAACCTTCGCACATTCGATACTTACCATCTCGATTGCCCGCCTCCGACCTGGCGCCGACCTGTCGCCCTCACGCTTGTTTGGCAGTCAGGTCCTTGTCTTCCATTTCCCAGGCATGGTCCAGGGTGTGAAAGGCAGTGTGCCGAATCAGGAAGCGGAGCGTCGATTTCTTGCCGGCCAACTTGCCCTGTGCGTGGTACTCCCGGAATGCCTGGCAATAGGCATCTCGATGCGCTTTCAGCCCCTCATCAGTCAGCATCGCCCCGTCCGGGGTGAGCACACCGACCTGCTTCGCCCAATCCTGCTCCGCGGCAAATGTATGACGAACGATGTGGTCCCGGTCTCGTCCTCCCCCTCGCGGCCCCTTCTGCATCTCCGCCGACACCCGCCGGCGCACATCGTCGAAAAAAGCCCAGCACGCCTGCATCAGCCTCAGCTCACGTTCCAATTCCTCACCCGACATGGCTTGTTTATCAATGCTCGAAAACGCGAACGAGATGCCCCAGAAGTCGGTTGAGCCTGTACCTGGATACTGCTCCACCACATCGACGTCCTTGATGGCCTCAAACTCCGCGTTCATCTCAGCCAGCTTTGCCACCTGTGCATATCGCGGAATATAGGAGCGTAGCTTTTCGACTGCCTCCTCCCCGGTCTTCGCCCCGCGTGAAAGACCGGGCCAGTCTGGGGCCACCGCCACCACCTTCTTGCCCTTCGGGCCGATTTCCAACGTCACCCGCGTATGTTTAGCCATGTCTTCTCCGATCATAATAGTTCCTGCCATTACGGTAATAGTTAAAGCAGAAATGCCTATTTTTCAGTTTGCCATAATATCCGGTCTATAGGCCCGTCTTGGGACATTGACTTTATATGGTCATAAGAGTGCTGCACGATTTGCTCGAGGATTGGCAGCTCTACATCGCCAAGCCGCTTGATATAAACACAATACCCACTGCCTGTGTGTTTACCTAACTTAGCCAGCAATCCAGAGTAGCGCGCCGTGCCGTCCATCAGGTAAACGGTGATCTTACCTTTTCGGGGATAAAAGCCAATAATAAGACTGTCGCCTTCGCGCCCGCTGGCATATTTGTAATGGTAGGTATCAAACCCGATAGTGCCCACGTTCCATAGCTTTGGCTCATGACCACTTATTCGCTGCATCATTTCAATAAGCACGTGGCTATCTTTTACAGTTTGCTCATCATCAAGTGAGGCAATGTACGCTTCGACTGGTTGGGTCATTTTGTCCTTCTCCTTATGGGGGAATCACAACACGAGAATACTAGCTCTTTTGTTCTAAGGTGTCAAGATACTCTCTGGCGGGGAGGTACGGCCGTGTCATCCGCTGGCACAAACAAGAATATGCCTGACACCTGTTTATTTTTGTTACCAGATTGTTACTCCTTTTAAGACCAATTTGTTACCGGCTTGTTTTATGCTGGCAAGCAGAGGAGTGAAAGCATGTCTATTGTCCTTGAGCATCTGACGAAGCGGTATGACGGCCATCCGGTGGTGAACAACGTCTCCCTGGAAGTGGCCGATGGTGAGTTTTTTGTGCTGCTCGGTTCCAGCGGCAGCGGCAAGACAACGGTGCTGAATATGGTCGCCGGCCTGATCCGCACCGACCAGGGACGCATCTTGCTGCACGGCCGTGATGTTACCCACCTGCCCACCCAGGAACGGCACATCGGCATGGTCTTCCAAAACTACGCCCTCTTCCAGCACATGACCGTCGCCGACAACATCGAATTTGGCCTGCAAACGCGCAAAGTGCCCAAAGCTGAACGCCGTCACCGCCGCAATGAACTGCTGGAACTGGTGGGGCTGGCCGGGCTGGGCAGCCGCCTGCCCCAGCAGATTTCCGGCGGGCAGCAGCAGCGTGTGGCGCTGGCCCGTGCCCTGGCCCACAAACCAGACGTGCTGCTGCTGGATGAACCATTAGGCGCATTGGACGCCAAAATCCGGCTGGAGCTGCGCCGCACGCTCAAAAGCATCCAGCGCGAAACCGGCATCACCACCATTCTGGTGACACATGACCAGGAAGAGGCATTTGAACTGGCCGACCGGCTGGGGGTGATGAGCTTTGGCCGTCTCATGGAGATTGGCTACCCGGAAGATTTATACAAACGGCCGCAGACCGAATTCGTGGCTACCTTCTTGGGCACGGCCAACTTGTTAGTGGGGCAGGCGCAGGGCGAGGGGGTGCAGCTAGGCGCGCTCACCTTCCCCCTGCAAGACAGTTCCAGCCTGCTGCATCATGATGATCGTGTCCAGGTTTTGTTCCGCCCCGAAGATGTGGTGCTGTCCCGTTCACCCCAAGATTTAGGCGCGCCGCGCCTCGGTTTGGGCGAAGTGGAACAGGTGACGTTTGGCGGCTCATTTGAACGGCTGCGGCTGCGGCTGCCTCCGTTGCCCGGTGTGCGCCCCATTGCCCCGCCGGTCTCTTTTGGCGGCAATGCCATTTTGGTAGAAGCTACCCGTTCCCAGGATGAAGTGGAACGGCTGCCGCTGCAAGTGGGGCAAGATGTGTGGGTGGGTGTGCGGCAAGTCCACGCTCTGGAACATCCCGGTTTGCGTTTCCTCTTGCTCACCGATGGCTCGCCGCTGGCGCAGGCGGCTATTCAGACGGCCGGGCACATCGCCCGGCTGGCCCATGCGCGGGTGACGCTGCTTGGTTACAACCTGAACGTGGAAGCCATGTACCAACATTTGCAGGCGGCCAGAGAACAGTTAGGCAGCGGGCTGGCGGCGCTGGACATTCGTCCCACGTCTGACGCACCCGCCCAGGCCGCCCGACAAGAGGTGGAACGCCAGCCGTATGATCTGGTGATCATGGGCTTCAACGGTCAGAACGAGCAGTTAGCCCTGGCTGAACAACTGTTGGAGGTGGGGGAACATCATTTATTGCTCATTCCCACCGCCCAATCCGCGCCCACTCACATTCTGATTTGTGTGGCGGCCGGTGAGCCGGGCAAGGAAGATGTGCTGTTTAGCGGGCGGCTGACGCGCCATCTGGGGGCGTCAGCGACGTTGTTGTCGGTGTTGCCGCCGGAAGAAGCGGACGTGAAAGAGCCGGAACGCGCCGAACGTTTCTTGATGAGCGGCGGGCGGACGATGGAATTGTTGGGGGTGCCGACGGAAACGGCCGTGCGTACCGGCACGGTGCGTGATGAAATTGTGGCTGAATTGCAGCGCAATAGTTACGACATGCTGGTGGTCGGTGCGCCGTTGCCAGATGCGATGGGGCAAATTAGCCTGACCGGAACGATTAGCCGGGTGCTGGCAGATTCGCAGGAACGGCCGGTGTTGATTGTGCGTTCGGCCGTGTCCCGGCGCGCTGATATGCCTTTGATTCACAGCAATATACGAATCCATGCCTTGAAGGAAGTGGTGTGAGGAAAGTGATGTGAGAAAAGTGGTGTGAGAAAAGTGAAACAAGAAAAAGGAGATGAATGCCATGATGACGACAAATGCATTTTTATTGAACCAGATCAGGCGGGGGGGACACGGCCGTGTTCTCCACCTCCTCTCCCTGCTGCTGCTAGCTCTGTTGACGGCCTGCAACAGCACAGGCGGCGCGACTGAAGGGGTGGACAACTCCGATGGCGAAACGATCACCCTGATTTTAGGCGCATATACCACCCCCCGCGAGGCTTATGCGGAGATCATCCCCCTGTTCCAGGAATATTGGAAAAAACAAACCGGGCAAGATGTGATTTTTGAAGAATCCTATCTGGGTTCTGGCGCACAGTCACGGGCAGTGGTGGAAGGGTTTGAAACTGACGTGATCGCTCTCTCGCTGGAAGCGGATGTCAACCGCATTGTGGATGCTGGCCTTATTACCCATGATTGGAAAAGTGTGGGCGACAGTGGCATGGTCAGTGACTCGGTGGTGGTGTTTGGCGTGCGCCCCGGTAACCCGTTGGGTATCGAAGATTGGGCTGATCTGGCCCAACCCGGTATCGAAGTGCTCACGCCCAATCCCAAGACCAGCGGCGGGGCGATGTGGAATATCCTTGCCCTGTACGGTGCGGCCAAACGCGGTTTTATAGAAGGCGTCCCGGCCGATGATGACGAAGCCGCGACTGCGTTTATGAGAAGTGTTCTCAACAATGTGACCGTGATGGATAAAGGGGCGCGGGAAAGCATTACCAACTACGAACAAGGTGTTGGCGGTGTGATCATTACCTATGAAAATGAGATGCTGGTGGGGCAAAAAGCGGGTCAGGATTACGAAATGGTCATTCCCCGTTCCAGTATCCTGATCGAAAACCCGGTGGCGGTGGTGGATACCTACGTGGATAAACACGGCACCCGCGAAGTGGCCGAGGCATTTGTGAATTTCCTTTTCACCAAAGAAGCACAGGAGATTTTTGCCGAATATGGGCTGCGGTCGGTGGATGAGGAGGTAGCGGCGGCTACGGCCGTGCAATATCCCCCGCTTGAAGATGTATTCACCATTGACTACTTTGGCGGTTGGGCAAAAGCCACCCCCACCTTCTTTGGCGATGATGGCATTTTTACCAATGTCTTTGCCACCCTGAACGTGCCGTCTACGGAGTAACCAGGTAATTGAGGATTAGACTATGACCGCTATTGATGTTTTGGCAAACGACAAAATTGAAGCGCTCCCGGCCGGCAAGGAACGAATTCCCTGGGGCAAACTGGGCATACGGGCGATGGCGCTCTCCTACCTTTTTATCATGCTCATCATCCCGGTGAGCGTCATTTTCTGGGATGGGCTGCGTGAAGGTTTCCCCGCTATGTGGCAGGAGGTGACAAAACCGATTGCCTGGAGCGCGCTCAAGCTGACGTTGTGGACTTCGGCCGTGATGGCGCTCATCAACGGCGTCATGGGTTTGTTAACTGCTTATGTGCTGGTGCGTTACACCTTCCCTGGCAAAACATTTCTCAACGCGATCATTGATTTACCGCTGGCAATTCCCACGCTGGTAACAGGATTGATGTTGGTGGCGTTATACGGCCCGCAGCAAATGGTGGGTGGCTGGATTTTGCAGCAGTTTGACCAGCGGATCATTTTCGCTGCGCCGGGTATTGTGCTGGCGCTGCTGTTTGTCACATTCCCGTTTGTGGTGCGCAGTGTGCAGCCGGTGCTGCTTGACCTTGACCAGATGCAAGAAGATGCAGCCGCCACATTGGGGGCCGGTTCGTGGACGATTTTCAGGCGCATTACGCTGCCGGCCGTGCGGCTGCCCTTGCTGAGTGGTATGCTGCTCAGTTTTGCCCGCGCCATTGGCGAGTTTGGGGCCATTGTGATTGTGGCGGGGAATATCCCGTTCCGGTCGCAGACGGCGGCGGTGTATGTGTTTGGCGAGGTGGAATCGGAAAACCGTTTGGGGGCCAGCGCCGTGTCGGTGGTAATGATGGCGATTGCTTTTGGCGTCATTGCCCTGGTGGGCTGGCTGGAACGGCGGGCACGGAAGAAGGAGAATGGGTAATCCGTAATCGGTGGTCGGATTATGGGCTACGGATTACGAGTTACGTGGGGAAATGATATGGCGACAATGACGACGGTGGTGCGGGGGACGCCGGCGACGCAGGCCAGTTTGTGGCGGCGGCGGGTGTTGATTGGTATGGTGATGCTTTATGTGGGGGTGCTGATTATTGCACCGCTGCTGGCGCTGCTGCGCGGGGCATTTGCTGAGGGGCTGGGGACAATGTGGGAGTCGGTGAATAAGCCTGATGTGTGGCAGGCGTTTTGGCAGACGCTGAAAATTGGGCTGATTGTGGTGGTGGTACATACGGTGTTTGGCACGGCCGTTGCCTGGGTCTTTGTGCGTGATCATTTTCGGGGCAAATGGGTGTTGAATGCTATCATGGATTTGCCCTTTGCCGTTTCACCGGTGGTGGTGGGCTACATGCTCATTTTGATTTTCGGCCGGCGGGGAATTTTAGCGCCGCTGATGGCAGCCTGGGATATGCAGGTGGTTTTTGCCGTGCCGGGCATGATCTTAGCCACCCTGTTTGTGACCATGCCTTTCATGGTGCGCGTGTTAGTGCCGGTGTTGGAGGCATTTGACGTGCGCCAGGAACAGGCCGCAGCCACATTGGGGGCGGGTGGCTGGCTGACCTTCCGCCGGGTGACGTTTCCGGCGCTGCGTTGGGGGTTTGTGTATGGCATTACGCTGACGTTTGCCCGCGCGTTGGGGGAGTTTGGGGCGGTGTTGGTGGTGGGTGGGGGCATTCAGGGGCGAACGGAGACGGTGCCGATTTATATCTTCCGTTCATTGGATGGGCGCATGTATACCAGTGCTTATGGCACGGCCGTCCTGTTGGGGCTGTTTTCCATCATCTTAATCCTGGGTACCGATTGGTTGCGGCGGCGGCAGGAGTGACACGGCCGTCAAATATCTAAACCTCCATTGCCGATTCCTCATCTACACGGTAATCTTAACCGGTATGACGTAGGAAACGGGCGATGGAGGTATGTCAATGGATGAACCCAACAAAATAGGGGTTGAAACCGGGGAAAGTACTCAGACGAGCAGGCAGAAAATGGACACGGCCGTGTCCCCTGCCACCAGCCACCAGTCACGCCCCTTCTGGCAGCGGATCGCCTGGAAAAAAGTAGGTATTTTTTTCGTTAGTATCTTTTTGTTCATCCTGGCTATTACGCTGATGAAGGAGGGGGCGCGCGATATGGGGCCACTGGTGCGGGATCGTTTTGCTGTCAGCAACCCCATCAACAGTCTTGGTTTTGGCTGGATTTTTGCCTATATGGTAATGAGTGGTTCCCCCGTTGCCGCTGCTGCCTTAGCTTTTTTTGACGCCGGCATCATTGACCAGATGAGTACGTTCACCATGATTACCGGCAGCCGGCTGGGGGCCAGTTTTATTGTGTTATTCATCGGTTTTGTCTATGTGTTACGTGGCCGCAGCCGGACCAACAGCCTGGGTATGGGGCTGCTTTCCCTCACCGTCACCGGCACAACCTATATTGCCGCCCTTTTTGTTGGTGTTGCAATGTTACGAGCAGGTATTTTTGACCATGTGCAACTCCGCTCCGGCACGGTACTTACCTCGATAACTGACGTGATTTTTGACCCCATTGCCGCCTTCCTCATGTCTTTCCTGCCCCGTTGGTCATTGTTCCTGGTGGGTTTAGCCATTATCATGGTTAGCTTTAATTTGTTTGATAAATGCCTGCCCGAAATGGCATTAAAAGAAAGCCAGGTCGGGCGCATGTCTCGACTGGTGTATCGCCCCTGGGTCATGTTTTTGTTAGGGGCCAGTATTACGCTGATTTCCATGTCGGTCAGCCTGTCGTTAAGCATTTTGGTGCCGCTGAGCCAGCGAGGGTTTGTGCGCCGGGAAAATGCCATTCCCTACATTATGGGGGCAAACATCACCACATTTATAGATACGCTGTTGGCTGCTGTTTTGCTAAACAATCCACCGGCCTTTACCGTGGTACTGGTAGAGATGACCAGCATCACCATTGTCTCCATCCTCATTCTGGCCTTGATCTATCGTCGTTATGAACGGGGGATGTTGGCCTTGGTCAATGGCATTATGAGCAGCAATCGTAACCTGGCGTTGTTCATGTTCACTATTCTTATCGTTCCTATCATTCTCTTGTTTTTATAGGAGCCCCGATACGCAGGGCATATCACCAGAAATGAAAATTCATAATTCATCTTTCATAATTCATAATTTTTCAGAGGAGAGTAGAAGATGCGAATTTTAGTAGCCACCGGGGGTGCGGCGCATTCGGACACGGCCGTGCGCCTGGGTGCTTATCTGGCAAACAAAACCAATAGTCACCTGACGCTGTTAACGGTGATTCACAGCGAAACGGATCGCCCTCAGGCCGAAGCGATCCTAAAGCGTGCCACCACATTAACGGCGCCCTACCAAATTGTGCCCCAAAAACAGATTGGCCTGGGCGCGGTGGCCCCCGAAATTGTGCAGGTTGCGCAAAAAGGGCAGTATGACCTGGTGATGTTGGGCGACCGTCCTGGACACCGGCTCATCAAACGACTGTTGGGGCCAACAGCGGATCGGGTAATCGCCCAGATGCCCTGCCCGGTGTTAATCGCCCGCAAAGACGCCAGCACGCTGGATCGAATTTTGCTGTGTGAAGGAGGGCGTGAACCATCACTGCTGGAACGGTTGCAAGTCCGGCTGGAACCATTGCTGCGGGTGGCCGCAGAGATAACCGTGCTCCATGTGATGTCCCAAATTACGGCCGCGCCCGGTGTGGCGGGGTGGGAGTTGCGGGCGGATGCCGCCGAATTGATGGCTAAACACACCCGCGAAGGAGAGTTGCTGGCACATGACGCAGAAGTTTTGCAGGCGATCCCCCTCCATTTGCAGGCCAAAGTACGGCATGGGTTGGTAGTGGATGAGGTAGTGGCCGAGGCCAAACATGAGGGTTATAACCTGGTAGTCATTGGTGCGCACCAGGGCAGTGGTTGGGAACGCTATTTGTTGGATGATCTGGCGCACCAGATTGTGACCAAAATTGACACTTCGGTGTTGGTGATTTAGGGCAGTGCCAGGCAAGGGGCTGTTCAACTCTGGTTGACCAACACGATTCTGCCCCTTGCCTGGCACTAATAGAATCAGTCGCCAGCGCCGACTTGCTGCGGCACACGCCGCACAAACACGGCATTGAACAGGCCGTTGACGATCATCACGCCAAATAAAATCAGCCCACCACCCAAGATCATTTCCCGGGTTAGCTGTTCACCCAGCAGCACCACACTAAAAATGATGCCAAAAACGGGGATGACATACGCCACCATAGAAAGGTAGCTGGCGCCGGCGCGTTCCAGCAGACGGTAGTAAACGATGAAGGCCAGCGCCGTACCCAACACGGCCAGGGCCAACATGGAGAGGACAGAGAGCGTAGAGGGGGCGGGTATGGTCCACGGCCGTTCCACCAACAGCATCACCGGCAGCAAAAAGAGCGAAGCCATGATCATCTGCCCGGTGGGGGCCACCAAAGAGGGCAAACCGCGCAAATGATTGCGGGAATACACAATCGCCACACCATACAAAAAAGAAGCCACCACCAACGCCAACACGCCCCAGGCCGTGGCGGCTACCCCATCTTGAAAGGCAGGGTAAACCAAAACCACCATACCGGCAAAACCTACCAGCACGCCGGTAACTTTGGTGAAGGTCAGGTGATCATCCTGTGTGAAAAAATGGGCCAGCAGAATGGTAAACAAGGGAATGGTGCCATTGAGAATAGAGGCCAGAGCGCTGTCTACATATTGCTCGCCCCAGGCAAAAAGGACAAAGGGAATGGCATTGTGTACCAGCGCTACAAAGGAGATGTGCTTCCAGGTATCCAGGGAGTTTGGCAAACGGCCGTGCTGCCAGCGCAATACCAGGTAAAGTAACACAGCCGCCAGGGCCACCCGGCCAAATACCAGCGTGAACGGGGGGATGGTCTCAACCCCCACCTTAATGAAAACAAAAGATGGCCCCCACAGAGCCGCCAACAAAACCATCAATGACAGATTTTTCCAATTCATCATGCACCTCGTGATTGGGTAATTGGGTATTTGTCACATTATGCAATTACCCCATGCTGCTCTCAATCCGAATCTTGCGCTAAAGTAACGGTTACTTTTGTTTCTTCCTTGAACGTAGACAGGACGATGTTGGTAGTGGTTCTGGTCACCAATGCTTGCGACCGCAGCCGCTCAATCAAGGATTCTAACTGCCCCGTATTGGCCGCGCGCACTTTTAATATGTAACAATCTTCACCGGCTACGGTATGGCATTCCAATACGTCGGGTTCGGCCAGACACACTTCCGCAAACTGGCGCTTGCTCGCCAGGTAATCCTCATTCGTGTCCGCCCCCACCACCAACCGCACAAAAGCAGTAATGGGTTTTCCCAATGCAGCCGGGTCTACTACAGCCACATAACGTTGAATAATGCCGCGTTTCTCCAACCGTTTAATGCGGTCAAAGACGGTTGAAGTCGTCAGACCAACCTGTTCGGCAATAGCGGCGTTGGCCAGACGGCCGTTTTCTTGCAAGAGGTTCAAAATTCGAGCGTCAATATCGTCAATCATTCCACAAAACCACCATTTAATCGGATAAACTTCGGTAAAAAACCTATAATACCGGAAATAATACGGTTGTGCGCCTCTCTTGTCAACCTGTACTTTTGGGCAAGTAGAAGGCTTGCGCTACAATATGAACCTCTATGAAACAGCCATATTCTGTCTTATTCAGCCTGATGGTGATGATGTTCGTCGTGGTGAGTTGCCAGCCGGTGGTCACGGCCGTTGCCCCTCCCCCGGCCACTATCCTATCTGTCCCAGCGACCGCCACATTGTCTCCTTCTATCACCCCATCACCCGGCGATATCGCGGTTGGCAGCCAACCGACCATCGCTCACCCCATCACCCCATCACCCGTACCGCCTACGGCCGTGCCCACCAGCACCCCCACCCCACCGCCGGTTGATACGGCCACCCCTACCGCTACACCTACCCCCACACCGGTTGGCCCCTGCGCCAACCGCTTAATCGCTGAGGACGATTTGTGGGCTATTGTGACCCAAAACTACGGCCTGAGCCGGGATTATGCTCCTACCGACCTGGTCTCACTTAATGATCATCTGGGGAATGACGTAACATTGGGCTACCCCATTGAAGTCCGCGCCATCATGGTGGAGCCATTGATAGAGCTGATCACAGCCATGCAAGCCGCCGGTCTACAACCCCAGGTGTTATCTGGCTACCGCAGCTACAGCGCCCAATCCATCGCTTACAACAAATGGGCCAGCGAATTCCCCGGCCACGTCAACATCATCAGCGCCCCACCCGGCTACAGCGAACACCAATTAGGCACAACCATTGATTTTGGTTCCCCCGAGCTACCGCTTTACACCGGCGATCCCAATTTACAGTTTCATACCTACTTCTATAAAACAAACGAAGGTATCTGGCTATTGGCCAACGCCCACCAGCATGGGTTTACCTTAAGTTGGCCGCTGGAAACGTTTGAACTCACCGGCTTTTACTACGAACCCTGGCATTACCGCTACGTAGGCGTACAAATGGCAACCATGCTGCACGAACAGGGACTTTCCCTTACCCAGTTCCAACTGGTTAACCAGCAAGAACCGTGTATTCCATAGAGAGATTTTTATGATAAAGCGTTTATTGTTTATTCTTAGCGGCATGGTCTTAACCAGTTTGTTGGTTGCCTGTGCTTCGCCGCCGGTGGAGTCAGTGGAATTGGCTTCTGTGTTAGTCACGGCCGTACTTGGCGAAACCCCCATTCGGCCCACTGCCTCACCTTCCTCCACAGCGACATCCCTGCCTACCCAAACCCCAACATTGACTCCCACTACCACACCCACACAGGCGCCCCCCGCCACACGCAACCCACCCATCATCGTCGCCGCCGCCCCGGAATGGGAAACGGCCGTGACCTCCGCCCTGAACGAGCTGGCAACCGCGCAACAACCCTGGCAGTATCATCGCAGTGAGGACCCCGCCGCCGACCTGGCCGCCGGTGTGGCCCACTTAGCGGTGAGCGATGATCCTGAGGGTGTGCTTATTGTTCAGGAACCGCTGGCGCTGGCTATCCCTTTTACCACCAACTGGCGGTTCATCACCCTGGCCGACGCCCAGGCCATTCTGGAAAACGGCCACCAGATTGTTACGGTACTGCCCTGGCATGAAATAACGCCCGATTTGAAGGCGCTGCATGTGGATGGTATCCGGCCCAATCAGCCGAATTACCCCCTGCAAACCCAACTGACGCTCACGGCCGTACCGGGCATGGAAACGGCCGTGTCCCAACTACTGCCCTTACTACAAGTAGAGCTACAGCCCGCGCCCATAGTGCAGTTGGCGGCCGTGGGCGACATCATGATGGATCGCGGCCTGGGCTATAACCTCACTCAGGGCCACCTGGCCTATCCCTTTGCCAAAGTGACCCACCTGTTCCAGGCCGCCGACATCACCGTCGGCAATGTAGAATCGGCGCTGGGCACCGGCGGCGAACCGGCCCCCAAAAGTTACCCTTTCCGCGCTCCCCCAGAAGCCGCCGAAGCGCTGGCACTGGCCGGTTTTGACGTGGTCTCGTTGGCAAACAATCATGGCATGGATTATGGGCCAGAAACGCTGTTAGAAGGTATATCACTGCTCAAAGCGGCCCATGTGCAACCGATTGGTGCGGGCGCCAACCGTGCCGAGGCCCGCACCCCCTTCATCACCGAAGCCAATGGGCTGACCGTCGCTTTCCTGGGTTACGTGAATGTACCTGTAGAAGCACTGAGTGCGTTTGATGTAAAAACCTGGGACGCTACGGAGACGACCCCTGGCCTGGCCTGGGGTGAACCGGATGTGGTGACTGAGGATGTCACGGCCGTGCGCCCCCTGGCCGACCTGGTTGTCGTCGTGCTGCACAGCGGCTATGAGTACATTGAAGAACCAAGTGAACCCCAGGCCGCCATTGCCCGTGCTGCCATTGACGCCGGCGCTGACCTGGTCATCGGTCACCACGCCCACATCTTGCAAGGCATTGAGTTTTACAATGGTGGCGTGATTGTGTACGGACTGGGCAACTTTGCCTTTGAGATTGACGGTGACCCCAGCACCGCCATTTTGAATGTGTGGCTGGACGCCGACGGCGTGCGCGAACTGGAATTGATTCCGGCCATCATCCAGTTTGGCGGCCAACCCCGCCTGGTGGAAGCCTGGGAATCGTTCCCGGCGCTGGAACGGGTATTTTATCTGACGCGGATTTTGAACGGCCGTTAAGCTGTAATTGAGATATTGGGATATTGGGCGGAAAATTACCCAATATCCCAATATCTCAATATCCCACTCACTATGGACGAAATAGAAGATCAGAAACAAACCGGATTATTCAAACAAGTCTTGCGGGGGCACATTGCCGGGGAACGGGAACTGGTCGAGACCACCAGCCTGTCGCCCCAAATGGCGGTGCTGCGACAGTGGCAGGTAGACCGGCTGGCGCAAACACATGAGGATTTGCTGCGCAGTAAGCGGTACGGCCGTGCCTGCCAATTTTTCCTCAGCGACATTTACGGCGCTAAAGATTTCAGCCAGCGTGACGCCGACGCCGAAAACGTCTACCGCACCATGCGCAAATACCTGCCCGACCGCCTGCTCGCCACCATGGGCAAAACCATCGAACTCAACAAAATCACGCAGCAGTTAGACGCCCACCTGCTCGATGTGTTGGTAAACCGGCTGGGCATGAGCGATACCCTTACCGCCGAACTGTATGCTGAAGCCTATCGCCTCTGTGACAACTACGAAACACGCCGTCGGCAGTTAGTCATGGTGCTTGATGTTGGTCGGGGTGTAGACAACCTCACCCGCTTCCCCATGATCGGCATGGTGCTGCGCGCCGCCCGCCACCCGGCCAGCCGCACCGGCTGGATTGAGCTGCATGAGTTTATGGAACGGGGTTTTGCCGCCTTTAAGGAGATGCGCGGGGCTGATCAATTTCTGGCTATCGTGGAACAACGCGAATACCATATCCTGGACCAAATCTTCGCGGGTACTCCTGACCCATTTTCAATTACTCATTGATAATTGCCCATTAACAATTGTCAATCTTCCGGCCGTTCGCCGGCCGGGGCCATTTTTACCAGGCGCGGATCAAAGCGGGCCAGCACTTCTACCAGGTCTTGCTGCGCCGCCATCACCTCGTGAATGTCCTTGTAGGCCATGGGCACTTCGTCCAGACCGGCGGAAATCAGGGTGACATCCCGCTCGCGCAAATACTTCTTCACGTCGTGCCAGGTGAAGGATTTGATTGCCTGTTTACGGCTCATGCGGCGACCGGCGCCATGCGCGGCCGATTGCAACGACGCCTCATTGCCCTTACCCCGCACCACAAAACCGGGCGCGCCCATTGAACCGGGAATGATGCCCAACACTCCCTTCCCCGCCGGCGTGGCTCCTTTGCGGTGGACAATCACCGTTTCGCCATCATGTTCTTCCTTCCAGGCGAAGTTGTGATGATTCTCTATGTCTAGCAGCACTTTGGCCCCCAGGTTTTTGGCGATATGTTTGTGAATCAGGGCATGATTGGCGGCGGCATACAGACCCATCAACTGCATAGCTGCCCAATACTCCCGACCAGCGTCGGTATCCAAATCTAGCCAGGCCAGGTGGCGCAGTTGTTTGGGCAGTTCCGGGTGCAAATCCATCGCCAGTTTGCTGTAATAGTCACAGACCGATGCCCCCGTGCCCCGGCTGCCGCTATGGCTGAGCAGGGCCACGTACTGCCCCTTTGCCAGACCCACCGCCTCGTCCAGCACTTCCAAAATGCCAAACTCCACAAAGTGATTGCCGCTGCCACTGGTGCCCAACTGCTCCCACGCCTTATCGCGGTTACGCAGGGTAATCGGGCTGATGTGCCAATCTTCCGCCATCACCGGATGGTCACGCCGCAGTTGGCGGGGAAAATTCGCGCCAATACCAAAGCGGGTTTCGGCTTCAATGGCGTTTGCCAGTCGTTTTTGCTCGCCACGAATCATATTCGGGTGCATATCCAACACCGTCAGTTTCATGCGGCAGGCGATGTCCACACCGACGGCGTAAGGGATGACGGCATTGCGCGTGGCTAACACACCACCAATGGGCAACCCGTAACCTATATGGGCATCGGGCATGAGCGCACCACGCACCGAAACGGGCAGTTGCACCGCATTTTCAATTTGCTCGATGGAACCGGCTTCCAAACCTTCACCCCAGATGCGAAAGGGGGCGGGCTGGGAGCGGGGCTTAAAGGTGGGAATTGGCGTGTGCTGGGCCAGGATGGCATTGGCTAATCCGCCAAACAGGTCATCATTGGTGTAGTCGGCCGGGTTTTCGACCACGGCCGTAATCAAATCCGGTATGTCTCGCTTCGGAATACCCATCGCGCGGGCGTCACGCACGGCCGTGCCCGCCGCCTTCATCGCCTCCCCTGGCGGCACCCCCAACCGGGCTAATTTGCTTGCGTTCACAGGGCGTATACCCTTACCATCTCTTCACGGCCTGCTTGACGACGGCCGTGTACGCTTTCCTCCACAATCTTCAGCGTATTTGCGGCAAAGTAGCGCGTACCACATTCCTTACACACACCAGCCGGTACGTTCTCTACCAGCACATAATGTCCATTCACTTTGCGGTGCAGGGTCACAAACTTCTCTACAATTTCCCCGCCGCAGTATTCACAGGTCTCACCTTTCCAAAAGTCAGTTGTAGTCTTTTCGTTCATTTCTTAGAGATTGTCTTCATAGACAGTGATAACCCGAACCTTGTTGGTTTGAGTTATGCGACAAACGATGCCAATATCACGGCCGTCAAGAGATTTGCCCACTACCTCATACTTACCACCCTTCGACCATGTACGCCTGATTTTACCAGTCAAGATACCATTCTCCACATCATAAACGTCAAAGTCATCCTCAAGGGCTTCATCATCGGCGTGTTCAGTCAGGTAATAAAGGCCATACCGGACTAACGCTTGAATCTCAGCAATTTTGCTCAAGACAACGCCTCAGGTTCGTAGTAGGCGATTTATCGCCGTCAGATGGCGATAAATCGCCTACTACGAACGTTTTCAGAATTTCCGGCTGCGGATGTTTTCAAAGGCGGCGTAGACCGACGATTTGCGCCGACCGCTGCCGTCCACAATACCCGCATTACGCATCAGGTCAGACCAGGCAAACCAGATAACCACCGGTATCAGATTCGTATATCGGGCGGCAATGGTGCTGTACACATCCTGCACATACATAGCAATGTCCTGGTAATACTGCGGCCCAATCTCGTTATCGGCGGCCACGCCGATCTCCGTGATCCAGTATTTCAATCCAGGCAGCTCTTTTTCATACTCGGCAAACGCCTGCCCCAACGTGCCAAAGGTCTGACCCCAATCGAACGGCGCTTTGGTTCCCCAACGGCCGTAAGGATGAACGCCAATCGCATCCACCGGCCAGGGGCCATTGAGCGCCTGTTTACACGCCTTCAAATACGGGATGCCCTTATTCGGCCCCGTCGCCAGCCCGCCAAAAATCAGCGGCGACTGCGGCGACTCCGCCCGAATTGCCTCCGCCACCCGTTTCAGCACCACCGCAAACTGCGCCGGCGGCACATACACCGAAGCCGGATTATTTTCCAGGTCGCCCTCATTCCAGATTTCATACGCCACTTCTGCACCGAACTTTTTATAGCGGGCGGCAATCTGGCGGGCCACATCGGCTAGCTGGTTGGCGTAGGTGTGCCAGTCATTGTTCCCCGACCAGGGCGCATTACCCCACACCGTCTCCTGATTCAACACAATCAGCGAGCCAATGCCCTGCGCCACATACCCCTGCACCAGCGGGTCAAACTGGCGGAAGGCGGCGTGAATGTCCTGCCGCTCGGCCGGATTGTGCCGCGCCGCCAGCTTGAACACCCACCGCACCCAATCCAGGCCATGTAGTTCACCCGTTTGCAGCGGGTTGCTGTGCGGCGCATCCGGGTTGATGTTCATGCCGGTTTGTAAAGGCGGCGCAACCGGTGGCTCACGGTGATGGGGCGGTGTGGGGGTAGGTGTAGGTGTAGGAGCGGGCGCGCCTGGCGTCACCTGAATTCGCAGATAAACCACTTCGCCGAATAAATTCCCTATATCATCCTTCATGCGCCAATCGCCAAAGTGGACACCCGGCGTCGTCGGCCCGGTCAGCCTGATGGAAACATCGCCCGTCACGCCAGGGGCAATGGCGGGCAGAGGATAGCTGGTCTGGCTACTCATCGCTTCACCATTCACCAGGACGAGGCTGAAATCTGTACCCCATACCCGTGTGCCACTGTTCTTGACGCGCCAGGTTTTGACAAATTGCGTACCGGGGGCAACGGGCGTATCGTCAGGGATGGTGACATCGGCGACGTAGGCGCTGTTGCTGGTGGCGGGTTGGGTCACGGCCGTTGCCGCTTCCGATATAATGCGCAGAAAAACAACATCCCCAAACTGGTTGCCCTGCGGATCGGCCAGTCGCCAATCCCCGTAATACACATTCGGCGGCGCTGGGGCTACCATTTGCACCGTAATCTCCACAACCTCACCCGGCCTGGCTGCCGGCAAAGGTGCTTTACCACCAGACCCCATCTGGCTGCCGCCCACATTCACCAGAGAATAACCGACGCCCCAGGTCGTTTCACCGGTGTTACGTACCCGCCACGTTTTGGCAAACTTCTGCCCGACCGTCAGGCGGGTGTCATCGGGAATGGTCACGTCAGCCACAAAAGCAGCGTTCGATTTTTTGGCTGTCGGTTGTACTGGTGGGGGCGGGGGGTCTACCACTACGACTGGTGGTGGGGCCGGTGGTTTTGGCGGGGCGGGTGGTTTGGGTGGTACCGGCAGTGGCATCACGGGCTTACTGGTTGCCTTCTCTGGCTCCACATTAAATTGATGCCGCAGCGTAAACTCCTGCACCGGGGCAATAAGGCGCTGTGCTTTATTGGCAATATCACCAAAACTTGGCCCCAAATACCAGATGGCCGCACCTTTGATTTCGGGATACTTTGCATACAGTTCGCCTACCTTTTCCATGTCTTTAATTGCTTTTTCCGGCGGCGGCACATCGTTGAGCGTCCAGCCCCATTCGGTAATATGCACGGTGGGGCGGGGGATGCCATGTTTGTCACACACATCAAACAATGCCTTGAAGCGGCCGACTTTGTAGGGATAACCATCCATGATGTTGTCCACGATGTAGCTGTATTCGTGCAGGGCCACGGCGGCCTGATTCGGCCGTTTGGCGCACAGCCGCAGGTATTCCAGCATCCCCGGCTCTTCCCAACCGGCCGGTTCCGGTTCCCCACTTGACCAGGCAAACAGGCTCACTTTGTAGCCTTCCTGATGAGCCAGATTGGCAATATGCACGGCAAAACGGCCGAGCCAGTCACAATACTCTTTGTCTACTTCGTTAATGGGTTCAATCCAGGTCAATTCCTTGTCAAATTCTGGGGGCATCTTGTCGCGGGTACGCCGCCAATGCAAGGCCGCCCCGCCTTCGGGGTCTTTCGCATACTTGGGGTCTTTGTATGGGGGCACATCATAATCATATTCATGGCCTTGCCCCACCGTGCTGACCCGGTAAACGAGGGTATGCGGCACCCCGCTCTTGCGTGCCAGTTGCCCGGCCTCAAAAACAGGCCCATAGCTGCCTACCGACTTGATGATAAAAGGAATACGCGCTGCATCCAGCGCCTTAAAATAGTCGCCAATCCCGGAGGCATTGCCCCCTGGCCCGGTGTGGAAACCGATTTTGTTATGAACTTTCATGGGTCCTCCTGACTCGTAATCCGTGAACCGTAAACCGTCGTTCTTGACGGATTACGGATTACGGATTACGGTTTACGAAATACCGGCCACCTGCCGGCCGCGCACGTTTAATGTGCCTTCCAATTTCAGATTCCCCGCCTGGAGCAGTTGGCGATATTCCTGCACCCGGAAGGTGGAGGTGCGCAGGGCATTGCCGGTGCCTTTGTCCCCTTTGGCGATGTACTGGTCGGCCAGGCGGTTGAGCCGCTCTTCGCGTAAGTCCAGAAAGGCGGCAATCCATTGTGGTTCGGTAATGCCTTTCTCGCCAATTTTGCCACCCAACCGCTCGGTAACACGGGGCAAGACGATGTACAGCCCGCCCTGGATGTTGGTGTCATAGAGAGCGGCTAATCCCAGCGGGGAGCGCACGTTGTAATCACGGGCAGCGGTCACAGCCGGTTTGTAGAAACTTTCTTCAAAGACGACATCCTGGGCTTCGGTCATGGCCGCTTCTTGGGCCGCTGCCAGGAGGAGTTGTTTGATACGGCCGTCCTTCCTCAAACTGGTATCCATCTGCGCCACCCGCGTGGCATACTCGTTCTTGAGCGCCTGGGCGGTACTGCTGCTGCTGCGGGACAGGTAGGCTTGCAACACCCGGTTGAGCGTGCCCGATGCCAGCGTGGCCTGGTGTTTGCCAAAACTGATAACCCCCGCGTCATAGGTCTGGTAAGCGGCCGGATTGCCTTCCGGGCTGCCCGATTCAAAGATACTGGTAATGGCCCAGATCGTCTGACGCCATTTAGCCAGTTCAAATTCCCAGGCCACTTCAGCCGGTTCAATCGGTGGTGGCGCCGGGTTTTCTTCTACTTTTGGTTTTTCTTCTACCTTCGCCGGTTTCTCTTCTGCTTTGGCCGGGTAAGGCACCAGGATACGCAGGTAGACCAGTTCACCAAAAAATTGCCCCTGGGCATTACGCAGCCGCCAGTCACCAAAATGTTTGCCGGCAGTGGCAGGCGCGGTCTGATTGATGGAGATGTCTACCTGTTGGCCGGGGGCGGCGTTGGGGAGAGGCACGGCCGTCGGGCTGCCCATGGCATTCCCATTCACAAACACCAGATCATAACCCGGCCCCCAGGTGGTGCTGCCGCTGTTTTGCACCCGCCACGTCTTCACAAACTGCTGGCCCGGTTCAATTTGCACGTCATCGGGGATGGTTACGTCGGCAATGTAACGGCCGTTATCGCTCATGCCTGCCTCCTTGTGCTGTATCAGGTGAACAGGTGTCAGGTTTCAGGTTGCTTGGCACTTGACACTTCGACACATGACACTTTCGCTGCCTGCTTTGGGAGTGATAAAAGATGCGGTAAGCGTAAAGGAGAGTGGATAGGTTGTCAACAAATCTTGTGGCATTGTGGCATTTGCCACAAGCGGAGAATGACAACGGCTTCTAGTAGGGCGTCGGAACTTTATCCAATTGCCAGTAGACGTGAGGGCGGGCTGTTTCACAAGCATGGATAAAATTGTTCAATATTTGGCGACGGTTGCCATACTCCATGAGTTCGCGGGCAAAAAGGGCTGAGGAGCTTACCGGGCATCTCATAGAGGGTTCGTGACATTTGTTACTTCCTAATCACTTCCTATCGGCGCATACTAGCCAGCGATGAGGCCGCGCGCCCCTTTAGTCATACATACCTCATGGATGACTGGCAGGCGACCATGAAGATCAAGGCCACCTGCCCCTCTTGCCGCAACACAGCCATTACCATACACCGCGATAAGACTGCTGTCACCAGGCGGCTGAATCTGGAGTGAATTCATTCATCGTATAGCGCACCGATCTCGGTGTTCGTCGCGGCATTCGGTAAAGATGAGGAGGATTCCCGTGCAACATACAATTAAGTTTAAGAAAAATGACACCAGGATTATCCTGGGCATCGTGGCCATTGGCCTCGTTGTATTGCTATTGATCTTTGTGGTCATCCCCTGGCTAAGTGGGCTAAAAAGACCGGCTGCGCCAGCCTACTGGCCCACGACCGGTTGGCAGACCAGCACCCCTGAGGCACAAGGGCTTTATTCGGACAAACTGGCGGAGTTACTACTGTTCATCCGTCAAGAGAACATCCCGGTTCATAGTCTTCTGGCAATCCGCAATGGTTATGTTGTCGCCGACGCCACCTTCTATCCTTATGACGGCGAGACCATTCATGACGTGGCTTCCGTTACCAAGAGCGTCATGACCACCTTGATTGGCATCGCTGTTGACCAGGGCAAACTAAACCTGGATGACAAGATGGTCTCCTTCTTTGCCGACCGCGATATGGCGAACCTCGACCCACGCAAAGAAGCCATTACCGTCCGCGACCTGGTCAGCATGACTTCCGGCCTCCAATGCATCCGCGATGGAATGGAAGGCGACACCACCATCGTGATGCAAGGTAGCCCGGACTACGTCCAGTTCGCGCTTGACCTCCCCATGGCCGCGGAGCCAGGCAGTCAGTTTGTTTATTGCAGCCCGGCCATCCATCTGCTTTCGCCTATCTTGGAGCAAGCCACCGGCATGTCTACCCTGGCGTTCGCCCAGCAATATCTGTTTGAGCCGCTTGGCATTCACGATGTCCTGTGGGAAACTGACCCGCAAGGCTATTACCGCGGTTGGGGCGACCTTTCTCTGCACCCACAAGACATGGCCAGGCTGGGCCTTCTATTCCTACAACAAGGCCAGTGGGAAGGTGAGCAGATCATCTCCCGTGCGTGGGTGAATGAGGCTATCGTTCCCCAGTCAGAAACGCCCGACGAGGAAGAACCTTACGGCTATGGCTGGTGGATGGCCCCCGATATCGAGACCGTCTACCGGGCTGACGGCCGTAACGGGCAATACATCTACATCCTCCCACTCTGGAACATGATCCTGGTCACCACTGGTGGTGGCTTTGATATCGGAGCCATCGCCGAGCCGATCCTGGCGACTTTCTCCGACTTTGAACAGCCTCTACCGGCCAATCCGGAGGGTGTTGCCCAACTCGAAGCAGCGATTGCCACCGTCGCCCAACCACCAGCGGCCAACCCGGTTACCCCGCTGCCTGATGTCGCCCAGACCATTTCCGGTCAGACCTATGTATTTGAGCCGAATGTGGTGGATCTGGAAAGTGTCGCCTTTGCGTTCAACGACTCGGCCGAAGCAACCGCTTATGTCGCTACCGGTGGTGAGCCAATGGTTGCCATGCCCGTCGGCCTGGACGGCGTCTATCGCTTCCAATTCAACGACGTCGGGCGGCTTGTGGCCGTTCGCGGTACCTGGACGGATCCACAGACCTTTGTCCTGGAACACAATGCTGTCACCGCCAACGACCAGTTGGTGCTGCAATTTCGGTTCCAGGATGACCGGGTAGAAGTCACCGTCAGTGATGCCTACTTTGGCGCCGGCCCGAAATTTGAGGGCTGGCTACAAGAGCCGTAAGTCCGGCTTGTTATCACACGGCCGTAAACCTTCCATCACTCTCCGTACCCGCCTGTCCCAACGCTGCCAGCGTTTCCAGCAGTTGGCCGATTTGTTCCTGGCGTTTGGGGGTGACACGGCCGTCAAACAACCCCGCTACTTCTGCCACCGTTACTGGTCAGGCAAAGGTGGCAAGGGCAGAGCGCACGGCCGTGCCCTTCTTGCGCTGCTGCATCCGCCGCAACGCCGCCTCCGAAAAGGGGGCCTGTCCATCATCCGGCCTGTCGTAACCCTTGTGAGGGTCGCTGCCCTGCTTCGCCTCCAACACAAAACAACCGCGTTTGTACAGGTCTATGAAGTTGGTCGTGGCGTGGGGTGAAGGCACAACCTTCTCAAAGACGTAGGCGTTTTCCTGCTCATGGGGGGTTTTGGGTAACGGCCGTTCCACGCCCAACAGCTCACACAATTCGGTGAGAAACAACTGGTAATTGGCCCGTTCGGCCGCACCCGACGCCTGCCACCGGGTGATGAAATGGTCAACGTCTTGTGCTATGGATTCAGGCATGTCATCCCTCAAATAGGGGTATTGTCCGACTTCTAACTAAATTTTCTATTAGTAGTACCTGACCAACATAAGTTTGAGGATGCCTCACTCCTCACCTCATAGATTTAGTAGTTGGTTGGCAATTCCATAAAAACGAATCTTGAACCGCCAGCCTCAACGATAGCCCCATGTTCCAGGGGCATCAATCCGTTGGCATTGAGGCCATTGACAAACGTACCGTTGTTGCTGTGCAGGTCTAGCACGCCCACCTGATATTCTCTTTTTTGCTGTGCCGGGTTTTCTGCCAGCGTGACAATAAGAGCAAAATGATTCTTGCTGAGGCTCCGGTCGCGTATGGAAACTTCGGCCTGACGCCCAAAGACGATCCGGCGTGATTGCTCTGTCAGAAAAACCCACATTCCAGCCTGGGGGCCATTGGTGGTGATAAGCGCGGCAAACGGCCGTGACGGGAAGCGTAGTTGCACAAATTCAGGTGCTTCATTGCCAAATGTAACGCCTGCTTGCCAGTTCACATGGGGACGTTCGTTTTCAAGCAGCGTTATCAATTCGGGCAATCGCTGGTAACGAACCATATACTCAATCATCTCTCGTGCTTTATTCTTTTTGCCCTGAGCGGGCAGCGTTTCATACGCCACCTGCAATTGAAAACAGAGTGTGCGCAGTTCTTCCTCACTAAAATGATAATCGAGCAAGGAAAGCAGATTGGCTAAATAAGCTGGACTTATTTGATCGTCGGTCACGGATTCACCACATAAAGAGAGCCAACCAAAAATAGCATAAAAACGACAACTATGCCAGCAGCCCTGTTTGGCATGAAAAACCGTCACGGCCGTGCCGCCACCTAACTTGTGACAAATGTCACAATCGGAAAATGACAATCATCCCTGAAAAGTTTCTGGCGATCAGCGTACACTTCGGGCATCTATTCGGATAAGCGAATACATGGATGGAAACTACAATGAACTACCCCACTCTCGACGAACTCAGCCTGCTGCACGCCAACATCTGCCAGGCGTTAGGCGACCCCAAACGCATTTTGATCCTCTATGCCCTGGACGATGAACCCCGCCACGTCACTGCTCTGGCGGAGGCGCTGAACATGCCCCAACCTACCGTCTCCCGCCACCTGGGTGTGCTGCGGGATCGCGGGTTGGTGCAGACAGAAAGGAACGGCACGGCCGTTACCTACACACTCACCGACGGCCGTATCATCGAAGTCCTCAACACCATGCGCCAGATTCTTCGCTCTGTCCTGGCGCAGCAATCAGACGTTTTGGTAACTATGTAATTGAGTAATTGGGTAATTACTCAATTACTCAATTACCTTCCCCGGTGTAACATGCGCGATTTCAAATACATCTGGCTCCTGGGTATCATCGGCACGATTCTGCTCATTGCCGCTCCCATTTGGGCGCTGGTAAAACCGGCGGAAACGGCCGTCACCACTGACCCCTGGAGCAACGTCCCCCAACGAGTGCCCCACACCGACCACACCGAACTCATGACCGGCCCTTATGAAACCGGCCAGGAGGTCACCGCCGCCTGCCTGGAATGTCATGAAGAAGCCGCCGACCAGGTGATGCACACCACCCACTTCACCTGGGAAAGTGAACCGGTGCTGTTGCCTGGCCGTGACGAACCCGTCACCATTGGCAAGGCCAACCAGATCAACAACTTCTGCATTGGTATCCAAAGCAACTGGACGGGCTGCACCCGCTGCCATGCCGGGTATGGTTGGGATGACGCCGACTTTCAAGAAACGGCCACGGAAACAGACGTAGACTGCCTGGTTTGCCACGCCGATACCGGTCTTTACAGCAAAGGGGCCGCTGGGTTGCCCGCCGAAGGTATAGATTTGGTAGCGGCCGCCCAAAGCGTCAATTACCCCACCCGCCAAAACTGCGGTAGCTGCCACTTCAACGGTGGCGGCGGCAACGCCGTCAAACATGGCGACATGGACGAAACGCTCTACTTCCCCACCGAAGACATTGATGTGCACATGGGCCGCTACGACCTCCAATGCACCGACTGCCATCAGGCCGAAGACCACCGCATCACCGGGCAGGCCATGTCCGTCAGTGTCAACAGCGAAAACCAGGTGGCCTGCACCGACTGCCACGCCGCCGACCTGCACAGCGATGAACGCATCAACGCCCACGTAGACAATGTGGCCTGCCAGACCTGCCACATCCCCGAAGGCGCGGTGCGCGATGCCACCAAAATGCATTGGGACTGGTCAACGGCCGGGAATGATGCCATCCCCGAAGACCCCCACACCTACCTGAAGATCAAGGGCAGCTTCGTTTACGAACAAGGTTTTATGCCTGCTTATCTCTGGTACAACGGCACATCAGACCGCTACATTATGGGCGACCTCATTGACCCTACCATTTCCACCCCTATCAACACCCCGTTGGGTAACATCAACGACGACAGCGCCAAAATCTGGCCCTTCAAAGTTCACCTGGCCAACCAGATTTACGACGCCGGTTATAACTACCTGATTCAGCCGCAAACGGTCGGCGAGGATGGATACTGGACAACGTTTGATTGGGATCAGTCAGCGCGGCTGGGCATGGCCGCGGCCGGGCTGCCTTACAGCGGTGAATACGGCTTTGCGCCTACGGAAATGTATTGGAATTTGAGCCATATGGTCGCCCCCAAAGAGAACGCGCTGCAATGTAATGATTGCCATGGGGAGGACGGCCGTATAGATTGGCAAGCTCTCGGCTACTACGGCGACCCCATCCGCTGGGGCGGCCGTGACCAACAAGGTTTAACCGGAAATTGACACAACAACCATGCGTACATTACATCGTTTTCGACACCACTTTCTTTATGGAACAGGCATCACGTTGATGTTAACGGCCGTATGGCTGGCAATAGGCAGCACAGCCGTTGCCCAGGAACAAACCCTGCCAAAAGGTTCACCACTGCACCCCACCTTTGCCTTATTGGATGCACACGGCCGTAACGTCCTGGAATCTGGCGCGCCCATCTCCACCATGCAGACCTGCGGCCAGTGTCACGACACGGAATTTATTGCCAGCCACAGCTTCCACGCCGATGTAGGTTTGAGCCAGTTTGGCCAGCCCGATGGGGAAAGTTGGGATAGCAGCCCTGGGCTTTTCGGTCGTTGGGACCCCATCACCTACCGCTATCTCTCTCCCGAAGGCGATGACGTGATTGACCTGACCACCCCTGAATGGCTCATGACCGTGGGGCTGCGGCACGCAGGCAGCGGCCCCGCCACCACCAGCCGTGATGGTTTGCCTCTCGCCAACCTGGCCATAGCGCCTAACGATCCCCAAACCCACATCGTAGACCCGGACACGGGTGAACTGGTCGCCTGGGATTGGGACGAATCGGGCACGGTGGAGATGAACTGCTTCCTCTGCCACACGGCAAACCCGAACAACGAAGCGCGTGGCCAAATGTTACAATCTGGCCAGTTTGCCTGGGCCAACACCGCCACCCTGTTCAACAGCGGCATCGTGGAACCAATGCTGGACGGCTGGCACTATAACGCCGGCGCATTTGCTGAAAACGGCGAACTGCTGCCCAACTACATCTCCATTCAAGACCCCACCACCGAAAACTGTGGCGCGTGTCATGGCGCGGTGCATACCGATTTACAAACACCGCTCACCCTGGCGTTGCAGACGTTCGACTTCTTCGAGAAGTCGGACGTCTATTCCACACTCACTACCGGGCAGGTGATGTCCGGCCAAAAGCTGCTTAATTCCGGCCTCAATCTGGCCGACAAGCAGACATTAAACCGCTCCTGGGACATCCACGCCGAGCGGGTGCTGGCCTGTGCGGACTGCCATTACGCCCTGAACAATCCCGTCCACTTTCAGGAATTGGGTGAGACACAGCCGGAGCATCTGACGTATGATCCGCGCCGTCTGGATTTAGGCGAATATCTGTATCGGCCGCTGCACCAGTTTGCCAAAGGGCAGAGCGCCCAAAGCGCCATCGCCCCGGAATTGGACAACACCCTACGCCGCTGCGAAAGCTGCCACAGCATCGAAGATACGCACAACTGGCTGCCCTACAAAGAGCGGCACACAGCAGCGGTGGCTTGTGAAAGCTGCCACACGCCGCAGCTTTACGCCCCGGCGCTGGAATCGGTGAACTGGACGGCCGTTAACGCCGACGGTTCCCCCCTGACCACCTGGCGCGGCATTGACGGCGAAGCTGGCGACCCCAATGCATTGATTACGGGCTACGAGCCGGTGCTGCTGCCCCGTCAAAACGCTGATGGCGCCGCCCCGCTGGCTCCCTACAATCTTATCACCGCCTGGTATTGGGTCTATGGCGACCCGGAACGGCCGGTACCCCTGCGTGATTTACAGGCGATCTGGCTCGATGGCGATGAGTATGAAGCGCACATGCTCCAGGTGTTTGACGCGGACCATGACGGCCGTCTGTCTCCCACCGAACTGCTTGTTGACACCCAGGCCAAAGAGACATTGTTGGCTACCCGGTTTGCCGAACGCGGTCTGCCAAACGCACATATTGTAGGGGAGATACGGCCGTACTCCATCAACCACAACACGGCTACCGGCGCATGGGCCACCCGCGACTGTGGCGCCTGTCACGGCGAAGAGTCGCGCATTACCCAGGCTATTTCCCTGTCTGGCAGTACACCGGGTGGAGCCACGCCGACCTTTGTGAACAGTGGCGGCACGGCCGTGCGCGGCGACATCCTTGACGATGGTGGCGCGCTCTTCTTCAAACCTGCCACCCAATCAGACGACGCAGCCGTGCCCAGCATTTACATCTTTGGGCACAGCAGTATCTATTGGGTGGACTGGCTGGGCATATTCATGTTTGTGGGTGTGGTCTTGGGCATCATGTTGCACAGCTCACTGCGCATCTACTTCAGGCGCAAAAATGAGCCAGCCCACACACCGACCGAGCGCGTGTACATGTATGGCGTGTATGAGCGGTTGTGGCATTGGCTGCAAACGGCCGTTATTCTTGGCCTCCTTGTCACCGGTCTCATCATCCACAAGCCGGATAAATTTGGCCTCTTCAGCTTCAACTACGTGGTGCAGGTACATAACATCCTGGCGCTCATCCTGTTGGTGAACGCGGCGCTATCCCTCTTCTACCACCTGGCCTCCGGCGAAATTCGCCAATACCTGCCCCACCCACGCGGTTTTATTGACCAGGCAGTTGAGCAAGCCGTCTATTACCTGCGCGGCATTTTCCGGGGCGATCCCCACCCCTTCGCGAAAACACCGGATCACAAATTGAACCCGCTGCAACAAATTACCTATTTTGGGCTGCTGAACGTACTGCTGCCGCTGCAAATCCTCACCGGCATGGTGATGTGGGGGGCACAGCAGTGGCCGGATATGGCTGCCCGTACCGGCGGCCTGCCTTTCCTGGCCCCTTTCCATACGCTGATCGCCTGGACGCTGGCTGCCTTTGTTGTCATGCACGTTTACCTGACCACCACCGGCCATACCCCCACCGCCGCCATTAAGGGCATGATGTTGGGGTATGACGAGGTGGAGGTGACGACGGCCGTAACGGATTAGCACGTAATCCGTAATCCGTGACCCGTAAACCGTAGACCGTCAGATTACGGATTACGAATCACGGGTTACGGTTCACGAGGAAATATGACCACTTTAACCGAGCAACCAACCCAACCCAAAACCAGACGCTTTTCGCTGACAAAGCGGGAGGCGAAGGAGTATATCAACCCGTATGCGGCGGCCATTGCCCTGGGAATTGTGCTGTTCCTGGCCTTTTTCATCACCGGCAATGGGTTGGGCGCATCGGGCGGGCTGAACCGCATCCTGGTTTATTTTGAAGACCTGATCGCCCCGGAGCATATAGACCGCGTGGCCTATCTGGTGACAATGGCCGGCGGTGAGGCCAACGCACTGGATAGCTGGATTGTGATGTTGACGGTGGGCACGATTTTGGGTGGCTTTGTCAGTGGGCTGGTGAACGGCCGTGTCAAAGTGGAAACCAATCGCGGCCCACAAGTCTCTAAACAATTGCGCTGGGTCACCGCTTTTGTCGGCGGTGGGCTGATGGGCTACGGCGCCCGCCTGGCGCGCGGCTGCACCAGCGGTCAGGCCCTCTCCGGCGGGGCGGTACTGTCCGTCGGCAGTTGGGCCTTCATGTTCGCCGTTTTCGCCGGCGCTTACCTGCTGGCCTACTCCCTAAGGCGTTTTTGGAACTGATTAATCCACAGATTGCACAGATTCCGCAGATTTTGCATACAAAATAATCTGTAAAATCTGCGGAATCTGTGGATCATAGTTGAGGCAAAATGGCTACCTTTCCTCTCCCTCTCACGCAATTACTCGGACATTACGGCGCGTATGTCGTCTATATTTTGATTGGTTTTGGCTTTGGCTACGTGCTGGAAAGCGCCGGCTTTGGCAACAGCAAAAAGCTGGCGGCTCAATTTTATTTCAAAGACATGACCGTGTTGAAGGTGATGTTTGGCGCGATCATTGTGGCCATGCTGCTCATTTTTATGGCTTCTGGTCTGGGCTGGCTGGATTACAATCTAATCTGGGTAAATCCTACTTACCTCTGGCCGGGCATTGTCGGCGGACTGGTGATGGGTTTTGGCTTCATCATCGGCGGCTTTTGCCCCGGCACATCGCTGGTGGCGGCCGCTACTGCCAAACTAGACGGCGTGTTCTTCGTGCTGGGCGTGTTGTTTGGCATTTTCCTCTTTGGCGAAACGGTGGGACTGTATGATGAGTGGTGGAACAGCAGTTATATGGGGCGTTTTACCCTGCCGGAACTGTTTGGTCTGCCTACCGGTGTGGTGGTGCTGGGGCTGATTGTGATGGCATTGGGCATGTTTTGGGTGGCCGAAAAGCTGGAACAACATTTTGGCAACGCTGATCCCAACACGGCTCCCCGTTGGCGCTACGTGGCCGCGGCCATCATCTTCCTGGGCGGCATTGGTCTGATTGTGTTGGGACAACCCACCACCGCCGACCGCTGGCAGGCCATTGCCCCGGAAAAGGAAGGAACGCTGGCGGAGCGCGCCGTACAAATTCACCCCGGTGAACTGCTGGCAACCTTGCACGACGCCAAAATCAAGGTGCGCCTGTTGGATGTGCGCAGCGAAGCAGATTACAACCTGTTCCACATTCAGGACGCGCAGCATGTGTCATCAGAAGAACTATTGGCGCTGACGCCGGAATTGATTGCCGAACCGGCCAATACGGTGGTGGTGGTGATGAGTAACGACGAAACGGCCGCTACCCAGGCCTGGAAACTGCTGGTGGCTGAAAGTGTGCCTAACGTCTACATTCTGGAAGGCGGCGTCAATAACTGGCTGGCGACCTTCACGAAGGACACGTTTGGCGCGGAATATGTGGCCGTAGACGGCCGTGACGACCAACTCCGTTACGCCTTCACCGCTGCCCTGGGCGCTAACCACGCCGCCGCCGCCCCCGAACCGGAATTGTTTGAACTGAACTACACACCCAAAATACAGCTACAATTAAAACGCGCCCCCGGCAGCGGCGGCTGTGGCTAAAAGAAGGAGATTGGGATATTGAGATATTGAGATATTGAGAGATTGGTTAATATCCCAATACCTTTAGAGGCACACCTTGAAATGGGATAAGTTAGCAGGCAAGCGGGGTGAGGGATATGTGGTGGTGCAGTTTGGGCTGTTAGGGCTGATGGCGCTGACGCCGTTGGTGTTACGGCCGTCTACCCCCTGGCCCGAACCCTGGCACACCATCAGCCTGGCTGCCGGGCTGGTTTTTATGGGTGGCGGGCTGCTGCTGGCGTTGGCGGGGGTGTGGAGTCTGGGGGATAACATTACGGCCGTGCCCCATCCCAAAGAAGACGCGCAAATGGTGGAACATGGCGCGTATCGCCTGGTACGCCATCCCATTTACAGCGGCATCATCTTGGGCGCATTTGGCTGGGGACTGTTCATGCATAGTGGGTTTACCCTGGTGCTGGCGCTGCTGCTCTTCCTCTTGTTCGATGCCAAATCCCGCCGCGAAGAACAATGGCTGGCCGAAAAATACGCCAATTACAGCAAATACCAAAGCCGGGTGCGGAAGCTCATTCCTTTTGTGTACTGAAAAACTCCCCTAAATACCTGTTCACCGCCTCCGCCTCATCATGTTGCAGCCAGTGAGAAGCGTTAGGGAAAAAGTGGAGACGGCCGTCCGCGCATAACTCAATACTCGGCGACGCTAGCTCTTTGCCCAACGCCCGGTCTTGTTCTCCCCACAGCATCAACGTCGGCGTCAGAATGGAAGCCGACGGTGGCTGCGGCATCGTCAGAAACAAACGCAAATTAGCCCGATACCAGTTAAGCATCGCCGTTACCGCCCCCGGTTTTGCCCAGGCGTGTTCATAGACCAACAGTTCTGCCGGGGAAAATGTTGTCTTGTGACTGGTACGCAGCAAGATATTGCGCCCCTCGCCCACATTTTGCTGCCGGAAACCCCGTTCCGCGATCCAGGGCAGTTGAAAAGCCAACACATACCAGCTCTTACGCCGCTGCGCCGTATTGCCTGCCCGTACCGCGGCCACGGCAACGGTGGGAAACGGCACATTCAGAAACGCCAGTTTGCGCAGCCGTTGCGGAAAATGCACAGCCAGCCACCAACCCACCACCCCGCCCCAATCATGCCCCGCCAGATATACATCCTGGTATCCCATCCCATCCATCAAACCAATTACATCCCGCGCCAGATTATCCAGATGATATGCCGCCACGCCGCGTGGTTTGTCGCTCAGGTTGTAGCCGCGCTGGTCGGGCACAATCACCCGAAAGCCCTGCCCCGCCAGAGCCATGATCTGCTTGCGCCAGCCAAACCAGGCTTCGGGGAACCCATGCAGTAGTATAATAGGCTGGCCATCTGCTGGCCCGGCCATGACGGTGTGCAAGGTGATGCCGTTGGTCTGAATAAAGTCATGTTCATAACCATTGGTAATTGTTATCATTGTGATGACCTCCCACAAAGGCTGTGTTGGTTGCTCTTATCAAAGGTAAAACCAGCAATCAATAAAAAGGAGTTTGCGAATGTCCAAAATGTTTATTCTTCTAAGCGTCATGATGTTGTCCTTATTGCTTTTGGTCAGTTGTGACATGCTGCCCGGTGGTGGCGGTGGCTCAGCCGCAGAACTACTGCCAGAACTAGAGGGCTACAACACGATTGAAGGGCAAAGTTTTACTGATGCGCTCACCTCATTGGGGGTGATGGCTACTCTGGCCGGGCAGCCCCAATTCGGCGCGCCCATTGCCGGTATCAGTGCCATTGTTGGCTGCTATCAGGAGGCCGGCGCCGTCAGCACCCGCGTCTACAGTGATCCCAACATCCCCCAAAACAGTGGTATTGTGGCCGTCGGTGACCGGGCTGCTCTGTTGAATCCGATTACCTTCATGCAATGCGTCCCCGACACTAACTTACGCGGACCACAGTCACCCACCCTGGAACCATGCAGCCACAGCTATACCTTGACCCGCGACAACAATGAGTTTTACATCTTGTATGCGGGACTTACCGCAGACGTTTGCCACGCCTTCTGCTCACGTCTGGAGGGTTGCACCGCTCACTAAACAATATGCCCCCCACTCTCCGCTTCGGCGAGTACGGCTTGAATGGTTTGTACCAGGGAGCGCGCGGCTTCGGCGCTTAACTCCACCGCCACCCGCGCCCCGGGACCTTGCCCCACATTCACAAAATCAATGTTCAAGGCATGTTCAAAGGGCGCATGGAAAGGATGGTCATAGGAAACATTAGCCTGATTTACCACCATCCAACCTTCGCGCCCCTTACCGCTGCCCTCAATTGTTACCTGCTGCACAATCATCGTACACATACGCTCGTCCAGTGTGTAGTGTGTGGCCGCGGCCACACACTACACCAAATGCTTCCCTAAAAATGCCCATATTTTCTGCCAGCCATCCACTGCTTGCTGCTGGCGGTATGCCGGCCGATCATAATAAAAAAAGCCGTGCCCCGCGCCGTCATACATGTGGAATTCGTACTCCTTGCCCTGCTTTTTCAATTCCGCCTCATGCTGGGCCACTTGCTCCGGCGTGGGGCTGTGATCATCTGCGCCAAAAATGCCCAGCAAGGGGCAGGCCAGGTCTTTGGTGTAATCAATGGCAGCGACCGGGTACTTCGCATTCAGATCCGCCTCCGCCATGACCACACGGCCGCCCCAACAATCCACCACCGCGTCAAAACCAGGGGCGCGGCAGGCTGCCAGATAGGCATGGCGACCACCGGAACAGGTACCCCACACGCCCACTTTACCATTCAAAATTGGTTGGGCTTTCAGGAAATGCAGCGCCCCGGCAATATCGCCCACCGCCTGCTCATCGGCCAGACCACCGGCCGCCCGCACTTTGGCGGCCACATCTTCCGGCGTGCCATGCCCGGCGCGGTAATACAAATTGGGTGACACGGCCGCGTACCCATGATGAGCAAATTTGCGGGTGGCTTCCCGGTACCACTCGTCCCAGCCAGGCATATGGTGAATGATTACCATGCCGGGAAAAGGGCCAGGGCCAAGCGGCCGGGCATAATAGGCATTGATGATGTCCCCCTTTGCGCCGGTCAATGTGACAGTTTCGGCCAACATTCCTTCATATATATTGGTTTCGTACATGATGCATCTCCCTGTCGGCGATGGGTCCAATCTCCAAAACTGCCCCCATCGCCAAACGAACGATTGCTAAATACCCACCCCGCGTATAAGTAATAGATACATGCCCAGGAAATAGACAACCAAAATAGCAGCGCTGTCAAGTTCAATGAAGAGGAAACGACGTTCTACACGAGCCAACGTGCCCATAAGCGCCATCGCCGTCAGCAGCAGGCCCAACAGGCCAACAATGGCAAAGTTGGGATCAATCGCGCCCAGGAAACGGCCGTCTAAATACGCAAAATCCGCCAGCCCCATGGCAAACATATTAAATACACTCGACCCAAACAGGTTGCCCACAGCCAGATCGAAGGCATTGATCCGCATGGCGGCCAACGCTGCAATCAGCTCCGGCAGCGATGTCACCAGTGCCAGCAGCGAAGTGCCCACAAAACCCGTCCCCAACCCGGTGATCTCGGCAATACCGGTGCTGGCGTTTACCAAAACGGGCACAACAGTCATCAGGACAATGGTGGCAAGGGCAAAACCGATGATACCCCGCCGCAGGGAGGGGAAATTGGGGCCGGGTTCTATGTCGGGGGTTACGGCCGTAGCCCCCCCTTCCCGCGCCCCCTGTTGAATCACCCACAAACCCACAAAATAACCGGCAATGATGATGATGCTATCCAGTCCCACCCAGCCAATGGTAATATCTATATCGGCCACAATAGAAGTAACCGCAATAAGCATGAGCAATATCGTCAGTCCCGCCGTCAGCACATGATTGACGGCAATCCGCCGCATCAAAGGCGCTTGAAAATAAAGCAGGTCTAATACAGCCAACAACGCCATGTTCACCATATTGCTGCCAAAAAAGTTACCGGCCGCCAGATTGGGTGCGCCTACGCGGAACGCATTAAACGAAGCCAGCAGCTCCGGCAGAGAAGTAGCCGCCGCCAGAAAGACCGTACCGACAAACAACCCGCCCAATTTGGTGCGCACGGCAATAATGTCGCCATGTTGCGCCAAAAAATGAGCGGCTATCACCACGACCGCTGCGCTAATAATAAATTGCAACCAGATCATGACTCCCCCTGATGATTTGCCGTATGTGGCGACAGACCCCATGCCTGGGTTACCGGCAGCACAAATATTACCCCCGTATGCGGCTCACTCAGGTTTCCTAATACGCTTTCTGTAGCCGCCACCACTTTTTCCGCGACTTCCAGCGCGGGTATCACCGAAAAGATCGTATTGTGCCCGACTCGTCCCCCGCCAAAAATTTGCCCAAATCCCGCGTAAGCAGCACGCGCTGACTGACGTGCCAGGACGCGGTTGACGCCGGTACTTTCTACAATGGTGATGCCGGGCACACCGGCTTGCGTCCAGGCATCCAGAATCTCATTGAGGCGCGTGGGATCATCCAACACCATTACCAGCATATACATAAGAACCTCCATTAATCGGTACGGCGTAATCGGTAATCCGTAACTGGGATTTCAGACTGCGGATTACGATTTGCGCCACATATTACTGCTTAAATCGCCGGTACGTCTGATACACCGCCTGGGTTTCGCTGAGCCAGCGATAGAGCTTCTCCTCATCAGCCGCTTGCAGAAGTTGCGTCACGGCCGTCAGCCGTTCCTGAAACGCCGCAATTTGCCCCAATACGGCCGTGCGGTTGGTGAGCAAAATGTCTAGCATCATCTGGGGATTGGTGCCCGACACCCGCGACGTGTCCCGAAAACCCGATGAACTCACCGGCCACAAGCGCTCGTCCGCCAGGCTCGCCGCCGTTCGCATTAACGAAGCCGCCACCACATATGGCAAATGGCTGATTGTGGCCACCATTTCATCATGCAACGCCGGTGGCAAAAAGAGCGGTTGCGCCCGAACTCGCCGCACCAGGTCTAGCACCACAGTTTCCACTTGCGGCGTCGTGCGCTGTGTCTGGCACAGGATAAATGTCTGATCCTGAAACAAATCGGGGGTGGCTGCGCCAAACCCGGCAACCTCTTTACCGGCCATGGGGTGCCCGCCCACCGCCTGAAACGAGGCCGGCAAATTATCCATGACAAGGCAAATATCCGCCTTGCTGCTACCCAGGTCGAGAATCATCAGGCCAGACGGCCGTACCACTGGCAGCAGCGTCAGGCAATGCAAAATCGTCCGCACCGGCGTCGCCAAAATCACCAATTCCGCCGTTGCCACGCCGGTCGCTAGATCGTCTGTCACCACATCGGCCAGCCGCTCGGCGGCCACCCGTGTATCCGGGTTGGTATCTACGATGGTGAGATGGAGGGGAAAGGTGGGCACGGCCGTGCGCTGTGCCAGCCGCAGCGCCAGCGCCAGTGACCCGCCAATCAATCCCAACCCCACAATACAAATTCGTTCCACCTGCATAGCCCTGATTATAAGGTGATGGGGTGAGGAGGGGTAGGGTGAGGAAGTGATAGGGTGGCAAGGTGATCGCTCAATCTCCTTTTTACCTTAGCAGCGTTTAGGCAAAGCCTGCCGCGCATTGACAACCTCTCTTCTCTGTGTTAGCCTTTCCGCCGATATTTACAAATCAGGCTGCTATTTTAGGACAGGTAACGAAATCCACAAACCTCCTCAGCTTCACAGTCAGGTAGCAGGTTTTGCGGTATTAGTAAACATTAGTTCGTAATTGGCTGCCTGGAAATTGGAGGTTTTGATATGGCAGAGCGTGAAACTGGCACTGTCAAGTGGTTTAACAAAGACAAAGGTTTTGGCTTCATTGAGCGCAGTGAAGGCGGCGACGATTTGTTCGTCCATTACAGCGCCATCCAGGGCAATGGCTTCAAAACATTGCAAGACGGCCAGGCTGTTGAATACACAGTTGGCCCCGGCCGCAATGGCTTACAAGCCCAAGATGTCGTTGTTTTACCGTAACCAGACAGATAGATAACGCAAAAAAATAGCACACAAAACCGTGTGCTATTTTTTTGCGTAGAAGCCAGTTATGAACCACGCTCCCCCTGCTTACATGGACAGCGCCACCTGGTATCATGCCTGCCAGGATGCCAACCCGCAGGCCTACGCTGCATTATTCAGTTATCTCAGCCGGGTGGCGCTGCAAGTGGTGTATGATCAGCCGGAAGCTGAGGCGTTGGCACAGGACTGTGCCCAAACCGCCCTCATTCGCATTCACCAACGGCTGGATGCGTGTCACGAACCGGCTGCCTTCCGTGCCTGGGCCAGGCAAATCGCCAGCCACATCGCCATTGATGCCCTGCGCCGCCGCGCCCGGCTGACCTTTGCCGCCGAAGATGACCTGGACCATATTTTAAATAACGTGGCCGTAGAAAAGCCTACACTGGAAGATGAAACGGCCGTCGCCGCCCACTTACACGATCTCTACGCCGCCATCCAACAGGCGCCCATCAGTGACCGCTCGCGCCGCGTGGTGATCGGCCGTTACCTGCAAGACCTGCCTGATGAGATATTGGCTGAAATTGAAAGCAAACTGGCTGAAATGGAAACACTGCCCAGCCACATCCAGGTCACACGTTCTAAAAACATCGCCAAGCTGCGCCAGTGGCCACCATTAGTGATATTGTTGGCGGAGATGGGCGATTAGGAGATTGGAGATTGACCAAACTCCAGTCGCTGCTTTTACAGGAAAGGAATTAGCTGCCGCGAACGTCTTTGCTATAGGAGAAGATCAGGATGGCCGATGAAAGGACAACACACAAACAGTTAAGGGCAGCTTTGCAGGTGACGGGCGACGATGCCACCTGTGCCGCTGTATTAGAGGAGCTTGATGGGTATGTGGCCGCGCAGATGGACGGCCGTGACCCTTTCCCCCTCTTCCCCCACATCGCCACGCATCTGGATGGCTGCCTGACCTGTGCTGCCGCCTACGGCCGTCTCTACCGCCTGGCCCTGGCCGACCAGGCTGATGCCCTTCCCTCCCTACAAAACGCCCGGCAGCCCAACCTCTCTTTCCTATTGCCAACTCCCACTGCTGCACCTTCACTGGTAGATAGGCTGCGCATGGGCGTAGAAAAACTGGAAAACGGCTGGTCTTTCCGCCTCTCTGCCGAGCTGCTGACCCTGCTGCAACCCCAAGGCGCGCCTATCCCCCTCCGTGCTTCTTCCACAGAAGAGCGTTATGCAGAGCTACTGCTGGCGCTTGAACCAACCGAGGAGTTACAAGCCGACTTGCCCCTCAAAGTGCTGGTTTATCGGGACGCCCTGGCCCCAACCGACTGTCTGGTGGAAGTGTGGGTGCAGCCGCACGGCCGTGCCTGGCCCCACTTAGCCGGGTTCGTCGTCACCCTGCAACTCCCTGACCGTACCCACCAACAAATCACCAACCCCTGGGGTGTTGCCGCCTTTGAACACATCCCCATAGACAACCTTGACACCGTGACGCTGACGATTACGGATTAAGTAATTGAGAGATTGCCTGACTTGGAACAGCGCCGTGTCACCCCACCACCACAAACGCTGCCCAAAAACGCGGGTGAGCAAACAGCCGTGCCCCTTCCTCTTTTCCTGCCAGCCAATTAGTTGCTTCTTCCGCTCCGCCGGGCAATTCCGAGGCAATGGATTGGAGTTCAACGGGCGTTACCGATTGCAGCCAACCTTGTGCCATGTGTAAAGCCGCCGTCGTCTCCGTCCCCACCATCAACTCCTGGTAAAAGCGGCGCATCAGCAAAAAGGTCGGCCAATCAGCCACCGCCCATTGGCTGACCAACACCGCTCTGGCTCCAGCCGCCAGGAAAGCGCGCACCAATCCCATCGGTTCATCGCCGCGCTGCACCTGGCTGACCCCCGTCTGGCAGGCGCTTAATGTCACCAGTTCCACCGGCAGCCGCCAGGCCAATACCTGCCGCGCCGTCAACCGTTCCCCCGCCCCCGTTTCCAGGTAAGAATCAAGCGGCGATTGTGGGTCAAAACGGCCGTGACAGGCCACATGCAACCAGCGATACTCCCCCCCCTGCTCGGCCAGCAGCGCCGCTTTCGGCTGCGCCCCTATCCACACATCACCGCCGGTGGTAATCGCAATGAAACGTGCTTCTGTTTCTGTGTGCCGCAACGAATGGCCTGTACCATCATACCCCACCGCCAGACACAACCGGTTTGGGACAATAGTCGGTCGCCGCTGATGTTGCCGCCAGAAGGTCACGCTGGGAATCATGGTAAGCAAGGGATTGCCCGGCCAGGACAACGGCCGTCCTGCCCCATCCCGCAACGCGGCAAAAGGAACTTCATGCAAAGGGCCGTGTGGGGCAATCAAAACGCGCTGCGCGCCAGCCAAAACTGGAGCAGGCAAAAGGAGATCATACAGAGCACGGCAGACGGCCGTGTCCAAAAACCGGTTCCGATCCTCCAGACGTGGTGAACGCCAGACCAGGTCATTGGGATTCAGCGGGCAAACGTGCGCCGTCAATCCCGCCGCCGTCAGGAAAAACAGCACCGTCCGCGCCGGTGGCAGCAAATGCTCCCGTACCGCACTGTCAGACGGAAGTTGTTGCAACCAGGGTAACTCTCGATCCAACACTCCGGTGGTAAAGTAGGACAATACGGCCGTATCCGGGGGAATGTCCGGCAAATCATCCATTTTTGTTTCTGGCTCTACCATACCACCCACCGCTTCCACAAACGCCCGTGCCCGCGCCCGTTCCGCCCAGGCAAATGCCTCCGTCGCGCGCCCCATCTCCAAACAATGTAACACCAGGGCCTCATAAACCTGCTGCCAACGCCCCAGCAAGCTGATCTTCACCCCTTCGTCGCGCAGCGGGGCGCGGGTCGCTTCAATGACGTTAGCCCCCGCGCGAAACTGCGTTAACGCGGCCTCATCATCACCCAACCGGCGCAGTACGTCCCCCAACCGCAAGTGCGCTTCTGCCAACATATCCTGCCGCCCAATCGCCTGCGCCAGCGCCAGTGCCGCTTCAAAGTCGGCCCTGGCTGCGGCTAACTCACCGGCTACCTGCCGCGCCAACCCCACGGCTAAATGGGCGTTCATCGCATAAACTTTGGTCTCTAAATAAGCCAAACCCTCCTGGGCGGTGGCTACGGCTTCCTCTAAATGACCCTGCATCAGATGGGCTTCACTGATGTTGACCAGAACGCGGCCGAGTGAATCTCGGGCGCCGTCTGCCCGGCGGCGCGCCACGACGGCCGCAAAACAAGCCATCGCGGCCGCCCACTGCCCCCGGTCGCGGTAAATGAGTCCCAGACCACTTTGGGCCGCCGCCGCCCATTGCCCCGATCCGGTTTCTGTGAAACATTGCAAAGCCTGATTCAGATCAATTTCCCCTTCGTCATACTGCTGTAACTGGTAGGCAACAATGCCCAGATTCAGCCAGGCCAGCCCTTCACGCAGCCGGTTGCCCAACCGCTGCCAGACCGCCAGACTTTGCCGATAGCCGGTAATGGCCTCCTGCAAACGCCCGGTGATACGGCAATAGAGGGCGCGGGAATTGAGGGCACGGCCGTAAACCACTTCATCCAGTCCCGCCTCCGCCAGCAACGCATCAAAAACTGCCAGCGCCGCTTCATAGCGATCCTGCAAACCCAATGCCACCCCGCCAAAGTAACGTAGCAACTGCTGCCCCGCCCGCGTCTGAATGGGCACATCGGCCATACCCTTTGCTAATGCCACAAAAGCGTCCGGGTCATCCAGCAGCAGCCGGTTGCCTAACCGTTCCAGCAGCCGCAAAAAGTCTGGCTCAACGGCCGTGTTGCCCGTGCGTACCTGTTGCCCCAGTGCGTCCACGCCCTCTTCGTGCCACCGCCGCCAGCGCGGCAGGTCAGTCTGTTCCAATTGGGCTAAATCATCCGGGGATACCGTGAGTACGGCCGTCCACGCTGCCTTCCCTTCTATCACATTCTCGTTCATTGTCTGACATTATAACCAAAGTAGTATCAGACACAGGGCAACACCTGCTTTTCATCCAAACGCCTCAAGCCCTGTGCCGGGCACTGCTCCCCACAAAACTCGTGGAAAGGTCTGCGGCCCGTTGTGCGTCCTTTTGGTAAGAGCGTGATAGTGGATGGCGATAAATCGCCTACTACGAACATATATTTTTTTAGGAGACACGAGATGAAAAAACATATCTGGCAATGGTTGATTGGTTTTTGTTTGTTCACGGCCGTCATCGGTCTGAACGCGGCGCACACCCAGGCACATCTGGACCCACCCGGCCCCCCGGCCTTCCAGGAAGTTGTCTGGCTGATGGGCGTCAATGTCTTAAACGACATGGACAATGTCCAGGCAAATGATCCCGGCGAATTGTGGCTGGATTGGACGTTGGTACAACCGGGACACGAGGGGAACGCCGGCCGTCTGCCCGCCGCCGGCATCGCCGCCGTCAATGCTCCACCCGTCGCCCCGTTTCCCGCACCCTTCCCCATTTTGCTTTATAACCACTTGAACTGTAATCCGTTGGAACGGCCGTTGGGCGTACATTTTACCCTCAGCGACGACGACGGCTGGCGTGTGGATACCAGTCAACTGGCACTGGCTGTGGGCGCAGCCAGTGGCGTCTTTGGCGCGGCCAATGCCGAGTTCGCTTACACCATCGAAGTGATGGTCATCCCCCGCCCGGAGCTAAACCCCCTGTGTGATGCGGAGTATATTCACCCTCTGGAACAGCCACTTCCCCCTCCACCACCGCCACCAACCGCTCCCCCCTCCGCTTATACCTACCTGTTTGAAGATGGCGTGGTCACCATTTATGGGCCGGATGGTACGGTGCTGCTGCAAACGGCCGTCACCGGCCACCCCCGCGTCCACATCCTGCCCCAATCTATTTTCGTTCTGGATGACGATTCGGTGGAGATTTACGATCTGAACGGCCTCTTGCTCAACACAACCACTCCGGCCCCAGACCCTCATCTCGTACCCTCAGAACAAGTCTCGTTTGCCATTCACGACACGGCCGTCGAGGTCTACTCCCTCACCGGACAACACCTGGGCACCATTCCCACCAACGGCCGTGCCGACATCCTGGTTGGTGAATCTATCATCGTCATTGATGATGATTCGGTGGAAATTTACAGTTTGGATTTTGGTTTGTTGCAGCACGTCAACACCAACGGCCGTGCCCAGGTCTACCTGAACGGTGATCAACTATTCATCGTAGACCCGACGGCCGTGCAGATATTCACCCAACAAGGCATCCTCGTCAGCATCCTCACTTTACCCCCCGGCACCACTATCCAGGTACATTTAGACATCGGTCGGGTTATCCTGGTTAGCGACGATTTCGTTCAAATCCTCGACCGTCATGGCAACCTGCTGCGCCACATCAACGTCCTCAATGGCCCGCCCACCGTCCTGGTAGACGGTGACCGCATCATCGTCATTGATAACGATTCCGTGGAAATCTATGACCGCGACGGCAACCTGATTCGGCGCATTACCGTTCTCAACCCGGAAAGCGGCCCCCCCACCGTTCTGATAAAAGGCGACCGGATCATCATTATTGACGATGATTCCGTGGAAATTTATGACCGCGATGGCAACTTGATTCGCCGCATCAGCGTCCTCAACACGGAAAGCGGCCGTCCCACTGTTCTGGTAGATGGCGACCGTATCATCATCATTGACGACGATTCCGTGGAAATCTATGACTGCGATGGCAATCTGATTCGCCGCATCAGCGTCCTCAACACGGAAAGTGGCCGTCCCACCGTCATGGTAGATGGCGACCGCATCATCATCATTGACGACGACTCGGTGGAAATTTATGACCGCGATGGTAACCTGATTCGCCGTATCAGCGTCCTCAACACGGAAAGTGGCCGTCCCACCGTCATGGTAGATGGCGACCGCATCATCATCATTGACGACGACTCGGTGGAAATTTATGACCGCGACGGCAACCTGATTCGCCGCATCAGCGTTCTCAACCCCGGCAGCGACGGCCCCACCGTTCGGCTGGAGGGCAATCAAATTATCATTATTGACGACGACTCGGTGGAAATTTACGACCGGGATGGCAACCTGATTCGCCGCGTCCCCACCAACGGCCGGGCTACCGTCCAGGTCAACAGCGACCGCATCATCGTCATTGACGACGACTCCGTAGAAATCTACGACCGCGACGGCAACCTGGTTCGCCATGTTCCCACCAACGGCCGTGCCGATGTCATCGCCTACGAAAACCGCACCATCACCGCCGACGACAGCGCCGTGAAGATGTATAATAACGATGGCCTGCTGCTGCTCAACGCCCCCACCCCTGGCCGGGCTACCATCACCATCGAGGCAGAAACCTTGCTCATCACCACCCAGGATGGCCAGACAACCAGCTACACTCTTGATCTGCCACCCATCGAGGAATTCAGCATCTACCTGCCGGTCATCATCAACTAAGTTCACCTGTTTGTAGTAGGCGATTTATCGCCGTCAAGGGGCGATAAATCGCCTACTACGAACGAAGAGGAGACGGCCGTATGCCTCAGCGATTACTGTACAATCTGTTCACTTTATTAATCGGCTTGGGGTTGCTCACGGCCGTCATCCTTCACCTTTCCTTACCACCCACCGCCGCTTCCGGTTCGCTCCGTTTTGTAGACGAACAAAATGTGCCCCTGGCATACGCCGACCTGCGCCTGCTTTGCTACGCATCCGCCACCGCCCACTCGCCGCTGTTGACCGACCTGCCCGCCCGCACCAACACGAATGGCTACCTGACCCACCCCCTGCCCGCCAACTGCTCCTATCTGACCGCGCTCTGGCTGCGCCACACACAGCCTTCCGGCAAAGCGGGGCACGGCCCGGCCTACTGGGTGTATGCCACAAGCTGGCAACCAGGCAGCACGGAACGGCAGCCCGCTACCGGCGATATTCAACTGGTTGACAGCCACCCGCTCGTTCTTTTCAACGTCGTCGCCAGCCTGGCCTGGCAGCCTGCCGCCAACTCTCCCTATGTGGCTCAATTACAAACCGGCCTGCGCCAGATGTCCGCCTATTTGTATGACCTGACGGAGGGGCAAATGGCGGTGGGCGCGGTGACGATTCATGCGGACGGCCGTCACTGGGAAAGCGCCGACCTCCGATTCCTGACCGCCAACGATTATCGCCCCACCGCTTACATGGGCGGCATTGTGCCCGCCGCCACGCCCTACACCGCGCCCGCCACCCTCAGCCAGACGGTGTACGCGCCCGGTGGCATTTACCTGGGGCGGTATTGGGATGGGCTGGACGCGGCCGATCCCGTTAGCGGCCATTGGGCACAGCCCGCCGCTTACCGCACGTTGGCGCATGAATGGGGCCATTACGCCCTGTTTTTGTACGACGAATACCAGCAAAACCAACCCGCCGGGAAACAGGAAACCTATTGCACCTGCCTGGCGTTGCCCACCGGCGCATGTGCGGCCTCGGCGATGGCGTATCATTACACGGCCGTAGCCCTCTGGCACAGCACGGAACATGGCAGCCCCTCCGTCTGCCAGCAAACCGATCAGATGCTCGTACATGGGGAGGCAGATTGGGCCACATTGCAGCGATGGGGTGACATTCAGCAGTTGGCAGGTGACTGGCTGCAACCGCCTGCACTGCCGCTGGCTACGCAAACGCCGGACGTGGTGGATGACCTGTTTGGGCACGCGCCGGGCTACCGGCTGTATCTGCCGGCGCTGGCAAACAGCGGCACGGCCGTACCCACCCCCACCGAACCCACTATTCATCTGACGCTGGATGGCAGCTTCACGCCGGCCGAACGCAATGCGCTGTATCCGCAGGTTTATCTGGCGCAAGACGGCCGTGTACAGTACCAGGGCACGAGTGATAGCAACCGCACTCTGCCCGCTTCGGCCGGGTATATCACCTTGTTGGGCGTGCCACCCACCGGCCGCGCCGTCGTGTACGCTGAACAATACACCACCGATGCTACGACCGGTGGCCGGTTCATCTATCCCACGCCCGGCAGCAATACCCCGCCTTTAACCAATGGTAGTACGCTGCTGTTAACGGCCGCCTCCTGGGAAGCCAGCCTGGATGTAACGTATGGCATGATTGGCCCGCTGCTGACGGCCATGACGGTGACGCTGACCAGCCCGGCCACGCTGCCCACGCCGCCCGTTGCCCAACGCTGCTCGCCGGATGCGGCCGTTGGCTGCCCGGCCAGTGTGGATTGGCGGCAAACGATGACGGCCGTGAATGCCAATACCTGGACGGCCGTATTCACCGCGCCATCGGGTCAGGCATTGCCCAAATATGGGTTGGTGGGGGTGCAGGCGGGCAGCACGGGCGAATTGTGGCGTTGGTTCCAATCGTTGGGCGGCGTTGGCCCGGCGCATGATGATGGGCAGGCGCCGCTACTGGATGGGCTGGCGATGGTGGCGGCAGACACGGTGAACCCGAAGCGGCTTCGGGCCGTACCCGGCACAACTAATCAAGCCATCCTCATGCCCGCCGCCGATTATGACGCCCTCACGGCCCCACTGCCGCCGGGTTTTGCCGCCATCGTGGGCACGGCCGTAGACCTGGATGTACTGCTGCCCGTCCCCAACACGCCCTGGTTGTTGACGCTGTTTTATCCGCAAACGGCCGTTGACCGCCTGGGTCTGAATGAAGCCCAATTGGAACTGCTGCATTACAGCCGCGCCTTGAACCAGTGGCAGGTGGTGGCTGTGTCCGGGCGCAGCCCCTTGCTGAACTGGCTGGCCTCGGGGCCGGTGGTGGAAGATGGCATTTATGCGGTGGGCTGGCGATCTGTTCCACCACCCGTAGCCGACTTTGACGGGCTGCCACAAAATGGCCCCGCGCCGCTGCCGGTGAACTTCATCAATTTGTCTGAAGGGGAGTATGACAGCAGTTTGTGGGATTTTGGCGATGGCGTTACCAGCGCGCTGACCAACCCGCTGCATATGTATGAGATGCCGGGGGTTTATACCGTCACGCTCGCCGTCAGCGGCCCTGGCGGCAATGACACATTGATCAAACCGGATTTTATTGTGGTAATGGGCACGAATGGTGAGGGGGTGAAGGGTTTAGATTGGTTCAATCTTGGAGATTGAACCAATCTCTGGCTATAATCCCCCCATGTCCGTCCAGCTCATCCAGCAATATCACAATAAAGTCGAATGCATTATCCGCTATGGGGGCAGCCGGAAAGAAACGGCCGTGCGGACTATCAACCCATGTGAGGGTTGATATATGGACACTTTCCGTATAATAAATAGTTGAACTAAGCGCTTCGCGCAGGGAAGCCGGAACAGTTCATTTTCCCTTCAACCCTCTTCAAATTCAACCTCATAAACGAGACTGGCGTTTGGGAGACGATGTGTCCTACCGGCGTACAGCGGGCATTCAAAGCCGCCCTGGGGACAGTGGCGTCAACAAAGCGGCCTCCGTCCACAGCCTGCGTCATTCGTGGGCCACCCACCTCTTGGAAGCGGGCGTCAATCTGCGTCTCATCCAAATCTGGTTGGGTCACTCTTCGTTCAAGACAACGGCCATCTATACGCATATGACTCGTCCGGCCGAGAACCTGGCCACGGCGGCCATCAACCAGCTCATGGCTGACCTGCCCAGTATGCCGACCGATGCGCCGTGGTGTCGCTGGCCGACGTCTTCCGCCCATATAGCCCTGCTTACGGCGAAGCGTTCCGCGACCAACTCTTGCCCAGCCATCGGCAAGCCATCCGCGCCATTGGGCAGTGTCGCACGCCGGCCCTGGGTGGTCACCTCTATCACTGTGACGCCTGTGAGCAGACGCAGTATAGCTACCACTCGTGTCGCAATCGCCATTGCCCGCAATGTCAGGATGACAAGGCGGCGGATTGGTTGGCCCGGCAGCAGGAGATGCTGCTGCCCACCCCTTATTTTATGCTGACCTTTACCCTGCCGGTAGAGTTACGACCTCTGGCCCCAGGGCTTTTCCAAAGTTGGTGAAGGCAGGCAGAGAAAACAATAGACCTTCT
>JAHDWK010000007.1 GCA_023382655.1 Anaerolineae bacterium | reverse complement strand
AATCAGCTATTTTGGAACTGAAGAATGTTTAGATTATTTATGTTACAAAGTAATAAGGATATTGTGGCTACGGAATTGTGAATTTATTAATGAGGAAAGGTCATTTTTCCCGAAATGTCTCAAGGAAATTAGAATCGGAATAAATATGCCTGAATAAGGATATGGTAGATTTCGTGAAATGGATTTGATAGCAATTGACGCATAGTGGTGACAAATATATCGCAAGCAAGTTGATTTTCCGGTTCCGGCACTGCCGACTATCAAAACCTTGTTATTATTTAGCGATTTTTGCAATGTCGTTTTGAGTTCTCTTGTCTTTCGTCCTGCAATTCCAACTGATGGATAGGGGAACAGGGACTCTTCGGATATCCTTTTCAGGCTGATGTAATTATCTATAGGGACAGGATTAACTTCCCAATTGATAAGTGAAGCTAGTTCATCAGGAATATGCCAGTTTGAGTATTTGTCCGCTAGGCTTTTAGCATAAGCAAGCAAAACTTCGGTTGAATACTTGGTTTCTTTTGTTCCTAAATTCACACCCTTAGTCGGTGCTGGTCGTTTCCCTGCAACGAACTCTGAAACAGCAACTTCCCATTGCAATTTTTTCAATCGTATTAACTCAGGTGGCAATGGATGTCGTGAGATTGCCCATGTACTATGTGCTTCAGCGTGATGATTTAAGCACAAAATCACAAGATTTTCGTAGCTATCATCTTGGTTTCTTGAGTGTTCAATGATGTGATGAATAATCACAGGCTTGGATTCATAAAAATCCTCGCACAGGCAACATTTCCAATGACAACTTTCGACTAATTTCTGGACAACATCATTCGGGATTGGTTTGCGTCTCAGGTTGAGCAGTTGTTCTACTTCATCTGCCGTAAAAGATTCTTGCAACTCTGATTTTGAGGCCGATTTTAAGCGGGTTAAAGAAAAGCCTTCTTTTACAGCTTTTTCAGCAAGATTGGAATCTAGGCCAGTGCTTAAGAGATTTACGATTTTCTTTGAATTTGCAGGAATACTTTTCATTCCCATTTTCTCTGGCTATGGTCGGTCTTCAGATCGTGCCACTCCCTCATTAGCCGGGTGTGGCGCGGTGGGCACTCCGGTCACCGCTACAGAAAACGCAGTCTTCTGTTGGTGTTGTGCCCCTCTTCACTGCCGGTCGAGGCTGAGTGTATAACTGGCGGTTTCGCCAAAAAATTCGGCAATGCGCAGACTCCAGATGCCGTCTGTGGTCAGCGTAAAGGCGGTGATTTCTTCCGGTTGGCCCGCGCCGGTCTGGTCTATTTCCCAGACCTGATTACCGGCGGGGTCCAGCAGTACCAACCGCAAATCTGACTGGGCGGCGCCGGGTAGCAGCCGGGCGGAGATGGATTCCCCATTACGGCCGTCAAACTGCCACACCACTTGCTGCCCCGCCGTCAGCGCCCCCTGCACACTCTGGCCATAGGTGAGCATCCCCACCACCTGGGGCGCATCGGCGGGCACGGCCGTCAGGTTAATCTCATATTGCCCCGGCTCCCCAAAAAAGTCACGCACCAGCAGCAGATATTGCCCATCGGCGGGCAGGGTATGCACCAGATATTCCGGCTGACCGGCCAACAGCGCGTCTACGGTCGTCAGGCGCTGCAAATCCTGGTTTAACAACCACACTTCCAGGTCAAGGTTATTGTCCAGGGGCGTCACGTCGGCCATGATTTCATCCCCGGCACGGCCGTGGAAAAACCAGGCGTGGGTTTCATTTTCTTGCAGCATCTCCGGGCGCGTTTCACCATAAACCAGGTCGCCGGCATCGTAGAGATTGAGCGTTTCGTCGCCCCCTCTATCCAACGACAGGGTATAAGAGCCGCCGCCACCGGCAAAACTGCGCACCACAATGGTGTATTCCCCCTCTACCGGTAATATCAACCCTGAGGCCACTTCCGCGTCACCGCTGAACCCTTCATCCAGTTCAACCAGGCTACGGCCGTCCGGGGTATATACATACAGCACCACGTCAAAATCGGCCGGGTCTAAAACCACGCTGACCACATCGCCAGCCACGGCCGTAAACCGCCACAACTGCTCACCACCGGGCGGCAGCGCACTTTGAATCGTTTGCCCTGGCCCCACCAAACCACCACCACCAAAAAAAGGCTGCTCCGTGAGCGAGAGCCGCAGGGTGTAACCACCGGCCGCATTGAAAAACTCGCCCACTTCGACAATGTAACGGCCGCTCTCCCGCAGGAGTTGGTCTACGGCCGTTTCCGTATCACCCGCATACCCATTGTCCACCTGCACAATCGTCTGCCCAGACGGGCCAATGAGCGTCATGGTCAGATCCAGCGCCGCCGCCTGGGGGCTGAGGGTTAGTGTGGCATACCGTTCCTGGGCAATATCAAACGTCCAGATGTCTTTGACGCCGCTGTTTAACGTGCCTTGCACCAGGTCTGTTTCTCCCAGTGTGCCCATGACATTAGCGGCGCCATCCCGGATGGTGAAATCCCCGTCTACATGATGCACCACAATGGTTCGGGCAATTTGCGCCAGCAGTGGCTCCATTTCCGGCCAGGTGGCCTGGGGTGTACTCAGCAAAAAGATTGCCTGGGTATTCTGGTTGACGGCCCCGGCCAACGCCGAGGTAAACAACAGAACACGGGTATGCAGGTCTGTTTGTCCACTGTTAAAAATAAGCGGTTCACCCACCACATCCACATAAGCGCCGGTGATGCGGCTGCCGGAATTAGCCAGGGCCGTCACGGGTGTTGGCTCATTCAGAATGGTAATGTTCTTGTTGAGCTGTTGCAGATATTGCATGAGCGCCGCCTGCGGCGTATGCAGAGATTGCGTCTGATTGGAAACTAATCCGGCCACATAAGCGCCTGCGCCTAAAGGTTTGCTGCCCAACAGGCTGTCACCGGTACGGGCAGAATCACTTAGCAGCAGCACGATAAGGCCCGATGTATTGGCTGCGCCGGCAGTATCCAGTTGGCCGGACAAATTGACCCATTCCGGCGGTGTTAACAGTTGCAGCCCGGTGGCGATGCTGCCGGCTTGCTGCCAGTTACTGTAGAGAGACGTGGTGGGGGCGGCTGTGGGGGATGGGGGGGGCGGGATAGTTGGTTTGTCTTGGGTGGGGGCGGCAGATGAGTTGTTATGCTGCTGGGCGTCGGCGGTAAGTGCGTGTGATGGTTCGTCGGGGGTGTTGAACTCCTGGTCTTCTTCGATGGCTGGTTTGCTGCAAGCGACAACGGCCGTAATCATCACGCCTAGCAACACACAACTCCAGCCACGCTTGACCATGAATTCTCCTCCTGTCTGGTCCTTTGCCGTAATCCGTGACCCATAATCCGTAAACCGTTTACGGACTACGATTTACGACTTACGCATTACGGGGTTGGTTCTTCGCTGCCGGGGACACGCCAATCGTCGCCAATAATTACCAGCACGTCGAAGTCGCCAGCGGGCGTCGTGCTGTCACTCACGTTGAGCGGTGGAATATGCATCAGTTGCGTCAGATAACGCACCGTGCTGGGGAACTGCCCATAGGTCACTACCTGTGAGGTCAGGTAAGCAGACGAGTCGGCGTTGCCCACTTCGGCCACATTGAGGCCATACTGTTGCAGATATTCCTGGGTAGCACCTGCCAGACCAAACACGGCCGTGCCGTTATGCACAGCCACTCGTGCATTTTCGGCGGCCATCAAGGCCGGTAAATTCTCAATAACGGGAGTGGGAATAATGGGCGGCGTAAACAATTGATCGCGTAACTGGCGGATATTTTCGCGGATGGGCACCAACACCGCCCGGCCATCTGGTGTTACTTCATTGTAGACATAGTTGTAATTGATGACGGCCGTGTGAATACTGCCTGCCGGTATTTCCTTTACCAACAGCGCCAACTGTAATGCTTCATCTACTGTCATATTCGTGCGCACATTGTTCTGGAACGTTTGCCACAACAGCGGCGCCTGGGCCAGCAGCCCTGGCAAATTCTCCAATTGCAACACTTTGTCCCGCACCGCCAACACCACCGCCTGCTGTCGGCCGGCCCGGTCTACATCACCGCCAAAGGTAGCCCGTGTGCGGGCATATTTCAACGCCTGCTGTCCATCTAACTGATGGGTTCCCGCCGCAATGGAAAAGGGATCATACCCGTAACAACGATCCGGGTAAGTGGGATCATCAATCGCTTCCGGCACTTCGATTTCAATGCCGCCTATCAGGTCAACCATCTCCACAAAGGCATCGAAGTTGACCGTCAAATAGTATTGAATCGGCACACCCAACAAGCCTTCCACCGTTTCCACCGCCAGCGCGGGACCACCGCCAGGATACTCAAACGCTTCCCCCAAATAATGTGCCTGATTGATGCGGTCCGCGCCAAAACCGGGAATTTCCACCCACATATCGCGGGGTAGTGACAAGACGCCCGCCGACAAGCCCAAGGGATCAATGGTCACGATCATGATCGAGTCTGTATGGGTGGGGCCGGTTTCGTCACAGCGTTGGTCAATGCCCAGCAGCAAAATGGAGATGCGTTCTGTCCCCGTCCACGGTTGCAGCCCTTCACTGGAAATGAGGGAACTTTCTTCCGGGCTGTTTACAACTGATGGAGCGCCGGGTAATGTCTGGCCTGTTTGCGGTGGGGAGGGGGCCACGGCCGTGTCGTTAAAATCTGCGCTGACCACATCAAACGAGGAAACGGCGCCTTGTATCGCGCGGAAAAGCCACATGGAAACAGCCAGCAGCAAAATAAGGCCGATACCGGCAATAATGCCCCATACCCAAAGGGGGAATCGAATACGTGCAGGGGAGCGACGGCCAGGTGATTTTGACTTCATAAGGCGCTATTTTATCAGAGTCAATTTCGCGTGGGCATTATAATGCATAACCAGGGCAGAGGCGAACAGACGCCGCAGAAATCGGCGATGGCAAGATTGTCCAGTCTGCAATCTCGCCATCGCCAATCTTTGATCTTTGGACAGTCTGCGATCAAATGGTAAAACTATGCCACCGCAAGCGCGGTAACATGGCTGATTCATGGAGCACAAGGATGCCCTTTTTGAATACCCGGCAAAAATACACTCTCAGTCGCCTGGCCGATACATTGATACCCGCCCTGGAAGCACAAGATGGGGAAGATGAGCGTCTCTTTGGCATACGCGCCTCTGATTTGAATATTGGGGAACTGACCGAAGCTAAGCTGGAAGCGGTGGCTGAGGCGCAAAGGCTCACCGAGATTCGCCTTTTTCTGAACTTGTTGGAGATACCGTTGGTCAATTTGTTATTGGCCGGGCAATGGGGCGCATTTTCGGCAATGAAGATAGACCGGCGCACGGCCGTGTTACGGACATGGGGTAACAGCCGGTTTGCTGCCCGCCGCCGGGCTTTCCAATGCCTGAAACGAGTTATTATTTTTCTCTTTTACGCCACCATGCCAGACGGTAAACCAAACCCCACCTGGCCCGTTTTTGCTTACCCCGGTCCGCCGCCTAATCCGGTGGATGGGCCGCGCCCCATCCAACCCTTGACGGTCACGGAAGACACAGTGCTGGAAACGGCCGTCCTCATCATTGGTTCGGGCGCGGGTGGTGGCGTGGTAGCCGGTGAACTCAGCGCCGCCGGGTTAGATGTGTTGGTGGTGGAAAAGGGCGGATATTTTGCCGAACCCGATTTCACCGGACAAGAAGTAGCGGGTTATGAACAACTGTATGAAAACGAAGGGGCGCTGACGACCGCCGACATGAGTATGAGTGTGTTGGCGGGCAGTACGTTGGGCGGGGGCACGGCCGTTAACTGGCTCACTTCCCTCATCCCCACGGACGCCGTGCTGGACGAATGGGCAGCGCATGGTTTTAGCGCCGCCACCACCGCCGACTTTCAGGCCAGTCTGGCGGCTGTAAGCGCCCGCATTGGCGTCAATACGCAGGAAAGTGCAGCTAACCGCCAAAATGAACTGCTGGCGCAGGGAGCGCAGGCGTTGGGTTACCGAGTGGATGTGATTCCCCGCAACGTCTCAGGTTGTGTGGACTGCACCTTTTGTAACTACGGCTGCATCTATGCCGCCAAACAAAGTGCGCTCAAGACTTATTTGCAAGACACAGTGGACCGGGGCGGGCGCATTGTGGTCAATGCCCATGTGGACCGCATTTTGCACCAACACGGCCGTGTCAGCGGCGCGATAGTCACCGTCACCCAAAACGGCGGATCATACCGCCTGACTATCAAGGCAGATGTAGTCGTGGTGGCAGCCGGGGCCATTCACACCCCGGCGCTGCTGCGCCGCTCTGGCTTGCACAACAAACATATTGGGCAACATTTACACCTGCACCCGGTCACCCAAACCTGGGGCATCTATGAAGAGCCGGTGTATAGCTGGCACGGTGCGCCGCAAACGCGCGTCATTCACGATTTTGCCAATCTGGACGGCCGTGGTTATGGCGTCTGGCTGGAAACTTCGCCAGGTCATCCGGGCACTTATACTGCCTGGTTGCCCTGGCAGTCTGGGCGGCAGCACAAACGGCTGGTACAGCGCCTGCACCACCTGGCTAACCACATTGTCCTTACCCGCGATTTTTATGGCGGACAGGTACGGCTGGATCAACAGGGCCAACCGGTTCTGCATTATCACCTGCACAAATATGACGCCCGCCATCTGTGGCAGGGTATGGTGGAATCATTCAAAATTCATCGCGCGGCGGGCGCGCAACGCCTCATAGCGCCCCACAACCGCACTATTATCTGGCAGCCAGGGGAAGACTTTGACGCATTTTTGACCACCGTACAGCAGCAAGGGTTCCCCCCCAATGGGTATGGTCTGTTCAGTGCCCACCAGATGTCTACCTGCCGCATTGGCGCTTCCCCAGGAACCGGGGCGCTGAAACCGACAGGAGAGACGTATGAGGTGGCGAATTTGTGGGTGGCGGATGGCAGTGTATTTCCCACGGCCGTAGGTGTGAACCCTATGCTCTCTATCATGGCTGCGGCCCATTACATTGCCGGGCAAATTAGGGACGGTAATCCGTAATCGGTAATCCGTAATCGGTAATCCGTAATCCGACACTTCCGGCTTCGGATTACGGTTCACGGATTACGGGTTACAAATCGCGGCGGGAAAAGCTTACCAGGGCCAGCAGAAGCAACCCTCCCATATACAGCAGCGCATAGACCACCATCAAATCGCTGGGTTGGGAAATGACGGCAAACGGCCCGGCGAAATAGGCCGAGGTAGCAAAGTTGGGCTGGAACAATGTCAACGCTCGATTCCACAAAGCCTGGCTGGGCATGAGCAGGCTGGTGAGGATGCCAATGTTCACGGCCGTTTCATTTTCCAGCAAGGCCCCAATTTGTTCAATCCAACCACCCAGAAAAGCAATGCCAAACAGCATAAACGCCAATACGCCATTGGCCATTGTAGACAGGCGGGTACCGCCCAACATGGTAATAGACAGAATGGTGCAGCCTTGCAGCAGCATCAGCGCCAGACCTGCGGGAATGTTGGCCAGTACCACGCCAGCGCGTAAATAGACGATGAGCATCAGCCCCCCCGCCAGCAGCAGAAGGTACAGCGCCAGCAACACCGCATACCCCAGCCATTTACCCAACACCATTTCCCACCGGCGAATGGGCTTGGTGACGATGGCCTCCACAGTATGGGAATCAATCTCACCGGACACGGCCGTTACCGAAATCAGTACCGCCAGTAACGAGACCAGCAAATTGGCCGCGTACAGCCCAGTCATCAACAGCAAGCCGCTGATGGTCAACGATTCTTCCAGGTTCGCAAACTGCTCCATCTCTTGTACAATGACATGGAAGCCCAGCGCAAACAACACTAAAAATCCTAACGCCAGCAACAACCCCACCCACAAAATTTTACGGCGTTGGGTTTCCCGGATGGTCAATTCGGCAAATAGCAGCGTGATCATTGGATATTGGGTAATGGGGTGATTGATGTTCCCATCCCCCTATTGCCTCATCAAACAAATTATCCCCAACATGCTGCCAAATGCTACCCAACTCTTCTGATTGTTTGTATGCCATTCCACCCTGGCTATAATCGTATGGCGCAGTGCGTCGTAAATGATGCACTGTTTTCAATTAGTAGGGCGATTTAGAACATCACCCAACATCGCTGATAAGGTGACAAGTCATTATGTTTTTGCATGGATTACGCATTTTATGCCGGTTGATTTTGAAGATTATTGCCAGAGTGGATATACAGGGGATGGAAAATATACCCCCAACCGGAGGGGCGCTGATTGTCTCTAATCACCTGGGGCGGCTGGATGCCATGTTGGGTGTGGTATTGGCTGACCGGGATGACATTATCTTGATGATTGCCGATAAGTATGAGAAATATACCTTCTGGCGTTTTCTGGGTAATAAGCTCAATGCGATCTGGCTGAACCGGGAGGAAGCTGACTTTCACGCCTTGCGTGAGGTGAGCAAACGGTTGCAAGCGGGCGGCATTAGCGGCATTGCCCCGGAGGGAACACGCAGCAAGACGGAATCACTGCTGCCGGGCAAACCCGGAGCGGCTTACCTGGCGGCCAAGACGGGGGTGCTGATTATACCGGTGGCTTTGTGGGGCACCGAAGACCGGGTGGTTAAGGAACGTCTATCCCGGCTGCGCCGGCTAGATATTCATATTCGCATTGGCCCGGCGTTCACACTACCGGCGCTGAAACGCACAGCGCGTGACGAGATGCTGGCGCAGGGAACAGACGAGATCATGACGCGCATTGCCACCATGTTGCCGGAACGGTATCGTGGCGTTTATGCCGACCATCCGCGTCTTGGCCCACCCCATAACAACCTGGGAACGGTGCTACTGGAACCGGGTAATTAGAGTATGGCGTATAACGTTTTACGCGGGGCGCAATACGTTATACTTGGGCGGGTCGAGTCTAATTGCAAACGGAAGTTGAGGAGCTGTATATGACACGATTACGCCAGGTTATCTGGTTCCTTTGTGTGGGAATGTTGGTCACAGCCTGCGGGCAAGAGGGGGAAGCAACGCCAACGGCCGTTCCCCCCACCATCACTATCCCGGTGCCCACGCCCACGGCAACTGCCACCGCACCGCGGCCCACGCCCACCACCATACCTACCCATACCTCTATTCCCACCCCCACTGCCACCCACACCGCCACACCAGCGCCCACCGACACGGCCGTTTCCCCCGCCAGCACCATCACCATTGCCCAGCCGGTTGCCGACGCCGAAATCATGATAGGGCAGGAACTGCGCATTCAAGGCCAGGTTATGCCCCCGCTTACCCGGCCTCTAACGGTGCGCCTAACGGTGGCTGGGGGAGTGGTTGTGGGGCAAGAAACGGCCATCGCTGATGCTGCTGGCGACTGGGCCGTGACGGTCATCCTATCGCCCACCATCGCCGGGCCGGCGGAACTGGCGGTGCAACTGGAAGGCACGGAGATTGGTACGGCCGCGCCCATCACCTTATTGCCCCAGACCGGCGCGGACAAATCATTCATCATACTGAACCAACCGACACCAGGGGATACGGCCGTTGCCGGGCACACCATCCTTTTTGCCGGGCGTGTCAACAACCCCGTCAATGAAACTGTTACCATCGCTGTGTGGGACCAGGACTGTACTGGGGTAACGGCTACCCAGAGTTTTACGGTGTCTGGGGGTAACTGGATTGGTTACTCAATCATTTCCAGCCAGGCAGTGCCAGGGCCGGCCTGTGCCATCGCCTACACGGGCACACCGGGCCAGCCGAACCTGCGCGAAGTGCGCATCCCGCTCACCATTCTGGCGGCGGATGATGAACAGGCAATCAAGCTGCAACTAGGCAATAATGGGGAAATCCCCTTCACGGCAGGCCAAAACACCTATCTCTTTGGCATTGCCATTAACGCCCCGGAACGAGAAGTAAAACTACGCCTGGAAGCAGATGATCCGGCACGGCCGTCTGGCCTCATCACCAGCGCCACCGCCTACGCCAATCAATATGGCTTTTGGGAAATAGACCTGGCGATACCAGCAGACGCCGCCAGGGGGCAGGCGTTACTCTACATCACCATTGGCAGCAGCGACGCCACGTACCGGGAAATTCGCCTGCCCGTGACTATTCAGGAGTAAGCAAGGGTGGCACGATTACAAACCGACCACAGTCCGCAAGGACAATGGCTCATTCCTTAAAACATCTGCTCATCCGCCAGATATTTAGCCAGAGCGACTGTACCGATAAAACTCAGCGCCGCCAGCCCCAAGGCCACATCAATATACACACTATCCCGAAAGATAAGGGAAACCAGTACCAGCACAGCTAAAAAGAGCGTTGTCACCAGTTCCGTACCGATCAGCCGATCTATCACATTATCTCCACGCCACACCCGCCACACGGAAATGCCGATCAGGGTAATGTGGATAATGAGAGAGATATAGAGGGTAATAAGTAGCAGGATGGACATTATGAAAATATCTTCTCTAACAATTCGCGCCGTTCGCGCTGGTTTGTGGGCAGGCTAATGGCCGCTTCGTGGACATTCAGACAATGGGTGTACATGATGCCCTTTTCGTCAATTTCGACGACCATTTCACCGGGCGTCAGGGTAATGGCATGGGCGCTAAAGGCGGTTGCCAGGTCTGATGAGGTTTCTGACGGAATGGCGATGATGCCGGGCCGAATGGACATCTGCGGCGATAAGACAATCCTGGCTACCTGTATACCACTCACTACCAAATCCTTGCTCAGCATAAACACATAACGAACGAAGGCCCAATTAGCCGCGGGCCAGGCGCGCCAACTCATTTGCCACTCTTGCCGGCCGGGCAACAAAAAGGTCACGGCCGTGGCCACCAGCACCCCCATGAGTATATTCAACGGCGCCAGGTTAGCCGTCAATGCCAGATACACCAATGTCAGCGTCGAAATTACCCGTACACGAACCATCTTGCCTCACTTCAATTACCCAACACCGCCGCCACATACGCTGCCGGATCTAACACCCAGGCGCCCACCGCCTGGGCCGCTTCCACCAGCGGGCTGGCCCAAACACCCAACAACAGAATTAGCCCGATCAGCAGGATGGGGGCCAATAAATGGTCGCCGGTTGGTTTGGTGCTGATGCCTTCCGCTGGCTCTTGCCACCAGATGCGCATGAAGGCGCGCATGGTGTATACCAATGTCAAAATGCTAAACAGGCCAATAACGAACAACGCCCAAAATTCGGCGGCTTCAATACCGCTGGAAAAAAGCAGCAGCTTGCTCACAAAACCACTGGTGGGCGGTATTCCGGCCAGCGCCAGACTGCCGATGAAGAACAACAGCCCGGCGGCGGGCAACGGCCGTCCCACGCCCGTCACCACATCAAACGCCGCCGACTTCACCGAAGCCCGGCTGGCGACAAACCCGGCCAACATCAACATAGCCGCTTTGATCAGGCTGTGGTTAAAGGCAAAAACCAGCGCCGCCGTAATCGCCAGCGGCGTGCCCCAACCGATGCCTACCAGAATGAAACCGATCTGCGCCAGCGTGGAATAGGCCAGCATCCGCTTCACATTATGTGTGCCAATGGCGGACAGCCCCCCAAAGAGAATGCCCACCATGCCCAGTACCAGCAGCAGTCCACGAATCTGCGCCGCCTGCGCCGCAAAAAGCAGGAAGGCCATCCGCAAAAAACCATAGACGCCCAGTTTCACTACCACCGAAGAGAGCATGGCGGACACGGCCGTTGGTGAAGCCGCATGAAAATCGGGCTGCCAGAAATGAAAGGGGAAAACGGCGCTTTTGATCATAAAGGTTGCCAGCAAAAAACCGATAGCGGGCAACAGCAGCAGGCCGTCAGGCTGCGCCTGGATTTGTCGGGCCAGGTCAGCCATGTTGAGCGTGCCATACGAAACGTACAGGCAACCAATGCCCAACAGCATAAAGAAAGAGGCCAGCAGGCTCATGTAAAAGTATTTGTAAGCGGCTTCCGTGCCAAATTGGTCATCGGACACGGCCGTCAGCACCGTGCCGGAAATAACCAGCAGTTCGGCAAAAACGTACATATTGAAAATATCGCCGGTCAAAAACGCCCCTGTCAACCCGGTGCATAAGGTCAGGAACAGCACCAGAAAGGAAGGATATGCTGCCGCTTTGTCCTGGCTGCCCAGCGCATAAATCATGCCCATTAGCATCACTACCTGGGTCATCACCACAAAAAAGAGGGACAGCAAATCACCTACCAGGGTGACGCCGAAGGGGGCAGCCCAGCCGCCTCCCTGCCACACCAGTGGTTGGCCCGTTTGCCAGACCATGCCAAACAGCCACAAACTGGCCGCGCAAGAGAGCAGCATACAACCGAGGCCCCAGGCAGATTGGTACGGCCGTCGCTTGCGCAGAAACAGCGCCACCCCCGCCCCCACCAGCGGGACCAGTATCGGCCATAAAATCGTCTGAGAATCAACGGACATTATGCTTCCTAATGCTTCAAATTATCCACCTCATCCATATTGGCCGTTTGATAGCGGGCGGAAATGATGTAGAGCATCGCCAGCACAAAGGCTGTGCCGCCCATACTGATGACAATAGCGGTGAGGATGAACGCCTGAGGTAGTGGATCGCTGATCCTTTCTGCGGCCCTGGCATACGTGGTATAAGCCGGGTCTTCCCCTTGGTAAGTCCCTGCGGTCAGCAAAAACAGGTTCACGGCATTGGCCAGTATCACTAACCCAATTGCCGAGCGGATCACATTACGCCGCAATAGTTGGAAAACGCCGATAGCGAACAAAGCGCCGATGGTGAGTGCTGTCAGTAGTTCCATATTTGTTCGTAAACCGTGAGCCGTAACCCGTAAGCCGAAGCCCGATAACGGATAACCGATTACCGATAACCGGTTACGGATTACCGTCCACCTCTTCCCCCGGATGTCCCAGGGCGTTTAACATATGTGTCACGCTGCCCAATACAGCCAGGCAGATTGCTATTTCAAACAAAAAGGATGAACTGATATGGAAGCCGCTGGGCAGTGGCAGCCCAACCAGTTCACCGTAATCCACATTTCCTAAAAAGTGACCCGCAAACCAGGTAGCAAGACCACCATTGAGGACTGCCAATAAGATGCCACTCCCAATCAATTCAGAGGCGCGCAGCCAGGGTAAGCGGGCGCGCGTCTCGGTATAACCAAACACCACATACCACAAGGCCACCGCCAGCCCAATCACCACGCCGGCCGTAAATCCGTCGCCGGGCTGATCGTGGCCAAACATCATCTGCACGATCCCTATCACCAGCGCCACCGGCAGAATGGCAAGGGCAGGCGCCCGCAGAAACGGCGAAGCACGTTGACCGCCAATTCCACGCGTTGTAAAGAGGCGTTGTCTTTTCTTTTCTCCCTGGTCATGATCACCGTGGGTGAGGGCAGCATAACCGAGCAAAGTGAAAATGCCCAACCCGGCCAGGCTGAATACGGTGATTTCTATAAGGGTGTCTATGGCCCTGAAGTCTACAATGATAGCGCCGACTATATCGCTCGCACCCGTTTCCGCTTTTGCATTGGCGATATAGTAAAGGGTAACGGGGTTTTGGCGTGGCCGCGAGGTAAGCGCGTTTAGCGTGATTAGTGTCACTACCGCACCGATAGCCAGCGCGGCAATAGCATCCCGTACCAGGAGGGGACGATACGGCCGTGCCGCCCACCGCATCCGGGGCGCTTTTTCCCGCTGCGTTCGCGGCAGCTTCGTCAGCGTCAACACCAGAATGACCAGTGACAAAATATCTACCACAATTTGCACCAGGGCCACATCGGGCGCCGGTTCCAGCACAAACCAGAGGGCCGTCCCTAACCCCATCACTGTCATTGCCAGGATGGCCTGAAAATCACGGGACAACAACACGGTCGCTGTGGCCGACCCGACAACAACCAGCAAAGAGAAGAGACGTAACAAAGCCAATTCCCCCCTAAAATCGAACGTGGGCCAGGTGAGGCTGGACAACAATACCTGGGGGCGGCCCATAAAAAAGAAAACCAGTGCCACAGCTGCCAGTATCATCATGACCAGGTATGCCCGCAAATTTCCTTGTTGCAAGCGAGTAGACACATACCCCCCGCTGCCCAGAGCGGCCATCACACCATCATACAGCCGGTTGAAGCTGATGTTTTCGGCCAGGCGTCCTTGCCAGGCGCGCACCGGCCAGCGGAAATACCAGATGATCGTCCCCAGAGTAATGGCAATAATAGAAAGCAGCAGGGGCACATTCAGCCCATGAAAGAGCGCCAGCGACACTTTGACCTGGCTGCCAAATGCGGCCGCGGCCGCCCCGGTCAGAAAAATGGCCTCTTCTTTTGGCCCTGGCAAAAAGGCGATGAGTAATGACAGGATGGCGGGAATGGCCGGGGAAAGCAACATGGCTTTGGGCGCTTCGTGGGCGTGGACGGCCGGGTCGCGCGGTTTGCCCAAAAAGACATCAATCACCAGCAGACCAGCCTGGGCCAACATCAGCGCGCCAACGAGGACGGTAACGGCCGTCATCACCGGCGCCAAATTGGGATGAAGCGCCGCCGCCAGCAACGTCTCCTTTGCCAGAAAACCAAATAATGGGGGCAACCCGGCCATGGAGAGGCCGGCTAAAGCCGCCACTACGAACAAGAGAGGCATGGCACGGCGCAATCCACCCAGGCGCATAATGTCCCGGGTGCCGGTTTCGTGATCAATGATCCCGGCTACCAGAAACAAGGCGCTCTTGTACAGCGCATGGGCCACAATGCCAATCACCAACGCCTTGTAGCTTTCCGGGTGTTCCTGCCCAATGAGCATCATCAATACGCCTAATTGGGCGATGGTGGAATAGGCCAGCAGCCCCTTGAGGTCTCTTTGTTTCAAACCCACGTAGCCGCCGCACAACATGGTAGCCATGCCCACGAGCGTCAGCAGCAAGAACCATTGGTCGGTAAAACCCAACGCCGGGTTCAACCGGGCCATCAGGTAGATGCCGGCTTTCACCATGGTGGCCGAATGCAGGTAGGCGCTGGCGGGGGTGGGGGCGCTCATGGCCCCCGGCAGCCAGATGTGCGCGGGGAATTGGGCGCTTTTGGTAAACGCGCCAAAGGCGACCAACGCCAGCATCACGTTATAAAACTCATTGCCGCGCAGCACATCGCCGCCACCGAGTATCTCTGTCCATTGGGTGCTGCCCACCACATAACTGACCAACAACAGCCCGGCCAACATGGCAATACCGCCGCCGCCGGTAATAAACAGGGAGCGAAATGCGCCTGTTCGGGCAGCCTCGTCTTTGTATTTGTAGGCGATGAGCAGGTAGGAGGTGATGCTGGTACCTTCCCAAAAGAAGAAGAGGGTCAACACGTCGCCGGCCATTACCAGACCGAGCATGGAGGTCATAAACAACAGGATATAGACCTGAAAGCGCCAGGCGCTTTGGTCGCCTTTGAAGTATTGCCCGGCATAGATGATGATGAGAATGCCGATGAAGGTGATGATTAAAGCAAAGAGGGCGCTCCAACTGTCGTAGTATAAACCCAGTTTTAGCCCCAATGAGGGCAACCAGGTGATGCGCCAGAGGAATATCTCTCCTTCGTTGAGGGCGGAGACCGGCAGAAGCAGAATAACAAAGGCGATGAACGGGAAGAGAGCCAGCAACCACGCTTGCCGGGTAAGGGGTAGACGGGCATTGAGGGTAGGGTGGGCAAAGGAGAAGGCAACGGCCGTGCCGAGCAACAATACAATCAGGGGAGCAACAAGTAAGGTGGTCTGGATCATGTGGATTAGATGTAGACGGCCGTTTGCCAGGGCGTCTGTGTGATTGATTATAGCCATATACGAACGGGTCGCCACCCGTTTCCCCTGGCAATAACTACAAATTTCGGGATGATCGTTTTGGTTTGTAGTTGCGATTTCAGTCCGTTTGCTCGTTAAAACGGCCGTACCAAACGCCCAATAATGGGTGGATAGATAGAAATAGAGGGTTATAATGGCAGAAGAGCTATGATCAGAAATGATCCCACCGAAAAAGCCATGGAGTACACAAATTGCCCGAATTATTTCTCTGGTAAACTTTCACGTTCCTGGCGTATTTTTCGGTAAACTCAGGAGTAAATATGGAAACGATTTGGCAGGCAGTGGCGCTTATTGTCGTTCTGGTTGGTACCTTCTTTTCAGTCGTGGGGGTGGTGGGGTATATCCGATTTCCAGATGTTTACACCCGGCTGCACGCCACCGGTAAGGTGGGGCTGTTTGGTGTGGTGCTGCTCCTGGTAGCGGCCGTTATCTGGACGCCCCTGGGCTGGGGCAAGGCGCTGCTGCTAATCGTGCTGCTGATGGTATCTGGCCCGGTAGCGGCCCATGCCATCGCTTCAGCCGCCTACCGGTTGGGCATTCCCATGAAAGAGGCGGTGCAGGATGATCTGCATGTTGGGGCGGCGGAGGAGTACGGCCGTGACCCGGAATAACTCGTTTTTAGCGCGGAACAGAACGCGGATGGGCGTGGATTTTAAGGATTGTCAAGGAACCCCATAATGGTCGAGACGCCGATTTATACAATTGGGTATGGGGCACGACCGTTGCCGGACTTTATCACTCTGTTGCAAACGTACCAGATTGCCTATCTGATTGATGTGCGCAGCCAGCCATATTCCCGGCACAGGCCGGAGTTTGGCAAGCATGCATTGGCCGAGCATTTGCCGGCGCAGGGCATTCGTTACGTCTTCATGGGGCACAATTTAGGCGGCAAACCGGCCGATGAACGGTGTTACACCGCAGGCAAGATTGATTACGCCAAACTGGCGCAGATGCCATTCTACCAGGAAGGCATTGGCCGGGTGCGGCAGGCATATGCCCAGCAGCTTCCCGTAGCTTTGCTGTGCGCCGAGGAGAAGCCAGAGCAGTGTCATCGTGCCCTGCTGATTGGCAAGACCCTGACGGAGATAGGCATCCCGGTGGCGCATATTGACGAACACGGCCGTCTGCGTGCCCAAACTGACATCCTGCCCCAACCCACCCTCTTCACCGACGCCGATCTCTGCCTGAACGCCCGGTGGGACGAATGGTCGGGCGTAGAAATCAGCCTGCCGCCGGACGATTGGTACGAAGCGCCCACAGAAGCGGACATGGCCGCCCCGCCCGCGCTGGCGCTGCCCACTGGCCCACGTGATCTGGACATGGCGCAGCAGTTGCTCAAAACCATCTTCGGCTACGACGAATTCCGCCCGTTACAGGCGGACATCATCGAGAATTTGCTTAACGGCCGTGATGGTCTGGCTATCATGCCCACCGGCAGCGGCAAATCGCTGTGTTACCAGTTACCCGCGCTGTTGTTTGACGGTTTGACGGTGGTCGTCTCGCCGCTCATTTCACTGATGGAAGACCAGGTGAGCCAGTTGCGCGAAGTGGGCGTACCGGCGGCGTATCTCAACAGCACCCTGCCCCGCCCGCTGTATAACGAGACGATGGATTGGGTGCGGCACGGCCGTGTCAAACTCCTCTACGCCGCCCCGGAAACGCTCACCCGGCCCGATGTGCTGGCGCTGTTGGCCGAAAGCCGGGTGGCCTGCCTGACCATTGACGAAGCGCACTGCATCTCCCAATGGGGGCACGATTTTCGCCCCGAATACCGCCAGTTGATTGATATACGTCAACGGTTGCCCCAGGCGGTGTGCATTGCTCTCACCGCCACCGCCACGCCGCGTGTGCGCCAGGACATTCTGGCCTCGTTGGGCATCCCCCAGGCGCAAGAATTCATCGCCAGCTTTAACCGGGAAAATCTCTTTCTCAGCGTCCAGCCCAAAACCGATCTGGTCGGGCAAACGCTCTCCTTCCTGGAAGATCATCGGGACGAATCCGGCATCATTTACTGTGCCACACGCAAGCAGGTGGATTTATTGACAAATTTATTACAGACGAAGGGGTGGGCGGTACGGCCGTATCACGCCGGACTCGACGACGCCACCCGTACCCAAAACCAACGCGCCTTCATCCGCGACGATATGCCCATCATAGTCGCCACCATCGCCTTTGGTATGGGCATCAACAAATCCAACGTGCGCTTCGTGCTGCACGCCGATTTGCCGCAAGACGTGGAGGGGTATTACCAGCAAATTGGCCGTGCCGGGCGTGATGGGCTGCGCGCCGACTGCCTGCTGCTCTACAGCTACGCCGATGTGAGTACCGTCAATTTTTTCATAGACAAGATGCCCCCGGAACTACAAAGAGGGGCGTCCTTGCGGCTGGCGGCGATGGTGCAATATGCCGAGGCAGGCGTGTGCCGGCGACGGCCGTTGCTCACCTATTTTGGTGAACCATATGAAGCGGAAACATGTGAGACCTGTGATAACTGTCTGGCCGAGGAACAGGCACAGGTGGATTTGACCGTGCCCGCCCAAAAATTCCTCTCTTGCATCTATCGCACCGGGCAATTTTTTGGCGTGAACCACATCATTGACGTGCTGCGCGGCTCGCGCAATCAGAAAATTTTGCAGCGCGGGCATGACAAGCTGTCCACCTATGGCATTGGCCTGGAATGGGACAAAGAGCAGTGGAAACACCTCTGCACGCAGCTCATCCAGCAGGGTTTATTGGTGCAGGATTTGGAACATGGCAGTCTGAAATTGACGGAAACAGCCTGGCCGGTTTTGCGCGGGCAGGAACAGTTCTGGGGGGTGATGGAAGTGGAAAGGGCGAAGACGGCCGTGTCCACAGCCCCCATCCTCGACTACAACCGGGAACTGTTTGCCCTGCTACGCCAGAAGCGCAAGGAACTGGCCGACGCGGCCAATGTGCCTCCCTACGTCATCTTTTCCGACCGCACACTGGTGGAAATGGCTGCCTTTTACCCGCAGTCGCGGGAATCGCTGACGCGCATCTACGGCATCGGCCAGCGCAAACTGGAAACATATGCCGACGTTTTTCTCCCGCTGATTCAGGAGTTTTGCACGGCGCACAACCTGGCGGAGGCGGCCAACATCCCGGCGATGCGCCGTTCGGCCCCGCGAGAAAATAAAGCGCCGGGTGCGCGGGCACAGTTGGCAGTGGAGATGTATGAAAACGGCCGTGCCATTCCCGATATTGCCGACGAATTGGGCGTCAAAACCAGCACGGTGTTGAAGTATCTGGTGGAGGCGGTGCGGGCGGGACGGCCGTTGCCGCCCGATAACTTCCGCGCCCTCTCCACCCTCTCCCCGGACGAACAGGCGCGGGTGCTGGCCGTCTTTGCCGAACTCGGCCCCGACTTCCTGCGCCCCGTCTTCGACGCCCTGAACGAAACCGTCAGCTTTGAAGAGCTGCACATCCTCCGCCTGGTCTATTTGTGTGAACTAAAAAGTTGATAGCCAGCAGATTTCACGGCCGTTGACAACAGCCATCTCCAGCGTACAATCAAGGACAGAAGGAGCGCCATGATGATGATTGCCCTGACACAACCACAAGAGACAGAAAATCTACAATTGGAAGTGAATATCTCGGCCACATTGGGCATTACGGCCGAAGAAGCACGGCGTAAAGTCATCCGCTTTCTCATGGACAATGTAAGCATGTTCCTGTCGCCGTCCGCACCTCTTTTGGTTGTGGAAAGTCAGGAAAAAATCTACTGGCGATTTCCCATCGGGCTGAGCCTGGGGCGGCAAGGGTATCTTGGCCAGGTGGGGGAAGTTGATGTAGATGCTTACACCGGCGAATTATTGTTGGATGGCCACGCACTGGTAAGGATAGAAGCAAATGCACAGCGACTGGCTCAAAGTACCTCACATCCCCCAGTCAGCTGATGGCAAATGTTTGCAAGCCTGTGCCTGCATGGTACTGGCTTATCTGGAAAGCCCCGTTACCGAAAACAAAGTCAGTGAATTATTCGAGGCAAGCGAATTTGGCGTCCCTTCTTCGCGCGTGACACGCCTGGAAAAGTGGGGCTACCAGGTGACCTATCGTTCTGCTTCATTATCTGAGATGCAGATATGGCTGTCTCAAGGCAAACCGGTGATAGCCTTTGTCAACACACAATTTCTGGATTATTGGACGGTCAGCACACCACACGCGGTTGTGATCATTGGGATTGCCAACGAAAATATCTACCTCAACGATCCCGCCTTTGACATCGCCCCACAAACTTGTTCGATGAATACCTTTTTAGCCGCCTGGGTGGAGATGGATGATGTTATCGCCCTGATAGAAAAGCCTTAACCAACATCACTGGCGTAGGGATTCTTCACCCCTGTGGGGTTCAGAATGACAGACGTGGCGGGTGTGGCGTCCGGGTGCAGGGAAGCAAAATAATCGAGCAGGGTGCGGTGGATGAAGACCCAACCACCCCCCACCCGTCGCAGCAAAATGCGGTCGGCCATAGCATCCAGATAGGCTATGAGTGCCCGCTCTTTGAAGGGAAATGGCAAAATCCCCTGACGTGCCAGCAGCCAGCGCAGCGTATAATGCTCCATCACCGTTTCTCCCCCATATTTACTCAGCCCGAAAATCAGCCCGAAAATCAGCCCACCAATCAGCCCACCAATCAGCCCGCCAATCAGCCCTAAGAGCAGCACACCAATTAGCCCGACAAGCAGCTCTATTTTTGTTTTCTCCACAAATTGCCTAGGGGAGAGGGGAGACAAGCTTAATTCCTCAAATAAGTGGATCAGTTCTTGGCCGTTCATTAGCCCTCTAATCAGCCCGCCAATCAGCCCGCCAATCAGCCCTAAAACCAGCCCGTCAACCAGTCCCCAAACAGTACCATTCATCCAGTCGTAGCGGCGGCGTAGGCTGGCAGTGGGCAACCAGGTTGGCTGCAACCACTCCATGTAAAAGGTGGCTTGTTCGGCCTGGGTCATACCGTGGGCCAGGTTGGTCAGCCAGGTCATGGCCTGGGTTTCGTTGTAGGGTTCGCTGCCGTTCAGGGGCCGTCGCAGCCACATCTCGGCTACATAGTGGTGGTACAGGTGGGTGCGACGTGCTTCTGGGGTGGGCAGTTGTTTCAGGTCAGCCCGTTTCATATCCCGGTAGGCCAGGGTCATCACGCTTAAGAACAGGGGCGTTTGCGCCAGTTCTTGCAACGCTGCATCCGTTTTCACCAGTTGGCGCACGGCCGTCAGCTTCAGTTCCGGGCGGCGCAGGTAGTCGTCTATTTGGTCGTCGGTTAATGGTTGGATGCAAACGGCCGTGCCCAGGTTCAGCTTTTCGGCCAACCCTTCATACTCCGATACCCGGCAGCACACCGCCAGCGGCGCTGGTTGCTGTGCCTTTAAGTGGTTGATTGCCTTCACGCAGGCGTCCCGCGCTTCGGCGGCCACCTCGTCCAACCCATCCAGCAGGTAAATCAAGCCGCCGCTGGCTATTAAGCGGCGGCCAATTTCGCGCGGCAGTTGGTATTGCAACAGCAGTTCCTCCACCATCCAGTCACGCAGTGCCCCTTTCTGGACGGCCCAGAAAGACAGGTTCAGCACCACTGGCGTGGGCTGTGTCGGGTCAGCCTCGGCCGCATCCAGCAAACTTTCTGCTAATTGGTAGCAAGGTCATCGTTTTGCCACTGCCCGGTTCGCCCAAAATGAGTAGGCTGCCAAATTCGGCAAACAGACCGGGCACATCCTTTTCCACCGGGCGGTCAATCTGCCCCGGCACATAGAGCGTTTTGCGCGGTAGAGCTTGTGGTTGGTAGGTTAGCCTCAGTTCCAGGGCAATCTCATCCGTCACCGACTGCTTGAGCACGCCGTCAATCCAGGCGGCGTGCACATTGCGGCGCAGACCATATTGTTGCTCCAATTGGGCGGGCAAAAACCAGGTGACATGTGGCCGTTCGCGCTGCAAGACGGCCGTCAACTGCCCCAGTTGGCCGCGCCGCTGCATGGTCGCCACCAATGAAGCCGTCTTGGCGCTAATCGTGTCGCCGCTCAGATCGTCATACCGAATACCCATATCCAGGCAAAGGGTACGCAGTTCATCCAGATCAAAGCTGTCTGCTATCTGGCGGCGCAGCGGTCCCAAGGGGATGGTTTCGGCTTCGGCCACCGTGCTGCTTTCCGGTGGAGCCACATTTTCGGCGCGGCCAAGCCAGGCAGATACGGCCGTTAGCCCCGACAGCACCGCAAAAAACAGCACATTCAACGGCTCAAAGCTTCCCGGCTCGCTCACAATCCAGGCCGCCAGCGTGAAGATGATGGCGATAATGGTCGCAATCAGGAGGATGGTGGTGAGGATTTGGAGTCGTCTACGGCCGTTGGCTGTCAGTTTCATCGTTTTGCTTGCAACATGAGCACGTGACTAATGGGGTGATTGTATCGAGGTGAAAGAACAATGTCTATATCACGTCTGGCGTTGGTAATAAGTGCCGGGGCCTTTGCCTTGCCGGATGATCAACCCCATTTCAACCAATTTCTTGAAGTCCAGGGCGCGGGTGGCTTTGGCGCGGTCTGTTAGTTGGGCGTAGTCGCGGTCGGTGATGAAGCCGTGTGTGTCTATAAAATCCAGGATGGTTTGGTGGTACGGCCGTAGACGCAAATCCGGGGTAGCTGTGACCAACGACAACTGTTTTTCCACCCGGCGTAGTTCGTCCAATACGCCCTCGGCAAAGTATTCCAACCAGGGAGTGAACTCCAGCCCGTCTACCAGATCGTAATAATTGCCGACGACGCCCACCTGTTGAAAGTAGCGGCTGACGTTCTGGTTGTAATAGTTTTCAAAGCTGAACAGGTTGAAGGTGTGTATCCCCAAACCGGCCAAAAGGATATTAGTAGCCAGGCGGGTGGTACGGCCGTTGCCATCTACAAACGGGTGAATAATCACCAACTGCTTATGCACCAACCCGGCCAACAGCAAGGGATCAAGCGCGGTCTGGTCGGCCTGCACAAAACCCACCAGTTCATCCATGAGGACGGGCACATCTTCCCAATCGGGCGGCAGGTAAATGACTTCCCTGGTTTGTGGATTGTGAACGACTACCGGCTCACGCCGCCACTGGCCGGTCTGATGGGGTGGCAACAGACCAACCATCACCCCATCATGGATCGAGAGCAGTAGTTCAGTGGTAAAAGGTTGCGCCCAGTTCGCGCTTAATTCCGTCAAAACCTGGTTGTAATTGAGGACTTCTTGTTCACTTTGCCGAATGCTGTCTGGTCGATTTTTGATCAGGCGCTTAACTTCGGTCAGGGGCAGAGGGTTGCCTTCGATGCTGGTGGAGGCGTAGGTGGACACGGCCGTCGCCTCCGCTATCATGTCGGTCAATACCACTGCGGGTATGGTTACTTTGTTCAGTTCATGGACCAGAATGGTCACTTGTTTAATTGTCTGTAACAACTCTGGCGAGATCGTATAGTTTGGTGTAAACATTATCGTCTGATTATAGACGATTTTTAGACGATAAACCACAGTGCCCGTTATCGCGTAATCCGTGAACCGTAATCCGATCACCGGTCACGGGTCACGGATTACGACTCTTAACTCCCATCCCGAATCACGCGGCAGGATTCAATGTCAAAGGTCACTTCACCAATGTTCAGGTTGGTCTGGTCGCGGAAACTGGCGGCAAAGTGCAGGAAGCGGTAGACATCGGCAAAGTTTGTCGCCAGCCCCACCGACACACGAATAGCGCCCGCGCTCTTGTTGCCCCGGTATTGAATCATCTGCACAAAACGAGGCAGGTTCATATCGGCTCCACCAGACATGCCGGCGTGCATGTCCTCCGGCGTCAGCCCTTCGGCGATCTCGCCCGCGCCGGGGTTGCAGAAACAGCCGGTGCGCAGCGAAATGCCCTGCTGGTTGGCCAGTTCTTCAATGCGGCGGTAGTCGAGCAATTTTTCGTCCGGGCCATAAAAGTTGAGCGTAACTGTACCGCCGCGATCCACAGTGGTAGTGGGGCCGTAAATGCGGATGAGAGCACGGCCGTTGCTATGCCGCAGCCCATACAAATTGTCCAGCAACCACCCCGTCAGGCAGCGCACCCGTTCACCAATCGTCTCAATACCAATGCTTTCCAAGTGTTGCAGACCAATTTTCACTGCCGGAATGTTCAAATAATCCACCGTGCCATCTTCAAAACCGGCCTCGCCCGGCGTCAGCACATGGCCGCGTCCCTGCACGCTGGCAAAATTCACCGTACCCCCGGCAAACCAGGGTCGGTGCAGTTTACCCAACACGCGCTTATGCACCAGCAGCGCGCCAATACCCGTCGGGTAGCCAAACATCTTGTAGAAAGACATGCTTACAAAATCGGGCTGCACCTGCTGCAAATCCAGCCGGTTGGTGGGCACAAAGGCCGCCGCATCCAGCAGCACATCCCACCCCTTGCTGTGCGCCAGTTCCACATATTCCAGTGGGTGTTTGACGCCGGAGAAGTTCGACTGTGCCGGAAAGGCAAACAAATGGGGATAAGCGGGATCAATGGTGTCCAACAGTTCCACCAGTTTGCCCCGGTCAATCCGCAGTTCGGGGCGGGTGAGCGGCAGGTAGATAAATTCGGCCCCTTTCGCCTGGGCAAATTCACGGATGCCGTTGACGGAGTTGTGGTTATCAAAGGTGAGCAGGTAACGTCCGCCGGATTGGAACGGATACGATTCACCCACATGCTTTAGCGCGCCGCTGGCATTGGGTGTAAAGACGACCACATAATCCTCACCCGCGTTGAAGTATTGCCGCACGTACCGGCGTGTGCCCTCCACCAGTTCGGTCATTGCCTGGGAGGTGGGGTTGGCAGAGTGGGGGTTGCCGTAGACATGGTTACGCAGCAGGTCAAAATGCTTGGTAAGCTGCGATTCGGCATACAACCCGCCACCGGTGTAATCCAGGTAAATCTGGCCGTGTGCGTCCAACCGTTGGTAGTCGGCCCGGCGCAGTTCAGTGAGGCAATGGGTGGTGGCATAGGTGGGGTAGTCGTAGAGAAATTGTTTGTGGGCAGTTTCCTGAGCAGAGGGGGGATAAGTGGGAGGGGGGACGGCCGTAACATTTGCTACGGTCGCTGTGTCCATTTCCTTGATTAAGCTGCTACACATACGCTGCTCCTCTGAGAAAAGTTTGTAGTAGGCACTTTAGTGCCGTCAGAAGGCGATAAATCGCCTACTACGAACTTCTTAAACAATCAACCTAATTGTACCACTTCCACATCCCCCAATGCCTGCATGAGATCGGCCGTTTTCAGAATCACGGTAGTGCTGCGGACACCGGAGCCAATGGACACTTCTTCCTGCGCCAGCACACTTGCATCCACCAAGGTACGAATCGGCTGTGGCAGGCCAAACGGGGAAACCGCGCCAATTTCGTAGCCGGTGACGGCCAGCACTTCTTCCGGTTTGGCCATTGTCAGGCGGGATTGGTTCAGCGTGCGGCGCAGGGCCTTCCAATCAATCTGGCGCGGCCCGGCCACCAGCACCAGCAAAAACTCATTGGCTGCCAATCGGAAAAGAATACTGCGCACCACCTGCTCTGGTTGCTGCCCGCGTTCAGCCGCTGCCTGTTCCAGTGAATGAACGGGACCCGGATGCCGGAAAAATGTGTAGGGGATATGGAGTTGGTCGAGGTGGCGGGTCACGGCCGTAGCTTCCATCACAGGTTTCATTATCTCCTTCGGCAACAGGCCAAATGTTACACCAGCAGCCACCACTATACAACCTTGTGTATCGTATCGCGTTAGCGGAGTCATTGGCAAAAAAAAGGGGCTGTGTTATCTTTAGCCTCAGGTTGGCGCACCCCGCCACACACGCCAATCACCTGCATATCCAATTTACACAGCGGAGGGAAACATGGGAATTCTATTTGGAACGGATGAATGGATTAAAGCCCTGAGGGACGAACTCAACAACAGCCCCGGTTATAAAAACGCCGCCGCAAAATGGGAAGGTGATTTTTACTTTGTCATCACCGCCGGCGATGCCATACCGGAGGACATTCACCTCTATATGGACTTGTGGCATGGTGAATGTCGTGACGCCTTTAAGGTGGACGATTCCACCACTAAATCCCCAGAGTTTAAACTGCACGCCCCCGTAAAAACCTGGCGCGGCGTCCTGGAAAAGAAAATTGACCCCATCAAAGGTATCGTCACCAAACAGTTGAAGCTGGATGGCCCCATGATGAAGGTAATGAAAGCCCCTAAAGCAGCCATTGAACTGGTGGAAGCCTGTACCCGGTTGGATACGGATTGGCCGTAAGCCGTTGTCCGTAACCCGTTATCCGACGGGTCACGGATTACGCATCACGGGTCACGGATATGTGGTTCTTCAAGTGCCCTGAATTTTTCTTTGGCGAAGATTCCCTTAGCCAATTGGGTAATCTTTCCGGCCAACGCGCCTTTATTGTCACCGACGCCAACCTGCTGGAATTGGGGTATGTGGCGCAGGTGCAGCAGGCATTGGGCACGGCCGTACCCCATCAACACATTTTCGCCGAAGTAGAACCCGACCCCTCGCTGGAAACGGTGCAACGTGGTGCAGCCGCCATGCGGGAATACGAACCCGATTGGATTATCGGGTTGGGCGGCGGCTCCTGCATGGACGCGGCCAAAGCGATGTGGGTGCTGTATGAACGCCCCGACCTCTCCCCAGATGAAATCAGCCCCATGCTGGACCTCGGCTTGCGGCAAAAAGCGCGGCTCATCTGCATTCCTACCACTGCTGGTACCGGCTCCGAATCCAATTTTGCCATTGTCCTCACGGACACGACCGAACACCGCAAACTCACCCTGGCCAACCGAGAAACCACACCGGACATTGCCATTGTAGACCCGGCGCTCACGGCCAATCTCCCGGCAGGCGTCACTGCTGACAGCGGCATTGACGTACTTACCCACGCCATTGAAGCGTATAGCTGCACCTGGGCCAATGACTTCACCGATGGCCTTTGCCTGCAAGCGGCGCGTATGGTGTTTTCCCACCTGCCCAGCGCCATCAAAAACGGCGCCAGCGACCCTGTGGCCCGTGAAAAAATGGCAAATGCGGCGGCCATCGCTGGCATTACCCTGGGCAACAGCAGTGTGGCCCTGGCCCATGCGCTGGGGCACGCTGCCGGGGCCATTTTTCGCCAGGTACCACACGGCCGTATTACCGCCATCTTTTTGCCCTATACCATCGAATTTGTGGCTAACGGGGGCGACAGCCGCTACACCGATCTGGCGCTGGCGCTTGGTCTGCCAAACGGGGATGAACAGGCCGCCGCCCAAAATCTGGCAACGGCCGTGCGCGGCCTGATGCACGAAGTACGCCTGCCCACCAGCCTGCAAGAGGCTGGCATTTCGCTAGCTGAACTGGAAACCGCGTTGCCCCTTCTGTGCGAACACGTAGACGTGGACGCCAACCTCCTCATGTCCCGCCGCATCCCCACTCTGGCAGAGATCGAGCAGCTTTTCCGCTATGCCTATGCGGGACAAGAAATAGATTTTTAGGTTGTTCGAACATGAACATCATCATGGCAGTATGAAAACACGTAAAAAAGTTGGTCTGGCCCTGAGCGGCGGTGTGGCGCGGGGGCCGGTACATGTGGGTGTCATCACCGCGCTGGAACGCGCCGGTATCCCCATTGACGCCATTGCCGGCGCCAGCGCCGGGGCGCTGGTGGGTGCAGCCTACTGTGCCGGGTTGGAGATTCCACAACTGCGCAAGCTGGCGGTGGATTCTAACTGGCGGACGGTCGCCGGATTATCCCGTTCCCGGCACGGTCTGATCTCCTTTTACAAAATGGAAGCGTACCTGGAAAATCTGGTGGGGAATGTGGATATTTGTGACCTGGCGATTCCATTCACGGCCGTAGTCACCGATATGGCACATGGCATCCCCATTTATTTACGGCGCGGGCGACTCTCTACGGCCGTGCGCGCCAGTTGTTCGGTGCCCGGGGTGATTTCGCCGGTGCTGGTTGACGGCCGTCTGTGTTGTGATGGTGGCGTGACGGATAATCTGCCGGTCACGGCCGTGCGGGCTATGGGTGTAGATTACGTCATTGCCATTGACCTGTTTGTGCCCATTTACCACGAGCGATTGGGGGTTTTAGGCGATTTGGCCGCGGCGGTGGAACTGCTGGTGCGCCATGCCGGGGGCGGTTATTATCAGGCCGACTGCCTGATCGAGCCGGCCATCGCCGGGCACAACTACTTCAACTTCTCCCGGCGCAAAAGCGAACAATACATCGCCCTGGGTGAAGCCGCTGCCGAACGTATGATCCCCACCATCAAAGCGGCGCTAGCCGGAAATGATAGTGACATTAGCCTTCTAGAGAATAATAGCAATGGAGTAAAAGAGATCAGAGATTGGAGATTAGAGGTTGAACCATCTCTAATCTCCAATCTCTAGTCTCCAATCACCCCCTTATTTCTCTGGTAAAACCAGTTTGAAAATGTTAAGGTGCTTATGTCAAAACTGGCTTGACGCCCCTCAAAAGAAAGGTGTATACTCTCGTTACTTCTGACGGGAAACACCTCATAAGTGGAGCCCCCAGAGGTAGAGGAAGCTCCCAGAAATTGGAAAGCCGCCTGAAAAGCAGAAGTGAAGACTACACAAACCCAATTATTTCTATTCAGGGTAAAACCTTTGAGAAATTGGGGTAGAAATCACAGAAGCAAACCAAAGGCATATCAGCCAGAGGAAAGTAAGGCAAGCTAGAAGGTTACTAGGAGCTCCTCTTATTTTATACCACTCACAGGCACGACCATTTTCCAGGTCGTGCTTTTTTATTGCCGGTTATTGGGCTGGAATGCTTCAGCCTTCAAGACTCCCACAAATGGCAGGTTGCGGTACCGTTCGCGGTAATCCAGGCCATACCCCACGGCAAACCGGTCTGGTAAGTCAAACCCTTTATAGGCGATGGGTACGTTAATCAGACGACGATGGGATTTATCGAACAGCACACAGACTTTCAAACTGGCCGGATTGCGGGCTTGCAAATTGCGCAGAAGGTAATTCAGCGTCAGGCCGGTATCAATGACATGTTCAATGAAGAGGACGTGACGGCCGTCAATCGGTTCTCCCAGGTCTTTCTCCAACCGCACTAACCCCCGTTTGCGTGTTTCCGGGGAGTAGCTGGAAATGGCAATGAAATCCACCTCCATCGGTATGGTCATCATGCGCACCAGGTCGGCCATGAAGGGGAAACTGCCCTTTAACACGCCGACAAGTAATGGGTTCAATCCGGCATAATCAGTGGAAATAGCTTGTCCCAATTCCCGTGCCCGCTGTTCAATATCCTCCGCCGAAAAGAGGATATGGCTGACGGCCTCATTCAACTCACCGTAGGCTTCAGGGGGATAATATCGGCTCATGACCCGTTCTTTTGCGCGTCGGTGCCCACCAGGGTGACGGCGTGTTCATCTACGCCATATTTGAGCATCATGTCACGCAGGTCGCTGCGCTTGAACAGCTTGATGTTGATGTGGGGGTATAACTCGCGCAGTCGGCGCAGTTTGCGGTTTTTGTGGGTGATCAACTTAGGGCGCATGGTGGTCAATTCCACATAAAGCTCTTGTTGGGGCAGATAAAAATCCGGCGAAAAGGCTTCGGTAACATTGCCATTCTCGTCCCAGGCCAGGGCAAAGGTATGTGGTTCATATTCCCACTCGATGCCATAGTAATCCAAAATTCGAGCAAACTCTGCTTCAATGGGGTGAACAAAGGCGGGGGAAACCGGTTGTATTTTCTGGTTATTCAATGAAGCCATCCATTCAGGGATCACTGCTGCATAGGTTGATAACTTACCATAATTATAGTGAAGTGTAAACATGACCACAATATCACAATATCAACCATACAGGAGTAAAGTACGTTTGGAGTAATTTAAGAGCCACTTTATACTATGCTGCAAGTTATTGAGATTTTGGTTCTTTACCCAAGGGAAAAAACATGAAACATGATTTCAAATGTAATCCAGAAATGAAAATTTTAGGGCAAACCCTGTACGCTTATCTTGATAATGTACAGGCTGATATTATTGAGCCAATCTTTAGAAAACATGGTATGACCGACCCTGACCCAGAAAAATGGTATCCCTTACAACCCGTTCTAGATTTGTTGAAAGAACTGCAAGAAGGCCAGGGCGCCACCGCAAATCTGGTAGCCATTGGCGTAAAAATAGCGGAATATGGTTTAGAACCCGAAGACATCATAGCTGCCCCGTTACCGGTCGTCCTTGAACATTGGAACGACCATATGCACGTGAGTTTTCGCAACGGGGATCCTGGCGAAATCATCACTGAAAAAGTGCATGACAAGTTTTATAAAGTAACGCAGAAAAATATGTTTCCTGACAGTTTATGTTATGGACTGGCCTATGGCTTTGCGCGCAGCCGATTACCGTTAGGTACGAATTTTAAGGTCTGGTATGAAGAGTATGATAACCGCATAGATAATGGCGGCGGCGACAAAACGGTTATCTGTGTTGAGTGGGAATAGGGATTTGCCAGTTACAAATCTGTTAAATTAAAGCTGTTGTCGTTTCGTCGTCAGGTGAGCCAGTAATATGGGGGGGAACGGCCGTATCCTTATCCGCTCCCCCATCCCCGCCTCCACGATGGTGATCTCTATGGAGATCATCATCTGCACCGTGTCGTCAATTTCGTACAGGATACGATAATCGCCGACCCATGCGCGATACCCTGTTTCCCCTTTTAATCTGAGTACACCAGGCGTCACAAGATAGGTGGCCTGATATTCGGCAACAACATGCTCCCAGGCTATCGTTTTCTCGTTTTCCTGTTGAGCAGCTTCAAGTTCGGCCATATCTTCCAGGTCTTCCAAAAGCTGGCGCAAAGCCTCCCACGCTTCCAGATTAAGCAGCACGGCCGTTGACCCTTCGGCCATCCTGGTTGATAATCGCGGAATGGACATCTTGCTCTCACACGGATATTTCATTGCCGAGGACGCCCATGAACAGGCGATTATGAAGCCGTACCCCACGCTCGGGCTGCTCTACATCTCTTCCCACCTCAAGGCCAAAGGGTTTGCGGTAGATTTGTACGATACCACTTTCCAGACAATGGCTGATTTTGTGGCCTATGTGCGGCAGACACGGCCGTCGCTCGTCGGCCTCTACTGCAATCTGATGACCAAACAAAACATCCTGCGCATGATGCCGGTCTGCCGGGAAGTGGGCGCCACCATCATCCTGGGTGGCCCAGAGCCGGTGAGCTACGCCGCCGAATACCTGGCGCGGGGGGCAGACATCATCGTCAGTGGTGAAGGGGAGTTGACGTTGGCAGAGTTGATTCCCCATCTGGCGCGGCACGGCCGTACCAACCGGCACACCATCCAGGGCATTATCTTTCAAGACGATGATGGGCAACTGGTCAAGACGGTGGCACGGCCGTACCTCAAAGACCTCTCCGCTCAACCCTGGCCCGACCGCGCCGCCATTGACATGCCCCGTTACCTGGACACCTGGAAAACCCATCACGGCATGAGTTCTGTGTCTCTCATCACCGCCCGCGGCTGCCCTTACACCTGCACCTGGTGCAGCCACACCGTCTTCGGCCACAGCCATCGCCGCCGCTCGGTAGAGGATGTGGTGAATGAAGTCGCCTGGATTCAAGAAACTTACCAGCCCGACCAACTCTGGTACGCCGATGACGTATTAACCATTGCCCCGCGCTGGTTCCTCGGCTACGCTGCCGAACTGAAAAAGCGAAACATTCGCATCCCCTTTGAATGCATCAGTCGTCCCGACCGGTTGGACGAGCAGATTATCGCGGCCCTGGCGGAAATGGGTTGCGCCCGGCTCTGGCTTGGCTCCGAAAGCGGCTCGCAGCGGATGCTCGACGCCATGCAGCGCAAAACGACGGTGGCTGACTTGCTGGCTAAAAACAAGATGCTGCAAGACGTGGACATTGAAGTGGGTATGTTCATCATGCTCGGCTACGAAGGGGAGGATGTGCGCGATATTGAGGCGACGGCCGATTACCTGAAGCAATCAAACCCCGATATTTTCCTGACAACGGTGGCCTATCCCATCAAGGGTACCGCCTTTTATGACGAAGTGGCTGACCGGGTAACAACGCCGCTGGATTGGGACAGCCGCACCGACCGGGATTTGCAGGTGAACGGCCGTCACTCCCGCCAATTTTATGACCACGCCACCCGCTGGCTGGTAAATGAAGTGAATCTACACAAAGCGCGGCTGGCGGGTGAACGCAACCCGCTGCACCTGGGCAAACTATTTGCCAACGCCCAACGGGGCCGTTTGGGTATGCGCCTGACCCAACACCAACGCGAAAACGGCCACACGTCAGACGCCAGCGGTCGCGGCTGGCCTGCCGAAGATCGCGCGGCGGATGCCTGGTAGGTTGACAAAGTGAGCAGTAAGCAGTGGGCAATAAGCAGTACCGCTCACTGCTCACTGCCCACCGCTCACTGCTTACTGCTTACTGCTATGAATCCCTCCGCCTTCGACGCCTTTGCCCCCACCTATGACGCTGACTTTACCCACACCCACCTGGGTCAACTGCTGCGGCAGCGGGTGTGGCGGGTATTGGCGCAGCAATTCAGCGCCGGGCAGCAGGTGCTGGAACTGGCCTGCGGCACTGGTGAAGATGCCGTCTGGCTGGCGCAGCAAGGCATCTTCGTAACGGCGACCGATGGCTCGGCGGAAATGGTGCGGGTCACGGCCGTGAAAGCGCAACAAGCCGACGTAAGTGATCGGGTCACAGCCGTGCCACTTTCCTTCCAAGATGTTGTGGCATGGCATAACCCGAAGTCCGAAGCCGGAAGCCGGAAGCCCGATCATGCATCACGCATCACGCATCACGCATCACCGATTACGGATTACGGATTACGGATGACACGTTACGACGGCGCATTCAGCAACTTCGGCGGCCTCAACACCATTGGCGATTGGCGGCCATTGGCGGAGAGTCTGGCCAGGCTGGTGAAACCGGGCGGCAAAGTGGTGTTGGTAGTGATGGGGCCATGGTGCCCCTGGGAGGTGGGCTGGCATTTGCTGCATGGGGAATGGGGTACGGCCGTGCGCCGTTCTCACACCTCTGCCCCCGCCACCATTGGCAACCGCCCTATCCCCATCTGGTATCCATCAGCGTGGCGGTTGCGCCGGGAATTTGCTCCCTGGTTTCGCCACACCCACACCGAAAGCCTGGGGTTGTGGCTGCCGCCCAGCTACCTGGGCCATCTGGTGGAACGCTGGCCCCGTCTCTTTGCCCGCCTGAACCAGTGGGAACGCCACACGGCCCGGTTGACCGGCGGCTGGGGCGACCACTATGTGCTTGTGTTGGAAAAGAATTGAAGGAGTGTGATGGAATAATTGGGTAATTACCCAATTGCCCAATTACTTCTAATAGGCACGGCCAAAAATGGCCTGGCGGGTAGCCGGTTGGCCGGTGTAAAAACAAATGCCCTCACCGCCAGGTTGGGCCAGGGGGAAGCAGCGGATGGTGGCCTTGGTTTCTTCTTTAACGCGGGTTTCCTCAGCGTCGCTGCCCGCCCACCAGACACGGGCAAAGCCAGTAGACACGGCCGTCTTAAAATCCGCGTAGTTCGTCACATCATGCGTGTTCTCGTCTCGGAATCTGGTGGCTTTGGCCAGCATGGCCTGCTGAATGTCGGTCAGCAGCGCCGTCACTGTATGTGCCAGCCCATCCTGCGAGACAAATTGTTTACCGGCTTTGCCGGGCACATCGCGCCGGGCCAGGGCTGCCGAGTTGTTTTCTACATCACGTGGACCAATTTCCAGGCGCAGCGGTACGCCGCGCAGTTCCCAATCGTTGAATTTGTATCCCGGTGTCAGATTTTCGCGGTCGTCCACTTTCACACGCACACCGGCGTCGGTGAGTTCTTGTTGGATGCGGTTGGTGGCGGAGAGGACGCCCGTTTTGTCTTCATCCTGGCGATAAATGGGCACCATCACCACCTGGTAGGGCGCTAACCGGGGCGGCAGCACCAGCCCATTATCATCCCCGTGCGTCATAATGATCGCCCCCACAAAGCGGGTGCTGAGTCCCCAGGAAGTCGTCCAGCAATGTTGCAGTTCGTTGTTAGTGTCCAGATATTGAATGCCAAACGCCCGGGCAAAGTTTTGCCCCAGATTGTGCGAGGTGCCCGATTGCAATGCCTTGCCATCACCCATCATGGCTTCAATGGTCAAGGTCTCGTTGGCCCCGGCAAAGCGTTCCAGCGCCGACTTTTCGCCAGGAATAACGGGTACGGCCGCTTCATTCACGGCAAAATCTGTATACACATCCAGCATCATCCGAGTGCGCTCGTCCGCTTCGGCAGCGGTGGCGTGCGCGGTGTGCCCTTCCTGCCAGAAAAATTCCAACGTGCGCAAGAACAATTTGGTGCGTAGTTCCCAACGCACCACACTGTTCCACAGGTTAATGAGGATGGGCAGGTCACGGTAACTTTGCACCCAATTGGCATAAGCATGGCCGATCATCGTCTCCGAAGTGGGACGCACCACAATCGGCTCGGCCAATTCCTGCCCACCACCATGTGTCACCACCGCCAGTTCGGGGGCAAAGCCCTCCACATGCTGTGCCTCTTTTTGCAAGAAGCTCATGGGGATGAACATGGGGAAACCGGCATTTTGCACGCCGGTGGCTTTGAAACGCCGGTCGAGCGCCCCCTGGATGTTTTCCCACAGCGCCCAGCCATACGGTTTGACGATCATGGTGCCGCGCACCGGGCCATAATCGGCCAGATCAGCTTTCAGCACCAGCGAGTTGTACCACTCGTTGTAATCTTCAGAACGGGAAATTAGTTTGTCTTTGTCGGCCATTAATTGTCTTCCAAAAAGACCCTTCAGGTTTTGGGGGAACCCGAAGGGTCTAAATTTCTCAGGTTTTTGCGAAGGGCAAGTATAACAATCCCCCAGAGGAGCGTCAAAACCGGGTAAAGGAGATGGGTATTCTGTGAAATTTTCGTTTGAAGTGGGACTTAATCCTTAAAAATGCTTGCCATCTCCTTTTGATTGCTTTAACATGAGGACTTATCACCTCTGGTAGCAGGGGTAAAAAATATCTCTGCCAGGCTTTTGGCGCCTGGACGTTTCAAACAAAGGAAGGAAGAAACTCATGGCTTATAGTGTAAAGAATTCCAAAGGCAGCACCTATTTTCTGCACAAGCGGGACACGACGTTGAAAAACGGCCGTACCCAAACCATCTACTTCTTTGCTAAAGAAGTAAAAGATGGCGCTTTGGATGCCGTACCCGCCGGGTATCAGGTATCGGAAAGCAAAAATGGTCTGCCGGTCTTGAAAAAGGCCTAGTCGTCCCTGGTTTTTTGTTGATAGCCCCAACCTGGTTGTTGGGGCTTTTTGTTTTCTGGTGGAGATTGGTTCAATCTTTTAAGATTGAACCAATTTAAAAATGTAGATGATTCATTCGTTTGTGGAAGTGGCTGAGGTCTCGCATTTTCCGCTACAAAATTTGCCGTGGGGGGTTTTTAGTTTGCGGGCTGACGGCCGTAAACGCATCGGCACACGGATGGGCGACTGGGTGGTGGATGTAGCCGGGCTGCAAGCGCGTGGTTTGTTTGACGGGCCACAGTTGCGGGGCACGGCCGTGTTTGACCAGCTCACCCTCAACCCTTTCATGGCGCTGGGTGCGCCGGCCTGGAATGAAGCCCGCGCCACCCTGCAAACGCTGCTGGCGGCAGATACACCCACGCTGCGCGATAATGCCGAACTGCGGGCGCAGGTGTTCCATCCGCTGGCCGATGTGACCATGCACCTGCCTGCGGTCATTGGCGACTACACCGATTTTTACGCCTCGGAATACCATGCGGCTAACGTGGGCAAAATGTTCCGCCCAGATGATGCGCCGCTGCTGCCGAATTGGAAACAGTTGCCGGTGGGTTATCACGGCCGTGCCAGTTCCATTGTATTGAGCGGCACGGAAGTGGTACGGCCGTGTGGTCAAATTCTGCCACCCGGCGCCGCCAGTCCCATATTTGCCGCTTCTACAGAACTGGATTTTGAACTGGAAATGGGCTTTTTCATCGGCCCCGACAATTCGTTAGGGCAGCCCATTCCGGTAAATCGGGCCGAGGAACACATCTTTGGGCTTGTTTTGGTGAATGATTGGAGCGCCCGCGATATTCAGCGGTGGGAATATCGGCCACTTGGCCCCTTTCTGGCCAAGAATTTTGCCACCTCCATTTCGCCCTGGGTGGTGACGCTGGCGGCGTTACGGCCGTTTCAAACCCCTGGCCTTACACAAGACCCCAACCCGCTGCCTTACCTGCAAACGGCCAATACCACGTTGAACATTCAACTAGAAGTCTCGCTGAAAAGCGCACAGATGGATGCGCCGCTGGTCATCAGCCGCAGTAATATGCGCCACCTGTACTGGAACATGGCCCAAATGGTGGCCCACCATACCATCACCGGTTGCAATCTGCGCCCCGGCGATTTGCTGGCGACGGGCACCATCAGCGGGCCAACGGCCGATTCGTACGGCAGTCTATTGGAACTGGCCTGGCGGGGAACCAGACCACTCACCCTGCCTACCGGCGAAACACGCATTTTTTTGCAGGATGGCGATGAACTGACCATCACCGGCTGGGCGCAAGGGGATGGCTATCGCGTGGGGTTGGGGGAGGTGTACGGCCGTGTCGCTGGTCAGGACACAGGGGGACGAATGTACTCGCCGTTTGGCAAATAGATGTGTTATATTACCGCTTGATTGTGGTTTATGGGGGGCACACGTGTGCCATATTTGCCAAAGGAGGCCAGAGGTGAACAATCGCTTTCGTGTATTAATTTTATCCCTTGTGATTGGTTGGTTGATAATGGGAATGGTCACTGTTTTTTCCCTGGAATCTCATGCGCCAGAAACAACAGTTTATACCGATTACTCCAGTTTTGTCGCGGACACAGGGCCACTGATCAATATCAATTTTGAAAATTTGCCGCCCGATGGCTCCAGTAACCCAGGGCCAGGGCAGGAGTACATTCCCAATCCGCTGATTCAGGAAGGGGTTACTTTTACCGATCCCTATGCCTTGACTTCTGGGTTTTGTGCCGACCCCACCTGTCCGCCAGAACCCGAAAATCCCGATGGTGGCAACATTGTATTGATGTTGAACCAGGAAGGAACGATCCAGCTACCTTTAGGCACAGGAGGGATTATGCTGGTCGTAGATGGGATGGGTGTGGTGAGCTATACGGTGCAGGTAATAGATTTTGCCGGGAGCGTGATAACAGCCACCAGCCAGACGGAAGAATTTGTGACAGATTTCCTGGGTTTTACCGCGGATGAGGGTATTCAGCAGGTGACGATCACGGCCGTAGGGCCCACCCCCACCTGTCCTCAGCCACCTTGCGGCCCACTGGTTTTGTCCCAGGTATTTGTGGAGCTAGATGACCCCACTGTGTCCTTTGGCATCTGGCAAGACCCGGCCCATGATGTTTCTCTTCCCCATGCTGACCTGACCTATGGTACGGCCGTTGTATGGAATACCAAGGTAGATATACGGCTACGTTTCCTGGATATCCCTTTTATGGATGACCTGCCGCAAACAGTTTCCTGGTGTTTGAATACCGACGGTGATGCCGGCACAGGCAACGCCTGTGGTCAGCCAGGAGCCGATGAAACCTTTAGTCTGGTAGGTAACTTCGGTGCTTTATTTGGTAATGGTTTTACTTTCGATGGTGCATTGAGTGGTTTAGATCCCTGTAGCATCGGTTGGTATGATTGGCATAGCCACACACTGCGTCTGGTTTTCCCCCTCTCCCTTATCTCTCCGAATGAAAATTTCCATTATGCCGTTGACTCGATCTTTGATGATGAAAGCGTCCTCATGCATGATTGGGCGCCGGATGTCGTAGACTTTAGTAGTTCGGACGGCGCTTACAGTAGTTACCTGTCTGCCTCACCCCCACCGCCATTTAGCGGTATGCCGCTCTGTTCGGTGAATGGTGTGGCCACCATCACCGTTCCGGCGGAGGCAACCGATACGGTGCGGTACTTGCCAGAGCTAGGGGTTTTGGAAGTAGCGCCCACAGGTGGCCTGATCATATCCAGCTATTCCAAAACGACAGCGATGAACCGCGAATTTCGCCGCGGCTTTTTAGAGATGCCGCTGCCAGAATTACCACAACCACTCGCTCAGGCAAACCTGATTTTATTCGAGGAGCGAGCGCAAATTTCTCCCCCAGTTCCACCCATAACCCACGAGTTATCCTTCTACCAGCCGGCCGATCTGGATGTGACGGTTGATGATTTTGACCGTCCCTCTGCATTTTTGACCACATTGACCACTGACGCCAACCTCCCAACTGAGGTTTTTACCGTAGACCTGACGGATGTTGTCAGTAACAGTATCACCAACACGCTCGGTTTTCGTCTGAAGTTGGAAGTTGACCCGGTGTTTACGGCGTTTGATAATTTTGGCTCTGGGTTTGGCAGTCTGTCTACACAGGTGCCACAACTTGTCATTCAACTGGCTGATGCCCAAACACCACTGCAACCAGGGGAAACGGGAGAATTGACGCATACAGATGGCAACGGCCGTACCCTCACCCTGACTGCCCCCATTGGCACCGTGACGGAAACAAACAACCTCCTATATACACGCTTGTCAGAGGAGAGCCAGGTAGAAAGATGGGCAACGGCCGTAGCCCCCTCGGATTTACTGCCAATAGAGATAGCCTTTCATATGGCGCTCTATCAGGGCATGATGCGCCAACCGGATACGGTTTTACAGCAACATCTTACGCTGACGCTTACCTATAACGATGAGGATGTAGTCGGTTTGAATGAAGGCTCACTTGTCTTGCAGCGGTGGAATGGCAGTCAATGGGAATATGCTGCCTGTGGGCCGTATGAACGAAACCTGGATGAAAATTGGCTGATTGTACCTGTCTGCCAATCAGGTGATTGGCAGTTGTTTGGCTCATCTCTCTTCGGTGTGCAGGTGATAGCTGCCCCAGGCGGTGAAATCCACGTTCAACCTGAGCAGCCGGGCTATGCATTTGGCGAAACGATCACGGTTACGGCCGTGCCCAATCCTGGCTGGTCGTTTACGCAATGGGGTGGTGGATTATCTGGCATGGAAAATCCACAAATCATTACCATCACCCAAAACCTTTCCATCACTGCTGAATTCACGGCCGTCCCCTACACATTGGATGTGCAAACAATCGGCAATGGGAGTGTCATTATCCAACCGCAGCAGCCAGTTTATCAATATGGCGATGTGATTACCGTCACGGCCGTACCGGACATCGGCTGGCAATTTAGTCATTGGAATGACGACCTTTCCGGTGACAACAATCCGCAGGTATTCACCGTCACCCAGAATATGGCGGTAACGGCCGTCTTTGTTGAAATTCCTTACCGACTTTACCTGCCTGTGGTGATACGACCATAACGCTCCCTGCCACATTTGCCTTATTCGTGTACTGGCAAATGCAGCCTGATGAACGGTTGGGTGAATGGCAGCCAACTAAGGCCGCAGCCAACTAAGGCCGCAGCCAACTAAGGCCGTTCACTCCGGTTGATAGGTGGATGCTGCCAGCGGCAGCGTGAAGGAAAAGGTGGTGCCACTGCCGGGACCAGGGCTGACGGCCGTCAACTCTCCACCCATGGCCCAAATGAGATGCCGGGCAATGGTCAGGCCGATGCCGCTGCCGCCGCTGGTGCGGGCGCGCGAGGGGTCTACCCGGTAAAACCGCTCAAACACGTAGGGCAGCGCCTCTGCCGGAATGCCCACCCCCGTGTCGCTGACATCGAGTTGGGCCTGGTGGGGCAGCCGGTGCAGATGCAGGGTGATACGGCCGTGCGGCGGTGTATAACGCAGGGCATTACTCACCAGATTCAACAGCACCTGCGTCACCCGATCCGGATCGGCGTAAACGGTGACGGCCGTATCCGGCGTCTCCACTGCCAGCGTAATCTGCCCGGCCTGCGCCGTTGGCAGCAGGCTGGTTTGCACCTGCCGCGCCAGTTCCGCCAGATCAAACGGCCGTAACTGCAAGGTAATTTGTCCCGCTTCCACCCGCGATAGCTGGTGAATATCCTCCACCAGCCGCCCCATCCGGTCTATTTCTTGCAGCATCCAGCCAAACGTTTCCTCATTGGCGGCGAACAGGCCATCTTGTAGCCCTTCCAGATAGCCCTTCAGCCCGGTTAGCGGCGTGCGCAGTTCGTGCGACATATTCGCCAACAGCGCCACCCGCTGCTGTTCCACCTGGGACAGCGAGGCTGCCATTTCATTGAAGTTGAGGACCAGTTGGGCCATGGCTTCACCACTGTTGGTGGGGATGGTCACACGTTCATCATAACGGCCGTCGGCAATGCGACGGCTGCTGTTCGCCATCTGGCGCAGGGGCATAATGAGGGTGCGCCACAGCAACAGACTGGAAGCCACACCCGCAGAAATGGCCGCCAGCGCGGCCACAGTCACCGACCAGCCTACGGCCTGGCGAAACGCCACCACCAGCGCCGCTTCCGCTGCGGCCAACTGGGCCTGGTTAGGGCCGAGCGGCAGCAGCAGCGCATGAATGATGTCAGCGGCGGCATAGCGGGTGATCCCCCAGGTTGCCAGCAGCATCACGGCTACGCCCACCAGCGCTACCAGGAATTGTGTGGCGATGAGCCGCCACCGCAGCCGTTTATACCAGGGCATCAGGTTTGTTTGGGGTCTATGAACTTGTAGCCGATGCCGCGAATGGTTTCAATCATGGGTGCGTCGGTCTGTTCTTGCAATTTGCGCCGCACCTGGCCTACATACACATCCACCACCCGGTCATTGCCATAAAAACTGCTGCCCCATACCTGGGTCAGTAGTTGGTTGCGGGTGAGTACGCGCCCGGCACTGGCGGCCAACGTCCAGAGTACCTGAAATTCGGTGACGGTGAGGTCTAACGGCCGTCCCGCCACCGCCGCTTCATGCCTGTCCAGGTCAATGACCAGGTGGGCGAACCGCAGCGTGTGGTCTTGACGGCTGCCGCCCACATCCCGCTGCCGTCGCAAAATAGCTTCCACCCGCGCCACCATTTCGCGGGGGCTGAATGGTTTGGTCAGGTAATCGTCGGCTCCCAACCGCAGCCCGGCCACGCGGTCGGCCTCTTCGCCACGCGCGGTGAGCATGAGAATATAGACATCCGAGCTTTCGCGCAGACGGGTAGCCACTTCCATACCATCCATGCCGGGCAGGTTCAAATCCAGCACCACCAGGTCTGGTTGGGTGCTGAGAGCCAGGGTGAGGGCGTCACGGCCGTTGTCCACGCAGGTCACGCTAAACCCGGCGCTTTCCAGGTAGGTCTGCACAATTTTGCGGATACTGGCTTCGTCTTCTACTACGAGAATTTTAGGTTTGGCCATCATGTCCCCATTATATACCTGATGAGGTGATGAGGAGAGGGGGTGAAGGGGTGAGGCGGACACCTTACCGATTCATTACAAATCCCACATTCAGGTTTTACGTGGCAATGTTATACTGGCGACTATATAAAAAATAGAGCAGGCAGTTGTGCAGAATGTGACTGCTCAGGCGAGGAAAGAACCATGCTTTTGCAATACTTTTATGATCAAAAAATTGCCCACGCTTCTTATCTGGTGGGCTGCCAGGCTACCGGCGAGGCCGTGATTATTGATCCGGGCCGTGACATTGAACCCTACCTGCACACGGCCGAAATAAACGACATGCGCATTGTGGGCGCGGCCGAAACGCATATCCATGCTGATTTTGTCTCCGGGGCGCGGGAATTGGCCGAACGCACCGGGGCCACATTGTATCTCTCGGATGAGGGCGACGAAAACTGGAAGTATCTGTACCTGGATGGTTACAAACACCAATTGCTGCGTGATGGCGATCAATTCCACGTAGGTAAACTGCGGCTGGATGTGATGCATACGCCGGGCCATACGCCGGAACATATCTCCTTTATTTTGACGGATGTGGGCGGTGGCGCTGACCGGCCAATGGGTATTTTTACCGGTGATTTTGTGTTTGTAGGGGCGATTGGGCGGCCAGATTTGTTGGAGAAGGCGGCGGGGGTGATGGGCACGGCCGTACCCGGCGCGCGGGCCATGTTCCACTCTGTACAGCGCTTCAAACAACTGCCTGATTATTTGCAGGTGTGGCCGGCGCATGGCGCGGGCAGCGCCTGCGGCAAAGGGTTAGGGGCTATTCCTTCCAGCACGGTGGGCTACGAAAAGTTGTTTAACCCGGCGCTGGCGTATACGGAGGAAGCGGCGTTTGTGGATTATCTGCTGACCGACCAGCCAGAGCCGCCGGTCTATTTTGCGGTGATGAAACGGGTGAACAAGGAAGGGCCAGCGGTGCTGAACCGTCTGCCAGCGCCGGAGCATTTGCCGGCCAGCCGACTGCCGGAACTGCTGGCAAATGGGGCGATGGTGGTGGATACACGGCCGTCTGGCTCTTTTGCCGCGCAGCACATGCCCGGTACCATCAACATTCCGGCGCAGCAGTTGTCTGCCTGGGCCGGCTGGTTTGTGGATTATGACCGGCCGCTGTACCTGATCATAGAGGGGCCGCAGGTGGCAGAGGCGGTACGTGACCTGGCGTACATTGGCATTGATCAAACGGTAGGGTATTTTGAGACGGCCGTGATTGAAACCTTGGCGCAAATGGGGCAGCGGATGAACTGTTATGAAACGGCCGTGCCTGCCAAAGTTGCCCACAGCATCCTGAACAAGGAGATGGTGGTGCTGGATGTACGCAACCAGACCGAATGGGATGAAGGGCACATCCCCGGTGCGCGTCATATCATGCTCGGCTACCTGCGCCAACGTGCCCATGAGGTTATCAACGGCCTACCCATTGTGGTGAATTGCGAGACAGGTGGTCGCTCCGCCCTGGCGGCCAGTATTCTGGCCGCGCAAGGAGCGAAAGAGGTGATCAATCTGCAAGGGGGTATGCGCGATTGGGCGCTGGCCGGTTTGCCCGTAACCCGTAATCGGTAATCCGTAATCAGGTTTCGGTTTACGGATTACCGATTACGAATGACGAATGACGGTTGGCGCTACCCAAACAGCCGCGCCCATAGCGGCGGCCCCAGGATGAGCAGGCCAATAAGGACGGCGCCACAAGCGCCCACCAAAACGGCGGCGGCGGCCACATCTTTGGCGGTCTTGGCCAGGGGGTGCGGTGTGGGCGAAACCAGGTCCACGACGGCTTCAATGGCGGTGTTAATGAATTCGGCCATCCACACGGCCGTAAAGGTGAGGATGAGAATGGCCCATTCCGTGCGGGACAGGTGTAGCCACCCACCCAAGATGACGACGATGAGCGTGACGGCCGCGTGAATCCAGGCATTTGGCTGGGTACGTAACACATGCCACCAACCGGCAAAGGCATAGTGGAAACTCTTGACGCGGCGGTAAAGTGGGGAACGATGCGGTCGTTCGGGCACGAGTTTACTCCGGCGAGGTAATTTCCGCGCCAATCTGGGCCAGAATGGAGTTTTGTGCCCACCACATTACTTTTTTTTCTTCCCGCTCTTCATGATCATGACCAAGCAAGTGCAGGACGCCGTGAATGGTGAGTAGTTGCAGTTCATCTTTGAGCGTCTGGCCGCTTTCTCTGGCCTGCCGCTGCGCCATAGGCACGGAAATGGCAATATCACCCAGATAGGGATCCCCTTCACCCATGATAGCCAGCGGCAATTTCTCGGCGGGAAAGCTGAGGACATCGGTGGGGCTGTCTATGCCCCGAAAATCGCGGTTCAGTTGCTGCAACTGGTCATCGGTAGTTAACAAGATAGAAACTGTCGCCGGGGGTTTGACCCTTTCATGTCGTAGGGTTTCACTGGCTGCGCCGCTAACGGCCGTGACAATTGACCGGACCACCTTCACTTTAGGAATCACCTCGACGTTATAGGTCATGGTCTTATCTTGGCCGTTCAACGATAACCTCTGCTTCGGGTGCTGTTGTTTTGGTTGTTTCGGCGCCATTCGCTGCCTGGATGCTGGGCGCGGGGCTTTCCGGGGTGGAGGGTAACGGCCGTGTCTCCGGTATTTGCATGGCCTCATTGCCCGGATACCGGGTGCGCACATGGAAGCGCCCCTTCAGCGTCTTGATGAACGAGGCGCGAATCAGGCGAATGTCGCCCAATGTTAACCCGGAATCATCTAGCTGCCCTTCGGTCAAATCCTCATCAATCAACGTATTGACCAACCGCTCAATCTCTTTTTCTGTGTTTGGTTGCAAGGCGCGGGATGTGGACTCAACCGCATCGGCCAGCATCACAATGCCCGCTTCGCGGGAGCGGGGGCGGGGGCCAGGGTAGCGGAATTTCTCCCGATCCACTTCGCCGCCTGCATCTCCGGCCAGTTCCACCGCCTTATGGTAAAAACCCTTCACGATCCGCTGCCCATGATGCTCGGCAATAAAGTCCCGAATACGATCCGGCAGTTTATATTGCTGCGCCAGTTCCAGACCATCGGTCACATGGCTGAGAATGATCCGGGCGCTGGTATATGGGTCGAGTGCGTCGTGCGGGTTGATGCCTTCCTGGTTCTCCGTGAAGAAAGCGGGGCGGTTCATCTTGCCAATGTCGTGGTAAAAAGCGCCGACACGAATGAGACTGCTGTTCGCTTTAATCTGTTCGGCGGCCTGTTCGGCCAGGTTGGCCACCATGATGCTGTGGTGGTATGTGCCCGGCGCGCGCCGCAGCAGTTCTTGCAACAGCGGGTGATCTAAACGGGACAGCTCTTGCAGTTGTAGAGTGGTGGTAACGCCAAAGATACTGCCCATAACAAAAAAGCCCACCAATGTTAACGCCGCGGATAGCAGCCCATTGCCAATAGTATAACTGAGCAGTTCTAGCATGGCGGCGGGGTCTGTCACCGTCTGGCTAAATTGGAAAGCGACGGCAACTACAGCATAACCAACAGCCGCCGCCAACCCGGCACGGAAAAAGGAATTAACGCGCTGGGCATCGTGCAGCGTCAGCACGGCCAACAAACCACCGGCAGCGGTATACAGGGCAACTTCCAGAGAGTTGGCGGCATTAAACCCGATCAGTCCGGCCAGGATCATGGTCAAAACAATGGAAAGCCGCACGTCAAATAACACGCTCAGAATGAGCGAAAAAGCGGCCATGGGAAAGAGATAAACCAGCAGTCCTGGACTGGATACCATGAAACGGGCGGCCAGGGCAAAGATGAGGATGAGGCCGGTAAGGGCGGTGAGATAACGGCCGTTCCCCACGCGACGGCCGTGATAAAACTGCCGCCAATACAGGGTTATCAAGACGCTGCTCAGCAGCGATAAAACGGCAATGGCGATCACAAAACGCCAATCAGTCTGGCGTTGCAACAGCCCCAACTGGGTCATCTTCTCAATGTGCCGTTCCGTGACAATATCCCCGGCGCGCACGACCAGTTCGTCTGTAGCCACCGTCACCGGGAAGGGCGAAACGGTCGCGGCCGCTTCTTCCCGTTGCGTCTCTGTGGCCGCCGGGTCTGGCTCCATGGTGGGCACAATAAAACGAGGCGCCAGAAATCTGACCACTCGTTCCTGCGTGGGGGTTAAATCCAGACTGGCGTCTCGCTGGGCTTGCTGTTGCAATTCACGGAGTTGAGTGTCGCGGATTTCGCGGCGCATCAAATCACCCACAATGCGCTGCACTTCTGATTTGACACGAGCGTAATCGGCGTCGTTCATATTGAGCAGGTCAAGCGCCACCTGCTCTTCTATATTTAGCCCGGCCATCGCTTTCAGGTAGGTGAGTTTGGCTTCCGTGGAAGCCTGGGTATCGGCGCGAACCACATCAATAAAGGCGAAAGTTTGCCCCACCCGGTTTAACTGAAAGCGGCCCACATCCCCTTCAATGCGTTTGTACTGTTCGGGGACAGAGGCTCGGGCTTGCTCTTGCGCCTGGCGTAAAGCGACGGTGCTCTCATAGGTGATGGCGCGGGGGGCAAAAATATCTTCTGGCGCGGGTAATCCCTCAATGATTCTGGCTTCAGAGGGCCTGAGCAGGGTGAACGAGAAGATGAGGGTAAGTCCCAGGGTGAGGACGGCCGTAAATATCCATAAAACGGAGTCCTGGGCTGTTTGCCGCCACCGGTTTTGTTCTGCCATTAGGGGGTTTGTGTGTGCCGTAACCCGTAGTCCGTAAACCGATCACCGGTTACGGATTACGATTGACGGGTTACGGATCACGGATTACCGATTAAAGAACGGACAACCTCATTGACCATACGGCCGTCCGCCTTCCCTTTTACCTGGGGCATCAATTTCGCCATGACCTGTCCCATGCCTTTGGCGTCGGTGACACCCAACTCGGCAATTGCCTGCCGGGCCAGTTGTTCCACCTCCGCCTGGCTCATCATCTGGGGCAAAAAGGTTTCAATGATAGCTAATTGCGCCTGTTCTTCGGCGACCAGGTCCGCGCGACCGGCTTTTTCATAGTCGGTCATACTTTCCCGGCGCTGTTTGGCTTGTTTTTGCAAAACTGCCTGTACCCCGGCGTCATCCAGTGTCACCTGCCGGTCAATCTCTTCCTGTTTGACGGCTGCTTGCAGCAGGCGAATGGTATCGCGCCGGGCCACATTCCCGGCGCGCATAGCAATTTTCAACTCATCTGTTAGCTGCTCTTTCAATGTCATGCCTGCTATCCTCCACTGCGAATTGTAACATTGGCAGGGGGGGTGTCAACCGCCGCCGCTGGCCGCCATCAGCAATCGTAAATGACCTCATGTACCTTGATGGACTTGTTGCAACAACCCATCCACCAGTTCTTCGGGCGTTTGGGGCAGGCTGTCACTCTGAAAGTGCAAGACACTCAGCAAGGGCATATCCAGCAGAAAATCCATTGGATTCATGCCGATGAACTCTGTTTCGCCGAGGTCGCCGCCGCCAAACAGCCCGCCACCTTGTGTCATCATTTGCTGGAAAAACGGCCCCAATACCGCCTGCCCGCGCGGGTCATCCATCCAGGCGCGGATGGTGGATTCACGGTGCAGGATAGACGGCCGTACCGCCGTAGATTGCAGCGTCACCGTGAGGGAAGCCCGGATGTCAGCCGCCGAAGCGCCAATCAGAATATCAAATTCGCCATCTTCGGCGATCCATTGTTGGTAAGCCGGGTCATAGTAGGCGAAGGCGCGGAAGTTGAGGGGAATGGTGACGGTTTTGGTCTCGCTTGGTTGGAGCATCACTTTGGCGAACCCTTTGAGTTCTTTATACGGCCGTACCAATCGCGCCTTTTGGTCATGCACATACACCTGCACAATCTCCTCCCCGGCCATCGTGCCCGTGTTCGTCACGTCTACCGACACGGTGACGCCGTCTGTATCTTTGAACGTGCTGGCCGAAACCAGTGGGTTGCTGTAGGCAAAGGTGGTATAGCTGAGGCCATAACCAAAGGGGAAAAGGACGGGCTGTTCTCTGGCGTCGTAATAGCGGTAGCCGATGAACAAGCCTTCGCCGTAACGCACCACGCCATTTTCGCCGGGGAAATTGAGGTACGCCGGTGTGTCGCCCAGGCGCAGCGGGTAGGTTTCGGCCAGTTTGCCGCCTGGGTTGGCCCGACCGAATAATACATTGGCAATCGCCCCACCACCCGCCTGCCCCATCATCCACGCTTCCAACACCGCCGCCGCGCCCTCAATCCAATCGCTCATGGTGACAGCCGCGCCATTGTTAAGGATGACCACGGTGCGGGGCTGCACGGCCGTGACCGCCTTAATCAGCGCCACTTGCTGCCCGGTCAGGTCTAAATCGGGCCGGTCATATCCCTCCGACTCCTTGAAACCGGGCAGCGCCATGTAGAGCAAGGCCACGTCGGCGGTTTGGGCGATGGTGACGGCCTCATCAATCAACGCTTGCTGAAAGCTGTCATCGGCCGGGTAGCCAGGCGCGAAGCTCAATTCGGCGCTCGCTGCCAGCTTTTGCAGTTCGGCAAAGGGCACGTCCACCTGGGTGGGGTTGATGTGGGAACTGCCGCCACCCTGGAAATGGGGCGTCTGCGCGGCCCGGCCAATGACGGCGATGTGCTGCGGGTTTTGTAGGGGGAGAACGCCGTTGTTTTTCAGCAGTACAATGCCGGCGGCAGCTACTTTACACGCCAGGGCATGATGGGCGGCCACATCAAAGCGGCTGTTTTGCCCGGCCTCCAGCCGGGTTTTGGGCGTTTCGGCCGCTTTGAAGACGATGCGCAAAATACGGCCGACGGCCGTGTCCAGTACGGCTTCGTCCAATTCGCCCATGTTCACCGCTTCAATGACGGCCTGAACCCTTGCCTTTTTTGGGCCGGGCATTTCCAGGTCTAACCCGGCTTGCAGCGCGGCCACACGATCATGCACCGCTCCCCAGTCGGAGACGACGAAGCCCGCAAAACCCCATTCGTCCCGCAAGATGTCGGTGAGCAGTTGGTGGTGTTCGGAGGCATAGGTGCCGTTGACTTTGTTGTAGGCGCACATGACGGTCCAGGGTTGCGCTTTGGTCACGGCCGTTTCAAACGCGGGCAAATAAATTTCGCGCAAGGTACGTTCGTCTACTTCGGCGCTGATGGAAAAGCGCTCAAATTCCTGGTTGTTGGCGGCAAAATGTTTGAGCGATGTGCCCACGCCCTTGCTCTGGATGCCGTTGATCAGGGCAGCGGCCATTTCCCCGGCCAGATAGGGGTCTTCGGAAAAGTACTCAAAGTTACGGCCGCACAACGGGGTGCGCTTCATGTTGACGCCAGGGCCAAGAATCACGTCCACGTCCAGGGCAATCGCTTCGGCAGCCAGGGCCTGCCCCATTTCATGGAGCAAGGCCACGTCCCAGGTTGCCGCCAGGCTGGAAGCGGTGGGGAAGCAGGTGGCCGGTTGGCTCTTTTCCATAACGGCATGAACGTTGGCTACCCGACGCAAACCATGTGGGCCATCGGAAACGAGCAGGCGAGGAATGTTCAACCGCGCCACGGCCGTTGTCGTCCACATACTGTCACCGGTGCAGAGCGCCGCTTTTTCTGCCAGGGTCATTTGGGAAATCAGGGTTTGAATTTTGTCTGTCATGGTTTGTGCCTCATGGTCGCTCCCGCCGCCAAGCAAGCGATCCTCAAAAGAGCAGGCGCAGGCCGATGATAAGGAGAAGGATTAACACCATTTTGCGAAAGGCAACGGCGGGCAAACGGCCGTCCAACGCTACCCCCATTACCAGCCCCACCACAATGGCCGGGAGGGCAATTGCCACATTGTACCACACCGCCTGGGTCATATTTCCGGCCCACACATGCCCGACCAGCACCAACAGGCCGGTAGGCAGGAAAAAGCCCTGGAGATTACCTTTGAATTCGGCCGGCGGCCAGCGGCGGCAACTGCCGTAAATGATGACCGGTGGCCCGCTGGTGTTGTAGAGTCCGCCAATGACTCCGGCAGCAAAGCCAAATCCCCAGGCCCAACGTGGATGAGTCAATTGGGGCAAATAAGGCGAAACCAGCGCATAGAGGGCATACCCGGCCACGATCAGCCCCAAGACCCGTGCTCCCACTGCCGGGTCAATCACCCGCAGCAAATACAGACCAACCGGCGTTCCTACCAGCGCCGGGATGACCAACCCGCGCACTGTGCGCAGGTTTACCGCCTCCCGGAAACGCACCAGCAGCACCAATTCTACTCCCAGGCCGATGACAGCCATCAGGGGCGCGGCAGTAGGCAGGCCAATGACGGCCGTGAGCAGCGGCATGGATACCAGAGCCAACCCAAACCCGGTAGCTGCCTGCACCAGCACAGCCAGAAAAACCGCGACGACCACGAGAATCTCAGAGGGCATTATAAATGGGGCAGTAAGCAACGGGGAAGAATGTTTACCACAACGTGCTGACCGCATATGCCTGGATATGGTCATCTGCTGTCAGTATGGTCATATCTTCACAAAGAGCCTGAGCGATTAACAGGCGGTCAAATGGATCACGATGGATAAACGGGAGTCAATTACTTTACGGCTATGTTCTTTTTCAATTTGGAGCCATTGGATCCCGTTTGCGGTGATTTCCTCTTCAAAAACTTGAGACCAATTAGCGGCCAATGCTATTTTGCCAACGCTAATTTTGATGCAAATTTCCCAATAACTGGCCGCACTGAGAAACAGTGTGTTTTCTCTGTCCAAAAATGCTGTTCGCGCCGATTCACTTAAATTACCATTCGTTATGCTCCAAAGAAAGGTATGTGTATCCAACAGTAACTTCATGTCATGTATTCCTGAAAATCATCAAGTGGCGCATCAAAATCATCAGCCATATACAGAAGTACACCTTTGGCATTCCCAATTCGTCGCGCTGTCTGTGCTTCCGGTAAGGCTACCAGTCTTACCAGTGGTTGTTTGCCCCTGGCAATAACAATTTCCTCTCCTGCCAACGCCTGCTGGATGAGCCGGGATAGATTTGTTTTAGCTTCGTGAATGGTAACTTGTGTCATAATCGTATCTTAGCTAGCTCGGTGAACTAAGTCAAAGAAGTCAACCGTTGGCTGAGTTCGGTGTGGCTGGCTTGCAGTTGGGCCAGTTTGTCGCGCTCTTTTTGCACCACGGCCGTTGGCGCTTTTTGCGCGAACGAGCCATTCAACATAGTGTTGATACGGGCAATTTGTGTGTCTAATTCGGCCAGTTCCCTTTGCAGCCGCTCCCGTTCTTTGTCCAGATTAACCAGTCCGGCGAGCGGCAAGTAGGCGGTGATGTCGCCCTGGGCGAGGGTGATAGCCTGGTCGGGGGCGGGTGTGTCTTCGGTAATGACCAGGGTGGTTTCGTCCAGCCGCGCCAGGAAACAGAGAATGGGCTGTTGGCTGCGCAGGAAGGGGGTGTGTGGGCCGGCGCTGATGACGGCCGTGACCCATTTCCCCGGCTCTACGTCATTATCCGAACGAGCGGCGCGGATGCCCCGCACCAGTTCCCGCAGTTGTTCAAAGTTGGCCGCTGCTTCCTGGTAGCGCGCTTCCGGGTAGCGCGGCCCTGCCTGCGGCCAATCGGCGATGATGAGCGCCTCGGCCCAACCCTCGGCGGGAGCAATGCCCAGATCGGCGGCCATGAACGCCGCTTTGAGCTGCTGCCACGTCTCCTCAGTGACGTAGGGGATGTAGGGATGCAGCAGGCGCAGGCAGTCATCCAACACCTGCCGGGCGACGGCCAACGTCGTCCAGGCGCGGGCGCCGCCGGCACGCAGTTGCACTTTTGCCAGTTCCACATACCAGTCGGCAAAGTCGCCCCAAAGGAAGTCATACACCTGCCGCCCGGCTTCGCCATAGAGGTAATTGTCCATCAGCCGGTTGGCGTCGGCGGTCACTTCGCTGAGGCGGGTGAGTATCCATTGGTCGGCGGCCGTGTATTCGGGCGTGGCGGTGGCGTCCGCTTTGTGGGCTTTGTCCAGGTTGGCGGTAAGGAAACGGGCGGTGTTCCAGATTTTGTTGGCAAAATTGCGGTTGGAAGCCACTTTATCCAGTGACAGGTTCAAATCGTTGCCGGGGGAGCCGCTGGTGAGCAGGGTGAAACGCAGCGCGTCGGTGCCGTATTCGCCCATCACATCCAGGGGGTCGGTGACGTTGTTGAGGGTTTTGGACATTTTACGGCCGTGTTCATCCCGCACCAGCCCATGCAAATAGACCGTGTGGAAGGGGATGTTGTTAGTGAATAACAATCCTTGCATGACCATGCGCGCCACCCAGAAAAAGAGGATGTCGTAGCCGGTTTCCATCACATCGGTGGGGTAGAAACGGTGCAAATCGGCCGTCTGCTCCGGCCAACCGAGTGTGGAAAAGGGCCAGAGGCCGCTGCTAAACCAGGTGTCCAGCACATCTGGGTCTTGTTCCAGTGATTGGTATTCGCCGTATTTTTCCCGCGCTAAGGTGGCGGCGGCCGTTTCATCGTGGGCCACGATGACTTTGTCCGGGTCGCCATCCACGTACCAGGCGGGGATGCGGTGGCCCCACCACAACTGGCGGCTGATGCACCAGGGTTTGATGTTTTCCAGCCAGTTGTCCCATACTTTGACGAAGCGTTCGGGCACAATGCGGATACGGCCGTGATGCACTGCATCCAACCCCATTTTCGCCATTGGTTCCACGTTCACAAACCACTGCCAGCTTACCAACGGCTCGATCACCTCGCCGCCGCGCTGGCTGCGGGGCACGTTCAGGGTGTGGGGCGCGGTCATAATGGTCAGGTCGGCCGCTTCCATGTCGGCCCACAATTTTTTGCGGCAGTCGAAGCGATCCAGCCCGGCATATGGCCCGGCGTTGGCATTCATGGTGGCGTCTTTGTTCATCACGTTTAGCACGGTCAGGTGATGGCGCTGCCCAATTTCAAAGTCGTTAGGGTCGTGGCCGGGGGTGATTTTGAGTGCGCCCGTGCCAAAGGCCATGTCTACGTATTCGTCGGCGATGATGGGGATGGCCCGGTTGAGCATGGGTACGAGCGCCGTGCCGCCGATGACCTGTTGGTAACGTTCGTCGGCGGGGTGGACGGCTACGGCCGTGTCCCCCAATATCGTCTCTGGGCGCGTCGTGGCCACGGGGATGAAGCCGCCCCCTTGCACCGGGTATTTGAAGTGGTACAGGTAGCCCTGTTCTTCGGCGTATTCCACTTCCAGGTCAGACACGGCCGTTTGTAACCCCGGCGACCAGTTCACCAGATATTCGGCGCGGTAAATGAGACCCATGCGATACAGCCGGATAAACGCCTCTTTCACCGCCTCGCTCAGCCCTTCGTCCAGCGTAAACCGTTCCCGCTCCCAATCGCAAGACGCCCCCAGGCGGCGCAGTTGTTTAACGATGTGCCCACCATACTTCGCCTTCCATTCCCAGGTGCGGCGCAGAAATTCTTCACGGCCGATCGCTTCGCGGGATGTGCCTTCGTTGCGCAGCAATTTTTCCACCTGCAACTGCGTGGCAATGCCGGCATGGTCTGCGCCAGGCACCCACAGCGCCGCCCGCCCTTGCATCCGGGCGCGGCGAATCATCAGGTCTTCCAACGCCACAAACATGGCGTGTCCCATGTGCAGTTCGCCGGTGACGTTGGGCGGGGGGATGGAAATGGTAAACGGCTTGGCATCGGCCGGGCGACATTCCGGCTTGAACCAGCCGTTGGCCTCCCACCATTGATACAACCGCTCCTCGGTCTGCTGAAAATCGTAGGCTTTAGGCATTTGGGTCATATGAAAATCCCTTTGGTAATTGAGTAATTGGGTAATCACCCAATTACAAACAAAAAAGCCCCCATCCACTCAAGGACGAGAGCCATCTCACGCGGTACCACCTTGTTTTTGGTAATCAGGTGCGTCGCACCTGATTACCAACACTCTTCAGGCTGTAACGGGCTGACCCGGCTCAGGCTATTTGTTTGTAGCAGGCACTTCAGTGCCGTTTACGGCGATAAATCGCCTACTACGAACGTTCACGCAAGCAATTCATGGGCGACTTGGGCGACGCTTGTTTCCTACCAGTATTTTCAGCCACGATACCAGCTCTCTCAAGGGGCGCTGCCTACTACTCCCACTCACTATTTTTGTTTGTTCAGTTGCGGCGAAAGTATAACAAGGGGGGGTACGGCCGTCAAAGTGGTTTCGTTTTCTGCAGCAATTCGAAATATGAGTTTGGTGCGTTTATACTTGGCGCTTTGATGCGTTACTGGATATTCCCGGATTGGGATTCGCTACTCAGATTTATGTTCGTGCAACTTGAACCTGAACCTGATTGATTCATATTTCGAATTGCTGACGGAAGCTCTATAGAATCCGAGTTGGTGTGAGTGTTATGCTATTCTCGATACTTTTCTTGCGGAGCCTGATACGGGATATCGGTTTTTCTATCAATACCCAAGAGAGGTGAGACAGGGCAATTGTTACCCCCACCGTGACCCAGCCCTTAATTGGAATTTCAATGTCAGCTTCGTAAACGACATACAACACGATGATATGTAAAAGATAGGCGCTAAAGCTGATAAACCCTAGATACCGTAGAAGGGGGTTTTCAAAGAGTTTTCGTAGTACGCCACGACCCGCGACACAGGCAAAGACAACAAGCGACCATAAAAATCCAAAAAGAATATATTCCTTGTGGTAATAATTAACCGGAACCTCTTCTCCAGACACATAAGAAAAAATCGAGGGGATCAAGAGTAGTAGAGCGACTATGGCGGCTAAACCTGATGCTTCTATGATCAAAGTTTTCTGCCTGTCACTGCCAAGTGGGCTTTTTTGCCAATTATGATAGATAACTGCTAATAACGACCCCATTAAGAATAGAGGTAAATAGGGGCCTAATCTTGGATCATTTACCAATGATGCCGATGGCGGCCAAATGAGCTGACTTAATAAAATTAATACCAATGTCAATCCAATGGATGGCAGCAACTTGTTTTTTAACAAAATAGAATACGTCAATGCTAATATCGGGAGAACAAAATAAAATCGAAGCTCAACCAGGATACTCCATGTAACACCCTTGCCCTGCTGTAATAATAGGTGCTGAACAAATTCGCTGGGTGATAAAACAAAGGGTATACCAACAGGAGAATCTGTATTTATCAATTTCCATACAACTAAACTGCTCACAAGAGCCAGGAGAATGTAAAGAAAATAAAGTGGGTAAACTCGAAAAAAACGACGAAAGGCATAATTCAAAAGAAAATCTTTGCTCATGGCTTCCTCTCCGTTTTTAATGAAGGGATAGGTAAGCAAAAAAGAACTCAAAATAAAAAATAAAAAGACGCCGCTTTTCCCAACACCTGCGAAATCTGCACCTGGAAATAGATAGCCCCCCCTATTACTCGTATGGCTTAAAAAGACAAGCAATAGAGCCATACCTCTCAGACCATCGAGTGCATCCAACTGAAAATTTTTGTCCAAAACTCTCGCCTTTTTATACAATACGTCTCTTTTTAGCAGCTAAACAATACTGCCGAAGGCAGATTGGAGGGTATGGGCACCCCCTTTACAAACACCATATCAGCTTATCACCTCGCGGTGTCGCGGTTGGCTGCCAACCGACTGCCGGCCACCTCATTACCTACGGCGTCAGCCCCTCCGGGACGCCATTGGGGAATTGGGCATCTATCGCTTCCAAAATACGCGCAATACGGTTATCCGGGTTGGGATGGGTGCTAAAAAATTCCGGCTGGGACTGACCGTCTCCGGCGGCTTCTAAGATTTCCATCACCCGTACCATCGCGCGGGGATCATAACCGGCCTCAGACATAAATTGCACCCCCAGACGGTCGGATTGCAGTTCGTCGTCACGACCGTACCGTAAATTCACCAACGCCCCAATCAATGCCGCCATTTGCCCCGTAGCCAGGCCGCCGTTGGGATCGTCTGGGTTATACGCGGCAATGACGGCCGCGCCGGTTAACCCTTGCGTCAATTGTTGGTCGGCTATTTGTTCGGCCGCATGGCGGGCCACCACATGCACAATCTCATGCGCCATCACCCCGGCCACTTGCCCTTCTGTTTCCAGTTGGTTGAAGAGCGCGGCCGTAATAAACAGTTGCCCACCCGGCAGGGCAAACGCATTGATCGTCTCCGGGTCAGCCAGCAAGTGGCATTCAAAAGGCCAATCTGTGGTGTTGACTTCGCTGTTTTCCACCAGCCGGCGGCAAATCTTATCCAGGTAAACCTGCGCCGCCTGGTCACGGTGCAAGCCGCCATATGCCTGGGCCATCTCCGGCGCCGCCTGCAAACCCATGGCTATTTCTTGAGCCGATGTTAAGGCTACCTGCTGAGTTTCTTCGGTTATCGGGTTAAATTCGCTCGAAGCAAAGTAGGTGATCAGCGAAATAGCTACCAAGACCAGGGCGATGATGATTTGGGTTGGACTGAATCTTCTTTTACGTGGCATGATTTTTTCTCCACCGGGTTCCTGTTTTCCCGTTCACCGTAATGTTAGCCGTCCTTGCATCTCTTCCCCATATCACGCCGACAGCGTCGGTTCCGCTTTGTCCATCAGTTGCGTGAGCCGTTCCATACTGCTGGTTACTAATGGTGAAGGCGGCTCGTCCATCGCCTGGATGGCGGCCCAGACATGTGCTTGCCGCTCCTTGAGGTCTGAAATCTGGGTCGCCGCTCCGGAAACGGCGCGGTGGCTGATCAGATGGCTCCACAAAATCTGGCAGGTGGCGGCCAAGGGTGGCGCAAAGAGAATACCAAGCAAACCATACGCATCCGCCAGGGCAATCAGGATGACAATGGTGAGCATAGGGTTGACCTGCACGTGGTGGCCGAGGCGTGAGGTAGTCCACCATTTCAGGGATACTATGACGATGAGCGTGTACACGGCCGTTAATAAACTCAACGGTACACTGGTCAGCAGCCCCAGCACTAGCGGCGGAATGATCGCCAGGATTGGCCCTACGATGGGAATCAGCAGCGCCACAGCGCCGAGCAGGGCCAACAGCGCCGGGTATGGGGAGCCGAGCAGCCAATAACCCAACCCCAACAGCAACCCGGCCAGGAGCGCCTGGCCGGTCTGGCGGCGTATGTAAACCCCCAGGTTGACTTCCACTGTCTGCCAAATGTCCCGCATCTGTTTGCGCAGCCCCGGCGGCAGCAGCGAAAGCCAGAGTCGTTCAAAGTGGTTCTGGCCTATGCTCCAATAAATGCTCAAGAAGAGAATGACGAGCGCGCCGCTCAACAGGCTGAAAACACCCTGGGAAAAACCCAACACTACCGGCAGTACCAGTTCGCCCTGTTCGCCGATAAGGGCGGCGAAGAGTTGGCTGGGCGGGGGCAGCCGCGTGTCCAGAAATTCTTGCACCAAACCACCCTGTAACCATGCCGGCTGCTGCCATGCGTCCTGCGCCGATACCTGCTGCGCCAACTCCTGGATGTCCCTAATCGCGGCCCCCACACCGGCAGCGAGTAAGAGAAGGAAGCTACCCAGGGCCACCAAGTAGAGCAAAATCAGGCCCAGGCGTGCGGCGAGTGACTGCCCGGCCGGGCGTCTGACCAGGGGACGTAACGCGGCGGCCAGGGCCAGCGAAAGCAAGACGTAAAGGGCAACCTGGCGAAACTGCCACAGCAAGGCCAACGCCACCACTGTCACCATCACGGCCGTGCCCATCCATACCAGTTGTTTTGTCATGTGGCCCCCGCGGGGACGGCCTCGGCCAGCAGCCTGTCCAGGTCAGTGGCCAGGGTCTCAATCTCATCCATCACCTGTTCCGTCTGTTTTACCTGTTCCTCCGAGCCGCCCGGCGTCTGCCGCGTCTGCTGGCGCAAATCCTGCGCCAACTCTTGCGCTTCCTGGCGCAGACGGCTGGCATAGTCACGGCCACCCGAAACCTCTGTCTCCATCGCTCCCGGCCGAAAAACATACCGTTCGAGCAAGATTTGGATCATGGCCGCCATTGGGATAGCCATCAATGCACCGGCAATGCCCAACAAAGAGCTAAAAGCCAAAATCGCCAGCAGGGTGACGAAAGGGTTAACCCCTACCGCGTGCCGCATAATGCGCGGCACCAACAGGCTGTTTTCCAACTGTTGAATGATCAGCGTGGCCACGACGACCAAGATCACCTTGTCTGGTCCCAGGGTCAGCGCCACCAACAACGCCGGTACAGCGCCTAGCAGCGGGCCAATGATGGGCACCACTTCCAGCAGCCCGGCTATAAACGCCAGCGCCAACAGATGGGGTAAACCAATGAGCCAATAGGCGACCAAAGACATACTGCCTATGGCCAGCATCAGGAGACCTTGCCCGGCCATGAAGGCGCTCACCTTCGTTTCCATCGCCGCAATCAATTCGCCAATGCTCTCGCGCTGTGCTAAGGGGACCAACAGCAACAAGGATCGGGTGGTGCGCGGCCCATCAAGTGTCCAGTAGTAGGCTAAGAGGAGGATGACAACGGCCGTAAAGATAATCTGCGACGCTGTGCCAATATAACCCAGCGCCAGCCCGGCTGAAGTCAGCATCTCCGGCCCTGTCTGCGGTACCGAATCGGGCAGGGATAGGGTGGGCGGTAAAACCACGCTCAAGTCCACCAGTAATTGATTGGGATGGTTAAGCAGCCCCTCACGCAGAGTCTGGTACTGGCCGGGGAGCGTGGTGGTAATGGTCTCGATCTGGGTCACAATCAAGGGGAACAGCAGCAGGACGAAGCCGGTGAACAAGGCCAGCAGCAGGAGGTAGACGAGCAGAACCCCCGCTTTGGGAGGAATGCGCCAGCGGTGCAGCCAGGCGACGACCGGCCTGAGGATCGTGCCGAGTACAACAGCCACAAATAAGATGAAAAGTACCTGGTGAAAGCGGTAAAGCAGCCAAAAGCTCAGGCCAACGGCCGCCAGGACAAGTGTGGCCCACACAACGCGCCCAAATGTCCACTGATACAGCGGCGAAGGTGAATGGAGCGCCATACCTGGTTAACTCTGGCCGAGTTCCTCTTTAGCTTCTCGCTCCATCTTTTGCAGACGGGTGTAATAATCGGCAAATTCGTTGAGATGAGCCAGCGCGATTTTGCCGGTAAGAAGGGGATCATTGCCGGTTACGTCCGTGGTGGGATCGTGCCGACCATGCTCCAATTCGACCTCCAGTCCCATGCGGAACTGCTCCACGTCGAAGCGGTCCCACTTTATACCGAGCCTATCCCCGATTTCGCGGGCTTGCTCCATTGTGAAATGTGTTTGGGTTGACATCTTTTTCTCCTTCACAAAGTGGTCTGTTGAATTAAGCGGTGGGGCCACCGTCATCCGCCCAGACCATCAAGTTAAACTCTTTTTCGGTAGGCTGACGGCCGTGGCCCGCGCCATTTTTCCCGTTTTGTGACTGGCTAACGAAGGAGCCAGATTGATTGGCTGCCGGAACAGATAATAATTCCGTTTGCACAACAGCGAGCAGTCTTTCTGTGTCATAGGGTTTCCGCAAAAAAGTGGGCAACTTTCGCTCCCCAAAACGGTGGCTGGCCTCTGCCCGGCTCAGACTTGAGGAGACGATTACCTTGACCTGAGGGGCAATCTGCTGCAATTTTTCGTAAGTCTGTTCGCCGTTCATCACCGGCATGTTCATGTCCAGCAGAACCAGGGCAATGTTTTGCTGCTGGTAAATTTGCAGGCCTTCATGTCCATTGGCGGCGGTATAAACGGGTATGCCCAGGAGAAGGCTAAGAATATCGGTCAGCGCTTCGCGCATGGCCGTGTTGTCATCAATGACAAGAATGGCGTCTGCTGCCATTGTCTGCGAATAATTAACTGTGTTCATCCGTTAATTCCGAACGGTTTATCAGGCGGGAGTTACGGCCGCTTTCCCCGCTTCCACAACGGTGGCAAAACGCTCCTTACCTCCATCAAGTGCATCCTGACCGCGCTGCTGTAGCATTTCGGTCTGCTCGTGGATGCTGGTGCGTGCCTGCGCCACTTTGTCTTCTACAGCGTCGGTTGCCTGCTCGCGTAAATCTCTGCCTTTCCGCCGGATTTGCCGCCTGGTTTTTTTGCCTGATTGCGGCGCCAGCAGCAGCGTCACACCCGCGCCAATCAGGCCACCAAGCAGCAGCCCGGCTACAAAGATCAGCCCGGCCAAAAAGCCGCTAAAATCATAGACATCATATTCGACTTCTTCGTTATTCCTGTCCATTGTCTTATTCTTATTTCCCATGTTGAACTTCCTGAAAAAGTCTGACGCAGAGGCGCAGACTTGTACATATGACCCTCCCGGAGGTTCAAAACCTCCGGGAGAGCGCCATCGCGGTTAGCGCACCCGTCTTCGGCTGAAGAGATTAACAACCGCCAGCAGGATAAGGGCGCCCATAAACGACACAATCAAACCAGGTAAACTGAAGTTGTTCTGGTTGATAGTGGCAATCCCCAACAGAGGCGTCAATACCAGGCCGGCGAGGAACGCGCCCACGATACCCACAAGGATGTTGAGTATCAGGCCTTGCTGTCCATTTGTGCGCATCACCATGCTGGCTAACCAGCCCAGGATGCCACCTACGATAATCCAAATAATAAAGTTCATCTTATACCTTCCTTTTATCCAGGTTCAGATTGGTTCAATCCTCAAGATTGAACCAATCTGACTAAAACGATTCTAGTGGACCTTAAGCGCTTCCAGCTTGTCGTTCATTTCCTTCTCGGCCTGCTCTTTGGTGTAGCCATACCTTTGTTGTAGGATGCCAACGAGCTGGTCAGCTTTGCCGTCTACTTGCTTCAGGTCATCGTCGGTGAGTTTGCCCCACCACTCTTTGACCTGACCCTGCATTTCTTTCCACTTGCCTTCAAAAATATCCTCGTTCATCGTGTGATCCTCCTAGATCATGGGATTAGCTGCCCTAATTTTTTAGTAACAGCGGCGTTCCGGGCAGAGACTGATGCGCCACTGTTAACGACAACAAATGCGCCGACCACCTGGTTATTTGAATCCGGCTGCCAGGAGTGAATGGAGTTCGGATTGGCGGTCGGCTAAGAATGTAAAGGTCATACGTTAAATAGTACGACTAATCTACTCTGGGCACATCGGCTGGTCAGGGGGTATGGCACTCCCCCAGTTGGGGGATATTGGAGATTGGAAACCAGGAGATTGGGAGATTAGAAGATTGGTTACCGCCAGACAGTGGCAGGCAAACCCCATTATGGGCCTACTTGAAAGGGGCCTAGTAAAACATCTACTTGATGGACTTGGCTATCATCTTGCAGCGGAATTTGCGGGCTGGTTAAACGCTGTCCATCCAGCCACACTTCTGCTACCCCCTGCTGGACGCCGGATGGGTTGTTGACGTGAATGTGATAGGTGGCACGGCCGTAGCGATACACCACCTCATACCCCGCCCAATCCTGGGGAATACACGGCTCTATGAGCAGCGTTTGCCCCACTTTGCGCAGCCCCAATATCCCTTCCAGCCCCAGCCGGACCATCCAACCGCTCGAGCCGGTATACCACGTCCAGCCGCCGCGCCCCTGGTGGGGCGGCACACCATACACATCGGCCGCCAGCACATACGGCTCCGCTTTGTAGCGGCTGACTTTCTCCGGGGTGTCCGTGTGGGTGATAGGGTTAATCAGGTCAAACAGGGCATGAGCCATATTCCCTTCCCCCAGCCGGGCAAAGGCCCAAATCGTCCAGATGGCGGCATGGCTGTATTGGCCGCCATTTTCCCGAATGCCGGGCAGGTAGCCTTTAATGTAACCAGGGTCGCGGGGTGTTTTGTCAAACGGTGGCGTGAGCAGCAGAATGAGCCGCTCTTTCTCCAGCACCAGGTGTTCGTAGGCTGACTGCATGGCCTGCTGCGCCCGCTGCGGGTCGGCCGCGCCGGAGAGGACGGCCCAGGATTGGGCAAGGGCGTCAATCTGGCACTCCCGGTTTTGGGCCGAACCCAGCGGTACACCATCGTCATCGTAGGCGCGGCGATACCAGGCGCCATCCCAACCATGCGTTTCCAACGCCTGGCGCAACGAGGCGGCTTGTTGGTGGTAAACGGCCGTATCTCCCTCCCCCACCCGTTCACACAAGGCCGCAAACTCATTTAGCGTACTGTAAAGGAACCAGCCCAGCCACACACTTTCGCCGCGTCCCTCAATGCCTACCCGATTCATACCATCGTTCCAATCCCCGCCGCCGATCAGCGGTAGACCATGCTGCCCGGCGGTGGTTCCCTTGCGCAGTGCCCGGCGGCAATGTTCTAACAGGGTATACCGCTCGGCCGTCGGCTCATACCAGCCATACCGTTCCTCCTCATCTTTCGCCAAAGGCACACCCATCAGGAACGGTACTTTTTCTTGCAAAATCGTTTCATCCCCGGTCACAGCCACGTAATGGGCGGTGACGTAAGGCAGCCAGAGCAAATCGTCGCTGATGCGCGTGCGCACCCCGCGCCCGCTGGGGGGGTGCCACCAGTGCAGCACGTCGCCCGCTTCAAATTGATACTGCGCGGTGCGCAAAATGTGGGTGCGGGCCAGATCGGGCCGGGTATGGAGCACGGCCATCACGTCCTGCAACTGGTCGCGGAAGCCATAAGCGCCACTCGATTGATAGAGGGCGGAACGCCCCCACAGGCGGCAGGCCACCGTCTGGTACAGCAGCCAGCGATTGAGCAGCAGGTTCATGGCCGGATCAGGCGTGTCTACGGTGACGGCCCCTAACAGATCATCCCACAGCGTGTGTACGGATTGCCAAACGGCCGTGACCTTTTCCGGCTCTTGGAACTGTGGCAACAGGGCCTCAATTTCAGCCTGATCAACCCCCTGACCCACGAAGAAACAAACCGTTTCGCTGCCTCCGGGCGGCAGGTCGAGGTGAAGTTGGAGGACGGCACAGCTATCTAAACCGGCCATCACCTGGTTGTTCAGGCCAATGCGACCCAGGGCGGCGGGCTGGCTGAGATCACCTAAACGGCCGATAAACTCTGCCCGGTCGGTGGTGAAACCATGCGGCTGTTTGGATGCGGCCACAAAAGCGACGCGCTCGCCAAACTCAGCGTTGTAGGGGTTGCGGGCCAGCAAGGCGAAACGTTCCCAGTCATAGCTGGGGATGAGATAAGGCTGGCTGCTTTCGCGGTTTACGCCCAGCACCCATTCGGCGTACAGGGTGAGCGTCAGGCGGCGCGGCCGATCCCAGGTGTTTTCCAACCGCACCTGCATTACCTTGACCGGATCTGTGGGAGCCACAAAGAGGCGGGTTTCTTGTTTGAGGCCATGGCTGTGATGCTGGAATATGGTGTAACCGGCCCCATGCCGCACCAGATACGGGGCGGCGGCCGGCGTGGGCTGGGGTGTGGGCGACCAGATTTCGGCCGTTTCTTCATCGCGCAGATACAACACTTCGGCCGGGATGTCGCTTACCGGGTCGTTGCGCCAGGCGGTGAGCCGGTTTTCGCCGCTGTTCACGGCCCAGGTGTAGCCGCCGCCTGTTTCGGAGGCCAGAAAGCCGACGGTTTCATTGGCAACGACGTTGATCCAGGGGACGGGGGTGGTTTCGCCTGGCCTCAGGTAAATCTGGTACTCCTTGCCGTTGGCGCTAAAACCACCCAGGCCGTTATCAAATTGCCAGTCGGTGGGGCGGGGTAGGGGTAGTGTTGGTGGGGGCGGCACGGCCGTCTGTCGCGTGGCTGTAAAAGCGGGCAAAGGGGTGGGTTGGGTGAGCAAGTTTGCCAACTGCTGCACCAGGCTTCCCTGCGCGCCATCTAGCAGCACTCGCGCCGTTGTTTTCAGCAGCACGACGTCAGCCCGCCCCATTTGATCTTCACGCAGCACAAAGAGGCCACCCCGCTGATTCAACCAATGTTCACTGTGGGTGCGGTGGATCAGGTGGTAGATAAACCCCTGCATCTCCTGCCCATAGTTCGACTCTTGCTGGTTAAGAATGACCAGGTCAATTTTCAAATCACGCCGCCGCCAGTAGGTGTGGGCGCGCAGCAGCTCTAACAGCAGTTCCCCATCCGTTTCCTGATGCAGTTGGATGAGCAAAATGGGATAGTCGCCGGAAATGCCGAAGGCCCACAAACCCGGCTGGCCTTTGCTGTTAGCGGTCAGGGTGGTGGCGTCGGCGCGCAGGGCCGGGTGGGGATACAGCAGGAGGGACAACAGCCGTTGCATCTGCTCTAGCTGGGGGGTGGTTAACTCGAGGAGACGTAATTCTCGCTCGGCCTGGTTGCGGGCGCGGACAAAGGTGCGTTCTAGCATGAGCCATTGCCGGTAACGGCCGGCCCACTCCAACGCCTGGTGACGAGAAGGGGCGGCCAGGGTGATCAAGGCCAGACGAATGGCGGTACGCGGGGCAACAGTGACGGTCTGGCTGAGGGCCATCACGGGGTTCAGGGTAGCGCCGGTGGTCTGGCTGAGGCCATCGGTAAGGGCGCTGGCGTTGCGGCTGGACCGGCCGCGCCCCAGGAATTTGGCCCGGTCGCTCTCGTGACCGCGAAGACCTGACAGGTTTTCAAAACCTGTCAGGTCTGTGTAATCAGAGACCAGCATGTGCAGCAAAAAGAGCGGTTCGTCGGTCGCCGCACGGGGGCGGCGGCGGAAGAGCAGGGCATGATGGGCGGGCAAGTATTCGCTTTCGACAAATAGATTGGCGAAGGCGGGATGGCGTTGGTCGGCGGCGGCCGACCCCAGGACAACTTCGGCGTAGCTGGTGAGGCGCAGGCGGCGCGGCCGGTCACTGTCGTTGGTCAGGTTGATGTAGCGAATTTCTACGTCGTCTTCAGGAGCAATGGTGACGGCCGTTTGCAGGGCAATGTGGTGATCATAGCGCCGGAATTCGACCATATGGGGGTAGAAAAGAAGTTCCTGAGCCTCCGGTTGGGCGGCGGTCGGTTGCAAACCGGCCGACCAGAGATCGCCGCTGTCCAGGTCTTGCACATAGAGCCATTGCCCCCAATTATCCAGGGTGCTGTCCGGTCGCCAGCGGGTGAGGGCCACTTCGTCTCGACTGCTGTAGCCACTGCCGGCGTTGGTGATGAGGGTATGGAAACGGCCGTTGGACAAATAATGCACCAATGGCAGGGGCGTGTCGGTGGGCACGGACCAGGGGTCAAAGGAAACGGCCGCGGGGCGTGACTGGCCGTCGGTCTCTTCAGGTTGGGGCAGCCGCTTGTCTGGCAACTGTAACGGCACCTGTTCTTGCAGCAGCAATTCCACACTTTGGATTTGGGCATTGGCATGGAAACGAGCCACCATGGGATTATCGTGCAGATAATTGACCAGGGCCAACAAAATCATGCCCTGGTGGTGGGCCATATAGGAGTAAACAATGGCCGATGATTGCCCCAACTCTAACCGGGCCGGGGAAAAATCCACCGCTTCATACAACCCATACCGCCCCATCATGCCCAGGCGCTTCAGATGCTCCAGGTTGCCACTCACCGCCTGTGGCTGAAAAGGCAGGGCCAAAATCGAAGCGTAGGGCGTGATCACCAAATCATCCCCCAGCCCCCGCTTAAACCCCAGACCCGGCGCCCCAAACGCCCGGTATTGATAGTTCGAGTTGGCATCAAACGTATAAAACCCTGATTCGGAAATACCCCAGGGAACTTGATGGGTTTCGCCATAAGCTATCTGGTGGGCGACGATGTGGTCATAACTTTGGTTGAGGAAAGTGCCTTCATAACTGCGCATGAGCAGGGGCGGCATCAAATATTCAAACATCGTGCCGCTCCAGGAGAGCAGGGCCAACCCCTCTTTGATCTGGGTGAGCGGGCGGCCTAAATGGAGCCAATGGCTTTGGGGCACCTGATTTTGGGCAATGGCAATCAGGCTGGCAATACGTGATTCGGATGCTAACAGGTCGTAATAATTTGGATCCAGGCGGCCCGTGGAGAGACTGTAACCGATGTGAAAGATTTGGCGTTGGCTATTAAACAGAAAGCCGAAGTCCATGTCGGAGACATAATAATGGGCTTGTTGGGCCAGGTCTTCATAACTTATCAGGAGCGGGGTAATCAGCAGGTGGGTGGATTGTAAGGCTGCGGCCAGTTGGTTGCACCAGTCGTGAGCAAGCGTCAGATCAGGGTCGGCGGTCGCGGTAGTGGAGGGGAGCAACTGCTGTAGTTGGGCGAGCGCGGTTTGCCCGGTTGTACACAAGGCGGCTATCTCGTTTAGTGGTGGAGTGAGCGGCAAAGAGGCCAGGAGGTTTTGCCAGGCTGTCTGGATGGCCGGGGTGGTGGCCTGGCTAAAAATGGGGGGTGGCTGGCTAAAGGGCAGTACCCAGGGAAGCAGGGTAGTTAGCTGGCGGTGCATCCCTTGTAAATGATGGTAGATGCGCTCGGCATAAACGCGCCAGGTATGGATTTTATGGGCCTCAATGGTGTCGTTGGCCTCCACCAGGGTGATGAGGTGGGTAGCCAGGGCCGGTTGTTCGTGGTCGAGCAGGTGTTGTAATAATCCACCCCATTGCTCTGGTTGATCTTGTACGGCCAGGATTTGTTGGCGCATCTGGGCCAGGTGTTGTTGGCAGGCGGCAACGGCCGTTGCCGCCCCTTCCCCTTCAATCGCTTCTTCTAAAATAGCCAGGGTATCCAATAACCCCTGCCACCGCTGCCAACGCCAGGCAGGCTCCGATGGCAGCCGCAGACAGCCTTGTTGCAGGGTTAAAAGAGAGCCAGCCAGGTTGCCACTGTCTACAGTGGAGACGTAACTGGGCGCTAAGGGGGATAGGGTTTGGGTATCAATCCAATTCAGAAAATGACCGCGATACCGATCGAGCCTGTCCAGGGTATCGAAGGTGGAACGCAGGCGCAAGGTGAGCGTCAGGGGGCTAAGATAACCCAGGTCGTAGGCGGCTAAAGCGGACAGAAGATAAAGCCCGATGTTGGTGGGAGAAGTGCGGTGAGCGACCACGTTACGGGGAGTCTCTTGAAAATGATCGGGGGGCAGCCAGTTATCGTCGGGGCCGATAAACTCCTCAAAAAAGAGCCAGGTGCGGCGGGCCAGGGTGTGTAGTTGCTGCCGTTGGTTGGGTCGGAGTGGGGGGGAAGTACGGCCGTCTGGTTGGCTGATCCATTGGGCAATTTGCGGGCCGATGGCCCACACAAACAGCAGCGGCAGGGCGATGGGCAGGGCCGCCGGACGGTTCCAGTAAACCAGGCCGGTTACGGTGAGGGCTAACAGGCCAGAAAGAATTAGCTCACTGTAAAGGATTGTTGGGCCTGTCGTTTGACCAAACAGGCGGTCGGTGGTGGCGGCGGTAGTCCATTGCAACAAATTACGCCGGGTAACGAGCAGCCGCCATAGGGTAGCGCCAATCGCACTGATGGTTAAAAGACTTTCATAGGGCAAGAAAGCTAAGTACAGCAGCCAGCGAATGGCGCCGTCGCGCAGCGGCCGCAGCAGTTCCGCCCATGAAGCGCCGCGGAAGGTGTGCAAAACCATCATGACCACCGTTGTTAAGAGGGGAACGGCCGGGGTTAACAGCCCCAGTAATGTCCAGACCAACGGCGAACCGGGCAACCAGGCCCAGCCGGCAACAAAGAGGAGAAGCAGCATTGGCGACAGTAAACTACGGCGCAAATTGTCGGCAATTTTCCACCGCCCCAAGGTGGACAAATCGTTACGGCCGTACCGTTTTTGGGGCTGGCCGGGGGACGAAACCTTTGGCGCCCAGGGGAGCAGCCAGGGCAGTAGCTGCCAATCCCCCCGCACCCAGCGCTGCATACGACGCACACTGGAAAAGTAATGGGAGGGATACTCTTCGTAAAGCACAATATCCGTTACCAGGCCCGCCCGCCCATAAATCCCTTCAAACAAATCATGGCTGAGCAGGGTATTTTCCGGTATGCGCCCGGCCAGGCTGCGCTCAAAAGCATCTACATGGTAAATCCCTTTGCCAATGTAGCTGCCTTCGCCAAATAAATCCTGATACACATCGGAAACAGCCAGGGTGTACAGGTCCAGACCGGTATCGCCGGCAAAGATGCGGGTGAAAAAGGAGTAGTTGGCGCTGGTGGACTGAATTTGGGTACGTGGCTGGAGGATGGTGTAACCAGCGATGACTTTGCTGGTATGGGGTTCAAATTGGGGCTGGTTCAGGGGGTGGGCCAGGGCGCCAATCAGCCGGTTGGCCCCATCGCGGGGCAAGATGGTATCGGCATCCAGGGTGATGATGTATTGAATGTGGGGCAGGATGTCCAGGTTGCCAATCTGCACGGTGAAGGATGTCTGGTCGCGGCCGCGCAATAATTGATTGAACTCATGTAATTTACCCCGCTTCCGTTCCCAGCCCATCCAGGCGTTTTCGCTGGGGTTCCATTGGCGATGGCGGTGGAAGAAATAAAAAGGTTGCCCGGCATATCGTTTATTCAACGCCTCAATGCCGTTTTGGGTCTGGGTGAGGAGCTGAATATCGGCAGCGGCCGTAGCATTAGTCGTTTCCGTAGCGGCCACATCAGCGAAATCGGTGAGCAGGGCAAAGGAAAGCTGAGGGTCCGGGTTGCGCAGGTAATGCAGTTCCAATTGTTTGAGCAAGGAATCTACTTCGGCAGGGTGGGTAAGCAAGGTGGGGATGACCACCATGGTGCGGCATTCTGGCGGGACACCATTTTGCAAAAAGTCTAATTTGGGCAAGGTACGGGGTTTGATGAGATGGGTGACGAGCCAGTTGACCAGGGTGACGGCGATAGAAATGGCGGGGATGAAGGTGAAGAACACGGCCGTGACCCATTGCCAACCCGTACCCATCCTCACGGCATAGCTGATAAAAGGGAGAGCGATGATGAGGGTCAATAAGCTGAGACTACCCAGATAAAGGGGCAGTGTGTATGGGGCCAACTGGCGTTGCCATTTCCTAAAGCCCGTTGGCCGATAGCCTGTTTTCTCTTCCAGTTGGGTAAGCCCCTCCGCCAGCAGGTAATAACCGATGTGCTGAGTGGGGGAGTGGGCCAGGGTGCTGGTTCCATTGGCATCATGGGCGATTTTGGCTAGAGAAATAGCGGCCTGGGCTACCACGATTTCATCCTGGCTGGTCGCTCGTGCCACCCGTTCAACAACTTTGCGATACCGGTCGCGGGTATCAAAATCCATGTGGGCATACACGCCAACCGGGTCTTGCCGCAAAATCTGTTCCACCTGGCTGATGCGCTCAAAAAAGATGAGCCAATCCTCACCCGCCAGTAGGCGCAAACTGGGGATACAGTTGGCGACTACATCCGTATCGCTGCACGTGTGATCACAGAGCAGGGCCGGGGGCAATGGTTCCACGGGGGGGGCGAAGTGCGCTAAACGGCCAATAGCCTGGGTCATGCTTTCTAGCAGCACCAAGCGCAGCATAATGGGCAAGGCCCATAATTCGCCCGTTGTCAGGGGGGTTACCGCCTGGTAAGCCCAGACAAATTGGTATACCCGTTCCAGGTCAAGTTGGCAGCCCTCGGCCCGCAAAAGCTGGCGGGCCACATCGTAAACGCGGGGATAATCTTGCAAGGGAGAGCCATCATTGAACTTGGGCAAATCCCCATAAAAGGTAGGGGGCAAATCTTCTTCAATCTGCTGTAACGCCTGTTGGACGATATAGAAGTTATCTAGCAGCCATTCGGCGGCATAGGAAAAGCTCACTGCTTCGGGAGTGCTGGAGCGGAAAGTTTGGTATCCCTGTTGCAGAAGTTTGGCTAGTTGGGGAACTCTTGCCAGCAAATGTTGGGGCCGTGGCGCATAACTGATGGCTTGATGGCTGGCCGCCAGATGGTGGGCTGTCTGTTCAAGTGGCGTGAGAACCTCGGTCGGTGTGGCTCTGGTGGGCAAGGGGGTGAAGGTCTCAATGGGTAACATGGGCGTTAGCCAGAATATGACTTCCCATCACCTGACTCAACGGATGGGCGGCATTTTCGCTTGAATAGGCCCCACTCTTAGGGGCGGGCAAATCTTGGATAATGAGGAGAGGAGCGGCCCCGTAGGTAATAAAATTAGTGACTACGTTGCCATACGGCCGTTGGTTGTCACCAGAGTGCCCGTGAGCGCCCAGGATAACTAAGTCTATTTTTTCCTGTTCGACCAGGTCATGTAAAGAAGCGATAACGTTGTCACTCGTCAGTAAACGGATTTGGGCTTCTGACGGCAGACGCCGTTGGAGATGTTCCATGTATTCGGTGGCGGCGGCCAGGTTGCGTTGGGTAATCTGTTCGATCAGGGCACTGTCTTCGGCGGTAGGGGGATGGCGGTGGAGTATTTCGGGCCGGGCTACCACGTGCACCAGCAGTAATTCGGCCTGATGGTATTGGGTCAGGTGTATGGCAATTGGTAAGACACTTTCCGCCCGCAGTGAGCCATCCAGAGGAATGAGGATGCGCTTATACTGTATTTCATCCGGTTGATTTCCGGCTGACCAGTGTGCCCGTACCAGCATAATAGATTTGCGCACTTGCCAGATAACTTTTTGGGCCACCCCACTTTGGCTCTGGTTGCTCAGCACCACTAAATCTACGTCATGGTCATGGGCATATTCAACGACGCGCGCGGCCGCCGGCCCCTCTAGCAACACATTGGTAATAGATAAGTTGGCCTGCGCCCATTGGCGGCTCACCTGACCCATATAGGATTGGGCTTCTGCTTTCCGCAGGTGCCAGTTTAAGGGATCCACCTGGAATGCACTGTCGCTTTTCCCTTGCTCCACCACATGGACCAACAGAAGATGCGCCCCCATGGGCTGGGCAATGGCTTTGGCATGAGGTAATACACACTCAGCCAGATTAGAACCTTCTAACGGAACAAGAATTCGATCTAACATGATACTTCCTCACCTATGTCCAAAAACAAAAACTTTTGGGTTTTCGCGGCAATTTCGCAAGAAGCCCAAGTGGCTCTTGCCGTTACCTTTTCCTAACTTATAGAATGGCATGAACGAAGAGATGAGGGAATAGGGTGTTTCCCTACCATGCTGGTTCTCAGTTGCGGAAATAGAAAGCAGGTTTTATGTCATTAATTTACCTGTGCCAGGGCGCTTCGGGAACGCCATGCAGGAAGGCCACAAACACCAACTCTTCGCCATCTGTGCGAATGGCGTGTGGCTCGCCCGTGTCAAAAATCAACAGGGCGCCAGGGCCAAAACGTTGTTCCTGGTCATCACCGCCGGAAAACAGGCCGAACCCTTTGAGAATCACAATATAGACAGGTGAGTTTGGGGCCGTGTGTTCACGAACGGACTGACCGGGTTTGAGGGTAAAGCGGAGGACACGGCCGTTTTCGTCAACAAAAAGCGGCTCAGCATAGGGGTCATTGTCGTGGAAAACCAGGTTGTCGTGTAAGGGGATGGAGATCATAAATAAAATCCTTTGGCATTGCTTTGTAAGGTGACAGAGGAACGGCCGTTTGAGCAATTAGATTGGTTCTTTAGTTCTTACATTTACCTTCTCCAAATTTTTAAGTGCAGGACCATGAATAACCGTGCCATCCATGGCAAAGCGCGATCCGTGACACGGACAATCCCAGCTCTTTTCCGCCGAATTCCACTGAACAAAACAACCCATATGGGTGCAGGCTGGTGACAAAGCACTGAGGTTCCCATCTTCTGCCGTATAAACGGCTACTACTCCCTCTTCTGTATTTACAATCTTACCTTCCCCCGGTTCGACGGTATCGGTCACTGTCAGGCGATCTCCCACAAAATGTTTAGCCACTTGAGCCGACTGTTTTGCAAATTCGGGCACGCTCTTCAGATTAATGCGGTTCGGGTCGTAAACCTCAGCCCAAGGGTTTTCCCGTTCCCAGATCAGATCGCGCAGGAGCATTCCTGCAACCATGCTATTTGTCATGCCCCAGCCACCAAAACCGGCAGCCACGTAAACATGGTGCGAGGTGGGTGAATAACGGCCAACATACGGCAGCCGATCCAGGCTTCGATTGTCCTGTGTAGACCAGCGATACACGATAGATTTCACATTGAAATGATCACGCGCCCACTGCTCGACCCGTTCGTAACGTTCTACCGTATCGCCACCCTGTCCAGGGAAATGCCCTTCACCCCCCACTAATAGAAATTCGCCGTCTGATCCTGAATGATTGCGCATTGTATGGGATGAATCGGTGGTGATAAACATGCCCTGCGGTACTGGTTCTGCCAGACGGGCGGCCAAAACATAGGAACGATGTGGTTTCAGCCGGGTGGCATACAGAACTTTGTCATTAAACGGGAAGTGGCTGGCAACAATGACGGCAGCGGCGTTAATTGTTCCCCGATTCGTGGTTACAACACAGGGGTCATCATCGGAAACATCCAAAACCTGGGTATCTTCAAAGATATGACTGCCGTCGCCAGGGATATCTCGGGCGAGAGCTAATAAGTATTGGCGCGGATGAAATTGCGCCTGATTGTCAAAACGTACCGCTGCTTTAACAGGGAAAGGCAGCGGCGTCTCCTCGGTGAACGACGCTGGCAGCCCCAGTTTTAAGGCTGCTTCTACCTCATCATGGATTTTGTCTACTTCTTCGTCGGACTCAGCATAGGTATAAGCTGCAGTGGGTCTAAACTCGCAGGCGATTTGTTTATCCTGGACGAAATTGGCTATTTGTTGGATGGCAGTCTCGTTGGCATTCGCGTAGATTTGCGCTTTTTCTTTTCCAAAATGCTGGATGAGATAAGCGTAAATCAGGGTGTGCAAGGAGGTTACTTTTGCAGTGGTGTTACCGCTTACCCCTTCAACGATACGTTTTGCTTCCAGCACAGCCACTGTTTTCCCCTGCTCTTTAAGTAGAGTAGCGGCTGTCAGGCCCACGATGCCGCCGCCGACGATAGCCACATCCACATATAAGTTATCTCCCAAAGAAGGGAAATTCGTTTGGGGTGTCGTGTCCAGCCAGAGGGAAATTGGTTTACCAGGAAGGGAATCATATTTATGTTGCGTCATCTTTTACCGGCGTACACCGCCTCCTTGTCGTAAATCCATATTATTGAATCAAGAGCCGTTAACGGCCGCTTTCCCAGCTTCAACAACTGTGGCAAAACGTTCTTTTCCTTCGTCAATTACATCCTGGCCCTGCTGTTGCAGTGTGTCGGCCTGCTCGTGGATGCTGGTCGTCACCTGGTGTGCTGTGGTGCGCACCTGGGCGGCCGTGTCATCTACAACGCCGGTTGCCTGCTCGCGCAAATCCTTGCCTTTCCGCCGGATTTGCCGCCGGGTCTTTTCGCCTGATTGCGGCGCCAGGAACAGCATCGCGGCCGCGCCGGCCAGTCCGCCAAGCAACAGTCCGGCAAAAAAGCCGCTCAAATTATTGGCATCCTCGTTCTTTTTGTGACTCTTCTTGCTTTTCATTCTCTTGTTTCCTTTTGAAAACGGCGCTGTAACCATCCATTTTCACTGATCTAAGGCGCTCTACAGATGGAGAACGCCGGTTACACATCGTTCTGTTCACGGGTTGGCGTCTGCCGTACCGCCACCGGTTCGCTGGTTGTCGTTTGGGTAACGCCAACCATTGACCCACGCGGGCGATAGAAAATCACCCAGACGATTCGTTCCACGGCCCAGAACAAGAAAGCATACACCAGCATAGCGATCATAGAAGTGAGTTCCAATATCATGTCCCCGTTTGTGGGGTTCTCTACCAACCCTTCAAAGGGGAAGAGGAAGATGCTGCTGACGCCGTAAATGAAAACGGCAAACAGGCTCTCAGGGTTGGCCCCTATGAGCTTTAGCACGATGCGCATGGCAATGAAGGCTTCCACCAGACCAAGAGCCAGCCAAATCAATTGGGTGGCCTTAAACGAGAAGATACGTTGTTCCTGGTCTAATTCTCGTTGTGAAGTTCTAACTTCTGATGTTTGTTTTTGTATTTGTGACATTTTGTACCTCGCTTAATAAGCCTCCCCGAAGTTTTTGGTGAACTTGCGCGCTCACTTGCGCACTCACTTGTGAATCTCCGGGAAGGAAGGTGACTTTCTACTCCAAGATTGACCCCATCTAAAACGATTCTAGTAAACCCTGGCTACTTGCCTATGAGCATGAGTTGTTGGGTGCAGGCAGCGGCAACTTTATTATCGGGCTGTGCCTCCCCAGGCATGGTGGCCCATCCCTGCGCTTTGACATAGGTGGTGCGTTGCGAAGAAATGGTCATCGCTTGCAATTCCTCCAGCTTCTGATCCTTCAGGGGGTCCTGGTTAAATTGGGCCAAACAAATGGGGGTCAGGCGGGCCACGACCGCATCATTCGATGTTGTCGCCGCCATCTGCCGGGCGCCCCCACCCGTCACCCAGCCACCCCGCGTAAAGCCAAAAAACAAAGTGAGAATAATCGCCCCGATAGCGACCCAGAAGACCGCCTTTTTTGTCAGTTTTGCCTTATCCCACCTATGCTGAATATCTGTCCATTTGGCGTTCATCGTTTTATCCTTTGTGAACTGTGGGCAAACCAACTATTTGTCCTACAACTCTCATTCATGGTGGTGTGTACCACTTTTTTTTCTCTGTGTTAGTGAAGAAAAATTGGCGTTATCTAAACAAGGACGTTTGCCGCCGCAGCCTGTAAACGCTCCGCTACCCGGTCTGGCGTATCACCTTTGCTGATGAAACTATCAGCGCCGGTCGAAAACGCTGCCTGCTCACGGGCATCCATGTTGCTGACGAGCACAATCACGACGGCGGCGGGGCAGGTATCCCGCAGCGCCAGGAGCGAGCTATCTGAGGGAATCAATTCCCAATCTACCACCAACATATCCGGCTGCGTCCTGGCGGCTTCATTCAATAGGGCTGTCCAGGTGGCCGCTTCGCCAACCACCTGCATGTTTAAGTCCAGCAGTAACAGCCGCAGGGCGAAACGGGCTTCGGGTTGGCCATCGGCCAAAAATACGCGCGTCATCATACAATTGCTCCCGGAACCTGGACTAAACCAGGGATTCCTTTGTTGCTTCTTTTGCCAGTAGAAACTCTTGCCACGCCTCGTTGAAAACAGCAACATGGTCTGGTCTGGCAGTTTTAATCACAATGTCGGCCCAACTTTTGTGTTCATCAGGCTTGCGTCTGGAACCGGATTCAGCGCCGCTCTGCTTGCCCAGAGCGCGCGCCAGTTCGCCAATGAGGTCCTGGCGAGGTTGTTGGGCATTAAGCCAATCCGCAAATTTTAACATCTTCTTTTCACCTTATTGAGCAACAGGGCTAAACAACCTTCATTTCAAGTAATGATGTACCGCTTGTTGTTTTGGCTCAGCGTAAAAGTTTGGGCATTGCTGTCCAGTTCGCGGGCAACGACCCAACCGGTGGCGCCGTTTTTGAAATAGATGTCATACGGCATTGACTCGGCCGCTAAGGTATGCGTTTCACCAGGGCCGGCCAGACAGGCGCTGACAAGTTCGCGGTCGGCAAAAATTTGCGCCTGCACCTTGATTGCCGCCTTGTTGTGAAAAGTCACCATCTGGGTCATTGTTTGAGAGCCTCCTCAATAGCAGTGCCCTTATTTTTCTTATCTCGTTTGGCCTGCTTTTTTTCCTTCTGAGTTTTCAGCGGTTTTTTCTTCGCGTTCTTGCGGTTACTCTGATCTTTACTCATAGCTTTTCTCCTGATGGTTTGCTGATTAGGTCATCTTAATGCCCATGTTAACATAAACGCAAATTGAACACATCGGCTGGTCAGGGGATATGTCACTCCGCCAGTTGGGGGATAAATGATGGGGGATGGAGAAATGAGAGGAGTGCCTTGAGTTACTCCATCAGGTTGGCGAGGAGTGTGAAGAGAGAGGGCGAGCGGCGTGGGGATTGGCACGGCCTCAATCTCCACGCTGCTCGCAGAATTTAGGGGAACGTCAGGGCAGGCTGACCGGCGTTGGTGAGGATCATCACTGGTTTACCGCCACCTGCGGGCAACTGCATGATGTGCCGCTGCGGGTAATAGGCTGTCAGTGCGGCTGTGTCTAGCTGGGGATCTTGGGCGGCGGCGAATAACGGCCGTTCATTTTCCACCAGCACAAAGAGCAGATCACCAACGGCCGTTTCCGTCACCTGGGCATAGGCGTGGTCATCTTCCCCAAACAGCAGCTGTTCCTCACCGCCATCGCCGATACTGTCGGACCGAATTTGCCACAGCGCCGATTGGTAATAAGCAAAGAAAAGACCCCGGTCACTGATTTCCTCCCGGCCCAGCGCCGTGCGTTCTGTGTAGTAAAGATTGCCGCTGAACTGCCCTATGAACAACAATTCTAACGGTGCAGACGTGGGAATGACCGTCACTTCTGGGCTGTCTGGCGTGCCGGTGACCAGCTCATTGCTGCCCGGCTCAGTTGACCAGGCGCGGTCGGTAATGGCATACCAGCGATCCCCGGAGGCATTGAGGACCAGATTGCGTAACGGGCGAACGAATCCAGGCAATTCGGTTTGGGCGGCGAGGTCATAGCGACCAATGCCGATATTGTCGCAGTTGAAGGTGTGGAGCAAAATGTCCTGCGGCGTCCAGACCATGATACCCATCATGTAACCGTAAGAAGTGCCGCCTTCGTATTCATAAAGGGTTTCACTGAGGGAGCGGCCGCCGCCGCCACACCCATCGCCAATTTGCGTCCACGGCCCAACCAGTTGGGGCGCGCCTAAAGCGCCCCCCTCAGTCAAGGGCACACGCCAGACTTCATACTGCCAGGCGCCGATGGTATCGCCGTCTGGATTTTCCAGGGGAATATCGGTTGATCTCATGAAGGCGATGTGACGGCCGTCTGGCGACCAGGCTCCAGGATAAAAAGGGGCCGTATCATTGATTGTCTGCACGTTCCCCTGCCGGTCGCTGACGTGCAAGCGGCTGGCGCTCTCAACGCCATCATAAAAGTAAGAATAGAAGAGCAGATATTGGCCATCCGGCGACCATTTCAGGTGCTGTACCATGCACTGTTGTTTTGCCACACAGGAACTGGCCTCAACCAGGACCGGCTGGCCGTCGGGCAGGGTGCGTATGAAAAGCTGTTCGTTTTGTACATAGGCGATGGCTTCGGCAGAAACGGCCGTTAATTGATCAACCAGTTCACGCCCAGGCGGGTTCGGATAGGCGGCAAAACCGCCAAAGGCGCTCAACAGACCAAAGATATAAGGGGTTCCATCGTCATACACAGCCAGAATGAGCAGCGCTTCGTCCTGGGCGCTGCTGCCTAATCCTGTCAGGTAGAGCGCGTCGGTAGCCGTCACATCCGGCCCCCACAAACTGAGCGGGTCCACCCCACCCAGCAGCGCGGCAGCATCGGCATTTAATTGGAAGGCTGGCTGGCTGCCGCGGCCAAAGTAAACGGTTCGCAGTTGATCCACAGCCGCCGTGGGCGGCAGGGCGCTGCTCCCAGCTCGCCAACCGGCAAAGGTGAACTCGCTGCCCATGTGGGCGTTGATCCAATCATAATCGGCGATGTTAAAGGCATTGACGACCTGATCCCTAAATGGGGATTCAAGGGTCGGTAGGGCAACGGCCGTTGCCGTTGGCGCCGGTGTGGCGGTGGGTTGAAGAACGGTCGGCACAGGGGTTGGGGCGCCGGTGGCGCTGCAAGCGGCCAACAAAAGGCCGAGCATAACTGCATAAACAATGGTAATAAACTGATATTTATTCATCTTTCAAGGATATGATCAATCCTTCCTGGCAGCAACGGTCAATGAGGGGATATTGCTCTCCCTCAGTTGGGGCAGAGCGGCATGATGCCAGATTGGTTCAATCTCTAAGGTTGAGTCAATCAAGGCAGTGTCAGTTGAGGCTAAATCTGGAGAGGAGAATGGGGGTATTTGGTGTTTAGTCAACCAGCCGGAGGCGCACGGCCGTCGCGGCGGCCTCGGTGCGGCTGGTGAGGCCAAACTTGGCCAGGATGTTACTGACGTGGGATTTAACGGTGGAAGGGCTGACAACCAGCTTCTCGGCAATCTCGCTGTTATTCAAACCGGCGACTATGAGGACCAGCACTTCCCGTTCGCGCTCTGTCAGGTTATAGTCGGTTGGCGGCGGTTGGGCGGCGTGGGTCATGGATTGCACAACCTCTGGGGAGAGCGTACCCCGCCCGGCATGGGCGGCGCGAATGGCCTGGGCTAATTCGTCGGCCAATATATCCTTGAGTAAATAGCCGATGGCCCCGGCCTGGAGGGCGCTTTGCACCAACCCTTCCTCTTTGAAACTCGTCAGGGCAATGACCTGCACCGTAGGAAAGCGTTGGCGAATAAGGCGGGTGGCCGTCACGCCATCTATGTCCGGCATGACCATATCCATGAGGATGACGTCGGGTAAAACATGGCCGCACAGTTGCACGGCCGTTTCCCCATCAGCCGCTTCGCCCACCAGTTCCAGGTCATCAAAAACCTTCAAGAAGGTGGCCAGGCCGCGCCGCACCATCGTATGATCATCCACCAACATCACGCGAATGGGCGGAGCGGGGATCATGGGGATACCTCAGGAATTAGGAAGGATGAATTATGAATTATGAAGGATGAATTAGGAATTAGGAATTTCACGTGTGCCCCTCGTTCATAGGTGATTCTTCTTTCAGGTGGTTGCTCCAGCGGATAACAATTTCGGCCCCCTGGCCCGGCTGGCTGGAAACCGATAATTTTGCGCCAATGGCTTTGGCCCGCTCGCGCATCATGCTCAGACCATAATGCCCCGCCGGTATGTGCGTGAGGTCAAACCCACGGCCATTGTCGCGGATATGTAACTCGGCTGCACCCGCGTTATAGCGCAGGTCTAATTCCACCTGGTTGGCCCAGGCATGTTTGGCAATATTGTTTAGCGCTTCCTGACAAACACGATAGAAGGCCACCTGCACATCGGTGGGCAACGAGCCTTCTCCCGCCACGGTCACCTGAACCGGGATATTGGTGCGGCCGGTGAGAGCATCACCTAACTGGCGTAACAGGTCGCCCAGGTCGCTGTCGGTTAAGACCAGCGGGCGCAGTTCCGCTAACAAGCCGCGCATCTCTGCCATGGCGCCGCGTGTCAACCGGCGCAGGTCTTCCAGCGACTGCTGCGCCTCTTCTGGGTTTCGCAGCCACAGGCGGGGTAGCACTTCGGCGATCAGGCTGGCGGAAAAGAGAGATTGGTTGACGGCGTCGTGCAGATTTTGCGCCAGCCGTTGGCGTTCCTGAATGGTGGCCAGCGTTTGTGCCTGCTTATACAGGTGGGCGTTGACCAGAGTAATGGCCGCCTGATTGGCGACGGTCAAGGCCAGATCGGCGTGGTGGGTGGTGAAACTGTCTGGTTCAGCACGGGCCATGACGACCGCGCCAATGATGCGTTTTTCCACAGCCAGCGGCGTCCACAGCCAGGCCTGCACCCCTTCTAACAGCCCGGCCGCCGGGCCATGCAGGAGTGAGCGAATGAGGATCGCGGCCGGGTCGTCGCTCCACACATTGGCAATGCGCTGCGGCTGACGTCCATTTAACAGTGCCGCCAGCGTTGCCGGCCCTTCCAACTGGACGTGAAACGGCATTGCCTCTTTCAACCGCTGGGGGCCGCGCACGGCTAGAGCCACCAGGGTTAACCCTTCCAGGCTAAACAGGGCGGCCTGGGTGTGTTCGATAATCACCCCCATCTGGTCGAGGATTAAACCGGGTTTGAGTTCCAGGGCGGAAGCCAGTGTTTGGGAGATATCCAATAGGGTGGCTTGTTCCCGCAGCCGGGCTGTTACCTGCTGTTGAAGCTGCTGCCGGCTCTGAACACGGTCGCTGATATCGCGAATGACGCTCAATAGACACGGCCGTTGCTGATAGAGAAAAGCTACTCCCCTTGTTTCTACATGGAAAGGGGTACCGTCCCGGCGCAGGTGAACGGCCTCCGCCTGGAGTATATCACCCGATTGGACTGTCTGGATGAAGTTGGGGAACAGGTGCTGGCTGTCCGGGTGCATAAAGAGGGTGCGGTGCAGGCCGATGAATTCCTGACGGCCGTAGCCATGCATGGCGCTGGCGGCGGGATTGGCTTCCACCACCAGACCGGTTTCCACGTCGGTGAGGATCAACCCATCGCTCATTGCTTCAAAGATGCCCTGGTACAGCCGTTCATTATCTTCGTTTTGCAAGTGGCGCTCCTGATTGCGGGCAGGGGTTGCGGCTGACGCGGGCGGCAACTCGTCCCGCAGTAGTTGCCGCCCAGACCCGGCAACTACTCGTCTGACAAAGGGAGTGTAACTGAACACAGGGTGGTTGTCACCCTAAACCATCAGTTTACACTTCCCCACGAATGGTGGATAATTATAGCTACACCAGGTAGTAAAACAACTGAAAAAGTGGCGCGCCTGGCAGTTGGTAGAATCGAGAATGGGCAATGATGCATGGATGAACATGACCCGTTGTTTTATGCCACCCAACATACCTTCAACGATCTCAAGACGATTGCTCGTACCCAACGGGTGCAAGAATTGTCCTCTCTGTCCTTACCGGAAATAGATGAAATTGTCCACAAGATTGCCCGACATGCCCCCGCCGGTAACGTGCCTGGCGCTATCCTTAGTGGCTTGCTGCGCCTGCCGCAGCGCATTCCACCGGCCGATATGGTACATCGTGATATTGACCTGCTCTTTAAGGGAGTGGAGCAAACGTTGAAGGATCAAGTTGTCTTTCACACCTTCTATACCGCGCCGGCGGCCATCCTGGGTACATATCAACATTTGCTCAGACTGGCCGGCAAAGACCCCAATCTCTCCTTCCCCGAAGGCATCTGGCAGTTTTATATTGATTACGCCTTGCGTGATGACACGGCCCGCCATACCTGCGAGACGCACGGTTTTGATACCACGCTGGCCCAACACAAGATCCAGTTGTCACCGGTAGATAGAGTCACGGCCTGGGCTATGGCGGCCTCCTCTGGTCTGCACCAGTATTATGATCTGCTGGAAAATGAGTGGCGGGAGCGGGTGTACATTTACGTGTTGCAAGAGCTAACGGCCGACCGGCCCGACACCGCCCATTTTAAGCGTATGTACCGGCTGTGGGATGCGAAACGGCCGTACTCTCGCAGCCATGATGTGCAACCCCACGAAAACTACCCCGCCTACCGCCGCCGTAAATTTGACGAATTTCTGGCTACAGCCATGGATGGCCTGCCCAAATCGCTCAAGGCCGAGTGGTTGGCGCGGGTGCAAACCACCGAACAACAAGACCTGGCTGTCTACCAGCGGCAAATGAGTATTCGCTCTTACCTGGAACCCGGCGTTTATGGCGAAGTGCGCAAACCGGTGCCCCTGGAAACGGCCCACATCGGCCTTATCCACCAGGGGCGATACTATTTGCTGCCCATTTGTGTGGAGAATGCAGCATCGCCGGTGGATGTGGCCACCATGCGCACCCGCATTGCCACGCTGATGACCTATCCCGCCGAAACCTCACCCGCGCAACTGCACAAACTGACCTATGTGCGCCGGGCGGCAATGCCAGAGGCACGGGCACAACTGCCCGAAGTTTTAAACAGGGAACTGGATGGGCTGCGTCTGGCGCCCATCTGGATCAACACCGACAAACGGTCTCGCCATTTGCCGCTTTCCGCCATCCGTCAGGGCGAACGGGCGGTGGGTGATCATCCGTTGACGATTTTTGATACAGGCGAAACCTTTGTTTTTGACCTGTCGCACATCTATTTTGATGGTGTCTGGGGGGTGGCGCTGGCGGAAATTTTAACCAATGAGGCGCTGGCCTGGGCTGTGCATCTGGACAATATGCCGCCGGCCCAACCAGGACAGAAACGGCCGTACTCCCCCGCTCTCCACCTGCACCCCGCCGACCATCAACGCCTGGAAGCCGCCCCTCAGGTAGCCATGGAAGCCAGCGCCGAAACACAGTCGGTGGATGTGCCTGCCATACTGGCCCTACGGGAATTGTTCAAACACCGCAACGATTTGTTAGGACTCACCGTCAACGATTTGCTCATCCTCTACCGCGCCATCCACGCCGTCATCTATCGCCCCTCGCCAGAACTGGTGCAAATGTTGGAACGGCTGCGTGATGAAGATCCGGAGGCCAGCGATGCGGTGGCCTCGGCGCTGGTGGCCATCAGCCCGGACGGCGAACGCCACCCGGCCATTCTGGTGCCGGTGGACGCCAGCAAACGTTGCCCGCGTGACCGGGTGTACCCTATGACCTTTGGCGTGGATGTGGTCAGCCTGGAATACATCAGCCTGCACCAAAAAGCGTTGGCGGCGTTGAACGCCTATGAACGCGCTTCGCGCAACCGGGAACACGCCTATAACCAGTTTGAAAAGGTGCAAAAAGATTACATGGCTATGTTGGCCGGTTTTGGCGCCGGGTTGGCCGCGTATAAAGAGCGCGCCGCCGCCGGTGAAAGCATGAGCATTACCACCATCCGCTTGCTGGCAAATTTGCCGGTGCCGGTGCAGCGCTTCTTAGACCGCATCCCGGCCCAGTTTGATGTTTTGAACGATATGTTGAAGGGGCGCGAAGTGTTTTCCAATGTGGGGCAGGTGGCAACGACCAGTTCGCTCACCCGGTTTATGACGGCTAAAGATGACAACGAGAAGAAGGAACTGGTGTGGGGTCTGATGACGGATGCGGACCAGATCATGCGCATTACCTTGCGGGATTTCCGGCCTCATGTGCGGCTGCTCACGGCCGTTGGCCGCCCCGACCTCACCATCTATATTGCCACCGATCTGCTGGAATCGTATGCCTCCAGCCTCAACCAATATGTGCGTGATGTGCAACGCATCGCCGGAGCGCAGTTCAAACAGAGGGGACTGTTTGCGCGTGTTTAAGTGTTCAGGTGATCACGTAAACAGGTGATTACCTGAACACTATCTTGGAGAGTGGTTTGGTAGTTCGTGATACATTACTCGGTCGCAAATTAGCCAGCTATCGCCTGGAACGGCTGTTGGGCCGCGGTGGCATGGGCCAGGTTTATTATGCCTGGGATGAGGCGTTGGATCGGCCAGCCGCCATTAAAATGCTGGACGAACGTTACCGCAGCCACCCCGCTTATGCGCAACGTTTTGTGCAAGAGGCCAAAGCGTTGGCCCGCTGGCGGCATGAACACATTGTCCAGATTTATTACGCGGGCGTGGAAGAGGTAGAGGGTGAGTCGCTTTATTATTACGCCATGGAATATGTGCAGGGGGTAGACCTGGCCCAGGCGATGGCAAAATATACAACCGAAGGCCGGCTGATGCCCCACGATGATGTGCTGCGTGTGGGCACGGCCGTAGCCGCCGCTCTCGATTATGCCCACAGTGGCGGCATCATCCACCGGGATGTGAAACCGGCCAATGTGTTGATTGATACCAACGGCCGTGTCATCCTCTCTGATTTTGGGCTGGCGATGGATGTGGCCGAGTCAGAATCCGGGCACATCGTCGGCTCGCCCCGCTACACCGCTCCCGAACAGGCGCGTAAATCGGCCGCCGCCGTGCCCCAATCTGACCTTTATTCGCTGGGCATTATGCTCTATGAAATGTTGGTGGGGCGGGTGCCCTTTGATGACCCCTCGCCCACCAGCGTGGCCGTGCAGCATGTGACCCAACCACCGCCGCCGCCGCGCAGTTTGAATCCGGCCTTGAACACGGCCGTGTCCGATGTGCTGCTGAAAGCCCTGAGCAAAACGCCGCAGGATCGCTACCGCACCGGCCATGAGCTGATGGAAAACCTGGCGCGTGCCCTCAAAGGCACCCGTCGCCAGGCGGACGAGCTACTGGGCCAGCAGCTAGACGAATACCAGTTGGCCGAACTGTTGGGGCAGGGCGGCATGGCCCGCATCTATCGCGGTTATGACGTGCGCCTGAAGCGCAATGTGGCCATCAAAATCATTGACGCCACTTACCGCGCTGATGTGGAATACCGCGCCCGTTTTGAGCGCGAAGCCCAGGCCATTGCCCAATTGGAACACCCGCACATTGTCAGTCTGTACCGTTATGGTGAAGTGTCCGGGTTGTTTTACATGGCGATGCAATATATTGACGGCCGTGACCTGAAAACGATGTTGACCGAATACCGCGCACGGGGCGAAACCATGCCCGCCGCCGACGTGAGCCGTATCATTCACGAGATATGCCAGGCGCTCGATTATGCCCATAGCAAGAACATCATACACCGCGATGTAAAACCCTCTAATATCATGATTGACCATAACGGTCATGCTTACCTGACCGATTTTGGTCTGGCGCTGCTGGCCGATACGGAAACGAAAGGGGAGATTTTTGGCACGCCCCATTATATGGCGCCGGAGCAGGCCGTTTCCTCCAAAAGCGCCGTGCCCCAAAGTGATTTATACGCGGTAGGTGTTATCCTGTACGAGATATTCACCGCGCAACTTCCCTTTCAGGACGCCGAGCCGCTTGAAGTGGCGATGAAGCACCTCAGCGAAGAGCCACCGTTACCCCGCGAAATCCGGCCAGACATCGATCAATCGCTGGAAGCAGTGATTATGATGGCGCTGGAGAAAAAACCGTTGAAGCGCCCCACCAATGGCGCGGAACTGGCCGCAGCGCTGGATCGGGCGTTGAAATTAACGCCGGAATCCCCCTCTATTTTGGGTTTACAAGTCACGAATTTGGGCGCGGACGGCCCGCCGCAGGTGCCGATGATCGCCATCTCTACTAAAAAACGGGAACTACCGCCTGTGCCCGCAGCGGTGAATGTGTCGCCAGGGCAGATGGTGGCAAAACCAACTACCAGCGCCCCGGAATCGGCCATGCACAAATCGGATAATCGCAGTTGTTGGGGATTTTTAGCGGGGGCGCTCCTGTTCGTGATCGCGCTGATTGTGATGTTAGCCGCTATCTTTGCCGGTTTTTATTTTGTGGCTTTTGAGAAGCGGGATATGGCGGATTTTTCTTATCTGGCGGCGCATGGCGGTTGGCCGCCTACCGCTACGCCCACACAAACGGCCACGCCCACCGCCAGCGCCACACCTACCGTAACCCCTTCGGCCACGGCCACCAATCAGCCCACCGCCACCCATACGGCCACGGCCACTTTGGCGGCGTTTAGTGCAGGCGTGGCCACGCAAACAACCACAGCGGCTACGGCCGTGTCTGACTCTACTACTACGCCAGTTGCGCCATCCCCCACCGCCACCCCACCGCCGACAGCTACGCCGGCCACTGCGCCTACCCCTGGCCCCACACCGCCCGTCCTTGTCACCCGTGAAGCGGATGGGGCCGTGATGGCCCTCATACCGGCTACTACTTTCCTGATGGGCGCTGACGCCAACGACCCCCTGGCCGAAGGGGACGAATTTTCGCGGCACGAGGTCACGCTTGACAGTTATCACATTGATTTATATGAAGTAACGGTGGCGCAATATGCCGTTTTTATCAATGAACTGGATGGGTATGTAAGCAAATGCAACGGCTTTTTGTGTCTGGCTACCCACTTTGAAACGCTAAACAGCTACCTGACGGATGACGTGGAAGGGTATATCGCCCAGCCCGGTTTTGAGAACTACCCCATCAATAATGTCACCTGGCACGGGGCGGATGCTTACTGCCATTGGGTGGGGGGGCGACTGCCGACGGAGGCAGAATGGGAATATGCGGCGGGGGGTGGCGACGGCCGTCGCTATCCCTGGGGTGATACCGAACCCGACGATACCCTGGCTGTCTTTGGCAGCCCGCTTTTTGCCACCTTACAGGCGGTGGACAGTCTCCCCGACGGCCGTAGCCCCTTTGGCTTGTACCACATGGCCGGGAACGTGCGCGAATGGGCGCAAGATGGCTACGACTCCATCTACTACGAACGGGGCGAAACCGTCAACCCTTCTGCCCCCCGGCTCAACAACTACAGCGAACGAGTGCTGCGCGGCGGCGGCTACCGTAGCCCCGCCCCCGATCTGCGCCTCACCAATCGAGATAGTGAACGCGCCGTCGAATTTCAAGGTATACCCGATGTCGGTTTCCGTTGTGTTGTACCTGTGGCGGCAGCCCCTTAATTTTGACCAGACTTACCTGAATTCCTGTAACCAGCGAACTAAAGGGCACAGCCCATACTGACCGCACCTGGCAGTCCAGACTGTTCTTGTTCGTTATGCCTTGATCATCCTGCTATAATGTTTTTTTACCGGGGCCACGAGAAAGGCTATGAAAAACGCACAGGTTCAGTTGTTTGATCAAATGCTCGCCGTGTTTAGCGAAGAGGATCTTATCGAACTCTGTTTTCGCCTGCATATCGAGTACGCGGACCTCAACGGCAAAAATCGGCGGGCCAAAATGATTTCCCTCATCGAAACTTGCCAATACACAGGCCAGATAGCTGAATTGGTAAAGTTATGTCAAGAACAAAGACCGTTCGTGAACTGGCCCACAGTGGTCGCCCTGCAAACGAATCCACCCGAATCGGCCGCCGCGTTTGAACAGGCGCTCGATGAGGCAGCGCAGCCTGACGAGCCGCTGCCCACCCCGTCCACAAAACCAGCACTCAAGATTTTACCTGTGTGGGTTTGGGGCGTGGTCGGTTTGCTGCTACTGGCACTGGTGGTTGTGGCTGTGTGGCAGCCGTGGAACGGAGAAGAGGGAACGGCCGTTACCATGATCACCAATCCATCCAATCACAACATCGCCCTGAACCAGGCCGTCCGCGGCAAACTCACCGGCTCTGGTGCGGAAACCTGGACCTATACCGGTTCCCGCGACGTTGTGGACATTCGCCTGGAGGGTGGACCGGATGACGACTTTGTTCTCATTCTGACCTACCAGGACGGTGGGCAGGCGGTCTATGCCGACTTCTCTGGTCGCGGAGCAGGTGAACTGCTGAAGTATTATGATTTGCAAGAAAACATGCGGATCGTGGTAGATGAAGCGGAGAATGATGGCGCGGAATACACTTTGTATCTTACCCGATCACAACCTGCGTACCTGGCGCCTGGCGAGACCCAAGGCGGTGAAATTCGCGGCGCCAATCCTGAAGTTTTTCTTTTCGACGAGGGTCCGGCGACAGTAGATATTATCCTGGAGATGACCAATGCCGCACAGCCCTGGCTGGCTGTATACAGGCCCGATGGCACACTGTTGATAAGCGCCGAGCAGTTGGATGAAAACGGCCGTTTAACCCTGACCAACCTGGCATTGGGTGACGGTACATATGACATTGTCCTACGTGATGGCGCTAACGATGGCGCCGTGTATCGCATTGAGATGAGGGTGAGTGGTGAGAGTGGCGCAGCCACGGCCGTTTTCGTTGCCTGGAAGGATTTGCCTATCACCAATCGGAGGTACCAAACAGCAAATGGTAGACGGCGATTCCACAGGCCACGGCCACATTGAGTGAATCTTTTACGCCCAACATGGGTAACGCCAAAATCTGGTCACACCGCTGCAAGATGGCCGGGTCTACGCCCACATTTTCATTGCCCACGACGAGCAGAATGGGACGACCTTCCCCCAGACCGTCCCCCTCATCCAACTTCAGCTTAAACAAAGAAACCGCCTCTGGCACGTCCTCTAGCGCCCACAGCCGGTAGCCCTGGTTTTGCAGATGTACGGCCGTGTCCAGCCCATTCCGGCTGTAGCTCCACCCCATCTGGCTGTCCGCGCCCAACGCTGTTTTTGCCAGCTTGGGATGTGCCGGCGTAGCCGTCATGCCCGCCAGATGCAGATGCCGCACACCCGCGCCATCGGCGGTGCGAAAAATGGAACCGACGTTGTACAGACTGCGAATGTTATCCAGCAGCAGTTCCACATGCAGGCCAGAACGAGCGTGTGAGGCAGCTTGCCCTGAGCTTGCCGAAGTGGCCGTGTCTCGTTTGCTGTGGGGTGTGGCAACAACGGCCGTTGCCCCCCCACATTGTGGGCACCACACCCCACTCTCCCCCGCCGCCGGAAAACGAAAACGACACCCCTCATTGCCACACTGCCGAATAGAGAAAATCAGTTGACCCGTCTCCATAGCATCAATTATGAATTAGGAATTAGGAATTATGAAAGGAGCGATTGTGCGTTCACCCTGTCACCTCTTCACCTCATCACACCACCGGCTGCTGCCGCCGAAAGAGTAAATTGGGAGCAATGATGCCCAGCGCCAGGGCAATGAGAACCAGGCCGGTTTTGATGGCGAGTACGGCCGTACTCACCATCTCCATCGCTGCCGGGTCATTAGACAGATTGATCAATCCGGCCAGTTCAAACACACCCAGCATAGTCTCGTAAGCTAACACACCCGGCACCATGGGAATGACGCCGGAAACGCCAAAGACAATACGCGGCGACTGGTACCGCTTAGCCAGCCACTCGCTCAGAAAGCCAACGGCCGTGGCCGCCGCCAACGTCGCCACTTCCAACGGCAGCCCCAGGCCCATGCCCACCGCCTGCAACGCATGGCCCAGCCCTCCCGCCAGGGCGCAGCCCGGCAGCAACCGGCGGGGCACGTTAAACATCACGGCAAAACCCAAAGCCGCCACCGCCGACCATAACAAATCTTGCGCCAACAGCCAGCCGTTCAAATGCCCGCTCCCGTGAGCAAAATCGCCAGCAACAGCCCCACCGCAATGGCCATTGAGATGAGCAACCCGGTCACGCCTCTGGTGACGCCATTGCTCATATAACCACGAATCAGATCGTGGGCCGCGTTAATCAGCGGTACGCCCGGCGCCAGCAGCAGCACCGACGCCGACATAGCCACTTGTGGCTGCTGGCTCAGTTGCAGCCAGGCAGCGCTGCTGGCAATCAGCCCGGCCACAAAAGCAGAGGCCGCAACCATCAAAAAGGGATTCAACTGCTGGCGGATCAACTCCTGGCGCACCACCATGGCCACCGCCGCCGCCACAAAGGTAACGCCAAAAACGGGCCAGTCGCCGCCAAACAACCGGCTAAAAGCGGCGCAGGCCAGCCCCACCATGCCCACCACCAGCCAGCGGTTATACTCGTTCGGCTGCCGGTCAATTTGTTCCAGGGCGGCGCGCGCCTGGAAACGGTCTAACTGTCCCTCAACCACGCGGCGGCTGAGGTCATTGAGGGCGGTGATGTGCCCCATGTTGATCCCCAACCGTACCACTCGCCGCGTTTTGGTGCGGAATTCACCGCCGCTGGTGGCGGTGATGGTCAGCGATTCGGTGCGCACGACAATGTCCAGCCAGTCACAGCCCAGCCCCGTCCCCAGGCGATGTACACTCTCCTCCACGCGCAGACTGTTAGCCCCGTGCTGCAACAACATTTGCCCGGCCCACAGGCACAGGTCAATGATGTCGGTGAGTTCTGCATGGGTTAACGGCCGTTTGCCGTTCTCAAACTCATTCTTCTCCATAAAAGTTTTGAGGTCGAGACATCCGATTTCTTTGAGAAATCGGATGTCTAACAGGCTGCTATCGCCCAAACCGCTCTTGCAACAACGCCGTCAGCGTTGGTGTGCCGATGTCCTGGTATTCATAGCGCACCCGTTGGTGCGGCTTCTGAATGTCGATCAACTTGCCCAGGTCAATGGGGGTGGCAATGATCACCATGTCGGCGTCGGCGCGGTTGATCGTCTCTTCCAGGTCGGCGATCTGGTCGCCGCCGTAGCCCATGGCCGGCAGAACCGCCCCGGTGTTGGGGTATTTCTGATAAGTGGCGGCAATCGAACGAACGGCATACGGCCGTGGGTCTACGATCTCTTTCGCCCCAAAATTCTGCGCGGCCACTACACCCGCGCCATAGGTCATCTCACCATGCGTCAGCGTGGGGCCATCTTCCACCACCAGTACCCGCTGCCCGCGAATGGCCGCCGGATCATCCACAAAAATGGGAGATGCCGCCTTCACGATGACTGCGCCGGGGTTGGTCTGGCGGATATTTTGCTGCACGGTCAGGATGTTTTGGTAATCGGCCGTATCTACCTTGTTGATCACCACCGCTGCCGCCAGCCGCAAATTGGTCTCGCCGGGGTGGTAGCGCAGTTCGTGGCCGGGCCGGTGCGGGTCTGTGACCACAATGTGCAGGTTAGACAGGAAAAAGGGCAGGTCATTATTGCCGCCATCCCAAATGATGATGTCTGCTTCCTGCTCCGCTTCGCGCAGGATGCGTTCATAATCCACCCCGGCGTAAATGACCGCGCCCCGTTCCACATACGGTTCATATTCTTCGCGCTCTTCGATGGTACATTCGTGCCTGTCCATATCAGCATAAGTGGCAAAACGCTGCACCGCCTGCTGCACCAGATTGCCATAGGGCATGGGGTGGCGCACCGCCACCACCCGCTGGTAACCCAATTCATTCTGCAAAACGCGCAGTACATGGCGGCTGGTCTGGCTTTTGCCGCAGCCGGTGCGCACGGCACAAATGGAGACCACCGGTTTGCTCGATTTGAGCATGGTCAGCCGAGGGTTCATGAAGCGAAAACCGGCGCCAGCGGCCAGCACCCGCGACGCCAGGTGCATGACGTATTCGTGAGACACGTCAGAATAAGAGAAGAAGACATCATCAATCTGCTCTTTTTGGATGAGTTCTTCTAGCTGGCTTTCCGGGTGAATGGGAATCCCGGCGGGATAAAACACCCCCGCCAGTTCCGGCGGGTAACGCCGCCCCTCGATGTTGGGGATTTGGGTGGCAGTGAAGGCGACTACTTCCACCTGCTCGTTTTGCCGCAGAGCGGTGTTGAAATCGTGGAAGTCACGACCGGCCGCCCCGGCGATAAGGACACGCTGACGATTGTTTTGACTCATGGGAAATACCTCCAATAGTTAATGTGGGAATAAGCTGCGGCTAGTTTACCTGAAACATGGGGGATAGTGATTGATAATTGTCATAGAAAAGATTGTCGTTTGTTTGGAAAAAGAGTTTTTATGGGCAGGAGCGCACGGCAATGAATGAAAATCCACAGATTTCACAGATAAAAATCTGAGTAATCTGTGGAATCTGTGGATTATTTCTTGCTTATCGGCGATGGTTGCCGGGCCAGTAGGGCAACGGCCGTTCAAAGCGACGATCCGTCCAGTACAATGAATTATCCAGGCAGGGAATGACCTCGCGGGTGTTATCGGGGCGTTGGCCTGGTTCGTGGATTTCACTGATATAGCTGAAGCCGTGTGTGCGGCTAGACCAGCCGACCAGCCCATACGCCAGGGCATAAAAATACCGCTCTTCCGGTTCGCCATTGGGCGTGAGCAGCCAGGCCAGTTGGGCCACGTGGGCCAATTCCAGCCCACTGGGGAAGGTGTAAGTGGGATGGTATGCTTCAAAGAGCAGCCAGCTTCGCTGAGTACCCCCTAATACCAGTTCACAATCTGATTTGCGAAAGAAGAGGACGGTGGGGTTGCGTTCATAGAGACCACCCACATGCCAATAACGGGGCGCCCATTTGGAGCCATAGAGACCTGCGTCGCGCAGGGTGTAGTAAAGCCCATTGCCGGGGCTGGTGTCGGTGCCCCGGTAGATGAACTGGTTTGTATACCATAACTCCTCCCATTCGGCGCTGATTTCATTTCCCTTGGTGTGAAAGAAAGCCCCGCCGTCTTGTTGTGTCTGGTGCCGGGCCTGGGAGCCGCCGCTGTGCTGCACTTCATAGAGACGGCCGTCGTCCGAGTCCATAAATTGCGCCATATCATAAGGCGGCTGTATGGGGCCGTAAAGATTAAAAATAATGGGCAAAAAAATGACGGTAGACGGTAAAGGTTCTGGTGTGGGCGTAGCCGAAGGGGTAGGCGTCACAGTGGGGGTGATGGTGATCGTCGGTGTGATGGTGGGGGTTGTGGTTACCGTCAGGGTAGGCGTGATGGTCAACGTTGGCGTGGCTGAGGGGTCTCCACCACTACCTGGCTGATCGGGGATGATCTGGCTGGTCACCAGCGAGGCTCCCAAAAACAGGCTCAAACTCATGATCAGGAGAACAGGAATTAATTTTTTCATGCCCAGGAAATTACCCTGATCGGGGCGAGTTGGCTACTTTGTTAAGGCAGGGATAAAGTGACCCAAATAGGCAAATGGTCGCTGGCGGTGGCCTCGAGGATTTTACCGGCGCTCTGTGGCGGTAAACCTTTGCTGAAAATGTGGTCTGTTTCCACTTCCAACCCATACTTGATCAGCGAGAAGCCGCTTTCTGCTGACGCTCTAACAAAACGGCCGTCCCCAAAAATCCTTTCCAGTTGCGCCACATCCGCCTTCGTTACGGTATTAAAATCACCACCCATAATCACATATTCGGCGTCTGGGCCACTATCTTCCAGCACGGCCGTAAACTGATTGCGACGATAAGCAGGCAGCGTAAATATCGTTTCGGTATGGACGCTATAAACCAGGATGGAAAGGTCGTTTATTGTGACTGTCGCTTTGGTGGCGCTGCGATTCAGGCGGCTGGTGAAACTTTTGTGGGGCAAGATGAGCTTTGTGGATTCGAGGATAGGCCATTTGGCGAGTACGGCCGTGCCAAAATTCTGGTCATAACGCGGTTCAACCGCCGCCGGGAAATAGACAAAATTCATCTGAAGCGCCTGCGCTATCTGGGCTGTGCCCGTTTCATCCATCTCTTGCAGCAGGATAATGTCTACTCCTTTAGCGGCATCCAATTCGGTTAATTCGGCAATGGCCTGCTCAATCTTTTGGGCATACCGGATGTTGTAGGAGACGACTGTAATCTGGTTGACCTTTTCTGGTGCGGCGGGGGCAAAATTGTCGGAAAAACGGGGCGAATCGGGATCCTCGTAATTTTTTGCTGTGTAAAAAACGCGGATCAGCAGAAACAGCACGGCCGTGACCACACAAAACAAGCCGATCAGATATGTTGGTTTGAACCTCAGAAAACTGAACAAAGCTGTTCTCATCCAAAATCTCAAGTGATCTTGCCCAAAAACAGAAGTGATTTTTATAAAAGTAGAAGAGATTTTTCTAAAAACAGAACTGTTTTTTTTGAAATCACTTCTGCTTTTCCGTGTGAATCCGCTAAATCCGTCTCATCCGTGTATCTATTCCACTAATAGGGATACCAATACTCCTTCGGTGTGTCGTCAAAGTCCCAGTGGACGTGTTTGGTTTCCAGGAAGCTGGCTAAACCCTCTTCGCCCAATTCGCGGGCGTTGCCGCTCATTTTGTAGCCGCCAAATGGCCCACCATAATTATCGGTCAGCGGGTCATTGATCCAGATCGTCCCCGCCTGCACTTCTTCAAAGAAGCGTTTGGCGAGCTTCGCATCATTGGTGCGGATGCACGCGCCCAGGCCGTAGTCGCTGTCGTTGGCCAGGGCGATGGCCTCGTCAAATGTTTTGTAGCCCATGATGGGGATGGTAGGGCCAAACGTTTCCTGGCGCATGCACACCATGTCGTGGTTGACGTGGGTGAGCACGGTGGGTTCATAGTAGAAACCGCGATCCAGGTGCGACGGCCGTTTGCCCCCCACCAGCACCTTTGCCCCCTTCTGCACCGCGTCTGCTATGTGGGCTTCCACTTTGGCCCGGTATTTGGGGTCGGCCATTGGCCCCATGTCGGTATCAGCCGCCAGCCCCGGCCCCAGCCGCAGCCCGCGGACAAAATCGGCCAACCCTTCGCTGAATGGCTTGAGCATGTGATCGGGCACATACACCCGCTCGGTAGAGGTACACACCTGCCCGGCATTGATCAGAGCGGCGTAGGCCACGGCTTCGACGGCCGTTTCCACATCCGCATCCGGGGCAATGACAAAAGCGTCCTTGCCGCCCAATTCCAGGTGGGTGCGTTTGATGCGGGTGGCGGCGAGGGTGGCAATACGTTGGCCGACGGCCGTAGACCCCGTAAAGGCGATCACCGGCACATCCGGGTGTTTGACCATCGGCTCCGCCACCCGCGCCCCTTCGCCCGTGACCACATTCACCACGCCCGGCGGGAAATGGTCAAAAGCCATCTCCGCCAGCCGCAGTGTGGTCAGCGGCGTCTTCTCCGCCGGTTTGATGATGACCGTGTTCCCGGCGGCTAAAGCCGGGGCCACCTTCCAGGCCATCAGCAGCAGCGGAAAGTTAAAGGGCACAATGCACAGTACCACCCCATACGGCTCTTTGAGGACAAAGTTGAACTGGCTGCTCACCGCCGGGGCCAGCACCCGCCCCCGGTACGTGCGCGCCATCTCCGCGTAATAGTCAAATGTGCCAATTGTCCATTCCATCTCCTCTTCATTTTCGGGCAATGGTTTGCCTTCTTCCAGCGTCAGCAGTTCGGCTAACTCGGCCGCCTGTGCTTTCATTTTGTGCGCCGCTTCGTGCAGCATTTCGCACCGTTCCAGGCCGGAAACCTGTCGCCAGCTTTTGAAGGCTTCATGGGCGGCGGCGACCGCTTTGTGCGCGTCGGCTTCATGGCCATTGGGCACACTGTCCAGCGCCTCTTCGGTAGCCGGGTTAAGAATCGTCATGGTTTCGCCTGATGCGCTGGGGGTGAAACGGCCGTTGATATACATTTCTTTCATCTTATTTCCCTCCGCAAGCATGTTCGTAGTGGGCGATTCATCGCCCTTCAGGAGTGGACACTTTAGCGGTAACGGCTAAAGTCTCGACTCCGCCCAATTATCCCCGCTCTGGCTTGATCTGCCACCAGCCTGTCTCCACACATCTGACAAAATTCTGAAGTAGGACTAGCGTGTCACTCCCGGTAAAGACAGAGACTACCAGAGGACTATTGAGATAGGCCCGTACCGGGGTTAATGTAGAGACAGAAGCGGAGAAACTTTACACAAGGTTTAACCAACCCATTTTTCTTGAGGAAGATTTGATGACCCACCAAACTGAACCAAAACGTATTCCCATCGTCCCTTTACGAGGGGGTGCGGTTTTTCCCGGCGTTACCACCACCATTTCTATCGGTCGGCGGCGTTCTTTAGCGGCAGCCCAGGCAGCCGTTGAGCAAAATGGCGATCTCTTAATCCTGGTGCAGTATAACGCGGATGTAGAGTTGCCTGAGATGGATGACCTGGCGCCTGTGGGTATTTTGGCGACGGTGCGTGATATTTTGCGCGCACCCCACATGGGCGTACAAATGCTGGTGGAACTGCGCCACCGGGTACGGCTGCAAAGCCTGATTGAGAACGACCCTTATACCTTAGGCACATACCAGGAAATTGCCGATCAATCTGATTCGTCTGACCGTGGGGTAATGGCTGAGGCGATTGCCTATCTGGAGCAATACGCTGATACCTTAGGCGAGGCCAACCAGCAGGTGATGGCTACCACCCGCAGCAAGCCATCGGCCGGGCAGCTAGCTGACTACATTGCCGGGCTGCTCAATCTGCCGCTGGAAACGGAACTGAAACTGCTGACAACGGTCAATGGCGTGGAACGGCTGCAAATTGCCACCGAACATTTGCAGCAAGAATTACGCATTGCCGAAATCCGCAGCAAAATCCAGCAAGACGCCCGCGAAGGTGCGGACAAAGCCCAACGGGAATACCTGCTGCGGGAACAGATGAAGGCGATTCGCAAGGAGTTGGGCGATGACGCCGAAAGCAGCGGTGATGAACTGCGGGACAAAATTGCGCAGGCGGGGATGCCCACGGCCGTGCGCGAACGCGCCGAAAAAGAGCTAAAACGACTGGAGTACCAGGGGCCACAGTCAGCCGAATCTGCCGTCATCCGCACCTACCTGGAATGGCTGGTGGAACTGCCCTGGGATCAGACCACCGAAGACAATCTGGACATTCATCATGTGCGCCAGATATTGGACGCCGACCATTACGGCTTGGAAGATGTCAAAGATCGCATCGTAGAATATGTAGCCGTGCGTAAACTGGCGGGCAACAAAATGCGCGGCGCGATCATCAACCTGTACGGCCCGCCCGGTGTGGGCAAAACGTCCATCGCCACCTCCGTTGCCCATGCCATGGGGCGCAAAGTGGTGCGTATCAGTCTGGGAGGGGTGCGGGATGAGGCCGAAATTCGCGGTCATCGCCGCACCTACATTGGCGCGATGCCGGGGCGCATCATTCGTGCCCTGCGTGACGCGGGCACGAATAACCCGGTCATTGTCCTGGACGAAATTGACAAGGTGGGTGCAGATTGGCGGGGCGACCCGGCGTCGGCGCTGCTGGAAGTGTTAGACCCGGAGCAGAACGACAAATTCACCGACCATTATCTGGAAGCGCCGTTTGATCTCAGCCAGGTCATTTTTATCACCACCTCCAACCAGTTGAATACCATCCCCGGCCCGCTGCTGGATCGTATGGAAACGATCACCATGCCCGGCTATATTGAAGAAGAGAAGCTAAACATTGCCACCGGCTATTTGCTGCGCAAGCAGTTGGAGGGGAACGGCATTGCCGGTGTGGATGTGTGTTTCTCCGACGAGGCATTGCGCCATCTGGTTCGCCATTACACGCGCGAAGCGGGGGTGCGTAGCCTGGAACGGCATATCGGCCGTATTGCCCGCAAGGTGGCGGTGCAGGTGGCAGGCGGCGCAGCCGGGCCTTTTGTCATTACCCCAGCGGATGTGGCTGAATTTTTGGGGCCAGAGATGTACCGGTATGGTACGGCCGAAGAACATGACGAGGTTGGCGTTGTCACCGGTCTGGCGGTGAGCGGTTTTGGTGGCGATATCCTGCCCATTGAAGTGAGCCTGAGCGAAGGCAATGGCAAAATTACCTTAACCGGTTCGTTAGGAGATGTGATGCGCGAATCCATCCAGGCAGCATTGACGTATGCGCGGGCTAATGCGCGGTCTCTCGGGCTGGAGCCAACAGTCTTTGACCATGTAAACCTACACGTCCATGTGCCAGATGGGGCCACGCCAAAGGATGGCCCTAGCGCCGGTATTGGTATGGCGACGGCCATTATCTCCGCGTTTACCCGCCGCCCGGTGCGCCGCGATGTGGCGATGACGGGTGAGGTGACGCTGCGCGGCAAGGTGTTGGCAATCGGTGGCCTGAAGTCCAAAACGATTGCCGCCCACCGCGCCGGCATCAAGACCGTGATTCTACCGAAGGAAAACGCCAAAGATATACCGGAACTGCCGGGAAGCATCCGCGCCGACCTGACGTTGATTCCGGTATCTCATCTAAGTGAGGTGCTGGCGTTGGCGTTGCGAGAACCGGCCGAGCCACCCTTTGCCATTGAGCCAAAAAGTGACCGTCTGCCACTGGCTGCTCCCATTAACCCTGGAAATACCGCGCCCCTGCGTGCCCTGCCGGAAATGGACAAACCGCGAACTGTCTGGGAATTTTAGGCGTAACGCGATTTAGCAAATCGCGCTACACATAGAAACGCCATCACCGGAACAGGTGGTGGCGTTTTTGTTTAGGGGCGGGTGATTGGGGTAGACTTGATGCATGGAAAAACGCTGAATGCCATTGCTATCCTGCTCTTTTTTGGCATGGTGGGGGTAGGGCTGGTGCGGTCACGCACGGCCGTGACGGAAGGAATGTAATGGGGTAATGGGGATGGCGATTACTTGATAAAAAGGAGAAATTAACCGATGAATGAAACAGTTATCCAAAATTTACGCGAACTATTGCCGGAGATTACGGCCGAGACGATTGTCAGCCGCAAGGTGTTGAGTAATGATGACGTGAAGGTGACGTTGTTTGGCTTTGCCGCCGGCGAAGAACTGACGGAGCATACGGCCGCATACCCGGCGATCTTGCACTTTTTGAGTGGTGAGGCGGATTTACAGTTGGGCGAGGAGCGGACAACGGCCGTGCCCGGCGCCTGGGTCTACATGCCCGCCAAATTGCCGCATAGTGTGTATGCACGCACGGCCGTGACCATGCTGCTCTATCTGGTGGTTTCCTGACTATGGCGCAACCAATTGTTGTGGGATTGGCAATTATTCTCGGCCTGGGCATTATCGCCCAGTGGTTGGCCTGGCGTTTTAAGATTCCTTCTATCTTGTTGCTTCTGCTGTTTGGTTTTCTGGCTGGCCCGGTGTTTGGCCTCATTCACCCCAATGAGATGTTTGGTGAGTTGTTGTTTCCGTTTGTTTCGCTCTCCGTGGCCATCATCTTGTTTGAAGGTGGCTTGAGTTTGAAATGGGGGGAAACAGAAGAGGTTCGCGGCGTTTTGCGACTGCTCATCAGCGTGGGCGCATTCGTTACCTGGGTTCTGGCCTCGCTGGCAGCGTATTTCATTTTGGACATGGAGGCGTTGCTGGCGATTCTGTTGGGGGCAGTGCTGGTGGTGACGGGGCCGACGGTGGTTATTCCGCTGCTGCGGCAGATACGGCCGTCGCGTCGTGTAGGCTCTATCTTGAAGTGGGAAGGGATATTGATAGACCCAATCGGGGCTACGTTGGCGGTGTTGGTAGTGGAAGCCATCCTGGGGGGTGGCGCGCAGCCAACCCTGAACTTTTTTCACATTGCCCAGGGGATTGTGGTGACGCTGTTGGTGGGCACGGCCGTTGGCCTGGTGGCGGGCTGGTTATTGGTGGAATTTCTGCGGCGAGATTGGATCGCGCCATTTTTGGAAACGGCCGTGGCCCTGATGATGGTACTGGCTGCTTTTGCCTTATCCAATGAATTTGCCGCTGAATCTGGCCTGATGGCCGCCACCATTATGGGCATTGTATTGGCAAACCAGAAAAAAGCAGACGTGCGGCACATTACCGCCTTCAAAGAAGAATTGGGGGTCTTGCTCCTGTCGGTGCTGTTTATTGTGCTGGCGGCGCGGGTGAATCTGTCGGCCATATCCGGCATCCTTTTGCCGGAGATGGCGTTCCTGGCGGTGCTGATATTGGTGGTACGGCCGTTAGCCGTCTGGGTTTCGGCCATCGGTTCCAAACTGTCTAACCGCGAAAAGCTCTTTGTCGCCGCTCTGGCGCCGCGAGGCATTGTGGCCGTGGCGGTGGCTTCGTTGTTTGCGTTGGAACTGGAAGAAGTCGGTTTTGCCGGAGCTGATCAACTGGTCAACATCACCTTCCTGGTGGTGGTGGGCACTGTGGTGGTGTATTCATTAACAGCCAGCCCATTAGCGCGGCGTTTGGGCCTGGTACAGGAACACCCACAAGGAGTGCTGATTGTGGGCGCGCATAATTGGGCGCGGCAAATGGCGCTGACGCTGCAAGAGGCCGGTTTTGAGGTGTGGCTGGTGGATGCCAATGGCGGGCGGGTGGAGATAGCACATCATCTTGGCCTGACGGCTATCCATGACAGCATCTTATCAGACGCCATTTTGGATGAACTGCCATTGGAACGAATTGGGCGAATCCTGGCGTTAACGGCTAATAGTGAACTCAATACGCTGGCCTGTTTGCGTTTTGGCGAATGGCTGGGAGACGATCATGTTTACCAACTGATGCCCGTGCGTGATGACGCCCCAGAGCAGGTGGATGAAAATTTACTGGGCTGGCTGTTGTTTGGCCCAGAAGTGAGCTACAACTTGCTAGATAGGCTGTATTACAATGGCGCACGCGCTGTTTGCCAGCCCATCACAGAGGCGGCGGACATTTTTTATGAACCGGCGGCTATCTTGTTATTTGTAATCACGGCCGAACATCGGCTACGTCTCCCCACCATTACACATCCCATTACACCGCGTACAGGGGAGACGGCCGTGTATCTGATGCCACCTGAGGCATGAGAATTGCGTTTCTCACCACCACGCCAGCCTGACCGAAGGATCAATAGCATTGATCAAAGGATCGTAGGTTTGCGTGTCCGATTCAGGTATAAACCCGAAACTGGATTATGACAAGGGTTTCTGATGAGGCAACCATAATGGAACTATGGCGGAATCGTAATTTTGCGTTGTTGTGGACGGCCGTGCTCATTTCCGGTGTTGGTGATGTGCTGTACACGGTCGGCATCATGGTCACGATTTTTGAAAGGAGCGGTTCCGCATTACAAGCGGCGGGGGTGATGGCCGCTTCGCTGCTGCCCATCTTCCTGCTCAGCCCGGTAGCGGGGGCCATCGTAGATCGCCATTCGCGCCGCCGGGTCATGGTGACGGCCGATCTGGTGCGGGCGACGCTGGTATCATTGCTGCTTGTTTTTACCTGGAGCGGCCAACTCAACCTGTGGCTGGTCTATCTGGTGGTGGCCGGATTGGGGGCGATGACGGCGTTTTATACCCCGGCACGACTGGCGATTTTGCCCGCCATTGTGAACCGCGATCAATTGGCGAAGGCCAACGGTGTCATGTCCGGCACGATGCAGGGAACGCAGGCGTTTGGTTACATTTTGGGTGGCTTTTTGGTGGTGTGGGTTAGTTTGCGGGCGCTGGTGCTGATTGATTTGCTCACCTTTCTGGCCTCGGCGACGTTGATCAGCGCTATTCACCTGGAGGCGACACAGCGCGAGAAGCGGATACAACAAGCGCCGGATATGCCGCTGTGGCAGTCGGTCAAGGAGGGGGTGCGTTATCTGCGCCACCACCAACTGGCGCGAACGCTGGTGACGATGGAGTGGCTGGAGCATATCCCACATGGCGTCTGGACGTCGGCGCTGATGTTGGTGTTTGTGGAGCAGGCGTTGAATGCCGAGCCACAGGTGTGGGGGCTGCAAAATGGGGCGTTTTACACGGGGGTGATGTTGGGGGCGGTGCTGGCCACGGCCGTGTCCGGCATCATCATGCGTTGGCCGGGGCGCATCATCATCATCAATGCCTTTTTGATGGGTTTGTTAACTATCGTTTATGCCCAAACGGGCAGTGTGACTGTCACCATCATTATCTCCGTCATGTATGGGCCCACGTTTGCCTTGCGGGATGTAGCCCAAAATACACTACTGCAAACGAGTGTGGATGAAGACAAGTTGGGGCGGGTCTATTCCTTGCGCGAGATGGGCTGGAACGTCGTCTTTTTGCTGTCTGGTCTGACTTATGCGGCATTGGTTGACCTGGGTGTGCCCATTCGCGCCATTTACATGCTGGCGGCGGCGGGGTATCTGCTCACGGCCGTGTATGCCTTCTCCTCCCGCGCCCTCCGCCGCAGCCGGATCGGGGCGGTGCCCGTAATCGGTAATCCGTAAACCGTAATCCGTGTTCGGGCTTCGGGTCACGCATTACGGGTCACGCATCACGATGAACCACAACGACCATGTGAGATTATTACAAAATGGGGTGCCACGCCCTGGTGGGGTGTGGGCTGATCTGGGGGCGGGTGAGGGGGCGTTTACGTTGGCGCTGGCGGAGTTGATCGGGCCGGTGGGGACGATCTATGCGGTGGATCGAGACGGCCGTGCCCGGCAATCGCTCGAAAAAACCATGCGCCGTTTGTTCCCACAGATCACCCTGCACACCATTCAGGCGGACTTCACCCGCCCGTTATCGCTGCCGCCCCTGGATGGCGTGGTCATGGCGAACTCGCTCCATTTTGTAGCCAACAAGGGGCCGGTTTTACAGCAGGTGAAGGGGTATTTGCGGAAAGGGGACGGCCGTTTGGAAAACGGCCGTCTCCTCATCGTCGAATACAACAGCGACCAGGGCAACCACTGGGTTCCCTACCCGTTTTCCTATCAGTCCTGGGTCAAACTGGCACAGCAAAACGGCTTCAGCCACACCGAACAATTAGCCACCTACCCCAGTCGTTTTCTCCACGAGATTTATGCCGCCGCGAGTTGGTGAAGGGGTGACAAGGTGACATGGTGACACGGTGACAAGGTGAAACTGCTCACTGCCTACTGCTCACTGCTCACTGCTCACTGCCTATTGCTCACCGCTCCCCCGTCTGCACCCGCCACAGCCCCGCATAAATTCCCATATCCTGGAGCGCCAGTTCCGCGTGTGTGCCTTGCTCGCGCAGGATGCCGTTTTCCAGGACAAAGATGCGGTCGGCGTTGCGGATGGTGGAGAGGCGGTGGGCGATGACGATCATGGTGCGCCCCACCGAAATGCGCTCCATCGAACGCTGGATGGCCGCTTCCGTTTCGTTATCCACCGAAGAGGTGGCCTCGTCCAGAATCAGCACCGGCGGGTCTTTGAGTACGGCACGGGCGATGGAGATGCGCTGTCGCTGTCCGCCGGACAGCTTTTGGCCGCGTTCGCCGACAATGGTGTCATAGCCGTTGGGCAGTTGGGTGATGAAGTCATGCGCTTCGGCTACTTTGGCGGCGGCCACAATCTCGTCCAATGTGGCGTCAAATGTGCCATAGGCGATGTTTTCGCGCACGGTGCCATGAAATAAAAACACATCCTGGCTGACCAGCCCGATGGCCCGGCGCAGGTCGTGGGTGTGCAGGGTACGGATGTCACGGCCGTCCAGACACACCTTTCCTTCGCCCACATCATAAAAGCGCAGCAGCAGCTTGATGAGCGTACTCTTGCCAGAGCCGGTGGGGCCGACGATGGCCGCCGTTTCCCCCGCCGGGATGTGCAGCGACAGTTCTTTGATGACGTGGGGCTGGCTGTCGGTGTACCCTTCATAATCGCGCCATTTGTAGCGGAAATTGACCGCTTCAAAGGCGACCTCACCGCGTACATCGGCCAGGGGCAGGGGTTCAAGGCCATCGGGGATGGACGGCCGTGTGTCCAGCAAATCAAACACCCGGTTCGTGGAAGCCATGGCCCGTTGGTACAAATCGAGCGTTTGCCCCAGGCGCGTCAGCGGCCACAACAGCCGTTGGGTCATAAAGACCAGGACACTGTACACGCCCACGTTCAGCCGCCCTTCCACCACCAGTAATCCGCCAAAAATCATAATGGCCGCAAAACCCAACACGATGACCATGCGAATGAGCGGCACAAAGGCGGAACTGAGTTGAATCGCGGCCTGGTTTTTTTGGCGATATAGCTCACTTTCCTGACCAATACGGCCGACTTCGTAGGCTTCGGCCGTGTAACTTTTCACGGTGGCAATACCACTCAGGTTATTGCCCAAGAAGCCATTGAGGAAGCCAACTTGTTCGCGCACGGCCGCATATTTGGGCGCTAACTTGTGTTGGAATTTTAATGTCCCCCAAATCACAAAGGGCATAGGCAAAATGGTCATCCAGGCCACCGAGGGAGCCAGGACAATAAACGCGCCGCCGATGGCGATGACGGTGGTGATCAACTGGATGATGTCATTGGCCCCTACATCCAGAAAACGCTCGAGTTGGTTGATGTCATCGTTCATAATCGCCATCAGGCCACCCGTGCTGCGCTCTTCAAAGTAGGCCATGTCCAGCGATTGCACATGGTCGTAGGTGTCCAGGCGTAAATCGTGCTGAATGTCTTGGGCCAGGTTGCGCCACAAGACGGAAAACAGGTATTCAAACAGCGATTCCAGCGCCCAAATGAGGAGGGTAATCATGCCCAACGCGACTAACTGGCTTTGCACGGTGGCAAAACCTAGCCCGGCCATAAAGGAGTCTTCCTGCGAAACGACCACGTCTACGGCCGCGCCGATCAGCACGGGTGGGGCCAGATCAAACAGTTTGTTGAGGACGGAGCAGATGGTGGCCCAAATAACCCGCCGCCGGTAGCGGCGGGAGTAGGCGGTTAATCGTTTGAGGGGGTGGGGGGGTGATGTGTTCATGGGAAGAGTTTACCGGAGCGATACCTGAACGCAAAACAAACACCGTCAACCAATCGTCGCCTTTTCATCACACGGCCGTATCCCCCACACCCCTTATTTCCATTACAATACCCCCAGGGAAAAACTCCATTTGTTGGCAAGCGAGGTAAAAATGAACCGCCTATTGCGACTTCCATTGATTTTATTCGTGCTGCTGCTATTGACGGCCGTTAGCTGCCGCGAAGAAGAAAAACCAACCCCTACACCTACCGCCATTCCTATCGTCAGTACCGCCACGCCCGCGCCCACCCCTTTCCTGCTCGATCTGGGACAACCGTTGCCACCACAGGTCATCGGCCAGCACCCGGCTGCCGGGGAAGAAACACCGCTAGACGGCGTGTTTGAACTCTATTTTGACCAGCCCATGCAGCCGGACACGGCCGTGCACGTTACCGACGACAGCGGCGAAATAGTAGAGGGCGACGTCACCTGGCCGCAGCCGCGTGTGTTGCGCTTCAAACCGGCCAAGCCGCTGCAACCCGCCAGCCGCTACCAGGTGTCGGTGGACAGTTCGGCCATCTCCGCCGAAGGGCTGGCCCTGGTAGAGGGTCTCACGCTGAACTTCACCACTATCGGCGATCTGGCCGTCAGCCAGATCAGCCCGGCTAATGGCATTGCCAACGTCGCCGTAGATTCCACCATTACTGTAATCTTCAACCGGCCCGTTGTGCCCCTGATGATCGGCGAAGCGGCCGTTAATCTGCCCAACCCGCTGCGCATCGAGCCAGAAATTCCAGGGCAGGGCGAATGGGTAAACACCTCCCTCTACGTCTACCGGCCGGCCGAAGCGTTGATTGGGCGGCAGGCATACACCGTGCGTGTGAATGCCGCCACCGTCAATGCTATCAGCGCCACCGGGGCGCAAATGATGAAAGATGAGGTCAGCAGCTTCACCGTGACGCCGCCCACGTTTGATTTTCTGGAACTGGTAGACAGCGCCTGGAATCCGCAAAACGGCTGGCAAAACTTGCCACTGGATCAGAGCTACCGGCTGCACTTTAACCAGCCGATGGATCCGGGCAGCACGGAAACGGCCGTCACCCTGCAACCCACCGCCGGGGGCAACGCCATCCCCTTCGAATTTGCCTGGGATGATGCTTTCATCACCCTGGCGCTCACACCTACGCAGCTGCTCGAATTGCAGACCAACTACACCCTGGAACTGGCCGATTCAGCGCAGGCAGCCAATGGTGGCACGCTGGCACGGCCGTTTACCTGGACGGCTTCCACCGTCAAATACCCGGCCATCCGCCGCACCGAACCGGCCAACGGCCAGACCGAAAGCCATTACTCCAGCGTCTTCCGCATCGAATTTGTCTCACCCATGGACGAAGACAGCCTGGCCGGTAAGGTGCTTATCAGCCCGGACATCATCGGCGACCCGGATGGCCTCTACTCCCCCTGGGATTGGAGCCAAAACTATTACGGCTTCCGCCCCTCTACCACCTACACCGTGCAAATCCTGCCCGGCATGAAAGACGTGTACGGCAATGAAATTACCGAAGGGCAAACCCTCACCTTCACCACCGGCAAACTGCCGCCCAGCGCCAGCCTCAATCTGCCTTATTCCGTCGCCCTCTATCGCAGTGGCGGCTCTGATTCTCTCTGGGTGACGCACCAAAATATCACCGAACTGGATGTGGATTTATACCAGTTATCCTTGAGCGAATTTGGCAAGCTGCTGCATTACGATTTGTCCCCTTACAGCTATGTACCCAAAGCCAACCAGCTTCTCTGGCAGCGCACCTTGCCGGTGAACACACCGCTCAATGAACTGGCGCATAGACGGTTTATTCTCAACCAGGGGGATACCGGCCCGCTGCCTACCGGATTCTACTTTGTGGCGCTGGACTCGCCGCAGATCAGCCATACCGAACCCCATTTGCAGGCGCAGGTGCTGGCAATGGCTACCGCCAACGTTACCCTGAAAACCACAGCCACCGAAGCGATGATTTGGGCCACCGACCTCAACAGTGGTGAACCGCTGCCTGGCGTGTCGGTGGCGCTGTATGACAAGAATTATCGGCTTGTTTCTGAGGGTACAACGGACGAATTTGGCCTGCTCTACCGGGATGATTTAGAGCTGATACCAGGATGGGACGGCCGTTACTATGCCATTGTTGGTGAACCGGGCAGCGACGTTTTTGGTCTGGCCGTCAGCAATTGGAATGAAGGCATCAGCACCTATGACTTTGGCATCTACACCGATTTTTACCTGGAACCCAACCAGCCCACCGGATACATCTACACCGAGCGCCCTGTTTACCGCCCCGGCCAACCCGTCTACTTCAAAGGCATCGTCCGCCTGAATGACGACCTGAGCTACGCCCTGCCCGATTTTGAGAGTGTGAATGTGCAAATCGCCTCCTATGACGAAACCATTTATACCGCGACTCTACCTCTCAATGAATATGGCTCTTTCAGCGGCGAGATCACGCTGGATGACGAAGCCGTATTGGGCAACTACTGGATCGGCGTTAGCACGGCCGACAATCAGCCTGTTGGTAATGGTTACTTTGAAGTGGCCGAATTCCGCAAACCCACCTTTCAGGTGGAAGTGACCGCCAATGAAAGCGACGTGTCCGCCGGTGATACCATCGAGATCGCCATAGACGCCCATTTCTTCTCCGGTGGCGCGGTCGTTGGCGGTGATGTGGAATGGCACGTCCGCTCCGAGGACTACACCTTTACCGGCGGGCCAGACCTGGGCCGTTATAGTTTCCGCAACCAGGAGCGTGACCTGGGCTATTACTATTACAACTACGATTACCAGCCCACGCAGGTTATCGCCGAAGGCGTGGGCCAGACAGATGGTCAGGGCCGCCTGCTGCTGGAAATTCCGGCCGAACTGCAAGAAGGAGACGGCAGCCGCCGCTTTGTGGTGGAAGCCACCGTCACCGACCTGACGGGCAACCAGGTGAGCGGGCGCAGCCATGTGATCGTGCATCGCAGCCGCGTGTACCCTGGCGCGGCCCCGGTTCAATCGGTGGGCGAGGCGGAAAAACCATCCCAGGTGGATGTGATTGTGGTAGATTGGGAAGGCCGTCCCGTGCCCAATCAGCCCGTCACCGTTTCCGTGGTCGAGCGGCGTTGGTACAGCGTACAGGAAGAAGACGACCGGGGACGTACCATCTGGCGCACCGAGGTGGAAGAAATCCCGGTAGAGGTAATGGGCAACAGCGAATTGGTAACGGACGGCAACGGCCGTGCCCGTTTCCAGTTCATCCCCCCCAACGGCGGTGTCTTCCGCGCCTATGTCGCCACCGAGGACGGCCGGGGCAATGCCAGCCGCGCCTCCACCTACCTCTGGGTCTCCGGCAGTGAGTACGTCTCCTGGCGGCAGAGCAATGACCATAGCTTTGAACTCATCAGCGACAAGAGCAGCTATCAGCCCGGCGAAACGGCCGAAATCCTGATCGCCTCCCCCTTCCAGGGCGAAGTGTCCGCCCTGGTCACGGTGGAACGCGGCCACATCAAACAGCACGAAGTCCTCCGCCTGGTGAATAACAGCACCATCTACAGGCTGCCCATCACCGCCGACATGGCCCCCAACGTTTTTGTCTCCATCATGGTGATCAAAGGCGTGGACGAAACCAGCCTGGCCCCGGACTTCAAACTGGGCATGACCCAATTCACGGTAGACCGCGAGCAGCAGGAACTGAGCGTCACCATTACCGCCGACCAGACCAACCTCTCCCCCGGTGATACCGTCCACTTCACCATCAACGTGGCCGACCACACCGGGCAGCCTGTAGACGCCGAACTCTCGCTCTCCCTCACCGATCTGGCCGTGCTGACCCTGGCGGCCCGCAAAGAACTACCCCTGCTGGATCACTTCTACTCCGAGCGTTACCTGAGCGTGAATACGGCCACGCTGCTGGCGCACAACATGGACGCTTACAACAAAGAGTTGGAAGATGAGATCAAGGGCGGCGGTGGCGGCGCGGGGTCGTATGGCGTGCTCACCATCCGCGAAGAGTTCCCGGACACCACTTTCTGGGAAGGACAGTTGCCGACCGGGCCGGATGGCGAAGTCACCGTCGCCATCACCCTGCCGGACAGCCTGACGACCTGGCGGCTGGACGCCCGCGCCGTGACGCTGGACACCAAAGTGGGGCAGGCCACCAGCGACATTGTTTCCACACTGCCGCTGCTGGTCAGCCCGCAGACGCCGCGCTTTTTTGTGGCGGGCGACCAGGTGACATTGGGCACGGCCGTACACAACAACACCGACGAAGCGCTGGAAGCGACCGTCACCCTGGACGCTACGGGCGTAACCCTGGATGGTGACAATGAACAAACCGTGACCGTACCGCCGCAGCAGGCCGCTTTTGTGGTGTGGACGGCCGTTGTCCAGGATGTGCCCCGTGTAGACCTGATATTCCGCACCAATGCCGGGCCATACAGTGACGCCACTCGTCCGCCTCTGGCGACGCTAGAAGGCGGCGGTCTGCCCGTTTACAAATACGAAGTCCCGGAAACGGTGGGCACATCCGGCCAACTGCTGGATGGCGGTGCGGTGGTGGAATCCATCAGCCTGCCCATCTACCCCGGCTATGAACTGACGCAGGGCACAGTGACGGTGCAGGTCGCTCCCTCCCTGGCGGCGGCCATGACCGACGGCCTGGATTATCTGGAACATTACCCCTACGAATGTACCGAACAAATCGTCAGTAAATTCCTGCCCAATCTGCTCACCGCGCGGGCGTTGCAAGCGGCGGGCATTGCTGACCCGGCGCTGCAAGCCAACCTGGACGCCCAGATCAATGTGGCCTTGCAGCGGCTTTACAGCCGCCGCCTGCCGGATGGCGGCTGGCCCTGGTGGGCCGGCAACCGCAGCGATACGCTGGTGACGGCTTACGTGACCCTGGCGCTGCTGGAAGCCCAGGAAAGCGGCTACCCCGTCAGCGAAAATGTGCTGAACGGCGGCGTCACGTACCTGGAAACTCATCTGTCGCAGGTGGATCGGCTGAGCGGCCGTCATAAATACAACCGTCAGGCGTTCCTGGTCTACGTGTTGGCCCGCGCCGGGAAACCGAATAACCAGCATATGAATGACCTGTATGAGCGTCGTTCCTCCCTTGACCTGTATGCCCAGGGTTTTCTGACCCAGGCATTGCAGTTGACCGATGCCCAAGACCCGCGCCTGGAGGCGCTCGCCAGTGACTTCCTCAGTCACGCCCTCCTGTCGGCGACCGGCGCGAACTGGGAGGAGGAGGCGCGCGATTATTGGAATTGGAACACAGACACGCGCACGACGGCCGTTGTGCTGGATACGCTGATCAAACTAGACCCGGAAAATCCGCTGGTGGCCAACGCCGTGCGCTGGTTGATGGCGCATCGCACGGACGGCCGTTGGGCCAGCACCCAGGAGACAGCCTGGACGCTCATGGCCCTCACCGACTTCATGGTTGCCTCCGGCGAATTACTGGCCGATTACGACTACGAAGTGGCCTTTAACGGCGAACTGAAACTGCAAGGTACGGCGGACGCCGACACGCTGCGCCAGACAGAGCAGTTGCAGATTGACATCAGCGAATTGTTTGCCGACCAGTTGAACCGGGTGGCTTTCGGCCGCACCGAAGGTCCCGGCAACCTCTATTACACCACCCATCTACAAGCATATTTGCCGGTGGAGCAGGTCAACCCACTGGATCGCGGCATCATCATCTCCCGCAGCTACTTTGACCCGGCCGACCGCACCAAGCCCATCACCCAGATTGAACAGGGCGAAACGTTTCTGGCCCGGCTGACCATCGTTGTTCCCAACACCTTGCATTACGTGGTCATCGAAGATTTCCTGCCTGCCGGGTTGGAAGCGGTAGACCAATCGCTGGCGACCAGCCAGCAGGTAGGCGTGCCGGAGCGGTACACCTGGGAAGAAGCCCAAGAGCGCGGCTGGGGCTGGTGGGTCTTTAACCACGTGGAATTACGCGACGAGAAGGTGGTATTGTCGGCCGATGTGCTGCCCGCCGGCACGTATGAATACGTCTACCTGGTGCGGGCCGCCTTCCCCGGCGAATACCAGGTCATCCCGCCCACCGCGCAAGAATTCTATTTCCCAGAGGTATACGGCCGTGGCGCTGGCTCCATATTTACCGTTTTACCCCGCTAACCCTGTAGGTGTTTGTAGTAGGCGATTTATCGCCGTTTCCGGCAAAAAGCGATAAATCGCTTACTACGAACGTATGAACGAAGCAATTGGATTGGGTGTTGTGATGAGAAGATTAAGACTGAAAACCAGATTGTTTTTGATCGGTTTAGGCTGTCTGAGCCTGACGGCCGTTCTGGCTCTGCATTGGCTGTTGGCCGACCTGCCGGACGTGAACGCACTGAACCAGCCGGTGGCGCTGCCCAGCGTGCGCATTGTGGACCGCTACGGCCGTGTCCTTTACGATGTGATTGACCAGGAATACGGCCGTCACACCGTCCTGCCCCTGGCTGACATGCCCCTGTCCTTGCGCCAGGCCACCATCGCCACTGAAGACAAAACCTTTTACAGCAACCCCGGCGTAGACTTCATGGGCATTGCCCGCGCCGTCTGGACAAATACCCAAAGCGGCAGCGTCGTCTCCGGCGGCAGCACCATCACGCAGCAGGTGGTGCGCAACCTGCTGCTGACCAGCGAAGAGCGACATGAGATCACCATCCGGCGCAAACTGCGGGAAATGGCGCTGGCCTGGCAAGTCACCCGCCGCGCCGAAAAAGATGACATCCTGGCGCTTTACCTGAACCAGAGTTATTACGGCGGCATGGCGTATGGTGTGGAAGCCGCCGCCCGCACCTACTTCGGCAAAACGGCCGCCGATTTGACCCTGGCCGAGAGCGCCCTCATTGCCGGGCTGCCGCAAGCGCCGGCCCTGTACAACCCGCTGGTAAACCCGGACGCGGCCAAATCGCGGCAAGAAGTGGTGCTGGGGTTGATGCTGGCGCAGGGGTATATCACCCAGGTGCAGCACGACCAGGCGGCGCGCGAACCGCTGCAATATGCGGCCACGCCCTACCCGGTGCTGGCCCCGCACTTTGTGATGATGGTGCAGGCGGAACTGGACGGGCTGCTGTCGGCGGAGGCGTTGGTCGCCAGCGGCGGCGTGACGGTGCGCACGACGCTGGATTTGGACTGGCAGAACCAGGCGCAAAAGATCGTGAGCGAGCAAATTGAGCTGCTCAACAATCCGCGCAATGGCGCGCTCCCCCATGCCGCCCACAATGCGGCGCTGGTAGCTATGCATCCCCAAACCGGCGAGGTGATGGCGTTGGTGGGTAATGTGGATTATTTTGACGAAAAACGCCAGGGGGCCATCAACATGGCGTTGATGCCGCGCCAGCCGGGGTCATCGTTGAAGCCGATTGTGTATGCGGCGGGCATGACGCCGGATCGGGCGCCAACCGCTGTCAGTCTGCCGTTTACGCCCGCCACCCTCTTTTACGATGTGCGCACCGTTTTTATCACCCACGAGCAAGACCCGTATGTGCCCGTTAACTTCTCGCGCACGGAGCATGGTCCGGTGCTGCTGCGCGCGGCGCTGGCCTCCTCGCTCAACATTCCGGCGGTGATTGCCCTGGACAGGGTAGGCGTGGCGGCGGCCATGCGCCAGGCGGCGCTGATGGGCATTGGTACATTGGGAGAACCGGATGAGTATGACCTGTCGTTTGCGCTGGGCGGCGGTCCGGTGCGGCTGTTTGACCTGACGACGGCGTATGCGGCTTTTGCCAATGGCGGGTCGCGGGTGACGCCATCGCTCATTTTGGATGTGACCGACGCACGGGGGCACGTACTGTTCCAGCCGCCGCCAACCACACCCACACGGGTGCTGGACGCGCGGGTAGCCTGGCTGATCAGCGATATGCTCAGTGATGATAAGGCGCGCATCCTCTCGTTTGGGCCGGACAGCATCTTGAACATTGGCCGGACGACGGCCGTGAAAACCGGCACGACCAATGATTTCCACGATAACTGGACGGTGGGGTATACGCCGGATGTGGTCGTCGGTGTGTGGGTGGGCAATGCCGACAATACGCCCATGTTTAATGTGACCGGCGTCAGCGGCGCGGGGCCAATCTGGCATATGTTCATGCGGGACGTTTTGCGCGGGACGCCGGATAAGCCGTTTCCGCAGCCGGAGGGGTTGATTCAGGTGGAGGTGTGTAGTTTGTCTGGTTTACGGCCGTCGGCCGACTGCCCGTTCCGGCGGTATGAGTGGTTTATTGCGGGCACAGAGCCACAAGAGACGGATACGTTTTACCGGCGGGTGGAGATTGATAAAAGTTCTGGTTTGCTGGCGAGTGAAACAACGCCGCCGGATCAGGTGGTGCGCCAACTGGCGCTGGCGCTGCCGCCGCCGCTGCATCCCTGGGCGCGGGCGGAGGGGCTGCTGTTGGTGAATGATTTGCTGCGGGCGAGTGGGGCAGGGAGCGACACGGCCACTTCGGCGGTGCTCAGTCCCAGCGTGTCGTCCATCCATCTCATTTCCCCAGACCCCCAAACGAAATACCGGATTTCCACGGCCGTGCCCCTGGCGGCGCAAAAGCTGCCGGTAGAAGCGGTGGCGCCTACCCACATGCAGGCGATTACGTTGTGGCTGGATGACAAACCGCTGGCGACGCTGACCAGCCCGCCGTATCAGGTCTGGTGGACGCTGACGCCAGGGGTGCATACGATGTGGGCAGAGGGGGTGGATGAAGGAGGTACGGCCGTACAAAGCGAGCGGATTGCGTTTGCGGTGCTACCGGCGCTGCCATTGTCCCCTGGTGACGATACGTCATTCACGACAAACTCGATTGGTTGGGACAGCAAGTAGAGTAAGTTTGGCAGGTCGCAGATTCTCAAGATTGAAGGGATTCTTGCGGAGTAGCCAGGACCTTTGCCAGCAAATGGCTCAGATTTGTCAGGTCTGGTGGTTTTGGCAGCCAGCCAGCTAGCCCTAGCTTCTGTAGATTCTCCATCTCTTTGCCCAGCGGATGCCCGGTGAGCAACACAACCGGTGTGGCCAGGTTTTGTTCGCGCATGGCATGGTATAAGGCAATGCCACCCATCTCCGGCATGACGGCATCACTCAGTACCAGATCAACGTCGGCGGCTGTTGTGGTCAGGAGCGCCAGGGCTTCACGGCCGTTTGCCGCGGCGATGACCTCATAATTCAACAGGGACAGGCTGTCCAACAGGGCATCCCGTGTGGTCGGGTTATCTTCAACCAGTAGAATCTTCTGCCTTTGGCCTGTTGGCAATGCTTCTCTGCCCGTTTTATCCGTTTCATCATCGCCTGTGTGGAGCGCCGGGAAGTAAAGGAAGAAAGATGTACCCTGCCCTAATTCGGTGGCTATATCAATGTAGCCTTCGTGTTGCTGCACAATACCGTAGACCTGAGCCAACCCCAAACCGGTGCCCCGCCCCACTTCCTTTGTGGTAAAGAAAGGCTCAAAAATATGTGGGAGCGCCTCTGGAGGAATGCCACCGCCGCTATCGGCCACCTCTATTTGCACCCAGTCGCCAGGGGGTAGATCGTGTACCGGCATGGGCATGGGTTCCCTCGTGTGCAGATGTGTCAGTCTCATTTGCAGACGGCCCCCGTCAGGCATGGCATCACGCGCATTCACGGCCAGATTCATTATCACCTGTTGTATGCGTGTGGGATCAGCCTGAATGAAATAGGCTTCGCCGGTATGTTCCAGTGTAACCTGGACATTTTCCGGCAGTGTACGCTCCAGGAGTGTGACCAGTTTTCCTATGAACGGTAACAGATCGAATATATGCCGTTCCAGGATGGATTGGCGGCTGAAATCGAGGATTTGCTGGATCAGGTCAGCGGCTCGTTTTGTTTGCTGCTCGACGATCTGCAATCTTTCCTGGGCGCGCGCCGGCATTTCCACCGTGCGCGAAATGAGTTGGGTGTAGAGACCAATGACGGCCAGGATGTTATTAAAATCATGGGCAATACCGGCGGCCAGTTGCCCCACGGCCGCCAGACGTTCTTGCTGCTGCACGCGCCGTTGGATGTTCCGTTCTTGCGTAATATCGCGCAAGACCAGCACCCAACCGGCGTTTTGGGCGCTATTCTCAACCGGGCGGGCAATCACTTCGAAGACAAACGTATCATTGGCAATTTCGTGCCATAGACCTTTGGGGGGTGATGTAAGGAGTTCGTTTAATGGCCGTTGCCCCAGATGCGTCAGACGGCCGTTTTCCCGGTCAGGCGCCAGCAGCGCCAAAAATTGCTCCGCGAGTGGGTTGGTCAGGTGGATACGGCCGTTGCCATCCAGCAGCAGCACGCCTTCTGGCACCGTATCTATAATGTGTTGCAGTTGCGTTTCACGTTGACGCAGGGCGCTTTCTGCCTCTTTGCGCCTGGTCATATCACGCGCTAAAGAAACACCGAACCGGCGGTTTCCCTGCCAGAGGGGGCGGACACGGACTTCAACCGGAAACACACTGCCATCCTTCCGCCGGTGTAGGGTATCAAACGTCATCACCTCCCCGGCATCCAGTTGTGCCCTCATCTCTTCCAGGAAAGCGCGCTCCTGGGCCACATCAAAGTCATAAGGAGTCAACTTGATCAATTCCTCACGACTGTAACCCAGACTCTCACAGGCCTGGCGGTTCACGTCCAGAATGGCGCCGGCCTCGTCGTGTAGAAAGAAGGCGTCGGTTGCGTGGTCTACAAAGGTGCGGAAGCGCGCCTCGCTCGCCCGCATTGCTTCCTCCGCTCGTTTGCGGGTGATGAGATGTCCCAATGTTGTCGCATAAAGGCGCAATAGTTCGAGTTGATTTTTTGTGATAGGTTGATTGGTGAAAAGATTATCAACGCTAATGACGCCGATTACCTCATCGCCATCCCAAAGGGCGGCCACGGCATTGTCTCCCTCACCTACCTGCTGGCCCAGGTGATTGAACAAAGGCCGGTGTTCAACTACCGCCATTGATTCCTTTTGCGAGAAAATACGCCACGCCAATCCCTCGTGCCTGAATTCAACCTGTGCGTTTCGTTCATCCCGCAGCTTCCCATTTTCATCTGTCCCAAACGAACCGCGCATGATGCCCAGAGGCTCGTCAATGAACCAGATGCCGATGCGATCAAAGCCCAGACGCGCACGCCCCAATTGCACGGCGTCCCGGCACAAATCGTCGGTAGATTCGGCTTTGGATAGCTGGTTGGCGATTTCTGACAGCGCCGCCAGCCGTTCGGAGAACTGTACGGCCGTTTCACGAGTACATCGCAGCCCCTCCTCTGCCTGCCTCTGTTCGGTAACGTCTACCAACGTACCGATCACACCTGTTTTGCCGCCGTACTCAATACCCCGGCCACGCACTTCAACGTAGATCACTGAGCCATCTTTGCGTAAGCCACGGAAATCGTAATGAATGTCCTCTATTTCGTGTTCGATGCGGCGGCGGATGTTTTCGGCCACCAGCGGACGGTCGTCTGGGTAAACCAGGTCCATTGGGCCGAGTTTGTCGGTCACTTCCGCCACATCGTACCCAAAGATGTGCGCCAGGGCCGGGTTTACGTAGCGAAAGCGTCCCTCTTGAATGAGGTAGATGCCGGTGAGAGAGAATTCAGCTAACAGGCGAAAAGGGATTTTTTCCATCGTTTCTTCCGGTTGATTTTGATACATTGGTACATCTCCATTATTCCCCTTGACATTACACGCTACAGTCTGAGCGGTTAAGTTTATTGTAACCGCTTCAAGGGGCGCCGTAACCACCAGGCCCATTGTGCTATACTGCCAAACATTTTACACGTTTTGGCCCTTGAATTCCGATACAAACAGGCTGATTGGCGATGCAAACGGCCGGTTATGCCATGGGCACATCTGTTATCACAGAGACGAGGAGAGTGTTTATGACTGTAATAGCTCCTGACCACCCCCGTCTGGCGACTGAGATTGCCCAGCTTTGGCCACCTCAAGGCCAATGGACGGAAACTGATTACTTTTACCTGCCAGATACCAGCCGCCTGGTCGAACTATCCGAGAGGGAAATTTTTATGAACGGGATTGGTGCAGCCAGTAATTGGTCACGGCCGTAATGCCTGCCCACACTTTCTCGCGCAGTAAAGCTATCCGGGCCGGGTCGGGCGGCACAATGGGGGAGTCGTCCTGTTGGTAGCCAATGTAGAGGGCGCGGTTGAGTTCGATCATCAGCCAGGGCTGCCGCGTGTGGCCGTGCGCCCACAGATTCCAGCCGCCCCAGAAGGGTTGGTTCGCCAACAGCGCCCTGTATCCCTCGCCACCTGACCAGGTGCAACTCTCCCCACCCGACCAATACCCAATCTCCCCATCTGCCTGATGCGAACCGCCCCCTGTTTGTTTATCCTACGAGCATGAGGTGCGTGATGGATGAAAAGCTGACGCGCCGCGTCTTGTTAGCTGATGACCAAACCAGTGTACGCGACGCTTTACGCCTGCTATTGGAGCAGGAGCCGGAAATCACCATTGTTGGCGAGGCGGCCGACGCCACCGGTCTGGTGCTGCTGATGATACAGCACCCGGCTGATGTGCTGCTGCTGGATTGGGAACTGCCGGGATTACCCCTGCCCCATTTACTGCGACTGCTGTATGATGAACGGCCGTCGCTGTGCATTGTGGCCATGAGTAGCCACCCCGAAGCGCGCCAACCGGCGCTGCAAGCGGGCGCCGCCGCCTTTCTGGACAAAGGTGCTCCCCCGGAAACTGTGCTTGCCATCCTCACGAATTGGAGGATTAAACCATGTACGGTCAACGAATGACCCGACTTTTTTTGTACTTGTTTCTGATGGCATTGGCGCTGGTTGGATGTACGGCCACAAGTGAACCGGAAACGGCCGTTTCCCCCACAGTTGTCAGTGAGTCAATTGCAGAAACATCTGAAAGTTTAACGCCAGAGCAAGTCACTGCGGACTTCTACAACTGGTATCTGGAAACCATTGGCGACCGCAGCGATGGCAGTTTTACCAACCCGCTGGTGGAGGGACTATACCGTGACAGTGAATATCTGTCGGCCGATTTTGTCGCCTACATTGACGAAACAATCGCCGGTTTTCAGGGAGGTGGTTTTGACCCCATCCTGTTAGCCCAAGATATCCCGGTTCGTTTTGCCGTGCAGGAAGCGGTGATGAATGGGGCGATGACCACAGTAGACGTTCACTTCTACTGGGGCGGCAACCCTGGTCCCTCGGTGCGGACGGTACATTTAATCCAGCAAAACGGCCGTTGGCTTATTGATAATGTCACCGCGGAAATGCCTGCTGCGGCCATGCTCGCCGCGCCCCACACACCGGAGGACGTGGTGGTTGCTTTCTATGACTGGTATCTGGACTACATTGGCGACCTGTCCAGCGACGACTTCCGCAACCCGCTGGTGGACAAGGCTTACCACGACGCTCCTTACCTGACCGCGAGCTTTGTTGGGCATATTGACGAACTGTTAGCCAGCTTCACCGGCGGCGGTTACGATCCCTTCCTCTGCGCGCAGGCTGTGCCCACGGAGATGACGCCAGATGTCACCTGTGCCCGCAGCGATATGGCTTCTGTGGTCATGCGCTCCAGCTTCGCCAACCATTTGCTCACGGTAGACCTGCGACCAGAAGGCGAAAGCTGGGTCATTACCAACATCACCTGCGCCCATGATCCGGCCAGCATCGCCACAACTTTCTACACCTGGTATCTGGGCTATATTGGCAACTGCGGCCTGGAAGAGATGCGCAACCCGCTGGCCGATAAGGCTTACCAGGGGCATCCTCTGTTGGCGGAGAGTTTTGTGCAGGAAGTGGATAAGTTGTTAGCCGGGTTTGACCAGGGCGGCTATGATCCCTTCTTGCTGGCGCAAGATGTGCCCCAGGATTTTAGCGTTGATCCGAGTGTAGAGGCAGACACGGCCGTTGTCCATCTGCAATTTGGCCCCGACAGCGTCAAACACTTGCGGGTCACAGTAAACGAAAGGGGCAAAATCAGCGCCATCACCGAAAATGAACTGCTGCCCAGCTCCGGGCCGGAAAATGAGACCGGCAGCAGCGTTCCTCTGGGTGTATTTATCAGTGACGAGTATGGCTTCTCCTTCGGCTACCCGGTGGATTGGGTGCTGCAAACAGAAGCGGTAGGTGGGCCGGGGATGCCTGATGATTGGCCGGTGCAGGTGGCCTGGTACATGATGCCGCAGGATGTGGCCGACGCCCTGGCCAGCCGCAGTGGCCCACCTGACCCCAACGCGCCCATCATCGTCGCCCCCTTCCAGGTGGAAGTCGTCGTCGGAGATGAGCAGGCTATGGCGCGGGTTTACTACGACTTTGCTGTCGGTGAACAGGCCAGCATCAATAACCACCAGGCCATCATCCTGCGCCATGACCCCGGCTACAGCCATGTCATCTTCCCTCACCCGCTGCGCCCGGATACCTGGATTATCTTTACCGACTGGGTAACAGAGTTTCCAGGCCGGGAAGCACAGGCCCAGGTGGCCGAACCGGCATGGTTGCCTGTATTGAGCAGTTTACAGTTCAACAAGTGAAGGGCGAAAACTTTACCGGCCCCGAAGGGTTCCCGAAAACCCTTCGGGGCTTCTGGCTGCCTGATGGGTGATGGCGTTTATCTATGCCTAACAGTGAGTTTTGTCAATGTTGGCGGCTGCCATTCGCCCGTACAATCAAGAGTGAAATGGAGAAAGGCTTGTACGAACTCTTTGACCAGGAGCCTGAGAAGTTGTTGCCCTATCTCTTTGAACAGTTGCCGATGGGCACGGCCGTAATTGACCGCAACTTCCGCCTCATCCGCTGCAACCCCACCTGGGCTGAATTTATCGAACGTTATACCCCTTCCACCACCGGTGATGTGGTTCCCGGTGTTTCCCTTTTTGACCTGGAACCAGGCACAGAAGAGGTGATTAAGCCTCTCTTTGCCCCCGTTTTTGCCAGGCAAATGGTGCGCCGGGAGGGCATTCGTCTGGAAAGCGGAGGCATCGTCTCTTATTGGGATGTAGTCCTGGTACCGCTGGAAATCAATGGGGAAGTGGTGGCGGCGTTAGGTGTCAGCCTGGATGTCACTGGGCAAATGCAGGTCACACAACAACTGCAAGAAACGCTGGCTGCCTTGCAAGAAAGCGAGGCCAATCTGCGCAGGAACATGGCGGCACAAAAACAGGCGCAGGAAACGTTGGCGCAAATCAATGTAGACCTGGAACAGCGGGTGCAGGAGCGTACCCAGGAAATTGAGCAGCGGCAGGCGGTAGCCGAGAGTTTGCGCGATATTCTGCGCGTCTTAAATTCCAGCCGCCCCTTGCCGGAAATTCTGAACTACATTGTTTTCCAGGCCAGCCAACTGATGGAGGCGGCCATTTGCACGCTGCACCACATTGATTACCGGCAGGCGTTTGTACACATTGAAGCCAGTTATGGCCTGCCGGAATCGCTACAAGACATTACCGGTTTCCCACTACTCTCCAGCCACGCTGATGAGCGCATCCTAAACCGCGAACCGGTAGTCATTTCCAACGAAAGTCCACCGGTGTTGGCCCCGACGGTGGATGACAACCTGGATCCGCGCGTTCGCTGCTGGCGGGCGACGCTGGTGGCGGCATATCCTGCTTATCTGGCTGTGCCGCTGGTCGTGGCCAACCAGGTGTATGGCAGTCTGGCTTTTTACTTTGCCACCCCACGTTCTTTTAGCCAGGAAACGATTGACCTGGCTATGGCCCTGGGCGAACAGGCGGCGCTGGCAATTGACAATGCCCGGCTACGAATGCAGGCCGAGGAAGTGGCCGTGGCCTCAGAACGCACCCGGTTGGCGCGGGAACTGCACGATGCGGTGACCCAAACGCTCTTTTCTGCCAGCCTGATTGCTGACGTGCTGCCGCGTATCTGGCAGCGCAGCCCGGAGATGGGGCAGGCCAAGCTGCTGGAACTGCGGGAATTGACGCGGGGGGCGCTGGCCGAGATGCGGACCTTGCTGCTGGAACTGCGCCCGGCAACGCTGGCGGAGAGTCGCCTGGATGAACTGCTGCAACAATTGGCGGTGGTGGTGATCGGCCGCTCTCGTTTGCAGGTAACGGTGACGGTGGAGGGGGAAGAGCAACGGCCGTTACCCCCCGATATCCAGGTCGCCCTTTACCGCATTGCTCAGGAAGCGCTGAACAACGTCGTTAAACACGCCGGCGCCCGGCAGGTGGTCGTTACCTTGCGTTTTTTGCCCGATTGTGTCGTCCTGTCCATCACCGACGATGGGCGCGGTTTTGATCCCACGGTGACCAGTGTTAGCTCGCTGGGCCTGGGTATCATGCGTGAACGCGCTGCCAGAATCGGCGCTGCCCTCTCCGTCGAGAGCGTCATTGGCGCCGGCACCACCATACAGGTAGAGGCCTGCGAATAGAGCGCCGGGTAGCTTTTTATCAGATGTTTGTGAGGAAACTATGGGACCCATTCGTGTTATGATTGTTGACGACCACGCTGTTGTGCGTAGTGGTCTGGCGGCCTTTCTGCTGGTTTACGACGACCTGGAACTGGTCGCCGAAGCGGGCAGCGGTGTAGAGGCGTTGCAACTTTGCCAGGAGAAACGGCCGCACGTTGTGCTCATGGACCTGGTGATGCCAGAAATGGACGGCGCGGCCACTACCAGAGCTATCAAACAGAACTGTCCAAATGTGCAGGTGGTGGCGCTTACCAGTTTCCGTGAAGAGGAGTTGGTGCAGGGAGTGTTGCAGGCGGGGGCTATTGGCTATCTGCTGAAAAATATCTCCGCGGATGAATTGGCCGATGCCATTCGCGCTGCCCATACTGGACGCCCCACCCTGGCGCCGGAAGCCACGCAGGCCCTCATTCAGGCCACTACCAGGCCGCCCACACCGCACTTTGACCTGACGCCCCGCGAATTGGAGGTGCTGGCATTGGTGGTACAGGGGCTAAACAATGGTGAGATCGCCGACAAACTGGTGGTCAGCCAGTCCACGATCAAGTTTCACGTCAGCAGCATTCTTTCCAAGCTGGGGGTGGGCAGCCGTACCGAGGCCACGGCGTTGGCCGTGCAGCATCATCTGGTCTGACCGGTGGTGCATATGATGTGGGTGAAGGGGCACGGCCGTGCCAGTGACGATGAAGCGCCTGCTATGAACGAGATTGGTGCAGCCAGTAGTTGGTCACGGCCGTAATACCTGCCCACACTTTCTCGCGCAGTAAAGCTATCCGGGCCGGGTCGGGCGGCACAATGGGGCTGTCGCCATCCTGATGGCCGATATACAGGGCGCGGTTGAGTTCAATCATGATCCAGGGCTGCCGGGGATGGCCGTGCGCCCACAGGTTCCAGCCGCCCCAGAAGGGTTGGTTCACGGCCGTGTCCGCCCCCACCTCGGCCCATATCGGCCCATCCGCCAGCAGTTTGCCCAATGTTTCCGCCAGGAAACGGGTAACGTCTGGCGGCGCGGACAGTCGGCCGCGTGGTGGATATAACTCGCCGCGATAATCGCCCAGGTTGGCTGTTTGCAGGCGCGGCCGTAATCGGGCCGGATCATCATAGGTGGTGGGGCCAACGGCGGCCATGCTGTGGCAATCAATCACCAGTTTAATGCGCGGGTCGTGTTCAATTTCGGTCAGACGGTCATGCCAGGGCTGCCAGTAGTGGTGGATGAGATATTGCTCCAATTCGGGGTCTGGTTGCAGCCGGGGATGGTAAACGGCCGTGCCGTAGCTGGTCATCCGTTTAACCACGCCGTCCCCATTCCGGTGGTGTAACTGCGAATCGGCGGGGCGGTTCATATCCAGCAGGGCACGGCCGTAGCCAAATGTTTCATAGACCAGCACCCGCTCCCGAAAGTCAAAAATGTCGTCTACGTAAACATCGGCTTCGTTGAAAATTTGGGCGGGGGTGAGGGCCACACGGCCGTGTAATTCCGGCGGAATCGCCAGCCCACCGTGGGGCAGAATGAGGGCAATGGGTAATGTCTCGTTCATTTTGGGGGGAGACCCTAAGGGTTTCTGAAAACCCTTAGGGTCTTTGCTTATTCACCATCCAGCCGGAAAACCCTTCCAGGAAAGCGCGGAAGGTGGGCAGGTGTTCGGCGGGGAAGTCGTATTGGACGATGGCGCGATCCAGGGTGCGGTGGAAGCAGGCCAGCCATTCCTGGCGGGCGGTTTCGTCAATGGGGAAGGGCATGTGGCGGGCGCGCATCATGGGGTTGCCATAGCGCATATGGTAAAGCGGCGGCCCACCGAGCAGCCCCACAAAAAAGGCGGCTGATCTCTCGGCCGAAGCGGCCATATCGGCCGGGAACATACCGCGAATGGCCGATTGTTCTAACTCGCCATAAAAGTCGGCGATCATCAGGACGATATTGGCTTCCCCCATACGGCCGTAAATCTCCGGGCTGAGCGGCGGCACTCGGGGCGGCCCGCCGGGGGGGGTGTAAATTTCTTCAGGCATGCATACATCCTTGTTGGTTTGATTGGCGGGCATTGTACAGAGGGGAAGGGGGATGGGCAACGGCCGTGACCTGGATCATGGTGAGCGGCGGCGTTTGGGTGTGGAGATGGGGGAGGGAGGAGAAGGAGAGGGGAGTACGGCCGTGAACGCTAAAGGCGGGGTGGCACGGTCTTGAAGACGGGCCACAGCAGAGTTAGCCGCGTTTTGATTTGATCCTTTTGTAAAGGGTAGCAATTTCCTGAATCTTGGTTGAGATATAATACTTTGGTGACTTCACCATCGTTACATCTAAGATAAGGTACTCTTCAAGATTCAAATCAACTTGGACACCATCCACCGACATGAGCCGAAAAATTGCAGGGTCGCCACTATCACGTGTCCAGGCGTAGGCGTCTAGCGATAAGAGAAACATCAATTCATCTATGATAGTCCGAAGCCATTCGAGTTGTACGTCAAGATCAACGAGTTCCCATATTCTTCTTGGGTTGCCTGTAAAAACGTCCTTGTCAACGTGAGAACTGATCTTATCGCGGATGGTTCGCAAATCACCATCTTGCAACGGAACAGCTCTTAAATATTCTGGAAGCCTTCTATTGATTTGCCGCTTTTGCTTGTCCTTTATTTGCGCGTATTCTTTGGCATTTCCCTGTAAATCGTTGAACAGATCTCTCACGCCAGAAGCGAGGCTGTAAAGAGGGGTGGCCATTAGTTTCACGATCCGTTTGTCAGATGATGGGTTGTCTTGTTCAACCAAAACTGCCAGAAGCCTTTCGATATCACGTATGGACTCCAGGCATGTCGCAAGTTTTATCGAGATGTTATTGGCTGGAAACCAATAGCTATTGTTGGATAAGTTAGCAGGATCATCAATTTCTGGTTGGCTGTCGTCAATATAAATCGGGATGCCCGGCCTGCTTTGGGTCTCTCCCGTTTCTTCAGTCTCCATGAATTTCATTCTCCCTTAGAATCTCTAACAATGATTTGGATTGGCAGCGCACCTATCACTTATTATGGTGCATGAATACGGAGTAAACGCCCCGAAATTCATCTTAACCTGCGTGTCTTTTGGGCTTTCTCATTGCGGATTATTGGCCGGAAAGAGTTTCCAGCCCACCCCAAAACTAACGATAGACGCCAAACCCCCTTGCTCTGGCCGATGTCCCACCGCGTCAGCATCGCTTGGGGATGTGTGAATTGGGTAGGGGAGTGGGAGGTACGGCCGTGAACCTTCATTATCAAACACAATATTCCCAAAAATCAAAAACGCCAGGGCAGTTTTGCCGTAGCGTCTTATTTGAACTATTAAATTTTTAGCCAGACATTGTTTCCGCAAGTTTACCCGGCTGATTCTAAATTGCGAATTTCCCTTTTCATCTTTTCAATAAATTCAACCATGTAAACCACCGCACCATGAGAAACAATGCCAATAACCAAAAAAGCAATCGGCCAAATGAGCGACCACTCGGATGGATTATCTGCCAGGTCAATGAGCAACAGTGTGACCATGCCTATCACGAAACCCGCCGCGTGAATGCCAAACGACATTTTAAGCCCCATCAAACTTTTAGATTTTTGTTTTTCAACTGAATTTTCGAATTGTCCATCTTCAATTAAAAAATCGTTGACATCCACTTCAAACACATTCGCCAGGGAAACGGCCGAATCATAGGATGCCGATCCGCCATTTTCCAATCTTTGAATAGTACGCAGGCTAATGCCCGCCTTTTCGGCAACTTGTTCTTGGGACCAGTAGCGTTCCTTACGCCACAGCCTTATTTTGTCTGAATCAATTTTATTTTTCATAGAATCTCCAGTAAGCTGATCAATCAATAATAAATGAATAGTTGACGATAAGCATCTAGGTAGCCGCTGAATGTTACGCTTATTACCTTATTCCAAACCGCTCAACAAGCATTTGTTTACGGCATTATGGCACCTGGAAAGGTAAATTACAACGTCATAAACCCGTCATCTTTATGACATCCCTATACCAATTTAGGAAATGAAAGGTGTGGGAGATCATCAGGCACAAACATCAGACGTATCATGGGCTGCGGGCTGCGCTTATAGTTTACGGCCGTACAATGCCAGTTCCCCATCTTGATGCGTGACTGTATCGTGATTTTCCGCATCATGTAGCTGTCCCGACTGCCGGCAACAATAATGAAGCCGATTATAAAGGGCGTGGAAATCTATCGCAACCAGTGGATGAAACCATGACACAGCAGCCAATAAAATGCTCTTGCTCTGGCCGATGTCCCACCGCGCCCGCATTGCTTGGGGATGGTGTGAATTGGGTAGGGGAGTGGGGGATACGGCCGTGAATCCCAAACGTGGGAGTTGGCAGGACCAGACCCTATCGTTGAATCGTACTCACGTCGATCGGAAACGTGACCATGATGCACCAACCGCCCCTTGCTTTCCAGCTTCAGCGGACCATAACACGGCGGACAAAATCCTGTATCAGTCGCGTATAGACGGGCGAAAATTTTCTATCACGCATATCTCCATAATCAACGTATGCGGGTTCATCAATCAACATGAAATGGCCCGTACGTGGGACACGGTGAATCTCCACATCGTCATTGCCTGCTTGTACAAGTGCGTCGCGCCAGATAGCCATGCTTGCCCCTACAGGAATCCACGGATCGTTCTCGCCGTAGAGTAGCAGTAGGGGCACGGTAATCTGGCTGAATACTGACCCGGGATCAAATTGTGTCTCATTGTCCCAGCCGGTTTGGGCGACAGCTTCAGGCAGAATCTCATCAATATACACATGCTCGAACCAGGGTTCATCCTTATACTGATCAATATGTGCCTGAGCAGCTTCGCGCGTGACCTCGCCCCGATAATACCCGTCAACCGTTTCGCGCAGGCGTGCGCCTGCCTGGGCCACTGCTTCGTCATAGCCGACCGCACGTAGCACTTGGGGAACGGCGTAGACCATCTGCCTTGCCGGGCCGACGCCTGAGCTTGATACCAGGATCATGAAGGCGATATCGTCTGGGCTTTGCACAAAAGCTGCTGGGGCTATCCATCCGCCCTGACTGACGCCCCAAAGGCCGATATGTGTTTCATCCACATCATCGCGTGTCTTGAGCATACCTACAGCAGCAAGTCCATCACGTCCAAGAGCCATATACCCGGGGTGGACACGTTCTTTCCAAGGGGCAGCCTCGTCCCGGCGATCATAGATATAGACAGCAACACCGATCTCATTCAGGGCTTGAGCGAGATGTAAATACAGGGGGTTGTCTTGCTTGCCGGCGTTTGCACCGTGCAGTACCACGATCGTGGGAAAGGGGCCGTCACCGGCTGGCTTATACAGCGTTCCTGCGAGTGTATGACTCTCGGAGGTGAAGGTGATGGGCACTCGTGTTGTCTGCCGCGATACGGCCGTTGTATTGAGGCTGCTCAATGAACGGGTCATGTTGTAAATTCCTCTAACACCACCACTCAGGCTACCTGGGGTTAGGTCGAAGTATACACGATGTTGTAAGGGGGCAACCTATCTGAGCCACCCAACGGTTGGCGTTACCCGCTGGTGGGTGGGCTAGGAAAATGTTTGGGAGCAGGAAAAACTCGAAGCCAGAAAAATGCTCGAAAATGCCGCAGAATCCACACGTCAGGTGCACGCTTTGTCAGGCGCGTTTTGGATTTATCAATACACATTACTCAGGATATGTTTTACTGCGCATTCAATTCCATTCTCTGCTCGTATGGTATCTCCAATGGATAAGGCACGCTGCTGTAAGTTGGTGTTCGTTACTGCATCTATTATAGCCTCTGCCAACCTTTCAGCCGTCAATTTTATTTGTGGAATTGGCCGCGGGCTAACCCCCAAATCCGCCATACGGCGTCCCCAAAAGAATTGATCGCCCACAAATGGACAAATAATCTGTGGTTTGCTCGCGCGCAATGCTGCTCCAGTTGTACCCGCCCCGCCGTGATGTACGATAGCCGCTACTTTAGGAAAAAGCCAGTCATGCGGCACAGAATCCAAAACAAAAATCTCTTTGGATGTATTATCTCCTGTCAACCCACCCCAGCCAGTCGCCAGGATACCGCGCTGTCCGGCAACTCTGAGGGCTTCTAAGGCAATTTCTGTCTTTCGTTTTCCACCGCCCATGAACATACTTCCGAAACCAATGTACACTGGCGCCGAGCCTTCTTGGAGGAACCTGACTAACTCCGGATCAGGTTGCCAGTTTGCCGGAGCATCCAAAAACCAATAGCCCGTCACAACCGACGATTCGTCCCAATCGGCCGGTCTGGGAACGACCGCTTCACTATAAGCATACAACTTTGTGATTGGCTGGCCCCGCAATAAATTTTCCCCTTTTGCCGGTGGCAGACCGAGTACATCCTGGCGAAATTGTTTAATCGGCGTGCGATACATGGTTGGTCCCATTTTGGCGAAGATTTTGTGGCTCAGTTTATTGAAAAGACCCAGATGACGGAAAGGCAAAAACGGATTTGGAAACTCTCTGGTAGGTGAGTAAAGTGGTGCTGGAAAGGCGGCGAAAGTGGGGATATTTAATTTCTCGGCAATATGGAAACCGCCAATCGCCGCCGGGTTATATATCAACACGTCGGCTTTTTGAGCGCTTGCCCACTCATCCGCAAGTGTATCCTTTGCCATTTCCACGTATTGCCGAATGCGTTTAAGTTGATTACCACCCGTTTGCCCCAGGGTTGATTGAGCAACCTTGAGAAAGTCCCCACGCAGGCTGTCATGAAACAAACCGTATTCATTCACAAGGGGTTTGAACTCGCCTAGCGTCGCGATTGTGACTTCGTGACCGGCGGCTTTCAATCCCAATCCAAGTGCAATGTAAGGCTGCACATCGCCACGAGTACCAATCGTCAAGATACAGATTTTCATGGTTTATCCTTTGATCATGCACATTGGTAAAACAATGCGCCCTGTAGGAACATTTTTGTCCCCTCTGGGTTTGTTTTTTCGCTGGATTCAGCCATAGCTAAGACTCCCTAAGCTCGGACATGTCTAAGGATTTCGTCCACGACGCTGACAAGCGGCTGTGTGGCATCTATGACGATGCCACTGTTGGGTATGTCTTCTTTTGTGGCGTGTAAACGTAGGATGAGTTCCCGCTCGCTTTTGCTCTTGCCCCAGTCATCATCAGCACGGTTGTCGAGCCGTTTATTGAGTGTGTCTACATCAACGTCTAAGATGAAGATTTCATCAAAAAGGTCTATGAACTCGTTGAAATTTCGAGAACCGCCACAGAAGAAAGTGACTTCGTCGTCCTGATTTGCGGCCAACCGCCTTACTTTTTCGACATCCCAAAGATTACTTGCGTGTCTGATTTCGGGGGATGAAAATGTTATGAGCCTTTCGCCAGTCGTTGGGTCTGTGTGTTGGCGCAGGTCTCGGTCACTATTGAGGGCGGCGTAACCGCGTCGGCGCAGCTCATGACATACCGAGGTTTTGCCCGTGCCGGAGACTCCCTCAATAAGATAATTTCTCTTACCCATTGTCCTTACCTCTTTGGTGTGTTTGTTGGATGATTTGACATATTTATGCCTCTTCTAATCCTCTGATCAGTGTCCCACCGCGCCAGCGTTTGTAACATAGTTAGAAGAGAGAGGAGGGAGGGAGAGGATTACGGCCGTGAATCTCCACTATTTACCAAAAGAGTAACCAGATACTTGTCTTTTTCGGCATCATGTAGCTGTCCAGCCCGCCGGTCACAATCATGCCGCCGATTATACATCGGTAAACCGTAACCCGTAATCGGTAATCGGTGATCGGATCGCGGATTACGCATCACGCATCACGGATTACGATTAGCTGAAAGTACCCCTGTCTGGCCCGCTGCCCCTGCGTATAATACACATTCTGTCTGCCAGCGGACGGCCGTTGGCAGCCCAAACGATCCGCGAAGGATGTGAAGGGCAGGAAGATTTTCGGCTCTTAGGGAATTCAAGGGGTTGACAGGCCGTGATGCGTGAAACGTGATGTGTGACCAGAGAGAGTTCACGCATCACGCATCACGTTTCACGCCGGACCCCATGAAACACAGTAGAGCCAGATTTTCTCTCTGCGCCCCCGCGCCTCCGCGTTAAAATCTCAGCACGGAGTACAAGCAGGATGACAACATTATCGTTGTTCCGGCGGAAAGGGACGGCCGTTCCCGCCGAACATCGCGCCAATTTTTGGCATTTATATCTGGACATCGCCTGGTTTGGCGTATTAAACGGCACCGCCATTTCCTTTATGGCCATCTACGCCACACGGCAAGGAGCAGATGGCTTTCAAATTGGGCTGCTCAATGCCGCCCCGGCCATCATCAGCCTGGCCATTACCTTACCGGCGGGGCAGTGGTTACAAAAACGGTCATTAACCCGCACCGTCTTCTGGACATCCATCTGGCACCGCATTTTTTATCTCGCCTGGGTCTTTTTGCCCCTCTTTTTAGCCCCCTATTTGCAAGTGTGGGCGCTCATCGCCCTGGTGCTGCTCATGAGCATTCCGGGCACGGCGCTGGCGATTGGTTTCAACTCCATGTTTGCCGAAGTGGTGCCCCCCGAATGGCGCAGCCACGTCGTCGGTGTGCGCAATGCCCTGCTGGCGCTGGTCTTCATCATCACCACCCTCATCAGCGGCGTCGTTCTGGATCGAATGCCGTTTCCGCAAGGCTATCAGGTCGTGTTTGCCATCGGTTTTGTGGGCGCGATGATGAGCAGCCTGCATCTGTACCTGATCCGGCTGCCGCATGAACCTACCACACGGGTGGGGCGCAGCCTGGGTGACTGGGCGCATCCGGGCGCGCTGCGTGCCTGGGCGCAAGAGCTGCGGCTGTCGGTGGGGTTGCGGTTTATGGCCCGCAGCCGTCCCCGGCCTTCTATCAGCCGCCAGATTTTCCGCACGCCGTTTGGGGTGGTGTTGAGTCTGTTGTTTGCCTTTCACCTGGCCCAATTCCTGGCCATTCCCCTTTTTCCCCTGTTTTGGGTGAATGACCTGGGGCTGACCGATACAGAAATCAGTATGGGCAACGCCGTCTTTTACGCCACCGTGCTGCTCGGCTCGATGCAGTTGGCGCGGATAACGGCGCGTTCCAATCACAAGCAGGTGTTGGTGATGGGGGTATTGTTGATGAGTTTGTATCCGGCGCTCACGGCCGTGACCACCAATCTACCCCTCTTCCTTTTCACCTCGGCCGTGGGCGGTGTGGCCTGGTCATTGGCCGGTGGCGCGCTGAGCAACTATATTTACGACAAAACGCCGGAGGAGGAACGGCCGTATCATCTGGCCTGGTATCATCTCACCTTCAACGCCGCCATCTTGTTAGGCGCGTTAGCCGGGCCGCTGCTGGCCGATGGCACCAGTCTGGCAGGCGCATTGGCCGTTATCGCCATTGGTCGGTATGTGGCGGCTTTTGCCCTGTGGTGGTGGGGGTAGTTTTTCAAGGCAAAGGCGCAAACTTGTGCTGAGCGCAGTCGAAGTAGAGGCAAAGGGTTAAAGGAGAAGAAGATGCAGAGGGATCCGCGACGAGCGCGACAAGCGCGAAGATTTTTTATTGTTAGCCTGTTGATGGCGTTGGGTGGGCTGGTGGCGTGTGGGCCAGAGGAGACGGCCGCGCCGGACAATACGGCCGTGCTCCCCACCCTCACCCCTTCACCCCCTCACCTTGTCACCGTGTCCCCATCTCCCACCCTCACCCCCTCACCCCTTCCCCCTGTCACCGAGACACCCCCCGCAACGCCCACCCCTCTCCCAACCGTCACCGTGTCACCCACTCACCCGGTCATCTTGTCACTCCCCGCCGCCTGGCTCTATGCCGTGGCTGCGCCCTTTGCCACCATCCCGGATGAGATCAGGATGGCCGACGTGCAGGCGTTGTGGCAGGCAGGGGAATTGTTGTTGGACGAGGACACGGCCGTGCGCCTGCGTATCTGGTGGGGTGAACCAGACCAACCGGGTGTGACTGTGCCGGCGGATGAACTGGTGGACGCTTTGTGGGCGGCCCAAACCAGTTACACCGAGCCGGTGTTGACCATCATCCCCTTTCACCAGCTAGAACCGCGCCTGAAGGTGCTGCGCGTGGATGGTGTAGCCCCCATTGACATGGATTTTGACCCCGCCGCCTATCCCCTGATCATCCCGCTGGAACCGGAAACGGCCGATACGGGTGAGCCGTGGCCAGGAGAGATTGGTAATTGGGACGACGGCCGTGTCACCCACATCGTCATGACCGGCCCTGCTGGGATGCGCCGCGCCGTGGCCGACCGCATGGACAAATACGGCATCCAATACCCCGGCGAAGAGACCGGCCCCGTTCTGCAAATGGCCGACATCGCCCACATGAGCAACGAAAACGCCTTTGCCCCCAACTGCCCCCCCGCCGACCCGTTTGACAGCGACAACGTTTGTAACCGGGATGAATACTTTGAATTGATGACCTGGATGGGCATTGACATCAACGAGATGACGGGCAATCATTTGAATGATTGGGGCACAGGCGCACTGCTGCACACCTTTGACCTGTATGAAGAAAATGGGATGCAATGGTTTGGCGGTGGGCGCGATTTGGCCGATGCGGCACGGCCGTTGCTCATCGAACACAATGGCAACAAAATCGCCTTTGTCGGCTGCAACCCGGTCGGCCCCGAATATGGTTGGGCCACCGAGACGCAGCCCGGCGCGCTGCCCTGCGGCGATTACAGCGATATGCAGGCGCAAATCAGCCAACTGGCGGCGGATGGTTATCTGGTGTTTGCCACCTTGCAATATCTGGAGGATTATCAGTACGCGGTGTTGGTGGAACAGCGGCGGGCGTTTAACGACCTGGCGCGGGCCGGGGCGGCGGCCGTTTCCGGCAGTCATGCCCACTTCCCGCAAGGCTTTGCTTTTGTAGATGGCGCGTTTATCCATTATGGTCTGGGCAATCTGTTGGCCGACCAGATGTGGTCATTGGGTTCACGCCAGACTTTTTTAGACATTTACACGGTGTATGACGGCCGTATCCTGCACGTTGACCTGTGGACGGGCCTGAACGAAGATTACGCCCGCATCCGCCAGATGACACCGGCAGAACGAGCAGAATTATTGACGGCCGTGTTTGCGGCCAGCTTTTTTCCGTGATGCGTGATACGTGACCCCTATGTCACGCATCACGCATCACCCATCACTCATATGCATATCGGCATAGACGCCCGGCTGCCTTTTTACCAGATGGGCGGCATCAGCCAATACATTTTGTATCTGCTGCCCGCGTTGGCAGAACTGGACGCCGCCAACCAGTACAGCGTGTTTCAGATGCACAAGGACGGCCGTACCTACGCCCCAGCCGCCGCCAATTTCCGTCGCCACAACCTGTTCACCCCTTGCCACCATCGCTGGGAGCGGTGGGCGCTGGCATTGGAACTGTGGCCGCGCCGATTGGATGTGCTGCACAGCCCTGACTTTATCCCTCCCAACGGCGGCGCTAAACGGCGCATCATCACCGTGCATGACCTGAACTTCATCTATTACCCCCAATTCCTGACCCCCGAAAGTATGCGCTACTACGCCGACCAGATCGCCTGGGCGGTGCATACGGCCGACCACATTTCTGCCGACAGCCACGCCACCCGCCATGACCTGATCGAACATTTGCGCGTGCCGCCGGACAAAATAACCACCGTCCATCTGGCAGCCAACCCCCTGTATGCAAAACCGGTAACGGACACGGCCGTGAACCAAACGCTGGCTCACTATAGGCTGCCGCGCAACTTCATCCTTTGCGTGGGCACGCTGGAACCGCGCAAAAACATCCCCTTTTTGCTGCGAGCGTATCATGGCCTGCGCACAGTCTACAAAATTGATGTGCCGCTGGTGTTGGTCGGCCGTAAAGGGTGGCTCTATGAAGAAATCTTTCGCACCGTCCAGGAATTGGGGCTGGCCGGACATGTGCATCATCTGGAAGGGGTAGGGGATGAGCCGCTGGCGCACCTTTATCACGCTGCCGGGGTGCTGGCGACCCCCTCCCATTATGAAGGGTTTGGCCTGCCCGCCCTGGAAGCGCAGCACTGCGGCTGCCCCGTCATCGTCAGCAATCGCGGCTCGCTGCCGGAGATCGCCGGCGACGCCGGGCTTATTTTGGATGTGCTGGACGAAGAAGAATGGACCGACGCCCTTTACCGCGTCCTCACCGACGACCAGCAGCGTGAACGCATGATCCGGCGCGGCTACAAACAGGCCCAAACCTTTTCCTGGCAAAAAGCGGCGGAAATGACATTGAATATTTATGGTGAATTAAGAGATTGAGAGATTGGGAGATTGCCAATCTCCCAATCTCCCAATCTCCCAATCCCCTATGAAACTCCTCCTCCTCACCCCTCAACTCCCCTACCCACCGCAGCAAGGTACCAGCTTGCGCAACTTTCACGTCATTCGCGGATTGGTGGCCGACCATGAGATTACCTTGTTGAGCTTTTTGGAAGAGGGGCAAGCGGCCGTTCCCGACCAAATCACCCCTCTTTCTGCCCTTTGCCGCCACATCGAAACCGTGCCCGCCCCGGCCCGTTCCACTGGTCAGCGGTTGCGCCAACTTCTCACCACCCGCCTGCCGGACATGGCCCACCGCCTCTACAGCCCCGCCTTTGCCGCCCGGCTGCGCCATTTGCTGGCCACCCATCACTTCGATGTGGTGCAAATCGAGGGTATCGAACTGGCGCGATACATTGATGTTATTCGCGTAGCCAACAAGGTTGTTAAGATTGTATTTGACAATCACAATGCAGAGACGGAGTTGCAGCGGCGCAATATGCAGACGGATTGGCCGCAGCCGCGTCGCTGGCCGGCGGCAGCTTATTCGTGGGTGCAAGTGGGGCGGCTGGCCCGTTTTGAGCGGTGGGCATGTGAAAATGCGGATGGGGTCACGGCCGTGTCCGAAACCGACAAACGCCACCTCCAATCTCTACTCTCCAATCTCCAATCTCCTAATCTCCCAATCTCCCAATCTCCAATCTCCGTCATCCCCAACTGCATAGACATCACCGAATATCAAGACCTGACAGGTTTGGAGCAACCTTTGGTTGCCAACCTGTCAGGTCTGCGTTACGACCTGGTTTTCAGCGGCAAAATGGATTATCGGCCTAACGTGGATGCCGTATTATGGTTTGCCGATGAGGTGTGGCCGATGGTGCGGGCGGCCTGGCCGTCTACGACCTGGGCCATTGTTGGCCAAAAACCGCATCCGCGTTTAGATCGGCTGCGCGCTGTGCCTGGCGTGACGGTGACGGGGTGGGTGGAGGATGTACGGCCGTACCTGGCGGGCGCAAAACTGTTTATCATGCCCTTTCGTGTGGGCAGCGGCACCCGCCTGAAGCTGATTGAGGCGATGGCGGCGAGCAAAGCCATTGTCAGTACACGAGTGGGGGCGGAGGGGTTTCCGGTGGTGGACGGCCGTGAGATTGTGTTGGCAGACGGGGCAGAGGAGATGGCTACGGCCGTGCTGCGCTTGCTGAATGACCCTGCTGAATGTACCCGCCTGGGCGCCGCCGCCCGCCAATTCGCCGCCGCCTATGACTGGCGTGTGGTTGTCCCCCAGTTCAACCAGATTTACCATCAACTGGTAAGGGATTAACCGCAGAGGGCGCGGAGAACGCAGAGGCTAGAATGAGGAAAAACTCCGCGCCCTCTGCGTTCTCCGCGGTTCTAATCTCACTTCACCTGGCGCTGTGCCCAAATGAAGATGCCGGTTAGCATGAGCAGTACTAGCATGAACACGGCCGTCAACAGCACGGTGTTATTGTTCGCAGTGGAGAGATTGGTTAGGGTCACGGCCGTTGGCGATTCCACTACATCCCCAATCAAAAATGGCGAAAAGCCGGCGGCTTCGGCTTCGGCATAGGTGTACACGCCCGCTGTGCCGGTGGCGGCGTTGGTGGTGAGCCGCACCCAATTACCCATGCCGGTTGTGTCATGATAAACCGCCGGGTTGAACGTGCCGCCGGGCAGTTCGCTGGTGAGGGCATACAGGCGCAGCATGGCTGTGCCGGGGATGGTGGGCGTTACGTCAAAGCAGCGCCCGGCATAGGGGCCAGACATAGCGCCGGTATTGGTGCAAAACTGCGTCACCCGGTCTACGGCGCGGATGTTGACGGTGACAGCGCCCAAATTGCTGCTGTAGGGTGTGGCGTCCAGGGTAGCACCGCGATATTTGATAACGGTCGCGCCATCTTCAATGTGCAGGAAGGGTACGGCCGTACCGCTCACCGTTTGTGTCTGACGCAGGATGCCGCCGGTATGAGTCATGTTGCCACCAACGGTCATCACAGCCGTTGCTGGATCGCTGACCACAAACACGCCATCCACCTGCGTGTAATCACCCGTGACGGTAAAGGGGCGATCCATCGTGATGGTGCCGGTATAGCCGCTGTTGATGATGATGTTGGCTACCGTGCCGGGGAAGGTAACATCCAACAGGGCATCTTTGGTGGAGGTGGTGTCAAACAATACGGTATCGGTGGCTTGCGGAACCACATCTCCCACCCAGTTGATTGCTTCGCTCCAATCATTAGTAATGCCGCCGCCATCCCATACGGCCGTGCCTCCTGTCGGTGGCGCACACCAGTCCAACACGGTTTGCATGGCCTGTTCGCGGTTGACGGCCGTGCTGATCGCTTCCCAGGGGAAACCCCAGAATGTGGTGCGGTAAACGCCATTGTCCTTATTCACTGCCCCACTGTTAAGGTTGTTGCCGCGGAAGGCGGTAACGGCCGTGCCGTCCGGGTTCACAATATCGGAAAAATCGGAAAATGGATAAGTCAAAGCATAAGGCCCCAGACCACCAAATACCGCCCCCTGTCCAGTAACAGAGGTGTAATTGCCGCTGTCATCGGTGACGCTGGCTACACCCAGGTAGGTACTCATAAAGGACGTTAACCCCTTGTCGTAGTGGTAATCCTGGCTGCTGATGAAGAGGCATTTATTGGTATCCAGCCAGCTTTCCAGAGCAGACTCACCCGCCGCGCCCGGCCCGGCAGTGCCGGTGCCTTGAGGGAAGCCAAACTCAGCACCGGTGAACCAGATGACGGTGTGGTAAGCAGCCAGTTGAGCAGCCGTTGGTTCGTTGTCGGAGTTATTGGTATCCCAGATGTCATAGGTCACGCCCAGGTTGTTCAGGGCGCTGGTGTAGGTTGCCTGCACGTTGGGGGCATTATCATCGTCGTCCACCAACAACACGGACAGATTGCCGGTAATGAAGCTGAAGGGGAAGGCAAAGGCACCAAAGCCGCAGGGATTTTGTGCCCGCACCCGCCAAAAGTAAAGGGTGGTGGGATTGAGGGCAGTGCCAACGGTGTGATTTGTGGTTGGTTCCGCAGCGGAATAGACGATGTTTGAAAACCAACGTCTGTGGCTATCTCTACCTCATAGCTTATCGCGTCGGCTATCGCATTCCAACTGAGGATTGGCAAGGTGCTGACGCCTGTAGTGCCAGTGGCCGGCGAAAGCAAGGTGGGCGCTCCCGGAGTAGCCGCAAAGACGTTCAGGTCAACATCAGAGTTATCGGTTACGGACCCATCATCGGCGACGACATTGATGGTATAGCTACCCGCAGCGACCGCCCCCGTGTTGCCAATGGCTAAATCGGTCGTACCTGGGGCGGTTGGTACCGGATTGGGCGTAAAAACGGCCGTTGAAGGGGCCGGATTACCGGTTGCGCTCATGCTGACGGGTGGGGTGTAGGCAACGCCAATGCCGATGTTGTATACGGCCGTGTCTCCCTGGCAAATATCAATGGAAGGAACAGGGATATTCAGGGTAAGGCAGGCTGGCGGCAGATCAAACGCTTCGGCGCCATCGCTTGTGCTGCTGCTGCTGCCCTGGCTGGCGCTGAAACCCAGCCCACGATTGGCAAAAGCTTGCCAGATGGTGCATTGATTGACGCCACCGGTTAAAGCTACATCTGCCGCCAGGATGGCGTCACGGCCGTCCACAAAACCAGGGCCGCACGGTTGCAAAGTTAGGCCATCTATCACCAGTTGGTTAGCTAGATTATTGCCACCCGTATTCCAGGCGTCATAGATATTGGGGTTGTAACCATACTCATCAATCAAGGCCCAGTTCATATCCCACAGCATTGTCGCCCACAGAAAACCGACGCCATGTGGAATGGCCAGTCCGGGCAAATCGCCATAGGTAAAATTGTTGACGGCAAAATTGGTACTGTACCGTGCCGGGCGAATGCCCGCTCCACCAGGGCCTTGTTCAAACAGATAGGTACCCACAGCCCGCGGGTCCAGCCCGGTATCACCAGGTTCCATAGTCATCCAGATGCCCCAGAAGTCGCTCCAGCCCTCCCCCATTTGTTCAGCGTTGAACAAACAACTGGCACTGGCGGGGTCTGCCAGGCGGTTCGATATACCGTGACCGTATTCATGGGTGATGACCAGATTGTCCAGGTCACCATCATGGGCTGGCGCGCCACCTCCATTCTCGCAGATATACATTTGCATCCGGGGATTGCCGCCATCGCCCGGTGTGCCAAAGTTGGCGTTGCAAGTACCGCTGCCATCTTGGGCTTCGGCCTGGACGTAATCGCTGGCTAACCCGCCATTGCCATAGTTGTTTTCCTGGAAGTTACCCGCCGACTCGGTGAAGCCATATTCATAAAAAACATCGTGAATCACATTGCTCCAATAGAAAAGATTGCTGACGGCGGCTGGCTGGTAGTTGTTGGGTTGTTGTGTCAGGTCAATGGGAAAATCAAACACCAGTGTTGGGCCACCATCGGGACTGGAACCGATGTCAGGTATATTGTTGGCGTCGGTGTCAGTGTAAGCATGGGCATTGTTGCCCTGGGTGGTGGTAAAGTCCGCCCCAATAATCCCGTTTGTATCATGCCAGCCAAAGGGTGAACCATTGGCGGTGGCGGGGTTCAATACCAGGGTACGGCCGTCGGCTGGCGCTGGTGGTACAGAAAAATAAGGACTTTCCACCGGAATTGGGTATACCCGGTAGCTATCTTCCGCGACCCGGTCATGCTGTGATAATACCACCCCGGTTTCGCCATCTACGCGCATCGTCCACCAATGGATGCTGCCCAGTTCCTCAATCTCCATGTCCCAGGCCAGGCGCACCTGCCCCTTTTCGCCGGGTTGGTACATCAATTTGACCGGAATGGGCCGGTAAGAAATCCCGCCTGTACTTACTATCACGGCCTGTTCCGTGCCCCCCGGCAATTCCTGGATTTCGAGTGGTTCTGTAATAGTCAGGCGCAGATGTCCGGCAGCGGCCGTCACCGCCTCAATGGCGGTCAAACGGGGCGTGATCTCATTGACGTTGCCAGCCAGGTCGGAAACAAACTGGTTGTGCAGGTTGATGATACGGCCGTCACGGGCAATGTTGATTTGTATGTTCCCATTCCACACTTCAATCCCGGCATGAGTCTGGCGCAAGAATATGTGCGTGACACCATTATGCTGGCTGGTATACTGCCATTGCACAATAAGACCATCTAAGTCGGCGTCTGTCAGCCCTAGGGCAGTTTTATTTTCTTCCAGATAGGTCAGGGCAAGGGCGAGTGGACTTACCTGGCTGCTTAATGCTTGTACGGCATCATCGTTTTCTCGCGCCCAGACGACGCCGTTCATTGCCAGAACAACTACCAATACACTTGCTAACAGTAAACCAATTCTTTTGGTTGAGGTCATGATGTTCTCCTTGCCGTTGTTGAATCAGGTATTGTGGAAAATGGCACATAATAGACCCACCCGATGAGCGTCAAGTGTACGGCCGTCTTGCATACCACTTTCGAGGTGCGCCTATTGTAAACACTCTTTATCCAGAGTAAGGTTGAATTTTGGTTGAATTATGGAGGTAGCCACCGCAGCGGAGATTTATAGGGGAATGACCGGCTCTTGTGGTGTGTGGCTCAGAAGTTGCCAGCCATCCGCCGTCAGCCAGGCAAAATCTTCCAGACGAATGCCGCCCCAACCGGGGATGTAAATGCCGGGTTCAATGGTGACATTCATACCCACTGCCAGCGTCGCCTTCTCCGGCGCACGCGGCGAGAGAAAAGGGTCTTCATGAATATCCAGCCCCACACCATGCCCCAAGCCGTGCCCAAAATGTTCTTTGTGCCCGGCCCCGTGAATGAGGTCGCGTGCCAGGGCGTCCACTTCCAAGAGGGTCATACCAGGGCGGGCGTTTTGCAGCACCGTTTGCTGTGCCTGCTGTACCAGCCGGTATAGTTCCCAAAAGCGGGGCGGTGGGTCGCCGCCCAGGTAAAAGGTGCGGGTCATATCGCTGTGGTAGCCGTCCAGCCGCGCACCCATGTCCACGATGATGAGGTCGCCGCTTTGCAACGGCCGTGTGCCAGTCGTGTGGTGGGGCAGGGCGCTGTTTGGCCCAGATGCCACCGAAGTGGCAAAGGCCATGCCGTCTGCACCAGCAGCCATCATTACTTTTTCCAGTTCCCAGGCCAGTTGTTTTTCCGTCAGGCCAGGGCGGGCCAGGCGGGGGAATTGGGCCATCGCCTGGTCGGTGATGGCGGCGGCGCGTTGCATCAAGGCGATCTCGGCGGCCGTTTTGATGGCGCGCAGTGGTTCGATGGTTTCGGCCAGCGGTTGCCAGCGAATACCCAGGCGCAGACTGCGCCAGCGGGCAGCCTGCTCCAGGGTGACGTGCTTTTGTTCAATGCCGATGCGCCGGGCGGAAGCGGGCCGAGCAGACACGGCCTGGAAAAAGTGGCGGTCATGTTGGCGGGTGCGTTCGTGTTTGACCAGGGTAAAGAGCGGCGCTTCCATTTGGGCGCGTTCGTAATAGCGGGAATCAGTGGCGAGGAGCGCCTGATGCGGGGTGAGCAGCAGCATGGCGTTGGAGCCGGTGAAGCCGCTCAGCCAACGCCGGTTGGCGGGGCTGGTGATGAGGAGGGCGTCTATCTGCCACTGTTCAAATTTTTGGCGCACGGCCGTGAGTCTTTGGTGGTAGGTGTCTTTCATAGTTCGTAATCCGTGAGCCGTAATCCGTGAGCCGATAAGGAGTCACGGATTACGGATTACCAAAATTTCGCCGCTGCCAGTGGTGACTTCGCCGATGATAACGGCCGTGTTACACAGTTGCTTGAAGGTGTCTACGTGGGTGGGGGGTACGGCCGTTAGTAGCCCGCCCGATGTTTCCGGTGTCCATAACATATCTTGCATGAGCAGTGGTATGTCGTCGGCAAACGTTATCCATTGCCCAAAATAATCGAGATTGCGGGCCATGCCGCCGGGGAATGTGCCCGCTTCGCCGTACTCAATGGCGCCGGGCAGCCAGGGCAGGCTGTCCAGAAAAAAGCGGAACCCCACCTGGCCCAGATGGGCCATTTCGTGGGCGTGGCCCACCAAGCCAAAGCCGGTGATGTCGGTCATGGCGTGGGCCTGGGCTTGTTGGGCAGCATGGGCGGCCTGTTTGTTGAGCGTTTTCATGCTGGTCACGGCCGTGGCCACATCCTCCGCCCTGGCAATACCTTGTTTCAATGCCGTTGTTACTACCCCTGTACCCAGTGGTTTGGTCAGCAGCAGCACATCACCTGGCTGTGCCCCACCTTTGGTCTTCACCCGCGCCGGGTCTACTAATCCGGTGACGGCCAGGCCATACTTTGGCTCTTTGTCGGTGACGCTGTGCCCCCCGGCAATCACACCGCCAGCCTCGGCTACCTTTTCCGCGCCGCCGCGCAAAATCTCGCGCAAGATCGTCTTGTCCAGGTCGTCGGGAAACGCCACCAGGTTGATGGCAAACAGCACCTCGCCGCCCATAGCGTAAATGTCGGACAGGGCATTGGCAGCCGCAATCGCCCCAAAATCGTAGGGGTCATCCACCACTGGGGGAAAGAAGTCGGTGGTGGTGACGATGGCCTGATGCTCGTTTAGCCGATACACGGCCGCGTCATCCGCCCGATCCAGTCCCACCAACAAATCCGGGTGATCTTCGGGTTTGAAGATGTCCCGCAGTGGTTCCAAAACCTGGGCCAGGTCCCCTGGCCCCAATTTAGCCGCTCAACCCGCGCAGGCGGCGTAAGCGGTCAGCCGAATTTCTTTACCTGTCATGGCCGGGGAGTATAGCGGAGATTCTCTGTTTTGACGGCAACTGGCTAATAGTGGTATCGTGCCTGCAGGAACTCGATTCGGTCTTCTTTCACAACATAGACAATGCGGTGTTCACGTGTCAACCGCCTTGACCATGCTCCCGAAAGAACATGCTTGAGTGGCTCTGGTTTGCCAATCCCGGTAAATGGCTCGCGCATAATGGCCTCGACCAACTCAAATGCACGCAAGGCTATTTTGCGATCTGTCTTCACCCAATATTGCAAATCTTCTCGAAATTCCGGGAAGAAAACGGCATCTCGCGCCTGACGAGTTGATCCCCCATTACTCCGTTTTGTCGCCAAGACCCACCTCAACTTGAAGCTCTTCCAAAGTTTGAGGAATCCCCTCTTCTGCTCTTGAGCGGGACAATGCTGTTAATAGCCGTTCGGCATTCTTGGGTGAGCGCAATAAGTACGCGGTCTCTTCCAAACTGGCTAACTCTGCTGCTGATACCAGAGCAACATCTTTTGAACCACGTCGGGTGATAATAATTGTTTCCTGATTTTCAACGACTTCATCCCAAAGTTGGGCCAGATTTTCACGTGCTTGTGAATAAGTAACTTGAATAGTCATCTTGCACCTCGCGTAAATTGTACAGGGTTACTGTACAACGAGGGGGGTAAAACGTCAAGAAAGTGGGGAGGGTTATCGGTATGAAATTAGACAGTGGCTACGAGGGTGGTTTGCACGGCCGTGTCCAATGACATCTGCTCCCCGGTTGCCCAGGCGGCCCTGAACGTGGCTTCACCCAATTCAGCTTGCATTTGGGCCAGTGCTTCTTCCCGTTCCTGCTGTACATGGGCTGTTAACGGTTGGTTTATCTCCTGTCGCTGCCGGGTTATGGCGGCTAACAAGGTCACGGCCGTGGTGGTATATCCGCGCTGCCATAGTAGACCAGCCATCTGCTCAACGGAGATAAATAAACCGGGTTGATCTTGCAGGTCAATGCGGATGAGCAGCCCTTCCCGAACATAGGCTTCAGCCTGATCCAAATCACCCTGGTCGGCCAACAATTGGCCCAGGTTACCTAACACAGCCGGTAAACCGATCTGATCGTTCCGCTGCCGTTTCAAGGCCAGCGCCTCGGTCAACACAGCAATAGCCTTTTCCAGGTCGCCCATCCGCCGATAAACAATAGATAGATTGTTCAGTAGGGTGGTAATGGAGGCGACATTATCTTCGGGAGACTGGCGGGAGGTAGCCAGGCTTTCTTCTAACAGCAGACGGGCTTCTTCATAGTTACCCTGGCGACCGGCGGCAAAACCGAGGTAATGTAGGGTGTGGGCCACCGGTAGGGGTTCTTCCAAATGCCGGGCCAACGTCAGGGCGGTGGCATGATGGGTGGATGCGGTGGCGTAATCACCTTGTTGTTGGGCGATGACACCGGCCTGGTTATGTAGCTTGATTTGCTCCTCAGGCGGCAGCAGGGAAGCCAGGGGCAGGACACGATCAAGCCACAGCCCCGCCTCACTAAAGCGCCCCTGTAACGACCAAAACCGCTCTTGGGCGGAAACCAGAAGGGCCGCCAGACGGCCGTACTCCGGATCATCTAGATGGGACCTCAGCCATTCTAAGGCGGCCATCATATTGGCGTCTTCGCGGCGCAGCCGACGTAGGGCGGCTGCCTGGTCGCCATAGCGCAATTCCGCTTCGGTTTGTTGCGCCAACGCCGTACAATAAACGGCGTATCCATGATGGATTTCGGCAGCGGTGGGATTCTGTCTCAGCTTTTCCAGGCCATATTCGCGCAGCGTTTGCAACATACGGAATCGCTGTCCGCCACTGTCATCATCGGGCAGCGCCCGCAGGATGCTTTTATCCACCAGAGAGTAGAGGCTCTCCGGCACGGCCGTTGGCTCTTTTAACAAATCGGCGCATACGGCGGCGGCAGCTTCTGCGGTAAAGGAAGTGGCAAACAGGGACAGGCGGGCAAACAACTCCTGCTCTACCGGCTCTAACAGGTTATAGCTCCAATCAATGGCGGCGCGTAAGGTCTGGTGGCGGGCGGGCAAATTGCGCGCCTGACTGCTGAGAAAACGCAACCGATGAGATAATTGGGCCAAAATCGCCGCCGGTGTAAACAGCTTGCCCCGCGCGGCGGCTAATTCCAACGCCAGCGGAATGCCATCCAGGTAATGACAGATTTCGGCGACAGTTTGGCTGTTTTCGGCCGTCAGTTCGAACCCCAACCGTGCCGCCTGCAATCGCTCCACAAACAGGGCGATGGCGGCATATTGCCGCAGCGTTTCCGGCGGTGGCAATTGCTCCAGGTCGGGTAAAGGCAGCGGGGCGAGCGGGTATTCCTGTTCACCATAGAGGTGTAGGGGGGTCTGGCTGGTGACGAGCAGACGCAGGCCGGGCACGGCCGTGAGCAAATCGCTCACCAGCGTTGCCGCCGGCAGCAAATGTTCAAAATTATCCAATACCAGCAGCAGCTTTTGGGGACGCATCTGGTTAATGAGGCCGGGCAGCCCCGGTTGGCCGGGGGTTTCCCGCACGCCGATGGTTTCGGCAACGGCCGTGACCACAAAATCGGGATTGGTCACTGCCGCCAGCCCCACGAAATAGACGCCCTGTGGGAAAGCATCTGGCTGGTTTTGCCACAACCAATGAGCCGCTTCCAGCGCCAGGCGGGTCTTGCCGCTGCCACCCGGCCCGGTAATGGTGAGCAGGCGGGTGGCGCTGTTTATCAGGCGGCATACCTGGCCCATCTCCTGTTCGCGGCCCACGAAGCTGGTAAGACGAGCGGGCAAGTTGTGATGAGGAGGTGGTGAAGAGATATGGTGAAGGGGTGTGGGGGTGGGCGATGGGGACATCGCGGGGTGGGCGATGGCGTCATAGCTGGCGGTGGTTTCGGGCATGGGAGCGACGCCTAGCTCTTCATCCAGCCGGGCGGCAAACTGCTGGTAAAGCTGCATAGCCCCGGCGCGGTCGCCGCTTTCGTGGCGCATGAGGATGAGGGCACGCACTACATCTTCGCGCAGGGGGTCGTGGTGCAAAAGCTGGCGGGCGTAGATCATGGCCTGGGGCAGGTCGCCACGACTGCGTTCCCGTTCCATGAGACGGGTCACGGCCGTGAAATATAACCCGCGCAGTCGTTCCCGGTGCGGTATCAACCAGTCATCGTACAGTTCTTGCAACAGGTCGCCGGTGTAGAGGGTGATGGCTTCGGCCAGCCGTCCGGTATCCTGACTGAGTCGTTCAAATTCGGCCACATCGAGCCAGATGGCGGCGGCGGGCTGCCACTGGACGCTCTTGGCGTCGCTAAATACCCAATCAGTGGCAGCGGGCAGGGCACGGCGTAGATCGTGCAGGTGGCGGCGCAGGTTGGCGCGGGCTTCGCTTTCGGGCACATCGTCCCACAGCAGGTAGGCCAGGTGGTCGCGGGGCACGGCCGTGTCCCGGTGCAATAATAAGTAAGCCAACAGCAGCGGCGTTTTGGGCAGCGTATGAAAGCGGTAAGGCTGCCCATCTACCAACAATCGCAAATGACCAAAAAGATGTATTTGCAGCATGGCTCAGATTGTACGTGATTTGTGTTGGTTAGGGAGTAATTTTGTTTCTTTTGGATTTTGTGGTGCGTGAGGTTTGTTTGGTCACGCATCACGCATCACGCGGGCTACCATCTGGTTGAGAGTGTCCATTTTAGCTACCGCCAGATCGGCGTCGGGGATGTAGACGTTGAATTCCTGCTCCACGTAAACGCCGAACTCAGCCAGGGAAAAGCTGTCCATCAGCCCGTTGCTGACAATCCCTTCGTCATCCTGCAAATCATAATGGGGGTCGCGGATCAGTTCGTGGGTAATAAACGTGCGCAATTTTTCGCGGATTGTTTTTTCGTCCATGATTCTTCATTTGTTCGTAGTAGGCGATTTATCGCCTACTACGTACGAACCTTATGCAAAACAGCCCAATGCCGTCTGCATCAGCCAGACGGCAACTAACCCCAATAACAACCCGGCGATGATCTGCGCCCCGGTGTGGCGCTTGAGGTAAAGCCGGACAATACAGACGCCCAGGAGCAGGGGAAATACCACCACCCAGGCCAATACCCAACTATATACCAGACCGGTCAACAAGAAGGTCGCCATGATGGCGGTAGCGTGAATGCTGATGAGGTAGCGCGTGTTGATCAGCCCCAAAGCGGTCAGAATGATCGTGTTGAGCAAGGCCAGGCAGCGCAGCAGTTCGGGGCCATCCAGCCAGGTGATGATGAGGAAGGCGAGAAGGGCAGAGAGGGCGGCCGTGACATACGGAATATGCCGCTCCCCCGTGTTGCTCATGTGCAGTTCTTTGATGCGCCCGGTGCGCAGCAGATAGAACACCACCAAGATGGGCGCCAGCGATACGAGTAGGCCATAAAACACGGCCCAGGCCAGGCCCGTCAGGCTGGGGTCTTCCGTCAGGGCAAAGGCCAGCCCTACTACGGCGAACATCATCGGTGGGCTGACGATGTTGGAATATAACCGCGCCGCTTTCACACGCCCGGTATGGTCGTCCCTGTGGAAGTCGCGGGGAGTCACGAAGTGTTCAAGTGGCAAGTGTCAGGTGTCAGGTCGTTTCACTTGACACCTGACACCTGAACACCTGCCACTATCAGGTCCCTTCTTGCCAGCTATTCAGGTATTGCACCTGGCGCGGGGTGAGGGTGTCTATATTGATGCCCATCGCTTGCAGTTTGATGCGGGCAATTTGCTGGTCTACTTCTTCGGGGATGGTATAGACCTTGTTTTCCAGCGTGTCTTTATTGTCTACCAGGTATTTGGCGGCCAAGGCCTGCCCGGCGAAACTCATATCCATGACGGAGGCGGGGTGGCCTTCGGCGGCAGCCAGGTTAATCAGGCGGCCTTCACCGAGTAGGTTTAGCTTACGGCCGTCCCGCAGCGTATATTGTTCCACAAACGGCCGTACCCGCTTGGGATCATCCACGCTCAATTCGCGCAGCGCCACCTTGTTTACTTCCACGTCAAAATGGCCGGAATTTGCCAGCAGCACCCCATCTTTCATCACCTCAAAATGGTGGCGGTCAAACACATTGATGTTGCCGGTGGCGCTGACGAAGATGTCGCCAACGGAGGCGGCCTGGGCCATGGGCATTACCTGGAAACCATCCATCACCGCTTCCAACGCCTTCAACGGGTCCACTTCGGTGACAATGACAATGCCGCCTAAGCCACGCGCCCGCATGGCAATGCCCCGGCTGCACCAGCCATAGCCGGCCACGACGATATTTTTGCCGGCGATCAGATAATTGGTGGCCCGTATAATGCCATCCATGGTGGATTGGCCGGTGCCGTAGCGGTTGTCAAACATATGCTTGGTCAGCGCGTCGTTGACGGCGATCATGGGGAATTCCAGCGCGCCATCCTTCGCCATGGCCCGCAGGCGGATGATACCGGTGGTGGTCTCTTCCGTGCCGCCGATAATATTGCTCAGGGCATCGCGGCGGTCACGGTGGACGGTGCTGGTCACATCAGAGCCGTCATCCATGATGATGTGCGGCTTGTGGTCAATGATGGCCTGGATGTGGCGGTGGTAAGTGGGATTGTCCTCGCCTTTGATGGCAAAAACGGGAATCTCGAAGTGGGAGACGAGGGAAGCGGCCACGTCATCCTGAGTGCTGAGTGGGTTACTGGCGCACAGGACAACATCAGCACCGCCTGCTTGCAGCGCCACCATCAGGTTGGCGGTCTCGGTGGTGACGTGCATACAGCCGCCAATGCGCAGCCCGGCAAACGGCCGTGCCCCCTTAAAATCGTCGTAAATGCCTTTCAATACCGGCATTTCCTGGCTGGCCCACTCAATCCGGTGCCGCCCGCCAGGGGCCAGGTCTACATTTTTAATGTCATATTCCATGTATCAGTCTCCTTAGATTTCGTAATCCGAAGCCCGTAAGCCGATTTCGGACTTCGGACTTCGGACATCGGGCTTTGGTGTATTTATGAAAGCAAAATATCCAACACCCCTTCGTCATCAAAATGCTGCCGATAACGGGCGACAAATTGGGTGGGGGTGTAAAAATGGGCCTGTGTGCCCAGATTTTCTAAAACGTAGGTGGCGGCCAACGCCCCCACACGGCCGGCCACATCCCAGGGCAGTCCCAGCTCCATGCTGCGCATCAACCCGGCGCGGAAAGCGTCACCCGCGCCGGTGGGGTCTATGATCTGCTGTGGCGGCACACTGGGAATGGGATATTCCGCGCCATCGGCTACCAGCCGTGCGCCATCTTTGGCTTTCGTGACCAGCAGCGCCCCAATGCGGTCCATGATTTGCACTTCCGAAAAGCCGGTTTTTTCCTGAATCAACTGGTATTCATACTCATTAACGCACAACATGGCGCACCCTTCCAGCCCATGTAAAAGCTGTTCACCGTTGAAGCGGGCCGCTTGCTGGCTGGGATCATAGATGAAGGGAATGCCCAGTTCACGACATTCGTCGGCGTATTTGCTCATGGCGTCTGGGGCGTTGGGGGAGATAATGGCCAGGTCGGCGGTAGGAGCGTACTGTTTGAAGGAGAGGGTGGCGGCGTGCGCCATCGCGCCGATAAAAAAGCTGGCGATCTGGTTTTGCTCCTGGTCAGTGTTCACAAAGAAGGAGGCGGTAAACACATCAGGGATTTCGATGACGGCCGAGGCGTCTACACCGTGCTGTTCCAGCCAGCCCCGGTAGTCGCCAAAATCATGTCCAGCGGTGGCCATGACCAACGGCCGTCCGCCCAGCAGCCCCATCGTATAGGCAATGTTGGGCGCGGTGCCGCCGCGCTGCCGCTTCAGCGTGTCCACCAGGAAGCTGAGGCTGATGTTGTGCAACTGGTCGGCCAGCAGGGAATCGGTAAACCGCCCCGGAAAGTGCATCAGATAATCAAAAGCAATGGAACCGGTGATGACGATTTTCATTTCAATGGTCAATTGTCAGTTGATAGGTATCAATTGACAATTTTGTTTCTCCTCAGGTGTTTTGTATGGCTTCTTTGGTTTTCACGGCCGTATCCGGCTTCAGCACCGGCGTCAGCCCCAGGCGGTCGCGCAGCATGGTTAAGAGAATGGTCAGCCCATCCTTGATAGTAATTTTTTTGCCTTCAGCATAGGTGCGGGGATCATAATCAATATCTACCTCAAGAATCTCGTAACCGGCCAATAATACTTTGTCAGTCAGTTCAAATTCCAGATTGAAACCAGTGAGTGTTAGATTCAGCGACTTTGCGATATCACCGCGCACCATTTTGGTACCAGTGCCCACATCAGTTAAGTGGCTGCCAAACAACAAATTGGTAGCAAATGTCCACACCCGCACACCCAGGTAGGCATGTTTGTATTCATATTTCACATGCCCACCCAGGATGCGCGAGCCGTAAACAGCCGCTGCGCCCGTCTCTTCCACCTTCCGGCAAAATTTAGGGTGTTCGGCCGGATCATACTCTTTATCAGCGTCTTGAATAATCATGTAATCGCCGGTCATGTGGGCAATGCCGCTGCGAATGGACATGCCTTTGCCCCTGTTTCGCTCGTGGAAAATGATGTGCACAACGGGATCATCTATCTGACGCAAAATATCACGGGTACCGTCTGTGGAGAAGTTGTCCACCACAATGATTTCTCGTTCCCATCCAGGGCCAAGATTTACTGCTCTTGTTTTGTGGATAACTTGTTGAATTGTGGCTGCTTCGTTGTAGCAGCAAATGATGACCGATAACTTCATTACACATAAAAGGTTGGCTCCAGCCAACCTTCTCCCAAAAAAAGTTTGTAGTAGGCGATTTATCGCCATTCGGGGCAACGGCGATAAATCGCCTACTACGAACGGACGAAAATCAGCAGGCGATTATAACACAGGCGGTTTCATCTCCAAGCTGAATTGAAAAATGCACGGCCGTAAGCCAACCCATCTCAACAAATACTCATGGCGTGGGGGTATCTGTTGGCGGAGCAGGCGTATCTGTTGGCGGGGGTGGGGTGTCCGTCGGGGGTGGGGGCGTGTCTGTTGGTGGCAGTGGGGTGGGGGTGTCGGTGGGTGGGGGCAGCGTGGGTGTGTCCGTTGGGGGCGGGCTGGTGGGTGTATCGGTGGGGGGCACGGCCGTAGCCGTGTCTGTTGGTGTGGGTGGCAGTGGCGTCTGGCTGGGGGTGCTGGTGGGTGGAACGGCCGTGGCAGTGCTGGTGGCAGTGGCCGATGGCGTCACCGTTGGCGGAATAGGCGTATCTGTTGCTGGTACGGCCGTGTTGGTCGGCGGTACTGGTGTGCTGGTTGGTGGCCAGGGAGTGGCGGACGGCCGTTCGGTGGGCGGTGGCGTCGGCGTCGCCGTGATGCGCAATGGCGGCAAAAAGATAACCTGCCCCGCCCGTAGATCGCTGCTGCTCAGGCAGTTGGCATTGATAATGGCATACACTGTTGTGCCATATCGCAGCGCCAGCGAGAACATGGTATCTCCCGACTGTACCACATATTGTGTCCAAAAAGTCGGTGGGCCACAAGGCTGGCGTGTGGGCGGCGCTGGCGGCAGGTAGATGATCAGACCCGGCAGCAGCATATCCTGGCGCAGGCAGTTGGCGCGAATGATGGCCGCTTCTGATGTTCCTGAGCGGATAGCCAGCGTCATGATGCTCTCGCCCGCATGTACCGTCGTGGGAATCCAGCCAGCAGGCACAGCGCCACACTCCTCCGGCAGCGGCGAGGTGGTAGTGGGAATGGGGGTGGGGAACGGTGTAGTGGTCGGCGTGGCGCTGACCAAAGGGATGGCGGGTAGCGGCGTCTGACTGGGGGCGATGATAGTTACGTCGGTAATGAGAACGGGTGGGGATGGTGGCATTGGTTGCGGTGTGCCGTCTAACTGCGCCAGCAGCAGCGCCAGCAAAACGGTACCCACCACACCAAATGTGATGAGCAAATTCCACTGCCACCGACCTGATTCCTGCGTTTCTAATTCCATCAAAATCTCACGGCTGTACTGCCCCATTAGCCGGCACGACCGTTTCCCTATCCAGGCTGGCCCCGTCCATGCTGGCTCCGTCTGGGTGGGGCAGTGGAAAGAGCAGCGAAAAGGTGCTGCCCACGCCGGGTGTGCTGTCCACCCAAATGCGCCCACCATTAGCCTGCGCCAGATTGTGCGCCATGGCCAGGCCGGCGCCCGTATCACCCAATCCCTTGATCAGCGGCGCATCGGCGCGATGATGCGCCACAAAAACAGCGCCCAGATCATCGGGGTGAATGCCGCTGCCGCTGTCCGAAACCTTCACTTGCAAAAAACGCAGCCACTCATTGGCGTGGGTGGGGGGGTGAATGGCTGCTGCCTGGGCGGTGATGGTTACCTGGCCGTTATTCCCGGCGGCCTGGCAGGCATTGCTCAACAAGTGCGCCAACACTTGCTGTAAATCATTTCGTTTCATGGTGAGGGGGGGTAGCGCCGGTGGGATTTCCATATCCAACCGTAGATTTTTATCACGCACCTGGGACATAACGCCGGTCACGGCCGTTTCAATCACCTCGCGCACATCCAGCGCTTCTTCATCGGCCGGCGCCGATTGTTCCCGGTTTGAGGCCAGTTGCAGCATTTGATCCAACAAGTTGCCCATGCGTCTGGTATTAGCCTGAATCCGTTGTAGCAGGTCGCGTTGGCGGGTGCCCAGGATGCCCAGCGTCTCGCCAAGCAACAAATCGGTGAAGCCGCCAATGGAGGTCATAGGGGTGCGGAGTTCCTGAATGAGCGCCACCAGTAGTTCGGCCGCTGTCCCTTGTTGCTGTTGCGCCAGGGTGGTTTCCAGGGCGGCAATGCGCGCCTGTGCTTCTTCTAACTGGCCGGAGTAACGGGTAATGGTCAGCATGATCCATTCGGTGCTGAGTTCACCTTCGCTGGCGGCGGCCAGGGCCATAGCATCTTCCGCTTCGATGAGTGATTCACGCAGGGTTTCTATTTCCCGTTCCAGGGCGTTGATGCGTTCATCGCGGTTGACACGCTCGATCTCTTCCAGCAGTTGCGCCAGGTCATGGGCGCGTTTCAGCGCAACCAGGGCGCGGGCTTCGGCCTGGCTGGCCCGGTTGGCGGTGGTGTCTAATTCGGCGGCTAAGCGGTCTCGTTCTGCTTCCAGGGCAATGAGACGGCCGCTGACAACGGTGCTGCCTACGGCCGTATCGCCGGTGGGCAAGGTGGTGGCCGGTGGTGACGGTGCGGTGGGGTGGCTCTGGTAACTGTTCAGCAATGCCTGGGCCACAAAAGCGGCCAACGCCGGGGTAATCGCTTTTTCGCGGGCGGTCCAACGCAGACGGCCGTCCGGCTTGGCCAGCAGCAGCATCCCCACCGCTTCATCGCCGATAAACAGTGGTTCCACCAGCATGGCCCCATAGGGTCCCACTTGAATGGCCTCGTACAAAAGCTGCAAGGGGCGCGTCCCTTGCCCATCGGGTAGCAGCTCTACGCTCTCTTTTTTGCGGATGGCGGTGCGGAAGGGGGGCCATTCGATCAGGTCGAGCTGCCAGCTTTTAGGCGCATCGGTACCGGCCTGCGGCAGATTGCTGGTCAGGTATAAAATCTGCCGGTTATCGGGTGGGAAAATGCCCACACCCACAAAAGCGGCGTCTACCATTTGCTGGATAAGGGTGACGGCCTGGTGAGCGCGATTTTCGGTGTCAACAGTTTGCAGCACGGCCGTAGACAGCATCAGGGAATCGGTCAACTGGAGCACGGCGGGGCGGTTGGCTTGCTGTGCGGCGACCAGGGGGGCCAATGATTGGCGATAAACCAGCGCCGCCCACAGCGGAAAGGCAGCCAGGTAACCCAGGCGCAGCCAGAAAAGCAGTTGTGCCTCGTTGGGGTTGGCATTGAGGGTGACCAGGAGGGCGGCAACGGCCGTGCCCAACAGCACGGCCATGATAAATGGTGATAAAGTGGCCCGTGTGCGCCCGTTAACCAGGGTCAACGCCAGACCAATGCCGTAGATGCCCGCTTGCAGCGTCAGCCAGACCTGCATTTGGGGTGTGGTGGCATATGCGGTTTCAGCGGCGGCCTGCGCTTGCCAGGTGGTGGTAAAGGTCAGGGTGAGCAGGGCAACGATGAACAGGCTGAGCAGCAGCAGTACCGTGCCCAGACGCGGCTGCCGGGCTGAAGGAGAGACGAGCGCCCAGATCAGGAGCACGGCCGTGACCCCATTGAGCGCCTGCTCCAGTGGCGGTAAATAGAGCGCCGCACGAGACACATCTCCTGCCAGCAGCAATACCAGCGCCAGCAGCAGCACGCGCCCGGCAATCAGCCCGCCGGCTGCCACAAGCTGCCGCCAGGCGTCGCCATCTTGCCGGTTACGCAGCCATTGGCTGAGGCAAATGGCAAAAACAGCTTGCAGGGCGAAGAGCGTCACCAGGTGATAGATGATGTTACCTGGTGGTTCGGTGAGGAAAGTGATGAGCTGCGGCCAGAAAATCACGGAGGCATTATAACACAGTGGTTGGTGGGGTGAGTAAAGGAGAGGTGCAATTCTCGTAATCCGTGAACCGTAATCCGTTTACCGGTCACGGGTCACGCATCACGGATTACGGCTGTTCCGTGATCTGGAATTCCTGGTTGAGCAGGCGGAAGATGGCGCTGCCGCCGGGTGGGCGCTGGTAGGTGACGAAAAATTGCAGGGTTTGGCCCGATGTTACCGTCCAGGGAAGGGGGGGATTGGTGGACAGCAGCAGATAAACAGAGCCATCAGGGGAAGTGAGTTGTATGTCTGATTCGGTGATAATGAGCGGTTGTGTGCCCAGGTTGGTGATTTGCCCGCCTAATTGCAGGCTGGTGAGGTCGCTGGAGACTTCGGCGCGGAAGAGGGCAATGCTGGCCCCTTGCACGGCCGTTTCGCCCCCGGTAAATGGCAGCGTGATGAACACCTGCGCGCCGGTATCCTGGTTGGCGACAACCCAATTGACCGTCTCGCTGTTCAAACCAAGTGGCACCTGATACCCGGCTGTGGCCTGCACGGTCTGGTTGGCGTTGAGAAAGCCGTTCAAAATGGGGTAATTGCCAGATTGTGTGGCGGCGGGGTTGAGGGCGTAGCGGTTGCCCAGTTGGTCTACCAGCGTCATTTGCAGCAGGCTGGTGTCCAGCGCCGTCAAGCCCACGTTTTGGATGGTGTAATCTACCTGGAAGTAGGCAAACCCGGAGGGGATTTCGGGGCGGTCGGCGATGTAAATGGCGGAGTCGGCGGTGATTTGCACGTTGTCTAGCTGGGCTGTTTCGCCGATGCTGACCACGTCTTCGGGGGTGTTTGGGGCTTCGGCGGCGACGGCACGGCCGCGCACCACCAGCCGGTCACTGCCGTCGGATTTGAGCAAGATGAGGGTGACGCCGGGTGTTTGTTGGGCATAAACGGCACGGTCGGTGGCGGGCACCAGGGTGCGCTCATAGAAGGCAAAGGTGAAACTGGTACGGCCGTTGGTAATCAATTTGATCTCGTCGCCGGGTACTAACTGCGTCAGCAGGTTTTCATTGGTTTCAGTATCCGGCAGGCCGATGACGTAGTTGATGACTGTGTCGCTGACCCAGGAGGCCTGGCCTTCTCCGCTGGCGCCGGGCGTCCAGACGCCATCACCACTGACGATGTCGGTGAGAACGTCAAACTCTTGCCCCCCAAATTGCAATAGTATTGGTATGCCCAGGGTGACAGAGATGGCCCCGGAATTACTGACGCCCTGCACCTGAGGTTGGCCGGTGGGCAGGCTGGCCAGGGCGGTGGGGGTGGGAATGGGTGTCGCCGTGGCCGTTTCCTCTTCACGCCACTCCCGCACCAACAGGATGGCTAGAATGCAAATGACGCAGAATAAAGCGCCCAGCGCGGCCAACGCCACACCGCCCACGCCAAACAACAACGGTTTGTTTTGGCCGAGGCCGGCAAATCGGGAGTTTGAGGCGGTTGACTCTTCCGCAGGGGATGTGGTTTCGGGGGTCGGTTCGTCTGCTGGCTCGATGGACATGAAAGCGAATCTTTATCTAGGGAATTCCAATTGGCAATGTGCCGGGCGCGACACGAATAAGCACTTGATCGGTGGATTGGGTAATGATCTGGCTGTAACTGAGGAAGGGAACGACGATGCGCACCGTACCGGCGGCCTGGACTTCAAAGTGGATCATGCCCGCTTCGTTGGTCTGGCCGTAGGAAAGCAAGTCGCTGGTGGCGTTGTCAAAGAGGGCCACATCCAGCCCGAAGATGCCTTCCGGTTGTTCTGGCAAATAGTTGTTGTTGCTGTCAAAGAAGATGGTGACATCAATGCTGATGAGTTGGCCGCTGGCCACGGCCGTGGCCGTCGGCAGCGGTTGTACATCCACCAGCGGCGGTGGTACCGGTGTGGGAATAAAGTCGGCCGGGTTGATGGCGGTGGGCGTGGGGAAGGGGGTGGGAAACTCAAAAGTGGGTTGGGGTGTGGGCGTAGAGAATGTGCCGCCGCCGGGTGGTGCTGGCGGAGCGGGTGTGGCCGTGTTGGTAGCCGTAGGGGTGGGCGTGGCTACCAGTTGTGTACAGGTGAGGGTATAGGTGTGCTGTGATGCTTCGGCCAGGGGGGGCACATTGACCGGCCCCACCTCAACGAACAGCCAGCCCGTATAAGTGGACAGGTAAGAAACCAGACTGCCCAGGTCACCCTGCTCTTTGTCATCGTTGCCAATCCAGGGGTTAAAGGGGTTGCCGTTGCCATCGAGCAGGATGATATTGGTATCGGCGGCAGAGCCGGCGGGGATGGTGGTTTCGCACGTATAGTAAATGCCAGGTTTTACCCATAGCCGCAGCATATCGGTATCTTGGTGGCTGCCGAGTGTGGGGATGAAATTGAGGGATACAGTTTCATTAACTACGATGAGACAGGCAGTGTCAATGGTGCTATTGAATTCGCAGGCATCAGCGCCGGGGGGGAAGGCGGGAGGTGGGGTGAGCGTGGGTTCCAAAAAACGGCTGACTTCAAAGCAGTAGGTTTTGTCTACCGGATCGCCGGGAATAATGTTGATGACGCGGGCAAAATAGAAGCCGGTGACGTTGGCGCTGAAAGTGACACTGGAAGTGCGGCCGCCGGGGCTTTCGTCATCATTTTCGGCGATGAGGTTTTGGTTGGTGTCGAAGACTTGCAGTTGGGTGTCTAGCCCGGCGTCCAGGTCGCGGGTGAAGACGCGGTAGGAGATGCCGGCCTGGCCCCACCAGCGGAAGAAGTCCTGGTCGCCAGGAGGATAGAAGGTGAGGTTGCACCGCGCCGCGCCGCCCGCGTCTACGTTGCTGGCTTCATTGAAGCTGTTGTTTGGCTCTAAGGCGTCTGCAAATATGGGCGGGCCGCCGGTAGGCGTGGGGGTGGCGGTGACGTTGGTGTTGCGAATGGTAACCAGGGTTGAGGATTGGGCGGGGTTGGTGGTGGCATTGGTAGGATTGGAAATGGAAAATGTAAAAGTGCGGTCAAGCAGGGAGGCATTGTTGACGTTGGTTTGGATGGGGATGACGACCTGGAGGGGGGAGGTGTTGGTAAAGGTGATGATGCCGCTGGCGGAGGTGTAATCGGTGCCGGGCACGGCCGTAATGGGCGTGGTAGCATAAGACACAGAAGCGGGTGAAGCAGCGTCTGGTGGTATGTTGATTTGCACGGTGATGTTGACAATGCTGCCTTCGTTGACGAAGTATTGGTTTTGGGGAATGGAAATGATGGGTAGTTGGTAGGCGTTGGCAATGGCTGGTTGTGGCGATAGGCTTGCTATCCCGGCTATGGCAAATGCCAGCAGGCATAATGCCAACAGGGTGAGGCGGTAGGGTGATCGGGGCGTTGTTATTTGTTTCATCACTTTTGAAACTCATTCTCCGGGAAGCTGTTCCACGGGTGGATTATATAGTAGGGGGGAAGTGTGTAGCAAATGGGGGTGGCGTAGGGCCAGACAAGGGGCTGTGAGGCACCGGTTAACTAATATGGTTATGCCCCTTGCCGGGCACTGCTGTAAAATCCCTTTATGATGGAGATAAATGCGTGGCCGGTGAACACGGCCGTACCCCCTTTACCACCTGACGAGGTGCATGTGTGGTGTGTGCGGTTGGCACGGCCGTCCGCCACCATCCCCGCTCTCTTCACCATTCTCTCATCCGCCGAGCAGGCGCGGGCGGCCAAATTCCACTTTGCCGAGGCTCAGGCGCATTATGTGGTGGGGCGGGCGACGCTGCGGCGGTTGATTGGCGGGTATGAACAGATGGAGCCAACGGCCGTACCCTTTGTGTATGGCCCACATGGCAAACCGGCGTTGGCGGAGGGGGATTTGCACTTTAATGTGTCCCATGCTGATGGAGTGGCGCTGTTGGCCTTTGCCCGGGGGCGGGCCATTGGCGTGGATATAGAACGGGTACGGCCGTTGCCGGATGCGGACCGGGTGGCGCGGCGCTTTTTTGCGGCGGTGGAGTATGCGGCGTATAAGGCCGTGCCCGACCCCCAAAAACCGCAGGCATTTTTTAACTGCTGGACGCGCAAGGAAGCATTTATCAAGGCCATTGGCGAGGGCTTATCTTGCCCCTTGAAGTCATTTGAGGTGACGCTGTGCCCGGATGAGCCGGCGCGGTTGGTGCAGATACGCAGCAGTGAGGCGGGAGCGGCCGGCTGGCAGTTGCATTCATTAGACCCGCTGCCGGGTTATGTGGGTGCGGTGATTGCCGAACGGGACGATTGGCGGCTGCGCTGCTGGCATTGGCCAGATGCGGATGACAACGTACCGCCGTAGCTGTACCGGGCATTGTCGTTGTCGGAAAAGTGACTGCCTACCCGCGCAGGTAACGGCCGTAGCCCGCCCCCACCTGCAATTCCCCATCCGCCACCACCACCTGCCCGCGAATAATCGTCGTCTGCACCCGCCCCGGCAGCGTCAACCCTTCATAGGGCGTCCACCCGGCCGTCTCATGGAGCGTTTGAGGCGTCACCGTCCAGGGCGCGTCCGGGTCAAAAATCACCACATCCGCCTCATAGCCCGGCGCGAGGTGCCCTTTCCGCGCCAGCCCCATCAGCTGCGCCGGCGTGGTGCAGCACACAGCCACCCACTGCGGCAGCGTCAGCCACCCCCGCGCCACGCCGCCGCCATACATCGCCGCCAGCCGCATCTCAATGGAAGGCACACCGCCCGGAATCTGGCTGTAATCATCCAGCCCCGTCGCCTTCTCTGCTGCCGTAAACGGGCAATGATCAGTGGTAATCACCGGCAAATCGCCGCGCTGCACGGCCGTCCACAACGCTTCTTGCTCAAACTCTTCCCGAATAGGCGGGGCACAAACGGGCAACGCCCCCTCTACCCCAGGCCGGTCATACACCTCCTGCGTCAGGAAGAGATATTGCGGGCAGGTTTCGCCCGTCACCGGCAGCCCCCGCGCCCGTGCCGCCGCAATCCGCACCGCCGCCACCCCACAGGAAACATGGAAAATGTGTACCGGCGCGCCCACAAAGGCGGCCATATCAATGACCCGCCCCACCGCCTCCGCCTCAAACAACGCCGGGCGGCTGCGCGGATGCCAGTGGGGACTGGTACGGCCGTGGGCCACATTCTCCGCCACCAACGCCTGAATCACATCCCAATTTTCGGCATGAACCACCGGCAGACCACCAACAGCGTGTACGGCCGTCAATGCCCGCAATAACTGCCCATCGTCCAGGCGGTGCCCATAGGCCATATACAGCTTAAAACTGGTACAACCGGCGGCAAATGCGGCCGCAACCTGCTCCAGCTTGGGCATGTCAGTGGGGGTAATGGTCATGTGCAGCCCAAAATCTACCACCACCCGCCCATCGGCCAGTGCGCGGCGGGCGGCAATGGCGTCTACCATCGTCTCCTCCGGCCCCGTTTCCACAAAATCAATGATGCTGGTCGTCCCCCCAAACGCCGCCGCCACCGTGCCATCGTAGAAATCATCGGTGGAAACAAAACGGCCAATGGGCATTTGCAAATGCACGTGCATATCCACCGCGCCGGGCAGTACCAGTTTGCCCGCCGCGTCCATCTCTCGCCGCCCGCGCAGCCCCCGCCCCACAGCCACAATCGTGTCGCCGTCAATGGCCACGTCGGCGGGGAAAGTGGTCACGGCCGTGACCACCACCCCATTCTTAATCACCAGGTCATATCTCATCCCATCACCTCCGGCGAAAATGTAGCGCAAATCAGCAATTTGCACTACATTTTTGCCCAGGAGAAGCTTCATCATGGAATGGCCCATCTATCTAGCCGTTATCATCGCCGGCATTGCCGCCGGATTCATTAACACCCTGGCGGGCAGCGGCTCGCTCATTACCTTGCCCGTGCTCATCTTTCTGGGCCTACCGGCTAACGTTGCCAATGGCACCAACCGCGTGGGCATCCTCTTTCAAAATGTAGTCTCCACCGAGAGCTTCCGCCGCAAGGGGATGATGGATATGCGCGGCGGGCTGATGTTGTCTGTCCCCGCCATCATCGGCTCCATCATCGGCGCGCAAATCGCCGTAGACCTGGATGAGGCGCTGATGGAAAAGGTCATTGGCGCGCTGATGATTGTGATGTTGGTGACGTTGTTTGTAGACCCCAAACGGTGGGTACAGGGCGATATGCAGCATCTACAGGAACGGCCGTCGCTGGTACAACTGCTCATCTTTTTTGTCATTGGCATCTATGGCGGTTTTATTCAAGCCGGGGTGGGCATTTTCTTATTGGCGGCGCTGGTGCTGAACGTGGGTTACAACCTGGTGCGTGCCAACGCCGTCAAGAATCTGATTGTGCTGGCCTTTACCATCTCGTCGCTGCTGGTGTTTATCGCCAACGATCAGGTGGCCTGGGGGATTGGGCTGATTCTGGCGATTGGTAATTCGTTGGGGGCCTGGCTGGCGGCGCGTGTAGCCGTGAAACGTGGCGCCCAGTTTGTACGCTGGGTGGTCATCATCGTGGTGGCGGTGTCGGCCGCGCAGTTGTTAGGTGTCTTTGAGTTTTTGTCCCGACTGTTTCAGGGATAGGAAAATAAAAAGACCAGACAGGTCTCACAGACCTGTCTGGTCTTTAAGTGCGTAGGGGGTTAGCGCACGGCCGTAGCCGACAACACTTCCTCTAAACTCGCCATCAACTCTTCAAACGAGGCTGGTTTGCACAAATACTTGTTGGCCCCGGCGGCCAACCCTTCGGCCACCGCCTCGCGCTGTGTCTTGCCGCTGAGCATAACAATGGGCAATGAAGCTGTAGCCGGATTCGCCCGCAGCCTCTTGCACACCGTAATCCCATCCATCTCCGGCATCATCACATCCAGAATCACCGCATCTGGCGGCGTTTCGTCAATCATATCCAGCGCTTCTTCGCCATCGCTGGCTTCCTGGACAGCATATCCCCCAATTTCCAGCATTTGCCCAATCAGGTCACGCAGGGCCGGTTCATCATCTACCACCAGAATCGTGAATGTCACTTTTTGCTCCTCGTTTGGCGAAAAGCACTTGAAACTACCAGGCTTTCCTACAATGAAAATGATTCAATGGCAGCTATTATGGCATAAAGAAAGCGTGAAGGCATTAGGAAATTACGGGTATTGAATCAGGTCAGGCATAAACCGGTTCAAACCGGGCCGCGGCCACCCGCAGCGCCTCCGCCCGATCCGTATTTTCCCAGGGGGCGTCAATATCATGGCGACCAAAATGTCCATAAACGGCCGTTGCCCGGTAAATGGGCCGGCGCAAATCCAGGTCATGGATGATCGCGCCGGGTCGCAGATCAAAATGCTCTTCAATCAACTGCCCCAACTGTTCCGAACTGTATTGGCTGGTGCCAAACGTTTCCACGTTGACGCTCAGGGGGCGGGCCACGCCAATGGCATAGGCTACCTGCACTTCGCAGCGTTCGGCCAGACCGGCTGCCACCAGATTCTTGGCGACCCAGCGAGCCGCGTAAGCAGCGCTGCGGTCCACTTTGGTGCAATCCTTGCCGCTGAACGCGCCGCCGCCATGCCGCCCCATGCCACCATAAGTGTCTACGATGATTTTACGTCCGGTTAAACCGGCATCTCCCAGCGGGCCACCGACCACAAAACGGCCGGTGGGATTCACGTAAATGCGCATCTCCTCATCCACCAGGTGGGCCGGGATGACGGGTAGGATGACATGTTGGATGATACCCTGGCGAACGGTCTCATTATCTATTTCGGGCGCGTGTTGGGTGCTGACGAGAACGGTGGTGATGCGGCGGGGTTTGCCATAACTGTATTCCACCGTCACCTGGGCTTTACCGTCTGGGCGCACCCAGGGCAAGGTACCATCGCGGCGCACCTGGCTTAAGCGGCGGGTGAGGGCGTGGGCCAGGTGGATGGGCAGGGGCATGAGGGCTTCGGTTTCATTGCAGGCGAAGCCAAACATCATGCCCTGGTCGCCGGCGCCCAATGCCTCAATTTCGGCGTCCTGGTTGCCGTTCTGGTGGCGGTACTCCAGAGCTTTGTCCACGCCCTGGGCGATGTCGGCGCTTTGAGCGGCGATGGCGACCTGGACGGAACAGGTGTTGCCATCGAACCCTTTGTCGCTACTGTCGAAGCCAATGTCATTCACCACCTGGCGCACCAGTTTGTCATAATTGACATGGGCGGACGTGGTGATTTCGCCGAGGAGCATGACGAAGCCGGTTTTGACGGCCGTTTCGCAAGCCACCCGCGCATAGGGGTCCTGGGCCAGAATGGCGTCCAATACGGCGTCGCTAATCTGGTCGCACATTTTGTCCGGGTGACCTTCGGTCACCGATTCAGACGTGAACAGCAAACTGGGTGCTGCCATAAAATTGAGCATGTTATCTATACCTCCAAAGTAAATATCTATTAACCAACAAAAAAAGCCTCCTGGCTACACAAGAGGCTTTTACTGACTATCCAGTTTCCTCTTATCATTCAGCCTCGGCTGCCGGAATTAGCACCTTTCCCTGAATTGGGGGTTGCTGCAGTTTCATCGGGCCGGTCCCTCCACTGCTCTGGATAAGATTGTGAATTTGACAAATCAATGTCACAAAATTGGCCGCCAGTATAGCGGATGACTCTGGTTTGTCAAACGCAAGTAAGCCGCCAAATTCCATTTGGCGGCTTACTCATACTATTCCCACTTTTCCGGTGGTTCGGGCATACCCAAAATGTGATAACCGGCGTCTACGTAGATAATTTCACCGGTGACGCCGCTGCTCAGGTCGCTGCATAACCAGAGGGCGGTCTGGCCGACTTCTCGCTGGTCTACGTTGCGGCGCAGGGGGGCGCGTTCTTCCACGTAGTGCAGCATTTTGCGGAAACCGGCAATGCCGGAGGCGGAAAGGGTTTTGATTGGCCCGGCGGAGATGGCGTTGACGCGGATGTTTTGTGGGCCGAGGTCGGCCGCCAGGTAGCGGGTGCTGGCTTCCAGGGCGGCTTTAGCTACGCCCATGACGTTGTAGTGGGGGATGACTTTTTCCGCGCCGTAGTAGGTGAGGCAAAGGACGCTGCCACCATTGGTCATCAGGGGGGCGGCGGCACGGGTGAGGGAGACCAGACTGTAGACGCTGACGTCCATAGCCAGGCGAAAACCATCACGGCTGGTGTCTACAAAACGGCCGTCCAAATCCTCCCGTTTGGCGTGGGCAATGGCGTGTACCAGGATGTCCAGGTTGCCAAAATGGTCGCCCACCTTTTGGAAGGTGGTCGCAATTTGGGCGTCGTCTTCGATGTTACATTCCTCTACAAATTCGACGCCGAGTTGTTCGGCTAACGGCCGTACTCGTTTTTCCAACTGCTCAAAACCATAACTAAACGCCAACTGCGCCCCATGTTCGTGTAGCGCCTGGGCAATGCCCCAGGCGATGGAGTTTTTGTTGGCGATACCAAAAATGAGTGCTTTTTTGCCTTCGAGTAGTTTCATGTTTCTCCTGTAATCCACAGATTACACAGATTCCACCGATTTAAGAAATAAATCTGGGTAATCTGCGGAATCTGTGGATTTTGTTCATTTTTTAGATACGTAAAGGTTATCTTTTATCCAATAGCGCCAGGGCATGGAAAGCCAGGGTTCGGGTGTTTGCCCCAGGCCGATGCGGGGGCCGGTGCCGATGTCGGTGGGGTTGACGGCCGTGCCCATTTCAATCCATATAACCCCATCCGGATCACACAGGTTTGCCCCGTTGAGTGATTGGTCAATGGCCAGGGCTTGGGCCAGTTTGGCGGGGCCGTTGGTCAGTGCGACCAGTGGTCGTGAGGCCAACGGCCGTGCGCCACGCTGCTGCTGCATCCATTCTATCCCATCAAGTGGCTGCAAGGCCCGAATCAATACCGCGTTGGCCTGCCCGGTCTGGCCGGTAACCACGTTAAACATCCAGTGCATACCGTAGGTGAAATAGACGTAAGCGTGACCGGCGGGGCCAAACATCACGGCCGTGCGTGGTGTGGGTTGGCCCTTGTTAGCCCGGTCGCCGTGGCAGGCCAGGTCGGGGGCGTCGCCGTCGCAGTACGCCTCAGTTTCCACGATGAGGCCGCTGACTATCTGTCCATTTACCACCCGCACGAGTTTCTGCCCTAATAACGCCGGGGCCACTTCTTGCGCCGGGCGGGTAAAAGCGGAAAAGTCCCATCTTTTAGACATATGCCATCCTTCAGGTCATTTAGACACATACAGGCCGGGCAAAACCAGTTTGTCTTCTACGGCCGTGCCAGCTGCGTCCAGTACCGGCAGGCGACGGCCGTCGCCCAGCAAATACCACCCCACCAGCAGGCGATAGTCGCCGGGCGGCATTTCCTGGCTCAAGGGAATGGTATACACATCGCGGATTGTTTCACCTGGCTGCCAGCCGCTGGTGGGGCGGGTGCCCTGCACCGGCCAGCTATCCACCTGCCCCACAATCCGGTCTTGGGCATCCACCACTTGCAAGAACAGGGTGTAATCGTTGGTCATATTCGCCAACGACAGCCAGTTGAGCTGCACCTGGAGTGGCCCACCGGGCGTCAGCGCCGGGCCGCTGGTGGTCACATCCAGCAGGGCGATCTGGTCGGCGTAGTTCACGGCCGTTTCCGGCAGCGCCACGCCGCTAATTTCCACCTGCCCCACCACACAACCAGCCTGGGCGGGTGACATCCAGCCACAGTAAGAAGCGGGAGGAGGGCAACGGCCGTGCTCACAATCCTCTTCATTCTCTGCCTCATAATCCGCCACGATGTGGTACAGACCGGGTGGCAAGTCTGAATCCAGGTAATCCTGCCAGATGTGGGCGGGTGGCACGGGCGGTGGCGGCGAAAATTCGGCGATTGGCCCGATTGAGCTGCTTACTGGCTGTAACTTGAATTGCAGCCCTGGATTTTCGCGGCCGAATCCCGTCAGCAGCAAAGGTAGCCTGGTCTGAGGGCGAATTTTGGCAGGGAAGGTGGCCCCGTTTAGCAGATAGTCCCCAATTTGGGCACGCAGCAGCCGGGAGGGGGCCACCACTGTGTTCCCAACGGCCGTTACCTCAATGGCCGTCAAATCTTGCCAGGCCAGTTGGTCAGATGAAGTGAAGGGTGGGGCGACGGCCACCTGATAGGTTAACGTAGCCTTGCCGTTCACAATGGGGCGCGGCAGCAGGTGATAATCGGGTACGATTTCGCCGGGTTGCCAGGCGTTGGTGGGGTAAAAGTTGTTGGCGGGGTGTTGGCTGTGGATGGCACGGCCGTTGCCTTCGCCCCCCACCACACGCACATACACATGCAGCACCTCGTCCACCGCTTCCGCCGCCTGCCAGTAGAGGGTGACGGCCGTACTCCTTTCATCCACCGCTGCCATTGGTTCCAGGGAGTAGGTCAGGAGGGTGAGGGGGTCGAATGGGAGATTGGCGGTGGGGACACCGCGAGATTGGGAGATTGGGAGAACCTGTCCTGAGCCTGCCGAAGGATTTGGTAATTGGGTCATTGGATAATTGGCGACTTCCGTGAGGGGGCCGAGGGAGCGCAGATGGTAGATGCCTTGTAAACCAGGCAGGTAACGGGCCAGATAGACGGATTGATTTTGGGCGAGACGGCCGTCTACTTGTGCCCGATAGGCGGTTTCATCCGGCCAGACAGAAATGTCCAGGTCGGGGCGTAACCCTTCCGCTACCTGCAAATAGAGCAACGGCGCGATCTTTTCGCTATCGGCCAGGATGGCCGCGCCTTCGGCCAGGGGCAGCGCCAGCACGGCTCGCCCCCACTGTTCCAACGGGTTTGGCCCGGATTGATCGTTGACCGCCCAATGGTCTGCCACCATTGTTAACGCCGGGATCAGGGCAAAGGTGAGTACCAGCGGCGTTACGTCCGGCCACTGCCAGCGATAAACAGCGCGTTGCACCAGCGCCCAGCCAAAAGCTAAGCCGACCGCCCACCAGACGCCTACCACCAGTTGCGCGGGCAGGACAAAAACGGCCAGGTCGGGCACGTAGTAGTTGAGGGCATAGAAGGTGTAGCCAAGCCAGGCAAGCAGCAGGATGACGGCCGTGCGCCACTGCCGCCGTACCATCACCACCAGCCCCAACCCGGCCAGCGCCAGCCCCCACCAACCCCAATTCGTCAGAAACAGGCGGCCCACAATCTGATAACGGACAGGATCATCCAACCAGGCGCGCAGTTGCAGCGCCCCTTGAAAACGACCACCCACCACCCAATCCACAAAGCGGGCCAGCCCCATCGCCTCACCGTTTACTGCCTGCCAGCGTAACGGCAGGTAGGTGTAAAGTAGCAGGGGGAGGAGGAGGGCGACGGCCGTTTTGAGCCAGAAACGGTAATCCGTGATCGGTAATCCGTTGTCCGTAATCCGTTGCCCGTGATGCGTGATGCGTGATGCGTGATGTGTGATGGGGGAGGTAGGTCGGGCAGTGAAGAGGATGGTAAGTAAGGCAGGTGGTAGTAAAAAGAGGGTGGTGATGTGGTTGGTCAGGCCCAGACCGAGGGTGAAGGCCAGCGCGTATACGTGAGCAGGTGATGGGGTGAAAGGGTGAGCAGGTGATGGGGTGCTAGATAACCGATGACCAATGACCAATGACCGATGACCAATGACCAATCTCCAACCCCCAATCTCCGCCATCAAATACAATGCGACCATCACAATCAGCGCGTGGAGGGCGTATACTTCGGCGATGATGGCCTGGCTCCAGAAGGTGAGGCTGAGGCCGGTGACAGTGGCGCTGAGGATGGCGGGCAGGGGATGGCGCAGCATCCGGTATACCAACAAGTAGAATATGCTCATGGCTACCAGGGCATAAATGGCCGACGCCAGATTCAGTCGCCAGGCGAGTGTGCCCACCGGCAGCAGGGTAAAAAGTTTGCCCAATAGCAAATAGAGCGGGTAACCGGTGGGATGCACAATGCCCAGTTTGGGTGTGACCACCTGGAACTCAAATGTGTCTGCCGCCCCCACGCTGGCAGACATGGTGAGCAAATAAACCGGCAGCAAAATAACAATTACGAAAGCCAGCCCGCCCCACTGCAAAAATCTGTCTTTAGCCGCGTTTAGCCGTGTTCCAAAGATTAACACGGCCGTCAGCCACACACCGGCGGCAAAAATCAACCGGCTGCCCACCAGGTCAACTGCCGGGTTGAACAGCCAGAGTAAATTGAGCAGCAGTGGGCTGAGGATGAGCGGGGGTAGCCGGTTGGCCCATTTCAGCCAGACCAGCCATATGGCATAAGCCGTGAGGGCGGCAAAGGGGAGGGCGATGAACGGCCGTCCCAGCCACACCAGTCGTGGGAAAAAGCCCTCGTACCATAAGCGGCTCAGGGCCAACCCGGCGATAAATGCCAGAAAAAAGAGGGTAAATTGGCCCGCGTAAAAAGTCAACCGCCCATTGTGTGTTGCCGGAGCCTGATGAACAGCCATAGACCGCCAATTGTATCATTACAAGCCGGGTGAACCCTACTTGTGTCATATGGTTACTTGACTTGTGCCCTAAGCCAGATTACATTTTCCCTCATTATTCGGCCTGCCGAAAAACAGGATTCAGCAAAGGCTGAGAATAACTCGTCAAAGGAAATATCCCATGAAATCATTTATTACCCACTCAACTATATTTGGCAAATGCATAGGGTTGCTGAGCCTCATGGTTTTGCTGGCCGCTTGCCAGAATCAGGGTACGGCCAGTGAACAATCCGCGCCTGTTTCCTCCCCGCTGCTTTCTGTGGCAGAGTTGGCGTCACCGGCGCCCCATGTGGCCGGGTTGCCAGCGCCACCGGCCAACCTGGTGGTGCTGTGGAATGAGGTGATGCTGGCGGCCATACGGAATGGGGCGCCCCGGCCCACCGTGACGGCCCGGTCACTCTATATGGTTCATGCGGCGATGTACGATGCCTGGGCGCTATATGACGACACGGCCGTGCCCACCGTCCTTGATCCCGCACTCAAACGCCCCACTGCGGAACATACCGACGCCCATAAAGGGGCAGCCGTCAGTCAGGCTGCCTACCACATGCTCATCACCCTATACCCCGACCATGAAAAACGAACCTACGCCTTTAGTAATTTGCTGAATGCGTTGGGGTACCAGATTGTCATGGAAGCGGACGCCACGTCTCCGGCGGGGCTTGGTTATATGGCCGCGCAAGCCATAGTAGCCGACCGTGCCGAGGATGGGTCAAACGTCGCCAACAATTACGCCGATGTCACCTCAGCAGCCTATCCTGAACTGTATGTGGTGTGGAACAGCGCCGACCCCAATGCCGATAATGCACCGGGACATGCCGGCTTTAACCCCAACCATTGGCAGCCGCTGCGGGTACCTACCGGGGGGCTGACTAATGAGGCGGGCTGGCCTATGACTGACCATGCAAACCCGGCCACGTACCGGGACCAGGTGTTTTTGACGCCGCACTGGGGAGCGGTACGGCCGTTTGCCCTGACCAGTGGTAGCCAATTCCGCCCACAAATGCCGCCCCAGGCCGGTTCCAACGAACCCTACACCGACGCCCTGGGCCAGACCATGACCCACGATGAAGCATACAACAGGCAAGTAGACGAGATTTTGCACATCAGCGCCAACCTGACCGACGAACAAAAAGTGATTGCCGAATACTGGGCCGACGGGCCGCGTTCGGAGACGCCGCCTGGCCATTGGAATGCGCTGGCGCACGGCATTTGCTTCCGCGACAAACACACGATTGATGAGGACGTGAAACTCTATTTTGCATTGAATGGGGCGTTGTTCGATAGCAGCATTGCTGCCTGGGAAGCCAAGCGTGCCTATGACTACATTCGGCCGGCGTCGGCCATTCAGCACAAATATGCCGGGCAGATGGTAGAAGCATGGGGTGGTCCCAACCAGGGCAAGCAGCTGATTCCCGGTGAAACGTGGCGGCCGTACCAAAGCCTGACCTTTGTGACGCCGCCGTTTGCCGAATACGTGTCCGGGCATAGCACCTTTAGCGCCGCCGCTGCCGAGGTGTTGACCCGCTTTACGGGCAGCAACCGCTTTTATGATGGCGTAACGATGTTGTATGACGAGGATTTTAACCGGGATGGTATTCCCGATTTGTTGGGGCAGCATGTGGTACCCATTAGCGGCAATATGTTTGAGGGCAGTCCGGCAGAAGTGGTGACGCTGCAATGGGCCACATTCCAGGAAGCGGCCGATGAAGCGGGACTCTCGCGCCGGTACGGCGGTATCCACTTCCAGGACGCTGACCTGTTTGCCCGGCGTATGGGTACCCAAATTGGGGCGCAGGCGTTTACGCTGGCGGAGCAGTATTGGACGGGGCAGGGGGCACAATGACAAGGTCACATGGTGGCCAGGTGACATGGTGACAAAATGCCATATGTGTCTGTGAATGGCGTTACATACTATGTGGAAAGGCACGGGGGGGGACGGCCGTTGCTATTGTTGCATGGCTTTACGGGCAGTTCTCAAAACTGGCGGCCTTTATTGCCCGGGCTAACCGAGCATTATCAGGTGATCCTGGTGGATGTACTGGGTCACGGCCGTACCGCTTCGCCGCCCGATGAAACCCGCTATGCCATAGAGCGGGTGGCGGCTGACCTGCTCGCCCTTGTCGATGAATGGGGGTATGCGGAGATGGGGATATTGGGATATTCGATGGGGGGGCGGTTGGCATTGTTTACGGCCGTGACCTATCCCCACCGCATCACCCACCTCATCCTGGAAAGCGCGTCGCCGGGTCTGGCCACGGCCGTTGAGCGCAAAGAGCGAATCACACAAGATCAAGAATTAGCCGATTGGATTGAGACCAACGGCGTAGAAGCCTTTGTCAATCGGTGGGAACAATTGCCATTGTGGGCCAGCCAGCAGCAACTACCAACGGCCGTTCGCCAGCAATTACACCAACAACGGCTGCAAAATAATCCCCTGGGGCTGGCAAACAGTTTGCGCGGCATGGGTACCGGGGCGCAGCCCTCGCTCTGGGAGCAGCTACCAACCTTGACGATACCCACACTGCTGCTGGCGGGCGAACTGGACACAAAGTTTGTGACCATTAACCGGCAAATGGCCGCCTTATTACTCAACGCCCACCTGGAGATTGTGCCGGGGGCGGGGCATACGGTGCATTTGGAACGGCCGTTGGCCTGGCAAGAATCCGTAATCCGTGAACCGTGAACCCTGAACCGTAACCCGTAATCCGTGAACCGTAATCGGATAACGGATTACAGATACGGCTCCGATGGCGCCTCTTCCACCACCCCCGACGCCGCAAAGATCGCCCGTTCGGCAATGTTGGTGGCCCGGTCGCCAATACGTTCCAGATTTTGCCCCACCAGCAGCAGGGTAGTCGCGCGCGGAATGTAGTCATCATCCCGCATGTCCTGCAACGTTTCCTGTATCAATTCTGCGTAGCGCGTATCTATGCGGTCATCATCAGCCATCACCAGACGCGCCAGGTTTTCGTCGCGCTGCAAAAAGGCCATCACCGCTTCATGCACCATGTCACGGGCACGTTGCGCCATCGCCGGTAATTTATAAAGCGACGTGAACGGCCCATCGGCATCCACCCGTAGCACCAGCCGGGCAATGTTTACCGCGTGATCGCCAATACGTTCCAATTCCAGGGCCACGTACACGGCCGTCATAATCGCCCGCAAATCCCCGGCCATCGGCTGCTGGGTAGCAATGGCTTGCAGCGCCAACTTCTCCACCTGGTAGCGCAATTCATTCACCTGGGCATCCTGGTTAATGATCTGGCGTGCCACTTCCCCGTCTCGCTCCAGAAGCGCCTGCACCGCCTGGGCGATAGCCTCTTGCACCAGATGACTTATCTGGTGAATGGTTTGATTAAGTGCATCAATATCTTTTTCCAGTAATGAACGTTTTTGTAGATTCATCTCTCCTCCTGATAGGTATGTAAAAAGGCGCTAAGGGCCAAAGTGCGCAAGACGAAAGAAGTACTCGGTGAAATTTGCACTGATTGTATAATCAGGTGTGTATGTTTATCAACGATAGAAGGCAGGATGTAGGCATGACAAAAGATAACAGAACGCTGTCCCCAATGCTGATTTATGACGGTGATTGTGGTTTTTGAGAAAAGTCGGCACGTCTGGTGCAGACGTGGACACGGGGACGGGTAGACGTTCGTCCCTGGCAGCGGATACCGGAGCAAATGGCGGCGCTGGGCCTTACGGCCGTAGATGGCATGACCCAGGTATGGTTTGTGAGTGCCGACGGCCGTCTCAGCGGCGGCGCGGCGGCGGTGAATGAGGCGCTGCGCCATGTGTGGTGGGCACGGCCGTTTACCTGGCTCTATCCCCTACCGGGCATCAAACAACTGGAAGAGCGCATTTACCGGTGGGTAGCCGCCAACCGCTATCGGCTGCCTGGCAGTTCGGCGCAGTGTCGGTTGGATGACAAGGTGACAAGGTGACAAGGTGACATGGTGATGGGGTGATGGGGAGGTCAACTACTCAATTACCGATCACCGATTACCGAATCCAGGTAGGCAAGATACCGTTTTCCACCAGGGGGGTAACGGCCCCGGTGCTGACTTCCAGCAGCGCGATTTGTGGGGGGGTGGTTCCGTTGGTCGTGTCAAATTGTTGGAAAAGCAGGTAACGGCCGTCTGGCGACCAGACCGGCGGCCCATGATGAATGGTGAGAGAGTCCGTCAACGGCCGTGCCTCCGTCCCATCTGCCCGCATCAACCACAACTGCCGCCCCGCCGTGGTGCGGATGGGCCTGCGGCCAAAGGCGATCCAATCACCATCCGGTGACCAGGCCGGGTTTGCGTCATCCACATTACCCGTCTCGCTGAGTAAGGGATGCCATTCGTTATTGATATTGCCCAGATAGAGGTGGATGGCCTGGGCAAAATCGTGGCTGTGTTCGGCATGGCTGGTCTGGTTGTCGTCGCCATGGTAGACGAGCAGGTCAAAATCACTGAACAAAAATTGGGAGATGGTGGGATGCCACACGGCCGTGTTGCCCAACAAATTTGTCACCTTCTGCTGTGCGCCTACGCCAAAAGCATACAACACCGTTTCCTCGTTGAGCGGGTCGGCATAACTGAGCCATTCGCCGTCGGCAGAGATGGCGGCGTTCTGGCTGACGGCCGTCGCCTCTTGCAGCACCGTCACTGTCTCCCCCGTTTGGGTGTCCAGCCACCACAGCCGGGGGGTGTTACCTTCGCGCCGTTCGTAAATGAGGCGACGGCCGTCCGGGTGCCACACCATCTGCCCACAAACCGCGTCCGCACAGGTGAGCAGCGTGCGGATATTGCTGGTGGCCCGGCCGTTCCAATCGAACAACTTGAGGGTAGTGCTGCCGTCCTCGTTTTGGGTGGTATAGGCAACGGCCGTGCCAGCAGGTGACGCCGCAAAATTAAGCACATCCCCCGGTTCTGTGGTTAACTGGTTGACCCTCTCCCCGGTAGGTGCATTGCTCACAAATAGCTGCCACACCCCACTGGCGTCTTCGCGCAAAAAGGCGACCTGCGGCAGGCGCGGCGGCAGCGTTTGCCGCCCGGTAAACTGGTTATAAAAAGTGATGAGGATGACGCCCAGAAAAGAGATGAGGATGAGCAGGGTCACGGCCGTTGTCACCACTCGCCCCCACTTGCCCGGTTTACCCGTTTCTTCGGCCACATCCGATTCCCATTCTGCCATGCCATAATGCTACCTCATCCCCATTCAATCAAGTATAGTTAGGCCCATTGCCTTAGTAAGCATTCAGTTTACCGATAACCAATAACTGATTACCGATAACCGGTTACCAACCTGGAAACGAATATGAAGACAACCAAAATTATCCCCATCCTGGGACTTCTCTTGTTGATGGCATTGTTTGTGGGGCAGATGGTGCGGCGGGTCACGGCCGTGACCCCCACCGGTTCCCCACCCACCTACCTGCCCCTCGTCACCAAACCCGGCACACCCCCACCCCAAATTGCCGGCTGTGACATCTTCCCCACCGATAACATCTGGAATACGCGGATTGACACTCTCCCCGTCCATCCCAATTCCGACACGTTCATCAACACCATCGGCGCGGACACCGGGCTGCATATGGATTTTGGCTCCGGCGTCTGGCCGCCTGGCTCCAACAGCCCCATTGGTATCCCCTTTGTCGTTGTGCCCGGCAGTCAGCCAGAAGTGACCGTTGACTTCATCTGGTGGCCGGAACAGAGCGACCCCGGCCCCTATCCTGTACCACCCGACGCCCCCATTGAAGGTGGCCCCGACAGTGATGGCGACCGGCACGTGCTGGTGCTGGAGCGGGATAACTGCATCCTCTACGAGATGTACGCCGCTTACCCGCAGCAGGATGGCAGTTGGGAGGCCGGCAATGGCGCGGTGTATGACCTGAATTCTCACGCCCTGCGCCCCGATGGCTGGACATCGGCCGACGCTGCTGGATTACCCATCTTGCCCGGCCTGGTGCGGTATGACGAAGTGGCGGCGGGGGAAATTCGCCATGCTATCCGCTTCACGGTGCCGGACACCCGCAGTGCCCACTGGTGGCCCGCCCGCCACGATGCTTCTGATTTGACCGGGGCGCAATATCCCCCCATGGGGTTGCGCGTGCGTCTGCGGGCAGACTTTGACATCTCCGGCTATTCGCCCCATGCCCAGGTTATCCTACAGGCCATGAAGACGTATGGGATGATCCTGGCAGACAACGGTTCCCCCTGGTATGTGTCTGGTGTGCCTGATGAACGGTGGGATAATGATGTGCTGCATGAAATGGATGATGTCACGGGTGCTAACTTTGAGGTGGTAGATGTCTCCTCGTTGATGATTGACCCGGATTCTGGGCAGGCAAACCAACCCTGATCGCACACGGAGGTGAGGCTTTAGCCGACCAACGTCTCGGCTAAAGCCTCACCTCCATCTCTCAAGAGGTACATGACGGCCGTACAACCATTCGATGTCATTGTTTTAGGCGGCGGGCCGGCGGGTATTGCCGCGGCGGAGCGGGCGGCCGAATTAGGGGCGCGCACGGCGTTGGTGACGCAAGATTTTGTGGGCGGCATGGCCGCGCACGACGGGCCAATTCCGGTGCGCACGCTGGCCCACGCCGCCCGGCTGGTGCGTGAGGCGCAGCAGTTGGAGCGGTATGGCATTGCCGCCGCGCCGCCGGTGGTCAATTATGACCGGCTGCTGGCACGGATTCGGGACGTGATTTATGAATTTCATCAGCAGGTTGACCTGATTGGCGATCTGGAAGAGCGGGGGGTGACGATTGTAGCCCAGGCGGGGGCGGCGCGGTTTGTGGATGCGCATACGGTGGTCACGGCCCGAAGCCGCTCCGGGTTCGCCGTCGGCCACCACCTCACCGCTGATCACATCATCATCTGCACGGGTGGCCATTCCCGGACACTGTCTATTCCCGGCTTTGAACATGCTGTCACCCACAGCGATGCCTGGGGGCTGAAAGCGATCCCTGATTCGATGGTAGTCCTCGGTTCCGGGGCGACCGGGGCGCAGGTGGCTTCTATCTTTAATGCCTTTGGTACAAAGGTGACGATGTTGGAAGCCGCACCGCGCATTTTGATGACGGAAGATGCGGAGGTGGCCACGGCCGTCAAAGCCGCCTACGAAGCTAATGGCGTACAGGTGGTAGAAGGGATTGAGGGGTTGACGGCGATTGAACAGGTGGACGGCGAACCCGAAGCGGCTTCGGGCCGTCTGCATGTCCATTACCGGTTGGCCGGGCAAAACTTCACCGTGGAAACGGCGCTGGTGGTCATGGCCATTGGCTGGCTGGCCAATGCCGCCGGGCTGAATTTACCGGCGGCGGGGGTGGACACCGACACGCGGGGTTATATTGCCGTGAACGAGTATATGCAGACCAATGTGCCCCATATTTTTGCGGCGGGAGATGTGAACGGCCGTCACATGCTCGTGCCCGTCAGCAGCCAGGAAGGGTATTATGCGGCTACCAATGCTGTGAAAGGGTGCCATGCCCCCATCCAGTATGACCTGATTCCGTTTGGCAGCTTTACCAACCCGGAATATGCCCAGGTAGGACTGACGGAAGCGGCGGCGCGGGAAAAGTTTGATGTGGTCATTGGCAAGATTGGGTTTGACCGTTTTCCGCGCAGTATCATTGACGGCCGTACTACCGGCTTTTGCAAACTGGTGGCCGACCGGGCGTCGCTGCAAATTTTGGGCTGCCATCTGGTGGGTGAACGGGCGGTGGAGACGGTGCAACTGGTGGCGGCGGGCATGAAAGCGGGGCTGACGGTGGCCCAGTTGGCCGAACTGCCGCTCTCTTTTCCCACCTACGTGGAAATTGTAGGCTGGGCGGCCTATGACATCTTGCAGCAGGTGGGCTTAGACCGGCGCGGTGGGCAGTGGGTGGCCCATTTGGGCCGGGGATGAGGATGCCTCAATCCTGCAAGCGGGCCACCATGACATCATACCGGTAATGGGTGGTGAGCAGGTCGAGCAAGGCCCTTTCGGTCAGTGTCTCTTGGGATTCCTGGTCAAGGTGGCGTGTCCATTTGTGGTAACGGCCGTTGCCCGCATACGTCAGCCCCCACTCCTCCTCCTGAGAGCGTGTCACAAACCGCTTCCCCGCCTGCAACTGGGCCACAAACGCCGCTGCCTCTTCGTTCGTCATAGTTTCATGCCCCTAACTTCGGATTACCGATTACCACACCGTCCGCATCGCCCCGCCATCCACAATCAACGTTTCGCCGGTGATGTAGCTGGCGGCATCGGAGAGTAAAAATGCGCCCGCTTTGCCAAACTCATCAATCGTGCCATACCGCCCCCAGGGGATGAGCGACTCCTGGTGTGCTTTTTGCTCATCGGGGTTCTGCCCCAGCCGTTTGGCCGTCAGGCTGTCCAGCGATTTTACCCGGTCGGTATCAATGCGCCCCGGCACCAGGTTGTTTACCCGGATGTGTTCCGGCGCTAACTGGCGCGACAGGCTTTTCACCAGGCTCACCACCCCGGAACGCATCACGTTGGATAGCAGCAAAATGTCAATTGGCTCTTTCACCGAGGAGGAGGTAAGGGTCAAAATCGAGCCGCCGCCGCGCTGCCGCATGGCGGGCAGCGCCGCCCGAATCATCCGCACACTGCTTAACAACGTCAGTTCAAACGCCGCCTGCCAGTCCGCATCTGAAAAATTGTCAAAACCGCCGGTTGGTGGGCCACCGGCATTGACCACCAGCCCATCAATGCCGCCAAAATGAATTTGCGTGGCCTGCGCCCAATCCTGGATAGATTGGGCATTGGTCGCATCCATCACAAATCCCATCACCTGCGCCCCGGTTTCCGCCTGCAATTGGTGGGCGGCGGTCTCAATGTCAGCCTGGGAGCGGCTGGCAATGGAGACCAGCGCCCCTTCCTGCGCCACCGCCCGCGCAATGCCATATCCCAGCCCTTTGCTGGCGGCGGCAACCATAATCACCTTGTCTTTTAAACCCAAATCCATCGTACCCTCCGCTTTGGAATGAGAGACATTGTCAGGATTGTTGGTGTGTTAACAGGGACGCCACAAACGCTTGATGCTCTGAAGAAGCAATGCCGACCTGTAACACCTGCAACAATCCGGCCAGATCATCGGCCCAAAATGAGTTGGCATGAAAATGTAGACCGGGGAATACCTGGCTTTGGATAACACCCTGCTCATCTGGCGACATCAACACATATTCTCCTTCCAACAGTTGGAACCAGTGTGTTTCCTGTTCATAAGCCAGCAGCACCAGATATTCCTGCACCCCATTGCGCCGGTAAACGCGCAGTTTTTCATGCAGATCATACGCGGCACTACTGGCAGCCACTTCCACGACCATCTCTGGTGAACCTTCCAGATAATCGTCTACGGCGGCCCGAGAGTGACCGCCTGCTGTTTCCAGAATACGCAAAAAGGCATCGGGCTGTACCTCATTTTCCAGGTCGAGCCGCACGGTAGCGTTATCGCCAAAGTCCGTGCCGGGCGTGGCTGCTACATAGTTAAAGAGCCAACCAATGATCCGGCTGTGCGGTTTGCTGTGTTTTTCAAGGCGGACGGGCGAGGGCATGTAAACAACTCCTTCAATCAGTTCAGCCTTCTTCAAGTGGGGATGGGCCAGGTAGCGGCGTTCAAACTCGGCGCGCGTCAGGTGATCGCCATTAGATAAGGGCGGTGTTGGCTGTTCACTTTTAGTTCTTTTAGTCGTTTTAGGAGGTAATGTTGCTGTTACCATCGAGGTCTTCGCCTGTTTATTGGAAGTTCATCCGATTTTTCCTGTCATACTATCAGGTCGAGTATAACACATTTACAGGTGATTCGATTTCTCATAAATTCACTATTTCCCCATCCAGTGGGATGAGCAAGCGCGATGTAGGAATCCTGTGACTGTCGGTCGCCGCTCGCAAACTGGCGCGTGATACGGTGCCATGATCGAGTGATTCCAGGTGTACGGCGATGATGGTGGCCTGTGGCGCGGCCTGGCAGACGGCGATGGTTTGCGCGGCGTCCATGACAATGGGGTCGCTGTCGCCAAACTTGGCGCCGCTGGAATGGGTGATGATCACATCGGGTTGCACCCTGCGGATGATTTTGGCTACGGCTTCGTACCAGATGGTGTCTCCGGCCCAGTAGACGGTGGGTTCCCCGGCGGCTTGCCAGACGAAGCCGGAGACCTGCCCCATGCGCTGTCCCACTTCGCCGGTGCCATGCTGCCCTGGGGTGCGGGTGAAGGTGATGCCCTGCCAGATATGCGAATGGGTGATGGGCGTCACGGCCGTAAACCCCCTCTCTGCTATCTTCTCCTCATCCCCCGGCTGGCACAAAATCGGCAAATCCTTTGGCAGTAAGGCGACGGCCGTGTCGTCAAAATGATCCACATGCAAATGCGAAATGAGCGCCATTTCCACCCCGGCAATCGCTTCCTGCGGGGAGCAGGGCAATTCCACAATCGGGTTGGGCGCAATCCCGGCAAAGGAGCGCACCGTCCCTTTGGCTGCCAGAAAGGGGTCTATGATGAAGAGACGGCCGTTAACCGTCACCCGTAATGTTGCACTGCGAATCAATTGTATTTGCATCGCTCATCTAAAAAACAGGCCACAAACCTGGATGTTTGTGACCTGCCAAACCCGATAATCGGTCATACCGCTCACCGATTACCGTTCACTGCTCACTGCTCACTGCTCACTGCTCACTGCTCACTGCTCACTGCTCACTGTTTACTGCCCACTGCTCACTATCCCTACCCATTCAACACCGCACTCTTAATCACCGTCTCCGTTGCCGCCAGCGCCCGTGAGATGGGGCAGTTGGCTTTGGCTTTGGTTACGAAATCCTGATAATCGGCTTCGCTCAGGCCGGGCACGGTGGCCTGGGTGTCCAGTTCGATGAGCGTGATTTTGGGGCCGGTTTCGTCCCGGCCCAGGTGAACCGAAGCGGTGGTCTCGACGCTGGTGGGGGTGTAGCCATTGTTGCTCAGCAGCGCCGAGAGGAACATGGAAAAGCAGCCGGCATGGGCCGCGCCAATCAGTTCTTCGGGATTGGTGCCTTTGTCAGAATTTTCAAAGCGGGAGGCGAAGGTGTAGGGTACATCGGCGTACCCGCTTTGTACCTTCATCTGCCCATTGCCTTCTTTGAGGGTGCCGTTCCACACGGCCGTTGCTGTTCGTGTTGTCATTTTCGTTTACTCCTTTTCGTGTTGGTGATCACGGCCGTACACGGCCGTTCATCTTTTATACTACCCCGCCCCCGAATCCGTGCAACCATTTGCCCGGCGACTGGCATCAGAATGACCAGGGTTGTTTGATGCCATAAAACGCCCGCGCTTCCGGGTAAGCCAGTTCCGGGATGCCAATTTCCACCGACTCCAACAGACCATCAGCCCGCCAGCTAAACTGCCACTCCACGCCGGGAAATTCATAAAACCAGAGGACTTCGTTTTCTTCGATAAATTCGTGGTAAGGATCGCCGCAGGCCCAGCGCATATCTTTGGGCGTGGTTTGCCCGGAAATTGATAGATCACGCCCCTGGTAACGCCACATGCCGGTAAACGGCCGTGTATTCTGATCTGGCAATAAAATGAAAACAAGCGTCTCTAACAGGTCGTTATCCTCAACCAGGTAAAACCCTTGTTTCAAGTATTGGTACATGCCCACATCGTTGTAGATGTTTTCGGCCGGCCCCAGGCCGCTCAATTGGTCAATGTGTTTGCCAATCGAGACGCCACAAAAGGCATGTTTATCCAACTCCACCCCCAATGGCAGCGATGGCTCTTTTTGCCATTGCGCCGTGCGGTTTTTGCGTCCAAGCAATCGGTTTTTGAGGCTCATGTTTAATGCACCTGCACCGGGTCTTTAATCGCGCCACGTTCAAACAACGGCGTATCATATCCGGCGTCCCAACCAGATGGGGCGGTGGTTTTTTCAATGCGCACGGCCGTGTTCTTGTAATCCGGTATCTTGGCCCGGCCGTCAATCCGATCCAGCGTCAGCAAATTGGCCGCCGCCTCCGCAAAGTGGAACGGGATAAAAATCGTGCCGCGCGGCGACCGCTCCGTCACCAACAGCCGCAACACAACCGAGCCACGCCGCGAGCTAACGCTGACCCAATCGCCAATCTCTAATCCTAAATCGCTGGCATCTGCTGGATTCATTTCACACACCGCCTCCGGGAATACCGCCTCCAACTGCGACCGCCCGGTCATGGTGCTGCCGCTCCAATGGTACAGCACCCGCCCCGTACTCAGGTTAAACGGGTACTGCTCATCCGGTAGTTCCGAGTCCGTACCGTACTCCACCTCCCAGAATTTGCCCTTGCCCCGCGGAAACTCTTCGGCAAAGAGGAAGGGGGTGCCGGGATGGTCAAAGCTGGGGCAGGGCCAATGTACGCCGCCCTCGCGCTCCAGGCGTTCATAGGTAATGCCCCAGAAATCAGGCGTCACCTGGCGCATCTCCTCCCAAATTTCCGCCGGGCTGGCATAGTCAAAACCGTGTGTCAGCGTCAGACCCAACCGCTGCTCGATGCGCCGCCCCAGGTCACACAGAATGTCCCAATCGGCGCGCGAATCGCCAACGGGGGTCACGGCCGTGCGACATCGCTGCACCCGCCGATCCGTATTCGTAAACGTGCCGTCCTTCTCGGCAAAACTGGTAGCGGGCAAAATCACGTCCGCCATTTCGCCCGTCTCGTTGATGAAGATGTCCTGGCAGACCAACAGTTCCAACTGTTCCAGGGCGTGGCGGGCATGATTCTGGTTCGGTTCGCTCATCATGGGGTTTTCACCCAGGACAAAGACAGCGCGGATACGGCCGTCGGCCGCCCCATCCACCATCTCCGTCGCCGTCAGCCCCGGCGTTGGATTCAATGCCACACCCCAATGCTGCTCAAATTTTGCTTTTACGGCCGGCGCGCTCACGCTCTGGTAGGCCGTAAACACGTTGGGCAGCCCGCCGCTGTCCGAACAGCCCTGCACATTGTTCTGGCCGCGCAGTGGGTTCAGCCCCGTGCCCGCCTTGCCCACGTGCCCACACATCAACGCCAGGTTCACCAGCGACAAGGTGTTGTCCGTGCCATGTGTACTCTGGCTGATGCCCATGCCCCAATAAATGGCCGCCCGTTTCGCCCCGGCATAAATCCGCGCCGCCTGCCGGATTTGCTCGGCGGGCACGCCGCTCACCGACTCCGCCCACTCCGGCGTATACTTTTCCAGCGATTCCAGGTAGTCGTTGAACCCTTCGGTGCGGTTCTGGATGAACTCGTCATCGTACAACTGCTCTTTGACCACCACATGCGCCATCGCCTGAAAGACGGCCACATCCGTACCCGGATTTTGCCGCAGCCAGAGGGCAGCATGGTTCGTCATTTCAATCTGGCGCGGGTCAATCACAATCAGCTTCGCCCCATTTTGGCGCACTGCCCGCTTCAGAAAATTGGAGATGACCGGGTGCGTCTCGGTGGTGTTGCTGCCGGTGACGATAAACGCTTCCAGGTTTTCCATCTCGGCGATAGAGTTGGACATGGCGCTGCTGCCGATAGACAACTGCAAACCCGTCACCGACCCGGCGTGGCACAGCCGGGCACAGTGGTCCACGTTGTTAGTGCCCATCAGGGCGCGGATCAGCTTTTGGTAGACGTAGTTGTCCTCGTTGGTGGCTTTGGCGCTGGCGTAGCTGGCAATGGCGTCGCCGCCATACTGGTTGCGGATGCGCACCAGTTCATCGGCCACAAAATCCAACGCTTCATCCCAGGACGCTTCGCGCCAGATCGGTTTGGCGCTACGGCCGTCGTGCCGGTTGGCGCGGATGAGCGGCGTCTTGATCCGCCCCGGATGTTTGACGTAATCGGTGCCAAAGCGCCCTTTGACGCACAACATCCCATAATTGGGCGCGGCGTCAAAAGGGGCGGTGACGGCGTAGATGTAATCATCCTTGATATTCAATTCCATCTGGCAGCCCACCCCGCAGTAGGGGCAGGTCGTGCGCACCACACGGTCAGGGGAAATCATGGTGTATCTCCTTATGCTGATATACGGTTCAGGTTCAGTTTACTTTCGTCTAATAACGCATCTTTGACCCAAATAGGGCCAGAAGTTTTTTCTGCTCGGCGGATAAAATCAGCCGGGGATTATTTTGGGAAGGATAAATCTCTGCCTCATTCCAGAACTGCTTTGGAATGCTGGTAGCTATGCCAATTTTTGTACCACGCTGTTGCAATGACATGACGAGTGTGTCGGCCTTGAATAAATACACAGTTTCAATTAACCACGGCCGGATTTCGCCTCTGGATGAGCCTGCGCTGCCATAGGGGCCTGCAAAGACAAGATAATAATCTGGTTGGGCATGAGACGTTATATCCAGTAACCCATCTTGTTTTCCATACCATTTTACATTCACTGAGCAATTGGCAAGCTGTCCGCTTAAAAAATAACCATCAATGCTTTTCGCGGCCGCAGATTCCTGGAGAGTAATGTCGAAAATCTTGGAGGCAATGTATTCCCCAATATGTCCAATGTAGGCAGGACGGCCGATTAGTGCCGTTATCTTACCGGCAATCTCATTTCTCAGATCAATTAAACCGGCCAACCGAAGCAACTCTTCCATATTCTGAGCTTAGTTGATACCAGGAATTCCCAAATCTTTACTGTCCGCCGGGCAATCTCCCGGTTTGCTTCAATGTCACACAACCCTTTAACTTGCTCGTACATGCTCTACCATCAGTGTAATCATTTCGCTTTTCTCCGTCCAGAGACGATGGGGTTCGTCGGCCGGCCATTGAATGCGCTGTCCAGCACGAATGGCTGCCTGCTCGCCGCCGACGCTGGTGAAACCCTGCCCTTCCAGGCAAATGACGTCAATGTCTATGTCAGCGGCATGTTCGTGGATGGTGGCGTTGTGGCCGAAACGTAGCATGGCCAGGGCTACGTGGTCGCGTTTCAGAAGTGACTTGTAGGTCACGTTAGTACAGCCTTCGTAGGCTAAAGGCGTCCAATCAGGTTGTTTAACGGGTTGGATTTCCAGGGTCATGGTCTAACTTCTTCCTAAAAGTCAATACTTAACTGCCAAGAGTCTAATTCTTTGAGGCACGGCCGTCCAGCAGTAACCGCAATGCCAGGCAAGGGGCAAAACGGCTTTGGCTAACCAATGTCTGCCCCTTGCCTGGCACTTCCCTATGGCGTCCAGACATCAAATTGCACAGTTCCGGTGGCGGTGGCGACGATTTCGGTGTCGCCGGTCAGGTTGCCGCTGGTCAGGTTCCACACATTGCCTGTGCCCAGGCTCATCACGTAAGCCGTGTTGTTTAGCCATTGGGCATCAAACAGACCCACCGGGATCAGCACTTCCGTTGGGGTGCTGCCGACCTCCCCCACGCCAAAGAACCCTTCACCGGCATACAAAACATGCGCATTGGCAGAGTTCCAACCAAAAGAACGCAAATTTTGTCCGGTGCGGTACGATTGTCCATTACTGCCGCTGCCATCGGCCAGGATCAATGTTTGGGTGTTTGAGCCATCAGGAACGAACTGCACATAGGCCAGTTTGCTGCCATCGCTGCTCCACTGCACCGGGTTAAACAAGATATTGCCGGGTAGGCTGCCCTGTACCAGGGCATTGGCGTTGGCAATACGGTAGAGTGAGGCTGAGGCATCACTTTGCCAGGGGTCCTGGCTGGACACGGCCGTGACCGCCGAATTCCCACTGCCCACCCACTGCGTCATCGGCACATAGGCATATTCACTGGCCGTGTTTACAAAAGCAAAGGTCAATACCGTCTGCCGGTTGCTGCCATCCATATTCACCTGCACCAGGCTTTCCGGCAGACTAAACAACACCCGCGCCCCGTCGGGCGAAATGTTAAAGCGATGTCCGCCCTGCCCGGCAGCAAAACGTGCCTGCGGTGAGCCGTTTAGCGGCGCCATCCACAGGTCGGATTGGGGTGCGGCGCCAGGGCCAACCTGGTTCACCGCCTGGCTGCTGAAGGCCAGCGATTGGCTGTCTGACAGCCAGGCGATCTGGTCAATCAACACGGTGGCGTCGGCGGAACCGCTGGCATTGGGGATGCTGCGGGATGTCACCAGGAAGTCGCCGCCGCTGCCATCAGTATTCATGTAGCCCAACACGTTCGATTCATTATTGCCGCGCAGGAAGGCCACTTTACGGCCGTCCGGCGAAATGATCGGTTGTGAAATGTCGGTATCCGTTGCCAGTTGGATGGGCGTCCCGGCGGTGGGTGGATTCTGCCCTAAATTCAAGGGCACGACCCACAAACCGGTATTGTCGGCATATGCCAGCAGGCCGGTGCCACCGGCAACTTGTGTGCCTGCCTCTGGAGTGGGGGTAGCGGTGGGCGTCGGCGGGGCCGTGGGCGTGGGGGGAACGGCCGCTACCGGTACACTGTCGGCGTTCGTCGTCTGGGCATATTGTGCCCCGCCGGAAATCCAACAGTCAGACCCGCCGATGGCGACTGGACATTGAATCTTCCACCAACCGGAGGTGGGGTCGCGGCCAATAAGGGGCACGCTTTCCCCTTGCAGCAAAAAGCCCACCCGGTCATACTGCACACCAGGGCCGGTGCGCACATTCAGGTCTACTAGCATGGTGGCAAAAGGGCCGGCAATGGGTACGGTCGTATTCTCGGCCACCTGAGTGCCCGTTCCGGGCAGCGTCACCGTGGGCGCTGCGCCTGATACCGTGGCCTCTTCTCCCGACGGGAGCGTAGAGACAAATGTTGGCGGTGGCAGTTCAAACTCCGGTTCCACATTCCCGGCAAAAGCATTACAGGCCAGCGATGTGACGAAAAAAATCGCCATGAATAAGACAAGGTATCTGGTGCGTATCATGCTCGGTCTCCAAAGAGTTAATTATTGGGTAATCAGGTGTTTGAACAATTGACGGGGAACGGCACAGTTACCCAATAACTCAATTACCCACTTGCATCTATGCCGTTCGTCGCAAGTTAGCGGTTAGTTTAGAATAGATTACCTTAATTTGCGACCATTTTCTCAGCGGCGCATCTGCGGAAAGGGTACGAACGGGCTGCATTCTGCACGCCATTTTGCTGTTAACCGCAGGCGGTAAACCGCCAACTATGAACTTGTTTTGGTTTGGAGGAATAGAATGAGGGAAGGAAGTTACGGCCGTACCGCTCTTTACGGCGCCGCCGGTTACGGTGGTGGGCTGGCATTAGGGGTTCTGGTATTTGGCCTGATTTTGCGCCTGAACCTGATTGGGTTGATAACCGGCCCTTTGCCAGACGACCAGGTGTTTATTCGCCTGCTGGTGGGGCTGGTTTTGGGGTTGGTTTTAGCGGGTGGCGCGGGGGCGTCTGGCGGCGCACTGGGCGGCTGGGCCATCAGCCGGGTGGAGACGGGTGCTTCCCCAAAGCGGCTCATCCGGCGCGGTGCACTCAGTCTGGGGCTGGCGCTCGGCATTCTCATCATCCCCCTGCTTTTTCTCACGGCGCTGGTCGCGTTTTATTATGATCCGGCCGACCGACGGCCGTGGCCCCTCATTACCCTTTTTGCTTTTTATGGCTTTCTCTTTGGGCTGCTGGCCGGGATTTTCCTGGCGCTTTTCACCAGCAAACTGCGGCACTCCTGGCGGGTGCTGCTCGGCAGTATTGCTGGTTTTACCCTGGGCGGCGGCGTGATGGGGCTGTTTGTCTATTGGCGTGAAGCCAGAGGGTTGTTTGCTGAACTGCCCACGCTGTTGTATGTGCCGCTTTTGTTCCTGCTGACCGGAGCCGTCGGCGGGGCGGTGTTGGGGCTGGCTTACCATTGGCTGGCCCAGCGCGAAGCGATTAAGGAGACACGCCCCGCGCCACGCTGGTGGCAGATTACCCGTGCTGTGCTCTTGCTGATGGTTACAGCCGTCGGACTGGTGGTCGTCTGGAACTTAATCAATCTCATTCGTTACCGTGACGCCGATTTGCAAGCTATTATTCCGGTGGGAGCGCAGGGCACACATTGGGCCGATTTGCAGCCGGTTGCGACCGGGAAGCAGCCAACCGTATTTGTCGCCGGGGATGGAACGCCCTTTATAACGTGGGTTAACGCGGGTGATATTTTCTACGCGCCCGCAACCGGCACGCCGGTCAACGTGTCCAATGATGCGGCCGGGGCCGCCGCCAATCCGGCGGGAGTGGCCGACAGCCAGGGACAGGCGCATCTGGTGTGGCAAACCGGGGCGGGGCAGATGGTTTACGGCCGTTGCCAGCAAAACAACTGCACACCACCCACCCCGCTCCCCGCCGGTTGTGGCAGCGGCAATGCCCGCCATGCCACCATCACCATAGACGCTGACGGTCTGGTCATGGCCGTCTGGCAGGAGGGCAGCGGGCTGGCCTATGCTGCCTGGCCGGCCGCGCAGTCGCCCGCAGCAGGTGTGTCTGGCTGTGTTATTGCCGGGGGCAGCCCGGAACAGCCCCAGGTGGCCGCGACGGGCAACGGCCGTTTCCAACTCATCTTTGCTGATACAGAGCGCATTTTCACCAGCAATCTGGATGGTAGTGGCTGGTCGCCACCGGTAGAGGTGGCCGCAGGCCAATCCCCGGCTATTCTGGCAACGGCGAATGGTGTCTATCTGGCCTGGTGCAGCCTGGATGGTCAGGTGACGGTGCAAACGCCCGCCGCCGTGCAGGAGATAATTGCATTGCCATCCTGTCACGGCCGTGTGGCTCTGGCGCAAGATGGTGACGGCCATCTCCACGCCGTCTGGCATTCGGCAGAGGTGCTGAAAGTGACCGGCGTGACCGCCCAAGATGAGTCGCTGCTCTATGAAAGTGTGCGGCGCAACGGGGCCTGGTCAGAAGCGGCCATTATCAGCCAGACAGGCGCGGCGGAACCGCAACTGACGGCCGTGTCTGAGGGGACGTTACATCTGGTGTGGGCGGAGGGTACGGCCGTGACCTACACCTCCCAAACGCCATATGATTGCGCCAACCCTGACTTGAACACTATTGAACAGGCCGTTTACGACGCCCTCAACCAATCCATCTTCAAACCAGAAGATGAACAATTGCCCGTCTGCGGCAACCGATACGAGAGCCTCTTTTACACCCCTAATCCCGTGCTGGCAGTAGGGCAAGCGCCTACCCTCAATGGCGCGTTTGACCGGGTGGCGGAGATGAGCGAACCGGCGCAATATGAAGTGCTGTTTGGCGTGATGCAGTGGGATGTGCCCAGCAATGAACCCAGCCCCGGCAGCACCCTGGCGCAGGCCGTGGTAGACATTTACGACCGTGTTAAAGCTGACCCGGAGCAGTACCCTAAGGGGATGACGGTGCGCATTCTCACCGGCAACATGCCGATCGTTTCCTTGCTGCCGGCCGATGACCAGACCTGGAATGTGTTGGCCGATTTGCATGATGCCGGGCTGCCGGAACTGGTGAATGAGGAGATTGGCTGGCGGGTGGAGATTGCCGACTTTGACGGCCAATGGCCGCATATGCACACCAAGATCATGATTGTGGATGGCAAGACGATGATGGCTGCCGGATACAACTACAGCTACCTGCACTTTTCCCAGGAACATCCATCCGAGTTGGGGCTGGGCATGGTGGATTTTGGTATCCACATGACCGGGCCGGTGGTGCAGGCGGCGCGGGCGGCGTATGATGATTTGTGGGCCGGCTCGGACACGCTGGTGTGCACGGAATTGGTGAATGAGTATGAAGATTTGTGGCGGCAGGGTTGTGACCGGGGCACGGCCGTTGTCACCCATATCCCCGAAGTGCTGAAATACTATGTCCCGGCCGATGCCAACGCGGACGCCTATGCCCTCTACCGCACCGAAAACCATCTGGCCGGGGACGCGGCCATTGAAGCCGCCCTCCGCGCCGCCGAAGAAAAAATAGACATCTCGGAGGTGAATTTCTCTCTGGAACTCATGTGTGATGCGGCTGTCGTTTTCCAGGGCATCTGCACCTATGAAGAAAACGCCCTGCCCTTTATGACGGCATTGGTGGAAACCGTTGATGCCAGACGCATCCCGGTGCGTATTCTGGTGGAGAAAGAGGCGATGAATGGCATGGAAAACAGGGTGGCTATCCAGGCCATGATGGAGGAATTGGAGGAGCGTGGCCTGCGTGACCTGGTGGAAATTCGCTTTTATAGTGGCAAACTGCATAGCAAAGCGGTGAATGTGGACGACCAATTCCTGATCATTGGCAGCCACAATTTCCACTATAGTTCATGGGGCAGTACCCCGTTTAGTCTGACGGAATTCAGCATTGGCACGGATAACCCGCAGGCGATTGAAGATTTCCAGACCGCTTTTGAGGCGCGATGGGCGGACAGCATTCCGGCGGAGGAATTGATGCCCGCGTTGGCACCGTAGGTCACGTGGAGAAATCCGATTTCTTTGAGAAATCGGATTTCTGATAGTGTGTATGAGAGAGAATAGTTACGGCCGTACCATACTCACCAGCGCCCTCGGTTATGGGGGTGGGCTGGCATTGGGCGGGTTGGCATTGGTCTGGGTGTTGCGGCTGAGTTTCATTCGGCTGGCGACACAAGCTGTGCCGGACAGCCAGTTTTTTATTCGGCTGCTGATGGGGTTGGTGTTGGGACTGTTGGTCGTAGGTGGAGCGGGGGCGTTGGGCGGCGGCCTGGGTGGTTGGGCGCTTACCCGCGTGGAACAGATCGAATCGCCCGCCCGTTTCATCCGTCGCAGTGCGTTGAGTTTGGGGCTACCTCTGGCTCTTCTGTCGCTGCCGCTGATTTTTGTCACGGCCGTCGTCGCCTTCCAGTACGACCCGGCCGACAGACGGCCGTTAGCCGCCATCACGCTCTTTACCTTCTATGGATTGCTCTATGGGCTGCTGGCTGGTTTATTCCTGGCGATTTTCACCAGCAAACTGCGCCAATCCTGGCGGGTGGTGGCGGGCAGTGTGGCCGGTTTTATGGCCGGTGGGGCGCTGGTGGGATTATTTGTCTACTGGCACGAAGCGCACCATTTTTTGAACTGGCTGCCGGATTGGTTATTTGTGGTCTGGCTCTTTTTGCTGCTGGGCGCGGGCGGCGGCGCAGGGTTAGGCTGGGCTTACCATTGGCTGGCTGCTGGCGCGGCGACGAAGGGAGAACGGGCGAGGCCGATGCCCCGTTGGCTGCGAATTGTGGTGCTGGTGGTGGTGGTCACGGCCGTATTCGCCATCACCTGGAAAATCATCGAACTGATCCGCATCGTCCCGGCCGATCTGCAAACACTTGTGCCTATCAACGCGCAGGGTAGCTGGTGGGCCGAAGCACAGCCCCTAGACTCTGTGGCTGATGTGCCACCGGTGTTGGCTGGCGGTGCTGCCTCACCCTGGCAGGCCTGGTGCAGCCCAGAGGGGCAGGTGGTGGTGCAGACGCCGACAGGGGAGCAGGAGACGATACAATTTCCCCGCTGTCACGGCCGTCCGGCATTGGCGGTGGCTGGTGATGGCAATGGTCATGTCGTCTGGTATTCAACCGAGGCCATCAAAACAACCGGCGTGGTGGTCAATGACCAATCGCTCCTTTACGAAAGTGTGCGGCGGAATGGGGTCTGGTCAGAAGCGGCCATTGTGGCCCAGACAGAGGCAGCAGTGGAACCTGTGCTGGCGGCCGACGAGGACGGCCGTTTACATCTGACGTGGGAAGAGGGCACGGCCGTTTACTACACCACCCAAACCCCCTATGACTGCACCGATCCTGATCTGAACAATATCGAACAGGCCGTTTATGAGGCGCTGAATCAGCCGCCATATCTGGCGGCCGGCGAGCAGCTACTCATCTGCGGCCACCGCTATGAGGCGCTGCTCTTTACCCCCAATCCCGAAGAGAACAGCCGCTTCCCGGCCACGCCCAACGGGGCGTTTGACGCTGTGGCGGAGATGGCGCTGACGGCCCAGTATGAGGTGCTGTTTGGCATTATGCAGTGGGACAGGCCGACCGGCACAGACAGCCCCGGCAGTACCCTGGCGGACGCTATTGTCACCCTCTACCATCGGGTGAAGGAGAATCCGGCGGCCTACCCCAAAGGGATGACGGTGCGCATCCTCACCGGCAATATGCCCCAGTTGTCGCTCTTTCCGGTGCCGGACCACAACTGGCATGTGGTGGAAGATTTGCGGGCGGCCGGGCTGCCGGAACTGGTGAATGAGGAGTTGGGCTGGCGGGTGGAGATTGCCGATTTTGACGGCCGTTGGCCGCATATGCACACCAAAATGGTGATTGTAGACGGCCAAACGGTGATGGCCGCCGGTTTTAATTACAGCTACCAGCATTTTGCCAGCGACCACCCCTCCGGCCTGGGTATTGATATGTATGACCTGGGCATTCATATCACCGGGCCGGTGGCGCAGGCGGCGCGGGCGGCTTATGACGACCAGTGGTCGCAATCTGACCAGTTGGTCTGTGATGAACTGGTGGGCTTTGCGGAGAATGTGTGGCGGCGGGTGTGTGTGCGGGCTACGGCCGTAGCCGACCACATACCGGAAGTGCTGCGTTTGTACGTCCCGGAAGATGCCAGCAGCCACGCCTTCCCCATGTACCGCACCGAAAAGTATCTGGCGGGGGATGCGGCCGTTGAGGCGGCCATCCGCGCTGCCGAGGAGAAAATTGACATTTTCCAGGTCAATTTCTCCTTAGAACTGTTGTGTATGGCGGCCATCATCTTTCAGGGAATATGTGATTATCAAAACAATGCCCTGCCCTTTTTGGAAGCGATTTTGGAGACGGTGGAGGCAAAACAGATTCCAGCGCGCATCCTGGTGGAGCGGGAGCCGATGAATGGCGCAGAAAATCGGGTGGCGATTCAGGCATTGGTGGACGAATTGGCGGAGCGTGGTCTACGTGATCTGGTGGAGATTCGCTTTTACAGCGGCAAAATTCACAACAAATCACTCAGCATTGATGACGCTTTTTTGATTGTGGGCAGCCAGAATTTCCACTACAGCGCCTGGGGCAGCCACTATTTCAGCCTGACGGAATTTAACATCGGCGCCGATGACCCGCAGGCCATCACTGATTTTCAGGATACATTTGAATACCGTTGGGCCAACAGTATTCCGGCGGAGGAGTTGATGCCTTCGCTACGGCCGTAATGGGGTAATGACTTGAGAAGTGAGAGATAGCCAGCTCACTTTTCATTTCTTGTTATTGGATCAGGCAACGGCCGTGCCCACCAGAGCCGATCTAGAGAAACAGAACCAATCTTTTGGTTCATAAGTGAATAGTTTATATCCAAACCTATATCCTCTAATCTATACCTCGTATAGTTGTAACAAGCATGTAGTTGCGTATCATTATTAACCTGTCCTAAAACGTTTGTTGGCGATGAATTGTCCATACAAACATTTTTTGAGGAGAAAAATAATGCGACGTTTAATCCTTTTCCTATTTTTGATAGCTGCCATCTCTTTGTTGATGGCCTGTGGTACCACGGAAGAACCCGCCGAAGCCACAGCTACCTCCCCGGCGGTTGAAGAAGTGGCCGAGACACCCACGATGGCGGCAACCGCTACGCCAGCCGAAACCGCAACAACGATAACAATTGCCGAAACGCCGACGACTGAACCAACGGCCGAAGCGCCAGCGACACCGACGGTAGTACCGACGGTAACGGCAACGTCCGAACCCACCGCCACAGAAGCGATGACCCCCACTACACTGGCCGATGTCAGTACCATCGGGCTGCAATTGGTGGCGGAAGGTTTCACATCTCCTATTGCCCTGATGGAGGCCCCGGATGAAAGCGGTCGTCTCTTTGTGGCCGACCAGATCGGCCAGATCAGAATTATTTCGGCCGATGGTGAATTGATGGGCGAGCCGTTTCTGGACATTCAGGATCGTATGGTGGATGTAAATGAGGATTATGACGAACGTGGTTTGTTGGGGCTGGCTTTCCATCCGGACTTTGCCAGTAACGGCCGTTTCTTCGTTTATTACAGCGCCCCTCTTCGTGCCGAAGCATCCCAGGGTTGGAACCATACCAGCCACATCTCCGAGTTCACAGTTTCCACCGACAACCCGGACACGGCCGATCCCAACTCCGAGCGCGTTTTGCTGCAAGTTGACCAACCGCAATCGAACCACAACGGTGGGCAGATCGCCTTTGGCCCGGATGGCTATCTTTACGTCCCTCTCGGTGATGGCGGCGAGGCGAATGATATTGGCCTGGGGCATGTAGAAGATTGGTATGATGTGAACAGTGGCGGCAACGGACAAGACCTGGCCCAAAATCTGCTGGGCAGCATTCTCCGCATTGACGTGGACAACGAAGGGGCAAACGGCACAGCCTATGCTATCCCCGCCGATAACCCCTTTGTCGGTCAGGCTGGGGCAGAAGAAATCTGGGCGATTGGTTTCCGCAACCCGTACCGCCTTTCGTTTGATATAGGCGGCGACAATGCCCTTTTTGTCAGCGATGCCGGGCAGAATTTGTGGGAGGAGGTGAGCATGGTGGAAAGCGGCGGCAACTATGGCTGGAACGTGAAAGAAGCCTCTCATTGTTTCAGCACAGCCAGCCCCAATGCTTCTTTGCCAGAATGCCCGAATGAGGATGCGGACGGCCGTGCCCTCATTGACCCCATCATCGAATACCAAAACGCCAACGCCTCTGGTGGGTTGGGTCTGGTGGTCATCGGGGGCAACGTTTACCGGGGTAGCATGCTGCCGCAATTTGATGGTCTCTACATCTTTGGCGATTGGAGCCGGGCTTTTGACCCAGGCGATGGTTCACTTTTTGTAGCCATGCCGCCAGATGAGGGCGGGATGTGGGTGATGCAAGAGTTGGCGGTGGCTGGAAATGAAAGTGGCGAACCCGAAGCAGCTTCGGGCCGTCTCAACGCCTTCCTGCTCTCCTTTGGCCAGGACAACGACGGCGAGATGTATGTACTCACGACAGATATGATCGGGCCTGCTGGCAACACGGGCAAAGTTTACAAAATCGTCCCCCCAGAATCATAGGGTGCGGTAAACAGTGAATGGTCTGGCTGTTGATTTGGGGGAGAGGGATGTGGGTGGCTGTTTCGGTAGGTGCGGCCGTGTCCTCCATCACAAAGGAGGCAATGATGGCCTCAGCTTCGGTTTGAATGACGTCTGGGATGTCTATGGCTTCATAGTCGTTGTCATTAGCGGCTAATTGCAGGGAAAAGATCAAATTTCCACGCGGCAGTTCGGCCAGATTGTCATACAGCACAGCTTTGTCTTTGCCCTGGTAAACCAGCACATTCTTAGCCACCATCTGCCCTAAAAACGAAATCTCACCCTGGTTAACCAGATTGCCGGCCGATACGCCGGAGGGGGTGAGCAGCAGTTCCTCTCCTACTTGCTTGAAACGGAAGCGTAAAGCAATGCCAGTGCCCTGATGCACCACGCTGACGATGTGATCACGAGGAGCTACTGTCCAATGAGCCGGGTATTGAAAGGCAAAGCCATAAGTCTCGTCCTGATAGGTTTGCGTGAGCGGCACGACCGTTGCTGAAGGTGATGGTTGTGGGAGCGGCGTCGGTGTGGGCACGGCCGTCGTTTCGGCAGTGGGGACAGCGGTGCGTGTGGGTACGGCCGTGCTGATTTCGGCGTCAGGTACGGCCGTGCAGCCAGCCAAAAACCACAAAAAAAGCAAAGCTGCTGATTGTCGGTTCATTCTGTTTTCTCATTATGAATGACGGAGGGGAGGCTTTAGCCGATAATGCTGTCGGCTAAAGCCTCCCCTCCGTGTATCTGTTAATTATCCGCTGCCACCACCGGCCAGACGCGAATGGTGCCATCCACAGCCAGGGCCGCCAGGTAACGGCCGTCTGGCGACCAGCTAACCTGCAATATATCATTTCCAAACCAGAGGCGTTCAACCAATTGGTTGGATTGCCAAAAATGAATGTCTATCTCCCGGTTGATGCTGCGACCGCTAACGCTTTGCCGGGCAAAAAAGAGGCCGTCAGGCGCATAAGCATGGCCGCCCACGTCGTTTGCCTGTCCGATAGTTTGCTCGCCGGTGTGCACATTCCACTGTGTCAGGCGGGTGTTATACTGTGCTTCGGCCGTGAGCAGGGTCTCATCGGCAACCCAGGTTGCCAGTTGATGCTCTGCCAGCCAACGAATGACACCCCCTGTCTCCCGATCATAAATGGCAATTTTGAATTCGCTGGCCTCAGGGCGGGGCAAATTTTCCAGGGCGACCAGATTGCCGTTGGGGCTGAACGCAGCTAATACCACGCCAAAATCATACCCGGCGCGGACGGATTGGGAGCGAAATGTTTCATGGAATTCGCCATCGGCCGCCCGTTCCCAAAGAATCAGTTCGCCCGCTTCTTCTTTCGCCCCAGCCGTCACCAGGGCAGAACCGTCCGGTGACCAGAAAACCCGGCGAATCGTGGAACCGGTGGGATGGCCGTCCAGTACGGCCGTGGGTTCCCCTGTCAGTGGTTCAACCAACCGCACCTGATGGCCGGAACCGTAGGCCAGCAGTGTGCCGTCGGGTGAAAAGGCGTCGCGGGGCAGCGAGGTAGCTTCTGGCAGGTGGCTGCGAAACTGCTGCGTTTCCAGGTCGTAAATGACAATTTCGCCATTTTCCCAATTAAGCAGGGCGATGAGACGGCCGTCGGCGCTGAGCGCCGGCGTGCCACCCAAAATGTCAAAGTTGGCTTCCAGTCTGTTTGAGACCACATCCCACACGGCCGTGCTGCCATACCGGTTGGGTGCGGCGATTTTACGGCCGTCGGCTGACCAGACCATGTGATATGAGGCAGCAATAACGGGAACGACGCTAACCGTTTCTTCGGCAGCCGTCTGCATGTCGGGTTGAGGCGTCCAGGTGGTGATACGGCCGTCGCGGAACAGGGAGGTGATGATATTGTCGTCACAGATGACAGTCATCCGTTGTGGGTTTTCGCCCTCCAGTACCGGCAAAATGCCATCCTCCCCTTGCTGCCCGGCCAATTCACCGCTGGCGACATCCCACACCTTGAAGGGGTAAAAGGTGGAGTAGAAGCCGAAGCCGCCTTTGCTGCACAGGGTACGGCCGTCAGTGCTGAACACCAGGGAATCGCCCGTTTGCACAGAACTGAAACTGAGCGGACTGCCGGGCAGCCGGTTTTGAATTTCAAAAGTGGCTGCATCCAACAAATGAATTTCGTTGCTGGCAGCCAGCGCCAGGGTACCGCCAGATGGCGCGCCGTCCGGCGACCAGGCGACGGCATAGGAATCATAACAGCCGGTTTCATGGGACAAGGGCAGGAACGTGTCTCCGGTCATCACGTTGACCAGGCGGCCACACACGTCCCCCAATGAGGGTAAGGTAAGCGCCTGGCTGTCCGGCGACCAGACCAGGTACGGCCGTATGGTTTCATCTAACATTGTGCCTGGTACTTCTGCCACCGCTCCGTCGGCCACATTGAGCAGGTAGATGGGGTCGCCACGCCGGGGGCCGATGAATTGGAAGGCAATGGTACGGCCGTCTGGCGACCAGGCCACATCACCCCAGTAAGCGTTAGGAGCCGCGAATGGAAACGGCTGTGCCTGCCCGGTGGCGGCGTCTACCACCACAATCAAGCCATCGCTTAAGGCCGCAGCCACGGCCGTACCCTGTGGATGTACCGTGATGGCGATGAGTGGCGCGGCGAAAGAGACATGCCATCTTTCGGCGGCATCGGCCACGTTAAACAGTGACAACCCATTGGCCCAACCAACCGCTACCTGTTCGCCACCCGGCAGGAAAGCGGCGTCCTGAATCACACCGCGCCCCAGCCAGAACGGCTGGCCGAACTGGATGGTGGGGAGAGTGGCTACATTGGTGGGGGTGGCGCGGGGAGTGGTTTCCGGAGAGGGTACGGCCGTTGACGAAGGTGATGGTTGCGGGAATGGCGTAGGCGTGGGTACGGCCGTCGTTTCGGCAGTGGGAGCAACGGTACGGGTGGGTACGGCCGTGCTGATTTCGGCATCGGGTACGGCCGTGCAGCCAGCCAGCAATATGATTAACAAAAAAGTGAAGTGGATGTGGGTAGACATGCCAACCTTTGTAACGCTGCGGAATGGGCAGGTACGGCCGTTATTATTCCGCAAAATGGGTGTTGTTTACCCAACGCCCGCTGCACGATAAGGAATGTTTTAGGGCACGCCGGCAGTGGCAAGGACTCCATTCATCGGCCCTTCACCCAAGTTGTGATACGATAGACGAGAAATGAGCGACGAAGGATACCCTTCATAATTCCTAATTCATCCTTCATAATTCCAAAGGAGTGACCATGCAAAAAGAAATCGTATTTTCCGATAAAGCCCCCGGTGTGGTTGGCCCGTATTCCCAGGCGGTGAAGGCCGGGGATTTCCTCTTTACGGCCGGGCAAATTGCCCTGGAACCGGGCACCGGGCAGATGATCAACAGTGACGTGCAGACGGAAACGGAGCGGGTGCTGCAAAATTTGCAGGCGGTGTTGGCCGCCGCCGGGACCAGTTTTGACCACGTGGTGAAATCTACCGTCCTCCTGGCCGATATGGCTGATTTCGGGGCGATGAATGAGGTCTACGGCCGTTACTTACCTCACAATCCCCCCGCCCGCACCACCTACCAGGCCGGAAAACTGCCCCTGGGGGCAAAGGTGGAAATTGAAATGATCGCTATTATTCCTGAGTGATAGGCAGTGCCAGGCACGGGGCGCCAGGAATGCGCCAGACCAGGGCCGTTTGCCCCGTGCCTGGCACTTCACTGCGGAGTTTTTATGCCCAAACCAATCCTCTTTCTCATGTCTCCCGATCCCGCCGTGGCTACGGCCGTAGCCGCCCACACGCACACCGATTACCGGCTGCTCACGGCCGTGACCGGCGTCGACGCCAGCCGCCAGTTGAAAAGCTGTTACGACGCCGGCGAGGATGTGGCCCTCTTTCTGGCCGACCAGCAGATGGCGGATATGAGCGGCATTACCTTTTTAGGGGAAGCGGGTCATTTGTACCCGCAGGCCAAAAAGGTGCTGCTGGCCGATTTTGCCGACAGCGAGACCGCCATCCGCAGCATCAATGAAGTGGGCATAGACCGGTATCTGGTACGGCCGTTGACTCCACCGGAAACCACCCTCTACCCGGCGCTGGCTGCCCTGTTGGCGCAGTGGGAAACGGCCGTGCGCCTGCCTGCCATGCGTGTGCGCGGCATTATGAGCAACCAGGTGGCCCGCATCCACTGTGACTCCAATCTGCACCACGCCGCCGAAATCGTCGCCCTCTCCGGCGTCGGTGATTTGATGGTCATAGACAGCGACGGCGGCTTTGTGGGTGTCCTGTCGGAAGGGGATATTTTGCGCGCCGCCCTGCCCGATTTTGACGAAATTCTGGCCGAAGGTGGCACCCTGGCCGATGCTTATCAGCTATTTTTGCGCAAAGGGCAGGCTTTGTCAGACAAGCCAATTATGCCCCTGGTCATTCGCCAGCCGCTCACCCTACACCCGGATGATCATGTGGCTAAGGCAGCGACCGTCCTCATCAGCCGCCAGATTCGTCGCCTGCCAGTGGTGGAAAACGGCCGTCTGCTGGGCACCGTCTCCCGCGCCAACATCTGCCAGGCCGTTGTCGGAGGGTGGTAATGATTCCCAGCCGCCATGTTCTCCTTGAAGCTGAAGCCGAAAATAGACGGCTGGGGCATGAAAATCTCGGCTTTTTATCAGAGTCGCATGGTTTTATGCCTACCAGCCCGCCGCTCCTCTCCCTGCCGCCCGCCTTCCACGCCTGGGACGAAATGGCGGCGCAGTTGCCGGAACTGTTCCGTCGCCTGACCCTGCGCGCCGAACTGGAACAGATGCCGCTGCTGGACGCCGCCACTCTGCCCGACTCCTGTTTGCTGCGCGCCGCCGCCATCTTTGGCATTTTTGCCCACGCCTACCATTACGTGCAGCCCGAACCCTATGCGGCCATACCGGCAGCGGTGCAACGGCCGTGGGCGCAAATCAGCCGGCGTTTGCAGCAGCCCGCCCCCCATCTCTCCTTTATTGATTTGAATATCTACAACTGGCGGCTGCTTGATCCCCACCATGCCGACCCCATGTGCATGGAAAATCTGGCGCTGCTCATCCCCATCCTGGGCAATGAGGACGAACGCCGCTTCCAGATGACGCCCACCGAGATGATGGCCCGCTTTACGCCGGTGCTGCTGGCCTGCGTGCGCGCCCAGGAAGCGGTCGCCGCCGATGACCCGGCTGCCTTGCAACAAGAACTGCGTTTCATCGCCGACGCCTTGCAGCAGTTGACCTACGGCGTTTTTGCCAAAGTGAACCCCAACGCCTACCACCCGCTGTATGTGAACCCGGTGGTGTGGGGTAAAACGGTCGCGCCCATTGCCACCCCGTTTCAGGAAACGGGGGAGATTCCCGGCCCCAGCGGTACGGCCATTCCCGCCTTCCAACTGCTGGATATTTTGTTTGGGCGGCGGGCCTATGGCAGCAGCATTGGCCGGGAAACGGCCCACGCCCGGCGCTGGTTCCCCCCCCATTGGCGCGCCTTTTTGGACGCCGCCGAAACGATCTCCCTTGCTGATTATGTCAACCAGGTAGGGGATCGGACGCTGACGGGGGTGTTTCACACGGCCGTAGACGCCTACGCGGGCGAAACGGGGCTGTTGGGACGGCATCGCCTGAAAACCTACGGCTTTCTCGATCTCTCCTTCAAGGCCGGGCGCAGTAAAACGTTAGGCGGTTTTGCTGGGGCGTTTGACGACCGCATGTGGGACAAGATGGACGGCGAATTGGAGAAGGCGCGCCTGGAACGGTATGCTCGTGCGCCCCAGGTTTGCCATTTTGTACCCGTGTCCGGCGTGGCCGACGTGCGCCGCGAAGGCAGCGATTGGGTGAAGGAGATTCGCCTGGATATGCGCGGCAGCGGCCTGGAGTGCCAACCCGGCGACCGCTGCGCCATCCTGCCGGAAAATGACCCGGCGCTGGTAGACAAGACGCTGGCGGCGCTGCAAGCCAGCGGTGACGAACCCATCCCGCTCAACGCCCTCTGGCGGGAAGCAGTGAAACAGCGCGACGGCTACCAGGAGGCCAGAGTGCTGTCGCTGCGGGCGCTGCTGACCTTTGGCCGGATTCGGCCCGTGTCGCGGGCGATGGCCAAACGGCTGTACCGGCTGAGTCACAACGAAACGCTGTGGCACATCCTGGAAGCACGCGCCGAAGATCAGTGGGAGTTGTGGGATTTGCTGGCGCTGCTGGCGGCGGGCGGTTTTCAGCCGCGCCGGTTGTGGCAAGCGGAACCGGGCGATGTGGAACACATTTGCCGCCTGATTCCCCCGGAGTCGTTCCGCATGTATTCGATTGCCGCGGTGTGGCGAGACGCGGCGGGGACATTGGCGGAAATTGGCCTGCTGGTGGGGCGGTTGGTTTATGAGACGCCGCAGACGGCCGTGTCCCCATCCCAGTCCCGTTCAGGCACCGCCTCCAACTATCTGGCGCGGCTGGGCCAGCCAACGGCCGTTGCCCGGCGTGTGGCCATCAAACTGGTACACCCGCCACGTTTCGGCCTGCCCGCCGACCCGCAGCGGCCCCTTGTCATGTTGGCCGGAGGGACCGGGCTGGCCCCCTTCCTCAGCCTGATCGCGGCGCGGGCGGCGCAAAACGGCGGCGAAAACTGGCTTTTTTTCGGCACCCGCACACCGCAGGATTTGTATGCCCAGGAGAGGCTGGAAACATGGGTGGCGCAGGGCAAACTAAATCTGCGGGTGGCCTTTTCACGGGCGGATGTGGGGGTGGCATGGGTGGACGGCCGTTTCACCTTTCCCCCGGCCTCACGTGGTTACATTGACGCGGTCATGCGCCAGCCAGAAAACGCGCAACTATTGGTTCACCTGCTGCAAAACCAGGCGGAAGGCGGCCGGGGCGCTGTTTGTTACGTCTGTGGGCATGTGGCGTTTGCCCACACGGTGACAGAGACGATCAAGGAAATTCTGGCGCAATATGGGGGTGGCGCAGCGCAGGCGCAGCAACTGTTATACCGGCTGGTGGGCGAAGACCGGTATTTGCTGGAAGTGTTCACCACCTATGCCGGGGCGCAGTTTGCCCAGGAACGGGCCATTCCCGCTTCGGCCGTGGTGGATAAGAACAATGATGAAAATGGGTATTGGCTGATTATCAACGGCCGTGTTTATGACCTGAGCGAATTTGCCCATCTGCATCCAGGCGGGTTGAAAATTATGCGTTCGTATGCCGGCATGGACGCGACGGCCGCGTACCGCATGGTGCTGCATGATGTCAATTCCGAAGTGGACGCGCTGTTGGGTCTGTATGAGATTGGCGTGGTGCGCCGCCTGGATTTGGGGCCGGCGTGGGGGGTGGCGCTGTCCCCGGACGGCCTGCAATTTGTGACCCTGACGGATGTGTATCGCGCCTGGGTGCGGCTGTTGTATCAGGTGGTGGAAATGGAAAATGCGCTGGCCAATGATTTCAGCATCCGCCAGGAGCCGATGACAGTTGATGAGGCCGCTCACGGCGTGTCACTCTCCCGCTACCGCCTGCAACAGTATTTGCAGAGCCATGCCCGTTTTCGCCGCGATTACCAGGCGAAGGTGGTGGGTGAACGGCTGCACCAATTGTGGCTGCTCACGGCCAGTTTGTGTGATGAGATGGCCACGGCGACCTGGCTACCAGAACGGCTGACGGCCGTGCAAAACAGCGCCGCTGCCCAACAATTTGCCGCCTGGGAAAATGAACTCACCACGCGCCTGCACCAACTCCCCCCCGATGTCTCGCTGACGGAGTTTGAAGCGGCCTGCGTCTTACTGGAACAGGCAGACCGGGCGTTTATGCAAGATATGAAGAGCGCCCTGCGGCAGGGCATTGAACTGTTTGAGCAGTATGAGGCGGGGACATTGGTACACGGCCGTGCGGCGCTGCTGGCTCTGATGAAGGGGCTGCCGGAACTGTTGGTGGGGTATTATACGGCCGTGTTTGCCTCTGAACCGTGATGCGTGATGCGTGACTTGAGGAATTTCACGCATCACGCATCACGCATCAATTGAGTACGAAAATCACTTGACAAAAGCGGTCTCTTAGCGCCACAATCTGCTACGAGCAGGTCACAATTTTCCCAAGAGCCTGACCCTTCAGGCTATTTTATCCGCACCAGGGTCCACCATTCAAAACAATCCACATCTTAGCCAGACCCAACCCTAAATGAGGAGGAAAACATGCGTCTCAAATACATTTTGTTTAGTCTGGCAGCAGTACCCGGCCTGATGGGGCTGCTGTTAGTCAGTACCCTCTCCCCGGCTCAGGCGGATTTCAAGACGGTGCATACGGCCGTCTCGCCCACTGCCCCCACCGACACAGAAGATTTTGTCTACACTGCCTGGCAGTTGGCCGCCAATGCCCCCTTTGCCTTCACCCGCTTTGACGCGGAGTATTCGCCAACCACCGGCAAAGTGTACATGCTGGGCGGGCGGTTGGCAGATAGCAATACCGACGGCAGCATCTGGGAATTTGATCCGGTTACCGGCGTTTATGCGGACACAGGTGTAGATATGCCGGTGCCTATATCCAATTACCAGATTGTTCGCCTGATAGAAAGTGGTGGTGATGAGGTTATGGTTGTTTTTGGCGGACGACCGCAAGCCGGTGGTACGGTCAACACGGTGCAGGGTTATAAACCTGCTTCCAATACGGTGGTGGACTACACAGCCACCGACCCCTACCCGGCAGTAACCGCGCCTGGTGGTGTTGTGGCCGTCAATAATATGGCCTACAGCTTCGGGGGGTTTGATGGGGCCGCCATGATTGCCAGCACCTACATTTTTGACATTACGGCTGCCCCTGGCAGCCGCTGGACAACCGGCCCCGATCTGAATATGGCGCGTAGTTACATGGGGGCAACGGCCGTAGATGGCTACATCTATGCCATTGGCGGTGACACATTTGATGGTGCGGCCCTCATTGCCCAAACCATTGCCGAAAGGTTAGATACATCCAATCCCACTGCCTGGGATGACGCCAGCGTGGCCGACCTGCCCATCGCCTGCGACGAAAACCAGGCCTTTGGTTTTGACACCGGCAGCGCCTACGACCTGGCCGGGGCCATTGTGTTGGGCGGCTGCGGGCAGTGGACGAATGAATTAGCCGAATCATTGTTGTATGACGTAGCTAACGACAGTTGGGATATGGCCTTCCCAGATTTGAATGAAGCCCGCCGCAACCATGCCGGCGCCTTTGTCCCCAATGGCAACGGGCTGGATGGACAGCCTGGACTGTGGGTATGGGGCGGGCGGCAAGAGTCTGACGCCAATGTGTTGATCACGCCGGAATTCTATAACGTTACCCCGCTTGGTGATTTCACCCTGGTACCTCGCGATCAACTTGTGGAGGGTTTTGGCACAGTAACGGTCAATGCCGGCGCGTCTAACCTCAGTGGCGCAGACGAAACCTTCGATCTCACGTATTCCAGTTCTCTGGGATGGGTGGTAGATGGGCCGGCCAGCGTCTTTGTGGCCGATGGCGACCTGGTGGCGTTTGGTATTGACGTGACCATTCCCGCCAATGCGGACTGTGCCGACGTGAACGTTGTGACCATTGACGGCATTGGGCAGACCAACACGACCCTGACCGACACCATCCAGGCACAGGTAAAACTGCTTTGCCAGCCTGGCGTTGGCGGTATCATTGACGACGCCAATACCGGCCTGCCAGTGCCCAATGCTTACATTTACATTGAAGATGTCACCAACCCCTCTAACGTAGGCGAGGCGTTTGCTGATGATGATGGCGAATACCTGATTCTGGATGTTACGCCGGGTGATTATTATCTGGCCGCCTCTGCTGAAGGGTATCAATTCTCCATTTTGCCGAGCGGCTGGCCGACCGGGGCCATTGAAATAACCATATTGCCGGATGCGGTAACTGCCCAGGATGTCACCCTCAATGCGCCTGTGATGGAATGGTCAGATACGGCGTACAGCGAAACGTTGTCTCCTGGCGAGCAGGTAACGCGCACTCTGGTCATCTCCAATAGTGGTACATCGGAGTTGTACTTCTCGCTAGGTACTTACCAATCCGGTATTGACCCACTGCCGCGTTCCGCCGAAATGCCACAGCCGTCGTACCGCATTGATCCGCGTATCATGGCCGAACTGGGGGTATCGGCATCAGGCACAACCGATTTCCTCGTCTTTATGACCGAGCAGGCAGACCTGCGCGCGGCTTATGGGATCAGCGATTGGAATGCGCGCGGCCAATATGTGTATGAAACCCTGGTGGCCACGGCCGAACGCTCGCAGCAGGGCGCGCGTTATTGGCTGGACGCGCAGGGGTTAACATACCGGCCGTTTTTGGCCAGTAATGCCATTCTGGTTTATGGCGGTTCGCTGGAAGCGGTGAATGCGCTGGCGGCGCGGCCTGAGGTGGCTTATCTGCTGGCGAATGACGAAGTACCGCTGGAAACGCGGAAAGCATCGTGGTGGCAGAATGTGGACACGGCCGTGCGCGCCGCCCTTTCCCCCGATGTATTAGAGTGGGGTATCCTGGCCGTCAATGCAGATGATGTCTGGTCAAGCGGCGCTACCACCGGCGAAAATGTGGTAGTAGCCAACATTGATTCTGGGGTGCAATGGAATCACCCCGCCTTGGTAGCCCAGTATCGCGGTGGCCCTGGTAACCATGATTACAACTGGTACATGCCCACCTTTGGCTGCGCCGGGCAAACCGAGCCGTGCGACAATAATGGGCATGGCACGCACACCATGGGCACGATGGTTGGCAGCGACAACCCGACGGATCCCATCAATGCCCCCAACGCTATCGGTGTGGCCCCCGGCGCGGAGTGGATCGCCTGTAAAGGGTGTGAAACGAACAGTTGCTCCTTTGAGGCGCTGTTAATGTGCGGCGATTGGATGGTGGCGCCTACCGACCTGAATGGCCAGAACCCTGACCCGGCGCAGCGGCCACACATTGTTAACAACTCGTGGGGCGGCGGCAGCGGCGACTTCTGGTATGGCGGTGTGGTGGGCGCCTGGCGAGCGTCTGGACTGTTCCCGCAGTTCTCGGCCGGGAACAGTGGCCCCTCATGCGGCACCACCGGCTCACCTGGCGATTATGTGCGCAGTTACAACTCGGCGGCTGTAGACATCAGCCTGAACGCGGCCGCCTTCTCCAGCCGTGGCCCGGCGGCCGTGACCGGCATTATGAAGCCCAATATCAGCGCCCCCGGCGTTGCCGTGCGTTCCAGTGTGCCGGGAAATAGTTATGATCTCCTCAACGGCACCAGTATGGCTTCGCCGCATGTAGCCGGGGTAACGGCCCTGTTGTGGTCGGCCAAACCAGAATTGATCGGCCAGATTGAGGACACGATGTGGCTGCTTTCGCAAACGGCCTCGCCCCTCTTAACAGCACAAACGTGTGGCAACCTTCCGCCCAATGTTCATCCAAACAACACCTTCGGTTGGGGGTTGGTGGATGCGATGGCGGCGGTGACGGATACGACGGAAATTGTGCCACCCTGGGTAGAGGTTATTCCTGGCGGGGGTACGGTTTTGCCGGGCGACTCCATGACCGTGCAGGTCGTTTTCACTGCGCCGGATACGGCGGGTGTGTACAGCGGCACGTTACAGTTGACGGCCGATGAACCGTACAATCCTGAGGTGCTGATCCCGTTAGAATTAACGGTAGCGGTGAATGCGCCGGTTGCCAGCTTTAGCCACAATGGGCCGGTGACGTTAGGCGAGACGGCCGTGTTCACCAACACCTCCACCGGCGATGAACCGCTGACCTATCTCTGGGACTTTGGTGATAGCAACACCAGCTCGGACATCCATCCAATGCATGTGTATACGGCCAACGGCACGTATACCGTCACCTTAACGGCTACCAACGCAGCGGGTAGCAGCACGGCCACGGCCGTGTTTGTCGTCAACCCGGTGGTTGAGGAAGACTTCTGGATATATCTGCCGGCGATTTTGAAACCATAGTGTTGACTATTTTTGTGGGTGAATTGTGACCTGTAAATGAAAGAAGGCCGGTGTTAACCGGCCTTCTTTTTTGGGATGCGGATTGGCAGGGTTTACGGATAAGGCTTGTGGGGCAAAATCCGCTAATGGGCTAAAAACTTACCGTTTGCCGTAATCGAGAATGCGGGCGGCGACGGAACGGGTATCTTCTTTTTGGCCGATGCCGCGCGCTTCCTGCCATTTTTGGCGGGCCACTTCCAGGTCGCGGCTGAGTTTCATCCAGTCGTCCACCACCAGCAGCAGGCCGGGGCGCTGGGGACTGAAAAGAAAGCGGGAAAAGTGGCGGCGGTTTTTCTTGAGTACAGGTGGGACGCTAATAAATTCAATAAACCCGCAGGTGTATTCATACAGAGGGTCTACCCGGAAATGGTCACCCATTTTCAAGGATTGCGGGTCGTGGTGTTGGGCCATGTGGGTGGAGGTGATGGAGGAGATACGGCCGTAACTGATTTTGACGGCCGTGAGTGGCCCTTGCAGCAGCACATACTTCGGCGTCACAATCAGCGCCGACCGCCGCACCAGATAGGCATAATACACCCACAAGGCCACCAGCACCGGGATGATCAACCATAACACAAACCATAAATCCCCCATGACCTCGGTGATGAACCGGTCATAGAGCGCCAGCGCCAGCAATAGCAGCCACAGCAGCAGCAACTTGCCGCGCACGCGGCGGCTGGCAAATTCATAGAGGAGCAGGCGGTGTTTTTTCATCGTTTGGGGAGGGGCGAGGCAGTTGGGGAGGAATTGGTCTCGCTAGACAAGGTGTTCGCCAACTGCCTCGCCACTACAGTTGAAAAATTCCCCGATACGGCACCACCTTGTAACTAAAATCGGTGACGAAGGGCGCTAACTGCTCGTTGAGTGTGTCCCAGGCGTCGCCTTCCAACAGGTCGTCCAGGGTGATGCGGTCGCGGCAGACAAAACCGATCAGCCGGTTGGGGGCATCCCCGTAGGCCGTGTGCCAGGCTTCGCTGATCTGGAAGCCCATATTTTGCATCTCCGGGATATACCGTTGCAGCACAAACTGGCGGTACTCATTGGCGCTTTCTGGTCGCACATCATAACTCAATAATAATTTCAAACCGGGATAATCTTCGTTCATAATGGCGTCTTGCCTCCGTTTTTATCCGTGACCCGTGATCCGTGAACCGTAATCCGACGGTTTACGGATTACGAATTTACGGCTTACGTTTCTTTTGCCAGGGGAACAGTAAAGGTAAACATGCTGCCTTTGTCTAATTCGCTTTCAAACCGGATTTGCCCACCCTGGGCTTCCACCATTTTGCGCACGATGGAAAGACCCAGGCCCCAGCCGGGTTGTTCCCGGACGGCATGGTCTTCGGCGCGGAAGAATTGGGTGAAGAGCTTCTTTTGGTTTTCCTCGGAAATGCCAATACCGGTATCTTGCACGGAAACAGTAGCAAACCCTGGTTCACGCACCACCCGCACAAAAATCTGGCCGCCGTCCGGGGTGTATTTGTTGGCATTGCTGACCAGGTTGGTTAACACCTGGGCAATACGCACCGGGTCGGCGCAGACATCGGGCACATCGTCTTCTATGTCAATGTCCAATATTTGCTGCCGGGCGTCTATGCGTTCATGCAGGCTGCCGGTGACATCGGCCACCGTTTCTCGAATGTCGAACGCTTTGTAATTAAAGGTCATCTTACCACTTTCAATGCGGTTAATGTCTGACAGGTCAGAGATAAGGGTAGTCATGCGCTGCAAATTGCGGCGGATGACATCCAGGAATTGCTTTTGCTGATCATTCAGCGGCCCGGCTACACCGCTGACAATGAGGTCGGCGTACCCCTTAATGGAGGTCATGGGCACCCGCAGTTCGTGAGCTACCAGGCTGACAAATTCGCTTTTGGCGGTGTTGGCAGCGTTGATTTGTTCGTATAGTTGGGCATTGTTGATGGCGACGGCCGCACGGTCAGCCAATCGCTCCACAAAGGCAATATCCTCAGGGTTGATTTCACGGGCGTGTTGTGTTTCCAGGGTAATGAGGCCGGTGACGTGGCCTGCCTGCTGAATAGGTACGGCCAATTGCACCGTAGCCGGCGTGCCGTCAATGGACTCTGCCTCGTTCACGTTGTGGCTGAGGATGGCGCGATTTTCCACCAATACCTGGCGCACAATGGGATGGTCTACGGACACATCGCGGGTTTCATCCACCTCTTCCGCACCGCGGAAGACCATCAAGTGCAGGTAGGGAGGTGCTTCTTCTGGCTGCTCAAACAGGCCAATCGAGCCGCCGTCGGCGTTGATGAGGGCGATAGCCCAGTTCAGCGCCAGGCTGAGGACACGGTTGAGTTCCAACGACTTGTTGAGTTGTTGGTCAATGCGTTGGAAGATGGAAAGTTCCTCCACGCGGCGGGAGAGGGCGGCGTCGGTTTGGGTGAAGAGGCGGGCGTTTTCGATGGCGACAGAGGCCTGGTTGGCAAAGGTCATGAGCAAATCGAGGTCGGCCGTTTCAAAAACGCCGCTAAAGAGGCGATTGTCCACGTAAACCGCGCCGAGGGTGAAGCCACGTGCCTGCAAAGGGGCGCACATGATGGAGCGCAATTGGTAGCCAACCACGCTTTGCTGCCCGGCAAAACGGGCATCCTCCTGGGCGTTGCTGGTGAGGATACCTTCACCGCTGGCGACGGCGCGTTCAACGACGGTGCGGCTGATATTCATGGCATCACCCTCGATTGTTTTCTGGTCTACGTTGCGGGCGGCGCGGGTGACAAGTTGCCCGGTGGTTTCATCATAAAGCATGAGGAAGCCACGTTCGGCGCCGGTGAGTTGGATGATGGCGTCCATAACCTGGTTGAGCACTTCATCCAGGTCAAGGCTTTTGCCTAGTTGGGAACTGACCTCGTAGAGGGCGGATAAACGGGCCTGCTGGCGTTCAAGAGTTGGTTGGTTCATGGTTGGTTTGCCTGATAGTAGTCACACCATTGCTGTAACACACAGAGGTTACATTTTGGATTGCGCGCCCGGCAAATGGTACGGCCGTGCCGGATGAGGTTGATGTGCATAGGATAGAAAGTTACGGCGTCCCCTCTATTTTGCAGGATATTGTGCGCTTTGTCAGCCGTTACTTTCTGGTCAATCAGTCCCAGACGGCGGGTGATCCGGTAAACGTGGGTGTCTACGGGGAAACACGGCCGTCCAAAAGAAAAAAGCAGGATGATGGCCGCCGTTTTGGGGCCAATGCCGTTGATCTGCATCAGCCATCGCTGCGCCTTGTCCAGTGGCAGATCGTTGAGAAAATCCAGGTCAATGGCGCCCCGCTCCAGATAAATGAAACGCAGCGCCGCTTGAATGCGCGGCCCTTTCTGGTTGGCTAAACCGGCGGAGTAGATGGTTTGAATCACCTCCGCTTCCGGCGCGGTCATCACGCTTTCCCAATCCGGGTAGCGAGCTTTGAGGGCATTGAAGCCCTTATCGCGGTTGGTGTCGGAGGTAGCCTGGGAGAGGATAGTACAGACCAGTTCGTCTACCGGGGGGAGGGATGGCTGCCATTCAGGTTCACCATAGAGTTGAGCGAGGGATTGGTAGACGGCCGTGTACTTGTCTTTATCCATGTGGCCGATTTTAACACAAACGAGGTTAAAGCAGGATTGTCGTTTTCACCGGGATGGGGAAAATGGGGGCATGGAGAGGCTTTCGCACCTGTAGTTCTGCTAATTTGGTTTTATGGGTTTCTACCATATTGACCAACGGCCGTTTCTCAACTATCTCAACAGGCAAGTTTGAAGGAGCTGCAACAAAAGTATGCTGATTTTGTAACAAAAATCTTGTCATCGGAACGATGTTTTGAATTGAGCCGGAAAGTCACATTTGATATGTACCGCTCCCCTATATCGAGATAGATTGACGATCTCAGAGAGAGGTTTACTATTAAAAAGGCAACAGATTGATTTTTTACTTTTTATAAAGAGAGAAAACGAGGAGAGTGTAGATAGAATGGAACAAAATCATAGTAAACAGGGAAATTACCTAAGATTCTTTGCCATGGTCGGAACGGCGATGGTCATCATGTACTTTTTAATGTATCTGAATTCCTATCAGATACTGGATCACGCCCGGTTCAGCGAGACAAGGCTGTTCATGACCACAATTATGGGCGGGGCCATGATGGCAATCATGCTGTTTTTCATGCTGGGGATGTATAAGAACAGGAAGGCCAACGCCGGAATCTTCATTGGTGCTGCCCTCATGCTGCTGCTCTCTGTTTGGCTGGTACGCAGCCAGGTAACTGTTGATGGCGTGGACTATATGGAAGGGATGATTCCCCATCACTCCATTGCTATATTAACTAGCGAGCGCGCCAGGATCGAAGACTTGCGGGTGCGCGAACTTGCTGATGAGATCATTGAAGCACAACGTAGAGAGATTAAGGAAATGGAATGGCTGATTGAGGATATCAGAACCAACGGCGCAGCCGAAACACAAGAGGAAGCGGATGCAAGGCCAGTACCGGAGTTTTCTGGAACTCCAGAATAACCTCTTGATTTAGAGGTATCATCCGTTTTGTTAATATGGTATTTGTGCCGGGGATTCTTATACTGATACACTTACCCCTAAATGGGTAGTCAGGGTAAAGTCAATAAGGTGTTTGCTGTGGATAATATCCGCACTATGCCCACAGTTTGGCATATAATTATCCACTCGTTCGAGGGAACCCCATATCTTTTAAGAAATGATAGGATACCGGTCAACGATGACCCCACTCTCCCAAACCAATTTTTTGAAAACACTACCTGAACTGGTGATAGCCCGCCTGCCGGAGCGCCTGCAAAGGATTCAGGTTCACCAGCCATACCGTTGGCTGATCCAATTCCATTATGGTGAAACCAGACTCCACTATGAAGTTTCCTCCGCCAAATACCGGCCAGGTTGGGAATTAGGTTTCCACTGCGAGGCTGGAGACCACAATCTAAACCGCTACCTGCTAATGGGATTCCGTCGCCATCTATTTGAAATTAAGGATGTTTTAGGCCCCACTGTCGAAGCCGAAATGTGGGATAAGGGTTGGACAAAGATTTATGAAGTGTACCCGGACGGGGAGTTGAACAAAGCGTACCAGGAAGCAATAGCCACTCGTATGGCTGAATTCATCGTATGCCTCCACCCAATTTTTGTGGATTTGCGGGGGGCGGTAGCGGCGGTGTACCGGTGAGCCGTAAACCGTGAACCGACAACGGATTACGGTTCACGGATTACGGTTTACGAGTTCGGCCAGTTCAACGGCCGTCAAAAATCCCTCGGCCGCACCAACTGCCCCAATTTTGTAGGAGGCAAAGGTGAGGGCGTGTTGGAGGGCGGTGGTGGGACTGCCGGTTTGTAGGTAGTTGTGGACAAAGGCGGCAAAGAGGGCGTCGCCCGCGCCGATGGTGTTAACGATGGGGCGAGTGTAGACGGCGGGGAGGCGTTCCATAAAATTATCCTGTTTGACGGCCAACAATGCCCCGTCTGCGCCCAGGCCGATGACGAGCACGGCCGTGCCATACCGATTTTGCACTTTCCTGACCCATTCTTCAGGGGAGCAGGGCAGCCGTTCATGGCTCATAAAGAGGATGTCGGCGGCGGCCATGTAGTCGCGGTTATAGTCGTCGTCCAGGTCGTTGATGGCGTGGACGTCGGTGGCGATGGGTTTGCCGGCATGTTTGGCCTGCGCCAGAAACGGCCGTGAAAAGTTGATGTTGCCCAGCACCGCCAGGTCACACCAGGTCAGGTATTGTTGGAAGATGTCAGGCGGATACGGCCGTGACTGCACATCTTTCAGGTCGGTATGAATCTGGCGACGGCCGTCGGTATCATACAAAATGACCGACTGGCACGTCTCTGGCATGGCAGCCAATACACCAGTGGTATCAAGGTCATCCGCTGCCAGACTGTGCTGCACCAACTGCCCGACGGTATCCTGCCCAATGAGCGACAACAGGCGCGTCTGGTGGCCCAGGGTGGTTAAAGCCTTCGTAATGTTGTATCCTACTCCGGCAACGGTACTACGCACGCCGAAAAAGGGATAACACACCGGGAAGTAGTCCAACGGAAACTGGTCAACCCGCAACGTTGTTTCCAGATTGATGTGCCCGCAGATGAGAATGTTGCGCATGGGTGTGACTGTAACGCAATCGGGCAAAGGAGCAAAGTGCCGCATGATCGGTTTTGATAATTCTGATGCCCTGGCACTATGGCTGGCGTCTTGGGGCATGGATATGTCTCGATGGGGCCGGGATGGTAACAAAACGGCCGTAGACCTCTGGCTGGAATTGCAGCAAGGGGACTGTCTGCTGCATGGCCCGCCGCCGGTGCGGATGGTGCGGGTAGTGCAGGTCATCATCCAGCAAGAGGGCAAAGTGCTGATTGAGGGGGCGCAGGAAATGGGTGACGGCCGTTTGCGTACTCGCCGCTTTTTCCCCTCGGAAAAGATGAAGCCGGGTGAACCACCGGCCGCTGCCGCGCTGCGTTGCCTGCGTGAAGAATTAGGCGTGGCTTTGGAGCAGGTGGTTATCCTCTCGGAAGGGGGCGCGCAGAGAGAAATCTGCGAATCTCCTTCTTATCCAGGATTGCAGACGGAATATCATTTGGTGGAAGTGGCGGCGCGTATACGTGGGCTGCCCGGCCAGGATTTCTGGCACGAAAATCTGGCATACACCCTCAATGACCCCGTTAAACGGCACCATTGGACATGGGTGACGACGGATCGTAATCCGTAATCGGACTTCGACTTACGGCTTACGGGTCACTGCTTACGGATCACGGCCGTCAGCGACATCCCTGTCCGCCACAGTCCCACAATGGCCAGCAAAACAATCCAAAACATTTCGATGATGTGCAAGATGATGGCGTAAGCGGTCAGGATATTCTGGTCATAACCAACGGCCGTGAGCGGGATAACTACCGACCCATGAAACAGACCGGGTTGGGTGGCGGCGGAGGGGGGTGAGAGGGCTAACGCGCCAATGGAAATGGGCAGCCGATCCGCCGCCGGAATCCGGTCGCCCAACGCCAGCAGCACCAGGTAAAAAAAGGCCCAAAAACACCCCCAACTCAAGAACGACCAGCCGATGGTTTGCGCCGTGTGGGACAGAGAGGCGACATATTGCAGATTATCCAGCAAGTCATTGAGCCAATGTTCCGCTTTTTCGGGGGTGACGCGCGGTAGTTGGCGCAGCACGGCCGTACCCCAGCGCACTGTCCTTTCCCGGCGGCGCACCAGCCAGAAGATGAGGCTGAACGCCAGGGCCAGAAACAGCAAGCCGCTGCCAATGGCGCGGGGAGTGATGGTCAGGCCACTGCCGAGGGTCACGGCCGTAGCCACTGCCAGCAGCCGCATCATCTGTTCAAACAATCGCTCCACTACAAAACTGGAAGTCGCTTCAGTATAGGAAACGGTCTTATCTTGCCCCATCACCACAATACGCGCCGGTTCACCCACCCGCCCCGGCAGCAGCATATTCCCGGCATGGCCGATGTTGGTGGCATGGAACGTGTGCCAGAAGCCCGGTCTGTTTTGCAGCAGAAATCGCCAGCGCAGGGCAAAAGAGGCCAGCCCGGCCAGCAAAAACAGCGATGAGGCCAGCATATAAACTGGCCGGGCGCGGCGGAGTTCCTGGTACACGGCCGTGACATCCACAAACGCCACCGCCAGCGCTACCAGCGCCACCACCACAATCCCCAGGCCAATCATTTGCCAGAGGGAGCGGTTTTTTGATTGCATGATGGTACGGTGGGGGATTGAGACGGGGAGATTAGGAGATTGCCAATCTCCCAATCTCTCAATCTAGGGATTCATCCGGTTCAACGTGCGCGGGAAGGGGCTGGTCTGGCGAATATGCTCAATGCCACAAATCCAGGCCACCGTGCGCTCCAACCCCAGGCCAAAACCGCTGTGCGGTACACTGCCGTATTTGCGCAAATCCACATACCAGCGGTAATGCTCCAATGGTAGTTCGTGCCGTTCAATGGCCGCTACCAGCAGTTCCGGGCTGCTCATGCGTTCGCTGCCGCCGATGATTTCGCCATACCCTTCTGGGGCCAGCAGGTCTACACTCTTGCACACCTCCGGCCGGCCGGGCCACGGTTCCATATAAAACGCCTTCACCTGGGTGGGGTAGCCATACACAAATACCGGCCGGTCAAACTGTTTCGTTAGCTCTGTCTCGTGTGGTGAGCCAAAATCGTCGCCCCACTCGATTTGCAGCTGTTCTTTTAATTCCGGGTCGTCGGTGGCGGCGCGAATGGCGTGGATGCGCTCGATGGCTTCGTCGTAGCTGATGCGGGGGAAGGGTGCTTTGATGTTCGCCAGCGCGGTGGTATCCCGTTCCAGCAGTTCCAGTTCGGGGGCGCGTTTTGCCAGAGTGGTTTGCACAATGTATGCCACGAAGCGCTCTTCAAAGGCCATCAACTCATCCAGGTCACAGAAGGCGATCTCCGGCTCTACCATCCAGAATTCGGCCAGGTGGCGGCGGGTTTTGGACTTTTCGGCGCGGAAGGTGGGGCCAAAACAGTAGACGCGGCCAAATGCGCCGATGTTGGCTTCATTGTAAAGCTGCCCGGTCTGTGCCAGATAGGCCTGTTCCTCGAAGTAGTCCACTTCAAACAGGGTGCTGGTGCCTTCGGCGGCGGAGGGGGTGATGATGGGGGTGTCTATGTTCAAGAAGCCTTCGTTATCTAGGAAGTCAATGATGGCCCGCTTGATGGTGGTGCGGATGCGCATGATGGCCCATTGTTGGTTGGAACGCAGCCATAGGTGGCGGTTGTCCATTAGAAATTCGACACCATGATCTTTGGGGGTGATGGGGTAGTCGTGGGTTTCTTGCAAAACGGTGACTTGCTCGATGCCGATCTCGTACCCTTTGGGCACGCCGGGGGCGCGCTCGTTTTCACGCACCAGACCGGTGACGATGACGGAACTTTCTTGCCCCAGTTGTTTGAGGGTTTCAAAGAGGGCGTCGCCGACTTCGGGGCGGAAGGCGACGCCCTGGGTCATGCCGCTGCCGTCGCGCAGCCGCAGGAAGATGAGCTTGCCTTTGTGGGTGCTGTTATACAGCCAGCCTTGAATGGTGACTTGCTGCCCAATGTATTGGGCGATGTTTTCAATGCGAATAATGGGGGCCATTGTGTACTCCTCTGATAATTAGGAATTATGAAGGATGAATTATGAATTGTTGGTTGCTATTTGTGTTGTCTCCTTCACAAAGTTGGCGGATTTTACCACAGGGGCGGGGGTTGGGGCACGGCCGTATTCCCCGTGATGGGGTGAGCAGGTGAGGGGGTGAACGGCCGTGTCCCCAATAGCGCAGTGGCCGGTGAAAATAGGTTGGTGACTGGCGAACACATGTGGCACGGTGGTGGCAACGGTCACACCGACCCAAGAAGATCGCGTCGCAGCAGGTCTTACGTGTTGTTGTCCTTCTCATTCTTTCGATGCTTAAGGATATGATTTGTGGCTGCTAACAAACCAATTAAACCTATTAGAAGCATCACGGGTGATTTAGTTAATAAAAAAGCTAAAAGGGTAAGGGGAATGCCCATCCAAAGCTCACGTACAAACCTTTGTTCAGCAGAGAGTTCTGACCATGGCTTTAGCACCCCCATGACCTTACCATTGACCTCCAAAGAATCAAAGGCTCGTCGAACGAGATAAATCCCACTCACTACTATGACCCCGGCAATAACTGACGTGAGCAGTTCAGAAGATAGTTGCCAGACAATAAGCAAAACTGCAAAAATAATAAGAAGAAGTAAACCCCATTTCTTCATAGATGAGCATACCCTTCCGCTGTGGCCGGTCTCCCAGACCGTGCCACACCTGTTTTGCCCAACGTACATACCGCAATTATACGGCCGTACCACCCCACCCGCCCATCTGCTTATTCGCCACCATCGCGTATAATTCCCGCCCATGTCTGCAACCGAAAAAGAAACGGCCGTGCCCAACGGCCGTACCCAGGTCTTACGCGCCGCCGGATTGGTGGGGGCGCTGGTGCTGCTGGCGCGGGTGGTGGGGCTGCTGCGCGAAGTGGTGGTGCGCGCCCTGCTGGGCATTGACACCCCCGAAGCCACCGCCTTTGAAATCGCCAACCGCTTCCCCGAAGCCATCTTCCTCATCCTGGCCGGCGGAGCCATCGGCGCGGCCTTCATCCCCACCTTTACCGCCTATTTTGAACGGGATGACGCGCCCGGCGGCTGGCGGCTTTTTTCGGCCATTATCAATCTGGTGCTGGTGGTGATGACGGCCGTATGCCTCCTCATGGCTCTCTTTGCCCCCCAGGTCGTCCTCTTTTTCGCCGGGGAACAAATCCAACAATACCCGGAAATTTTGCCACTGACGGTGCTGCTCATGCGCATCATGCTGTTCTCCACCATCATCTTTGGCGTCAGCGGCGTCATTATGGGCGCGCTCAATGCCCGGCAGCATTTTCTCCTACCCGCCTTAGCCCCCACCATCTACACCGTAGGCATCATCATCGGCGGGCTGGTCTGGCCGTTTATCAGCGACACCACCCCGGCCATCGGTTTTGCCCTGGGCACAGTGGTGGGGGCGATGGGGCATTTGCTGGTGCAGTTGCCGGGGTTGCAGCAGAAGGGAGGAAGGTATACGGTCGTGATCACCCTACACGATCCCGGCGTCATCCAGGTACTCAAGCTGATGGCCCCGCGTGTCCTCGGCCTCTCCTTCAGCGAAATTAACAAATTCCTCTTCGTCTACCTGACTGATCTGATGACCCTGGGCAGCTACCCGGCGCTCATCACCGCCTCGCGCATCATTTTGCTGCCGCAAGGCATCATCGGCCAGGCGTTGGGCATTGCCGCCTTTCCCACCATGGCGGCGCTGGCGGCGCGAAATGCCTTAGCCGAACTGCGCCAGATTCTGGCCGATTCGCTGCGCATTGTGCTGTTTTTGGGTCTGCCCGCTTCCGTGTTGGTGATGCTGCTGCGGGAACCGCTGGTGGTGCTGCTTTTTGAGCGGGGCGCTGTAACGCCCGAAGGCAGCGCCCTGGTGGTGTGGGCCTTGCTCTTTTTTGGCATTGGGCTGGTGGCGTTGACGGCGCTGGAAGTGATCGCCCGCGCCTTTTACGCCCTCAGCGATACACTGACGCCGGTATTGGCCGGTGGGCTGCAAATTGTGGTCATGTGGCTGCTCAGTTGGTGGCTGGCGTTTACCGTCTTTCCGCGGCAAGGGGGGGAACCGTTGGGCGGCCTGACGTTGGGGTTTAGCCTGTCAAACATTTTAGAAGTGTGCCTGCTGTTGTGGCTGTTGCGGCGGCGGTTGGGGGGGATTCACGGCCGTGTCCTGCTTGATGGCTTTTGGCGTATGGCAATCGCTTCCTTGCTTATGGCGCTCACCATGTGGGGCGTCTTGCAGCAGATGGCGACAGCGTCCCTGTGGGCGCAAGCTATTATTGGTGGTCTTGTGGGCGGCGTGGTTTATTTGCTGGCCTGCTGGGGGCTGCGATTGAAGGAGATGCGGCAGTTTGTGGCTTACGGCCGTGGGCGAATCGGTAATCGGTAATCGGTAATCGGTAATCGGTAAACAAAAAGCCCGGCTTATGCCGGGCCACCGCTTTAACTGCTTATTGCTCCCTGTTTACTGCTTACTGACTGTATTAGTTACCCGTTGACAAGGCCGAACCGGTCATAGTGATGTCGGCGCGTGTAAATAGCTCACCATTTACCCATACTTCCAGGGAATATTTACCAGCGCGGAACCCTTCTTCCGGGTTGAGATAAATATAACCGGGGCCATCCTGCCCATAGGCCCACAATTCATTGCCGCCCTCGACAACTTCCCCTTCATGCCGCCAGACCCACGACCAGGCCATCCCATCCGCCATGCCATCATAATCAAAGGTAGCAAACAAGGTATAACGCCCCACGGAGAAAATATCGTTAGAGTTTATAGCTTTGTAATCATCATCAATTTGGGTGGAAAACACGAGAGGGGTTAAAACAGTGTCGTCATTTAATTCTACGGTAGGTTGCACCTGGTCATATTCTTGGGGCAATGTGAGTACCGTCTGTAAAAGGGCTGCATTGGCTTCATCAAAAGACTGTACGGCCGTGGAGATGGATTGCTGTGTCAGGTCGTCACCGGTAACGGCCGTGATGCTTGGTGCGGCTTCAATAAGGGCTCTGATCTCACTGCTGGCTGGTTTGGTGTTGGCTAAAATGGCTACCAAAAGAGTCTGGTCTTGTGGTTTTTGTAAAGTGGCGGCGGCAGTGACGGCCGTTGCTAATACCAAACACAGGCTGGCAAAAGAGTAAGTTTGCAATCTCTTTTCCGCCTGGCGGCGCATAAAATAATAAGGTGACGTTTTCACCTCGCGCCATGACTTAACAACGATGGCCAATGCCAGAATCATAAGCACACAAAGCGTGCCTAAAACCCATGGCGTAATGGTGCCTGCAATATTTGGAATCAAACTACCAAAATCCTCTTCCCATAAAAATCGTTGCCATTATAAGGGCTATGCCATAAACGGGCAAGTCACCTATTTACATAATAACTTCTTTTAGTCTATTGCCACCAAACTGTCTCTGTGCTTACATGGTACTTTGGTACTATCAAACCCTGATTTTTATGCGTATTTTATGGTAAAACCAGGTTTCATTAGTGTAGTTGCAAAACTAACAGTGTTTCTGGCGAAAGAAGAATCTACTCCTGATTGGAGATAAGAGATTGGAGATTGTGTAATCTCCAACCTTCAATCTCTTATCTCTCTTTCGACTCTTTAGGGTTTGTAAATGATGGGAAGGTAAATGATCGGGTTATTGTTCGGTGGGATGATTGTTGTTTCGAGCCGGATTTGATCCAGATGCAAGCTCAGGCTGAAAGTGGCGGGCAGGTTGAAGCCGTAGCCCCAGACTTCTGTCAACGTCAATCCATCATCTGGCGCATTCGAAGGCTGACTGGCGCTGCGTTGAAATTCGCTAAACGGCAGGAAAATTTGCCGCCACCCGCTAAAGTCATCCACAAAGGCGGCTTCAAACCGTTCGGCCGTATCCGCTGCCTGGTAAACACGCACATAATCCACCGTCATGGTTTGGGGGAAGACGGTTGTGTCATCCGGGTAGCCGGGCCAGGCGCCGCCGACAGCTACGTTCATCAACAGGAAGAAGGGATGGTCGTAAACCCATTCGGTCCCTGCTGGAATGTCGTTGATGGTGGCAGTGAAGTAATTCGTATCATCAATGTACCAACGAATAGCTTCCGGCTCCCATTCAATGGCGAAGATGTGGAACTCATCAGACAGTTGCCCGCTGGGCAGGGTGTACCCGCCGCTAACACCACAACAGCCGGAGTAGCCGGGGCCGTGAATGGTGCCATGTACGGTAGCCGGTTCGCGGCCGATGTTTTCCATAATGTCAATTTCGCCGGATTGGGGCCAGCCAACTGTGCCAATATCGTTGCCTAACATCCACAAGGCAGGCCAGAGACCCTGTCCATACGGCACTTGCAGGCGGGCTTCGACACGGCCGTACTGCACTTCAAACCGCTGCGAGGTAATCAGCCGGGCCGAGGTGTAGGCGCAAGGGCCGTAATAACATTCCAGATCACTGGTGGCGGTATTTACTTCGCTGGCAGTGATGACCAGGTTGCCAGCGCCATCCAGGGCGGCGTTATCCGGGCTGTCGGTGTAGTATTCCAATTCGCCATTGCCCCAGCCGGGGATGTTGTTGAGGCTGCCATCACCCAATTCTGGTTGCCAAACGTTCCGGTTTGGCACACTGCCAGCCATACCCTCAAACTCATCACTCCAGACCAGCACCCAGTCATCCGCTGGGGTGGTGGCGGTGCTGGTGGCCCGGTTATCTTGCAGTTCCAGGGTGATGGTTTCACCGCTGTCACGGCCGTAGACCCACACACTCAGCCCTTCATACGCCGACCAATCCTGCGCCTCGGCATAACTCTGGCTGAGGTAGGCGGCCCCACCGCGTTGGGCCGCGGCGTCTATCGTCAGCACTGTTTCATACGGCCCCTGGTTGGGCAGCGCCATGCCGGACCCCGCCAGGATTTCGGTGAAGGTTAGTTCGACCCCGGCGTTGTCATAGAAGCGGTGGAAGCCTTCAAAGTCATCCAGCAAGTAGGGATCGGCCGTGTCCGTTTCCAGAATGGTGAGCCTGGCCCGGTACGGGTAGGTGCGTTCGGCGTTTTCCGGCGTTCCCAGCACCAGTATCACATCCTGGTCGCCTTTGGCTTTGCCGTTTGCCAGCGTTTCTACGGTAAAGGTGTGCAGCGTGTCGCCGGGCGCAAAGATCAACGCGCCACTGGTGGGGGTGTAATCATGTACAGGTGAGGCGTGGGTTTCGGCCGTGCGGTAAGGTACGGTGATCGCTTCGGTTGAGGTTATGCTGAGAGTGACGGTTATTACGGCCGTGTCCCCCTCTGTCACCGCAAAATTGACCACGCTAAAGCTCACTTGGGGCAGCCCGCCGCCGCCCGTATTACCGTAAATGGCAATCTGGTCTACGTAGTTTGTCTGCACCCCCATCGGCACTGAACCATACGCGCCAATAGCATAACCATGCACCTCGGTCAGCGTAAAGCCGTCGTTGGGTGCGCCATTGCCAATATCTTTGCGGTTAAAATCGGTGAAGGGGACGGCAAAGAAACGCCAGCCGCTAAAATCGTCGGGAATGTCTATGCTGAACCGTTCGGCGTCATCACTGGTTGAGCCAGGATTGCGGTTGTCGAGTATATCCAAGAACAGCGTGCCGCCGGTATCGTTGCCATAGAGCCAGAAGCAGACTCCTTCATACGTGCTCCAATCCTGCGGTGTCCACTGTGTTACCGTCTCATCTTCAAAAGCGTGGGTAAAACCGGCCCATTCGCCGCTGTCCACATCGGTGTCCAGTTGCAGCACGGTATTGGGTGTGCCCAAACCGGGAACGGGTTCCGGTGTGCCGTTGGTGATGACCTGCGTCAGGGTGATGGCGGCACTGGCGGCCGGCGCATTCCACGTCAGCCAGCCAATATCGGCCGTGCCGTCGGTGCCCGTCACCAGTTCTGTCAGTTCAAAATCATCAATAATGGTGGTGCGCACAATCACCGCCACGTGATCCACAAAGTTGGTCTGCACGCCCATTGGCACCGAACCATACGCGCCAAAGGCGTAACCATGAATTTCGGTGAGCGTGAAGCCATCGTTGGGTGCGCCATTGCCAATATCTTTGCGGTTGAAGGCGGTGAAGGGGATTTCAAAGTAGCGCCAGCCGCTGAAGTCGTCGGGGATGTCAATGCTGAAGCGTTCGGCGTCATCGCTGGTGGAGCCGGGGTTGCGGTTGTCCAGGATGTCCATGAAGAGGGTGCCGCCGGTATTGTTGCCATAGAGCCAGAAGGCCATGCCCACATACGGACTCCAATCTTGCGTGACCCATTGGGTGACGGTTTCATCTTCAAAAGCGTGGGTAAAACCGGCCCATTCACCGCCGTCTACGGCCGTGTCCAATTGCAGCACGGTGTTTGTCAGGGGCAAACCGGGAATCGGTTCCGGCACGCCATTGCTGACCACTTGTGTCAGCGTAATGGCAGAACTGGCAGCTGGGGCGCTCCAGGTAAGCCAGCCAATGTCGGCCGTACTGTCTGTACCCGTTACCAATTCCGTCAGTTCAAAATCATCTACCACCACCAGCTTGGTATTGGCCGGATTGGGTTCTTCGTCGTCCACGATAGTCAGGGTGGCCTGTTGCGGGTAGCCTAATGTGACGCTCACGGGATCAGACAGGAGCAGGTGCAAATCGCGGTTGCCGTCGGGGTTGCCGTTGTTCAAAGTGGTGACGGTGAAGGTTTGGGCCAGGGTGTCTAGCGGGAAGGTGAGGATGCCGCTGGCGGCGGTGTAATCGGTACCGGCAACGGCCGTGCCATCCACCGTCTCATAGGAAACCGTCACCGGTTCGCTGCTGGTCATATTCAGCGTGACGGTGATCACGGCCGTGCCCCCCTCCGTTACCTGAAAACCGGTTTGGGCAAAAGCCACCGCCAGTTCGGCCAGGCCGGGATCGCCATACACCGCCAGTTCATCCAGCACAATGGCCGCATTAGCCATCGGCAGCGGGAAAGCCCAGGCGTGCATCTCTATCAGATTCAGCCCATCATCCGGCGCGCCCGGTTCCTGAAAGGCGCTGCGGAAGAAGTCGGCAAACGGCAGCGTGATCAAGCGCCAACCGCTGAAATTGTCGGGAATGATGGCCTGGAACCGTTCCACCACCGGATTGCCAGGGGTGCCATCCTGAATTTCCAGGGCATAGGTGACGCCGTTGTTTTGCCCATACACCCACAGCGTCACGCCGTCCAGGGCGCTCCAATTTTGGGCCGGGGTGAAGAGTGCGCCGAAGCCGCCAAAATCGGTAACGTTGTAAGTGCCGGAGAGGATGCCGTTATCCCCCATCTGGCCGGGAAGGGCGTAGGGGTGGGTATCGCTGATGGTGACAAAACCGGGAGCGACGGTGGAGCCACCGCCGTTGTATTGGAACCAGCCGGCGGGCGCGCCGCCGGTGAAGTCGGCAAAGGGCAGCAGTTCTACCACCGCCAGATTGTCCAGCATGAAAGCGGCGTTACCCACCGGCAGGGGGAAGACCCAGGCGGCGATGGCCGTCAGTTGGAAGCCGTTATCGGGCGCGCCGGGGTCCTGGAAGTCGCTACGGACAAAGGTGGCGAATGGTAGGGTGATTTGCCGCTTGCCGGTGAAGTCATCGGTGAAAAATGCCTGGAACCGTTCCACCACCGGGTCAGAACCATCTTGCAGTTCAAAGGCGTAGATGAGGCCGGAATTTTGGCCGTAAAATTCAAAGGTAACGGCCTGGTAATTTGTCCAGTTGGCGGCGGGCAGCAGGGCGCCAAAACCGCCCCAGTCGGTGACGTTAAAGGTCATGGACAGAACGCCGGTACCGCTGATGGTAATAAAGGCGGGGGTAACGGTGGAACCGGGACCGTTGTATTGGAACCAGTCGGGTGGGGCGCCGCCTTCAAAGTCGGCGATGATGGCGGTGGGGGCGTGGGAGGATTGGGCTACGGCCCTGCTCCCTTCATCAGCAACCCTTTCTACCGGCGCCGCCAGCGTCAGGCCAGTAAATAACAAAACGGCTGACAGCAAGGCAACGGCCGTCAGCCATAAAACGGTGAATGATCTGTGGATTCTCATGGGGTTTCTCCTTCTGTTTATAAAATCAATTGACGAAAGGGGTGAACTTTGTTACATTCTTTGAAACCGATTTCATTATTATGTTGATAAAGGGCTTATATTCTGAAACCGATTTCAGAAAATGTAGCATATTTCCATTTTCGTGTCAACGTAACGGCCGTTGACGGAGTATAATCCCCAACGAGGTATGGCATGTCCCTAAACGAGAAAATAACCATTGCTGATATTGCCGCTCATGCGCAGGTGTCTAAAAGTACCGTCTCGCGGGTGCTTAACGAAACGACCCCGGTGGCGGCGGATAAGCGGGAAGCTGTGTTGACCGCCATGGCCGCTTTGAACTACAGGCCAAATGTGTTTGCCCAAAGTCTGGCCAGCGGACAATCGTTAAGCATTGGCGTGTTAACACAAAATTTTGGCTCGCCGGTTTATGATGTGGTCATGCGTGGCGTGTTATTAGGATTGGAAGATACGCCGTACTCGCCCTTGTTTGCCGACGGCCGTTGGCAGCCAGAAACGGAACAAAAAGCGATTGAAACATTTTTAGACCGGCGGGTGGATGGTCTGATCCTCATTGGCGGCTACTGCCCGGAGGAGGTGTTAGTGGAAACGGCGCGGCGGACGCCGTTAATTATTGTGGGCCGCGAACTCCCTGGCCTACATAACCACTGCCTGAATGTAGATAATGAGCAGGGGGCGTATGCTGTCACCCGCTATCTCATTGATTTAGGCCACCGGGACATTGTGCATATCACCGGTATTCTGGCGCATGAAGATGCGGCGCAGCGTCTGCAAGGGTATCGGCAGGCGTTGGCCGATGTAGGCATTGAACCGCACCCAGACCTGGTTATTGAGGGGAATTTCCGCCGCCAGTCCGGTATGATGGCCGCGGAAATGTTGCTGATGCGGGGACGGCCGTTTTCCGCCATTTTTTGCGCCAATGATCAGATGGCATTTGGCGCACGGCTGGCTCTGTACCGGCGCGGTATCCGGGTGCCGGATGATGTGTCGCTGGTGGGTTTTGATGATCAGCCGGATTCGGCTTTTATGACGCCACCGCTGACCACCATGCGCCAACCGGCGGAGGAGATGGGGCGAATGGCGGCCACGGCCGTACTGCGACTGATCAAAGGCGTCCCGCTGGAACTGGCGCCATTTCAATCGGAGTTGATCATCCGGGAGTCGGTGAGCCGCCACCATTGAGGGCGTGATGCGTGACCCGTGAATGAGCGTCACGCATCACGCATCACGTGTCACGCTGAAGATAGGGGTAGGATATGGATTATGGGTGGTGAGTGGATACGGCCGTTAGTTTGCCCGATTTGTGCGCAACCGTTAGCCGATTACACACAGACGTGGCAGTGCCCGGCAGGGCATTCCTTTGATGTGGCCCGCGAAGGGTATGTCAATTTGCTGCGCCGCCACAAGAAGCTGCCGGAGATGGTGGGGGATGCATCAGAGATGCTGCGGGCGCGGCGGGAATTTCTGGCACAGGGTTTTTATGAGCCGCTGTCGGATTTGGTCAATGGGTTGGTGGTTACGGCCGTTACTGAACAATCTACGCCAGTGGTGGTAGACGTGGGTTGTGGTGAAGGATATTACCTGGAGCGACTGGCGCAACAGTTGGCCGGACAACCGGTTGTGTTGTTTGGTGTGGATATTGCCAAAACGGCCGTGCGTATGGCAGCGAAACGGGTGGGGGAGCACGGCCGTTTCCTGGTGGTTGATGTCTATGACAAACTTCCTTTTGTTGACCAATCCGTGCGGGTGCTGTTGAATCTGTTTGCGCCACGCCACCCGGCTGAATTTGCCCGGTTAATAGCGCCTGGTGGTTTGTTGCTGGTTGTGATTCCGGCCCCAGACCATTTACAATCGCTGCGCAGCCAGTTTGGCTTGCTGGGAATACAGGCAGAAAAACAGGCTTTCCTTACGGCGCAGTTTGCCGATTTGTTCACAGTGCAGTCAGTCCAAACAATGGCGTTTCCTTTGCACCTGGATAACCATTCGTTATCTTTGCTGATCCAGATGATGCCTGGCGCGCGCCATCTGACGCCGCCGCAACAAGAGGCGATTGCGCAGACGCCAGTGGTGGAGACGGTTGCCAGTTTTGTGGTGTTGCCGATGAGGCGTGATGCGTGAGCCGTAATCCAAAGTCCGATAACGGATAACGGATTACGAACTACCGGGCAGAGGTTCACCGGGCAGAGAGAAGAGGTCGGTGGGGGCAGTTTGGGGGGCAAGCAGGCGGAGGGCGCGGGTTTTTACCGAAAAATGCAGCGGGGTATAACCGGCTTTGTCACCGTCGGTCTGGCAAGGGGCAGGAGGGGTGGCGCGAATGGTGATGGCACGGCCGTCTACGTGCGTCACATTAGGATGATGATGGTGGCGCGCAAATTTGGCTTCATACAGAAATTGCACGGTGTCGGCCAGTCCGTTGCCCCGGAACAGCCACACTTCCACCAGCCCATCATCAAGGCAGGCGTCTGGGCTGAGGACAATTTGCCCACCGGCATATAAACGGCAGTTGCTAATCAGCGCCAGCACAAAGTTATCTTCGTAACACACCCCATCCACTTCGACGATGCCTTTCATGGTGGGCACATGAGGGGCGGCTGCCAGACTTTGAATGTAGTATCCGAGGCGGCCCAATCGTTTAGACCAGCGGGGTCGGGGTTCGACGCGGTTGACCAGATAACCGTCTACGCCGGTACCTGCCCACAGTAGCCAGTTACGGCCGTGGCCCTTCTCATCCTCCAGCCAGCCGATGTCCATGTACTGGACACGGCCGGCCAACAATGTCTGCGCGGCTTCCCGCAGCTTGTATTTTTCTAAGCGATTGGGCAGGGGCATGAGTAGTTCACGAGCAAAGGAGTTGGCCGTGCCCATCGGTAGCGGCGCCATAATGGTTTCCGTACCGGCCAAGCCATTGGCAACTTCGCCTAACGTGCCATCACCGCCGGCAGCCAGCACTACCTGGTGACCGGCGGTGGCTGCTTGTTGGGCTAAGGTGGTAGCATGACCAGGGGCATTGGTGGCCTGGGTTGTGACCTGCCAGCCATGCGCCTGCCACAGTTCAACCACTGAGGCTATCGGCGCGGCTAAGTTGGCGGGCCCAGCTAGAGGATTGTATATCAGGGTCGCTTGCCGCAGCTTTTTCACAGTTTACCCAGTAATGATACAGTTCAGCGGCCAGTTCAGCGGCCGGCGTGCTGCTGGTATCTATAATGAGGTGGTCGCCGATAACAGGTTCTTGTGCTTCGACCATCCATTTATACACAGACCAGTCGGCATCTGACAAGTCAGTTTCACGCCGGTTACCACTATTGCGTTGTTGTAACCGTTCCCGAATGATATCCTGCCCGGCTTGAACGTAGCACACAGCTACGGGGGCGCCGGCTCGTTGGGCCACTTTCTTAAGATGTTCGCGACGAGCGGCCAGATAGTTGGAAGCATCAAAAACCACGCGCTGGCCTTGTTTTAAGCGGGCTTCTATGATGGAGTAACAAACCTCATAGACCAGCATCATTTCTGCTGCTGTGTAGGTGGGTTTGTTGCGCATGAGGAGGCGGATGTTGTCGGTGCTGACAACCACGCAAGAGACTTTTTTTTGTAGTTTTTCGACAACTGATGATTTGCCTGTACCGGGCAAGCCTACCATCATCAGCAGACTGCCCCCTTCCCGGACATAGGGAGCGGATGGCAGATAGTCGTCAATGTCACTAACGATGCTATGCAAGTACATGTATAACTTCCCGGTGGCGGGCAATAACAAGGATTCTGCATACATCTAATCGTTGTGAATCGCCTTTTTGTAAAGTTCCCCAGTGGTTGAGGTGTCGGTGCATTTTTACAAAGGTTTGGTTAAGAATAGGATTACTTTTTCGTTTCTTGTCCAAATAACGGTGGCGAGAGGCATAGGAAAATGGTCATGATGCGCGGGGTCAATGACGGCCGTGTCCCTACTTGCCCTCGTTTACAAAGTGTCGGTTTGATACTCCTGGGTGGTGGTTGCCTCGCCGTCACGCAAGGTCGCATACAGCCGATCTACGTAATTTCCCCCTTCCACAAACAGGTCATTTATCTCCGTGGCGTCCAGGAAACGATCCCAGGTGGTGTGAATGAAGGTGATACGCCGCCATTGTAGGCTGATGATGGGGCGCTCTACTAATTGCAGGGGACCAAGCTGGACTTTGTAATACCAGGCGTCTGCCTGGGGGTGATTGCTCTCCTCCGGGAATAACACGCGCCGCGTCACCAGTTCATGCCCCAGCCGGGGCGCGTAGTAGCGTATAGACCATTTCTCATCACCGAAACGCCGTCCAAAATAAAAGGCGTAATACTCGGCGAACAATCCTTTGGGAGCATGGTCTTGGGGAATGCGATACCAACCCTGCTCTTGCAGAATTGTAAAATCGGATGGTCTGGGTAGGTACGTGACCAACACACGATCTTCAGGATACATCTTGCACCGTTTATAAAAACTGCAATGGCGTAGTGTGGCGACAGGCAGCTTTTTGATGAAAAGGATTTTAGTTCAGAAAGGTAATGGCTGTCAAAAGTCTAGAGATGTGGGGGGGATTGCGCTATAATCCCGGCAATAATCTTGATTTGATGGGTGAGACATGCCGGAGTTACCAGAAGTAGAAACAACAGTGCGAGCGTTACGGCCGTACCTGGTGGGTCATACCATCACCTATGTGCAAAATAGCTGGCCAAAACACGTGGCGATACCCACTGTGCCGGAGATGCAGATGCGGCTGCACGGCCGTGCCATCACGGCCATCAATCGCCGGGCTAAATATCTGGTTTTTTCGCTAGACGACGATGAAACATTGATCATTCATCTCAAAATGTCCGGTCGGCTGTTAGTGGTAAGGCGGGACGAACCGGCTGATAAACATGTGCATACGGTTTTTGGGTTGGACAATGGACAAGAACTGCGTTTTTGGGACCAGCGCAAATTTGGCCGGGTGTATCTGGTACGGGACCCGCAGCAGGTGTTGGGTGGTTTGGGGCCAGAACCGTTGGCAGCAGAGTTTACGGTGGCACGATTGGCTGAGCGGCTGCACGGCCGTAGCCGCATCCTCAAGCCCCTTTTGCTCGACCAGGCATTTATAGCCGGCATTGGCAATATCTATGCCGATGAATCGTTGTTTTATGCCCACCTGCACCCACAGCGGACGGCCGATTCGGTATCGCCAGAGGAGGTGGTCGCCCTGCACGCCGCCATCCAAAAATCGCTCCGTTTGGGAATTGAACGTGAAGGCGCCAGCATTGATTTGTATGTGAAGCCGGATGGCAGCAAAGGGGATATGCAAAATGCGGTAGCTGTTTTTCGGCGTACCGGCTACCCCTGTGTACAGTGTGGTACGCCGGTGCGCCGCATTGTTTTGGCCGGGCGTAGTACGCATTTTTGTCCACATTGTCAAATTTAAGTTGAGGAGAGGTTATGAAGAAAGAAGTTGAAGTAATGCGCGTATTGCGAGTGCCACCACTGGGCAAACTGGTGGTTGAGTTTCGGGGCAAGCGGTACGAAAACATTGACCAGGTGGGTGAGGAAAATGTGAAGCGGTTTTTGTTGACGGCCGTTGGCGAATTGATGGCTTTTAGTGGTGGTTATCAAACGCTGGTGGATGAAGGGCTGGCGCCGCCCATTGCCGCCAGTGGCAGCACCCCCTCTAGTGATGAATCCTTGTCTGAGCAACAAGCCCGGTTTCTGGCCAGCCTGGAAGCATCCCGTGATGCTCTGAAAGCGGAAAAGAAAAAAGCCAGCATCTTACCCGGACTAAGCCAGACAAACCCTGTTCCTTCCTCTGCCCTTAATCCGGTAGAACAGATAGACCGTATCTTGCAACGTTATGTGGAAGCCGACCCAGAGTTATCCAATCGGGCCATTCATCTGATACAGCATCCCGCGGGAGGGTTGCAAATTGACGTGGATGGCAAACGATACCAACGCCCCAGCGAAATTGACGATCAACGGATCCAGATTTTGATCAAAAAAGCAATTAAGGAATGGGAGGCAGGATAGGGACGGGAAGCCGTATTCGGACTTCAGATTTCGGTCTACGGCTTACGGAAAGTTGGAGCGTGGCCGTTGTCGCTAAAAGCAGGAGGCAGCCATTGTTCAAATCGGGCGATGAGCGTGTCCCGTTCTTCTGGAGGCAAAAAAGCTGCCTGGGCCGCGTTCAGCACCATCTGCCGCAAAAGGGGGTAGCTCACCTGTAATGTTTGTAAGGCGATCTCGTATTCGTCTGTCAAGGTGACATTGCTGACGGTGGGGTCATCCGTATTGAGGGTGACTTTGATGCCTAAATCCAGCATATCGCTGAGGGGGTGGTGGGCCAGGCTGTGCACGACGCCGGTTTGCAGGTTGCTGGTGAGACACACTTCCAGGGCAACCTGGCGTTCGCGCACCAAGCGCAGAATGCGCGAGTTTTCGATGGCGCGGATGCCGTGCCCAATGCGGTCGGCATAAAGCTCTTCAATTGCTTCGCGCACACCATAGGCGCTGGCCCATTCACCGGCATGGATGGTGATGCCCATGCCCACTTCTTTAGCCTCTTTGAACAGAGGGGTGAAAGGGGTAGAGGGGAATTTGACTTCGTTCCCGGCTAAATCCAAACCAACAATGCCTTTGCCAAAACGGTCGAAGGCCACATCGGCCACTTCGCGCGCCTGGGAGATGGGGTCATGCCGCACCAGGGTGATGATGAGGCCCACGTCAATATCGTAATCATGGCTGGCTTGTTGCACGGCCGTGATCACCCAATCAGTCACGTCCCCCAAACTAAAACCACGCACACGCGAGAGCGCCTGTGGACTAAAACGTAATTCCAGATACTTGATGTTGTCGGCGGCGGCATCGGCGACGGCTTCATAGGCCAGCCGGTAAATGGTTTCTGGCGAGCGGTAGAAATGGCGCAGCACTTCAAATTTGCGCAGGAAGGCTTCGTGGTGGGCGGGATCATCGGTGACTTGCACATACGGCCGTAACTGATCCAGGCTTTGCACCGGCAGCCCCAGGTCATATTCCAGGGCAATTTCATACAGCGTTTGCAGGCGCAGTGAACCTTCCAAATGACGGTGCAAGTCAATCTTGGGTAAATCCTGGATCGTTGTTAAACCAACTTGAAAACTTTTATCTGACACTGGTTTCCTATCCCAGATACGGCAGATAGGCAAATAGGGACGATAGAGCGTAATGGGTTAACCTGTTACGTTCTATCGCTCTGCAACATCTGCGTGCGCTTTTGGTAATGTAAAAAGAAACGAACTACCTCGATTGAGTTCACTTTCAACCCATATCTTGCCATGATGCGCGTCAATAATGCGCTTCACAATAGCCAGGCCAATACCGGTGCCGCCAAAACGCCGCCGTGACGAACCATCAATCTGGTAAAATCGTTCAAAGATACGTTGATGTTTGTCGGCGGCCATGCCAATGCCCTGGTCAGACACGGAAACGCAGACCACATCATCTTGTTCTAAGAGCGTAACGGTAATAATACCCCCATCTGGGCTAAATTTAATGGCGTTGCCGATCAAATTATCAATCACCTGGTTAATTCGCCCTTTGTCAATGTTAACCATTCCTTCTATTTGGGTGGGGGCCAGGCGCACAGTGAGACCTTTCTTTTCAGCAACCATACCGTGCCCGGCAACGGCCGTGTGCAGCAAGTCCACCATCGCCACCGTCTCTAACTGCAAGTTGCCCGAATCAATGCGTTGCAGGGTGATAATATCCTCAATAATCCGCGTAATGTCATCCGTCTTATCAGACACAATTTGTAGATACTCTTGTTGCTCTGGTGTCAACAACCCCCGGTCGCCATCCATCAACAGATCCACATACCCCTTCACAAAGGTCAACGGCGTCCGTAACTCGTGAGATACATTTTGCACCAATTCATCCTTCAGCCGGTCACTCTCTTTTAATTCTTCATACGCCACTGCCAACTCTTGCGCCCGCCTTTCCAACTCCTCAAATAAGCGGGCATTGGCAATAGCCACGCTCACCTGCGCCGCGGCAATGGTCATCAACTGTTTGTCCGATTCCGAGAAGGCATTGGCCTGATCACTGTCCACCGTCAGTGTGCCCACCGGCTCATCCCGGATCACCAACGGCACGGCCAGTAAACTACGTACCACCAGGTCAAAAAAGAGAAATTCCGGGTCTTTGTGGGCATCACGGGTATAAACCAGTTTGCCTTCTTTGATGACCTTGCCCGAAATACTGCCTTCGAGCTTCATGTGCGCGTGCATAAATTCCGGTTCCACCCCATCGGCCGCTTTCACTATTAGCTCGTTCCGGTCTTCCGTCAGCATGGTGATGGTGCTGGCGCGGGCATTTAGCAGACGGCGCAGACTTTGTACCGTCGTCTGCAAGACGGACTCCAGATGCAAATTGCCGGTGACATGTTTGGCCATATCCACCAGCGCTGACATATCTCGCAGGCGACGTTGGGAATCGGCGTACAGGCCGGCGTTGCGCACGGCCACGGCCGCGTGTTCGGCCAACAAATTGAGCAAGAGCAGTTCTTCCTCGCTGAAAACATGCGGTTCTTTGTAGGTGGTGGTAAAAGCACCGATCACCTCGTCGCCAAACTTAAGTGGAAAGCCGGCAATGGCGCTGATACCCCACGATTTGGCCTGTGGTGATTGGAAAAATGGGTGGCTGGCGGCGTCGTTGATGACAATGGGATGTCCTTCGCGGACGACGGTGGCCGTTAGCCCTTCGCCGGAGGCGCGTGGTTTGGCCACAGCCGGTTTGCGGCTGCCATCGCGCCAAAGCGCCGAGGAGAGGGAAAACTCCTGAGTGTCAGCGTCATACAGATAAATGTGCAGGTTGTTGGCTTCTATGAGTCTGAGAGCTGCTTCGCTGATGGCGTCCAGCACCGCGTTCAGGCGCAGGGGAGAGTTTAGTTGTAAGACGATGCGGTGGAAGGTGGATAGTTCGGCGATGCGCCGGTTGGCCTGGCCGAAGAGATGCGCGTGTTCAATGGCGACGGCTGCCTGCCCGGCCAGGTTTTGCGCCAGGCGCAGTTCGGCCGGGCTGTAACTACGGGGTTTGGTCATTTCCCCCAGCGCCAACAGGCCAAAGATGTGGCTGCGTCTGACCAACGGCACGAGCAGCAATGACCGAAGTTTTGCTTCCCGGAGCAGGGTGATGTCTTCTTCTGTCCAGGCTTCATCTATGCGTAAACTACGTAGTTCCTGAGTGTCTAGAACTCGTTGCACAATACCGTAGGATTCCAAATTGTTGATCTGGCTCAACCCCAGGTGGTGTGGGCTATCGGCCTGGTCATCAAAGTAGAATTGGTTTCTATGGGCGGCGGGGTGCAAACTTTGCTGATCTTTATCCCAGACAAAGATGGTACAGCTATCTACCTGCAAGGCGCGTACCATCTCGGAAACAACCGTTTGCAAAACAAAGTCTTGATCCAGGTTGGCGGTCATGGTGGCGCTGGCCTGGTAGAGGGTGCCTAATTCGGTTAACTGTTGTTGGGTTTGCTGATAGAGGCTGGCGTTTTGGATGGCCACAGCCGCATGAGCGGCTAAGGTGGAGGCCAGCCATTCGGCACGGCCGTTAAACGCATTTACCTCGTGGCTGTCAAAAACGAGAATGCCTTGCAGTTGGCCACCGGAGAGTAAGGGCGTAGCCATCCACGAGCGGATTTTGCTGCCTTCAGGGTAGGGCTGCCAGCGTTCGTCCTCGCGCACGTCATCTATACGGATAATTTCTTTGTGCGCATGAATTTCTTTAATGAGGAGAGCATCGCGCCAGATGGTTTCAATTTGGGCCGGCGTGAGGCGAATGGGACGGTCGTAAAAGTCACGGCTGGCGGCATATTTGAGCGTGTTGTCTTGCCAGAGGAAGACAAAGGCGTTGTTGTAGGTGACGACATTGCCCAATGCCAGCAGCAAGCGCTCCACCACGACATCTTTTTCCAGCGAGGTGCTGATGATGGCAATGGCCTGGCGCAAGGCGACGGCCGTCTGGTAATCCTGTGTGCCTTTATCCACCAATTCTTGCGTGAGGGCGTATTGACGGATGTTTTGCACGATGGTGGCGATGTCGGCGGCGACGGCCGTGAGCACCTGTAACTCAGCGGCGGTATATCGGCCGATGGTGGTACTCTGCAAACAAAGTGCGCCCATAACCTCATCCCCTTGTCGTAGGGGCAAACACAATACCGAACGCGGCTGGGGATGCCCCGGCAGGGTGGGGGCGGGCTGGGCCGTACTCTGCCAGTCAGCGGTGAGAAAGGGCATATTATTTTCAATGACCCAGGCGGTCAGGTGTGATTGATCGAGCAGAGAGATGGGATTGAGGCTCAGTTTATGCCCATTTTCCACGGCGGTAGCAAATTCAATCGTATCCGTTTGTGGCTCCACCAGGGCAATGAAGCTGGCGTCTGGCTGGTAGATGTGAATGAGTTGCTGGTGGATTTCGGTTATGGCCTGGGCCAGGGGTTGTAACGGCCGTGCCCCTTCGGTGATGCGATAAATCGTTTCAACCTGCATGTTGGAGCGGAAACAAGGGGCACTGGCCATCATTAACGCGGCGATGGCCGCCAGTTCTCTGGCATTTTCATCCAGCACATGGCCGGGCACAACCAGGCGGTAGCCCGATTGGCCGATGGGAAACGCGGCATCGGCGGCGGTGACGGCCGTTTCTAGCACATCCACCTGCTCCACATCCAGATATTTGCGGGCAAAAGAGGCGGCCACATCCAGCAAGGCAGTGACCGTCTGGACACGCTGCAAATCGTAGCGCAACTCCTTGAGAGCAGTGAAGTGAGTCGTAAAATCCGGCATAATCAAGTCCGTATTATGAAGGGGAGTGAGCATGGTTCAAATAGGAATTATCGTTTAGTGATAGACCTGACAGGTTTCCAAAAACCTGTCAGGTCTTATGTTGTCAGGCGAATCATTCCATGTTTTATAAGTGCCGTCAATCTGGCCTGGTGAAAGTGCCGTAAAAAGATAGTGAGGCCGCAAAGAAAAAAGCAGCACACAATCAATGGCGCTGCTTTTCATTTTACGTCAGAAAGAATCGGGTACGCAAAGATAACATGACCCGATTGTAACACATTATCGGCGTGGCTTGCCGCCAGCACCCGATTTTGCCGGTTGTTTTTGCGCGGCAACGGCCGTGCCGCCATGCTGCTCCTGGCGCATATGGCAATTTTTATATTTTTTGCCGCTGCCACACGGGCAGGGGTCATTGCGCCCCACTTTGGGCACATCGCGGCGCAGTTCTACCCCTTTGCCGCCTTCTCGCCTGACCACAGCAAAACCGGCATCACGCGCCTGTTCCTGGTAGCGTTGCTCCGCTTCTTGCTGCTGGATAAAGGCCTGATGCTGGGCAATATCCCGGAAAAAGCGGTCGGCAATGTCCTTTTCGATATTGTGGCGCATATCCTGGAACATTTCGGCGGAACGGATTTTGTAGATGACTTTGGGGTCGCGCTGGCCGAGTGCTTCCAGGCCAATTTCGCGGCGCAGGTCGTCGGCGGCGGTGAGGTAATCGCGCCATTCGCGATCAATGGCGCTCAGCAGCAGGGTGCGCTGGTAGTTACGATATTCCTGTTCGCCAATGTGTTGGCGCCATTTATCTTGCTGTTTATGCACGTACTCGCCCAGGGCGATTTCTAGCTGCTCGGCGTCCATAGCGGCGATGGTTTCCAGCAGCAGTTTGTGCAACGCTTTGTCGGCGTTTTGTTTGAAGCGCTGCTGCCGGTTGGCGGCGTTGTTGGCGTTGAGACCCTCCACGTTGAACTGGTTGAAGGCGGTGGTGAGGTCTTCAACGGCCGTGTTCCATATCCGCTCTCGTTCGGCCGGTTCCAATTCTACCTGCTCGGTCACAAATTCATTGAAGAAATTCTCGGCCATCTCCAGATACGTGCGACGAATGTTTTCCCGCGCCTGCTGCTGGCCTGTTTTGCGCAGCGCCAATGACCCCAGGTTGGGCACAGGCGGGAACAGGGGCAAAAAGCGGTTCATCGCCTGGAAAAGCTGGTACAGGTTGTGCCCACTTTCGGCATTGTCGTGTACCAGTTCCATTAGCCGGGTCGTTAGTTTGGCGGGGGTAAGAGCCGCCAGTTCGTTACGGTCCAAGGCCACAATACCGGGCAATAAACCACGCAGGCGGGCGATGACGGCCGTCAGATGCACCTGATCCGTCGCGTCTGTACTCAAATCAGTGATAACACGCTCAATTTCACCCCGGCAATACTGTTCATAGTTGGTGACATAGTTGTCTACCAATTCGGCAATGGATTTGGCAAAAGCGTCATTGATCTTGTCATCATAATCCACCCCATCTGACATCAAAATGCCGCGCCGTTCATTGTAAATTGCCTGCCGCTGCCGGTTCATCACATCGTCATATTCCACAATGTTTTTGCGCATGTCGAAGTTATACCCTTCCACACGCTCCTGGGCGCTTTCGATCATGCGATCCAACACGCCAAATTCCAGCGGCATGTCCTCGGGGATATTAGACATCACCCCCTTGCTCATCCAGCTCTTCAGCCGTTCACCACCAAAGCGACGCATCAGTTCATCTTCCAGCGATAGGAAGAAGCGGGAAGAACCGGGGTCGCCCTGGCGGGCGGCGCGGCCGCGTAGCTGGTTATCAATGCGCCGTGATTCGTGCCGTTCCGAGCCGATCACGTGCAACCCGCCAAGCTGCCACACTTCGTCCCGTTCTCTTTTGGTCTGGCGCTGTGTTTCTTCAATGCGGGCTACCAGATCGGTGGGCATACCCGGAATTTCGACTACTATTTTTTCCGCCTCGGCGCGATTGCCGGCCATGACGGCGCGGATGATGGCGGCGCGGGCGTTGTAATGTTTGTCGAACACCATCTCGGACAGGAATTGGGCTGCCAATCCGTTGTCAGCATGGATGCGCTGGTAACGGCCGTACATCTCCGTCTGGCGGGTAGCGTCTTCCACCAGGGCCACGTCCACGCCAATCTCTTCCAGGTATTCGCGCGCTTCGCCCAGGAAACCGCTGTTCACCCAGCGCAGCACCTTCATCAGGTTGTCGTAATCAATGTCATACGTTTTGCGTAGCTGTTGGGAGAGGAAACCAATGACCTGGACGCGCTCAATTTCTTCCAGGGCATCATCCATTTCTTGTTTCACTTCCAGCAGCCAATCCACCAGATTTTCGGACAGTCTGCTGTGTTTGCGGGCCATGTCGCGGGCGACTTCTTCGCTGTCGTCCAGCAATTTGAAGGCAAGCTGGTTGAGCAACGGCCGTGAAAACAGATCGTTCTCCATCATCTCTGCCGCCAACCCTTCTGGGTTGCCGCCCAGCAAAATGTCGGTGCCACGCCCGGCCATGTTGGTGGAGATAGTCACGGCCCCTTTGCGGCCGGCCTGAGCCACGATCAACGCCTCGGACTGGTGTATCTTGGCGTTCAAGACGGCATGGGGAATGCGCTCCCGCTCCAGCATTTTATGAATCGTTTCCGAGTGTTCCACAGAGGTCGTGCCGACGAGGATCGGCCGGCCCGCTTCCCGGTACCGTTTGATCTCGCTGAGAATCGCCTTGTCTTTGGCGGTCTCGTTGCCATAAATCTGATCCGGAAAATCGGTGCGCTTGAAGAAGACGGTTCTTTTTGTTTCCGGGTCTACATACGCAACTCGTTCGCCACTCTCCACCTTTTCTTTCTGTTCCAGCAGCCCCATTGCCCCTGTGTCTACGATGTATTGCACGTTGGTGGGCAACGGCGTCACGCCTAGTTCATAAATCTTGTCGAACTCTTCTGCGTCTGTTAAAGCCGTACCGGTCATACCGCCCAGTTTTTCATAGAGGCGGAAGTAGTTTTGCAGGGTAATGGTGGCGACAGTGACCGTTTCTCGTTTGATCTGTACGCCTTCTTTGGCTTCGATGGCTTCGTGCAACCCTTCGGAGTAGCGGCGGCCCGGCATCAGACGCCCGGTAAAATCATCCACAATTACCACCTGCCCATCCTGCACCACATATTGCACATCGCGCTTGAACAAATACTGCGCTTTGAGGGCGTTATCCAGGTAATAGGTGAAGTGATAAAAACGGGGGTCGTAGAGGTTGTCGCCCGCTTCCGTATCTAGTTCGGGAATGCGTTTTTCGATCTCGACAATGCCGATTTCCGTCAGACTGACGCTGCGGCTCTTTTCGTCCAGGTCATAATGGCCGTTGGGTTCGGCGTCTTCTTCGGCCGTGTTGCGCCGCAGACCGCGCACATACTCGGCGAAGCGGGCATAATCCTGCCCGGAGCGGGAGGCCGGCCCGGAGATGATGAGCGGCGTGCGCGCCTCGTCAATGAGTACGTTATCTACTTCGTCAATGATGGCGTATACCAGTTCGCGCTGCACCAGCTTTTCGCGGACGGTGACCATGTTGTCACGCAGATAATCGAAACCAAATTCGCTGCTGATACCATAGGTGATGTCAGCGAGATAGGCCTGTTTGCGGGTGCAGGGCCGCCAGTGAACCAGACGTTCGTCTTCCAACTCCGCGCCGGGGTTCACATAGTCGGGGTCGTAGAGGGCGGAGAATTGCAGGGGGGCGATGCAGCCGACGGTGAGGCCGAGGGTGTGGAAGATTTTGCCCATCCAACCGCCGTCACGCCGGGCCAGGTAGTCGTTCACCGTGACGAGATGGACGCCGCGCCCGGTGAGGGCGTTGAGGAAGAGGGGGAGCGTGCCGACCAGGGTTTTGCCTTCGCCGGTGCGCATTTCGACGACTTCGCCGCGATGCAGCAGCGCGCCACCCATGATTTGCACGTCGTAGTGGCGCAGGCCGGTGGTGCGCACGGAGGCTTCACGCACCAGGGCGAAGGCTTCGGGCATGAGTTCGTCCAGCGATTCGCCTTCTTCCAGATGCCGCCGCCGTAGGTCGTCGGTTTTTTCGCGCAGTTGTTCGTCGCTGAGCGCCTGCATTTGTGGTTCGAGGTTGTTCACGGCCGTGACCAATGGCTGCAAACCCGTAATGATTTTTTTGTTGGGGTCGCCCACAACTTTTGAGACCAGTTTTTTGAACATTGTTATCTTCCTAGTTCAACCTCCCGGAGCTTCCAAAGCTTCGGGAGGTTGGGAGGTTTGTGAGTTTAGCCGGAAATTGGGCAAAGGGTAGCCCGGTTGCGTAAGTTTTATATTATACCAAGCCAGGTGCGACGCACTTTGAAAGCGCGTCGCACCTACCCGCTCACTCATTAAACAATTCGCCCACGCTGCGTCCTTCATGCGAACGGATAATCACCTCACCCAGCAACGGCGCCACTGTCAGAACAGTCATATTCGGCAGCTTATTCTCCGGCGGAATAGGCAGCGTATCCGTCGTCACAATCTCCTTAACCGGCAGCTCCCGAAACCGCTCCACCGCCGGGTCAGACAAAACCGCGTGCGTAAACGTGATATATACATCCCGTGCCCCCGACGCCTTCACCAGTTGCACCGCCTCTTGCATCGAACCGGCTGTGTCCACCAGGTCATCCACAATAATCACATCCCTATCCTGCACACTGCCGATCAGACTCAGCGCCTCCCGCCCCGTCTCATTGCCCGCGCGCCGCTTCTCCACAAACGCCAGCGGCAAATCCAGACTCGCGGCAAAATTACGCCCCCGTTTGGCAAAACCCAAATCCGGCGTCACCACCACTGCATCCAACTGCTTGGCGTGGAAATAGTCAGTGAGAATGTGAAAGGCCGTTAAGGAATCGCCGGGAATCTTGTAAAAACCCTGGATTTGTTCGGCGTGCAGATCAATCGTCACCCAGCGGTCGGCCCCGGCAATTTCGATCATATCGGCCAGTAAACGGGCAGATATGGGCACACGCGGCTGGTCTTTTTTGTCGCTTTGGGCATAGGCCATGTAGGGAATAACAACGGTCACCCTGCCCGCCGAATCCCGCTTCACACAATCAATGGCAATCAACATCTCCATGATGTTCTGGTGAATGGGACGGCTGTGACTTTGAATAATAAACACATCCTGCCCGCGCACACTGCCACCCAGCTTCACAAACAAATTCTCATTAGGAAATTGAATAATGTCCCAACTACTCAAAGGAACGTCCAGATAAGCGGCAATCTTCTCCGCCAATTCCGGATTCCCTGAACCGGCAAATAATTTAATGCCCCCATAGGCTACCATATCGCTCATACTGTGCTCGCTATTTCCCGGAAACCACCAGGTTTCCGGGAAAATGAGTTAATAGCTGCCGCACGGCCGTATACGGGTCAATCTCTCTGGCGGCAACGGCCGTCACCAGCGCATCCTTTTCGGTTTCGGAGACGGCCGTGGTCAACTGCGCCATCAACCGCGCCTGCAAAAGCTGGTGCAGTTCGTGGCGGCAGCGCTCTTGTTCGCGTCGCTGCCATTCACCGCTCGTTTGCAAATAGGTTAAATGCTGCTCAATCTGGTTTACCAGTTCTGCAATCCCCTGGCCTTCACTGGCTGCCGTCGGCAGCACCGGGATTTGCCAGCCGCCCGTTGACCCGTTGGCGGCGGGAGAGGGGGTTTCCAGGATACGGCCGTGATGCCGCGTGCCCCCCATGGGCCCCAAATGCAGCATCAACTCCAACGACCGCACCACCCGTTCACTGCCGGGGCGGTCAGCCTTATTCACCACCAAAATATCGGCAATCTCCAAAATGCCCGCCTTAAACGCCTGCACATCATCCCCCATGCCCGGTGCTTCCACCACCACCGTCGTGTGCGCCGCGCGGGCAATATCCACTTCCGCCTGCCCCGCCCCCACCGTTTCCACCACAACCCTGGCAAAACCGGCCGCGTCCAGCACCTTAATCGCCGCCCATGTTGCCTGCGCCAGCCCCCCCAGGCTGCCCCGCGAAGCCATGCTGCGCATAAAAACACCACTGTCGCCCGCCAGGTCCCGCATCCGCACCCGGTCGCCCAACAGCGCCCCGCCGGTAAACGGGCTGCTGGGGTCAACGGCAATAATGCCCACCCGCTGCCCTTGCTGGCGCAGCAGCTTGGCTATCTCGTTTACCAGCGTGCTTTTGCCCGAACCCGGTGGGCCGGTGATACCGATGATATGCGCCTGTCCGGTGTGGGGATAGAGGGCGGCAACGGCCGTTTCGGCGGCCAATTCGCTGTTTTCAATCCAAGTGATAAGGCGGGCAATGGCGCGGGCACGGCCGTCCAATACGCCCGCAATCAACTCTTTCACGCGGCCCTATCCCCCTGCGCAGCCGCCAACCTCTCGTTGATAAAACGGATAATCTCCTCCGTACTAGAGCCGGGGCCAAAAATACCGGCTACCCCCATTGCTTGCAAAACAGGTACATCATCCGCCGGAATAATGCCGCCCAGGAAGACGAGCACGTCTTCCATTTCATTTTCGGCTAAAAGCTCTATAATGCGCGCCACCAGCGGCAGATGCGCCCCAGAGAGAATGCTCAAGCCAATCGCGTCGGCATCTTCTTGCAGCGCCGACTCCACAATCATCTCCGGCGTCTGGCGCAAGCCGGTGTAAATGACCTCCATGCCCGCATCACGCAGCGCGCGCGCGACCACTTTAGCGCCGCGATCATGACCATCCAACCCTGGCTTGGCAATGAGGATGCGAGGTTTTATTTCCATAAAATATCTCCTGATAACAATCAAGACCTTTACTCTTTGATCCTGGGGGCGAGATTATATCGGCTGGCAAAATGATTTGCGAGTTTACCCCGGCGATTTTAGTCGTCATCAACCTCTTCCTTTTACATAATCTCTACTTGCAGAAATACCCCTACTTAGTCTATACTATGTAAAGTCATATTATGTCATCTTGCTCTCTGAAGGAGGTTCAAGATATGAGAACAAAAATAGCTTCCGGTAAATTATGGCTCGTAGCCCTGATCCTATTGTCAGGACTGTTCCTGACCAGTCAGGTCATGGCTTATGATACGCGGGCGCAGGTGACTGCCCCGGCTATCGTCAACGCCAGTTCTGCCACCGTCCATGCCCAGGCCGATGCTCAGGCAACTATTGTAGACGTGGTCTCTGTGAATCAGGTGGTGACCCTCATTGGGCGCAACGCTGACGCCAGTTGGGTATATGTGCGCACCCCCAATAACATTCTGGGCTGGATGCGGCCCCAGGTGTTGACGTATACCATCAATCTGTTTGACCTGACGGCCGTGAGCACCACCCCCGTCGCCACCGTCACACCCGGCGCCGCCACCGCCACCCCCACACCTATCAGTTTTGCCAATTTCAGCGGCGTCGTGAACACGGGCGCATTGAATATACGTTCCGGCCCTGGCGTGCAGTATAACGTCATCGCCGCCGTGTATTTTGGCGATGTGGTGACGCTGCTTGGCCGCAATGGTGATGCCACCTGGTTATACATTCAGACCGCTTCTGCTGTGCGCGGTTGGGTGAACGCCCGGTATATCACACCCAACGTCGCCATTACGTCACTGCCCGTGGTAGACAGTTCTGTGTCTACGCCCGTTCCGGGTATCCCCACCTCAACGCCGGTAGGGCCGACAGCGACGCCGACACCGGTAGGCCCCACGGCCGTACCCAACACCGCTACCATTAACACCGCTTCGCTGAATATACGTTCTGGCCCTGGGGTAGGTTATGTGCGGGTGAGCACCATAGATAGTGGACAACTCGTCTGGCTGTTGGGGCGCAATCTGGATACCACCTGGGTTCAGGTGGCCAAAGCCGATAATGTGCAAGGGTGGGTCAACGGCCGTTACCTGGTCACCACTTCCAGCCTGACCAATCTGCCGGTCACATCCCAGAGTGGGACCGGTACAGTTGTCGCCGGTAACTTGAATGTGCGCAGCACCCCCGGCATTGGTGGCAGCGTGGTCACGGTTGCCTCTTACGGTTCAGCCGCGGTCCTGTTGGGCCGCACCAGTGACAATGCCTGGCTCTACATCCGCGCCAGCGATGGTAAAGAAGGGTGGGTCAATGCCGGTTACATCAGCACGACCCTGAACGTTAATCTGCTACCGTCCCTGGCCGGGCCGGTACCGGGTCAACCGATAGCGCCTGCCCCACCCGTCGCCCAGCCGCCTGTGAATCCCGGTAATACGGCCAGTTTACGCGCCTGCCCCAATCTCACCTGCCAGATCACCGGCACGGTCTACTCCGGTCTGGCCGTTACAGCCACCGGGCGCACGGCCGATAACACCTGGGTTTATGTGGTTCTGAGCAATGGTCAAGAGGGTTGGATTCAGGCTCAATTTGTCGCTTTGGGCGTCCCCATTACCACGTTACCGGTTAAACAATAAACCCGTAACTCCGTAATCCGTAATCCGTAAACCGTAATCCGTTAACCGACGGATTACGGTTCATGGGTTCCGACAGTTCGCGCAACGGCCGTAAAACTCCACCAGGTGCCCCCACACCTCAAATTGAAAGCGTTCGGCTACCACCCGTTCAATCTCCGCCACCACACAGTCGTCAAATTCAATCACCACATCACAACCGGCACAAACCAGATGATGATGGTGCCCGCTGTCTATCAGCACATAATGGGCCGCGCCGGTGCCCTGGTACACCGGGCGCACCAATCCTAACTGGCTCAGCAAATCCAGGGTGCGGTAAACGGTCATGCGGCCCACCTGGGGCGCTGTTTCATGCACCACTTCCGCCAATGTGTCGGCGCTGAGATGGCCGCCTGTAGTCAACAGGGTGTGAATGACCGCTTGCCGTGCCGGGGTCAGGCGGTAGCCATGTTGGTGTAATCGCTCCGCAAACAGGTGTAGGCGTTCGTTGGACATAAAAATCCTTTAGGCGCGTTGCCAGACAATACCGCGATGGGGGGCCAGCAGAAATGTGAGAATGAACACGGCCGTAGCCACCAACACCACCGCCGGGCCAGAGGCAATATCCAGATAGAAAGAGATGTATACCCCGGTCACGCCCGAAAATACGCCAATTCCTGCTGCCCAGATCATCATGGAGCGTAATCGGCGTGTAATCAGAGAGGCGGCAGCTGCCGGCGTCACTAACATCGCCAGCATCAAAGCAATCCCCACCACCTGCAACGAGATCACAATGGTCACGGCAATCAATATCAACAGCAGGTAACGCAGGAATCTTTCTGGAAGTCGCAGCGTGATGGCCAGCATCTGGTCAAACGAAATCACCATAAACTCCTTAAAAAACAAAGCAATTGTCAGCAGCACAAAGAGCGCCAATAAAAAGGTGATCCATAAATCTGCTGCTGTTACCCCCAATAAATTGCCAAAGAGAAAATGGGTCAGGTCTACCGCATAATTCCCGGTTGCCGACAGCAGCGCCACCCCCAGCGCAAATAAACCGGCCAGAATGACGCCAATGGCTGTATCTTCTTTTAGCACCTGCCGCTCGGTCAGAGCGCCAATGCCCACAGCGGCGACAATACCCATAATCAGCGCCCCCAATGCCAGTGGCCAGCCCAGCAAATAGGCGATCACTACTCCTGGCAAAATAATATGCGCCAGGGCGTCTCCCAAAAACGCCATACCGCGCAAGACGATGTAAACGCCGATAACCGGGCAGACGATGCCCACTATCATTGCCGCCAGCAACGCGCGGGTGACAAAGGAGTATTGTAACGGCTCCAACAGCCAGTCAATGATCATGTCGTTGTTCGTGTGGGGGCGACTGCTTGCATGAGGGCAGACATGCGCCCCCCATAGGCGTGTAAGAGGTTGTCGGGCGTGAGCACGACCGTTGGCGACCCAAATGCCACCACCGCCTGATTTAACAGCATAATCTGGTCAAAGTGTTCGGCCGCCAGAGCCAGATCATGTGTGGCCATCAGGACAGTCACACCATCTGGCCGTAACGATTCTAAAATGGTGAAGATCATTTCCTGGCTGGGTGTATCCAGACCCGTTAACGGTTCATCCAGCAGCAGTAGTTCTGCCTCCTGAGCCAGAGCACGCGCGATAAAAATTCGCTGTTGCTGCCCACCGGATAGTTCACCGATCTGTTTATGCGCCAGTGGCAGGGCATTGACCCGCGCCAGACTTTCCTGCACTATCTGTTTATCCTGGCGGGACGGCCGTCGTAGCAGCCCAATTTGCCCGGCGCGTCCCATCATCACCACGTCCGTGGCCGTTACCGGAAATGACCAGTCAATCTGGCTGCGCTGGGGCACATAAGCAATGCAAATGTGCTTGCCTGGCCCTGAGCCAAATATCCGTATCTGCCCACTGGTGGGTTGGATGGTACCGGCAATCAGGTGTAGTAAGGTGCTTTTGCCGGCGCCATTAGGGCCGATCACGGCTACGCGCTGCCCACTTTCCACCTGAAAGGAGATGTGTTGCAGGGCCAGGTCACGGCCGTTACGAGTGGTACGGCCGTGTGACCCACCGGCATAAGCTACCGAAACATCCACAAATTGCAAACAGGGGCAGGCTGGTTGATGGTTAACGCCACGTGTACTCCGCTGATTCATAATTGATATTTTATACCACAATGAGCGTAAACAAAAAGCCTGCCAACTACTGCTGGCAGGCCCACTTTCAAATGAAAATAAATCGAATTGCCTGTTGTGAGACAGGAAGCCCGAAATCCGAAGTCCGATTATGGATTACGGACTAACGTGTTTCCCGGTACAACACGTGCCGGCGCAGGACAGGATCAAACTTGCGCAGTTCAATACGATTGGGTGTGTTCCGGCGATTTTTCATGGTGTAATACACATGAGTGCTTTCGGTGCTACGTAGTTTAATGACACCGCGAATATCTTTTTTCTTAGCCATGAGTTCTTACTCCTCCTGACAGACGGTTAAATAACGTCTTGCAGTTTTAACCCTTCATTATTCAAATAAGTCATCAAACCGACTTTATCCACAGTGCGTAACGCACGCGCTGACATACGAATGCTGACAGTGCGGTCTAATTCCGGTATATAAATCTTTTTTGTTTGCAGATTGGGCAAAAAGCGCCGCCGTGTTTTCTTCTGCGAGAAGGAAACATTGTTACCGGCCAATGGGCCTTTGCCGCTAATTTTACACTTTCGGGCCATGATTAATCCTCTTGTTGCAATTTAAAATTATCAGCGCTTTCAGGCGCGAAGCGCAAGTCTACCGGATTTTTACAAAATTTCAACCTGATTTGTGCGAGTTTTTTCAAAAAACTCATTTGTTGGCAGCTTGAGAGTGGACTTGAGAGTGAAAATAGTCGGCTGCCGATTCTGGCGTAGGGTATTGTTCGTTTAGATGTGCGTGAATTTCGATCTGTTTTTTGTTGCCGGTAAAGATGATGGCCGGAATCCAACCGTGCTGAGGCATAGGGGGATGGACGGCCCCAATCAGCCCGCCATTTTGCGGGCGAGGGAATTGCCAGATCACCCAGGCGTATAACTCTTCATAAGTCAATGTGGTGGGCTTTTCATTACTCAGAGCAATACCGGCAATGGTGTGCTGTGCTTGGGTTTGAGCCATTTGCAATCCTGTTCTGGTAAGCGGGTGTGCCAGCTTGCCCTACTTTGCCAGCAAAGTTTCAATCACCGTTTGGGTGTCTGCCAGGTTTTCGAAGAGATGGTCTGGCTGGTATTTAGCCAATGTAGCTGCGGAATGCCAACCACTAGCCACAGCAACGGCCGTTACTTTTCCGGCTCGGGCACATAGTATGTCTGCAGGGGTGTCGCCAATAATGACCGTATTGTAACCACTGAATTCATGTCCGGTCAACTGATTTGCCCGCTCAATCCCAATGGCAGGCAGCAAATTGCGATCCAGGGCATCGGAGCCATAAACGCCCACTTTGAACTGCACCGGATCTATACCGGCGGCGCTCAATTTCATGGGCGCTGTGAGATGGGCATTGCCGGTTAACAAACCCAAAACAACTCCCTCATGGTGATGCAAAGTGGCCAACATTTCGGGTACACCAGGGCAGGGATGCATATCCCGGTGAGGGAAAATTTCACGCGCCCTGGCAGCCATGAGTTCATACACCTGGGGTAGTCTGGTGGTGATCTCATCGGGGGCGAAGCCAACGGCCGTCATCAAATCCAGCACGATGCGCGGGTCGGTTTTGCCACTCATATGATAGTCGGCCAGCGGCCCGACTGTGCCAAATACCTGCTCTAGCGCATAGGCCAATGTTTCCCGCCCCGCGCCCTGGCTGCGGATAAGTGTGCCGTCAATGTCAAAGAGGAGGAGTCTCATAATCTTGCGTGATGCGTGATACTTTATGCGTGAGGGTTCTCTGGTCACGCATCACGTATCACGCATCATCTCCACCATCACCGGCCAGATTGGTTTGTCCGGCATGGCGCGGGGGGGCACGGCCGTACCTACATCAATGCCCCGCTCCGTCAAAATCTGTTTGATGCCGCCAATACGTGCCCCGGCGGGCAGGCAGGGCAGCAGCCGGTTGATCAGCCGATGCTGACGTTGGGCTTCGGCCATATTGCCATTGGCAAAAGCGTGGGTGAGGGCGACAAAGGGTTCGGGCACGGCCGTACTCAACCCACTGATCAAGCCATCTGCTCCCATCGCCAATGACCCCAGGGCGATGGCTTCATTGCCCACCAGCACCATGGCCCGTTCCGGCGCGGCCACGATGTGTCGGCGGATGATTTGGGCGTCGCCCCGACTGGTTTTGATGCCTGCTAGCGAAGGGATACTTTCGCCCAGCCGGGCAAACAGTTCCGGCAAAATGCCGTTGGTCGCCATTTGCGGAATGTCATACAGCAGCAGGGGCATGTCGGGCACGGCCCCGGCCAACGTCTCATAGTAGGCGGCCAACCCGTCCTCATCCATGCCATAAAAGTACGGTGTGACGACGGCAATGGCGTCTGCGCCGGTTTCGGCAGCGTGGCGGGCCAGAATCATGGTCGTGTCCAGCCGGTTTGTGCCAATGTGCAGGATGACGGGCACACGGCCGTCGGCCGCTGCCAGCGCCGCTTCATGCAGGCGCATGCGTTCCGCTTGCGTCAGCAGCACTCCTTCACCGGTAGTGCCGCCGACAAACAGCCCACGCACGCCGGCCTGAATCAGAAAGCTGGCCAGTTGGGGGATGACGGCCGTGTTTACGGTATACCCATCGGCCAACAGCGGCGTGGCCAGGGCCGGCGTCACCCCCCCTGCCAGTTTTTGTTTCAAAATCGTCATTTTCTCAATCACTTTCACCTCATCAGACAATCCGTGATGCGTGAAATGTGATGCATGAGACTTTTCCGGTCACGGGTCACGCATCACGTTCACAAAAACCGCGCTTCTGCCTCGCTCACGGCCGTTTCCAAAATATGCAGTCCTTCTTCCACCAGGCCGCGTGATATATTGAACGGCGGAATGAAGCGGATGGTGTTGGTGCCACAGGGCAGCAGCAGCAGCCCTTTTTGGAAGGCGCTGTGAATGACATGGTTGCGCAGTTCCACCGCCCGTTCCTTCGTCTCCCTATTTTTGACGAACTCGGCGCCAATCATCAATCCCCGCCCGCGTACTTCGCCAATGCTGGGGTGGCGGTCTTCCATTTCTACCAATGCATCTTGAATGAACTGGCCGATTTGGGTGGCCTGGTGGAGCAGCCCTTCCTGTTCAATGGTGGTCAACGTGGCGATGGCCGCCGCAATCGCAATTGGATTGCCACCGAACGTGCTGCCATGCGCCCCCGGTTTCCAATCCATCACCTCCTTGCGGGCGATGATGCCGCCCAATGGCAGCCCGCTGGCGATACCTTTGGCAAAACAGACGATATCTGGTTCCACGTCTTCATGCTCCACTGCCCACCATTTCCCGGTACGGCCAACGCCGCTTTGCACTTCGTCCACAATGAGCAAGATACCATAACGGTCGCACAATTCGCGCAGGCGGGGCATGAAGTGGGGCGCGGGCACAATATAACCGCCTTCGCCCTGGATGGGTTCAATCATCACGGCAGCTACATCGTGCGGGGCGATGGTGGTGCGGAAAAGCTGCTCTTCCAGAAAGTTGATGACGGCGTCGCCATACAGTTCACCGGGCTGCTGCACGATGACAGGGCGGTACGGGTTGGGGTAGGGCACATGATACACCTTCACGCCGGAGAGATAGTTGGCGCGCTGCACCGCTTTGCTGGCGGTGAAGGAGAGCGCGCCCAGAGTACGGCCGTGAAACCCCCCTAAAAATCCCACAAACCGGGTGCGCCCCGTTTTGTACATCGCCAGTTTGATGGCTGCTTCCACGGCTTCGGTGCCGGAATTGCTGAAAAAGACACGCGTCTCGTCAGACATGGGCGCGAGGGCTTGCAGTTTTTCCGCCAGTTCCACGGCATTGGGGTAATAAAAATCGCTCAGGCAAATGTGCCAGAATTTATCAACCTGCTCCTTCACCGCTTCCACCACGCGGGGATGGCGGTGCCCCACATTGAGGACGCCAATACCGGCCATGAAGTCTATGTAGCGACGGCCGTCTATGTCCCATACTTCAGACCCCTCCGCCCGCTCTACTACCAACCCATACTCGCGGGTATACGATGGCGACAGCGCCTCTAAATCTCGTTCGATAATGGCCCGGCCGTTTGGCCCGGCCTGCTTTAAGTGTAATTCCATCTATTTAACTCCTGGGAGTAGGGCGATTTGATAAATCGCCCTACTCTGGTTCAATGGTAAAACGCAGGGGATACCCTTCTAATTGTGCGGCAAAGTGGGCTTTGCCAACGCGGGATTTGGCTTCGCTCAGCGGAAGTGTGCACACATAAGCCATGCCGGTGTAATGGGCCACAAACATCACATGCTCGGCCTGCAAAGGCAGTAGTTCAAAGATGCGCTGCAAAATCATCACCACAAATTCCATCGGCGTTACCTCATCATTGTGGATGATGATACGCCACAGACTTTCTTCCTCGGCTTCATTCTCCTGATCCAGATGCGTTTCCAGTTCCCATTCCACATCTGGTTGGGTAGTCAAAGCCAATGGCTCTCCTGGGGTTTGATCTGACGCTTTTTTATCCATAGGTTTTCAGATTGCTTCAATCTTCAAGGTTGAACCAATCTCCAGGCCAATTCTATCTCAACACCCGGCGGGCAACATATAGTACGAAGATGATGGCGTTTTTTCTGGTGAAAAAGAGAAAATTGTACTATCATCCCTTTGTCACATATGGCTAATGACATCTGTCATTGGTAAGTTGTTTTTGAACAACTATACTTCGGCAAAGTTAGTGCGCATCACTGTGAACGGGTATCGCCATGATAGTCGTCACTTGGGAGGAAGATTGTAATGAAGCAGAAGCACTGGCTGGTAATTTGGGTACTGTTGGTCACGGCCGTTGCCACCATCCTGACTGCCTGCCAACCGACACAAGGGCCAGCAGGCCCACAAGGCCCCGAAGGTCCGCAAGGCCCTCCCGGTCCCGAAGGCCGCCCTGGTACACAAGGATTACCCGGCCCTGCCGGTGTGGACGGCCTCAGCTTCACGCCCCCTGCCTTTGTCGGCAGCGAAGCGTGCGCCAGATGCCACCAGGAAATCTATGATGTGTTCATCAATAGTGGTCATGCGTACCCACTGAACGAGGTGGTAGACGGGCAGCCGCCAGCTTTTCCTTTTACTACCTTGTCCGACCCTCCCGCCGGTTATACCTGGGATGACATCAGCTATGTCATTGGCGGGTATAACTGGAAGGCGCAATTTATTGATCAAGATGGGTTTGTTATTACCGGTGATGCAGCGCAATATAATTTACCCAACAGGGAGTTGGATTTAGGGGATGAATGGGTAACCACCCACAGCAGTGAAGAGTTGCCCTATGATTGTGCCGGCTGCCATACGACCGGTTACTCGCCGATTGGTAACCAGGATAATCTGGCTGGCCTTAGCGGCACCTGGGCACAAGGTGGGGTGCAATGTGAAGCATGTCATGGGCCGGGTAGTCTGCATGTCAATGCACCCATTGTGTGGGAAATGCCAATTGACCGGGATGCCCAGGCGTGCAGTGCCTGTCACCTGCCGGGTGACACGGCCGCCATTGTTGCCGAAAATGGTTTTATCCAACACCACGAAGGGTACGAAGACTTCTTCCAGGGTAAACATGCGGTCATTGACTGTGTGCTTTGCCATGAACCGCATACCGGTGTGGTGCAGTTGCGGCAGGCGGAGGTGAGTACAACCCAGGTGGCTTGTGAAAGCTGCCATCTGGATATTGCCCGCAACCGTGAAAATGAGATTCACCGCCAAGCAGACTGTATAAGTTGCCATATGCCGCGAGTGATTCAAAGCGCGGTGTCTGATCTGGCACAATTCACTGGCGATATGCGTACCCATCTGGTGGCAATCAATCCTACGCTGGTTAATCAGTTTAATGAGGACGGGACGGTAGCGGGGCCTGGATTGGCCCTGGAATTTACCTGTCGTAGTTGCCACAACGGTTCGTCTAATGCTTTTGCGTCAGACAAAACCGATGAAGAATTGATCAATGCGGCTACTGGGTATCATAATCCACCCACGCCAGAACCGGCGCCAGCGCCAGAAGTAGAAGAGAGTGATGAGTAGGGCGTGGCTTGCCAGAGCAGGGGCCCTGGTGGGGCTGTGTTTGTTGATGGGCGGCGTGTTGACGGCCGTGCCCACCCTGGCAGCTCGTGGCCAGAACAAAGAGCGGGAGACGGCCGTCTCTCTTTCCCCTGCCTATGGGGACACAGCGCCCACAGACAACCATCCACCTTTCAGCAGTGATGCCTGTCTGTTATGCCATGCTGACACGGACGAGACCATCACCTTTCCCTCCGGGGAAGAATTGAGTGTGCAGGTGGATGTGGCCGTGTTAGCGGCTTCGGCGCATGGCAATATGGCCGAATCACCCCTGGCTTGCCAGGAGTGCCACCAGCCGCCCAATGATTACCAGTACCCCCACGTACCCTTTACGGCCGAGAGTGTGCGCGATTATGAAATCATGCGCTCATCAGCCTGTGAACGCTGCCACGTGCAGCCGCACCTCACCAGCCATCCCGGCCCGGAAACCGGCGCCGAAAGCGACGGAAACCCAGTGGTGTGTACGGATTGTCATGGCGACCATGATGTGCAGCCGGCGGCTAGCTGGCACGAAGGGGCGAATGTGGAAAATTGTACTGCCTGCCATGAAGCGCAGGGGGTAGATGTTTCGACGGAGGGGGCAACGGCCGTGATCCAGGCCGGTTTATTCGCTGCCCAACAAATTGACAACGCTTACTGTCTCAGTTGCCACAGCCAGCCCGATCAGACAATGACCTTTGCCAATGGTGATGTGGTTTCCATTACCATTGACGAGGTAGGGCTGCATGACTCCGTGCATGGCGCCAGCAATGAATGGGATGAACTGCGCTGTACCGACTGCCATCAGGATTACACCTTCCCCCACGAACCCGTGACCGATGTCAGCGCCCGCCAATACAGCCTGAATCAGAATAATCTGTGCCAGCGCTGCCACGAAGATCAGTTCGCCAAAGCCCTTAGCAGTGTTCATAGCGCTGCCTTGATGGAAGGTAATCTGGAGGCCGCTCTCTGCACCGACTGCCACAGCGCCCATGATATGCCCGTACCAAACGAACCCCGTTCGCGTATCAACGAAACCTGCCGCCAGTGTCACAGCACCATCTTTGATGAGTACGCGCACAGTGTACATGGTGAGGCGCTCATTGAAGAAGCTAACCCAGATGTGCCGTCTTGTGTGAACTGCCATGGCGTGCATGATATTCAAGACCCCACCACCCCCGAATTCCGCATCAACTCGCCCAACCTATGCGCCGACTGCCACGCGGATGAGGAGTTGATGGCACAGTATGAAATTTCAACCGATGTCTTTGAGACGTATGTGGCCGATTTTCATGGCACCACCGCACTGCTTTTTGCCCATGAAGGGCAGGAAGGGGCGCAGTTGAACGCCGCCGTCTGTTATGATTGTCACGGCATCCATAACATCAAAGCCCCCGATGATCCCGAAGCCGGCATCAAGGCCAACTTGCTGGAAACCTGCCAGCAGTGCCACCCTGACGCTACCGAAAATTTCCCGGACAGTTGGACCAGCCATTACAAACCATCGTTGCAAAACAATACGCTAGTCTACCTGGTGGAACTGTTTTACAGTGTCGTCATTCCTGTCACGGTGGCGTTTTTTGGGTTCCTGGTGGTGGTGGATGTGTACGGCCGTGTGCGCAGAAGACGTAAATAGGAGATTAGGAGATTTAATCTCTCAATCTGTCAATCTCCGAACGGAAAGTTATGACTGCCAAAGAAAAAGAACAACAATACGAACGTTTCCGCGTTGGCGCCCGCATTGAGCATATTATTTTGCTGGTGAGTTTTACTGTGCTGGCTATCACCGGGTTGCCGCAGCGATATGCGCAGAATGAACTGGCGCAAAGCATGATTTTGGCGATGGGGGGGATTGAAACGGTACGCATGATTCACCGATACGCCGCCTTTTTGCTGGTGCTGGGGTCTGTTTATCACCTGTTTACCAGCACCTACCGTCTGTATGTGCGGCGGGAACGGAACCGCATGATGCCCGACCTGAAAGACGCCACCGACCTGGTGGAGTATGTGAAGTACAACGTGGGGCTGCAAGAAGAGCATCCCAAAATGCGTAAATTCAACTTTGGCGAGAAGCTGGAATTTTGGGCGGTGGTGTGGGGCACGGCCGTGATGGCCATCACCGGTTTCATGTTATGGAATCCCATTGCCACTACCAATATCTTGCCGGGCGCCATTATTCCCGCCTCCAAAGCCGCCCACAGCTACGAGGCGCTGCTGGCAGTGGTCTCCATCGTCATCTGGCATTTTTACAATGTGATGATCAAACATTGGAACCCCAGTATGTGGACAGGCAAATTACCCCGTCACCAGATGGCCGAAGAACATGCGATAGAACTGGAACGGCTGGATAGTGGCGAGACACCCTGGCCGGAAGTTCCGGCCCCCGTGCTGCAACGGCGGCGCATTATTTTCACTGTAACCAGTGTCATTGTCGGCAGTATTATTCTGGTGGTATTGGTGTGGGCGTTTACCTTTGAAGAGACGGCGCTCATTACCATTGTACCTACCAGAGAAGTGTTTGTGCCGTTGGCTACGGCCGTGCCGTAACTCTTATCTCGTAGGGCGCATCAGAAAACGGATGCGCCTTACGGAGTACGAATTACGTGCTACAACTTTACTCATTTCTGGCCTATTCTATGGGGGCACACACCCGGATACGCCGGAAAAATTCCTAAAAAGGAGGAATTTCTTATGATACACCCGAAATTCAGACGTATTTGTCTTATCGTCGGGGCTTTACTGATGTTCTCCATTGGCATCGTTGCCTGCTCGGAAGAGCCGGAAACGGTCGAGGTTACCCGCATCGTCGAAGTGCCGGTGGAGGTAGACGTGCCCGCAGAGACGGTAGAGGTTGAAGTGCCGGTAGAGGTAACCCGTGTGGTCGAGGTGATAGTGGAGCCGGAAGCGCCTGCGTCGGCCGTGTCCACTGTCCCCTTTGAAGAGCAATGGGCCAACTCACCCCACGCCGATGCTGAAGCCGAAGCTTTTATCCACTGGAACGAAGAGGACCCGGCCGAAGTCCCGGCCAACTGCGCCAAATGCCACAGCACCACCGGCTTCATGGACTTCGTGGGCGCTGATGGCAGCGCTTTTGGCTCCGTGGAAGTGGCCGCCCCCATCGGCCAGGTCATCGAATGCCAGGCCTGCCACAACGACGCCACACTGGAACTGAGCAGCGTTACCTTCCCCTCTGGGGTAGAAGTGACCGGCTTAGGGCCAGAAGCGCGTTGTATGACCTGCCATCAAGGGCGTGCCTCTACCGTTAGCGTCAATCAAGGCTTTGTGGATGCTGGACTTGATCCGGTAGCCGACCTGGATACGGTCAGCGAGGAAGTCGGTTTTTCCAATATTCATTATTACCCGGCGGCCGCGACGCAGTACGGTACTGTGGCTATGGGCGGTTATGAATATGAAGGCAAAACGTATGACGCCAAGTTTGACCACGTGGCAGGCATGGACACCTGTGTAGACTGCCACAGCCCGCATACATTGGAAGTGCAGTTTGAAAAATGCACGGCTTGTCATGAAGGGTTGAACGGCGTAGAAGACCTGGCGAACATCCGCATGTTTGGCTCGTTGGTGGATTACAACGGCAATGGCGACATCGAAGAAGGCATCATGGCCGAGATTGCTGGGTTACAGGATGCACTGTACCAGGCCATGCAGGCTTATGCCAATGAAGTCACTGGCACACCTATCGTCTATGACAGCGCCAGTTACCCTTACTTCTTTGCCGATACAGACGGCAGCGGGGCGGTGAGTGAAGGCGATGAGCGCTTTGCTACCTGGACGCCACGTCTGGCCAAAGCTGCCTATAACTACCAGATGTCCCAAAAGGACCCGGGCGAGTTTGCGCACGGCGGCAAGTACACCATTCAACTGCTGTATGACTCCATCGAAGACCTGAACCTGGCTTTGTCCACACCGGTGGATATGAGCGCCATGACTCGTGTTGACATGGGGCATTTTGCCGGTTCGGAAGAGCCGTTCCGCCATTGGGATGAAGAAGGTGGTGTGGTACCGGGTTCGTGCAGCAAGTGTCATTCGGCTGCTGGTTTACCGCTGTTCGTCGAGCAAGGCGTCAGTATCAACCAACCAGCCAGTAATGGCCTGAACTGCGCCACCTGCCACAATGACCTGACCACATTCACCCGTTACGCGGTGGAAGAGGTGGAATTCCCCAGTGGAGCCACATTGACCTTAGCCGAGGCCGAAGATGATGCTGAAGGTCTGGAGAGCAATCTCTGCATCAACTGCCATCAAGGACGGTCGTCTACAACCAGTGTGGATCGTGCTTTATCAGACTTGCCGGGTGATGAAGTTTCTGATGGTATCCGTTTCCAAAACATTCACTACTTTGCGGCTGGGGCCACGTTGTTTGGTAACGATGCCCAGGGCGCTTATCAGTTTGCTGATAAAGAGTACCTGGGCCGGAACGAACATGTGAACCGGTTTGACTCTTGCGTGGAATGCCACGATACACATGCGTTGGAAGTAGTGGTGGAAGAGTGTTCGGAATGCCACGAAAATGTGGCTTCGGCAGACGATCTGGTAAATATCCGTGACGAGGATAACACCACAGATTATGATGGTGATGGTGACGTGACAGAAGGTATGGCAGGCGAAATTGCCACCTTCTCTGAGGCCCTATATGCGGCAATGCAAGCGTATTCCGCAAGTACACCGGGCGCGCTGCCTATCCTCTACAATGCCAGTGCGTACCCATACTTCTTCGGCGATGCCGACGGTAATGGTGAAGTGAATGGCGAGGAAGCCGGTTATAACACCTTCACGCCCAATTTGCTGCGGGCGGCATACAATTACCAATATGTACAGAAAGACCCTGGCGCATTTGCGCACAATGGGAAGTATGTATTGCAGTTCTTGTATGACTCCATTGAAGCAGTGGGTGGTGATACGAGTGGATTGACACGGCCGTAACCCACAACAACTGAATAGTTAGCACAAAAAAGATGACAGTCACTTTTCAAGCGACTGTCATCTTTTTTATTCCTGGCTATTGGAGATCATTTACTTCTCTGGCGCGCCGGTGGCTATCCATTCAGTCAACTCTTCAAGTTCATCATCCAACACCTGCCCAAAATGGTCACGAGTGCCGGATTGCTTTTGAATGATCAGACTGGCATCCGGGTCTCCTGGTACCAATGCCGGACCGTTCGTACCGCCTTGCAGGATGGTAGCGTAACTACTCAGGTCAAGCCCAGCTTCAGCGGTGGGACCGCTGTGGCAGTAGGTGCAACGGCCGTTAAACATCGCCCGAAATGTGCCTTCATAGGTACGGGGAACCCCCTCCAACAAATAGGGACTGGTGTGCAGCAGAATATACAACTGCCGCTCCAAAACGGGCTGCAATTCGTCGGCGTCAAAACCGGCATGTTCCCATTCATTCGCATGGCAGGCGCTGTTACCGCAAAACGATCCATCTACCGGCGGTTTCTCTGTTAACGTCGTGTAATCTACTGACGGGTCTGTCGGCACATGGCAGGCCGCACATGAGCTATCAATTGCCTTGCCATGCAGGGTAATCCAACTGGAATGGGTGTGTGATGGTGGCTCTGGCCCGCGTGGTAATTCGATGGTTGTCACCAGGGCGGCATTATCCACCTGCGCCGGAATGGAATGGCACAGATTGCATTCCAGGCGAATGGCTTCGCCGCTGCCCGTCAGGTGTTTGCCATCATGGCAGCGGAAACAGCCTGGGTCATCTTTATGCCCCAGGTTATTGGGATGTGTGCCCCAATCAATCTTTTGTTCCCGGAAAACGGATTGGCTGTAAATTTCTTGCAGTGTCGCTACGGCTGCTTGAATCTCATCTACCCGTGCGGCATAAACGTCCGGGTACGTTTCTGCATAATAATCTTCAAGGCTGGCAATACCCGCATAAGCCGCCTCGTCGCTCTCATATTCGGCGCTCAAGACGGCAAATGCCTGCTGGCGCACATGCGGTAAATCACGGGCGATCAGATTCTTGTGCATGGCTTCGTCAATGGCATCAGCGGGATTCGGGATGTTATGAGTAATGCGGTTGTGGCAGTTCAGGCAGTCCATCCGCGCCAGCGTCGTACCGGCTACATCATCGGGGGTAAAGCCAGAACTGATGTCGTAGTATTCTCGGATGTCACCGTTTTGAGCTACTACCCGCACATAGGGGATGTCCTGTTCCAATGCATCGGTGGCCAGGTAATACACTTCGTTTTCAATGTGCCAGTGAATGCCCTGCCCCAACCCTTCACGGCTGGCGCCGCCGCCTGTTTTCAGGATGAGATAAGTGTTTTCCGGCGTGTTTTCTTCATTTTCGGCAAAGTGGTAGATTTCCCGCAGGCTGTCATCGGAGAATTTTTCGGGGAAGTGGCACTTTTCGCAGGTGTCACGGGCGGGGCGCATGGCCCGGCTGTGAATGGGGAATTCGTAATCCTGGGTGATGGTCAGCACCACATGGCGCAGATCGCCCGCTTTGCGGGTGAATTGGGTGGTGACCACATCGCGCCCGATGTGACATTCCACGCATTGTACGCGGGCGTGTGGCGAGCGTTGGTAGGCGCTGTATTCGGGCGGCATGGTGTGGCAGGTGGTGCCGCAAAATTCAGAAGAGTTGGTATATGTCCAGGCTTCGACGCTGCCATAGATGAAAACGATCGTGATCATGCCCAACACGACAAAGGGCAGCAGGCGCACCCAGATGGAACTACCAGGGGGCGGTAGCAAAAAGTGTTTGATGGCGGAAAATAGTTTGCGCATGGGTCTCTCCTTTCAGATAGACCCCAAGGGTTTCAAAAACCCTTGGGGTCTATTGGCACTAAGGCTGCGGTGTGGGGGTGGCTTCGGGCACGGCCGTAGCCTCCGGTGTTGGTGATGGTGTGGCCGTGGGTGGTATCCAGGTGTGATAGCCTCTGGCGGCCGCTTCCATTTCGGCCGGATCTTTCACGTCGGCAATTTCATCATTATGGCACTGGCCGCAAACATAGGTCAGCGTCAGGTAAGGCATCACCTGTGTGCCATCCTCGCTAAACTGAGGCGCGTTGGGGTCTGGATTGATGGAAAACTGGTGGGCGTGAATGTCGGCGGTGAAGATATTCAGGTCGCCCACGGCCGACTTGGCCATGAGGGGCATGTGGCATTGAATGCAGGTGACACGGCCGTGTCTGCTCACATTTTGCACCATTTCTTGCTCCCAATGACAGGCCTGGCACACCTGGCCAATACCCTGGTTGGGATTGACGTCGGCGTCGGTAAAGCGGGCGCTGGCATGAGGATCGTGGCATGTAACACATTCCAGCGCAAAATGCTTCGAGTTGTACAGATCGCTGAACTGCTGGTTGTGTTCGGCGAACCCCTCGCTGGCATCCATTGTTGCTTTGTCATCGCGGACATGACAGTGACCGCATAACTGGGCACTGCGATCCACGACCATACGCACCCCCTGGGGGTCTTCCGCGTGGCGGCTGCCGGGGCCATGACATTTTTCGCACTGCACGCCCTCGTATACCCATGTGCCATCAACCCCTTCAAGGTTGTCCTGACGGCCTTGCGCGGCATAGCCGGTGGTGTGGCAGCGGGCGCAGTCGAAGGCCACCTGCTCGTCTGGGTGAAAAGCAGCCCAACCTGCGTCTAGCTCCAGGTTTTCATTGGCAAAGTTGTATTGAGCGGCCTCACCGGTGATCACGTAGCCATTGTTATCTACAAAGCGAGCCATCCAGCCAAAGCCGCCAATAACATAGCTAATGTCGTCCCAGGTGTAACCAGCAGGAGGTTCTGGTATGCCATTAGTGATTGTGTCATAGGGGAAAGTTGGGGGCTGGCCATTGATGGCCGAAAGGGCGTTGGCGTGGCCGGTTAACCCAAAGCGGGCGTATATCTCTTCGTGGCAAGAGCCACATTGCGCCGCACCGATGAATGTCTGGCTGGCGGAGGCGTCTTCCCCGGCAGGGCCAACCGGTCCTAGCGGCCCTGCCGGGCCTGCGGGGCCGACCGGTCCCGCTTCGCCTTGGGGGCCGGCGCAGCTAACCGCCATGAGGCTGAACAACAGCAAAACAGGAAGCAGGACGTGTCTACGGAACATAGCGGGACCTCCTTTGATTATGTAGGTTAGGTGGGGGAATGTGAGTGGTTTGAGATTGATGGAATACTACGGGATTATGGTACGGCCGTGACCCTCACCTGCCTAGTGACCATTTTCCACTGATTATAGGCTGTTTGTCACTTGCTACAAGGACAAAGATTAGTATAGTGCTTGTTTTGCTCCATATTTTGTATGTAGCAGTTGATCCTTTTACGAAGTTAAGGAAAATAGAACTAAATTCACTTTTTGGAGGTCAAAATGAGTAACTTGTTTGTCTTTGCTTTTGATAACGAAACCGATGCGTTCCGGATGCGGGATGCTTTGGCCGGGATGCAGAAGCAGCATATTATTGAGTTGGAAGATGCCGCCGTGGTTGTGCGCCGTCAGGATGGCAAGGCCAAAGTCAGCCAGGCCACCAGCCTGGTAGGCGCTGGCGCGTTAGGCGGCGCTTTCTGGGGTATGTTGATTGGTCTGCTCTTCTTTGCCCCCTGGTTGGGTATGGTTGCCGGCGCCATTGGCGGCGCCCTTGGTGGTGCTTTCACCGATATTGGCGTGGATGACAAATTCATCAAAGAAGTCGGTAACACCATTCAGCCAGGTCAATCGGCGTTGTTCCTGTTGGTGCGTAGCGCCACGGCGGACAAGGTGCTGGAAGGTTTGCAGGGTTTCAACCCGACCATTCTCCAGACTTCTCTGTCGGCCGAAGACGAAGCCAAACTGCGCGATCACTTCGCCGCCCCTGAAGAACCCGCTGCTTAATCGTTCAACCCATTTAAGCGCCGGACCCTAAAAGCCTGTGGAAACGAAAATGTTTCCACAGGCTTTTTGGTAAGCTTTTTGGTATTTTCCAACGGCTGCACGGCCGTCACGAATATGAAGGGAGTGGGATGGGGCTGGCGATCTGTAAAAAGATCGTGGAGCGACATGGGGGAACAATTACCGCTCACAGTCAGATAGGGCAGGGCGCTACTTTTGTCGTCACCCTGCCCGTGGGGAATCCGTAGCCCGTAACCCGTAACCCGTAATCGGTAATCGGTCTTCGGATTACGGTCTATGGTCAACGGATCATGGATTTCGGTTCAGCCAGCGATTCTCCACATAACCACTACCTACCATCAAAACCAGTGGTAAGCCAAACCGCAGCGCAAATAACAAAACGATTATTAGAATAACGGTTGTCTCGTTCATGATCATATCCTCTGGGGAATCGGAAATCCGTAATCGGTATACAGATAACGGGTTACGGGTTCCAACTCCTTGATAGTGACAGCATACCTGGCAGGGGGACGGCCGTCTATGCGGCAGCGCCGCCATCTTCTTCTGGGTCAATCTCCCACGCCATATGGGGTAAACACCCCATAACCAAATGGGGCGCACCGCCAATTGTGTGTACTCCTCCGCAGACCTACACTTTCCTTGTATGAATCTGTAAACCGTGATTCGTGACCCGTGATCCGTAAACCGTAATCGGAATACGGATCACGAAATACGGATTACGGTTTACGGACAAGGGAGGAAGTAATGCACACAATAAAACGACTTTTCATCGGTGTGGTTTGTGCGCTGCTGCTGGGGGCGGTCACGGCCGTGATTACCCAGGCACAAAGCGAAGAACCACCCACCACCGTAGAACCGGAAGACTGCGGGAGTTGCCACGAGACCGTGACTACTATGTGGGAAAACGGCACCCACAGTCAGGCTTCCGCGCTGGCCGGTTTTGTCAAAGCCTGGCAAGAGCAAGGTAGCCCCAGTGAATGTCTGGCCTGCCATACCACCGGTTATGACACCGCCACCGGTCAATATGAAACCGAAGGCGTCGCCTGCCAGGTATGCCATCCCTCAGCCCCCCACGAACACCCGCAAAAAATCATGTATACGGACACCTCATCCCGCCTGTGTGGGCAATGCCATACCGATACCTTCACCCAGCTAGGCGAGAGCCACCATGGGCAGGAAGGCATGGCCTGTATTCGCTGCCACAACCCGCATGACAACAGCTTGCGGGCTGGCGGTGTAGAGGATACATGCGCCGCCTGCCATCGTGAGCAGACTCATTTCTACAGCTTCACCGGCCATTCCATGGAAGGGTTGCTCTGCACCGATTGTCACTTCCAGCTTGCCGACGGCGAGATGGGTGATGGGCATGGCAGCCGTCAGCACAACTTTACCGTTGGTGAGCAGAATTGCACTGAATGTCACGGTGGTGATATGCACTATCCGATGCAAAACCAGGGGAGCCAGGAAGTAGCGAGTACGGCTCCCGTTGCCAATCCCCAGGTTGTGCAGGCCGGTGTTGTGCCCTTGCTGGGTGATAACGACAGCCACGCGCTGGACAGCCAGCCACAAAGTGGCGCGAATACCTCGGCGAATTTCATTATTCTGGCGGCGCTGACCGGTATGTTATTTGGTCTGGTAGGCTCTCCCTGGGTAGAGAAACAATTCCGCCGTCACGACAAAGAAGATGAAGGGAGGAACTAAGATGAACGAAAAAACATTTCCCCGCCGCGAATTTATGATGATGGCTATGGCCGGCACGGCCGTGACCACCATTGCCCTCAACGCCAAAGGCTTACCCAAATTCACCGAATCCACCCCGCCTGAAGACGAGGTCAGCGGTGAGCATCAATGGGCCATGGTCATAGACTTGAACCGCTGCGTTGGCTGTGGCGATTGTCAACTAGCCTGCCAGGCGCGCAATGACACCGCCCCCGGCGCCTCCTGGGTACGCATGGTGGAATCTGGTGAAGTGAACGGCAAACCGATCAATGTGCCCGTGCCCTGTATGCACTGCCAGGAAGCGCCTTGTGTCAGCGTTTGCCCGGTCAAAGCCACCTACAAACGCGCCGATGGCATTGTGGTCATGGATTATGACCGCTGTATCGGCTGCCGTTACTGCCAGTTGGCCTGCTCCTATGGAGCGCGCACATTCAACTGGCAAGAGTTCACTGGCGAAAATCCGGCCGTACCGCAATATGGTCAACCGGAAATCCCGCGCCGCCCGCGTGGTGTGGTGGAAAAATGCACCTTCTGCGTCCAGCGCATTGATCGTGGTCTGGCCGAAGGTTTGATACCCGGTGTAGACCCGCAGGCGACGCCGGCTTGTGTGGTTGCCTGCCCCCGCAAGGCACGCTACTTTGGCGATCTGAATGATCCCGATTCGCCGGTTAGCCAGGTATTGAAAAATCACCAGGCGGTGCAGTTACGCCGCGATTTGGGCACCGACCCCCGCGTCTATTACCTGCCCGCCGCCAACCGCCCCGACCCGGAAGCGGATTTGACGTGTGGGTAATGTGAAAGACCCTAAGGGTTTCCAAAACCCTTAGGGTCTTTCACACGGAGGAACACCATGAAAACAAAAATCCAACAATACGCATTCCCCTTGTGGATGATTACCTTGCTGCTGTTCATGGCCTGGGGGTTGGCCGGTGCGTACCAGGTGCTTACGCACGGGTTGGCGCTTACCAATCTGTCTGACCTGACGCCCTGGGGGCTATGGATTGGCATTGATCTGTCATCCATTGCGCTGGCGGCGGGCGCTTTTTCCCTGTCGGCGGCGGTTTATTTGCTAAAGAAGGATGAACTGAAACCGGTGGCGCGCACGGCCGTATTCATCGGCTTACTTGGCTACACCATGGCCATGATGACGCTGCTGATGGACATCGGCCGCCCGGATCGTTTCTGGCACGCTCTGGTTTACTGGAATATCCATTCACCGCTGTGGGAAGTGACGATGTGCGTGGCCCTCTACTTTACAGTGCTGACATTGGAAGTGATCCCCATCTTGGGCCGGGCGGACATTGTGCAGCGCCGTTGGCCCCGACTGGGGCAGGGCATGGAATGGGTACACGTATTAGCGCCCATCCTGGCGGTGTGTGGTCTGCTGCTGTCGCTGATGCACCAATCCTCGTTGGGAGCGACGTATGGGGTATTGGCGTCACGGCCGTTTTGGTACAAATCCACCCTCGCCATCCTCTTCCTGGTGTCCGCGCTGGCCGCCGGGCCGGCCCTGACCGTGTTCGCCTCCAAGACCGCCGCCGCCATCACCTCCCGTGCCCATGTAGACAACTGGCGGTTGGATAAAGTTTCCTACTTTATTGGTTGGGTGCTGGTGGCGCTGCTGTACCTGCGTGTCTGGGACACGCTGAGCATGGTTTACACGCACCAACCCGGCCGTACTGAAGCGTTGCACATGCTGACCGGCGGCCAATTTGCCTTCAACTTCTGGGTGCTGGAAATGTTCCTGGGCATTATCATCCCTATGGTGATTTTGCTCAGCGCCCGGCTGCGCAACCGGCCGGCGCTGCACTGGCTGGCCTTGCTCTTTGTGGTCATTGGCCTGATTGCCTACCGTTGGGACACCAACATGATCGGCCAACTGGTGGTGTTTAGCTATCTGCCGGAACAAATCGTCCCGCTGTTCACCAGCTACACGCCGGCCCTCATCGAATGGCAGGTCGGCCTGGGTGTGATTGCCTTTGGCCTGTTTGGCTTCAGCATGGGCGTCCGTTACCTGTATGTAGTTGACCATCGTCTGGTGGAGACCGCGCATGAAGCAACACGAGAACCGGTGGTGGTACGGCCGTGAACCGTAACCCGTAACCCGTGAGCCGTAATCGGTGAGCCGTAATCCGTAATCCGTAATCGGTGATCGGTATACGGGTTGCGGATTACGAAATACGGATTACGGATTACCGGCACAAGGAGGTTGTGATGAACGAGTTTCAAGCCACAGGCGTTTTGATGATATTGTTTGCCCTGCGATGTCTGGTGCCGGCGGCGCTGATGTTTGGCGTGGGCTACCTGATGAACTGGCTGGTTGACCGCTGGAATCGAGAAGATGCCGCCCGCGCCCAGGCGCAAGGGCAGTATTGCCCGGCCTATTACCGGTATGGCGATTGCTGTTGGTCTAAGCGGATGACGGCCGAAGGCGCCTTGCCTGCCGTTTGTGTGAACTGTCCCATTTACCGGCAGGCCATGAAACCTGCTTGAAAGGGCAATCGGGTCTTCCCGATTGCCCCTTCCTCCCTCCCTCGCGTCCGGGTGATCGCCCGATCACCCGGACGCTTTTTTTATTCATGATCTTAGGCACGATTAACTTGTGACAAATTTCACTAATGAAAATAAGATAAGCGTGCTACGCTGACTCCAGTATCATGCGTCCTAACCTGCATTGTTCCCTTGACTAATAAAGTGGGGCACAGCATGTTGGCGGTCAGGAACAATCATATGCTGAGGGGATTGAGCGCCACTGTTTGTGGCTGGACGGCCAGCCCGATGATTCCCTTTGTTTGGTCGTAAAGTAAGCTTCACCTTGTGTGGAGCTTTTTTGTTTCCTAAGGCGTGTCCCAGGCGCGGGGCGCACGGCGAAGGGCGAAATTCATAATTCATCCTTCATCATTCATAATTTCAAAGGAGGTGTCCTTTGTCCACCCAACAATTTCCCACAGAGACCTGGACTCCCGCTAATTTTCTGGAAAGGGTTATAGCGGCCACACCGGGGGAGTCTCGCCTGGAAATGTGTATTCAGTGTGGCACGTGTGGTGGTTCCTGCCCGTCTGGTGACGATATGGACAACACGCCGCGCCAGATTTTTGCCATGATCCGGGCGGGCATGGAAGAAGAAGTGCTGGCCAGCAATACACCCTGGTATTGCGTTTCCTGTTATTACTGCGCCATCCGCTGCCCACAAGAGGTACACATTCCGGACATCATGTATACCCTGAAGAACATGGCAATTGCCCAGGATCGTTACGTAGACAGCGTGGCTCCGGACTGGTCGCAGACGTTTGTGGATTATGTGGAGAATTACGGCCGTAGCTTTGAATTTGGTCTGGCTACCCGTCATTTTCTACGCCATCGCCCATCTGGACTGCGTGATACGGCCCAGATGGGGCTGGGCTTGTTGACCAAAGGGCGTATGGATTTATCACCGCAAAAGATTGAGCAAATGCCCCAGTTGCAGGCCATCCTTAACCGGGCCAAAGAAGTGGAGGCGACACTATGACCAAATATCTGTTTTATCCCGGCTGCTCCATGCAGCGCAGCGCCCGGCCATACCTGGACTCCCTCATGGCGATTCAACAAGACATTGGCTGGGAGTTGGAAGAAATCGAGGATTGGAACTGCTGCGGCGCGACGGAGTACATTTCGGTGGCGCGTTTACCGGCCTATGCCCTGAACGGCCGTAATCTGGCCCTGGCCGCGCAGCAAGCTAACGGCGTCAATACCGTCCTCGCCGGATGCAGTGCCTGTTACCTGAACCTGGCGAAAACAGATCGGTATATGAGCAAGGACGGCCGTCTCAATGCTCAGGTGAATGAAGCGTTGGCCGCCGGTGGGCTGCATTACGAGCCTGGCACGGTGAAAATTCGGCACTTGTTGGACGTGATCGTGCATAAAGTGGGGCTGGAAGCGGTTAAGAGGAAGGTGGTACGGCCGTTGACCGGACTGCGTGTGGCTCCCTATTACGGCTGCATGGTGGTGCGCCCCGACCCGGAAAACCGCTTCGGCAGCCCCGAATACCCCACCATCATGGACGAACTGATGAAAGCATTGGGCGCCGAAGTCGTGGACTTCCCCGTCAAAACCCACTGCTGCGGCGGCCATATGACCCAGATCAGCGCCCCGGTGGCCTATGAACTCATCCGCCGTCTGCTATACGCGGCCGACCAGTACCAGGCGGACATCATGGTGACGCTGTGCCCCATGTGCCAGCTCAACCTGGACGCCTACCAGGACGACGCCAACAAACATTTCCACACCAACTACCACATGCCCATTGTCTACTTCACACAGCTCATGGGGCTGGCATTCGGCCACGACCCGGCCGAATTGGGATTGGGCAAAGAGTTTGTAAACACGGCCCCGGCGCTGGCAAAAATTGGCGTAGAAGTACCAGAAGAACCCTCTGTTGCCAGACCACGCGCTCGCCGTGACGACCCCAGCCTGCCCATGCCGCAGCCATTACTCAAGAAGTAGGGAATTGTTTGTAGTAGGCGATTTATCGCCTTCCGACAGCACTAAAGTGTCTACTACAAACATTTTCGAGAGAGAAGCCTATGAACGATCAAGCAAAAGCCAAAGAACGTATCGGCGTTTATGTTTGTCACTGTGGCAGCAACATTGCGGCTACGGTGGACGTGGCCGACGTAGCCGCCTGGGCCAAAGAGCGGCTGGGCGATGAAGGCGTGGTCATTACCCACGACTACAAATTCATGTGCTCCAGCCTGGGGCAAGAACTGATCGAGCGCGACATCAAGGAGGAAGGGCTAACCCGCGTCGTCGTCGCTGCCTGTTCGCCCCATCTGCATGAAAAGACGTTCCGCACCGCCTGCGCCCGCGCCGGGCTGAATCCGTACCTGTGTGAACTGGTCTCCATCCGCGAGCAGGTTTCCTGGGTACACAGCGACAGGCAGGCAGCCACAGAGAAAGCCAAAGCGGTCGTGGCCGGCGGTGTAGAGCGCGTCATCCATAACGAGCCATTAGAGCCACTGCATATTCCCATTCACCCGGCGACGCTGGTGGTGGGCGGCGGCATTGCCGGGATTCAAGCGGCGCTGGAACTGGCCGACTCCGGCCATCAGGTGTACCTGGTGGAGCGAGAACCGTCCATTGGCGGCCACATGGCCCAGTTTGACAAGACCTTTCCGACGATGGACTGCGCTGCCTGTATCCTGACGCCGAAGATGGTGGACGCGGGTGGGCATCCGCACATTGACCTCTTTACCTGGAGCGAGGTGGTGCGGGTAGATGGCTTTGTGGGCAATTTCACCGTCACCATTCGCAAAAAGCCGCGCTATATTGACACAGATTTGTGTACCGGCTGCGGCATTTGTTGGGAGAAGTGCCCGAAGCGGGTGATTGATGATGTGTATGAGGCCGGGTTGGGCTACCGCAAAGCGGTCTACACGCCATTTGCCCAGGCTGTGCCCAAATATCCGGTGATTGACCCGGAAAACTGCACCTATTTTATCAACGGCAAGTGTCGCGCCTGTGAAAAGTTTTGCCCCACCGATGCCATCAAGTTTGACCAGGAAGAAGAGTTTATCACCGTGCAGGTGGGCAACATTATTTTGGCGACGGGCTTTGATTTGTTTGACGCCCGCCGAGTGCCGCAATATGGCTACGGCCGTCTGGCCAATGTCTTCACCAGCCTGGAATTTGAACGATTGTGTAACGCTGCCGGGCCAACCAACGGCCAGATTGTGCTGCGTGATGGGGTGACAAAACCAGAATCGGTGGCTGTCATTCACTGCGTGGGCAGCCGCGACCGCAACTACAACAACTACTGCTCGGTTATTTGCTGCATGTCCAGCCTCAAGTTTGCCCATCTGGTGAAAGAGCGTACCGGCGCCCGCGTCTACAACTTTTACATTGACATGCGCACGGCCTTCAAGGATTACGACGAGTTTTACCAGCGGGTAATGGAAGAGGGCACGATTTTTGTACGCGGCCGGGTGGCTGAAGTGACCGACGCTGCCCGCCTGCCCAGCGAAGACGGTAAATTGATCGTCCAGGTGGAAGATACGCTCGCTGGGCGGCAGCGCCGCATTCCGGTAGATATGGTGGTGCTATCTGCCGGGCTGGAACCCCGGCACGATGCCAAAGCGGTGGCGCACCAGTTTGGTATTTCGTGTAGCGCCAATGGCTGGTTCATTGAGCGGCATCCCAAACTCGACCCTGTGGCTACCATGACCGAGGGCATTTTCATCGCCGGGACGGTGCAGGGGCCAAAGGATATTCCGGCCAGTGTGTCTCAGGGGGCGGCGGCGGCGGCCCGTGTGTTGGGTCGGATTAATAAGGGTGAAATCGAGCTGGAACCGGTGCGGGCCACCATAGACGCCCGCCACTGCTCTGGCTGCCGCATTTGCAACGGCCTCTGCCCGTTTAACGCCATCCTGTTCCACGAAGACAAGATGGTGTCGGAGATCAATCATGCGCTGTGCCAGGGGTGTGGCACCTGTGTGGCCGCCTGCCCGGCCGGGGCCATCAGTGGCAGCGGCTTTAGCAATGAGCAGATCATGTCGCAGATTGAAGGGCTGTTGTTGTTCGGTCCCAAAGTTGCGACGCACTTCGAAAGTGCGTCGCAACTGTAGGAGGTAAATCATGGACGATCAATTCGAACCTGTCATCATCGGCTTTACCTGTAACTGGTGCAGTTACCGGGCGGCCGACCTGGCCGGCACGGCCCGCATCAAATACCCGCCCAACATCCGCCTGATCCGGCTGATGTGTTCCGGGCGCATGGACCCGACCTTTGTGCTGAAGGCGCTGGCCGAGGGGGCCGATGGGGTGATGATTACCGGCTGCCATCCGGGAGAATGCCACTATCTGGACCAAAATTACAAGGCGCTGCGGCGGGTGCTGCTGCTGCGGCGCACCATCGGCCAGATGGGGATTGAGCCGGGGCGGGTGAAGCTGGTGTGGGCCAGCGCCGCTGAAGGCGTAAGGCTGGCCCAGGAAATTGAGCATTTTGTGGAGGAAATCCGGGCCATGGGGCCGCTGAACTGGCCGGGACGGCTGGCGGCGGTGCATATAAATGGGAATGGTCACGGCCGTGAATCCCAACTCATCCCCACTGACATGATAGTAGAGGAGGTGCCGGCATGAGCAAAAATGGACAGGCTCCCCAGGAAAAACCGAAGTTTGCCATGTATTGGGCGGCGGCTTGCGGCGGCTGCGAAATTGCCGTGTTGAATATTGGCGAGAAGATTCTGGATGTGGATGCCAACTTCGATGTGGTCTTCTGGCCGGTGGCCATGGACGCCAAATACAAAGACGTGGAGGCGATGCCGGACAAATCCATCTTGCTGACGCTGTTTAACGGTGGCATTCGCAACGAAGAAAATGAATATATGGCGAAGCTGCTGCGACAGAAGTCGCAGATTTTGGTGGCGTTTGGCTCCTGCGCCAACGAGGGCTGTATTCCCGGATTGGCAAATCTATCCTCCACACAAGAAGTGTTTAACGCGGTTTATGAAAGTGTGAGTACGGAAAATCCACAGCATATTCGGCCGCAGTTCAGCTATCAGATTCCTGAAGGTATGTTGAACATCCCGGTGTTTTACCCGGTGCTGCGCACGCTAGATCAGGTGGTGGATGTGGATTACTTCATGCCGGGCTGCCCGCCGGAGTCGCACCAGATTGCGGCCGTGATTGACCTGGTGATCGGCGTGTTGCATGGCGAAGCGGAACTGCCCCCCAAGGGGACGGTCATCGGCGCGGGTGATTCCACCGTGTGCGAAGAGTGCCAGCGCACCCGCAACATCAAGAAGATCACCAAGCTGGTGCGCATTCACGAGGTGGCCGAGGTGGACCCGGATTTGTGCCTGCTGGAACAGGGGATTTTGTGCAACGGCCCGGCCACGCGCAGTGGCTGCGGCGCGCGCTGTCCCAGTGTCGGCGCCGCCTGTATTGGCTGTTATGGCCCGGCGGTGGGGGTGGTGGATTATGGGGCGCGGCTGATGACGGCCATAGCCTCCGTCATTGACAGCACTGAACCCGACGAAATTGAAGCCATCCTGGACGGCATTCCCGACCCGGCCGGCACCTTTTACCGCTTTAACCTGGCCCATTCGCTGCTGCACGCAGCGCGGCCGGCGCTTCCGTAATCGGTAAACCGTAAGCGATAAACCGTAAGCCGAAGACCAATGACCAATGACCAACGACCAATGACCAGTGACAAATGACAAATGACCAATTACCGAAATTGGAGAACGAACCATGACAAGAATCACCATTGACCCCATTACCCGCCTGGAAGGGCATGGCAAGATTGAGATTTTTCTGGATGAGGAGGGCGAGGTCGCCAATACCTATTTCCAGATTCCGGAACTGCGCGGCTTTGAGCGGTTTTGTGTGGGGCGGCCGGTGGAGGAGATGCCGCTGCTGACCAACCGTATTTGCGGCGTCTGCCCGGAGGCGCACCACATGGCGGCCGCCAAAGCGGCCGATGCGGTGTATGGCGTGGAGCCACCCTCGGCGGCCAAGAAACTGCGCGAACTGCTGTACATGGGCTTTTATTTCACCGACCATACCACCCACTTTTATGCCCTGGGTGGGCCGGACTTTGTGATGGGGCCGGACGCGCCCGTGGCGGAACGGAATATCCTGGGCGTCATTCACAAAGTGGGGCTGGAGATTGGCGGCAAGGTGATTCAGGCGCGGAAATATGGGCATACGATTGTGGAAATGTTGGGCGGCCGTAAAGTACACCCCTGCACTTCCATTCCCGGCGGCGTGACCAAAGGGTTGACGGAAGCGGAGCGGGTGGAGATTGCACAGATGGGGCGGTGGGGCATTGAGTTTGCCCAATTTAGCCTGCAACTTTTTAACGACATCGTGTTGGGCAATCCGGCTTACCTGGATTTAATCCTGGGCGACATTTACACCCATCGTACCCATTACATTGGACTGGTGGATGAGCAGAACCGGGTGAATTTTTACGACGGCCGTGTCAGCGTCGTAGACCCCGACGGCAAACGGCTGGGCAAATATGGCCCTGATGAATACAACGATTGGATCGCCGAGCGGGTGGAGCCGTGGACGTACCTCAAATTCCCGTACCTGAAAAAGGTGGGCTGGAAAGGGTTCACCGACGGCAAAGAGTCCGGCATTTACATGGCCACACCGCTCTCCCGGCTGAACGCGGCCGATGGCATGGCCACGCCGCTGGCACAGGCGCATTACGAAAAGTTCTATGAGACTTTGGGCGGCAAGCCGGTGCATCAACGGCTGGCGACGCATTGGGCGCGGCTGATTGAACTGCTCTACTCCGCCGAGCGGCTGGTGGAACTGGCAACCGATGAGGAGATTACTTCGCCGCACATTCACAACGTGCCCATTAAGACACCGACGGAAGGGGTGGGCATTGTGGAAGCGCCGCGCGGCACGCTGACGCACCATTACTGGACGGATGAGCGCGGTATCCTGACGAAAGTGAACCTGATTGTGGGTACCACCAACAATTACGCGCCCATTTCCATGTCCATCAAAAAGGCGGCGCAAAGCCTGATTCACAAAGGGACGGTGGTCAACGAAGGGCTGCTGAACATGGTAGAGATGGCCTTCCGCGCCTACGACCCCTGTTTTGGCTGTGCTACCCATTCGTTGCCGGGCCAGATGCCACTGGAAGTAACGATCCGGGATGCGGCTGGCAAGCCGGTGGTGGTGTTACGGCAACATTGTTGATGACGCGCGGATTGACGCGGCACAAAAAGGAGGCCACATGGGAGGTTGCTCAACAAGATAAATGAAAATCTACCGATGATACAGATGGCATAGATTTTTTATCTGTGCCATCTGTGATTCCTTTAGAAGGAGCATGAAAATGAGTACAAAAAAAAGCTGGCTTATGGGCTTGTTTGTGGTAGTTCTACTGCTCTCATTGTCTGTTATCTGGGTGAGCGCACAAGGCGACCGGCCCCCAAGAGATCCGCTTATCCCCGATGTTCCAGAGGTTTCCAGTGATTACATTCCCATTCAGGGTCGTTTGACGGATGAGAACGGCACCCCGCTTAACGGAACATACGACGTGACCTTCCGGCTTTATGATGTGAGTTCGGGGGGCACGGCTTTGTGTGAAAGGGTTAGAAGTGTGACACTGACGGATGGTTTATTTAACACCTATTTCAGTGGTGCTGGTTGTTCGATTGACGGCCGTCAGCTTTACCTGGGCATTGAAGTTGAAGATGATGGCGAAATGGTTCCCCGCCAATATATAGACAATGTGCCGGTGGCCTGGACATTACGGCCTGGTGCTTTCATCAGCGGTACGTTGGGCAGCAATGCTATTCTGGACATTGAAAACTGGGCGAGCAATGGGCGTGGTTTACGCGCTTATGCGATGGATCAGACGGGAATCAATTACGGAGTTGTGGGCGCATCGCGTTCGCCAAATGGGTATGGCGGCTATTTTTACAATAACGGTGGTGGTGTAGCTATGCGTGCCGGTGGGACGGGCATCATTCAAAGCGAAGCGCCTACTTATCTGTGGATCAGTGGGAATGGGGTACGGCCGTACCATCAAACAGACAGCACCATCATTGATATGGATACCATTGGCGGCGCGCTGATTTATCGGGGTGCGGCCGCCGGTTTCAAGAACGTGATGCTGCCCATCACCTTACCCGGCACGTTATACGGGCAAGATGTGCGGGTGACGGACATGGACATTTACTGGCAGGGGAATACGGATTTTGATGCGATTACGGCGGTGCTGCTGCGCCGTCAAACCGGCGTGTGTAGCACATCAGCCTGTTATGCGAGCATTCTCCAGGATACGGCCGATCATGTGTGCGACGTGGGTAACAACTCGACCGGCTGTGTGCAGCATTATGATCTGACCACGAATAACGTGCTGACGGCCGATTCTGGTGTGCTGTATCTGACGCTGGAATTGGGCTTTAGCGGTGCTTCCACCTGGATTGACCTGGGCGGCGTGCGCCTGACCCTGGAATATGATGATTAGGAGGTGTGCCATGCGACGCTTGCGCGTAGCTTTGATGCTCTGGCTGGCCGTTGGTCTGCTCCTGGTCATCGGCGTCCAGGCCATGTCCTCGGCGAACTATCAATTGGATTGGTTTACGCCATTGACCAGTGGTGGTGGCGGCCCGGCCAGTTCGGCCCAATACGCCGCCGACCTGACAATTGGGCAGAGTGTGATTGGGCAGGCTGACAGTGCCAACTATCAGGCCAGCCTGGGGTATTGGGTTGGTGTTGAATCGGCTGCGGGTTCAGGTTGGCTCGTTTATTTACCGGTCGTTATCCGGTAATCGGTAACCCGTGATACGTAATCCGTGATGCGTGACCCGAAACCCGATTACGTATCGCGGATTACGAGAGAAGTATGTCAATCAATAAAACAGTATTCAAGGTACTGGCAGTTTATGAAACTCATTCTTCTCGGAACCACCGGTTTCATCCCCACGGACACCGCACAGACGGCCTGTTATCTGCTGCCGGAAGTGGGTGTATTGCTTGACGCAGGGAGCGGTCTATATCGCCTGCCCGCCTATCTCCCTACTGTTCCCCTGGACATCTATCTCAGCCATGCCCATGCCGACCATACAAGTGGGCTGGATTATCTCTTCGCTGGCTATTTTCTTTCGGACGTCAAAACGTCAGAATGCCCGCTCAACGAAGAAACCATTGCCGGCTTTATCGGACGGGCAAATCACTCCCTCGCCCAAACGTGCATCCACGCGGATGAAACGACCCTGGCCGTGGTGAAGCCAAAATATTACGAACTGCCTTTTGTGTGGCGAACCTTGCAGGCTCAAGAGTCACTCCCCGGAGGAGGCGTGTTGACCCATTTCTGGCTGGAGAATCCGACGATAGGCTACCGGCTGGATTGGCCGGGCCATTCCCTGGCTTATATTACCGATACCATCGCTCGTCCCGAAGCCGCTTATGTGACGAAAATAGCTGGCGTTGACGTACTTCTGCATGATTGTAATGTCCCGGATCATCTGGCGGCGCTGGCGGATGTTATTGGGCACGGTTATCTCACGGCCGTGGCCCAGGTTGCCGCCAGAGCGCAAGTGAAACGGCTGATCCTGATTCACCACAGCACCCTTGATATACTGAATTACACGGCTGACCTGGAACATGCCCGCCAGATTTTCCCGTTGATTGAGGTAGGGTATGATGGCATGGCGGTTGACTTTTGATCACAAATAACGCAGCAATAGGTGCATGATGAAAGGTTCACAATGCAAAATCTGAACGGCGACCCACTTCCCTGGTTACTCGATCCAGAAAATCCATCCATCCATTATTGGACATTGATTGATATTCTCGGCCGACCTGCCAGCGACCCCGAAGTGCAAGAAGCCAAAGCCGCCATCGCCCAACAACCACTGGTAAAGGAGTTGTTCGCCCTCCAACATCCTGAAGGTTATTGGGGCGACGATGAAAGCAAACCATATACCGCCCAGGGAGCCGTGGCTGTGCTTGCGTTGCTGCATATGCTGGGCGTCACCCCCGACAAGCGTACCACCGCTGGTTGCGATTCTTTCCTGGAATTTTGCCAGTATGAGAACGGTGGCTTTTCAATGACGAAGAAACTTCGTAGTGGAATCTTCCCTTGCACGACTGGTGAGCATCTCCCGTTTCTCGTTTATTTCGGTCTGGGGGATGACCCTCGTGTGCAGGCTGCTTTCGCTTTTCTCATTGAAGATATGTCCACTGACGATGCGCTCGATTGCGGACGCTACCAGCATCGAGATTGCCTATGGGGCGCAATCGCGGCGCTGAATGGTCTGGCTCTGTGGCCCGCCGACATGCAATCAGCACAGTCGAAACAAATAGTGAAACGCCTGGCACACGAGCTGCTGGATGCCAGGTATGATTTCGAAGGTGAGCATAAACGTTGGCTTACCTTTGCGGCGCCTCGTGCGTGGGATTTGCTCAGTGCGCTCAAGGTTCTGGCTATTCATGGTTATGCGCGTGACCCACGATTCACGTCTCTGCTCCAATTCGTGCTGAATTGCCAAGACGATCAGGGGCGGTGGTTATGTGGTTCGGTCTCCCGCACCTGGCCCATCGAGAAGCGTAATCAGCCGAGCAAATGGATTACACTTGATGCACTTCGGATACTCAAGTATGTAGGATTGTTCTGAAATTCGGAGGATGCAAGAATGACCATCAAGATTGTAGTTGCCGATTTTGTAATAGAAACGCGGTAACGGCGCGGGATATGAGGGGTGGTGGTGGAAATAGTGAGGCATAGTTGTTGATGGATAAAAACGAGCTAATCCCCTGGCTGATGGAAGGCGACCCCGCCATCCGCTGGCAAACGATGCGTGACCTGGAAGGCACGCCTGTGAACCGGTGGCAAACAGAGCAGCGTCGCACGTTGCATGAAGGCTGGGGCGCGCAGTTGTTGGCATTGCAAGCCCCCGATGGCAGTTGGGGCGGCGGCATTTATTCGCCAAAGTGGATTTCAACCACCTACACCTTGCTCACACTGCGGGCCATCGGCATTCCCCGTGACCACCCGCCCGCACAAAAAGGAGCGGCATTGGTGCTTGATAAACTGTTGGGTCAGACGCGGGATGACCAGTTTATGCGTAATCTGGCGGCTTGTGACCGCTGCATCGTCGGCATGAACCTGTCACTCGCGGCCTACTTTGGCATCCGTGATGCGCGACTAGATGCGATTGTTGAGAACTTGCTTTCGGAGATGATGCCCGATGGGGCCTGGAACTGCCGTCGCCAGCGCAAGCCAAAGCCGCACCACAGTTCATTCCATACCACGTTCAACGTGCTTGAAGGGCTGCGTGAGTGGCTTGAGTGGCTGGAGAGTACACCGGAGTACACGCTGAGAAACGATGTGTTAAATGCCGAAAAGAGCGCGCTGGAATTTGTGCTTGACCATCACTTATTCAAGTCTGACAAGACGGGCAAGATCATCAATGACAAGTTCACTATGCTGTCCTATCCACATCGCTGGTATTACAACGTATTGCGCGGTTTAGTGTATTTTGCACGAGTGAATGCGCCACATGATGAGCGATTGCAGGACGCCATTGCGTTGTTGCACGGCCGTCGCCGTGCTGATGGCACATGGCCTGTGCAACACAAATATCCAGGAAAGGTCTTCTTTGACATGGAGAAAGTAGGTGGACCGAGCCGTTGGAATACGCTGCGCGCCTTGCGCGTATTGCAGTGGTGGAACGGGGAGTAAAACTGTTTTGGACGGATGACAATGACAGACAACAAGACGCTGGTGGTGGGTTTAGGGAATCCCATTTTGGGGGATGATGGTGTGGGGTGGCGGGTGGTTGAGGCGGTAAAGGTGCTACGGCCGTCCCTGGAAGTGGATTGCCTGGCATTGGGGGGCCTCAGCCTGATGGAGCGGCTGATCGGTTATGATCGGGCGATTATTGTAGACGCCATCCATACGGGGCACGGCCGTACCGGAACCGTCACCACCTTTCCCTTGCACGATTTACCCGATCACAGCGCCGGACATACGACGGCCGTGCATGACCTCTCCCTACCCACCGCCCTGGCCTTAGGGCGGCAGATGGGGGCACAGTTACCGGAAGAAATCACCATCGTGGGTATTGAAGCCGACCGGGTGTATGACTTTTCAGAGGAGTTGAGTACGGCCGTGCAAGACGCGATCCCGGTGGCGGTGACGGCCGTGTTGACGGAGATTGAGAGATTGGGAGATTGAGAGATTCTGCAATCTCCTCATCTCCCAATCTCCTAATCTCTTCTTGAGGAGGACGAAATGGTTTCTACAGAATTATTGCGGCGGTATCCGTTTTTTGGTTTTCTGAACCCGGAGCAACTGCGCCAGGTGGCGATGATGACGGAGGAGCGGGAACTGCCCAAAAACACGATCCTGTTTACGATTGGCGAGAAGGCGGAGATGCTCTATTTTTTGGTCAGCGGGCGTATAGACCTGCACTACATCGTCGAAGACAAACACCTGCCCGAACTGCGCAAGGATTTTCATATTGGCTCGATCAACCCCGGCGAAGTGTTGGCGATTTCATCGCTGGTCGAACCGTATGAACTGACCAGCACGGCCGTGATCACCACCCCCTGCACCATCCTGCAAATCCACGCCGCCAGCCTGCACCAACTGTGCGAACAAGACCACGACCTGGCCTATGGCCTGCAAAAACAGATCGCCAAAACGGCCATGGAGCGGCTGCACGCCACCCGCATTCTGTTAGCCGCAGCGACGGCAGCGTGACACTGACACTATGCATGAATTGGCCGTGACCGGGCAGATTTTGGAAATAGCCGAGCGCCACGCCGCCGCCGCCGGTGGTGGACAGGTAACAGACCTCTACCTGGTTATTGGCGAGCTTTCCACTTTTATAGACGATTCCGTTCAATTTTATTGGGACATCATCAGCCGGGGGACGTTGTGTGAAGGCGCGCGGCTGCACTTTACCCGCGTCCCCGCTCGCCTGCGGTGCCAGGATTGTGGTGGTGAATATGGCTTAGACCAGGGTGAACTCATGGTGTGTCCCGATTGTGGTCACGGCCGTGTCACCATTCTCACCGGTCAGGAATTCCGCCTGGATAGTTTGGAACTGGCCGATGCGCCCATTGCGAGCGAATAATGAAACAGATCACCATTGTCGAAGAGATTATGAGCGCCAACGACCGGTTGGCGGAACAAAACCGGGCTTTGCTGGATGCGCACGGCGTTTTTGCCATCAACGTGATGGCCTCGCCGGGCGCGGGCAAAACGAGCCTGATCCTGCGGACGATCACGGCCGTAACCCCCCATCTCACCCTCGGCGTCGTTGAGGGCGATACTGCGCCCGTCACCATTGACGCCGACAAGGTATTGGCTGCCGGGATGCCCGCCGTGCAGATTAACACCGGCGGCTCCTGCCACCTGGATGCGGCCATGCTGGCCAAAGCGCTGCCCCAACTGCCCCTGGCCGACCTGGATTTGCTGGTGGTGGAAAATGTGGGCAATCTGGTCTGTCCGGCGGGGTTCAAGTTGGGCACACACGCCAACATCGTCGTCGCCAGCGTACCGGAGGGGGATGACAAACCGTACAAATACCCGGCCATCTACCGAGGCATTGACGCCCTTATTTTGAACAAAACTGATTTACTGCCGTATATTGATTTTGATATGGATTATTTTCGGCAGGGGATTGGATTGCTCAACCCAGAGGCGGCGTTTTTTCCGCTCTCTTGTAAGACAGGCGAGGGGTTTGGTGAATGGGTGGCGTGGTTGCTGGCGGCCAGTGGTCAGTAGCCGTTTTACTCCTGTTTTTCAGGCAAAAACACCATACACGTGGCAGTGCCGTGGGCGTAGAGTTTGCCGTCGGCGTCCTGCAATTTGCCTTCGGCCGTAGCCACCCGGCGGCCCATGTGGATGACCTGGCCGATACATGCCAGTTGACCGCTGTCGGCCAGGATGGGGCGAATGTAGTTGACCTTGATTTCCAGAGTGGTGTAGCCGCCGCCAACCGGTAGTTTGGTGTGGACGGCGCAGGACATGGCCGAGTCCAGGATGGTGGCGATGACGCCGCCGTGAACGGTGCCAATGGGGTTGAAGTGATATTCAGCGGGCTGCATGGTGAAGATGACACGGCCGTCCGCCACCTCCTGTAGCCCAAAATCCAGCAACACGCCAATGGGGGGCGCAGGCACTTCACCAGTTTGCCAGGCGCGGAAAAAGTCCAGGCCGTTCATTTGGGTGGCTTTCACGGCCGTGAGTTGCGGGTCTTGCCATGAGATCAGGCGGCTGCGGTTAGGGACTGTTTTGGTCATAAGCACCTCTTTGAATTATGAAGGATGAATAATGAATCGAAATTAAGAAGCGTCGGGCAAGTGGACTATAATCGAGGCCAAAGGAGATAGCAACTTGATGAGTACCCAAAAGATTTATAACTTCAAACAAATCAATGACCACATCATCACCGCCGGGCAGCCGACGGAGGCGCAACTGCGGGCGGTGGCGGCGGAAGGGTATGAGACTGTGATCAACCTGGCGACGTTTAGTCCGGGGTATTCGCTGCCAGACGAGGCGGGGCTGGTGGGGGAATTGGGGATGCAGTACATCCACATTCCCGTGGAATGGGGCAGCCCCCAGAAGGGGGATTTTGCAGCGTTTGAGGCGGCGATGGCCACGGCCGTACACCATAAAACCCTCATCCACTGTGCTGCCAATTACCGCGTGACCGCCTTTTATTCGCTGTACGCCATGAAACACCTGGGCTGGACGGCCGTTGAAGCAGACGTGCTGCTGGCCCATGTCTGGAAACCGGGCGAATACCCGGTGTGGGATCAATTTGTGCAGGAGCTACGGGCAGAGATGGGGTACTAAAAGGAGGAAAGGGTGTTGGTGGCGAAGTGGCAATTTTTATGCTATTTTTAGCTTTGCGAGTCCAACCTGACCAGCAGGCCGAGTTACAGGGTTAGCATTTTTCACACAATTGCATTTGTTAGAGTGAGCCACACGGCCGTTACCAGACTCGCAACCTTGTAACACCAGGGTGGCTCTTTTATTGCCGTGACGCTATGGTTCCATCATGACGCCTGAACAAAAAGCTCGTCAAAAAATTGATGAACTGCTCCGCTACGCCGGTTGGGATGTGCAAAACCGGGAAGCGATGAATCTGTTTGACCCGGCGCGGCCGGGCGTGGCCGTCCGTGAAGCCTATCTCCGCACCGGTTTTGCCGATTACCTGCTGTTTGTGAATGGCAAGGCGTTGGGCATCATCGAAGCCAAGAAGGTGGGCATACCTCTCAGCGGTGTCGAGGCACAATCGGCGCGGTATGCGGTGGGGCTGCGGCCGCCCATGCAGGCGTGGCAGTCACAAATGCCGCTGCCTTTCCGCTATGAATCTACCGGCGTAGAGACATTTTTCACCAATGGGCTAGACCCGGAGCCGCGGGCGCGGCGTGTTTTTGCCTTTCATCGGCCAGAGACATTGGCCGCCTGGGTACAGGAGCCGGACACCTTGCGCGGCCGTTTGCGCCACCTGTCACCGCTAATCACAGACAAACTGTGGGGGCCGCAAATTAAAGCCATCACCCATCTGGAGCGGTCACTGGCGTTGGACAAACCGCGGGCGCTGATTCAGATGGCGACGGGCAGTGGTAAGACGTTCACGGCCGTCAACTTCATTTACCGTCTCATCAGCCAGGCCGGGGCCAGACGGGTGTTATTTCTGGTAGACCGCAACAACCTGGGCAAGCAGGCCAACAACGAATTTGTGCAGTTTGATACGCCGGACGACGGCCGTAAATTTGCCGAGCTGTACAACATTCGCCGCCTGACCAATAACGCCATGGATGTCAGCCGTGACGTGAACCGCGTCTATATCAGCACCATCCAGCGGCTGTATGCCATGCTTAAAGATGAAGAATTGGACGAAGAAGTCGAGGAACATTCTCTCTATGAATTATACGAATCTGTAGGGGCGCACCCACGTGTGCGCCCCGGTGATGTGCGCCCCGGTGATGTGTATCCCTCAGAAGAAGGGCAGACACAGGGGTCTGCCCCTACGATGATGCCGCGTACCGTCTCCTTCACTGGAAGATTACCTATTGAATTTTTTGATGTCATTGTCATTGATGAGTGCCATCGCTCTATCTATACCGTCTGGAAGCAGGTGTTGGAGTATTTCGACGCTCATCTCATCGGCCTGACAGCTACGCCGGGCAAACAGACCATTGGCTTTTTCAACCAGAATCTGGTGATGGAGTACACCCACGATGACGCCGTGGCCGATGGCATTAACGTGGGCGGCGAGGTGTACCGCATCCTGACCCGCATTTCTGACGCAGGCAGCACGGTGGAAGCGGGGCATTGGGTGGGTAAGATGAATAAACTCACCCGCGACCAGTGGCAGGAGAAGCTGGATGAGGCACTGACGTACACGCCGCAGCAGTTAGACCGGGATGTGGTCAGCGAGAGCCAGATACGCACCATCATCCGCCATTTCCGGCAGGTGTTGTTTACCGAACTGTATCCGGGGCGGGCGGACGAGGTGGTGCCCAAGACGCTCATCTTTGCCAAAGATGATAACCATGCCGAGAACGTCGTACGGATCGTACGAGAGGAGTTTGACAAGGGCAACGATTTTTGCCAGAAGATCACCTATCGCGCCAGCCGCAACCCGGAAGATATTTTGCAGGATTTCCGCAACAGTTACGATCCGCGTATTGCCGTGACGGTGGATATGATCGCCACCGGCACCGATGTGCGGGCGATTGAGATTTTGCTCTTTATGCGCCAGGTGCGTTCGCGGGGTTATTTTGAGCAGATGCGCGGCCGTGGGACACGGGTGATTCAATCGGATGAGTTGCAGTCGGTGACGGCCAATGCCCGGCACAAAACCCATTTTGTGCTCATTGATGCGGTGGGGCTGACGGAAACAGAGATGATTGAGCCGCCGCGGGCGCAGGAACAAAAGCCCACCGTGCCTTTTGATCGCTTGTTGGAAAACCTGGCCTACGGGCAGGCTGATGCGGCGACAGTGGCTTCATTGGCCCATCGGCTGGCGCGTTTGCAGCACCGATTGACGGCCGTAGATGAACGGTTAATTGCCGATTACAGCGACGGCGGCACGCTGGCCGACCTCATACATCCGCTGTTGGCGGCATTACGCGATTTGGAAATGTGGGATGATTTTCCAAATCGTCCTGATGAGAACGATTTAGAAAATCGTTCTACAGCGCTGCGGGCAGCGACAGCCCCCTTCCGCACCAATCCCAATTTGCGGCAGACGTTGATTGAGATTCAAGCCCGGTCGGAGATTGTGATTGATGCGGTGAGCATTGATCGGGTGAAGGAGGCGGGCTTTGACAGTCAGGCCACCGAAAAGCTGCGCCGGATGGTGGACGATTTCCAGCAGTTTATTGCTGAAAACAAGGAGGAGATTACGGCGCTGCAAATTTTGTACAACCAGCCATATGGGGCACGGGCATTGACGCGGCAGCAGTTGCAAGAGCTGGCCCAGGCGCTGCAAAAACCACCCCATTTGTGGACAGAAGATAAATTGTGGCAGGCGTATGCCCAATTGGAAAAAGACAAAGTGCGCGGCGTGAACACGCAGCGGGTGTTGACCGACCTGATCGCCCTGGTGCGCCACGCCTTGCAGCCGGAAGGCGAACTGGCTCCCTACCCGGCGCAGGTACAGGCGCGGTATGAGGCGTGGCTGGCGGCGCAGACGCGGGCGGGCAAGGCGTTCAGCGCCGAACAGCGCTGGTGGCTGGACAAGATTGCCGGGTACATCGGCCTCAATTTGCAGATGACACCGCAGGATTTTGAGATTGATGGCGCGTTTGTGAACCGCGGCGGCCGTTGGGGGGCGATGGAGGCGTTAGGCGCGGATTGGTTGCAATTGTTGGCCGAAATGAACCGGGAATTGCCAGTGTAGGACGATTTTCCAAATCGTCCAGAAGAGCGGCGATTTGCAAAATCGCGCTACAAATGTGGGACGATTTTCCAAATCGTCCAGAAGAGGCGATTTGCAAAATCGCGCTACAAATGCGATTTGCAAAATCGCCGTACGAGTGATGAGTAATTACGATTACAAACCCGAATATGAGCGGCATTTGCCACACATTCAACCGCCGGGCGCATGTCTATTTGTCACGATTCGGCTGGCCGGTTCTATTCCTATCGAAGTATTGGAAGGATTAAAGTTGGAGGCAGAGGAGCGAGAACGGGTGATTGAGCAAACGGCCGTTGCCACCACTCAACCTCATCTCCGTTACCAGGAACAGAAACGGCAATTTGGGCGCTGGGATGATGTGTTGGATCGGGCGGAGAGCGGGCCGTATTGGTTAAGCCAACCAGAAATCGCTACCATCGTCGTTGACAGCCTGCATTTTTTGGATGGAGATGTTTATGAGATGGATGCTTTTTCGGTGATGTCTAATCATGCCCATTTGGTGTTTTCGCCGTTGGAAAAAGAGGATGGCAGTTACCATGCGCTGCAAACAATCATGCATTCTCTGAAACGGCATACGGCGCGGGAGGGGAATAAGGTGTTGGACCGCAAGGGAGCTTTTTGGCAGCATGAAAGTTATGATCATGTGGTGCGGGATCGGCGGGAATGGGAACGGATTGTGGCGTATGTGTTGAATAATCCGGTAAAGGCTGGTTTGGTGGAAAGGTGGGAAGATTGGCCCTGGTCATATCTAAAAAACAAGTAGGGGCGATTTTGGGGCGATTTGCAAAATCGCCTTACGATGTGGGACGATTTTATAAATCGTCTGATAAGGGGGCGATTTGCAAAATCGCGTTACGGAAGGATGATGGATGACGACAAACGGAACTGAGGAACGGCCGTTGCCCGATGGCTGGACGTGGACAACGATTGGTGAAATAACAGAACCAGAACGCGACAGGGTGTCGCCTCAAGATTTCGCGGAATTGCCATTTCTTGGAATGGACGATATTGAAACACAGACGATGCGTCTATTAGGAACAAAATCATCAAGTGAAATGAGAAGTTTAGCTGAACATTTCTGGCCTGATGATGTACTTTACGGGAGTTTACGGCCGTATCTTAACAAAGTTTATCGTCCTGATTTTGAGGGGCTTTGCTCGGCAGAGTTCATCGTCTTTCGCAAAACGCCACAATTGATCAGCAAGTACCTTCAATATTTTTTGAATCAATGGTCATTTGTCGCTTTCATCAACAAACAAAATACCGGTGATAGACCTCGCGTAAAATTTGGGCAAATGGCGGATTATCCGTTTCCTCTTGCTCCACTAGATGAACAAGAGCGGATTGTGGCGGAGATTGAGAAGCAGTTTACGCGGCTGGATCAGGCGGTGGCGGGGCTGCGGCGGCTGCAAAACAACCTGGCCCGCTACAAAGCCAGCGTCCTCAAGGCGGCCTGCGACGGCCGTCTCGTCCCCCAAGACCCCAACGATGAACCCGCCGCCGACCTGCTGGCCCGCATCCTGGCCGAACGCCGCGCCCAATGGCAGGCGGCCCACCCGGGGAAAAAGTATCAAGAGGCGGTGGGGGTGGGGGATACGGCCGTGTTGCCCAAACTGCCAGAGGGTTGGATTTGGGCAAGTATTGGTTATTTATTCGATGTGAAGGTAGGTGCAACCCCATCCCGAAAGAAACCTGAATATTGGAATGGCGATATTCCTTGGGTTAGTTCTGGGGAGATTGCGTTTGGTAGAATTTCAAAGACACGGGAGACAATCACAACAGAAGGGCTTAATAACAGCAGCGTGAAGCTCAATCCAAAGGGAACAGTTCTTCTGGCAATGATTGGTGAAGGGAAAACTAGAGGTCAAGCAGCCATTCTTGAAATGGCCGCTACAAATAATCAAAATGCAGCAGCTATTCTGTGTGCTGATTCTCCAATAATGAGTGAATGGGTCTTTTATTGGCTGATGGCAAAATATGAAGAAACAAGACAGGGTGGATCAGGAGGAATGCAGCCAGCACTAAATTCAGTTCTCGTAAGAGCAATATCGATTGCCGTGCCGCCACTCGCCGAACAAAAACGCATCGTCGCCGAAGTGGAGCGGCGGCTGTCCGTCGTCACCGCCACGGAACAGGCCATCGCCACCAACCTGGCCCGCGCCGAACGCCTGCGCCAATCCATCCTCCACCGCGCCTTCACCGGTCAGCTCGTCTCGCAATACAAAGAGGCTACATGAGTGTCGAAAGGTGTCATGAGTGCGGAAACATCCTGCAAAAAGGAAGTTGTAGCCGCTGTGAGGCAAACAATTTTGCCCGGCAGCGTCGATGGCGTCGTGGGGACCGAGGTGGCAAGAGACCAGAACGGCGGCGGGCAGAACGGCAACTGCGAGATGCTCTGGACGGAACCTGGAAAAATAAACGAAAGCAGGTCACTGTCTACATAGATACTGAACAAGGAACATATCGCAGCGTACAACATACTCGTGGTCAAGATACGAATCATACATTTCGCTTCCAAAAAGAGTCGGATGGAACGATTTATTTTTTCAAAGGCGAATTGCCCATTGAGGCTTTCATCAGCGATCTGGGGTTTCTGGTCATGCGAACAGGCGAAAAGCGCATGTCATTTGCGTATGAGTTTGACGAGGTGTTATTCCTCACTTGTCCCATCTGTTTTGGAAAATCACCAATTGAGTACACTGAGTGCAAGTACTGTGATTGGGAATTTGAACAATATTCGCAAACGTGAGGACGGATAATTCTATCTTATGAGTTATATACCTAAAACAAAAATCTCCACCGCCACCAAGCAAGTTACTATTACTAACCTGTTTTGCGCCAAATGCTTGCGTCAATCCTTCCTGCACCACGCTTTTAGTGGTCAATCGGTGTCAAATTAACCTGGTCAGAAAGTTAAGGTATAAACATGACAGAAATAATTGATTCAACAGAAGATATATTCGATCCCATCAAAGACTTACTGCTCAACCGTAAAGATCCCACACATGTAACCCATCAGGAAACAGTGCGTGATGCGCTAGTCAAAATGGTCGACAAAGATTTCAGCCAACTCCCTGTTGTTGACAATGAAGGATTCCTTACTGGAATCATCTCGGAACAAACCATCTCACGCCAATATTTCCATTTGAATAATGCTGTTTCATTGCTCGACCTAACGGTAGATCATTGCCAAGAGGATGCAGTAACACTCGAGCGTGAAGATGCAGGTTTGTTTGAAATCCTTGAGCTATTAAAAAACAACTATGCTGTAATCATCACTTCGAGTCGCAGACCAGTCGGTATAATAACCGATTACGATACAACCCACTTTTTCCGGGATTGGTCTGAAGGTCTGATTCGAATACAAAATATTGAACTCACTCTAAGGCAATATATTGAGAATATTTTTCCTGATGGCGAATCAAGAAATGCAGCTTCATTAAGAGTTTTAGGCGCAGATCGGAAAGATCCGACTCAACCTCTAAAAAGATACAACGAATTGAGTTTTCGTGACCATATTCAAATATTAACCTACGAACATTACTGGGAACGATTTGAACCTTATCTTAAGCCAAAACTATTGTTTATCAATTTAATGGAGCCGGTTAATCTGGCCAGAAATCAACTGGCCCATTTTAGGGGTCGGTTAGATGCGATCCAACTTGATGCTTTGATTCGTGCTGAGCAATGGATTGCTTCTCGAAAGCGAGTATTACAGAAACCAGGCCAGACTCAAATAATTAGAGAGGTTGTCCCAGCTTACTCCACAACACCAGGCAAATATGGTCCTCTTCAAGATTGGCTAAGTAGCCAATCAACTTTTGTTGCTCTAGGAAATGAAATCCAGGTTTCCTTTCATGAACTTGAATCGATAATTGAGAGTCCATTTCCAGATACTGCGAGGAAACATCGTGCTTGGTGGGCTAATGACTACACATCACCACATCGGCATTCCCTATTTTGGCTTCGTGCTGGGTGGAAAGTTGAAAATGTTGATCTGACAGCCGAAACAGTCACATTTAAACGCTCTGATGCTGTATTACAACAGTTGTTTCTCGTTGAGATAATTCAAGAATTAAAAAAGATTCGACCGGGTATTACAAGGACGACCAAAGCTCAAAGTGGGTGGATTGATTTTGGTGCCGGTAGATCAGGCTTCTTATTTGCCTGGGTGTTTGGAAAAGGTAATTTGCGTACAGAATTATATATTGATTCCGGGGACAAAAAGGCCAATGAAAAAGCTTTTGATTTGCTCTACCAACAAAAGAATCAGATTGAATCCGAAATTGACTTGGAATTAGATTGGCAGCCGCTCAAATCAAAAAGGGCTTCAAGAATTTGTGTTGAGCATCCTGGAAATGCCAATATGTCTGAGACAGAGTTGAAGGTGCTCCAAGAATGGGCGATTGAAACAATGTTGAAGTTTGTTGACGCTTTTCAATACCGCATTAAGGAGTTAGACCTTGACTAATCAGTCATCAGCTATTGTGCAGCGCCTGTGGAATTACTGCACCGTCCTTCGCGATGACGGCCTGTCCTACGGCGATTACGTCGAACAACTCACCTACCTGCTCTTCCTCAAGATGGACGACGAACGGCGCAAAATCGGTGACCCATCCACCATTCCTGATGCCTACGGTTGGGCCAGCCTGGTCAACCAGGACGGGGCTGACCTGGAAACACATTACCGAGAAATTTTACAGGAGCTAGGCCAGGGCAGCGGCCTCATCCCCACCATCTTCCGTAAGGCCCAGAACCGCATCCAGGACCCGGCCAAGCTAAAACGCCTGGTTACGCTTATTGATGGCGAAAACTGGCATCGTCTCAACGTGGACGTAAAAGCGGACATTTACGAAGGGCTGCTGGAAAAGAATGCCCAGGACGTGAAGTCCGGGGCGGGGCAATACTTCACGCCCCGGCCACTTATTCAAGCCATGGTGGATGTGATGCAGCCCAAGCCGGGTGATACGCTCTGTGACCCGGCTTGCGGCACCGGCGGTTTTCTGCTGGCGGCGTATGACGCCATCGGCCGTCAACACCAGCTTGACCGCGACCAATGGCTGCATCTGCGCCATGATGCCCTGCACGGCTGGGAAATTGTGGACAATACCGCCCGGCTGTGCGTGATGAATCTCTACCTGCACGGTATTGGGCATAATTCTGACCGCAGCCCTATCCACGTAGACGATGCCCTGGCGAACAAGCCATCTACCACCTATGACATGGTGCTGACCAATCCGCCGTTTGGCAAAAAGTCCAGCGTCACCTACATCACCGAAGAAGGGGAAGTAAAACGGGAAGCGCAAACGGTGGTGCGTGACGACTTCTGGACATCCACCAGCAACAAGCAGTTGAATTTTGTCCAGCACGTCCATAAGCTGTTGAAGATTCACGGTAAAGCGGCGGTGGTTGTGCCCGATAATGTGCTATTTGAAGGGGGCGCAGGGGAAACAGTGCGGCGCAAGCTGCTGCACGAAAGTGACCTGCACACGATTTTGCGTTTGCCCACCGGTATTTTTTATGCACAGGGGGTGAAGGCGAACGTGCTCTTTTTTGACCGCAAACCGGGGCGGGAACGGCCGTGGACGGAAAAGGTGTGGTTCTACGATTACCGCACCAATATCCACCACACCCTGAAACAAAACCCACTCACCCGCCCTGACCTGGATGAGTTTGTGACCTGCTTTCACCCGGCCAACCGCTTTGAACGGGTGGCCTCCTGGAGCGAGAATGTCCCGGACGGCCGTTGGCGAGCTTACACCTATGAGGAAATTATCGCCCGCGACAAGGTCAATCTGGATATCTTCTGGCTGTGTAAAGGGACCAAAATTAGTACCAGTTGAAAGTGGAAAATTCTACTAAAGGT
>JAHDWK010000006.1 GCA_023382655.1 Anaerolineae bacterium | reverse complement strand
AATCAGCTATTTTGGAACTGAAGAATGTTTAGATTATTTATGTTACAAAGTAATAGTCAACCCAAGAAAAATAATAGAAATACGTGACTTATATTTGAAAAATGTTAAATCTTCAATTGATGAATCAGTTGACAAGCTTTTTGATGAAAATCTGTTTATTCAGGAATGGCAATTAGATTTTCAAGAGGCATTAAAAGACAATTATATTGTTTGTTTTGCGCTCGCAAATGGGGGAATAAAAAACCTAACAGATTCTATCTTGCAAGAGATTGGTGATATACTGAAAAATGAATACCAATTGCTGTATGATTTTGCGGTAGAGCTTGCAGAGGGAAAATATCATCACAATGACATTACTTGGGGGAAAGAACATGCAAAATTACGAGCCAGAGCCTTTCTGGATTCAGTAATAAGTTGATTGGCCATAATCAAATAATCTTGTGACAGATAGTAAAACCTCATTTCCGTACCCTCCCCCTCCTCCTCCCTCCCTCTCCCATCTCCACCCCCAAACCCACTTGAACATCCACACGCCTCAAATCATCGTGCATCTAGTCACGGCGACCTCGCCGGACGGTTCATGCATCACGTATCACGTATCACAACCTCTCGCCTTAAGAACCCATTTACTCCATTTTCCCGCCATTCCCCCACACGCTGACTTTTGTTACAAAGGGTGGCATATCCCATGATGGGCGACCTGCCGCTTGCTATCGTCGGCGACCAGAAATGGCTGTGGGTAGACGCCGAAACCGGCGCCGTCCTGCGCACCGAATGGCGCTACATAGACGCCACCGGCCAATCCCACCTGGATTGGCAGGAAGAAATCACCTTGTTGGAATTCGTAGAGGAATTACCGCCGGATGTGGCGGCGTTGCTAGAAAGGGGGATGGGGGAGTGAGAACTAGAGATTGAGAGATTAGGAGATTGGGAGATTCCAATCTCTCAATCTCCCAATCTCTTTCCATTCACGTCTCCAAAATACAGTTCTGCTCACCGTGTTCGTTGGCTTCGTAGCCATCGGCCTGGTCGTCGTTAAACCAGCTTCCATCCTCGGCGTAGTAGCGGAAGGTGTAGCGTTGACCGGCTGGCAGGGTAACGGCCGTGCTGTAGGTGTTATTCGCCCGCTTGGTCATCTTATTCGCGGTGGGGTCCCAATCGTTGAATGAACCAACCACCGTTGCCGCACCGTGGGGATTATCCAACGGCAGGCTAAATGTGACTTTGACCTGATCGGTCCCTTTGACTTTGCTTTTCTTAATCATGTTTCACCTCCAAAAGGATTATTGTGTATAGGGTAAGGGAGAATGGGTACGGCCGTAAATAGACAACAATCACAACAATCAAATGACACTGTTCATACTAAAGCAGCGAAAACAAGAGCATACGCACGACAGATAGTCCCAATAAAATGATTAGCGGGCTGAAATCCATCCCACCCTGTGGTGGCACCAGACGGCGCACCGGCTCCATAATCGGTTCCGTCACCTGGTAAACCAGTTGCGCCAGCCGTCCCCAGGTGGGGTCATACGGGTCTATACGCGCGAACGAAACGATCATTCTTGCCAGAAATAGGATGAGCAAAAGCCAGTAAATCGCGTTAACAATCGTGATCAAAATCATGATAATCCTTCTAGAACGTATTTGGTATGGTGTTATAGCTGACCATTATCCAACAGGCCATGTGGATCAGGCAATATGCCTAAGTCTGCCCTTAACTTAATCCCGGATGATAAGCCAGACCCCCACTAACAAGACGAGGATACCGGCGGCTTTTTGCAGGGTTAACGGCCGTACCTCACTCCCCAATGCCCCAAAATGATCAAAGACCGCGCCCAGGACAAATTGCGTCGTCACAATAATCGTAAAAGCCACGGCCAAACCCAGGCGGGGTACGGAATAGCTGATAGCGCCAATGATGACCAGGCCACAAATACCGGCCAGGGCCACATACCAGGGCATGGCCCGAAAGGCTGCCAGATTGCCGCCGCGCAGGACAAGCATAACCAGGGCGATGACCAGCCCACCCAGGCCGTAGGTGACAAAAACGCTTTCCAGCGTGCCCATGCCTTTGTCCATAATCCCATTAAAACGCGCCTGGATGACTACGGCCGCCCCACACACAATGGCGATCAAAACGGGTAAATAATTGAGCATTGCTAATCCTCCAAAGATAAATCGAGTAGTTGGATCGTTGCCCAATTATCTTACTTTTGCCGCAATTTGTGCAGCCATTGGCGTACACGCTTGCGCTGAACAAAGCCGAAGCGCCCGTCCCCCTTCTCCTCTGCGGCCTCTGCTTGATGTAATAGTTCTGGTGGCAACTGATGTAAATCTTCCGGTGGTACAGAGCGGATAACCAGGTGATCGTCTACCAGTTCCATGCGGGCACGGCCGTGTAAATTCAGCGCTTCCCGGTACTGCTTCGGCAGTTGCAGCCGCCCCACCGAATCCAACACCACCAGTTCCTCAAAATGGTCATCGTGGTGTTCACTGGGCGCCCCCGTGGCCGCTCCCGTGGTCGCTTCCGGCTGCCGACGACGGCGCACCGTCTCGCTGGCTGCCTTGCCATCCCGAATCTGCATCACCCGCTGCACATGCCGGGCAATCGTCGGGTCATGGCTGACGATGAGGATGGTCAGCCCTAATTCCCGATTCAACGTCTGGAAGGCTTCATAAATAGAGAGGGCGGTCGTCGAATCCAGTTCGCCGGTGGGTTCATCGGCCAGCAGAATTTTGGGATTATTCGCCAATGCCACGGCAATCGCCACCCGCTGCTGCTCCCCGCCAGACATCTGCCCTAGTTTGTGGTGGCGGCGATGGGACAACTGCACCATTTCCAGCAGTTCGGCGGCGTGTTGGCGGGTACGACGGCCGTGAACGCCCGCCAGCGTCATCGGCATCTCCACATTTTCCAGCGCATTCAGGTAGGGAATCAGGTTGCGCGCCCCCTGCTGCCAGACAAAGCCCACCTTCTCCCGGCGATACTTGTTAATCTGCGCATCGGACAACTTGAGCAGGTCGTGGCCGTCTACGATAGTTTTGCCGGCCGACGGCCGTACCAATCCCCCCAACACATTCATCAACGTAGACTTGCCAGAGCCGCTGGCCCCCACAATGCCCATCAACTCGCCGCGCTGCACCGTCAGTTCCAGCCCTTGCAGCGCCAGCACCTCCACATCCTGAATCTTATAAATCTTGACCAGGTTCTCACAAAGAATAATCGGTTCAGCCATCATATTTCAGTAGTGGCAGCAAAGTGTATAGGTGCTCACTAAACAAAAAGTTGGACAGGATATTGCTTGAAAACCGGGTCTACCGATACGAGTTGATACCCCTCCGTGATGGCCTGGGCAATCAGCAAACGGTCAAATGGATCTCGATGATAGAACGGTAACGAGTCTATAGCCCAAACATGTTGTTCTAACACGGGTAAAGTCTCAATCTGATTATTTATCCGTTGTGTCAGTACCACTTCTTTAATTGGTAGCGGCAGAGTGAGCTTGCCAATCTGCATTTTGATTTGCATTTCCCACAGACTGACCACACTCAAAACCAAATTATTGTTCGGATCATGCAGGGCTGTGTAAACAGGGCGGGCTAATTTTTGGGGCGAGGTTGCCCACCGAAGGAAGATATGGGTATCAAGCAATAAGTTCATTTTTGCAACGTCATGCCATACTCATCGGTTTCTGATCCCCAAAATAATTCCTCATCTGGCAATGGCGCATCAAAATCATCGGCGATTTCAATTAGCCCCTCAAACAAACCAGCAATTCGTGGTTCATCAGGCCCACGCTTCTTTTGCAAGAGTTGGCAGGTACGTTCAAATGCCTGCTTTTGCGCTTCGGTGAAGTGGGATGTATCCAGGTCTAACAAACGCTGGATCGCGTCTTCCTCGGCCGTATGCGCGGCAGAACTGCCCGCTTCTTTGACCGGCGTAATGATTACCTCCACTTCGTTGGCGGTAAATTCTGCGGGCAAATGCACCACAATCTTACCATCTTTGACTTTGTGAATTTGATGCAGTGTCGTCATCATCGTCTCCGTTTCTCTGCATATGGATCAGGATTGTGGCAAAGTATACCACGAGTCAGCTTCACATCCGTTGATTTGCGAAGAGTACAGAGCAAGAAGTTCAACTTTTTCGGAAAAGTTGAACTTCTACTTTAAGTACCATTGCGGATATTCTCCAGAAGCACGGCCGTATACACAATCTCGCTAAACACGGCCGTACACCCCCCACCGGTGGGCGATTGCGATGAAAAGTTGACGGTGGCGTTTTCCAGGTTGTTGGCGGAGAAATAGCGGATGAGCTGCCAACTACGGCCGTCCACCGACGCATGAAACGCATACGCCTGGCCCAACTTTGCCACCCGCAAATAAACCTCATTCCCGTCAATGACTATTGAATTGCAATCATCCGACACCTCACGGGTGATGACTGTCACAATCATCGGCTCCCGTTGTGGCGAGAATTCAAAGGCCAGCTTGGCCCAGTGGTTTTCGTCTGCAAATAAGATAAAAGCGCCCGCGTCGTAAGTTGCTTGGAAATCAACTTGCACCTTCGCCTGAATAGTGAAGACATCATCCGGGGCAAAGGAGAGACGCGATGAATTGGCCTGGGTATACTCGCCACGCGGGTCATTAAACAGGTCGGTCTGTGCCCCCGCCTCAATTTTCAGGCGGTTCCCCGCCAGTTCATAGGCCATTGGCGGCACAGACCAGGTCAGTTGGCCGGGTATTGTTGGTAGCAACATAGGGTCACTCATATTCAGGTTGCCTCCATGTAAGTTCTAAGCAGGAGGGATGGGTTTGAGGCGGTGAGGGTAAAAGTACCCATTGCCGCCGGAAGTAGGGCAAACTGCACGGCCGTCAGCCCAACCCCATTCACCATCACCTCACCGCTCAGCACGCCCCAAATTTCCAGGCTACGGCCGTTACAATTCCCCTCAAACGCCGCCCCTGCTGCCATCTCCACCCGCTCCGTCACAAAATAGTCGTTGCGGCACAGGAGCGAACGGCTTAAGCCGTTCACTCCACCGATCAACTCCGCCGGGCAAAGAGACGGCTCTACCTGATTAAAATTGATCACGTCCAATGCCTTGTCTACATGCAACGGCCGTGCCTTGCCATCTGCCCCCACCCGATTCCAGTCATACACCCGGTACGTCGTGTTCGAGTTTTGCTGGATTTCGGCGATGAGAATGCCATCCATTATGGCGTGTAACGTCCCGGCAGGCACACAAATATGATCGCCCGCCTGCACTGGGACGTAGTGCAAATAAGGTTCTAAGTTCCCTTCTTCAATGCCCTGGCGAAATAGTTCCGGCGTTGTGCCCGCTTTCACACCAAGCTGCACCTGTGCCCCTGGCTTTGCCTCCAGCACCACCCACATCTCCGTCTTGCCCAATTCATTGCCTTCATGTGCCAGGGCGTAGCCGTCATCGGGATGCACCTGCACCGACAGGGCGCGGTTGGCGTCCAGCAGCTTGATCAGCAGCGGAAATTTGCCCCGCGCCTGCGCCCAGGCACAGTTTGTGCCGATCAAATCCAGCCCTAATTCCGCCTGTACGTCGGTCAACAGGTGGCCGGCATAACGGCCGTTCGTCACGGCCGTCGTGCCATCCTCATGCGCCGCAATCTCCCAACTTTCGGCAATGATACCCGGTGGCAACGGCCGTCCCAACTGCTCCAACCGTCGCCCACCCCAAATATAATCCTTCAAAACTGGGGCAAATAACATGGGGTACAGTTCTGTCATGTTGAATTCCAAAGGTAATCGGTAAACGGTAATCGGTTATCGGTGGGATTGACCGATTACCGATCACCGTTTACCGTTTACGCAGTCTCACCCAACTTCACCGCCTGGAAAATCTTCATCCGCCGCAGCAAAAGCCCTAATGCCGCCATCGCCACCACAAAAAGCAGCCCAAAAAGAATAGCAATCTGGTTCACGGCACTCCACGCAATCTCCACCAAATATGGCGGTACCAAATCACTCGCCTCCGCGCCAATTTGCAGAAACGGGATGAAAAGCTGGCTAATCCACGAACCAAGCAGCACACCCAGCCCCAACCCTGTCAGAATGAGAAACCCCATCTCGCAGGCCACAAACACCAACATCTGTCCCTGAGACAATCCCACTGCGCGCAAAATGCCCAGTTCAATAAACCGCCGCCGGAACGAATAGAGCGCATACATAAAAAAGCCCATCACCGTCAGCAGCGCCGCCGCCAAAAAGCCCACCGACAACAGACCAAACAATCCCTGCCGCTCTGGCCGTGTCTGCTCCTGGCGAATACTGGCATACGGCTCTAACCAACGCCACTGGTTCAACTGTCGTTCGCGTAGGGCGTTACGAAATGCCTCTTCGTCAAAATCAGGTGATGTGCGCATCCAGACCTGGTAAGGGTAATCGCCGCCGGCCAGCGCAAATAAATTATCCAGATTCCCCACAAACAACGGGCCATCCTCGGCCGGGTACCAGGTAGGAAAATAATCAAATGCCCCCAAAATCTGGGCGTTCAACTCTACATTGGCCTCCCCCAGTCGCACATTCAGGCGAGCAAAGTCACCCACATTCAATCCGGATTCCGCTAAGAAATTGCTGGCAACCAGCACCCCGTCAGGTGATGCTGCCAGCAGATTGACCAACGAGCCAAGCCGGTAAGGGGCAAAATCGTAACGCCAAAAACCCACTGCCGGAAACGTAGTGCGGTCAATACCATAAAACGTGCCGGTATAATTGGTACTCCCCACCCGTGCTGTGCTGCCATAGCTCCCTACCGGTGCGGCTGCTTCCACTCCGGGAAAGTCCAGGTATTCATTGATGGGCAGGAAGATGGCCCGGCTGCTTTGGCCGCTGTTACCTGATAAATTGGCAAAACTGCTACTTGCGCCATATTCCCGCCCTGGCCCTTCCAGATTGAGGTCGGCGCCAATGCGGTAGAGATAATCATCATAAAGCTGGTAATCCAGGGTCAGCGCCAGAGAAGCGGTGAAGACGGACAGGCTGACGGTGAGCACAAGGAGAATGAGCGGGGTGGCATAGGCGCGGGGGGTGCGCGCCAGATGGCGCACAGCCATGAGTAAACCGACGCTATTGGTATGGAAGAGAAGCCAGCTAAGGGCTTCCATGAACCAGGGTAAAATACGCAAAAAGAAGAGTGTCAGCGAAAAAACAGCCAGCGCCGGCAGCAAAAATAGCAAGGGATTGGCAAAAGGATCATTCAGCGGTTCTTCACCAATGGCAATGAGCGAACCTTGCTGTTGCAGGAGGTAAAAACCATAAACGGTGGGAATAAGCAGCAGCACATCCAGCCAGATGCGTTGGTACCAGGGCTTACCGGCTGTACGCGCCTGCCCTTGTTTGTAGGTGATGATGGTATCGCGTGAGGCGGAGATGGTGGGCAACACCTGGGCCAGCAGCGCCAGAGCGATGGCGATAGCGCCCGCTCGCAGTCCGGCGTCGTTAATGGCCACGCGCAAGGTGGTCTCGGCCGTAAAGTCCATAAAACTGCGCGCCCGCCCCATCAACTGCGTGAACCCCAACCCCAACAATGTGCCCAACGCCCAGGCTACCAGGCCGAGCAGCACCCCTTCCAGCACCGCAAAACCGACTACCTGCCAGGGGGTGGCCCCCCGGCTGCGCATGACGGCAATTTCGTTGCGCCGCTGGTCTACGGCCAGATTCACAATGAGGGCAATGAAGGCCAGGATGAGGAAGATGATAGGGATGTTATAGGCCGTGAGTAGCACGGTGAGCGGGCCAACGGCGCGTTGGTATGCCTGCATGGGTGTGGCCGGGGAGAGCATGTTAGCCGTTTCTGGCAGCAGATTGTCTACGGCGCGTTCCACACGCAGGGCGCGGTTCACCAGGCTGTTGACATTTTCTGTGTTGACGCCACCACCATCCAGCACCAGATACCAGGTGGCCAGGTAAATTTCATCGGTTAAAGTAGCGGCCAACGTGTTGACAAATGTTTCTTCCGTCACCAATAGGAGATCGTCAAAGACGTTGGGGGCAAAGAACCAGAAGGGGCCGGAGAGGTCTTTGGGCCGCCATACCCCGGCCACGGTAACGGGAATTTCACGCTGGGGATCATCGGGATTGCGGAAGTTGTAGGCGATGAATTGATCGCCAGGTTGCAGACCGGCTTCTTCGGCCAGGGGTTGGGTTACCAGAACTTCCAGGGGGCCATCGGGAGTGTGTTGGGGATAACGGCCGTCCACAATCTCAATCGCTTCTTCTATCCCCTGAGTCGCCGCCAGATGAAAAATACCCAGAGCGCGGTTTTCATCGGCGTAGGTTTCGCTGCCGGCCGGGTACAGGCGATAACGGTCGGTCTCTACATGGCGGATGACCAGTTCTTCCGCCAGACCTAAAGCGCCAGCCGCTCTATTTTGCATGTATTCGTCAAGGGGCTGAATATCTTCCCACTGCACCGCGCCATACCAGGCGCCGATGTAGTTGTAGAGATAGGCAAACGGGGGACGGCCGCGCCGTTCTGACTGGGTACTCAACCGCTCCTGTAACATGCGGAAGTTCACCGCATCCGCATACAGCGGTACAGTCGTAATGAGGGCGACGGCGATGATCAACCCGATCAGGGTCACGGCCGTCAACCCCCGTTGCGCCCACAGCCGTTTGAAGGTGATGGTGAAAATAGCGCGTATGCGGTAGAGAAATGACATGGTAATCGGTTATCGGTTATCGGTAATCGGTTACTGATGACCGATTACCGATTACCGTTTACTGTCCTACGATAGTTTGCCCTTCCGACAGCCCTTCTAGAATTTCCACACGGCCGTCCCCCTCAATGCCCAACGTCACGTCAACGCGGCTCTGGCCTTGTTCGTCCTGAATGACCACAAAGTGGCGGCCGTTAAAATCCCGCACGGCCGCTGGCGGCAGCCAGAGAACACCGGGGCGCTCTTCAATCACCGCCGCCACCCGCACCCGATCGCCCGGCTGGAATTGCCGCGCGTCATCAGGATTGTCAAAAACAAACCGGGTTGTCTCATCGGTGGGGGGCACATCGGCGCTGCCGCGTGTGCCATAGGGATAGGGCATCTGCCGCACGGTGCCGGTGAATGTTTCGCCGGGGCGGTTGGGCGGTGAGATGGTAACGGCCATGCCTTCGGCCAGTTCAGCCATCTGATTGTCCTGCAATTCGGCGCTGACTTCCAGTTCTTCCAGATCGGCCAGCGTACCTACCGGCTCCTGAGCCGTTACGGAACGACCCGGTGTTAAATTGAGCGACACCAATACGCCATCTGTAGGCGCAATCAGCACAGCGTTAGCAATGGCTGCTTGCAGTTCGGATATGCGGAGTTCGGCCTGTTGTACATTGGCGTTGAGTTGGGGATCTACGGCCGTGACCAATTCATCCACCGCCAACTGCGCCAGATCACGCAAAATGGTCAGCCGGCCAATCTGATAAGCCTGTTCCGGCGTGGGGTTTTCCCCGGACTGTTGGGTGGCAAAATCGAGATCAAGCTGCGCCAGCGCCAGATTGAGTTCAGCATGGTGGCGTTGGGTAGCATTGGTAGTTTCCACGGCCGTTAACTGCGCCTGGGCTACCTCTAAGGCCGCCTGGGCCAATGCCAGTTCTCGTTCCAGTTCGGTGGTGTCCAACCGGGCAATCTGCACCCCTGCCAGCACCGTCTCGCCTCGTTCCGCAAACACCTCGGCCACCTGCCCGCTCATAGGGAAGGCCAGACTGGTCTCGCTGGCAGGGCTGATACGGCCGCTATAACTGGCGGCATAGACCACATCGCCCCGTTCGACGGTGTAGGTGGGTTTGTTGGGGACGACGGCCGTGGGAATCGGCGTCGGTTCGGCGCTGCTGGCCGCGTCGCGGCGATCACGGCTGGGGGCGGCACAGCCGGTTAACATGAGCAGGAGGAGGAAGGTGACAAGTGTTATCCGTAATCGGTAATCCGTAATCGGTGATCGGTGGTGAGGAGAAAAGGTCTTCGCGCTCTTTGTGTCCTTCACGGATCGAGATTGGGAGCGCTCCCACTGGGGTTTAAAAAAATATATTGTTTTGGTCTGCGGTGGTTGTGGTTCTTTCATCATCTTGTCGAAATCCGTGAAAATCCATCTTATCCGTTAAATCTGTGTATCTACCTATTGTACCAGCCCACGCCGGATCAGGGCAGTTTGTAAATGGGGTTCGATTTGGGCGCGGATGGTGGGGTTGGCGTAGCCCACCCAGGCGACATCACTTGCCACATCAAGCGGGGCGGTCAACGGCCGTCCCCCTTCATTTGTCACCATCACCCCCATTTCCCGTGCAATCAGTTCTGTGCAGAGATCATACGGGTGGCAGCAGATGCCCAGCGCCTGTCCTTTTTGGGCCAGGAGGGGTTCGAGCAACGGCCGCAAATCGGCACAAAACCGGTCATGCCCACTCATCAACTCATACAACTGCCCACCACTGCAAATGTACTGGTCTTCAAAACAGTGTGCCTTGCCCGGCTGCACCGGCCCCAATGCCGCCAGCACAATTTCCTCATCAATCGCCGCCAAGACCTCCCGCGCCCCAGGGAAAAAGCGGGAAATGGCGGCAAAGCCATGTGCAATGGTCGTGGCGCGGGAGGGGTGGAGAAGGAGAGGGGTGGTTTCATGGGTGAGGCGATTGTGGCGCACGGCCGTGACCCCTTCCCCGCGAATCGCCCACACCATGTCTGAAAGGTGCTGTTTCACCAGCGGAATCTCCGTCTGGATCGCCAGTTCAATATCTTGCAGGTTAGTCTGTGCCCCTTTGTTTGGCGCGACGCCGGTCAAAATCCAGCCGCTCCGTTTCTGGTACATCAGCCCGCGTGTGCCGTCAATGGGGTCTACGATGATGCGCCAGACGGCCGTTTCCTCTGGTGTCCCTTCTGGCAATACCAGCTTGCCACCCGGCAACCCTTCGGCAATCAGCACAATGGGCGTGTGGCGGGCAACCTCATGACGGAAAAAGTCAACCAGCAGTTCCTCGCTCACCCGGTCAATGGCGTAGATCGTATCGCCCGCTTCCTCTTGGGCAATGCCCGCCAGTTGCTCCAGACTGGTCGTTTCACAGGCAGCCACCACCGCCTCGCGGATACTAGAATGTAACGCCAGGAGGGGTTCGAGAAACTGTTCGATAGATGAAGCCAACGTTTTAGTGACGGGGTGTAGCCTAGACAGCTTCTGGCTCAATCTTCTCGGCCTGTTGTAGAAGTGGGGTAATGGCTAAGTCTTCATCAAGTAACGGCCAATGCAGGCCGTAACCAGAGGGGGAAATTGCGATGTAATGGCGTTCCTGGTCAGTAGCTTGTGCTAATTTGGCGGAGCAATCCACCCATTGAAGGCGATACCGTTGTCCATCTACAAGAAGGTGCAGGAACCTCTTTTCAATTTCTACAATTTCTACTTCATGAATTTTTTCACTCATTTTCGCCTCCATGAATGCGTTGGTATTCTGCCACAAGATGATCAAAATCGGCAAAGATAATCTGCCGAATTTCACGGCGAGCGGATGAATTCAGGCCATATTCATAGGCCGGTTCAATGTCAAATTCGTCAACGAGGAGCCAATATTTACACTCCATATCGCCCTTCCGCGCATGGATATGCGGCGGCTCATTGCGCTCATTTGCGTAGAAAAAAAGCCGCCAACCATGTGTGTAAAGAATCGTAGGCATTATCTAAATTCCTGCTACCCGGTCGGCGTCGGTGTAGCCGGACGGGGTGTTGGGGAAGGCACGGCCGTTTCCGTTGCCTCACTCTCTTCCTCCGTGGCGGTTGGTTCTTCAGTGGGCGTTTCTTCTCCCGTCACATCGCTCTCTTCCGTCGGTATTTCCTCCGCTGGAAGCTCTTCCGCCGGTTCTTCTTCCACCGGGATTTCCTCAGCGGGGACTTCCTCTACCGGCTGGATAGCCGGGGCGAAGATGGGTGGGTATTTGAGGACGCGGTTATTGCCCGCGTCGGCGACGTAGATATTGTCCTGTTCATCAATGAAAATGCCGGTGGGCAGCGCCAGACTGTTGATGTCCGTACCGAACTGGCCGAATTTGCCCAGATAGCTGCCGGTGGGTCCGAAGATGAGAATGCGGAAGTTTTCCGGGTCGGTGACGTAAATGCGCCCGGCGCTGTCACTGGCGACATACGGTTTGTTGTTGATGGAGAAGTTGCCGGCCCAGCTTTCCACCGGCCATTCGCTGACGGGGAAAAATTCGGGGGTGAACTGCTGCACACGGCCGTTCCACGTATCCGTCACATACACAAAACCATTGGGGTCTACGGCCACACCCACCGGCTCATAGAAAAAGCCCAGGCTGCCGCCAGACATGCCATTCTGCCCGCCAATCTGCCCCAGGAAACTACCGTTACGATCCATAATCTGGACGCGGTGATTACCGGTATCGGTGACAAGCATACGGCCGTCTTCTAATAACGCAATATCGCGCGGCCCAAAAAACAGCCCCAACCCCTGGTCGGCTGCCTGGCTGATGTCCCCGGCCTGCCCAAAACTCATCACAAAATCGCCATCATGCGTGAACTTTTGGATGCGATGGTTCCAGGTGTCGGCCACATACACAAATTCCTCGTCGGCGGCAATACCCCAGGGGCCTTGTCCCTCGGCGCTGAATTGGCCGGGGCCGGCGCCCGGCCCACCAAATTCGTGCAGCAACGCACCGTCCGGCGCAAATGCCTGCACCCGTTGGTTGCCGGAGTCCAGCACAAAAATCGTGCCGTCGGGGGCGGCGGTCATGTCACGGGGGGCCAGCAGTTCTCCAGGGCCAGCGCCGGGGAAGCCTGCTTCGTGCAGCGCCAACGCCGGTGATACCGGCAGTTCACCTTCGCTGAACGGCTCAACCACCGGCTCCACGCTCACCGGCGAAATGCCATGATCCCACAACTGCGCCATCACGTCGTTCCGAATGTACAGGCGCAGTTCATCCCGCAGTGGCCATTGGCTGTCGGTGTGGGTACGGCCGAAGGTCTGGTCATACTTCTCATAATTGCGGTAGAACCAGATGTCCCAGATGGCGTGGCGCACGTCGGCGTTGCCTAGACCACGCTTCACCGACCCCTCCGGCAAATTGGGGTCGCCCAAAATAGCGTTCCAGTTAATTTGCCGGTAATCTTCCATCGGCCACCAGAGGTAAGTGTAGGTTTTGTAACTGTAATCCCGCCCCAACACATTATCCGCCGTGTCCCAACTGCTGCGGCCGACGATGACTGCCGGCGAATCTTGCAGGCTGGCGGACGGGTTTTCGCCAAAGTAAATGGAGTTGGGGTATTGGCGCATGTACCAGGTGAAAGGCCAGGGGACGCCGCTGCCGCCGTAGGCGACTTTGATGCTGTTGTCGCCGTACAACCGCTGTGACAGTTCGCCGATTTGTTCCAGGACAATGCTTTTCGCGGCCGGGGCACCGTGGGCATAAACCATATATTCACGGACGTAGTCGGCGTTGGGGAAGGTGGCCATGTAGGCAAAACGGATGGTGAGGAAGGCCAGGATGGCAAAAATGCTGAGCGACCAGATGGCGCTGCGCAAACGGGCATCATCAATTTTCTGCCGTGTTTTGATCCATAACCAGACAACAATACCGAAAGTGACCAGCCCACCCAACACGCGCCCCACATTCTTTAACGTGGTCAACTGTTGGTCACCCAGGGGTACAATTCCCAGGATGAGAGGACCAAATGCCAGGAAGAAGGCGACAACGGCCGTGACCGAAACCAGCCAGAACCACAGCGCCTCTTTGCTAAACAGGCGGCGTGGGTCAAACCCTTGCAGCTTTTCATTGAAATACCAGCCAGAAAGCAGCCCCATAGGAATGACAAAATGGGTACTCAGCCAGGGCATTTTCTCCCCGGCATAACTGTAAGCGCCCCAGGTGAGCAGCAGCCACCAGACCAAAAAGGGCATAAAGTCACACACAATTTGCCAGCGGAACAGGTCGAACAATGATCCATTCGCCAGGCCATATCCATCCTTGATTTGGGGGACGCGCACAAAGTACCAGAGCAACGCCCCGCCAATCAAGATGAGACCGGCCGCCAGACTGCCAGGAACGCGGGAAATGGCCTGCCCCATGGCTAAAGCCTGGGTGTTGTACCACCAGTTGATCAGGCTGTAACTAAACCAGGACAACAAAACGACCAGCAGCCAGTAGCCCACAATTTTATATAGTCGCTCACCCATCAACCACAGCCGAATTGCCAGCAAGGAGAAGAGAAACGGCAGGAATTCGTAAAAAGGCGTGACAAAGATGTAGTAAAACCAGGGTTGGCTGCCGCGTTGTACTTCTTGCTGCTCCAGCCAGTAACCAAGTGACCCTACGGTACCCGTAACCAGGCCGTTAGGATTGGTAAAGACGGAGGTGTATAACACCAGGAAGATGGTGTAGAAGATGGCAGCGGCAATGAGCCAGCGCCGCCGGTTCCACCAGATGCCCACCAGGATCGAGGCAATCAGGCTGAGAATGATGAGGAATATGATGCGCATCAGCCCGGATGAGATGGAGCATGACCACCAACTGGGCGAGATGAGACGGGTGAGCGCCAGTTGCAGCGGCGACATTGCCTCCTGCCCGTCTAGGAAGCAGGTAGCCAGGGTGTAATCGGTAGGGTTCCAGCCGATAATGACCATAGCCAGCGGCGTGATGAGCGGCAGCAGCAGCGTGGAAAAGAGCATGATCAGGTCAAATTCGGGATAGTTGTCCAGGAAGGGGCGTAGGGCGCTGACACCCCAGAGGAGAGCGACAGCGGTGGTGAGAACGCCGGCCAGCCCCAGCCACCGGAAAACAGTCTGGTTGGCGGTGCTGGGTTCGGCGGGGGTCACGGCCGTATCCTCCTCTGGATCGGCGGCAAAGGGTTCGGTGCTTTCCGGGGTGGGGGTGGTCACGGCCGTGTCGCTCACCAACCGGAAGCCAACAAACCCGCCGCCCGCCAGGAGCAAACCCACGCCCAACACGATGGCCGGCCATAACAAACTACGGCGCACTTTGGGCAGCCAGGCAGCCGTAAGCAACTGTGGCGCCAGCCGGATGACCAGGAAACCGCCAAAAATCGCCACATAAATAAACGATACTTCCTTTGTTGTAAATAACCAGGAAAGCGCCCCGGCAAACAGCCACAGGTACTTCTCCTCTTTGTGATCCAGGTAATACCAGAGCGCCAGCATGACCAACAATGCCGCCACGATGGCATAGATGTCATGCCGGATGTAGCGGGAATAATAAAGCAGGTAGGGGGAGATGAGGAAAATGAAGCTGGTAAAAATAGCCCCCACGCGCCCCAGCCAGGGACGCATGAAGTAGGGCAAAATAATCAATACAATGCCCAACAGCGCCACCGGTACACGGGCGGCAAAATCATTGGCGCCCAGCAGCCAATAGGTGAGGGCGGTAATGTGGAACAGAAATGGCCCGTGCATCAGCGGCGTATGGCTGAAACCATCGCCCCGGTAGAACTGGTATGAAAACTGCGTGTGCAGGCTCTCATCGTGGCTCATTACCCGGTCGCCCAATCCCCAGAAACGGGTGATGATGGCGATGAGGATAAAAGCGATGTAGATCGCCTTTTCCCAATCCAGGTTCAAGGTGGCCACTAACGGCCGTGACAAAAATGAGTCATTTGTTGTTGTTTCTTTGTGAATGGGTGTCAGTTCGCTCATAGTAAATGGTAATTAGGAATTAGGAATTATGACGGTTATCGGATTACGGCTCACGCCTCACGGATTACGGTTTACGGCCAACGGTAGCGCCGCTACCGGCGTCGGTGGGGCAGGGGTAATAGCTACACGCGGTTGGGCCACGGCCGTACTCGTGACCGTTTGTGTTTCCGTGGCCGTTGGTTCGCTGGTAAAGGTCGCTTCGCTGGGGAGGGTCGCTTCGCTGGGAAGGGTGGCGGTGATGGCGACATAGGTGGGCGCAATCCCGGCTCCTGGCTCGCCGGCCCGGTACACCCCAAACAGCCCCAGGCAAACCAGCAGCGCGGCACAGGCCGTCGCTAGTTGGCGTTGCCAGACCGGGCGTGAGCGGTGAGTGGGAATAGCCGGCATCAGTTGGCGCAGACGGCCGTTATCTATCTGCCCTGCCGCCTGCACTGTACTGCGCACCAGTCGGGCCATCTGTTCCTCGTCGTGCAAATGTGGTGATTCGATCATAGTCCTGGAAGACCCTAAGGGGTTCTGAAACCCTTAGGGTCTGTCTAGCTGCTCCTGCAACAGATCTCTCAACGCCTGATGCGCCAACCGCATCCGGGATTCGGCAGTCTTGGCCGGAATGCCCAGGATGTCGCCGATTTCCTGGTAAGACAGCCCTTCGTAATAACGGAGGACGGCCGTTTCCCGCAGCTTGGGCGTCAACTGTTGTAAAGCGTGCCATACCGCCTGCTGCGTTTCCGTCAGGCGCACCGTTTCATCGGGTGTGGGCGTCTCCTCATCTGCTGCTTGCCGGGCGTCCTGATGGCTGAGCGAGAAGGTAGGCAGCCATTTGCGCCGCCGCTTGTTGTGGCAGCGGCTGATGGCAATGCGATACAGCCACGTCTTAAACGCTGACTTGTGCGCGTCAAAGTCACCTAATTTGCGGAAGGCGTATTCAAAACTATCTTGCAGCACCTCTTCCGCATCTTCCCGATCCTGCAACATACTGTAAACCAGCCGGTAAATCATCCCGGCATACAGGTTATACAGCGCCACATACGCCGCTTCCTCACCCACCAGGCAGCGCGCAATCACCGCCTCGTTTTCTACGTCGGCATACGGAGCGGCCTCAGACCGGGGTAGCAGTGTTTGTTCTAAAATCATACTTTTACAGACCTGACAGGTTGGCAACCATTGGTTGCCAACCTGTCAGGTCTCGTCTCACTCCTGCGCCTTCACCCACACAATCACGCGCTCATTGGCGGGTTGTGCCGGGCTGTCATGGAAAAACCACCAGCGCAACGTATCGGTAAATGTGCGGACATTGATGACTTGTTGTTCCGGCGGGTTTTTATAGAGCGACAGGCCAAAATCTGCCCCGCTGTAGTTGTTGGCCAGCGCCGGTTCTGCCTGGGCCGAGGTGATAAGAACGTCCGCCCCGCCGGCCGGTAACGTCTGGCCGATGCGGGCATTACGGAAACTGCGCAAATACCAGCGCAGCACGGTCGTGTCTACACTACTGGCTACATCCAAATCCGTATCACTGCCCGACAGTTGGGACGACAGGCTTTGCAGCGTAGTCACCAACAGGCGAATGTCACTATCCGTTGCTGATTGCACCCAGCGTTCGCGGGGATCATTGGCCGCCAGATGGCCCAGCCACCAGCCCGTGCCCCAGGTAATGATCACCAGGAAGGCAATAAGACCCAAGAGAAGGCCCTGGGTCACGGCCGTGACATCCAACGTCAATACCAGATACAGCAGCACCGCCAGCAGTGCCAGACCTATGATCATCATTGCCAGATATTGAATCTCATTGGGGTCAAATATCACCACGCGCACAAAACGGCCCAGATTCACCAGCATCAACATGCAAAACAAAAAGACACCGCCGGCCACAATCCAGGTCAGCCCGGTCATAGGACGTTCGGATAAGATCAACCCTGCCAGCAGCCCGACCAACAGGTAGCCAGGCAGCGTGACCAGGGCTGCATTGCTCATTATGCCCGGCTGAAATAGCATGAGAATGAGCGCCGCCAGCAACCAGTAAACCAGCGCCAGTCCAGAGACAGAGGCGCGCCACAATGCCCACAAAACGGCTACCACACCTAAAATGACCAACGCCGGTTCATATCGCGCCAACGCCAGAAACGGGTCAGCCAGGATACGCCCACTGTCATCACCACCGATTTGGGCTACCCACGTACCCAAAATTTGCGCCGAACCGCCAAAACCGGCGGTGACCCAAAGCAGTTTGCTGCTAAAAGCGACAAAAACACCGCCGCCCACCAACAGCGTATTGCGCCAGGTACGACGGTCAAGAGGTTCTCTTTCGGGGAACAGTGATAGTTTCAAGAGCCGGATGACGACCCATACGATCACCAGTGTGACCAGTCCGCTGTAGAAGAGGGGGGCGCTGGTAAAGCCTAAAGCCATAGCCGCCGCTGCCAGATAGAGCCAGTGAGGCGCGGCCACTTTGCCCCCGCTCAGTGCCGGCGTGTCCGCATATCGCATCACTGCTACCGCCAACAAAAACACGGCAAACAGGGCAATGGCCTCACCCCCCACCGTCCGTGACAAGATGACATTGAGCGGCGAAATCGCCAGAAATCCACAAACTACCAGCGCGCCCGCATCCCCTAACTGCCGCCGCAGCAGCCAGGGCAGGCAAACCACCGCCAGTCCAAACAGCGCCGGTACCAGCCGCATGACGCCATCACTAAAGCCAAAAATTTGCGTCAGCAGGCTGGTCAATGTGAAATAGGCCGGGCTGCTCAGAGCAATCTCGGCGTTACCCGGCTGCCAGAAGCGCCAGACGGCCAAAGCCAGTTCTGCCTCGGCTGCGGAAAGGGGTATGCGCCCTAAATCCACAAAACGCAGCACACTACCCAGGATCACGACCAGGACAAACAAACCATCAGCAATTGTCAGCCGTTCCCACCAGCTTTGTGCAGGTGATTCAACTAAAGGGGTGTTTGAATAATCTCCAATCTCCAATCTCTAATCTCCCAATCTTATTCCTCTGGCAGCCACCGATAAATCGTAACAGAGTTATTTTGGTACGCCACTTCCAATCGGTCGCTGAATTTATCCAGGGCCGGGCCGAGCAGGCCATATGTGTTGCGTTCCAGTTGGCCCAGGTAGATGAGTTCCACGCCATAATCATTCAACAGCAGGGCGGCGTTACTGTTTTCCCAGGTGGAAGCGGTGTAAATATCGCGCACGGCCGGGTCACGCACGGCCGGTTCTTGCGTGGAACTGCCGCGCCATTGGTATTCGTGCCCGGCCCAGCCAAGCAGGGTGGGCAACCCGGTGCTGGCGGAGACACGGCCGTACTCCGAATACTGCCCACCCACCGCCTCCAAAATGACGGGCGCCCCCTCGGCATTTTCGCGCAGCCATAAAATGGCGGCGTATTCGTCAAAGTTAAAGTTCTGCATAGCTGCCAGCCCGTTGAGCGTGGGCGGCTGGCGGAATTCAGCGCCTACCCGACCGCGAAACTCGACGGCGCGGGACTGCACGGCGTAAAACGGAAAGAGCAGCGACAGCAGCAGCGCCAGCCCATAGCCGGCCGTCGTCAACACTGGCACGATCTTTGTGGCGCCAGACGTGGCCTGCCACAGCGCATACAGCCCAAAGATAGCAGCCACGCCAAACAATGCCCACGCCTGGTAATAAAACTTGAAAATGGTGTTCAGCCGCACCCCAAAATTATCCCGTAAATACAAAAATTCCGGCCCCAGCGTCAGCAAAATGCCGGTGATGATGAGCAGCAAGGCGAACGGCAGTGGTGACACGGTGACGCCGATTGCCACAATCGGACGGTGAAGGGGGGAAGGAGTGACAGGAGACGTTTCTGTCACCGCGGCGTCTTCGCCGCCTTCACCTTGCCACCCTGTCACCGTGTCCATTAAGACCATGACGGCGAGGGCGAGGAGGGTAGCCAGCAGCAAGGTGAGAGCGGGGAAGGCCAGGCGGGCTTGCAGGTAGGCAGGTAGGATGGCAAACACGGCCGTAACTGCCCACCCTGGCGCTAAACCTTCTGGTCGTGTCGCTAGGGGGATGCCCAATTCCGCCGCCAGATTGATCACCCGGCCAGCCCCTTCTGCCGAGGTGGCCACAACCCAGCTAAAGAGCAGCGCCAGCAGGAAAAGAATCAGGAGAAAGGACACGGCCGTGCCCACCCCCACTTTCCACTGCCGGAATCGCTGCTTGATCGCCAACACCATCAGCAAAACCGTAATTGTGCCTAACGGCAGACCAAAAACGATGAGAAACTGCGCCATCCGCGTGGGGCGGTTGAGCATGGGCAGCAAGAAGGGCGCGCCTGCCTGAGAGCGAAAGCCAAAATAGAATGGCAAATAAAACAACACTGCCGGGATCACCAGCAGCAGCGCCAGATAAAATGTCTTGACCACGATTTCGCTCGACCAGCCCCGGCTGCGCCACTGCGCCAGAAAAAATGCGCCCAACACCACAAAGAGGTGAATCAACACGTCCCAGGTGTTGAGGAAAGAGAGGCCGCCGAGGATCACGGCCGTCAGCAGCCACAACGGCGCCCCCACCTCCCGCACCAATCCCGTCAACGGCGCTAAGAATGAATCCACAGATTTCACAGATTCCGCAGATTTTTCTTCTCCTTCTTCTTCTTTGCCCTCTTTGCCCCTTTGCGCCTTTGCGTCAAAACCCAAATACCATGCCAGCGCCACGCCCAGGCTGAGAAAGGCAAACGGCAGCGCCATCACATGCGGGTGCAGGTCGCCCAGGATAAAGCTGAAGGCGGGGAACTCCACAATCGGTTCTAACCCTTCGATGCGCTGACCACTTAAACTGTATTCGTTGATAGGGCGGGAGGAGCGCCACCACCACCAGAAGGCATTTTCATAACGCGGTGGTGTGGTCGGGTCGGGCGCATCGCTCAGGTCGCGCACATCCAGCCAGGCCCAAAACTGCGGCGAACCATAGCCGTAACCATGCGCTGCTTCCAACACAATTTCCAGATTGCCGGCAATGGGGATGGCCATGGCCGCCACCAGCCCCAGACCTATGGCGGCTCGCCTGGCCTGCGGCCCGTAAGCCGCCACCAGATTGTAAACCAGGCCAAATGCGCCCACGGCCGTACCCGCTACCAACCAGGCAATGGCGAGATTGAACGCATACGGTTCGGGCACGGCCGTGAGCCGCGCCAACACCGACTGCATCAGATAACCAAAGTAGTAGTAGCTAATGGCGTACCCGGAGAGCCAGGGGTCCAGTGGCGGGAAAGACGGGCTGCGGCCGATGGCATTCAAAAAGGCGAAATCCATCGGCTTTTCGGTAGCTACAATGGCCGGATTTTGTGCCCGCACCCATACCCACAGCAGGAAAACGACCAGGAACAGCAGTTCTGTCAGCAGTACGTAGCGCCAGTTACCACTCAGCCAGCCAATGATTTCGGCCCGCCCCTGCTGCCAGGCCCAAATGGAAAAGCCCACCACTGCCAGCAGCGCCACCAGAATACCGCCCAGGTTATTGCCCAAGATACCCAGGCTGCCCAACAGCCAAAAAAGATAACTGGTTAGCAGCAGCCCCAACAATTTGGCGAAGGCGTAGCCCCGGTCAGGCAGGCGATGCAGCAGGTGGAGGGTGAGGGGGGTTACGGCCGTGCCCACCACCACCAGTGCCAGCCACCAGCGCAGCACCATCAAAATTTCATCAATCGGCGTCATACTCATTGTGTATTTACCGGAGCGTCCGTGACGCGATAAATGCTTGTCCCGTCATTGCGGTAGACCTCTTCCAACAAACCGGCGTCCGCCATTTGCTCAAATTTCAGCAAACCCTCAGGGTTATATAACACCCATTCCAATTGCCCCACATAGATGTATTCCACGCCGTATTTCTGGATGATGCTCAGCGCTTCGGGGATGCTGGTGGTGGTGTACAGCAGGTGTACATCCTGAATGCGCATGTCAATCATCGTGCCGGGCAGGGCCGCCCGCTGCTGCCGCTGGTGACCGCTCCAACCGATGATGTTGGGCAGGCCGGTGTACATAGCCACGCGATTGGTGATGGAGCGGTAGTAGTTGTCGCTGTACCCTTCGGCGATAACGGGGGAGCCGGGCAGGTGGCGCTGAATCCATAAGATGGCATCGTGGTCAAAGACCATCGGCACGGTCTGGCCGTTTTCCTGGTAGGTGATGTAAGGCATGAAGTCCATGCCGTTGAGGGTGTGTGGGGCGTCTTTGTTCATGCGGATGTCCCATTTGGCGCGGGTAGCCAGGATGGGGTAAAGGGCGGCGGCAACGACCAGCACGGCCAGCGCCGAAGCCCAGACGATTTTGCCGGTTGGGGCGTTTTTGAGGCGCTGCCAGCACCACACGGCCGTGACCCCGCCCACCACACTCATGATCAACCACACCTGCATATACACCTTAAACACCGTGTTCATCCGGTCGAGGGTGCCTTCCACCACAAAAAATTCCACGAACAGCGTCAGCCCCAATGCGGAGGCGATGAGGATGAGGATGATGCGCCGGGCAGGCGAGAGCCGACGGCGCAAACCAAGCAGACCGGCGGCCAGTGTTAGCGTCAGGGCTACCGGTGCCACCCAGTATTGCAGCCGCCATAATATCAGTAGGAGCAGGACGTAGAGAACGGCCGTAATCAACAACGGTATCCTGGCTATCTCCATGGCCTGCATCCCCTCATACGTCCAGCTTTTGGCCCAATCGCGGAACTCGATGAACAGGTAGCCGACGATAAAAAAGAGGAACAGACCCCACATGATGAGGTAGCGGCTGAGATAGGTCTGCGAACCATCCCACAACGCCACCGAATTGAACCCGGCGGCAAAATTGTTGCTGAAGGGCAGGTAAAAAATGAAAGCCAGCGTCCAGAGCAGGAAAATCTGCATCACGGCCGTGCCCAACATGGGCAGGCTCAATTTGCTCTCATGCATCTGGTAGCTGTAAAAAAAGATGGCCAACGCGCCAATCACCAGGAAGGTGGGAAAGTCCCAACTGTTGACCGCCTGAAACACGCCAAAGATGATACTGCCGCTGAGCCACTGCACGGCCGTTTCCCACCATGAAGACCTGACAGGTCTGCCAGACCTGTCAGGTCTGGTCACGCCCGATGGCTGCAAGGCCAATCCCACCGCCCAGGCCAGCGCCAGCAGCATCAGCGGCAGGCTGATCATATGGGCATGCAGGTCGCCATAGAGGAAGGTGAAAAAGGGAAACTCGGTAATTGGCCCTGCTTCGCCGGGGTCGGCGTTGATGGCGCGGGAGGCGGTCCAGAACCAGTCGCCAGGGTAAATGGGCGCGGTTTTTTCGCCGATGAGGCTGATGCCACCTTCCAGGGTGCGCACGGCCGTACCCACCACCGGCACAATCTCCTCAACCGTCGGGTTGCCCGCCCGGTACCAGGCATTGGTAATCACCCCCACCTGCGCCAGGTTGCCCAGCAGCACGGCGAGGGCAGCGGCGATGAGACCGGCGGTAAGTGATGGGGTGACAAGGTGACGGCGGCGGGGATGACGGGGTGACAAGGTGACGGCGGCGGGGACGCCGGGGTGATCTTCTGTCACCTTGTCACCTGGCCACCTTGTCACCTTGTCATAGTGAAAGACCAGATCATACGCCAGGGCAAAGGCGCCCATGCCGGTGAAGCTGAACAGCATGGGCAGGATGAGGTTGTAGGCCAGGGTGGGCATGATGCCCAAGAGTTTGGGCAAGACGCCAACAAACACGAAGCCGTAGTAGTAGTAGTTGAGGTAGCCCCCGGAAAACCAGGGGTCATAGGGCGGGAAGGTGGTGGATTTGAGTACGGCCGTGAAATACGTCAGATCCATCGGTTTTTCGCCGCCCCAAATCACGTCCCACAGGTCGGGGTTGCCCAGGCGGATGAAAATGGCAATCAGAAACAGCGCCAGGGCAATGGCCTCGACCGTCAGAATGTAGGTTATATTTTGCCGCACCCAACCGGCGATGTCGGCGCGGCGGCGCAGGAAGATCAGCAGGTTGGCGATGCCCAACAGAAGCACACCCAACCACAGCGTCCCGGCAGTGTTGGGCAAAATATCATAACTCGCCAGCAGCCAGCCAAAGTAGGAGACGAGCAGCATCCCCAAGACGCGGGCAAAGAGGTAGCCTTTGGAGGGCAGGCCACGCAGGACTACGGCCGTGAGCGGAAACGCCAGCCAGCCCAACAGCACCACCGCCAACCACCAGACCACCGCCGCCAGCGTTGGGTTCTGGTTCAGCACACCGTCCAGGTTAAATAGCTCGCTGAACGTGCCGTTGGCCCGCTGCACGGCCAACACTGCCGGGCTGAGGAAGAGGGCGTTGGGGGTGCGCGTGGCCTGTCCCGGCGTTTGGAACATCTGCTGTGTCAGGTCTACCGCGCCCAACAACTGCACCATTTTGTCCCGGTCGTAATCGGCCGTCTTGTGGAAAATCCACACCGGCGGATGGTCGTAGACGCTGAATGCTTCTTCAGCCGCCAGGTCGCCGGGTGGTGGCCAACCAACGTTGGGCGGTTTGCCCCAGCTAATCTTTCCGGCGGTGTCGCTGATATAGAGCGGGCCAATGTGCAGATCGGCATGTTGTTCTTTGACCAGTTCAAAACCGAGTTCACCGTTGAACAACGCCTCGTAATAACGAATCATCAACGGGTAGGTGAGGGGCAGGCGGGGCAGATGCCAGACGGCGCGCTGGCTGCTCATCACCACGTAGTCGGCTTCGTCCAGCCAGGCCACCAGTTCGTCCCGTTTGAGCATGTCGTCGGGGTTGGTGACGGGGCGCTGGCTGTTTTGCACTTCGGTGTAGTAGCTGCCAAAGGGGTAACGGCCGTCCAGCGCCACCGGCAGCAAATCATCCCAATGTTCGGTGAGGAAGCGGCTGGTATCGGCCAAAACGCGCCCATTAGACAGCATCTGTACCTGTAACTGCTGTGCCATGCCACCGGTGAGGGGTGTGTCTGGCAGGTCAAGCAAAGCCGGGGCGCGTTCGCCGGTCACGGTGATGTCGGTGCTAATGCTTTCACCGCCGACTGAGGGGAGGTTGGCGGCAAAGGTATGGGTTTGTGAACTCCCGTTGCCCAATTCGGGTGGCAGTTGCAAATAGTTGAAACGCACGGCCGTGACCGTGCCATCTTCCGGCAGCGTAAAACCGAGGAACAGGGTGGGGCCGCCGGGCACAAATTCAAACCATTTCAACGGCAAATGTAGCTCTTGTTCACCTGCGGCCGTTTCATAAATTAAGGTGGCCCCGGTGGGGATATTCTCAAACATCCAGGGGGAAACGGCGACGCGGGTGAACTGGTTATGGTAGATTTGCACAAAAGCGTTGGCCCACAGGAAGCTGGGGACGACGGTGAGCAAAATCAACCCGGCGGCTAAAGTGCGCCGGAAGAATTGGCCCCGGTCGTGGTCGCGTTGGGCGGCCAGTTGCCAGATGGTGAGCAGCGCCCATGCACCGAGCAGGAAGAGGGCGGGGTAGATGGGCAGGAAGTAGCGGATGGATTTGACCCAACGGGTACCCATAAAGAGGAAATACATGCCCGTCCACACCACCGGAATGGCGTGGGCTACCCACTCGGGCCGTCCCCGCAAAATGCGCCACAAGGCCCAAAAGAAGCCAAACCAACTGGCAATGGCGGCGGTGAGGCCCATGCCATACAGCACCATGTTGGTCAGCGGGAAGAGGATGGGGGTGCGGTTGGTCCATTGCAGGGCAGGGGGGAAAGAGGCGTCTGGCTCTTGCAGCCGTTGAATTTCGGACATGTTGCTGCGCCATGTGGGGTTGAAACCAAAGACCGCGCCTAAAGTCGCCCGCAATGCGTCTGGCTCCTGCCCGGTTTCGGCCAGGGTTTGCTCGCGGATGATGGTGGCGTCGGCGAAGGCGTAGGGCATGGCCAGGCGGAAGGTGATGATGGAAATGACGGCTGCGAGCAAGACGCCCAGGATGACGCGCTGGATGTCGGCGTGGCCCGGCGCAGTTTTGAGCAGGCTGTCCCAACTGTGACCGCGCTGTAGCAGCCAGATGACGGCGGCGACGTTGACGATGAGGGCTAAGGGGGCGATATTGATGCGGGAAGCGGCGGCCAATCCGAAGAAGAGACCAAAGAGGGCGTACCAATGCAGGCGCGGGGTGGCTTTTTGGTCACCAAGACTGGCAGCGCGCACGGCCGTGTACAGCGTGATCGTTGTCAGGGCGGCGGCCCAATTGTCCATGGTGAAGAAGTGGGACTGCTGGATGGGCATGACGGCCAATGCCAGCAGCAGCGCCGCTAATATGCCCGCCTTCCAGCCATACAGCCGCCGCCCCATGAGGAAGGTAAAGAGGACGGAGATTAAATCTACTAACCCAGACAGGAAACGGCCGAACAGATGCACGCCATCATACGCCGTGAAGACGTAGGGACAGGGGGGCGGTTGGTCTGGGTTGTTTTGGGCCAGGGTGGTGCAGGCGCGGGTGAGCAGCTCGGCGGCATAACGGGTGAGGGTCATGGGGAAGTTGCCGTACACGTAAAACCCAAACCCTTTGTTGTATGGGTTGAGGGTGGATTCGGAGGTGCGCAGGTAGCCGGTGAGGGAAGAGACGGGCTGCAATTGGTTGGCAACGGTGGTCAGGAAACGTTCGTCGGGATGCAAATGATAGCTGCCATCCCAATTGAGGCCGGTGAAACGGAAGTATGCGCCCACCAATAAGACGAGCAGCACAAACAGGAAAGCGATGTTTTCCAGGCTGAATGAGCGCGGCGCAGGTTCGGTGGGGAATATGTTGTTTTCGGGAGGCGGCGGTGGAGTGGGTACGGCCGTGTCCTCCCCTGCTTCTTGCTCTTCCGTCATGCTCTCGGCGTCCGTTGTCATAGCGTGAACCGTGTTCCGTAAATCGTGATGCGTGATGCGTGACGATTCACGGGTCACGCATCACGCATCACGGTTTTTATACACAGCCTGGTTAATGGCTGCCTTAGTAAAAGGTAAAATTTGTGTAACGCGCTTCACATAAGGCGCAAACAGGGAGGATTGTAGCGAAAGGGGAGGGGAATTCCAAACGGCTCATGGCATGTTATATCTTCAGGCCAGTTCCGCAGTGAGTCCGAGAAATGCGCCATATTGCTGTACGGCCGTCACAATTGCCTGTTCCTGAGCATTGGTTAATGGGCTAAAAGGGTTAGTCTCAATGACGACTTTCTCTTTGTGCAGGGTGCGTTTCCAACTGCCGATAACCTGACCATCTATAACCATAATGTAGTAAAGCGCATTGCCCAGAGCAATTAGCTGGTCGCCGACAACGGCCGTGACCATTGCACTCCGGTCTTTGTAACCAGAAATATACTCGTCGTAGATGGACAGCAGATGGGCGTGGAGGGAAGTGGAGACGGAGAACGGTACGGCCGGCGGAAACCAGTAAGTTTGCCCGTTCACGGTGGCCTGTTCCCATTCGTTTTTGACGGCTTCCAGGCCACGCCGGGCGTCGGCCAGGGTCAGGCCAGACCATTTAGCAAAGTCATGTATGGTGGCTGGCCCGCGGCTGGCAAAGTAACGCCGGGTCAGTTCGGCCAATGCTTCCTCGCGGGCCAGGATTTTGGCCTGTGGCGCGCGCTCGTCCAACAAAGCGTAGGTGAACTGTTTGCCGCGCCGGGGGCCGCTGCACACAACCCCATCTAGTTCGGCGTTCATCATGATGTAGGTCATGCGCAGGTTGTTATCTGTGGCGATGCCGACGTTTTGCAGGATGGGGCGGAGTTCATCACGGGTGAGGTAACGGCCGTTTTGTAACACGCGCGCCAGTACATCATTGCTCTGCTTTAAGGTGGGGTTATCTAATTTGAGCTGGCGGTACATGGTGCCGTTGACGGCGTGAACGCGGGGGGCCGTAAGCGCCAGCAGCCAGCGGATGTCGGTGGGGGTGACAAAGTGCCAGGTGGGGCGCAGCAGATGCGTGCGCAAAATGTCGCCGCTGTTAAAGGCTTGTTCAACCAGATGATCGGTGGCGTTTTGCAGCCGCAGCCCCAGCGCCCATTTGGCCCCGGCGTAATCTTGCGCTTGCACAGCGCCCAACCAGTGTACTACCTCCACGGGTTGGGTGAAGGGGGTGGCGGAAATGCGTTGATTACTTAGTCGCTGCTGAACAAGGGTGGTAAGGGTCATGTTACAACTACGGTTGCCACTGGTTGGCGCGGATATTGTCCTGCGCCAGCCGGGCTGTTTCGGCAATACGTTGGGCGCGTGTTTCGGGCTTTTTGGCGCTGGCAATCCATTCCAAAATGGCCCGCTTAACCGAGCGGGGAAAAGCATCAAAGTGCTGGCGCGCAACCTCATAAGCGGCCAATGCCGTTTCCAGGTCAGGGGAGATTTCCAACTGCTCAACAGCGTCTAGCGCATACCAGGAGCCGTCTTGTTTAGCGGCTTCTATTTTTCCCAGCCCCGCAGAAGTCATCAATCCGGCAGCTATCAGATTTTCTATCCGTTCTTTGTTCAGTTTAGACCAGCCGCTCCCTGGCTTGCGAGGTGTCACCCAACGCATTGAGCGGTCTTCATCCACTTTGCGGGCGGTGGCGTCAATCCAGCCAAAACACAACGCTTCTTCGACCATATCATCGTAGGGGAGGTGTTTGCTGCCGGTGTGCTTTTTGAAGGTAATGAGCCACACGCCGTCGGATTGGGCGTGGTTTTGGGCCAGCCATGCCCGCCATTCGGCGCGGCTTTCAAGTTGTAGTTCGTTCAAATGGTGCCGCCGGAGAGTTGAATGAGGTTGACGAGTTCCTGGCGTTTGACGATGGTGAATTTACGGCCGTTCACCTTCACCCAGCCCGCCCGCCGAAAACGCCCCAATGCTTTGTTGATGCTGACGCGGGTGGCGCCGGTCATTTCCGCCAGGTCGGTTTGGGTGAGGGCAATCTGGATGGTGATGCCTTCGGGGGTGGTACGGCCGTGTTCATCCGCCAACTCTAATAACTGCCGCGCCAACCGCGCCGGTAAATCCAGGAAGAAAATATCGCTCACCTGGTTATTCAGACGGCGAATACGGCGGGCCATTGTTTGCAGCACGTGCAGGGCAAAATCCGGGTTGGCCTGAATGAAGCGCATAAAATCCTCGCGGTGCAGCGTCAACGTCTCGGTGGATTCCAACGCTTCGGCCGTAGCCGACCGGGGCGAATCATCCAGCAGCGCCAGTTCACCAAAAAAGTCGCCGACCCCCACAATCGCCAACATCGCTTCCTGCCCATCTGGCGTCGAGTGCGTAATTTTAACCCGGCCCTTGCTCACAATATAAAGCAATCCGCCGGGATCACCGTGATGAAACACAATCTGCCCGGCGCTAAACCGGCGCACCACCAGTAGCCGGGAAAGATTATCAACTTCTTCGGGGGTCAGATTTGCAAAAAACGGGACTACCTGTAAGGCATGGGTACCTGCCTGCATTCTCCTCACCTTCTTCCTCTAACTTCTAAAACCATCCGTAGTTATGATTTTTCCCGCTAATTGTATCTCATCATAGATATGATCCAAACTACACTTGATTTGCTGCCGCAGCCAGTCACGGGGAAGATTGCCCACAGGAAACAGTTCCAGGAATTCAGGGATGTATACGGCCGTTTCCTCCCGCGTTTTACCTTCTGTGACCTGAGTCCTCACCCGTTCCTGCATCCGCAGCAAATAATCGCGGATGGGCGCGCCGCCCGTGTCCATCTGAACGGCCCCACGGCCAGGCACAATCGTGTGCAGTGCATCCGGCCAACTGTCCAACCGCTGTAATGTATTCAACCATTGATAGCTGATTGGCTCCAGCAGCAAAGGGTGTTGTCCCATGGTAAGTGTATCACCGGCAAATAAAATGCCTTTTGCCGGCAAATACACCCACAAATTGCCCGACGTAGGCCCCGGCGCGGCCAATAACAGGAGATGTACCCCGCCTTTGTATAAATGGAACGAATGGGTGAAGTTAATGGCGGCTTTTTCTACCGCGCCGCCGCTTAATTCGCGGCTGCGGTAAGGGTTGCGGGCGGCCATGTTTTCCAGCAAATTGCTTGGGTATCGTTTGTCGTAGCCAGCCAGTTTCTCGGCCGTAACCTGGTGGGCGATGATAGGCGCATTCAGCCAACGGGCGTTTAAGACACGATCACTATGATAATCGGTGAGGATAGTAAAAATAACGGGTCGCGGGGATATTGTTTGTAAGCGCATGGTCCAGTCGCGCGCCTGGCGGGGATACGTGGGGGCGTCTATGGCAATAATACCCTGGCTGGTGATCACAGCGCCGACATTCACCCCTTCGTAAGTGGTTTCAATATAGACGTTTTCGGCGATTTGTTCCATGACAGGGGGGAATTGGGTAATTTACCCAATAAATTACATCACAACTGCCCCAACAGCAGCCTTTCTGCCCGCGCGACGGCCTGCTCCACGCGCTCCGCATCGGCCGCCGGGCCGCCCCCCTGGGCCATTTCCACCGTACCACCACCGGAGGCTGACCCTAACGTTTGCAGAGCCGGTTTGATCAGTTGGTTCATGTCACCGGGGGCGGCGGCCGAACGGGTGAAAATGAGCATACATTTTTCACCGGCCAATCCTAATAAGGCGACCACATCACCTTCTTTGGTTAACCGTGACGCCAGTGTGCGCAGGTGGCTGGCGTCGCTTTCCGTGTCGGTAAAGACGCGGGTGACGATGGTGGTGGCGTTTTTCTTCTTGCCCTGAGCCAACAGGTTGTCCGCTTCCAGTTGGATAAGGCTGGTTTGCTGGCGTTTGATCTGGCGGCGAGCTTCTTTTACTTCTTCCTGTAATTTGGTCACAGAGTCTACGATTTCGCCAGCGCCGGTGGTCAACACGGCCGTCAACCGATTCACCACACTGTTCTTTTGCCGGTAGTCCCCCAGCGCCCGCTGCCCACAGCAAAATTCCACACGCAAATTGGCGCCCACCCGGCCCAACTTTACGACTTTAATCAATCCCACCTCACCGGTGGCGCTGACGTGTGTGCCACCGCAAGCGGTAATGTCAAAACCCTCAATCTCAATCAGGCGCAGACGGCCGTCTCGCCCGGCGGGAATCTTACGCAGGGGAAGCTCTTGGGCTTCCTCCGTTGACGCGGCGCGAATGCGTACCGGGCGGTTTTGCCAGACCACCTGGTTTGCCAGAAATTCCGCCTGTTCGATGTGTTCGGGCTGCACGGCCGTGGCTTCCAGGTCAATCGTCACCGTCTCCTCACTCAAGTGAAAACTTAACGTCTCGGCGTTAGCCACCCGGATAAACGCCTGGGACAAAATGTGTTGACCTGTGTGCTGCTGCATGTGGTCAAAGCGGCGCGCCCAATCAATATCCGCCACAATATCTTCTGACCAGATGTCCCCTTTGCTGATCCAATGCAATATCGCCCCATCTATTTCCCGAACGGTTACATCTAAGACGGGCACATCGTTGATAAACCCTTTGTCAAAAGGCTGCCCGCCGGAAGTGGGGTAAAAGTAACTTTTGTCCAGGACAACGGCCGTACCCTTTTCCAGGCGCACCCGTTCCAATATCCGCGCCTTAAAGCGGGTGGTATACGCATCTTCATAATACAATCGTTTGGTGGTCATAGGCACATATCAGAGATTAAGTGATTAAGAGATGGGGAGATTTGGGCCAATCTCTCAATCTCCTAATCTCCTGATCTCAAAATGGAAAATCACTTACGAAAATCATCAGGCACACGAAAAGGGATAATAAAATGGAAACAGGCCCCACCACCGGGCGCATCATCCACCCAGATACGGCCGTTGTGCGCTTCTACCGCCAGGCGGCAAAACGCCAATCCCAGGCCCAATCCCTTAGAATCACCGCCCCCCTGTTTAATACGCTCAAACTTCTCAAAAATAGACTGCCGAAACTCCAAAGGAATGCCCATGCCCTGGTCACTGACCGAAAAAAGCACACCGCCCTGATCCTCAGTCAACTCCGCCGCCACTGTGATTTGCTGCCCTTCCATGCTGTACTTCAGGGCATTACCCACCAGGTTGATCAGCACCCGGCGAATCATATCCTCTTCCACATAAATATCCGGTAACGCCGGTGACAGCGCCTCTACAAACAATACCCGGCGCTGTTCAAAGTTCGGCCGTTCAATCTCCCGCACCTCATCCACCAGGTCATAAATATCCACCAGCGTCCGTTCAATGATGGGATTGCCCGCTTCCAGCCGGTTAATATCCAGCAGCGACCGCACCAGCGTTTGCAGCCGCTCGCTACTGCGCTTGGCAATATCCAGCATATATAGCAGCGGCGAACCGGGATCCATCGGCGGTATTTCATAAGAAAGCAATTCCAGGCTGGAAATCACATTTCCCAGAGGGCTTTGCAAATCATGGAACAACATCGCCGTTAAATCGCGGCGCATCTCTTCCAGTTCCACATGTTTGGAGATGTCATGGAAAATCCACTGCAATATCTCACTCTGCTCAAAAAGGGTACGCCGGGCATACACCTCCACCGAAAGCGCCTGCCCATCTTGCGTCACAATTCTGCTGGTGAAAACTCTGACCGTATCACTTTGTATGGCGCTGGCCTTCAGCAGTTCTGTGCCCGGTTCGTGCAGATGGCTGATATGTTTACCCAGCAATTCCGCACGCCCAAAACGTAATAGCTGGATGGCGCGGCGATTCACCTGGGTAATATATCCTTCCAGGTCCGTAAGGATGATGGGGTCAATGGTATCTTGAAACAGGCTGGCGTATTGGGCTTCGGCGGCCTGGGTGCGGGCAAACTGTTTGGCATTGGCAATGGCGGTGCTGGCGATATTAGCCAGGTTCATCAGCAAATCCAGGTCTTGTTCCATAAACGATCCTTCAGAAGGGTTGATCGCCTGGATGGTGCCCAAGACATCGCCTTTATATTGGATCGGCGCACAAATCATGGCGCGGGTGGGGTAGCCGGTGCGTTTGTCGCCCAGGCCGGGTTGGAAGCGGGGGTCACGGCTGGTATCGGAAATCAGCACGGGCTGGCAGTGTTCCATCACCCAACCCGAAACACCCTGGTTTGACGGTATGCGCAGGCCGCGAATTTCATTTTCCCCCACGCCGGCGGCAATCTGGTAAACCAACTCATTCGTCTGTTCATCTACCAGGGCAATGGAGACGGCTTCGGCATTGAGAAATTCATTCATTTGCAGCAGCAGCGATTGCATAATCTCGGTGAGATCTAAGGAGGAATTGATGGCGCGGCTGGCTTCATTGAGCAGGGCGGCTATTTGCAACTGTCTTTGGGAAGCGGCAAATAAACGTGCGTTTTCCACATGACTGGCGGCTTCGGCAGAAAAATCTGCCAATAATTCGACATCTTGCTCGGTGAAGTGAGACATATTTTGGCGGTGTAGGGTCAACACGCCAACCACCCGGCCCCGGATGAGCAGCGGTACACAGATGGCTGATTGGGACGACGTGTTTGGGGGCAAGCCTGGTCGCTTGAGCCATTGTTTGTCCTGGAAAATGTCGGTTGCCAGGTAGGGCCGCCGTTTGCGAATGACCCAACCGGCGACGCCTTCCCGGATGACATCTTGTAAGAAGACATCTGGCTCACGGCGGTGTGGTTCGTCCTGGTAGTAGCAGGTGTGTTCGATCTGTTGGGCCTGGTTGACGACGATCAGGCTGCCATCGAAGGCGTTGAAGTGGCGCACGGCCGTTTCCACCACAGCGTCCATCACCCGGTCAATATCCAGGCCGTCTTTCTCAATGTGGCGCAATACGTCAGCAATGGTTTGTGTTAAGGAAAAGGTGTTACCGTTTTCGGCTTCAATTCCTGAGAGGTCGGGCATTTCGGGTGAATGAATCATATGAGTGCACTACTTCGCCTCGTGATCGGTAATTGGCAATCGGTGATCGCTACCGTGCGCGGCTATTATACCAATTGCAGGCTGGGAATGACATCCAGATCGAGCGAATGTTGGTGCCCTGTAAGAAAATGCCAATGAGCGGCAGCAGCAATCATGGCCGCATTATCGGTGCAGAGGATGGGCGGTGGGAAGCGAACGGGTACGGCCAGGCGTTCTTTCATGGTCTGCCGCAGGGCGCTGTTGGCGGAGACGCCACCGGTCAGATGCACGGCCGTGACCCCATATGCCTGGGCCGCCCGTTCCGTTTTTGTCACCAGGGCGTCTACGACGGCGGCTTGAAAGCTGGCAGCCAGGTCGGGAATGGGCCGCCGGTTGGCCGGGGTGGGTTGAACCTGGCGCAGCACGGCCGTCTTCAAGCCACTGAAGCTGAAGTTAAAACCATCATCCATCACTCCACGCGGAAATTTGTATGCCTGGGGATTGCCACTGCGGGCGGCGCGGTCAATGGCCGGGCCGCCAGGGAAGGGCAGCCCCAACAGCCGCCCCACTTTATCAAACGCTTCACCGGCGGCGTCATCCAGCGTGCCACCCAGGTGTTGGTAACGGCCGTGTTCCACCATCAGATACAGCTCCGTGTGCCCACCGCTGACCACCAGATTCAAAATGGGAAAGGTGAAATTCTCGGCTTCTTCGGTCAGCCACAAGGAGTAAATGTGTCCCTCAATATGGTTAATGCCTAGCAGCGGTTTATTACGGGCCAGGGCCAATCCTTTGGCCATGTTCACCCCCACCAGGAGTGAGCCTACCAATCCTGGCCCCTGCGTGACAGCGACACAATCCACATCGTCCAGTCCCAGATGAGCCGTTTCCAACGCCTGGTTGACCACAGTGTAAATGACCTCAATGTGGCGGCGTGAGGCCACCTCCGGGAAGACGCCACCATACTGCGCGTGTAAATCAACCTGGCTGGCGATGATGTTGCTGAGAATGGTACGGCCGTTTTCCACCACAGCGGCGGCCGTTTCATCACAGGAGGTTTCGATGGCTAGAATTCTGGTTAATGTGGTCATGTTATTGAGAGACTAGAGATTGGAGATTGTCAATCTCTAATCGCCAATCTCCTCTTTTGCACAGTTTACCAGCGATTGCCGCAAATTATCAACCTGTTCGGGCAAAACGGTGCGTGGGTCTAGCAGGTAACGGCCGTCTTGAATGCGCCCAATCACCGGTATGGCTTCGGCCCGCAGCCGGGCAGCCAGGGCGTCGGGATTGGTGGGCGATAAAGCTATGAGGCAGGTGGGCAGGCTGGTTCCGGGCAGGCTGCCGCCGCCGACGGTGGACTCCCCATTTATCAACTCGGCGGTTATGCCGTTTGCCTGTAAGTGGGTAAGCCAATTCTCGGCGACGGCCGTTATCTCTGCCAACGACATCGCTATCATCTGCCAGACGGGTACGGCCGTGAGCGCCTCATCGCGGGCATAATGGGTCAGTGTGGCGGCCAATCCGGCCAGGCACAATTTGTCGGCGCGTACCGCCCGCGCCAGGGGGTGCTGCTGGCAGCGGGCGATCAGGTCAGCCCGCCCCACCAGGATGCCCGCCTGCGGCCCACCCAACAGTTTGTCGCCGCTGAAGGCGACCAGATCACAACCGGCCTGAATGCCGTCCGGCACGGTTGGTTCCGGGTCTAAACCGAAGGGGGATGTGTCTAGCAGCGCGCCGCTGCCCTGGTCAAACAGCAGCGGCAAATGGTGAGTGTGCGCCAGTTCCGCCAGTTCTGCTAATGATGGCTCGCTGGTGAAACCGACGATCTTGTAATTGGAATGGTGCGCCACCAGGATGGCGGCGGTTTGCTCGTTGATGGCGCGGCTATAGTCGCGCAGGTGGGTGCGGTTGGTCGTGCCCACTTCTACCAGGGTGGCCCCGGATTGGGCCATCACGTCCGGGATGCGAAAACCCCCGCCGATTTCCACCAATTGGCCCCGGCTGATGATGACCTGACGGCCGTGACACAACGCGGTGAGCATGAGTAAAACGGCGGCGGCATTGTTATTGACCACCATTGAACTGTCGGCCCCGGTGAGGTGGGGCAGCAGTTGGGTGGCGTGGGCATGGCGCGAGCCGCGCTCCCCGGCGACCAGGTCATATTCCAGATTGCTGTAGCTGCGAGCGGCGGCGTCTATGGCCTGGCGGGCCGCCTGGCTGAGTGGGGCGCGCCCCAGATTGGTATGCACGATGACGCCGGTGGCGTTGATGACAGGGCGCAGGCTGGGGGTGAGCAGATTTTCCAGCCAGTCGGTGGCCGATTGGATGAGGAGCGGCGCCGGGGGCACGGCCGTGACCCGACCCTGCAATAGGCCCGACCGCACACTCTCCAGCGTGTGGCGCAGGGCTTCAAGGGTGAGGGTACGGCCGTAGAGGGAGAGGAGGACGGCCGTGTCCGGCATTTGTAGCAGCCGATCTACCCCTGGTAGTTCGCGCAGTTTTATTTGTGAAGAATCATTTGGCATAGGATTGTGAAATGGCTGCTTCGGCAAAATGGTGCAAGATAGCCTCAACCGTTTTGATTACGGACAGATCAGAATTGTCGAGCCAGTAACCAATGTGGGGCGTTTCAGAACGCAGAATGTGATCAAAAGTCTCTACAGATGCCCGGTCAGGGTAACCGGTTTTTTGACGAGCTTGATCACGCATTTCCACCACATCCGGGCGCGGGCATAATACCACAACACCGGGCTGATAGGGGTAAAATGAAGCCAATACATCGCGCAGCGCAACGCCAATAATAACATCTTGATAGATCACGGTAAATCCGGCTTGAACGTAACGTTTGGCGGTGGTAACTGCCAGGTCATAGCGCAGCAGAAGTTGTTGGTGGGCTTCGGCAGACAAATTGAATGTCATTTCGGTACGGCCGTTTATGATCATGCGGCGAAACAAATCACCACGCAGGTGAACACTCTTGGGCAGTCGTTCTGCCAGGGCTTGAGCCACACTTGATTTTCCCGAAGCCATGTTGCCGGTGATAAGAATGATGTTTGGGCATGGTATGTTTGTTGGCATGAACATCATAAGGGAAGTATATCAGATTGGTTCAATCTCAAAGATTGAACCAACCTCAAGCAGGTAACACAATGCGGAAGGTGGTGCCGACGCCGACTTCGCTGGTGACGGATACATCGCCGCGATGGGATTGTGCGATTTCTTTAACCAGGGCTAACCCCAGGCCGGTACCCCCGTGCTGCCGTTTGCTGTGGTTGTTTACCTGATAAAAACGCTCAAATATCCGCCCCAACTGCTCTTCAGGAATGCCCATGCCCGTGTCGGACACTTCCAGAACTACCTGGTTTTCTTCCGGCCAGAGGCGCAGCGTTACTGTACCTTCCGGGGGAGTAAACTTAAAGGCGTTGGAGACCAAATTGTCTACCACCCGCCGCAGATGGTTTATATCGCCCATGATGGCGGGAATGGCCTGGGCGATCTCAGTTTTGAGCGTGATGTTTGTTTTGTTTGCTTGCAGGCGATATTCAGCCAGCATATCATAAAGCAGGCGGTCAAGCTGCACTGCTTCGCGGCGTAGCTCCTGGGTTTCGGCCGCGAGCATGGCTGTCAGGTCGTCCATCAGGTCAATTAACATGTGTACCCGCCGCGAAATGATGTCTACCGACTCTTTCAGGCGTGATGATAATTCACCCATTGCCCCCATGCCCATCAGTTCGGCGTGGCCGTGAATGATGCCCAGGGGGGTACGCAGTTCGTGGGAAACGGTCTGGATGAATTTGTTTTTCAGGTCGTCCAATTCGGCCTGGCGAGCCAGGGCATTGCGCAAGGCAGTGGTGCGCTGGTGGGCTTCGGCGTACATGCGGGCGTGCTGGATGGCGATGGCGGCCTGGCGGCCAATGGCTTCGGCCAGGGCGACCTGGCGGTCGGTGAATTGGCGGCGGTTTTGGCCCAGGTTAAAGAGGATGAGCGCCCCCAGGCAGGTGTCGGCAGCGGTGAGGGGCACGGCCGTTAACGCATTCACCCCCTCCTTTACCCAGCGTGGTTGTGCCAGATAGTATGAAGGATAATGTTCCAGGCGCAGCGTCTCCCCATTTTGCACCACCTCCCAGGCGATACCCCGGCCGCGCAATGCCGGCCGTAACACAATGCTCTCCGGGATGTTGTGTGGGTAAAAGGTCATCATTTGGTGGTCAATAACCAATCCCAACAAACCGGCGTCAGCCCCGGTCAGGTCGGCCGTCATGCGCAAGACGTGGCCGAGGATGGTGGGCAGATCCATGGTACTGGCCAGGGTGCGGGTGATTTCATTCAACTGCTGTTCACGGATCAGGTTCAGACGGGTTTCGGTGAGTAGTTGAATGTTGTGCAGCGCCAGGGCTGTCATGTGGGCCAGGGTTTGGCCGGCGGCCACATCATCGGCCGTAAAGGGGATGGGCTGGTCACGATAGGTAATGAGCGCGCCCATCAACGTGGCTTCGGCGGTTAAGAGGGGAAAGATGATGAAGGCGTGAAAGCCTTCGGCGGCCATTTCCGCGCGCAGGCTGGCGGTACGGCCGTCGGTGTGGATGTCATTGATGACGATAGGTTCGGGGTTCTGCCATAACTCGTAGCTGGGGGCAAGTTCGGCATGTGTACATAGGGCGGTGATGTAGTCAGGTGATAGTCCTTCGGCGGCGGGGCAGGTGGTACGGTCTTCATCATACAAAAAGATGGCGGCGCGTTCGGCGGCCAGAGAACGGTTAATGGCGGTGAGGACGGCCGTCCACAAATCTTCCGGTGTGGTAGCTGCCAGGAGCAACTTGGCCGTTTGCATCAGAATGGCTTGCTGCTGATCCCGGAGAGTGGGGGAAGCAGGTGCGTCCTCTTTTTTGTCGGCCGCAGGGGAACGAGACCCGGCTGGCGATGCGTGTCGCGTGACAAACGTCTGTTCAAGCTGGCTCATAACAGGAACCCTCTGAGGCTACGTATCAGCTTCCCGTGTAGGCCACGGCGCGTAAGGCAAATAGTGCCATTTCTTGCACGGCCGTTTCGGCCTCGCGTTCAGGTTCTGGATACGCCAATAGGTTCAACACCATTTCATCAAAAGCGCCGGCGTAGGCTTCCGCCACGCGGCGAATGTTTTGTGGCGGAATGGTTCCCTGAGAGAGGGCGGTGGTTAACGGCCGTTGCCACATCGCCACCAACCGTTCCCGGAATTCCAGCCGCCGCTCTGCCAGCGAGGGCACCGCGCCCACACCACCCACCAGCAGCATTTGAATCACCGCCGGTTCATACAGGGCGATGTTCACATACGCCTGAATCCCTTTGAGTAGTTGGTGAGGCAGGTCGGCGCGGCTGTTGATGGCCTGCTCCATCGCTTGCAGTAAAAAATCGGCCGTCTCTTCATATAAGTGGACAAATAATGTTTCTTTGTCTGGGAAGTAGAAATAAAACGTGCCAATCGCCACTTCCGCATCGCGCACAATGTCACGCACAGTGGCCGCATGGTACCCTTTTTCAGCAAAAACACGCACCGCCGCATTCATCATCGCCGTGCGTTTGGCGTCTTTTTTCTGCCGGGTTCTTTCTGCTGCGCTGTAATCGGTCATCTCTCTTCCAGAAATCCCCATCCCACCGTTTATGTTCGTTGTGCCGGTTTCTGACCATGCCGTCGGCACATCTATCAGAGGATACTTTACCTTTGAATAGGGGTCAATGGACAAGGGTAATCGCTTATTCCTATTTTCGCCACTCACCTGTCCTTGACGCTCAATTCTCCATCTATCATACTTGTAATCAGTGGTAGTAAGCCTTGCTGCCTTCCCAACTCCACCCCAGCAACGCCGTTGAAAATGGCCTTACGGATAGAAGGATGGGATTGAAATTTAGCCACAAATCTGACGAATCAACATGAATTTGTGGCCTTTGCATCAAAAGAGGAGTTTAGCCATGTCTGAGAGTGTTTACAAAGTGATCGAGTTAGTGGGAACCAGTTCCGAATCGTGGGAAAGGGCGGCGGCTACGGCCGTTGAACGGGCAGCCCAATCGTTACGTGATTTGCGCATTGCCGAGGTTGTGACCCTGGACATGCATCTGGAAGAGGGGAAGGTCGTCACCTACCGGGCCAAGGTTAAAGTTTCGTTTAAGTACGAAGACGCCTGAGCCTGCCTCTTGCCGATAGATATAGTGTATGGCGTATTGCCTGACCAGAGGCCAATACGCCATACATCATACAACCATAACCTCACAAAATTCCAAAGCCCCTGTTATGATGCCGCCTGTAGTGATTAAATCAGAGACGTTAGCGGCGACCATTAACCTGAACCGGCAGGAGCGCGTGCCGCTGTATCAGCAGCTCTATTTTGAAATACGCGAGCGCATTTTGGGGGGTGATTTGCCGCCGGGAAGCGGGCTGCCGCCCACGCGCCAACTGGCCCAGGCGCTTGGCGTGGCGCGGGTGACGGTGACGGAAGCGTATGCCCAATTAGAAGCGGAAGGTTTTGTCACGTCCCGCCGGGGAGCAGGTACGTTTGTGGCGGTGGGCTTGACTTTGGCGGGAGAAGAAACGGCCGCTTCATCTACAGTCCGCGCCGGCGCTCCCCCTCTTACTTTGTCTGCCTGGGGGGAACGCGTAATGGGGTTACGGCCGTCAGCCAACCTGCCGCCCACGCGCCCCGATATTGATTTTGGCTTTGGCCGTTCCTTTCCCCACATTTTCCCCTATGACATCTGGCGGCGGTTGTTGGATCGCTACCTTAGCACCGATGATGTGATGCTCTCCCGTTATGGTTCGGTGGCCGGGTTTTTCCCGCTGCGGCAGGCGTTGGCCGATTATTTGGGGCAGTGGCGGGGAGTGCGCTGCACGGCCGAACAGGTGGTCATTGTCAATGGGGCACAGCAAGCATTGGATATTTTGACCCGCCTGTACCTGTCACCGGGTGATGAGGTGCTGGTGGAGTCGCCCGGTTATGCACAGGCTTTTGCCGTGTTTCGGCTGTTTGGGGCAGCACTGCGGCCCCTGCCGGTGGATGATCACGGCTTTCCGGTGGAGTTGATCCCGGCCGGCAGCCGGGCGCGGCTGGTGTTTGTCACACCCTCCAACCAGTTTCCGCGGGGTGGGGCGCTGTCATTGCCACGCCGTCTGGCGCTGCTGGCCTGGGCGCAGACACACGGCGCGTTTATTGTGGAGGATGATTATGATGGGGAGCTACGGTATGAAGGACGGCCGTTCACCGCGCTGCAAGGGTTGGACGACGACGGCCGTGTGGTTTACCTGGGCACGTTTTCCAAAGTGTTATTCCCGGCATTGCGCCTCTCGTATGTGGTGCTGCCGCCGGATATGGTAACGCCTTTTGTGCAGGCCAAAGGGGTGGTTGACCGGGGCGCGCCCACGCTGACGCAGGCGGCGGTGGCTGACTTTATTACCGAGGGGCATTTTGAGCGTCATTTACGCCATTTGCGGCAGGCCTATGGGCAGCGGCGGCAGGTATTGGTGGAAGGGCTGGATGCACATTTGGGAGATAAGGTGCGTTTTTCGCACACACCCGCCGGGCTGCACGTGATGTTGTACCTGCCGGAGGGGGCGGCCAAGACGGCCGTGGTGGAAACAGCCGTTGTGGCCCAAGCCGCTGCTGCCGGTGTGGGCGTTTACCCCGGCGCGCCTTACCATCTGCATACGCCCGCACCCCCCTCTATCTTGCTCGGCTTCAGTGGTCTGACGGAAGAGGAAATTGCGGAGGGAGTCAGGCGGTTGGCGGCGGTATTGTAGGGGCGAGGCAGTTGGCGGAAACCTCATCTTGCAAGACTATTTATCTCCCAACTACCTGGCCCTTACGGCGGCATTACCTGCGTCTGATCTCATAAAGGATGACGGCCGTAGCCGCGTTGACGGACAGAGAGTCTACCCCGCTGGTCATGGGGATGGTGACGTGCTGGTCAAGCTGGCGCAGCAGGTCATCGGGCAGGCCGTGATATTCGTTGCCCATGAAAACGGCCGTACCCCTGGGGCTAAACTGCGCCTGGGACAGCAGGACGCCGGTGGTGGCCGTCGCGCCCACCGTTTCAATTCCCAGTTGGCCGAGATCAGATAACAGCCTGGTTGTGTCCGGGTAGTGGCAAACGGCCGTTTTGAACAGGCTGCCCATGCTGGTGCGCACTGCTTTGGGATGGTGCGGGTCGCTGACGCCGACGGCGACGAAGGCGGTAATGCCGCTGGCGTGGCCGGTGCGTACCATCGCCCCCACATTGCCGGGGTCTACCACTTCATGGGCAACCAGGAGGAGGGGGTGAGGTCCAGTTTTGACAACATCGGCCAGTTGTACGTCTGGCGGTATTTTTATCAGGCTGATGAGGTGGCCCAGGTCACGGCCGTTGAGCAATTCAACCATTACGGTGTCGGGGATCGGTTGCAAGTGGCGGGTGGTCGGTGGCAGGTGGGTCAAGAGTTCGTGCAGGCGTGGCGAATTTTCTCGAACGAGGCTTTCAGCCAGGATGGTTAATTCAAAGGTGAGACCGGCGTGTAGGGCGCGTTCGTGCAGGCGAATGCCTTCGATGGGGTAGAGGCCGGTCTGGCGACGGCCAACGGCCGTCATGGTGCGCCGTACCATTTCCACCACGCCGCGCCAGTTTGCAGATGTGACCATAAACAGCAATGCTAACATAGAAAGGGCAAATCCGCAGGTGCAGCGAGAGGGCAGCCTGTGATACTATTGGCGGTGGGAGGCAATGATTATGAAGTGGCGAGCACTGTTTTTATTGTTGTGGTTGATGGGGGTGGGCACGGCCGTGTTTGCCTACCGTTCGCCGGCACTTGGGGTCGAGCAGCTTATCATCAACGAAGTGGATTATGACCAGCCGGGCTTGCAGGATGCTGAGGAGTTTATTGAGATCACGAACATAGGTGAGCCGACGGTTGATCTGGTGAATTATCAGATTGGGCTAGTTGACGGTGACACCGGTATAGTCTATGCAAGCATTCCTCTGAATGCCGTTTCTTTGCCTCCAAATGGGTATTATGTTTTGTGCCGCGATCCATTGGTGGTGCCGAATTGCAACCAGGTGTTCACCGGGCCTATTCAAAATGGCGCGCCAGATGCGGTGGCATTGTTGTTTGGTGGCGCCGTTTTGGTGGATACAGTGAGTTATGAAGGGGACACGACTGCACCCTATACCGAAGGTTCTGGCGTGGGGCTGGAGGATGATGGCACGGCCGTGATGCAAGGCATTGCTCGCTGGGGGGACCAACCGGATACCAATCAAAACAACATAGATTTTAGCCCGCGTTGTGCCACCCCTGGTTTGCCCAATGTTGAGCAGAGTAGTGACTGTGCTTCGCTATTTGCCCCGGAGATTGCGGTGATGCTGACGGCCTTACCCGGCAGCCTACCGGAGCCAGGCGGCACGGTCACCTTAACCATTCGCATAGACAATAATGGGCCACTGCCCGTGACGCTGGAAACATTGACGGACAACAGCGCCCAAAATTTGAACGGTCAGGGAAGCTGCCAGACATCGCAAGAGATTGTGACCGGCGGCAACTACACCTGCCAGTATGAGACGGCGATTGCTGGAGTGGAAGGGGATTTAGTCATGCGAGCAGTGACGGCTACGGCCGTAGATTTTTTCAGCAACAGTGCCACTGATACCGGGCAGACGACCATTAGCGTGACCAGACGCCTCAGTTGGGAACTGTATCTGCCGGTACTGTTGCACCCTCGGCCCTATGGCGAACCCAATAACACCTGCACCGAAGCGTTTGCCATCCCCTTAAACCAGACGCTTGCTTTTCTGGCGGAAGATGCCCACGATTGGTACCGGTTTGATTGGCCACAACAGGGGACGGTGCGCATTCACTGGCAAAATTTTGTGGCCCAGGCAGGGCAGATGCTCCTTTACCGGGGAGATTGTGAGAAACTGGAGTTTGTGGCCAATAATGGGGAAACGGCCGTGAACCGGACCCTTGTTGCTGATGCACAACCACCGGGCCGTTATTACATCTGGATCATCAGCGATGCCCCTCCAAATGACCAGGATGAATATACGCTGCGCGTGCAATTTCCGTAAACCGTAGTCCCTAAACGGTTTACGGTTCACGCATTACGCTTTACGCCTCACGGTTGAGGCGGTGGGGTACGTGTGGGCGGCGGTGGGGGGGTGCGCGTAGGCTCCTCTGGTGGCGGCTCGGTAGCAGGGGGCGGTGGTTCTGTTGGTGGGTTGGGCGGTGGGGGATTGGTGGAGGGTACGGCCGTAGGCGGTACCGCCGTGTCCGTTGGTATCATCGTGGTAGTGGCGGTGGGAGTTAATGTTTGTGTTGGTCGTGGGGTAGGGGTAGTTGTTGTAGTAGCGGTAGAAGTGGTGGTCGCTGTTTGCGTGGGTCTTGGGGTGCGGATGGGCGTCGTGGTGACTGAGGCGGTGGGCGTGGCGCTGGCGGTGTGGGTTGGCGGTGTAGTGGGTGTGGCTGTCACGGTATGCGTGGGTGAAAGGGTCAGGGATGGCGTGATGGTCGGTGTGGGGGTGTTGGTTGTGGCTAAAATGCCGGTTGTTGGTGGCTGTTCGGAAAGGCCGTTAACTGCCAGGGGGGATTGAATTCTGATAAAAAGCGCCAGGGCACAGGCCAGCAGCAGAAGCAATGGCAGCAGCGCCAGCCATCTGCGCCGGGTTGGGGGGGACGTCGGCAGTGGAGCGGGTACGGCCGTCAGCCCATCTTTCACCATATCTCCTTTCATGATCTGGGCAAAGGCTGTTTGCATGGCGGCGGCACTGGCAAACCGCGCCCGTGGCTCAATGGCCATGGCCTTGAGAATGAGGCGGGCCAGGGCATCAGGAATGGCCGGGTTATACAGTTGGGGTGATGGCGGCGGCTCTTCAATTTTGCGCAAAATGAGCGATAGGACGTTGCTGTCTTCATAGGGCAGGCGGCTGGTAAGCATCTGGTACAGAATGGCGCCCAGCGCATACACGTCGGTTACGGCCGTCACGGTACTATTTTCGATCTGTTCTGGAGCCATAAACACCGGCGTGCCTAACGTCAGGCTGCTGCGCGTTTGCAGGTCTACGCCCACCAGTTTGGCAAAACCAAAGTCGGTCAGGTAAACATGGTCACGGCCGTCCAGCAAAATGTTAGCCGGTTTCAAATCGCGGTGAATGGCGCCGCAGTCATGGGCAAATTGCAGTGCCACGGCAATCTGGCAAAAGATCGCATACGCCCTGTCTAGCGGTAGCGGCGTCTCCCGGTCCCCCAGAAAACGATCCAGTGAAATCCCATCTATGTATTGCATCACAATGTAATACAGGCCATCTTCTGTCATGGCAAAATCGTAGACCTGTACGATGTGAGGATGCATCAAAGCCGCGACTGTCTGGGCTTCCTGGCGGAAGCGTTTCACAAAACCAGGGTCATTGGTGTAGGTGGGGTACAGGATTTTGATGGCAACTTCGCGCTCCAGGTCAGGATGTACCGAGCGGTATACTTCGGCCGTACCGCCGCTGCCCACCAGCTCCAGCAGTTTATACCGGCCAATGGTACGGCCGGTATGGTAGGCGTATACGTTTGACGCTAACTCATTCATCACCCCTTGCCTGGGGAAAGGGAATTGAGTGGTAATCCGTAATCCATGAACCGTAAACCGATATCGGATAACGGATTACGCATCACGTTTCATAAAAACTTACCCCTTCCAGGCTGGATTATAGAAAAAGTGGTTGTTTAACTGTGTGAAGAAGCCGTGACGTTTGGTGGGGGGTAATGAGGTGAAGGGGTGACAAGGTGAAGGGGTGACAAGGTGAGCTCCCAATCTCCAAATGACCAATGAGCGATCACCGATTACGGATTAGGGGTTACCGACCCTAGACGCCTAGATACCGGTGTCTGATCTCCGGCTGGTAGTGCAGGTCGGCTGGGGTGCCGGTGAAGGCGATCTGGCCTTTGTTTAGCACATACATACGGTCAGCGAGGTCCAAAGCCAGCGATAGATTTTGCTCCACGAGGAGGATGGAGAGTCCTTCCTGACGTAGCTGGCGCAGGATGTGGCTGATTTCGGTGACGATGAGTGGGGCCAGCCCTTCCGAGGGTTCATCTAGCAGCAGCAGATCGGGGTTGGTGAGCAGCGCCCGGCCGAGGGCCAGCATTTGCTGTTCGCCGCCGCTGAGTTGGCTGCCTCTGGCGTATTGACGCTGCGCCAGAGCGGGGAAGAGGGCCAAAACTCGGTCTATCGTCCAGCCGTGTTTGTGGCTGTGGCGGGCGGCCAGGGTCAGGTTTTCGTGGACGGTGAGCAGGGGGAAGATGTCACGTCCTTGGGGCACCAGCCCCACGCCCAGGCGGGCGATACGATGGGGTGGCTGGTGGGTAATCTCTTGTTGGTGCAGGTGAATACGGCCGTGACGCGGCGGCGTGAACCCCATGATGCTGTTAATGGTGGTGCTTTTGCCCGCACCATTGCGCCCCAGCAAAGCGACGGTTTCCCCCGGCTGGATGTGCAGGGAGATGCCTTGTAAGATGTGGCTACGGCCGTAGTAGGTGTGGATGTTTTCTAGAGAGAGCATGGGAAGAAGGTAATTGGGTAATTGACCCTCCAATTACCCAATTACCCAATTACTCAATTACACAATTACAAAGCTATCGCCGCCCAAAACAGCACGGCCGTGCCCAACACCCCGGCGGCCTGCCCGGCCAGGGCCAGGGCCCAGGCGGGTTGTTCTGACGTGCGGTTGATGATGAGCGCCATGATGATACAAACGGCAGCCAGCGCCAGCAAGGAGACCCCGACGAGGGCTAACCCTGACCACCACAAAGAAGCCAGCAGGGTGAGGATGACAGTAATGAAGACGGCCGTGAACCATCGCCCTCTGCCGCTTTCTGTCTCGTCCATCGTTTGGGAATAACCATCTACCGGGGTAATCATCATGCGCCTCCATCATCATGTTGAGATAGCCCACAGTATGCCCGCTGCTGACGGCCGTTGCCCGTCGCCAAAGCGTCATTTTCGCAATGCCTTCCCTACGCGATAAAGCCGTGAACCGTAATCCGTGAACCGATTACGGATTACGGTTCACGGATTACGGATTACGAACCACCGCCACCTGAACTGGCTCATGGCTAATGATCACCGCGTTCTCCGGCAGACGGCCGTTCACCACTACCTCTTGTGCCCGTGTAATGCTCATCAGGTCGGCGCGGCTTTGCGGCAGCCAGCGGGCGGTCTGGTCGTCGTCTGTGTTCAAGTAGAGGGCGGCCAATTCGGCCCCTGGTGACAGGTTGTGTTCGCTTTTGTGGCGTCGCACGGCCGTAGCCACCTCCACCAACAACTCTCCCGCCGCCAATGCGCCGTCATCCAGCCAGGTGGGATCGGCCACCGGCCATTGCGCCCGATGAATCGAAGGCGCACCGTCGGCCGTGGCAAACAAACTCTGGTAAATCTCTTCGGTGATATGCGGCAGGATGGGCGCAAACAGCTTCAACGCCGTCAGCAAGGCGTGATGCAGGGCATAAACCGCGCCCCGCGCCGCGTCATCCTGGGCATACAGCCGCATCTTGGCCATCTCCAGGTAATTGTCCGCCAGCACCCGCCAGAAGAACGCTTCCGTTTCACTGCGGGCCGTGGCGTAATCATACTGCTGCCACAGAAAAGTGCTGCGCTGGATCAGGCGGGTGGTGTGCGCCAGCAGCCAGCGGTCGGCGGGGGTGAAGTCGGTAATCGGTGGTCGGTAATCGGTGATCGGTGATGGGCACAGGAACCTTTCGCTGAATTTGGCGACGTTGTAGAGTTTGTTGACCAGTTTGGCGCCGGCCTGGATTTTTTCTTCGCTGATGATGGCGTCTTTGCCCAAGGCGGTGCTGGCGGCCCAATAGCGTACAGCGTCGGCCGAATACTGCTCGATCATGGCTAAGGGCGACATCGGCCCGCCGCCGCGACTTTTGCTGATTTTGCCCATGCCTTCGGCCGCCAATCCCCAGCCGGAAATGGCTACCTGGGCAAACGGTACCGTGCCAAAGTGGTGGTGCGATTTGACGATGGTGTAAAAGGCCCAGGTGCGGATGATTTCGTGGCCTTGTGGTCGCAATGTGAAGGGGTACACCTGGTTGTATAACGGGTCATCGTGCTGCCATTGCCCGGCAATTTGCGGCGAGAGGGAGGAGGTGAACCAGGTATCGAACACGTCCGTTTCCGGTATGAATTCAGTGCTGTGGCAGTGGGGGCAGGGGTGAGACGGCCGTGCTACCATCGGGTCTACCGGCAACTCGTCTTCATCGGCCAGGATGGCCGCGCCACAGGCGGCGCAGTACCACAGCGGGAAGGGCACGCCAAAAAAGCGCTGGCGGCTGATGCACCAGTCCCAACTGAGATTTTCCACCCACTGGCGGTAACGGTTGTGCATGTGTGGTGGCTGCCAGGTGATTTGTTCCCCGGCTGCCAGCATATCTGCCTTGTAATCCAACACACGAATAAACCATTGCGGCGTGACCACATATTCCACCGGCGTATCACACCGTTCATGCACCCGCACCGTTTGCGGGATGGGTTGGGCGGTCAATACCGCCCCCTGCTCCCGCAACGTCTCCATGATGGCCTGGCGTGCTTCTGTCACCGTCAGGCCGGTATAGGGGTGGGCGGCAGCGGTGAGACGGCCGTCTCGCCCAATCGCTTCAATGATGGGTAGTTGGTGTGTCTTTTGCCAGGCCACATCGGTTGTGTCACCGAAGGTGCAGCACATCACTGCGCCGGTGCCCTTGTGTGGGTCGGCGGCGGGGTCGGCCAGCAGGGGGACGGTTTGCCCCAGCGGGGTGGTTATGGCCGGGTTGCCCGGTTGGCCGATGAGGGATTGGTAACGGCCGTCGCCTGGATGCACAAACGCCGCCACACAGGCGGGCAGCAGTTCCGGGCGGGTGGTGGCAATGGGTAAGGTGGCCCCATCCGGCAGGCGAAAAGCCAGCGTGTAAAAGGTTGTTTCTCGTTCCAGGTCGTCTACGTCTGCCTGGGCGATGGCCGTCTGGCATTCCGGGCACCAGATGGTGGGTGACTGCTGCCGGTAGGCCAGCCCCTGGCGGTGCAGGTCAATAAACGACCACTGCGCCAGGCGGCGGGAATGCTCATCTATGGTGCGGTAGCTATAGCGCCAATCTACGGACAACCCTAACCGCTGCCACAATTGGCGGTAATCATGCTCTGCTTCTTCGCTGGCAGCCAGGCAGTGGGTGATAAAGGTGGCCCGATCACCATCGGCGGCGCGTATGCCGTGCCGTTTTTCCACCAGCCGCTCGGTGGGTAGACCGTTGTCGTCATAGCCCATGGGGTAATAGACGTTACGGCCGTTCATGCGCCAAAAACGAGCGATGAAATCGGTCTGGCTGTAGGAGTAAACGTGCCCCAGATGCAGCTGCCCGGACACGGTGGGTGGGGGGGTGTCAATGGTGAAACGCGGTGCGTCTGCTGCCGGATCATAATAGTAGACGCCCTGTTCTTGCCAGCCCGCCTGTTGGCCGGGTTCGGCCGTTTGCGGGTGGTACCGTTTGGGTAGAGACATGTGAACCTCTGTAACCGGGTAATTGAGTAACTGAGAAATTGCGCAATTATCCAGTTACTCAATTACCTCATAACTAAAACGAGCCTGCTCATCCCTGAGGACGAAGCAGGCTCGACTCCGTGGTACCACCTCAATTCGGCCATTGGTTTGGCGGTTGAAACCGCCACTACAAACCTGTTGGCCGCACTTTTCCCGACCATCATCGGGTCAACGCTGTAACGGGCGCTCCCGTACCGGTCTACTCCTTCTCGTTATCCGTAACCCGTTATCCGAAGGCCGTAATCGGTTTACGATTTACGGGTCATGGTTTACAAGTTGTTTCTGCGGTACTCATTCCGGGCGACTTTCCGTTGGTGATGCCTGTGAGAGCTTTCAGTCCTGGCTCTGTCTTTCCTGTCAGGTTCTTGCCAGCGTACTCCTCCCGGAGTTCATGGGTATGGAATTGTGGTGGCATTATAACCAGAATGAAAAGCCTTTGGCAACCTTTTAACAAGGTTACTGGGAACGGAATTCCCAGGCTGTTACAAGAAGTACGCTAAAGCGCACTGAAGAAAATGTGCCGCAGCCAAACAAGCGGTTTGACAACGCACTTTCAGTGCGTTTTTTATCTCAGACGCCGGATTGCATCCGGCGGCTTATGGGGTGGGGTAAAGGCGTTGGCGTTGGCTGTAGGGGAGGATGTGGATGTATTCGCCGTTTTGTAGGCGGGTTTGGGTGGTGTGCCAGTAGGGGGTATCGAGCAGGTCTGGGTGGTGGGCTAAAAATTCCTGTTGCAGGGGGGCGGGCAGCCCCATGAAGTGCAGGAATTCCTGGGGGAAAATGTCGCCTTCGGCGATGTGGAACCAGGGTTCGCTCGATAGCTCGTCTTCGTAGGTGGCGGCGGGGGGGAAGCGGCGAAAGTGGCAGTCGGTGAGCGGCCGTAGCTCGTCATAGTCATAAAAGACAACACGGCCGTGCCGCGTCACGCCAAAGTTTTTCAGCAGCATATCACCGGGGAAGATGTTGGTGGCGGCCATGTCTTTGATGGCACGGCCGTAGTCCCGGATGGCTGCCCGCGCTTCGACTTCATCTACCTGGCGAATGTAGATGTCCAACGGCGTCACCCGCCGCTGCACATACGCATGGGCGATGACAACTGCGTCTTCCTTCACCTGCACGGCGCGTCCGGCCACCGCTAATAATTCGGCCAGCAGCGCCGGGTCAAACCGTGCCTGGTCAAATTCCAAAAATTCAAACGACTGCGCATCCACCAGACGTCCGGCGCGGTCGTGGCGAAACACCAAATCATACTGGGCCATGACGTTCTGGCGCGTCACCTTTTTGGGGTCGGCAAAATGGTCTTTAATCAGCTTAAACACCAGGTCATAATCGGGCAGGCTAAACACGGCCATGACCATGCCTTTCTGCCCTGGCGCGGTTTGAAATTGCGTGTCGGATTGGGTCAGATGACGCAAAATGTCGCGGTATAGCTCCGTCTTGCCATGTTTGTTGTAGCCCAGCGAGATGTAAATTTCGGCAATCCGTTTTTGGGGGATGAGCGTTTGAATGAAGGCCACCAGGTCATAGGGACGGTCAATTTTGACGTGGAAGTAGGAGCGGGTGAAGCCAAACAAAATGCTGACGCTGGTGGCATCCAGCAGCACGCTGTCCACATACAGGCCGTCTTTACTGTGCAGCAAACAAAAGATGCAGGGTATGGTCTGGCTGCCGGCCTGGATGCGCCCCACCAGATAAGCTCCGTGGCTGCGGTAAAATCCACTTTTGACCATATCGAGACGCTGCATCGTCAAGCCCTGTGCCGCCAGGTGCGCCTGGATGCGGGCGGCAATCAACTGGCAGTCCTGTTCCAGGTGGGCAAAGCGGGCGGCGGGGTGATAGCCGCTAATGATTTCGTAGAACAGGTCTGCTTTTGGATGGGGTACTTTGTAGCTGCGATACACTTTATGGCGAGAGGGGGTGGGCGGTGATTGGTAATCGGTGGTGACAAATTCGATTTGCGGGTCTACGCCGACGGTGGTGAAGATGCGACGGGTGACGGAGTTGAAAAAGGTTTCGGCCAGTTCCCAATCGTCACGAGGGAAGATGTGGCCGGAGTAAACGGCTTTCATGCTGACCCAGACCAGTTTGTCATGCAGGCGTTCGGCCAACAGGCAATGAATCTCGCCTACGACCTGGTCAATGATGGTTTTGTACAGTTCCAGGCGTTCTTCGGCGTCGGCGCGACGGCCGTGCCAGTCTTGCTGCTCAAAACGCTGTGGAGCGCGATCCGTGATGGCCTGGAAGTGGGCGCAATAACTCTTGAATGCCTGGTAGATGGCCGCTGCCCCCATATTGGCTAACCGGCTGTCCGACAGGCGATTAAGGTCTAGCTGCATGACGGAAGTATAGCGCGGTTGGCTTACGAGAGATAGAACGGTAGCAAGTGGCAAGTGATCACCTGCAACCTGCTACTTGCCACTTGCGACATATAAGTTTGACGGCCGTACATACCCTTAAGACAATTACAGGCATGATCCGTACCCGATGTTGGCTCCTGGGTTGTTTGTTGGTGTGGTTGTTGGCTGCCTGTCAATCACCCATGGAGTTGCCGGTAACGGCCGTTCCCGACGCAACGGTCACTTCAACTGCGCTCAGTGTAGGTTTACCCTCACATACTCCTTCCCAAACGGCCCCTTCGACTGCGCTCAGTGCAGGCGTGCCTACCTTCACCCCCACACCTGTTCACCTAGCGATGTCCCCATCGCCCACCCCCACACCACCACCCTCACCAACGGCCCCTTCGACTGCGCTCAGTGCAGGCGTGCCCACCGTCGCCCCCTCACCGCCACCCGCCGCACCAACACCAGTGCGTGCGTGCCCGGAACCGCCACCCGCTAAACCAGATTATGAGCGCAATGTTTTGGGCGCACAGCCCTGGTCGACGCCGGACACGGCCATGCCCCAAACTCACTTTTGGTTGATAGACCCGGTGTCAGGGGGGCGCAAACCATTGGAAAATGGGTATTATCCGTATGGTTGGGATGGGGATGGCCGTTTTTTGCTGCACAATGGCGCGGATATGCCGGCGGTGCAGGGGACAATGGTCACGGCCGTAGCTGATGGCACAGTTGTCGTGGCGCAGTCCGATGCTGACGAGTTGTACGGTTGGCGCTGTGACTGGTATGGGCAGTTGGTAGTGCTAGAATTGGATGAACAGTGGCAGGGGCAGCCGGTGTATGTGTTATACGGTCATGTACAGCTTATTCAGGTAGAGGCGGGGCAGCGGGTGGTGCAGGGTGAGCCGATAGCCGAGGTTGGCGTGGAGGGAGTATCGGCCGTGCCCCATCTGCATATGGAAATTCGCATAGGTAGTAATAACTTTGCCACCACACAGAACCCAATGTTGTGGTTGGAACCATTGCCGGAAACGGGCGTGTTAGCGGGGCGATTGGTGGATGAAGGGGGACGGCCGTGGCAGGGCGTTCGTATCACCTTAATTGAATCCACCGACGATGACCCGCTCTACCGTTACACTTTTACTTACCTGGATGATCCGCAGCACCTCATTCACTCAGATGCGGCGCTGGCGGAGAACTTCCTCTTTGCCGACTTGCCGCCCGGTAATTACACACTGTTTGTGTCGGTGGGTGGGCAGGAATACCGGCAGCCGGTGGTGGTGAATGGCGGGGAAGTGACGGCCGTGGAAATCGTGTCCGACTTGCCATGATGCGTGATGCGTGACCAGAAAGCTCTCACGCATCACACATCACGGATTTTTGGAGGAAAGAATGAGAAGAAAACAGTTGAGTCGCGGGCGCTGGATTGTGGTGGTGGGTTGTCTGTTGGTGATTGGGCTGGCGTGGCTGATGGTGTGGCGGGCGGGGGATGGCTTGGTGACACGGCCGTTGACCCAGAATGGCGTCCCCATGCGGCTAATTGCCCCGGCGGACGCACTACCCGCGCCTGGCGTGATTATCGCCCATGGATTTAGCGGCTCGCAGCAGCTCATGTTGGGCTTTGCCTACACATTGGCGCGCGCCGGGTATGCCACGCTGCTGCTGGATTTTGACGGCCACGCGGCCAATCCGGCCCCGTTGGGCGGTGAGATGACGCGCGGCGCAGCGGCGCTGCAAGCCAACATGGATGCGGCGTATGCGGCCCTGATCGCCCAACCGGAGGTGGACGGCCGTCGTGTTGCGTTATTAGGCCATTCGATGGGCAGTGGGGCGGCGATGACGGCTGGTATTGCCAACCCGGATCGGTATTTGGCGACGGTTGCCGTGTCGCCCACAGATGCGGCGGTGACAGAAACAGAACCGCGTAATTTGCTGCTGCAAGCGGGGCAGTTGGAGCCACAGTTTGCGGCCAATGCCGAAGATTTACTGGCGCGGGCGGGTGGAGCGAATACGGATTTTGCGGACGGCCGTGCCCGTTCCTTTCAACTGATTCCCGGCGTAGAGCATATCACCATCCTCTTTAGCCCGACGGCGCACCAGACGGCCGTCGGCTGGTTGGGCCAGACCTTTGGGCTGCCGACAACGGTGGCTTACACGGATATGCGTATGGTCTGGTATCTGGTGCAGTTGGCGGCGTGGCTGGTGCTGGTGGTGGCGATTACGCCGATCATTCGCCAGCCACGCATTACCACCAATTTTCGCCGCCCACCCTGGCACATGGTGGGGTTGTTCGTTGCACCGCTGGCGGCCACGGCCGTGTTATGGCTGGCAAATCGATTTGTGTCCATTGGCGAGGTGGGCGGCGTGCTTATTGCCGGAGCACAAGGGCTGTGGTTTTTGGTGTTAGGACTGGTTTGGCTGGGAGTGGGGATACGGCCGTTGCGGCCCACACGCCCAGGTTTATGGTGGGGATTGGCAATTTTTGCCTTTTTGTGGCTGGTGTTTGGGCTGATGGCGCAGGTGGTATGGCTGCCCTGGTTTCTCATTCCGGCGCGGTTGCTGCGTTGGCCGGTGCTGGCGCTGGCCTTTTTGCCCTGGCTGTTGGCGGCGGGGTGGGCGCAGCAGGGTGCGTCTATGGGTAAGCGGATTGGCTGGTGGGCGGGGCAGAGTATGGTGCTGATGGTGGGGTTGGGCACGGCCGTGCTCCTTGTCCCTTCCCTCTTTTTCCTGGTGCTGGTGCTGCCCGTGCTGCCCATTGTGTTGGGCATCATGGCGCTGGTGGGTGGGGCGGTGGATGACCCCTGGGCGTATGGCCTGGGGAATGCCCTCTTCTTTGCCTGGCTTCTGCTGGCTCTGTTTCCGTTGGTTGGTTAAAATCGCCGGGGAGAGGTCATTGGTCGTTCGTCATTGGTCACTGGCAAAGGACTAATGACCAATGACAAAGGACAACCATGTTATTCGTAGACAACCAAAACATTACCGACCCGCGTGTGAATCTGGCGATTGAGGAATTTGTGCTGCGGCATGTGGCGACGGAGGAGCCGATTTTGCTCTTTTACATCAATGAGCCGTCGGTCATTATCGGCCGTAACCAAAATACGATTGAGGAGATTGATACCGACTTCATCCGCGCTCACAACATTCATGTGGTGCGGCGGCTGTCAGGGGGTGGGGCAGTGTACCATGATTTGGGCAATTTGAATTTTAGTTTTATGACCAACGGCCGTGACCATCTCCATAACTTTGCCCGCTTTACCGAACCTGTGGCCAGGGCGCTGCGCACATTGGGCGTGGATGCCGAACTGCGCGGCAAAAGCGACATTTACGCCGCCGGGAAGAAGATTTCCGGCAATGCCCAATATGCCACGTCGCAGCGTATGTTCAGTCATGGCACGCTGTTGTTTGACAGCCACCTGGAGACGCTGCTCAAGGCGCTCAATCCCCGGCAGTTGGAGATTACCTCCAACGCGGTGCAATCTATTCGCGCTTTTGTGGTCAATATCCGTGAACTCTTGCCGGTGGATATGGACATTCACCAGTTGAAAGAGGCGTTGTTGCAGGAGATTTTTGGCAACATAGGTGTATCCACCTACGAACTAACGCCTGCCGACTGGGAAAAGATTAACGAGCTTTCGGCCAGCCGCTACCAGACATGGGAATGGAATGTCGGCCGTTCACCGCGATTCAATGTGCGTAAGCAGGATCGGTTTGAGGGTGTGGGCAAAATTGATATGCGCATTGAGGTGAACAAGGGGTTGATTGAGCAGATCACCATTTATGGCGATTTTGCTGGTTTGCAGCCGGTGGCGGAATTGGAGCAACGGCTGCTGGGGGTGCGCTATGACCCCGATGCGTTGGCGGAAATGCTAGAGCCGGTAGACATTTCCGGCTACTTTGGCAGTTTGGGAAAGGTGGCTCTGTTGCGGCTGCTGTATTGATTTTATTGGTACCCCTGCCCTCTTTTGAGAAACCAGCCGGTATATTGATCGGCAAAATCAAAGCTGTTTAAGACGGCAATTGTTTGTTGGGTAACGGCCGTAATCAAATTTGCCACCCATCCACTTCCCACTATACTTCCCTGCGGATGAATGAGCAGACTATTGATTGTGCCATCGTGAGGAGAAAAGCGTGAGAAATTTGCGGTCACGGCCGTTGCTGTTGATCATCGTGTTGAGTTTGTTCTGGGCGTTTTTGCTGGCGGTGGATTGGCTGCCAGGGCTGCGTGGGGGTTATGGTTGGCGCTGGCCGTATGCGATCCTGGCTGACCTGCGTCGCTTGCTGCCGTTGCTGGTAGGAGTCATCATCTACCTGGTGGTGGCGGATTGGCTGCGGCGTCGGGAACGGGTGGGCTGGCTGTTAGCGTGGGCCATGATGGGTACCATTGGCCTGACGTTAGCGGCCTTATTTGTAACCAATGATCCATTTTTTGAACTATATACGGTGGTGGTGAGTGGTGAAACAGGGGGATGGCATTATGCTGCTGCCCGCATTGACGATATGGGGGCAACCTTGCGTAATTGGCCGCAGTTTATGCGCGATTCGGAATGGTTTTCTAGCCATATGAGCATTTCACCACCGGGGATGGTGTTGGTTTATTATGGGGTGAATGAGGTGTTGGCGCAGTGGACGGCCGTCAGTGACCAGTTAGCGCCTATATTGCGGGCAGCACAATGCCACAATTACCGCATCAATGATTACAGTAACGCGCAGTTTGCCAGTTCATGGTTGGGCATTTTGATGCCGTTGTGGAGCAGCCTGACGTGCTGGCCTCTTTATGCGTTAGGCAAGGCGATGTTTGGTCGCCCGACGGCGTTGTGGGCTGTTTTTTGGTGGCCGTTGGTTCCGGCGGTGTTGATGTTTTCGCCTTCCCCTAATACGGTGTTTCCATTTTGGGCGACGGCCGTTGTTGCCTTGTTAGTATGGGGTTTATGGCACAATCGGCCGGTGTGGGTGTTGGCCGCCGGTACACTCTTGTCGTTGTTGACTTTTATGACGATGGCTTTCTTGCCTTTGGGGTTGCTGGCAGGCGTTTTGGCGTTGGGGTTTTATTTAGGCCGCCACCGCCTGACCGATGCACCTACGCTGATAGCGATACGCTGGCATTGGCCGGTGGTGATGGGTATGTGGTTTGGTTTAGGGCTTCTGTTGGTCTGGGTGGTGTATTATCTGTTGTATGAAGTTACTTTTGTCCAGATTTTCCAGTCAGCTACGTTAACCCATTTTGAACTCGAACGGCCGTATCTACCGTGGCTATTCTTGCACAGTTACGACTATTTTATTTTTACGGGCTGGCCGCTGGTATTGCTGGCTGGCTGGGGTGTTTGGATGATCTGGCAGCGTTGGCGAGATGCGCAGACCTTAACGGTCGGCGAGTTATTTATTCTGGCGGTATTTTTATCATTTACACTGCTTATTCTTTCTGGGACGTTGCGTGGCGAGACAGGGCGTATTCTGCTCTACTATACACCTTTTTTGCTGTTGATTGCCGCGCATGGACTGGTGCGATATCGAGAAGAAACGGCCGTGCAGGACGGCCGTTTGCTCACGCTGACGCAGGTAGTTTTGTTGTTGGTGATGGTGGCGTTTTTGCGTGTTGGTGGCTCTGATTTTAATGTTCGGCCACCGGCAGCCGCTCCGCCGCTGCCACAACAACCGCCAGAACCGATTGTGCCTACGGCCGTTTTCCTGGGTGACGCCCTGCAATTACAGGCATTTGCCGGGCAGGTGCTACCCACAGCCGAAGGTGGTCTCTTGAAATTATGGCTATATTGGCATTCAACCGGACAGGTTGATCAACCATATTGGTTATCCTTCATTCCGGTGAATGGCAGCCAGGCCGCATTGCAGGCCACCTTGTTGCAGCCGTTTGATTTGCAATATCCAACCACCTGCTGGCGGCCAGGAGAATCTTTCTGGCAACAGGTGGAAATTCCACTGTTCACGGCCGAGGCCGACGATGATTGGTGGGTTAGTTTTTCATTGGTAGATGGGCATACGGGGCAAAAAATGACCATCTTACAAGCAGAGGATGCCCAAGTTGGGCTGGGGCCTTTTCCCCAACCATAACCCGCCTTATACTCCCGCCAGGTATGATGCACTGCGAAAGTGCGTTGTACTGGATCATGATTATGAAACAATACCTGGATTTAATGCAGCATGTACTGGATAACGGCATCGAACGGAGTGACCGCACGGGGGTGGGCACCATTGGCGTGTTTGGCTACCAGATGCGCTTTAATCTGGCCGATGGTTTCCCGGCGGTGACGACAAAAAAGCTCCATTTCCGCTCCATCATCCATGAACTGCTCTGGTTTTTGCAGGGTGACACCAATATCCGCTATCTGCGCGATAACGGCGTGACCATTTGGGATGAGTGGGCGGATGACAATGGTGACCTGGGGCCGGTGTATGGCTATCAGTGGCGGTCATGGCCGGGGCGCGACGGCCGGGCCATTGACCAGATCACCCAACTTTTGCATGGACTCCGGCACAATCCCCATTCCCGCCGCCACATCGTCTCTGCCTGGAATGTGGCTGATGTGGACGAGATGGCGCTGCCACCCTGCCACTGTCTGTTTCAATTCTTTGTGGCCGATGGCAAACTCTCCTGCCAGCTTTACCAGCGCAGCGCCGACATTTTCCTGGGGGTGCCCTTCAACATTGCCTCCTATGCTCTGCTGACGCTGATGGTGGCCCAGGTGACGGGCTATGAGCCTGGCGATTTTGTGCATACCTTTGGCGATGCTCACCTCTATTTGAACCATCTGGAACAGGCCCGACTGCAACTCTCTCGCCAGCCATACCCGCTGCCGCAAATGCGCTTGAATCCGAATGTTAAAGACCTTTTCGATTTCCGCTACGAGGATTTTGAACTGATCAATTACCAATGTCACCCGGCAATTAAAGCGCCGATAGCTGTATAGATGAGATTGGAGATTAGAGATTGTCTGATCTCCAATTTCTAATCTCTCCCATGATTATTTCCCTCATCGTGGCTATGGATTACAACCGCCTTATCGGGGCAAATAATGGCCTGCCCTGGCGGTTGCCTGACGACATGCGCTGGTTTGTGGAGCGAACAATGGGCAAACCGGTCATCATGGGGCGCAAGACCTATAATTCCATTCCGGCGAAATTTCGGCCGCTGCACGGCCGTCACAACATCATCATCACCCGCAACCCTGACTATGAGGCAGTGGGCTGTACCGTTGTCCACTCTCTCGCGGCAGCATTAGCGGCCGCCGGGGATGTGCCCGAAGTGATCATCGGCGGTGGCGCCCAAATCTATGCCAAAGCTCTGCCCCTGGCCCACCGTCTGTATCTGACATTGATAGACGGCGAATTCACGGGTGACGCCTATTTCCCCCCTCTCGACCCTGCGGAATGGCGCGAAACCTTTCGCCAGGAACACGAACCAGACGCCCGCCATGGGCATCGTTTCACGTGGTTGATCTGGGCACGGCCGTAAGTAAAACCCACTTTTTCACATAAGCATCGCGTGTCCGTTCGCCGCCGTCGCCGCTTTTCGCCCCTAATGCACAACAGCGCACGTTGGCGGCCAAAAAATATCAGCCAATGCTGCAAAGATGAGGAAACACGCCGGGTGAACACGGCCGTTGCCGCCCCCAGATATACCGCAAATGCAGGAAATGGCAGCCAACCATGCCCTACATGTGGGTGGTACAGCGTATTGTCAAGTTACCTGTCTTAAAAGTTGGAAATTTTTAAGATTCCCGCTTTCTAAAAATGTTCCAGCTTTTAAGGCAAAATGGCCTCTTTTTCATTGCGTCCTTTGCCCCCTTTTGCTAGAATGAGGATGCCGTTGTAAACATATCTGCATACCACATTAAGCCGATCCATATCCAATGTTAGTGGTCGCTACGTGGCATTGGTGACTTAGCGGTGGAGCCACAGAATCGGTGAAGAGGAAGCGCTGTCGGGTTGAGAAGTATCCCCGTTTAATTCTTCAAATTTTGTGAGCAACGGCCGTATAAAACTTATACCAACTTTATATTTGCTTTGTTGCCTGAGGCCATTTGTTGCTGCCTGCTTGTTGTCATTTGTTGTCTGTCAGACAACCAGCAGCCCGTACTGGATCAATGACGATGACACCTGAAACCGCCTGGAAAGCTACCCTGGGAGAACTGGAATTACAGATGACCAAAGCCACCTTCAACACCTGGTTGAAGGATGCCTGTTTGTTGACGTGTGATGACGATGTTTTTGTCATTGGCGTGCGTAACGATTATGCCAAAGATTGGCTGGAGAACCGCCTGCGGGACACCATTTTGCGCACACTGTCCACCATAGTTGGTCATACAGTTGATATACGGTTCGTCGTCTGGGCGGATGATTTGATCAAGCACCCACAATCATTAGCCACTAACGGCTCCAATGGAACAGCGCCGAAGACGACGCGCTTGAACGGTAAAACAACGGCGACCACAGTGGCTAATTTGAACGGCCGTTTTACCTTTTCCACCTTCGTCGTTGGCCCCAGTAACCGGCTGGCCCACGCCGCCGCCCTGTCCGTCGCCGAGAATCCCGGCGAAACCTACAACCCTCTTTTCATCTATGGCGGCGTTGGTCTGGGCAAAACCCATTTGCTGCACGCCATCGGCCACAAATGTATGCTGGATGGCTACACCGTTTGTTACATCCCCTCTGAAACCTTCACCAACGACCTGGTGCAATCCATCCGCAACAAAAAAATGGCTGAATTCCGCGAACGCTATCGCACCCCTGATGTCTTGATGATTGATGACATCCAGTTTATCGCCGGTAAAGAAAGCACCCAGGAAGAACTTTTCCACACCTTCAACGAACTGCACAGCCAGGGCAAACAGGTGGTTATTTCCAGCGACCGCCCACCCAAGGCCATGATGACCCTGGAAGAACGGCTGCAATCCCGTTTTGAGTGGGGGCTGATGGCCGACATTCAAATGCCCGATGTGGAAATGCGCAAAGCCATTTTGCAGACCAAAGCCGAAGAGTGTGGCGTCTTTGTGCCCGACGCGGTCATGGATTTCATTGCCCAACATGTGCGCAACAACATTCGGGAATTGGAAGGCGCGTTTAACAAAGTAATGGCCTACGCCCAGCTTTCTGGCAGCGCGGTAGATATGGAACTGGTCAATATGGCCATGGCCGACCTGATCCGCCGACCTGATAAATTGACGCTTGATCTGGTAGTGGCCGCTGTGTGTCGTTATTTTGGGGTAACGACCGACGAAATGGTCGGCGCCAGCCGCAAGCGCACCGTCGCCTACCCGCGCCAGATGGCTATGTATCTGGCGCGTACGGAAACGGACGCCTCCTTGCCTATCATTGGCGATAAGTTGGGTAATCGGGATCACACCACGATTTTGTATGGCTATGAAAAAATCGCGGCCATGATTGAGGTAGACCCTACCGTGCGCCGTGATTGTATGGATATCAGGGCGGCCATGTATGAGGCCACACCGGTGCGTATGTAGCGTAGCTGGTAGTGGTGGTGTTCACGCCACTGTCAGCATTCCAACTTGCATCCCCTCGGCAGCGAGGATTGAGAGATTCCGGGAAGAGGAATGTTGGGTAGTAACAATCTCTCAATCCTCGTTTCTTTATTATCAGCAGACCTGACAGTTCTCTGAGAACTGTCAGGTCTTATTATTTTAATTCCCGCCGGGAGTACCCCAACAGTGCCCGCGCCACAATGAGCAGGTTAATCTGGCGCGTGCCCTCATACAGGTCGTTTATTTTGGCGTCGCGCATCAATTTTTCCACCAGGGCAGCGCGGGTGTAACCAAACGGACCAAGCAGCTCAACCGCTTTTTGAGTGATGAAAACAACGGCCGTGCCCGCTTTCACCTTACACATACTGGCATCTAACCGGTTACTATGGCCGTGCATGATCGCTGCCGTCGCTTTTAACGTCAACAGCCAGGCCGCTTTGTATTGCGCTTCCATTTCCAGCAGGTCGCGTTCGACGGCCGTCAACAAATGGCGCGGTTTGTTATAGTCCAGTTCTACCCCCGCTTCGGCCAGCGTTTCCCTGGTGATTTCCAACGCGGCGCGGGCAATGCCTACGGCGCTGGCAGCTACCGCCGGACGGCTGGCGTCAAACGTCTTCATTGCCCCCGCAAAACCTTTCGTTGTGTTCTCCGTTTGCACTTCCAGGTCGCCTAACAGGTGGTCATAGGGAACGCGGGCATTGTCAAAGTTGATGATAACCGTGTCGCTGGCGCGGATGCCCAACTTATTCATGCCTGGCGAGACCGACACGCCGGGCGTATGCGCGGCCACGACAAACGACTTGATCCCCTGGCGACCGGCCTGTGGGTCAACCGTGGCCCACACAATACAGATGCCGTCTGATTCCACCAGCGACAACGCGCCGCTGGTGATAAAGATTTTCTGGCCGTTGAGTATCCATTCGTTCGTTTGGGGATCAAGTACGGCCGTGGTACGCATGGCACTGTTGTCTGAGCCGGCGTCCGGTTCAGTGATGGCCATGGCCCCCCAGACGGGCGCCTCACTGTCGGCGAAACGTTCCAGAAAGGTGGCTTTTTGGGTGGGGGTACCGGCGGCGGCCACGGCCGTGCCGCCCAAACGTCCACCTGGTCGCGCCAAAAACTGCCCGGCATCACCCCAACTCAGTAGTTCGGCCAGCAAGATAGAAAACAGCACATCCAGGTCGGGTTCCTCAGTGGTCGTTTCTTGGGCAGCAGCGGTTTGCAGGTGTTGGTGGCGCGCCCGTTCCAGGGGCCAGATGGCGTGGATGAAGGGGTACGGCCGTTCGTGTTCCTGTTCATCGTAATCGTGTGCCTGGGGTCGCATGATGGCGCGGGCAATGTGCGCATATGGCTCTAGCCCGATCAGGAGGTCGCGGGGAATTTCAAAGTTGATCATGGTGACATTTTCTCTGGGGTTGCCCTGTCCGTCAAACAAAAAAGACGTTCTGTGGATAACAGAACGCCTTTAAAGACCTGACAGGTTTCAAAAAACCTGTCAGGTCTGAACCGTTGAGATAGAGCTTATTCTGGATGCGCCAAAACCTCATCCACCAGACCATACTGCATCGCTTCTTGTGCCGTCATATAGCGGTCACGGTCAAAATCATCGGCAATTTGGCTAGAGGGCTGCCCGGTGTGGTGCGCCAGAATGTCATTAATGCTGGTGCGCAGGCGCAGAATTTCATTGGCCTGAATCTCAATATCGGTAGCCTGCCCTTGTGCGCCGCCCAAAGGTTGGTGCATATGGATGGTGGCATGGGGCAGGGCGTAACGCATCCCTTTGGTACCGGCAGCGAGCAGCACCGTGCCAAAGCTGGCCGTAAAACCCACGGCTACGGTGGAAACCGGGCATTCCACCTGGCGCATGGTGTCATAAATGGCCATGCCGGCGTATACGTGCCCGCCAGGGCTGTTGATGTACATGCGAATCGGTTTGGTATTGTCTTCACGGGCCAGAAATAGGATTTGGGCCACTGTCAGATTGGCGATCTGGTCGTTGATGGGGGTGCCCAGAATGATAATACGTTCGCGCAGCAGCAGCGAAAAAATGTCGAAAGCGCGTTCCCCACGGCCGGTGGTTTCAATAACCATGGGGACCAGAGATGTTGGAAGGTTCATCATGGAAGGTTCTCCTGACGGTGAGCGGCAGCTTTGAAAGGCTGCTGCCCAACTGGGTTGAATAATGTCGTGGGAGTGTAGCCGTGCCGTGTTAGATTTGTGTTATTCCGGGTCGGTCACGGCCGTTTCCGGCTCGGCTTCAGCGTTTACAGAAGCAGTGGCTTCTTCTATGGCTGCACTATCTGTCGCGGCCATGTCTGTGGCTTCTATTGGTTCATCAGTAGGCGATTCTGTTTCGATCACGGCCGTTTCCTCTGCTTCCAGATCTTCTAAAGAGGGAGCAGAACCGCTGTAAATGGACACCATTCGTTTCGTTACTTTGTCCATGAGAATCTCACCGCTGATCATGTCGAGGCCGGCGCCTTTTTTGTAATAGTCGCGCATACTGCTGGCCAGCGTTTCGTTATCATTAAAAGCGGAAATGCGTTCTTCTACTTTGGCTTCAATATCTTCATCCTTAATTTTGAGCTTCTCATTCAGCACAAACTGGCGCAAAACCAGTTGATGGCGCACCCCTTCTTCGGCCGCTTCGCGGAAATCTTCCCGGATTGTTTGCTCGGAAGTGGCGTTCATTTTCAAATAATCTTCCCACTGCCAGCCGGAGCGCGTCACCTGACTCTTGAAGGAAGAGAGACGGCCGTCAATCTCCATCTCCACGGCCGCCGGCGGATAAACCAGGGTAGACATGTCCAGCATTTCATGCACCATGTTGTCTACCAGTTCATTGTTCGCTTGAGATTCGGCCATTTCGTGCAGGCGTTCGCGCGTCGCTTCTTCCAGTTCGGCCAGCGTTTCATGCCCTTCTTTCTGCGCCAGTTCATCATCCAGTTCCGGTAGATGGCGGCTTTTCACTTCCAGCACTTCCACGCTGAACATCGCTTCTTTCCCGGCCATCTCTTCCTGTTCGTAATCTTCCGGGAAGACAAAGGTGAAATCTTTGCTCTCACCCACGCTCAGACCCACCAGGTTTTCCACAAAGGGCGTGCCGGGGAAAATTTCGGTATTGTCCAGAGGAATTTCCAGACGTGTAGAGTCGAAGAGGATGTCATCATCGTCGTCTTCATCATCCTCAAAATCTTCGTCCTCTTCGTTATCTGTTTCGGTGGCGTCGGTGGGGGGCTGGGGCACGGCCGTGTCCGTCTCCCCTGTCTCCATGCCCTCTTCTTCCTCGCCCTCATCCTCATCCACTTCCACGATGAGTTCGCCGCGCCCACTAATGACAATCATATCCCCTTCGGCCGTTGGTCTGTCTACTTCCTCCAACTCCTGATAACGGGTGCGAATTCGTTTGAGCGCCTGCTCGACGGCTTCGTCCGTGATGCTGACCGGGTCAATCTCTTTGCGCAGGCTGCGGTAATCACCCAGCGTCACTTCCGGCGTTAGCGGAATGGTAAATTTCAAGACGAGCGGTTCCATTTCCATATCGTCAAATTGAGCCTGGGCATACATATCTGGCTTCACTTCGTCCAGGGCTTCCTCAAAAATGGACTGGAGCATATCCTCCACCGCTTCGGCACGCAGGGCGTCACGGCCGACGCGGTTCACTACCACCGAATAGGGCGCTTTGCCCCGGCGAAATCCGGGCAGGTTAATATCCTTTGCCAGTTTGCGCGCGGTGTCTCGCATTTGCTTTTCTATCCGCTCTTCGGGCACTTCAATCGTCATTTGTAGCTGACGGCGATCATCTTGTTCCGTACGAATTGTTAGAGTCACAGGTTTACCTCGCTGGTTGTGGTATTGCAGCAAAAAAGCGTTGCTCTGGCAACGCTTTTGCTTTCTTAAACGTCAGTGGGGATGGAGGGACTTGAACCCACACGCCTTGCGGCACATGATTCTAAGTCATGCGCGTCTGCCAGTTCCGCCACATCCCCAGTAAAGGGGCAATTATACCAACTGATTGGGAGATGCCAAAAATGGGTATACTTGAGCAGGCGAGGGGGGACAGGGTGACAAGGTGACAGGGTGACAGGGTGACAAGGTGAGCAATTACCCAGTTACCCAATTACCCAATAACAAAGGACAAAGGACAAAGGACGAATGACGCCACACAACACACACAATCATTTAGAACAACCAGTTGGCTTTCCGGTGGCTGATTGGCAGCCACGGCCGTGGCCGCCACGAACGACGATGCACGGCCGTACCTGCCACCTGGAATCACTCGACCCGGAACGCCACGCCGACGAGTTGTTTCAGGCTTACAGCGAAGATGCGGACGGCCGTCTCTGGACGTATCTCTCGTATGGCCCTTTTGCCACTTTTGCCGAATTTTATAGCCATATCGAAGCCAGCAGCCGGGGTGATGACCCCCTGTTTTATGCCATTATCAACCAGGCAACAGGACGAGCGGAAGGTGTTGCCAGCTACCTGCGCATCACACCCGCGCACGGTGTGATGGAGGTGGGGCATATCAATTATGCGCCCTGTTTGCAGAAAACCGTTGTCGCCACCGAAGCGATGTACCTGATGATGCGCCGCACCTTTGACGAACTGGGCTACCGCCGTTATGAGTGGAAATGTGACGCGCTGAATGATGCTTCCCGCCGCGCCGCTTTACGCCTGGGTTTTACGTTTGAAGGCATCTTCCGCCAGGCACTCATTTATAAGGGGCGCAATCGGGATACAACCTGGTTTTCTATTATTGATACTGAATGGCCGGCTATCAAACGAGCATTTGAAACATGGCTTGACTCCACCAATTTTGACGCGCAAGGGCAACAGCGCCATCCCCTGGCAGCGCGGCGTTCCGGTGCAGACCCTAAGGGTTTTCAAAACCCTTAGGGTCTTAGCGTCACGGCCGTCACCCCCCCATAATCTACCGTCAACTGCCACGAGTGCTCAGGCACGAGCGGCTGAAAAAGAGGTACAACACCAGATTGCGTGCCAAACCGTTTTTCAATCTCAAAACGGTGGTTGTCGTATTCATTCAACTGGTACTGAAATGATTCGTTTTGGTGGTTATTCCAGAGGAGCAGCAGGTCGGGCACGGCCGTGTTCCGCACATGATGCACCCCCGCCTGCTGCGTCACCTCCAACAGCGCCCGCGCCTGGGATGGTTTGAGCAAGGGCGCAAATCGTTTCAAGATGGTGGGGTCGGCCAGCAGCGTTTCGAGTTGTTGTGAGATGCCCATTTTGACCTGGCTTTCCAGCCGGAAGGTGTGCAGCATGGCGTTTACTTTTTCCGGCGTGCGGTCGCGGTGGGCGAGCAGGCTTTCTTCGTCCGTGCCAATGGTGACGGTGAGGGAGGCTTCTTTAGGCAGGTTGACACCGCTGAGATGGATGGTTTCGGTACGGCCGTCGTAGCGCAAATGGCACGATAACGGCGCCTCGGCCAGCATCACGGCCACATAGAGCGGATACCGGACGCCATGCACATGCAGGCGGATGGTACGCAGGGCCGGATGATGATTGGTGTGTCCGGCTACAGGGGCCAGACGCAGTTCCAGTTCCCGCTCCCGCCACGTTTGTTGGAATTCCAGCAAACTGTAGTCACCAGACTGGTAAGCAGTGGTTTCGCCGTCATCTTCATAGAGCGTGAAACGGCCGTCCGCCCCCGCAAAAACGTGTACGTCCAATTCCCCCGGAATGCCCACATTGCCCCAACCCACCTGTGGTCCCAACGGCACAATCGCCCCCGCTCTGGCAAACACGGGGATGTCTTCCAGACGGCCATATTGCGCAACCCACCCGTCACCGGGCAGAAATTCACCCGTGAAAAAGTGATACCAGCCGCCCGGTGGCAGCCAGACCACCTGGCGGCTGAGGCGCGTGTCCGGGTCGGCCGGTTCCACATAGGGCGCGACGAGGAGTTCGCTGCCAAAGGTGTACTGCTGCGGGCAGTGGTAGGCGGCCTCAGCGTCCGGGTAGTTGTGGTAAAGGGGGCGAATGGGTGAGATATGTTCCGTGTGGTTGCGCCAGGATTGGGTGTACAGATAGGGGATGAAGGCGTGGCGCAACTGCATCGCTTCTTTGGTGACGCGGTACGTTTCGGCGTCGTAGGCGTGGGGGCGGCGTTCGTGGAACGGGTTTTTGGTGCTGTGCAGCCGCAGGATGGGGCTAAACAGGCCAAACTGCACCCACCGAGCATACAATTCGCTGTCTTCCACACCAAACATATGGCCGCCAATGTCGTGGCTCCACCAGCCGTAGCCGACGTTGGCGGCGGTGGCGGTGAAGTAGGGCTGGAAGGCCAGCGATTCCCACGTGACCCAGGTGTCGCCGGAGAAGCCGATGGGGTAGCGGTGATTGCCCAACCCACCCCAGCGCGAGAAGATGAACGGCCGTTTGCCATCCCGCCCCAAATCATAAAAATGCAAATGGTTCAGCCACCAGAGCGGGTCTAAACCGGGCAGGTCGCTGAGTGTACCCTGCTGCCAATCCATCCACCAGAAATCTACGCCCAACTTTTCATAGGGGTGATGCAGCAGCTCAAAATAGGCATTGGCAAAAGCGGGGTCGGCGATGTTGAAGGCGATGGTTTCGCCGGGGGGGATGCCCAGCCGTTCGGCCAGGGCGGGGTATTGTTCTTCATACGGCCGTATGCCCAACGCCGGGTGCAGGTTGAGTGCCGTTTTCAACCCCAATTCATGCAGCCAGCCGATGAAGGCGTCCGGTTCCGGGAAGAGGTCACGGTTCCAGGTGTACCCCGTCCAGCCGTTATACTCGCCCACGTCCGTCAGGTGCCAATCCATGTCCACAATGCACACGGACAGGGGAATGTGGGCGCGGCGGAACTCTTCCATCAGGCGGGTCAGTTCGTGCTGGCTGTAGGCCCAATAGCGGCTCCACCAGTTACCTAGCGCCCAGCGGGGCAGCAGCGGCGCGGCTCCGGTGAGGCGGGCGTACTCTTGCAGGCAGGCAGTGTAGTCACGGCCGTAGCCCAAAAAGTACCAATCTATGCCCCCATCTGAACGCGGTTCCAGCCAGCCATCTCCCCGGAAGAGCAGCGTGTGTGAATCATCCACCACGGCCCAGCCCTGGCGGGAAAGTAACCCCGGCTCCAGCGGTGTGCTGCCGCTGATGGCGTCCAGCGTGCGGTACGTGCCGCGCAAATTTCCGGTATCCACCTCCCCGGCGTGCCAGGTGACGCCGCCGTCCAGCAGTGTAATGCTCAAGGATTCGGCCGTAAACGGCCGTCCGCTCTGGTAGCTGAGGTGCAGATGGGACGTGTGAATGTGGACACGGCCGTCCCGTTCCTCCACGCTGAATTCCGGTACCGGCTGTTGGCGGAACCAGACAAGTTGGGAGGGGGCGTCTTGGAAACGGCCGTTCGCCGCATACTCCAATCGGATCAACCGCGACGCCAGCACCGTAAACCGGGCATTACCGGAAATAACCATTGCCTGGGGATCAGCCATTGGCCGGAAAGGGAGTTGGAAGTGGGGAGGGATGGAGGTCATAGATATGTGGTTTGTGTTCGTAGTAGGCGATTTATCGCCTTATTGCTATGGCGATAAATCGCCTACTACAAACTAAATTTGCGCCGCCCGTTCCTGATCTACCAGGACGCGGCGCAGGATTTTGCCGGAGAGGGATTTGGGCACCTGGTCGGTAAATTGCAGGCGGCGGATTTTCTTTTGTGGCGAGACCCGCTCGGCCACCCAGGCCATAATTGCCTCCGCGCTGACTTCTTGCCCCGGTTTGAGCACCACAAACGCTTTGGGCACTTCACCCGCTTCCTCGTCCGGGCTGGGGATGACGGCCGCGTCGGCAATCGCCGGGTGCGTCAGCAGCAGCCCTTCCAGTTCTGCCGGGGCCACCTGGAACCCTTTGTACTTAATCAACTCCTTCAAGCGATCCACAATATAGAAGTAGCCGTCATCATCCGCATAACCAATGTCGCCGGTGTGCAGCCAGCCGTTTTCGTCAATGGTGGCGGCGGTGGCGTCCGGGTTGTTCAGGTACCCTTTCATCACCTGTGGTCCGCGCAGCCACAGTTCGCCATTCTGATTGTGACCCACCGGCTCGCCCGTTTCCACGGACACAATCATCGTCTCGGTATTGGCCACAGCGGGGCCAATGGAAGCGCGTTTGATCATGCCGGGGAAGTTGGGGCAGACGTGGGTCACCGGGCTGGTTTCCGTCATGCCATACCCCTGAATCACATTGCAGCCAATCCGCTGCACCACCGCTTCGGCCAACTCTTCGCTCAAGGGGGCCGCGCCGGAGGTCAATTCCTCTAGAGAAGAGAGATCATACTGGTCAATGAGCGGATGTTTGGCTAAGGCCAGCAGGATGGGCGGCACGACGTTGGTGCGGGTGACTTTGTGTTTCTGAATCAGTTCCAGGAATTGGGGCAGGTCAAAACGGGGCATGGTGACGATGGTCGCGCCCATCATCAGGCTCATGTTCATAATGACCACCATGCCGTAGATGTGGTAGAAGGGCAGGATGCCCATGATGGTGTCGGCCGGGGAGACCATTTTGAAGTTGGGAATGCCTTCACATTGAACCATGTTGGCCACGATGTTGCGGTGGGTGAGCATGACCCCTTTGGGATAGCCGGTGGTGCCGCTGGAATAGGGCATGACGACCACGTCTTCGGCGGGGTTGATGGTGATGTCGGGGACACGGCCGTCGCTCTGCAACAAGGTCCCAAACGGCGTGGCCCCCTCCACCGGGTCAAAGGTGAAAATCTCCTCGACGTTGGAATTGGCGGCGGCGGCTTTGGCGTTGGGTAAAAAGAGGGAGATGGTCAGCAGATATTTGGCATTGGAATCTTGTAGCTGGTGCGCCAGTTCGTCGGCCGTGTATAGCGGGTTGACGGTGGTGACGGTGCCGCCGATGAGGGAGACGGCGTGGAAGGCGATGGCGTATTCGGGCAGATTGGGGCTGTAAATGGCAAACACATCCCCCTTGCCAAAACCGCGCTGGCTGAGGCTGGACGCCACCAGGCGAATGGCCCCGGCCAACTGCGTAAAGGTCAGGGTACGGCCGCTGGGGCCATCAATCAGTGCCGCTTTGTCGCCAAACGGTTTGATCCGCTCCAGCAAATAGGGGGTCAGCGGCATATCGGGGATTTGCACATCGGGATAAGGACTCTTGAAAATCATGCGGGCCTCCTGGGGAATTGGGAATTAGGAATTATGAATTAGGAATTATGAAGGATGAAGGGCATCCTTTGTGGGTGTTGTCTGTTGTGCACCTATTTTCTGCCACAATGGGGTGGGGGGCAAGTAGTTTGCAGGATGAAAAATTATGGGGAGGAGGCAGGGGGTACGGCCGTGGCCTGCACCACACCAAAGAACTGTACCGCAGCGACCGCGTCCGCTTCACCGGCGCACTATCTTTCGTGGAAAAAGCTGCTCCGTAAGATATTGCAATTTCATGTTTTACTCAGTCAATAATGAGCAGCTTTTTTGTCATTTTCATCAGAAAGCATTGACTCCCACCAATTAAGTAAGGCATGTCGAACGATATGTTCAAATACATGAAGCAGCATTGGGGTGTCTTTAGCGAGCCACACGCTACCATAAGCACTCGTTGCTAACCCAAGCGGTTTTTCTTCCTTCATTGCACTTGCAGGAATACACATTGGTAATGGAAATGGGATACCGCCATGAAGAGCACGAGAGCGATAATCATAAATCTGTACCAATGCCTTTTTCATGTTCTTGGTATTCCATGAAACTTGAAATAACTCTTCAGGACGTTCTTGAAGCGGATCAGGTAGGAAGTTAATAGCAAAGTCTCTGAACTTTTTTGAACTGCGCAGATATGGTGCAAATTCACGAGCAATTTCCTGAGCTACGGCTTGCCCTGCGGCTTTGTCAAGAAACGTAACCAGGTCAGGTTTGGCCTCTTCAAGTGTGACCATTGCGTCGGATTCCGCCTGAAACCAATGATTTGCAGCGATTTCGATAGCAGATACAAAAAAGAGCCAAGCCAATTCTGGTTCAGATTCTATGATCCAAACCGCATCCTGATAAAGTCTGGCTGCGCGGACAAGTGCAATTGCCTCAGATGCGGAAAGCTCAGTTAAACGCCCAAGCAAATGTGTCTGTTCGAGATTGTGGGTATGGAGCGCTCGTGGCAAAATAGCTCCCCGAGTCATTCTTTTAACAAGTGTCGGATTTTGATCTGAGAACCAGTTTATTGGTTGTCCCTGGGGATCATTTTCGGGCGTAAAATATCTTGTCGCTCCTCCTGCCTGTGTTCTTATTCCCATGCACAATGCTACAAGCGCGGCTATCTCATCACTCAACAAACCGCCATGGAAGCGTTCTGTGTTCGTGTTTTCCATGCTCATACGGTCAGCCGAATCAGTGTACATTTGAGTTCTTAAAATGATACTTGGAGCCAAGTTTCCCGAATCTGGTGGGTTGGGAACTGTATTTAGTAGTTGATAGGGTCCATACTTGTTACGAATCTCGCCGATAATATGAGCATCAGTGAATAAAGGGTACTCCCACACAGCCTGCAATGGTTTTCCAGAGAGGAAGAGTTTCCAGTTTTCATATACAAAGGGGCCTGATTCCTTGGAATCCATAATTATCCCTCCAGCAACAGTGTTTCCGGCTCCCCGATCAGTTCTTTGAGGCGGGCCAGGAATTGCACGGCTTTATTTGGTCAGGTGTTGAGGAATTCCTCAGGCGTTACATCGGCTTGTTTGAGAATGGCCCGCAATGTGCCCGCCGGCATATCACCTGTATGGTTCGGTATCGTCGTATAGCGATCCGTGTGTGGGTTGTATCAGATTTCGTGGCTGCCGGCTGCTTGCCGGTCAAATTCAAACCCCAATCGTTTAAGGCGTTTGATAATGTCTCGGTACTTGAAGCCAGCCAGTCTGCCCATCACGTGCCTACAATTAACGGATAATCGAAAGTATCCCGCACGGCCGTCAGTTTAATAGGATTGTGTCGTTCATTTTGGGCTTCCATGAGTTTTCTGGCGACATCACGGGCAATTTCCAGTGTTTCGGCGATGGTGCGTCCCTGTGCCACCAGACCAGGAATATCATCAGATGTAGCCAGATAAACCCCTTCCGGCAATTTTTCAATGTGTAATGTGGCTATTTTTTCCATTTCATATTCCTCAGCAGGCAACTAATCAAACGGTGCCGTTCACCAAGTGTACACGGGGCATTCTCCGTGTGTAAAGAATCAGTTACTCAATTACTCAATTACCCTTCCAGCAACAATGTTTCCGGTTCTTCGATGAGGTCTTTGAGGCGGGCCAGGAATTGCACGGCTTCACGGCCGTCTACCAACCGATGATCATAACTCAGTGCCAGGTACATCATGGAGCGGATGACCACTTCACCGTTGCGGGCGACGGGGCGCTCGTCAATGCGGTGCAGCCCCAGGATGCCCACCTGCGGCGGGTTCAAGATGGGCGTGCTGAGCATAGAACCAAAGACGCCGCCGTTGGTGATGGTAAAGGTGCCGCCGCGCAAATCCTCCAGTGTCAGCGAACCATCCCGCGCTCTGGCGGAAAAGTCGCGGATGTTTTGCTCGATGGCCGCAAACGACAGCCGGTCGGCGTCCCGGATCACCGGCACCACCAGCCCTTCTTCCGCTCCCACGGCCATACCGATGTCATAATACTGTTTGAGTACCATCTCCTCGCCGTCAATTTCGGCGTTCAGTTTGGGGAACGCCTTGAGCGCACCCACCGCCGCCTTGACAAAAAAGGACATGAAGCCCAGTTTGACGCCGTGCCGTTCCAAAAAGGCGGGGCCGCGCCGTTTACGCAGTTCCATCACCGCGCCCATGTCCACGTCGTTAAAGGTGGTGAGCATGGCGGCGGTGTGCTGGGCTTCTACCAGCCGTTGGGCGATGGTGCGGCGGCGGCGGGACATGCGGATGCGTTCCTCGGCGCGGTTGCTGCCGACGGCACTGACCTGGGGCGATGGGGCGGCAGCCGGTTGCGGTTGTGTTTTAGCAGGCGCGGCCTCCTGTTTTTGCAGATGTTTTTCCACATCCTGGCGGGTAACACGGCCGTGTGCCCCACTCCCTGCTACCTGCGCCACGTCCACCCCTTCAGCCGCCGCCACCCGTTGGGCTACCGGGGTGACGGCAGGTTGGCGAGCAGGAGCAGAGGGTACGGCCGTGTCCACTTTTTTCGCCGTGTCCTCTTGTTTGGCCGTGTCCTCTTGTTTGGCCGTGTCCTCTTGTTTGGCCGGTTCTGCGGCCCCATCCACTTTATCCGCTTTTCCATCCGCTGCCGCTGCCACCCCATCTGCTGCCGGTTCGATTTCCGCCAGCACGTCACCTATCTGCACATCGGCCCCTTGCTGGTGGAAAATGCGCGCCAGCACCCCGGCCGATTCCGCGCTCACCTCCAGGTCAACCTTATCTGTTTCCAACTCCACCAGCACATCACCGACGGCCACGCTCTCCCCTTCCTGCTTGTGCCACTCACCCACCGTTGCTTCTACTACCGATTCGCCCAGTTCTGGGACAATTATTTTTGCTGTCATCGCTTCCTCTTTGCCCTTTTGAAAGTAAGCAGTGGGCAGTCAGCAGTTAGCACTCTGTCGTCTTTACTGCTCACTGCTCACTGCTCACTGACTAATCTCCAAATTCAAACGCAAACTCCGTAATCGCCTGCTGATTGCGCCGGTGCCAGGCAGTGGACCCTTCGGCGGGGCTGGTGCGGCGGGGGCGGCCAATGTAACGGAGGGGGACACGGCCCGAAGCCGCTTCGGGTTTGCCGTCAATCCATTGTTCCAGGCACGGCCGTACAAATTCCCACGCCCCCATATTCGCCGGTTCCTCTTGCAGCCAGACCACCTCTTCCAGGTTGGGATACGCGGCCAATGCCGCCTGCACCTCCTCATCCGGGAACGGATACAACTGCTCCACGCGGGTTAGCGCCACCTTCAATTCCTTCTTCTCTGTCAAAATTCGTTGTTGTATTTCAATCAGGTCTACAAACACCTTACCGCTGCAAAAAACCAGACGGCGAATCTCTTCCGCTCGCCCTAACGCGAGCGCATCCGGGATGACCGGCTGCCAGCTACCTTCCGCCAGTTCGCGGGGCGTGCTGGCGGCGCGCGGGTGGCGCAGCAGGCTTTTGGGCGTCAGCACCACCAGCGGCAGCGGGTCTGTTACCAGCACCGCCGTCTGCCGCCGCAGCAGGTGGAAATACTGCGCCGCCGTCGTCGGGTAGGCCAGGCGGAGGCTGTTCTTGGCCGCTAATTGCAAAAAGCGTTCGGGGCGACCGCTGGAATGATCCGGCCCCTGCCCTTCGTAGCCGTGCGGCAGCAGCAGCACCAGCGACGGCGTCTGCTCCCATTTCGCTTTGCCGGAGACCACAAATTCGTCAATGATCGCCTGGGCGGTGTTGATGAAGTCGCCGTACTGCGCTTCCCAGATCACCAGCCGCTCCGGGGCCTGGATGTTGTAGCCATACTCAAAGCCGATAACCGCGTTTTCCGAAAGTGGGCTGTTGCGGATTTCAAAGGCGGCTTTGGCCTGGGGGAGATGCTGCAAAGGGCAATACTCGGCCCCCGTTTCCGCATCGTGGAAGACCGCGTGGCGGTGGCTGAAGGTGCCCCGTTTCACATCCTCGCCGGTGAGGCGCACGGCCGTGCCCGCCGCCAATATCGCCGCCAATGCCAGTTCTTCGGCCGTGCCCCACTCGATGGTGGGCTGGTCGGGGTCGGCAAAAGCGGTTTCCCGTTTACCCAGGCCCCGCCGCAATTTGCGCTCCAATTGGAAGCCATCGGGGAAGGTGAGCAGCGATTGGTTAAGGGCGTTCAGGTCGGCCAGGGGCACGGCCGTAGCCGCCTGCCGCGCAGCTCCGGCCGGTGGCAGTTCCAACTGCGGCTCCAACTCCTCGGCCACTTCCTCTACTTCCAAAGACTCATACAACGCTTGCAGGTCGGCCAGATAGCTTTGGGTCAGCTTTTCCGCTTCACCAGACTCAATCTCGCCGCGTTTGACCAATGTGTCTGCCCACTGCTGGCGCACCGTCGGCAGGTCGTCAACACGCCGGTACATCAGCGGTTGGGTGAAGCGCGGCTCGTCCCCTTCATTGTGTCCATAGCGGCGGTAGCCAATCAGGTCAATCAGGAAATCTTTGTGGAACTGCTGCCGGTAGGCAATGGCCAGCCGGGCCACGGCCATACACGCTTCGGCGTCGTTGGCGTTGACATGCACGATGGGGATTTTGAACCCCTTGGCCAGGTCGCTGGCGTAAATGGTGCTGCGCCCTTCTTGCCAATCGGTAGTGAAGCCGATCTGATTGTTAGCGATGATATGGATCGTGCCACCGACGCGGTAGCCGGGCAGCTGATGCATGTTCAACGTTTCGGCCACAATGCCCTGACCGGGAAAGGCGGCGTCGCCATGAATGAGGATGGGCAATGTCACCGCATGGTTAAAGCGGGGTGCACCGGGGTCATCCACATAGGTCCCGGCGGCGCGGGCCATGCCAATGACCACCGGATTGACATGTTCCAGATGGCTGGGATTGGGGGCCAGGGCGATGGTCATATCTACCACATCGTCGGCGTTGAAGTCCAGGGTGTGGTAGCCGCCCGCATGGTATTTCACGTCGCCCGTCCAGCCCATGATGTTGCGCTTGTCGTAGAAGTCGCGTTGGGCGGGGTCTTTGAACATGGTCAGCAGTTGGGCATACGGCCGTTCCAGCAAATGAGCCATCACGTTCAGCCGTCCCCGGTGGGCCATGCCGATGAGCACGGAGCGAATGCCGACGGTGGCGGCGTCGCTGATCATCTCGTCCAGCATGGGCAGCATCATGTCCAGCCCTTCAATGGAGAAGCGGGTTTTGCCGGGGTAGACGCGCTGCAAAAATTGTTCAAAGGTTTCTACCTGGGTGAGACGGGTGAGCAGGGCACGGCCGTCCAACGGCGTATGCGGTGGGGCAAAACGGCCGCTCTCGGCCATCTCGCGTAGCCAGCGGCGCTCCTCGTGGTCGCGCAGGTGGTCGTAATCGTAGCCAACCGCGCCGGAGTAGGTGTGGCGCAGCGCCTCAATCGCTTCCAGGGCGTTTGTGCAATCCGCGGCCGCCGGCCCGCCAATCAAGCTGGCGGGCAATTGGCGCAGGTCGTCGGCCGTCAACTCGTGATAGTCGAGCGCCAACGATGGTTCGCCCGGTGGCTCTGTGCCCAACGGGTCCAGCCGCGCCGCCAGGTGCCCAAATTCGCGGATGGCCTGGGCCAGATTGACCGCGCCCATGATTTTTTCGGTGGGAACGGACACGCCTGCACTGAGCGCGGCCGAAGTGGCCGTGTCCGTTCCCACCACTCCATTTTCCCCGGTCATGATCTGCCGGATTTGGGCCGCATTTTGTTGGAAGAAGGTTTGGGTTGCCTTGTCCAGCGCCGCCGGGTTTTGCTCGTATTGAAGAAACAGGTCTAACAAATAGGCCGCATTCGGGCCATGAAACTCACGCCATAAATCCATAGATGTCCTCGGCGGGGGTGGTTTGGTGTTGTTTTCAATCTGGTTATCCCCGCTTTGTGGATTTTATCATGGGGCTTGTTATTTGCATCTCGTTGCGATGATATTTATATCTCAGTTTATACCTTTTGCCCCGGTACGGGCGTTTTTGTGCCTGGTACAACTTAACATTTCGTTCTGGTAGATGAACAACATCCCAACAAGCTCTTAACAAGTTCTGAATAGGCGGTGGCTATGCTTACGGCCATTACAGGAAAGCCAACGAGGAAGCCGTTAGACCTGACAGGTCTCCAAAGACCTGTCAGGTCTGGGCACAGCAAATTGGCGAAAAATTGTCAAAAGGAGACAAAACAATGTTAATGCAGAAACGAATTGGTTATATGATGGTGGGTGGGCTGCTGGCGCTGACGCTGGCATTTGGCGGGATGGCCGCCTTTGCTCAGACGGACGATGGCGAGGCGGAGCCGACGGAAACGCCTACGCAGGAAGACAATACGGCCGTCGAAACGACGCCGGTTGTGCCCGATGGTTTCCGGGGTGGTCACGGCCGTCCTGGATTTGGCGCGAAGGGTGACAATCAGGAAGCGTTAGCCGCCGCGTTAGGCATCACCGTCGCGGAACTGGAGGCCGCTCACACGGCCGCCCGCACCGCGCTCATTGCGCAGGCGGTGGCTGACGGCGAACTGACCCAGGCACAGGCGGACGAACTGCTGCAAAATGGTAGCGGTGGGCGTGGTGGGTTCCGCGTCGGCAGCCAGAGCGAAGCGTTAGCCGAAGCATTGGGCATCACCGTTGAAGAGTTGCAAGCGGCCCAGGCGCAGGTGCAGGCCGATGAATTGGCCGCTCTGGTAGAAGCGGGCACGATCACTCAGGAACAGGCTGACCTGATGCTGGCGCGGCAGGCGGTGCGGGACTACGTGGATCAGGATGCGTTGCAGACGGCCGTACAGTCGGTGTATGAAACGGCCGTAGCCGCTGCCCTGGCTGCTGGTGATATTACGCAGGAACAAGCCGATGCCCTGCTCCGCAATCTGAGCGAAGGTCTGGGTGGGTTTGGTGGGCCTGGCTTTGGTGGTCACGGGCATCATCGATAATCCGTGAGCCGTAATGGGTAATCGGCTAACGGATTACGTATAGCGGATGACAAGTTAGAAAAGCCTCCTCCTTTTCTCGAAAGGCGCACCACCCTCAGCGGTGCGCCTTTTTCTTTTGCCTCATAGTATCAGTACCTCGCCAGACTAAATTTGTGGGGTTCGTAGTAACGCCTTTAGCCGGTTTCCCGCTGAAGCGGTTACGACAAACTTAACTTGGTCAGGTACTAAGGAGATGTACAATCATGTACCCTGGCTGTCAATATCAGGGTGGGCGTCTGGGTGATTCGCGACGTTTTGACAATGTGAAACGGTTGTGTTATGGCTGCGCTCACAACACAATTTGGCCCCGGGGAATATTTGTCTGCATAAACCAGAAAACCACCCTCATTTAGTTCTAAACGTCTGATCTCTACCATGTATCCCCCTGTTGCCTCAACACTATTCATGAGTACAAACACACTTTCAGCCTGAAAGTCTATCGTTGGCATAGGCGGTGGCGGGAAATGCCCGGCTGTGTGTCGTGCCCAGAAATTTGCCCACGCTTCCTGGTTTTGTAACTGTATCAAAGTAGGCTCAAACAGCATGATTTCTGACTGGTTTGTCCAACTGTAATAACTGTGGTATCCCTGTTCAACTGTTTCAAAATGAGGCGAAGGAAATGGCGTATTTGTGGCCGTGATGGTGGGGGGCGGAGGTGGAGTAGACGGTAATGAGGTTGGTGTCAAAAAGGGTGTGGGGGTATTGATGGGGGTTTCCGTAATGGTGGGTAAGGGCTGTGCCGTAAATACAATAGCTGGCAGGCTCGTTGGCGGCGTGATCATAGGTGTTGGCGATGAACTGTGGCTAATGATAACGGCCGTATTGGTGATGAGTGGCTCTTCCTCACCCGGATTCGCCCGACGGTTCAATGCAATTAACCAACTACCAGCGAAGAGAAGCAAAACAACGGCCGTAGCCACTTGAAAGGCGAAACGAATGGGCAACCATGATCGGCGGTTGTTTGATGGTGTTGTGACCGGTGCAGCGAGCCTGGCCTGCCTGTTTTCCAGGGCAACCAGCATTCGTGCCAGACCGGCCGACCGGGCCTGGGAGTCAACAAAAGGACGGGGGGTGTGGTAGAGGGACACGGCCGTGAATAGTAACGGCCGTAATTGGTTGGCTAATTGGGGGTAGGAAGACAGGCAAGCATCCAAACTTTCACCAGCCCGCAGTCTGCCCAGGCAGTCATCCAACACGGTTGTTAATTCAGAATGTTTCATAGCCAAACTCCTTCACCAAAATGCGCTGCATCGCTGCCAGAGCACGATATTGCAACGCTTTAACGGCGCCCTCTGATTTGCCCAATAACCTGGCAATCTCGTGGTTGCTGTGACCTTCTACAAATTTGAAAATGATAACCAACCGCTGCTCCTCAGTTAATTGGCCTAAGGTGGCAGCCAGTTGCGCCTGCGTCAGCTTGGCTTCGACCAATTCCAGCGGGGCCGGTGAAATAACCGGTTCCTGTTCGTTCAAGGCCAGAGGGGTGGTGTGATTGTTGGTCCGATAATGATCCGCAACCAGATTACGGGCAATTACATACAGCCAGGCCAAAATGGTCTGTTTCCGGTAGGTAAATTTATCTATATGGGCCACCATGCGCACAAAAACCTCTGCGGTTAAATCTTGTGTAATGGCCTCATCGAATATGCGGAGGTAGATGTAGTTATGAATCAGATCATAAAATCGTTCATAAATCTCCACGAACGCACCGCGGTCTCCTTGTTTAGCCCGTTCAATGAGCGCTGATTCACTGTCTGACATGAAAGTCTCCTGTCTGGGATTAACGGAGAACGGGCCAAAAAGATACGGCCAACTGAACAACCGATGGTCGCAATTGATTCGGGGATAGTGCTGTGAGGGGCTGTTTTAATCCCCTCAAAACCTTGCGCAAGCTACAAGGTGGGCGTCTTAACAATTTCCCAACAACTTCTTCAATTTGTCTGAAAACAGGCGGAGTATTGTTTGTAGTAAGCACTTTCGTGCTGTTAAAGGGCGATGAATCGCCTACTACGAACTTTTAGGAGAGTTTGATGACAAAGAGAAAATGGTTTTGGATTATCAGTATTTTGGTAGTGCTATTAGTGACGGCCGTTGGGTATGCCTATTATGCCAACAACACGGCCGTTGCCGCCGCCGACAGTGAAGAGACGGATGTGCAAACGGCCGTAGCCCGTCTGGGCGAAATTGTGGTCTCGGCCACAGGGGCCGGGGCCGTCATTCCGGCAACGGAAGTGGAACTCAGCTTTACCACTGGCGGTGTATTGGAAGAACTGCTGGTGACGGTGGGGCAGAAGGTTCAGGCCGGGGATGTGCTGGCACAGGTGGATGATACCGACGCACAAAAGGCGTTGGCGAATGCCGAATTATCACTGGCGCAGGCGGCCATGCAAACGGATGCCAGCACTACACAAACTGGCGTGAGCTATGACGACATCAGTGTGGAGCAGGCGCGGCTGAACCTGGAAGAAGCGCAACAGGCATTGGCCGATTTGCAAAACTGGACGGCCGACCCTGACGAAATTGCCTTGCTGCAAACCAGACTGGAAGCGGCCGAAGCCTCTTACAACGGGGCGCGGGGGCAGGAAGCGGCCACCAGCACCAATATCACCATCAAAAACATCAGCGTGGAGCAGGCGCAGCGCGATTTGGATGCGGCGCTGGCGGCGCAGGTGACGGCGTATGATCCCGGCCGCGAGTGGGAATTGAACGACCCGCGCCGTTCGGATGCGCTGCTGAATGAACGGGAACGGGCCGATGACGCGGTGCTGCGAGCGCAGGAGAATTTGCAAATCGCCCAACTCAATTACAACGCGGCCGTGAACAGCACCAACAGCAGTAGTTCAGTCAGTGCGGAGAGCAATTTGCTGAGTGCGCAACAGGAATTGGCGGCGGCGCAGGTAGGGGCAACGGCCCAGGAGATAGCGGCAGCGGAAACGGCCGTGCGCCAGGCCGAGCTCTCTCTGCAACAGGCCCAATTGAACCAGGAAGCGCATGGGTTGAGTCTGGCACAGGCGCAGTTGAATCTGGAATCGGCACAGGCAGATGTGGATGGCACGGTACTGGTTGCGCCAATGGATGGAACGGTCACGGCCGTGAATTACCATGTGGGTGAACAGGTGGGCACGGCCGTCTTCCTGACGCTGGCCGACCTGGCCCAGCCGATGCTGGAAATTTACCTGGACGAAACAGACCTGGACAAAGCGGGCGTTGGCTTTGCGGTGGATGTGGTATTTGACGCGCTGCCGGATGAGACCTTTACCGGCGAGATTGTGCAGGTAGATCCGGCGCTGTACCAATCCAATGGCGTCAGCGCGGTGCGGGCGGTTGTGCGGCTGAACTACAACAAGCCGCAGACGCTGCCGGTGGGGCTGAATGCGACGGTGGAAGTGATTGGCGGCCGTGCCCAAAATGCGGTCGTTGTGCCCGTGGAGGCGCTGCGCGAAATTTCGCCTGACCAGTATGCCGTTTTTGTAATGGAAAATGGCGAGCCGACGCTGCGCATGGTGGAAGTGGGGCTGATGGACTTCTCCTTTGCCGAAATCCTCTCTGGCGTGGAAGCTGGGGAAGAGGTGACGACGGGGATTGTGGAAACAGAGTGACTTTCAGGTGATCAAGTGTCAAGTGTCAAGTGTCAGGTAACTTGATACTTGACACTTGACACCACAAAAGGTGGATGATGAACAAGAGCGCAATTATCGAGACACATAATCTACACAAAGTGTATGGCATGGGCGATTTGCAGGTGCGGGCGTTGGCGGGGGTGGAAGTGCGCATTGAGGCCGGGGAGTTTGTGGCCGTGATGGGGCCGTCTGGTTCCGGCAAGAGTACGCTGATGAACATTCTGGGCTGTTTGGATCGGCCAACGGAAGGCCAGTATTTGTTGGCCGGGGAGGATGTGAGTGGGATGGACAAGGTGCGGTTGGCGGCCATTCGCAACCGGCGGATTGGCTTTATCTTCCAATCGTTTAACCTGCTGGCGCGCACGGACGCGCTGCACAATGTGATGCTGCCGATGGTGTATCAGCGGCACGGCCGTCTCTCTACCCGTGAGCGCGAAGAGAAGGCGATGACCGCGTTGGAAGCGGTGGGGCTGGCTGACCGGGCGCGCCATGAACCCAATGAACTGTCCGGCGGGCAGCGGCAGCGGGTGGCCATTGCCCGCGCCCTGGTCAATGACCCGGTGCTGATTATGGCCGATGAGCCAACCGGCAATCTGGATACAAAGACGGGCAATGAGATTATGGGGCTGCTGCATGAGCTTCACGGCCGTGGCCGCACTATTCTCATGGTCACACATGAACAGCACATCGCCGACCAGACGCAGCGGGCGATTCTGATGGTGGATGGAAGAGTGGCGTGAGCGGTGAACCGTAATGCGTGAGCCGTAATCCGTGAATCGTAATCGGATTACGGAATACGGATTACGGGTTACGAAAAAAAGAGGGAACAATGACAACGATACAAGAAACATTAACTACTCCCATACCTGTGGAGAGTGCGCCGGGTACGGCCGTGCCCGGCATTATCAGTCCGGTGGAGATTGGGCGGATTGCCTGGGAAGGGGTGGTGCGTAATAAGATTCGCTCGCTGCTGACGATGTTGGGCGTGATCATTGGCGTGGCGGCCGTCATCATCATGATCGCCATCAGTGCGGGTACAGAAGCGACTATTGCCGAGCAGATCGAAGGGTTGGGGGCCAACCTGGTGTTTATTCAGGCCGGTTTTGGCATGGGACGGCCCGGCGAGGCAGGTGGGAATACACCGCAGTTGGTGTTTGATGACACGGCCGTAGTGGAAAGTGTGCCTGGCATAGTGGGTACGGTGGTAGACCAGACCAGCCCGGTGACGGTGAAGGCGGGTGACGTGACGTTGGAAGAAGTGCTATTGATGGGCACAACCATTGATTTTCCGTCGGTGCGAGCGGTGGAGATAGCGGACGGCCGTTTTTTCAACGAGACGGAAGTGGAGCGCAAAGCCAAAGTGGCCGTGCTGGGGGCTGCGCTGGCCGAAAACCTGTTTGGCGAAGAGAACCCCATCGGCCAATCGGTGACGGTGGGTGATACCAAACTGACGGTGATTGGCGTAGCCGCGCCCAAAGGGGTGGTGGGCAATACCGACTTCGACGCTCAGCTTTACACCCCCATTACCCTGGTTTTTGACAAATTTGTGCCCACGCAGTTCCGCCAGTTTGCCGGGGATCGGGTGCGTATCATTTACGCCCAGATTGAAGAGGGGGTGGATATGGAGAAGGTGATCGAGCAAATCCAACTGAAGCTGGCGCTGGCTAAAGAGGTGACGGTGGATGAACTGCCTTTCACCATGCAGACGCAGCAGGACATTATTGATACGCAGGGGGCGACGACGGAAGCGTTCCGCAATTTGCTGGCCTGGGTGGCTGGCGTGTCTTTGCTGGTGGGCGGCATTGGCATTATGAACATTATGCTGGTGAGCGTGACGGAACGCACCCGTGAGATTGGCATTCGCCAATCGGTGGGGGCCACACCCAATGATATTCGCCTGCAATTCCTGACGGAGGCGTTGATGCTCAGTCTGGTGGGTGGGCTGATTGGCGTGGTGGCGGGTGTCGGTGGCGCCTATCTGTTTGGCGCGTCCAGCGATATGCGCACGGTGATTGTGCCTGGTTCGATTGCTCTGGCGTTTGGTTCGGCAGCGGTGGTGGGTATCTTTTTTGGCTTTTTCCCGGCAAATAAGGCGGCGCAGCTCGATCCCATCGAGGCGCTGCGGCATGAGTAAAGAGGTTTGTCCACAGATTACACAGATTACGCAGATAAAAAATCTGCGTAATCTGTGTAATCTGTGGATGTTTTGAAGGAATAGAACGATGAAAGAAATGATGATTGGTTTGATTTTGGTTTTGATGTTGGCGCTGGCGGCTTGTGGCGGGCAGAGTGCGGCGTTGGAAAATGGAGATGACACGGCCGTGAACCAGACAGTCGCCCAGGTGGAAAGTGACACGGCCGTGACCACCCTGACGGCCGGTTATGAAGACGCGCTCTCGGTGGTGGGACAGTTAGCCATTGGCACGGTGCAGTTGGAAGAGAGCGACCTGGCCGTAGACGAAACGCTGGCGGCGGAACTGCTGCCGCTGTGGCAGGCATACCAGGCATTGGGTCAGAGCGACACGACGGCCGAGGCCGAATTGCAGGCGGTGGTGAACCAGATTGAACGGACGATGACCCCTGCCCAAATTGCGGCTATTGCTGAGTTGCAACTGACCAATGAAGGCGTCACGACGATGATGCAAAACGGCGAACTCGGTTTTGGCCCCGGTGGGCAGGGTGGATTGGGCGCAGCCGGTGAGGCTGGCGACACGGCCGTTGGCGGTGGCGGATTTGCCGGTAGGCCGCCGGACGGTGGTCTGCCCGGTGGTGGTTTTCCGGGCGGCGGGCCTGGTGGTGGTGTGCCTGGCGGCTTTCCTGGCGGCGGCCCTGGCGGGGCAGAATTGAGCGAAGAGGACATCGCCACCCGTCAGGCGGAATTTGCCCAAAATGGCGGTGGTGGTTTCCAGGAGCGGATGTTCAGCGGTGTGGTGGTGCGGCTGCTGGAAGATAAGCTGGGCATCGTTTCAGAGATGGAGGTGCAGCGGGGTGTGATGGAGGCGGCGTTGACGGCCGTTGCCGAAGCCGCTAATCTCACGGTGGATGAATTGCAGGCGCAACTGACGGAAGGCCAGACAATGGCGGCCATCGTCGAGGCCAATGGCGGTGATGTGGCCGCGCTGCAAACGCAGCTGGTGGAGATATTTGGTGATTTGCCGGACGCGGCCGAATTAGACCTGGCGCAGTCGGTAGATGAGTGGTTAGGTCTGGAAGAATGAAAATCAAAGATTACGCAGATTCCACCGATTTATTTTCTGCGAAATCTGCGTAATCTTTGATTATGTTTGAAGGATTAAACGTGATGAGTGATAACGATGATGAACCGGTGGGGCGCATTTTGAGCCGGCGAGAAGTGTTGAAATTGTTGGGCGCGGCGAGTGCAGCGCTGCTGGTGGGGTGTGGGCCGGAGCAGACGATGGTCGTGCCGACCAATGCGGCAACGGCCGTGCCCACAACAGCAGCCGCCACACCCATCGCCCCTGTGATTGACACCCCATTAGCGACGTTGGTTTCGAGTACGGCCGTGCCCACCTGCGTGGTGCGTCCCGAATTAACCGAAGGGCCTTATTTTGTAGACACAGGACTGGAGCGATCCGACATTCGCTCTGATCCGGCCACTGGCGTGGTGAAAGAAGGGGTGTTGTTGACGCTCATCTTCAATGTGTCGCAGATCAACAATGGCTGCACGCCGCTGCCGGGGGCGCTGGTGGATGTGTGGCACTGTGATGCCTTGGGCGTCTATTCCGGTGTGACTGACCGCACATTTGATACCAGCGGGCAACAATTTTTGCGTGGGTATCAGCTGACGGATGCGAATGGTGTGGCGAAATTTGTCACCATCTATCCGGGCTGGTACCCCGGACGCACCGTTCACATTCACTTCAAAATCCGCACCGACCCCGATTCGGCGCAAGGGTACGATTTTACGTCACAACTGTTCTTTGATGAGGCGCTCAGCGACCAGATTCACACCCAGCAACCATATGCCAGCAAAGGCTACCGGAACACACTAAACGCCAACGACCGTATTTACAGTCCAGAACTGCTGCTAACGGCCGTGCCCGATGGCAATGGCTACGCGGCAACTTTTGATATAGGGCTGGATTTGTCTGGGTAGGCAGAAGACATCCGATTTTTTCAAAAAATCGGATGTCTGGCACGAACGAGTGAGGCTTGGAATGGCCCAAACGATATTGGTGGTAGACGACGAGATCAGATTGCGGGATATGCTGCGGGTCTATCTGGAGAAGGAAGGGTATCGCGTGGTGGAGGCGGGCAACGGCCGTGAAGCCCTCTACATCGCCCGCTACGAAAAACCCGACCTGATTATCCTGGACTTGATGATGCCCGAACTGGGCGGCTACGATTTCATGCGCGCCTACCGCAAAGAGGCAGAAACTCCCGTCATCATGCTCACCGCCAAAATCGAGGAAACGGACAAGGTGATCGGCCTGGAATTGGGCGCGGATGATTACGTCACCAAGCCCTTTGGCGTCAGCGAACTGATTGCCCGTGTGCGCGCCGTGCTGCGCCGAATGAGCAAACAAGATGCTGCTTCAGATATTCTGCGCGTGGCCGATATTGTGCTGGACCGCGCCGGGCGCGTGGTGCAGGTGCGCGGCAAACAGGTAGACCTGACCCCCTCGGAGTTTGAGATTTTGGCGGCGCTGATGGCTTCACCGGGGCGCGCCTTTTCCCGGCTGGATTTGCTGGAACGCACCAGCGGCGATGCTTATGAAGGGTATGAGCGCACCATTGACGTGCATGTGCGTAATTTACGCGCCAAAATTGAAGCCGACCCTGGCAATCCCCAATATGTACAGACGGTGTATGGCATGGGGTATCGGTTTGCTAACGAGTAGACCTGACAGGTCTCTGAGACCTGTCAGGTCTGTCTGGTCAGAATATGCGTTCTTTAGTCTTCAAACTCACCCTGGCTTTCGTTTTTGTTGGCGTCTGCGGCGCGGTGCTGGTGGCGCTGGTAATTGGGCTGCGTACCCGGCAGGAGTTCGGCCGTTTTATCGAGAACCAGAGCCACCAGGAAGTTGCGGCCACGCTGGCCGATTTTTATGAGCAGAATGGGGGGTGGGACAATTTTTATGAAGGCCTGGAAAGCAATCCTGCCTGGCGCGGGCTGATCGGGCGGGTGGTGGTAGTAGACCAGGCCGATATCGTGGTTTTTGGCCTGGGGCGGGAGAATGACGGCCGTGCCTATCCCTACAATGATCTGAATAAAGGCCTGCCCATTGAAGTGAGCGGGGAAACGGTGGGCACGGTTTTGCTGCGCGCCGAAACACCGTACATCGGGCCGAACGCACCACCCGAACGGGTTTCTCCGGAGGAGGTGTTCCTGAGCAATGTCACCGTGGCAACTATCACCAGTGCGATCATTGCCGGGTTGATTGCGTTGGTATTGGGACTGTTTCTGGCGCGGACGTTGACAAAGCCGATTCGGGCCTTAACGGCCGCGACCCATGCCATGGCCGCCGGGAATCTGGGGCAGCAGGTAGAGGTGCATTCACAGGATGAAATTGGTGAACTGGCCGAATCTTTTAACCAGATGAGCTGTGATCTGGCCCAGGCCAGCCAGCAGCGCAAACAGATGACAGCCGATATTGCCCATGATTTGCGCACTCCGCTCTCCGTGCTGCGTGGCTACACAGAGGGACTGCGCGTTGGTTCGCTGGACGGTTCGCCCGACCTGTATGCCATCATGCACGAGGAGGTCATTCACCTGCAACATCTGGTGGAAGATTTGCGTACCCTGTCGCTGGCGGATGCGGGGGAGCTGCCGCTGCGCCGTCGGCCGGTAGACCCGCGTGCTTTGTTGGAACGCACTGGTTTGGCCTATGTGATGCAGGCGGAAATTAAAGGTGTCACGCTGCGCATTGATGCGCCAGACAATCTGCCATCGGTCAATGTGGATGCGGAGCGGATGACGCAGGTGTTGAATAATCTGGTGGCCAATGCACTGCGTTACACGGATGTGGGAGAAATTGTGTTGGCAGCAACGGCCGTGCCGTCGGCTACGACCTTGTCGCCGGCGACGGCCGTGAACGAGACCGTCCAGTTGCAGATCAGCGATACAGGTGTGGGGATTCCGGCCGAGGAACTGCCCTATATTTTCAATCGCTTTTACCGGGCCGATAAGGCACGGCAGCGCGCCCCAGACGGTTCGTCAGGGTTGGGGCTGGCGATTGCCAGGGCGATTGTGGTGGCACATGGGGGAGAGGTCACGGCCGTGTCCGCCCTGGGCCAGGGCACAACTTTTATCATTACACTGCCCGTTTAGCCGCGCAGTTTCACAAAAAAACTCCACTGCTGGCATACAGCAGTGGAGTTTTTTAATTCCAATACAACGCTTATCCGTGTGTAAACGACAAGTTACACCCGCATCATCTCCTGATCAATTTACTTGTTGCCACCATTACCATTGTTTCCATTGTTTCCATTACCGTTATTTCCATTATTGCCGCCATCGTTACCGGGCGGGTTTTCAGGAGGAGGGGGGGGTGGGGGAGGTGGTTCAGGGGTAGGCTGACCACCGTTGCCGTTGTTACCATTGTTCCCGTTATCACCGGGATTGCCGCTGTTATCGCCAGGGCTGCCGCTGTTGCCACCGGGATTGCCGCTGTTGCCGCCAGGGTTGCCGCTGTTGCCGCCAGGGTTGCCGCTGTTACCGCCAGGGTTGCCTAGCAACTGATCGCGAATCTGGCCCCAGCCCATGCCGTTGGCATTCATGGTGAAAATAACGGCCACGTTGGTGTCTGTCTCCTGGCTCAAGGAATAAGCCAGGTCAATTGTACCGAAGCCAAAGCCGGCACAGAACCAGCCCATGATCTCTTCATAGGTGACGCCATGAGTCTGCGCCAGGGTGAGGCCGGTAGGCTGTGGTTCAGCGCCGGTGCAGTTGCCAGGGGCCGGGGTGAGAGTCGGGCCAGGTACTGTGGCCGTGACGGTGGGCGCCGGTGTCATGGTTCCTGAGGGGATGCCGGTGGCGGTGACGGATGGCGTCAACGTAGCAGTTACGGAGAGTCGCGGTACCGTGGAGGCGGCAGGCGTGGGTGTGTGTCCAGGCTGTGCCGGTGTTTGCAGATCAGGCGCAGCAGCGGGCGCACCGTTGGAACTGCCTGGTGCTTCGTCTGTGTTCATGATAGTCAGGGGTTGACCCACAACCGCCATTACTGCCTCTCCCGGTCGAACGTCAATAAAAGCGCCACCCATAGTGACGCGGACAATGCCTTCATCTACCGCAATATAGGATTCCGTGTTGGAAAGGGCGGCAACGGTAAAGATCGTGCCGCGCACAGAGGCGGTGGAAGATGGGGTGCGTATCTCAAATCTGTCATCGGCGCCCAGCAATTTCACCACGCGGCTGAGAGTGCGGCCAGCGGCCAGTGAGAGCTGCACGCGATATGTTTTATCGTTAGTTACCAGTTCGGAAATTTGCAATGTGCTGCCACCGGCAATTTCCACCACGCTGCCATCATATAGGCTGAGTTGGGCAGCGGAACCGGCGGGAACGGTAACGTGGTCTCCCTGGTTGACGGTGAGGATACTGCCCGCAGCCACAGTGGTTTTGGTCTGACGAGGGACAATCAGGAACATGGTTTCGCCCTGCTGCACGGTGGCCTGCCCGGCCGAGACGACCAGTGTGGCTTCAGAACCGGAGGGTTGGGCAAAGGCAAAAGCGGCAAAAACCATGAAGGCGACGGCGGCCAGGGCAAAAGCGATGGTGCGACGTTTGAACATATGGTTAATCTCCCACTTGAAAGAGGGCCAGGCGAATGAGGCGCGTTGTGGACGTGGTTGTGGCGGTAACGGCCGTGTTACCGTCTGTATAGTGGGGTAGCGGCCAATGAAGGTAGCCAACTCGGTACTGCTCATGTCTACGTAGGCTGCCATTTGCCGGATTTCTTCGGCTGCGGCCTGGGAATTGGGACGGCGACAGAGGGCCAGCCGGGCTAATTGCTCCTCATCTACAGTGAGTTCGGCGGCAACTTGTGCCCAGGTGAGCTTACGCTGCCGGGCATGGGCCTGGATGAGGGAAGCCATCAGAGAATTATCTTCACTGGCGCGCTGCGCCATTTTGAGCAGTAATGTGTCCATATTTATAGTTCCGAGAAAAGAGGGGAAGTTCGACAAAAAAGAAGGGGGACTTTCCGAAGAAGCCGTTTTTAGTCCAATTGAGCGCCAAAACGTTGCAGCTTTTTGGTCAGACGATCTTTGGCACGTTTGACTTCCTGGCGCTGCTGGCTGGTATCGAGATGAGTTACCCCCATGGCGATGGCATATTGACGGCTGTCACGTACTCCGTTGAACATCATGGTGACGAGTTTTTTATCTGTTTTGCTCAATTCGTCGTCCAATGCCTGTAATATCTGCTGGCGTGAAAGCCGGGTGTGCTGGGTTAACCAACGGTCTAGTTCATCGGTTTGGGCAAAGGTGTTTGGCTCGGTGAGGTAGGGTTTGAGGGTGGGGTCTTCAATATCGTGCAGGTGGGTTTGGTCCCGGCCGTTTTTGGCCAGGGCATTAAGCATGTCGTTGCGGGCAGCCATACGCAGGTAGGAAAAGAGGGAAAGTTTTTCCGGGTTGTATTGGGTGGGCCGGCCGTAATACTGCATCAGGCAATCAATGGCGGTGGCTTCGTGCAGGTGGTTGTCGTTTTGTGGAAAACGCTGGCGTAAAAAGACGACAAGATGGGGCAAAGCCAGTTCGCATAACTCGGCAAAGGCGGTTAGGTTGTGTTGCAAGATATATTGATGAATTCTATCTTGCCAGAAACGATCTGGTTCAGCTTGAGACATGATCAAGTTTGCCTGCTTATTGATTCCACTGCCGGAGTATAAATCAGACGGTGTGAATTGTCGCATAAAATAGTCCATTTATCTTACGATCCTCCTATTTTTTTATTCTATCTTCACGGTTCATTGTGTGGCGATTGGTACACTTGAGCGTATGCTGCTGGCGGCTGGCTTTGGTGACATCTGTAGGAGGCATGTGATGAAAAAAATGGGCTGGACAGTGATGATGGGCCTGATGGCATTGGTGTGTTGGGTTGTGTTCACGGCCGTCGCCCTGGCGCAGACGACATATGTGGTGCAGCCAGGGGATACCTTGTACCGCATTGCCATTCGATTTGGCACCTCGGTAGTGGCTTTGCAAACGGCTAATAACATTACCAATGCCAATTTGATTTATGTGGGGCAGGTGTTGACGATTCCCGGTAATGGGTCAGCGCCACCCCCAGCGGCAACGGCCGTGCCGCCGGTTAATCCCACCGTGCCGCCACCAGGTTCGCCACCGCCGACAGGCTCTACCTATGTCGTCCAACCGGGAGATACCCTGTACCGGATTGCCGTGCGCTTTGGGGTGACGGTACAGACGCTGGCTGCCGCCAACCATATCACCAATACCAATTTGATTTATGTAGGACAGGTGTTGACAATTCCCGGCAGCAATGGGAGTACGCCGCCGGTGGCAACGGCCGTGGCTCCTACCAATCCACCTGCACCACCACCTACCAGCGGGCCACCGCCAACCGGCGCGCCCCCGTCAACAGGGGCCAACCTGTTCAACAATGGCTCTTTTGAGGGCGGGTGGTACCATCCGGGGAACTTGCCGGAATTGCAAATCCCCAATGGCTGGCTGTTTGCGTGGGATGAAGGGCCAACCGGCTTTGGCAGCCAACCCTGGGATGTGTGGGTACGGCCAGAGGTGCGGGTGCTGCCTGCTGCTCAATTGCCGCCCCATGAGCAAAACTTGTTTATTTTTGACGGGAATCAGACGGTAAAAGCATTCAAAGGCAATGGGGCGGTGAGTTTTCGGTTGTATCAGGATGTGACGTTAACACCAGGTACTTACCGGCTGGCGGCCGGGGTGTTCCCGGATCTAGTTTTGGAGTATGTGAATGGGCAAAAGATACGGCCGTCTGATCCCGCATCCGGTGAAGTACGCTTTATCGTGGGTGACGGCGGTACGGGTTGGTCAGGGGTGACTTTTGGACAGAAAAATACGCTCACTCATACTTTCACCATTAACCAGACGCAGACAGTGCGCCTGGGCCTGGCAGTACGCGGGCGATATGCGCTGAACAATAACGGTTGGTTTTTGGATGCCTGGTCGTTGGTGAGGGTTCAGTAATCAGGCAGGTATTGGCAGACGGTTTCCCGATCTGGCATGGTAGCGTGCTGGATGATTTGCTGCCAGTGGAGAGGCAGGTCTGGCGGCATTTGGGTAGGGGGGAGCCAACAATTTTCAGGGGCAGCAGGGGATGAAGTGGAAGTCACGGCCGTGAATACCAATACCATCCGGTTACTATTTGCAACGACATAAATGCCGCTGACATCTTGTAATGTGGGGCTGTGGTCGGTTTGTTGCTGCGTCAGGGCAACGGCCGTATCCCACGGCGCCGTCTTAGGTGGCACAATTCCCCCTGGTAAACGCCGTCCCTCATTTGTCTGACGCCATAAAACTCCACCTTCCTCATTTTGCAGGACCACGCACACGATCAATTCCCAGTCTGGCGGTGCCTGGTATAGGGGCAATCCCTTTGCCATCCGCTGCCAATCATACCAGCGATAGAGGACATTAAACAGGAAAAAACGCCCCCACCGCATAAACAAAGGATACGGTATTGTCCACCAGGCCACAGAGCCACCGTCGTGCTTCAGGGCGTGGTTTATGCGCTGGCGGTTGACGGGGAGCATGGGGCGGGGCAGGGGATTGGTGGCATAAAACCCGACACGGGGCGATTCGGCCGATGTCTGTAACTCACCACCGCGCTGCAAACAGCGGAAGGTGAAGGCCAGCAGGCCATGGGGTGGCAGCGCCCAAAAATTTATTGAAACCAGACGCACCGGCAGGGCGATAATTCCCGTTTCCTCGCGCACTTCGCGGGCGATGTTGTCGGTGGGTAGTTCCCCCTGTTCCAGTCCGCCGCCTGGTTCGGCATAGGTGCGGGTATCGTTACGCTGGATCAGCAAGATCTGATTGAATTGGTTGACCAGGATGCCGTTGGTCACAAGCCGCATAGCTGAATCCTCATGATGGTGTTAATAAATGGGCGCGCAGTTGGTTCATCACCGGGTCGTTGATACCGGCTTGTTGCTCAAGGTACCCGGTAACGGAGCCGTACTTTTGCTGGATATGGGCCATCGTTTTTTCCAGCCGAATGGCTTTAACCAGGATGACGGCTTGCAGGTGGTCGGCGGTGATACCCCACCGCCGTAATTTGTGCAAGTCTTGCTGAATACCGGCCCGGAACCGGGCATAATGCCAATTGCTCAGCGTATAGTCGGCCAGTATGGTCTCTATGGGCACACCGAGGATGTGCAAGAGAAGAGCAATGATGACGGCCGTGCGGTCTTTACCCGCCGAGCAGTGAATGATCAGGGGGCGGTTGGCGGCATTAGCCATCAGACGCAGCGCCTGTCCAATTAGCGGCCCATTTTCATCAATCATCACGCGGATGTACCCTTCATCCATCAGGTTCTCTAATTGGGAGCGGCTAAAAAGAATAGCAAACAGGCCGCGTAGCCGGGCGGAACGTTCCATGTTTTCGATGGGCAGGTGAAGCCATCGGCACGCGGGTGTATCGGGTAGTTTGTCAGGCCGTTGGCGTGTTTCGCTTTCCGTGCGCAGATCACACACCAGGCAAATGCCTAATTGCCCCAGGTATTGCTGGTCGGTTGGGGTAAGCTGGGAGAGGACACCGGCGCGGTAAATCTGCCCCCAGCGAATGGTACGGCCGTCTACCGTACGATAACCGCCAATATCCCGAAAGTTGACGCCACCCTGTAGAGGGAGAAATCGGTCTGGGAGACGGCCGTTGTCCTGCCCATTACTGCCAACCATTTCCGGTAGCGGCAAAATCCAGTCTAAAGGGTCTTGCAATTCAGGTGGAGAGAAAGTGAACCACGATTTCAAGCGCATGGGGCGATTGTAAGTTCATTTGTTGTCGCCTCCTTGAAGCACTTACCATTTACTCAAAAAAAACGCCAGGTTCGTCACCTGGCGTTATATAGGAGTGCGGCAACAGTAGAAAAATCACACAAAAGGCTCGGCCTCCGGCATCAATGCCATCTGGTTCAATAGATCGGTGACCGTGATGATCCCGACCAACTCTTCATCTTCGACCACCGGCAAAGCGCCGTATTTGTAGGCGCTCAAAATTTGCGCCACTTTGTGGATGGGTGTATCGGGTGTTACCGTTTTGGGATTGGGGGTCATGCAGTTGCCGGCCGTAAACTGGTCTAACAGGGTAATGCGTTCCAGGGGATCGGCCGTCACCAACGGCGAATTAACAGCCAGACGCACATCTCTATCGGTAATAATGCCCACCAGTTTACCGTTGTTCACTACCGGCAATTGACGGGTATTTCGCTTGTTCATCAAGGAAACAACTTCACGCAGGGAGGTTTGAGGGGCGACTGTGTCGGGATCAATGGTCATCAGGTCATTTGTGGTTAACATGTTCTCTCCTTAGTCAATGGCTCATCTGTTGGGCAGTTAACACCCTTCATTCTAGAGATTGGAAAGGTGGTAAGCGCGTGGCAAATGTCACAAATAACAAGTGATTTTTGACGGAGAAAGCCGGCAATCCGTAAACCGCCATCCGAGGCTCGATGTCGAAAATCGGATTTGGGATTACGGATGATGGATTTTGGCTTACGATTGACGGGTTTGGGCTAATCAGTGGGCATGGTGGCGTGGACCATCTGCTTGGTGGTGCGCCGCTGCCCTTCGTCCAGACGACGCTGTTCGGCGCGGTTAAGCTGCCACAGCACAAAACGCACCCGCCGCGACATGGCTTGCGATATGTTCCACAAGAAGCGGTAACCCAATGCTGTATCATCTTCACAGAGCGCCAGCAGCCGATCACGGGTCAACACTAACAGAGTAGCCCCTTCACTGCCGGCAATCAGATCGGCGCTGCGTCCTCCCTTATCTAACATGGCCAGTTCCCCGGTGATTTGCCCTTCACGCAGGTTAGCTACGTGATGGGTCTCTTCATGGTCATGGTTGGGGGCGTCAAGACCATCTGGGTGTTTCCACACTTCCACATATCCCTGTTGAATGATAAACAGTTCATCGCTTGATTCTGATGCTTCCGCAATCAATTCGCCGCGGGCGAAGGTGCGTACTTCACATTGAGCCGCTAACCGGATGCGCTGTGCCTGGTTTAAGTTGTCGCCTACGTCAGAGTGGCTCAGGAATTGGGCAATGTCACTGATGCGTTCCAATTCTTCATCGCCAACCGGGGTGTACAGGTCGCTACTGCTCAAAGGCAGACCCAAATAAGCTGCTACCTGGCGGCGAGTGGCGTCTGGTGTTTCAAATTGGGGCCAATGCCCGGCTTTAGGAAAGATGCGTAAATCGGCCTGGGGCCATTCATCAGCCACTACCCCGGCGTCGCGTAGCGGTACTGTGTTATCTTCAGCGCCCCAGATGATGAGGGCGGGGGTGTCTACCTGACCCAACTGGCCGCGCAAATCACTGTTGCGCATGGCATGAAAACATTCAAAGCGGACGCGCCCTTGATGTGTCTGCCGGGCATCCTGGCGCAATTGCTCATAGTCAGCTTTGCTGATACCGGTGCGTTCGGCAAAAGAGACGGGGCGCATCAACTGGTCGGTGAGGCCGACGAAGGTGTGCTCAACGGCCGAAACCAGCCAACTGCCGAGGCCAAACCGTTCCATCATGGTGATGGGGGAAATGAAAATGCTGATGGAAGTGGAGAGATGACCACTAATGGTGGGGCAGAGCAGTACCATGCGCTCGATCAGGACGGGATATTTGAGCGCCAGGCTAATGCTGATCATGCCCCCCATGGAGTGACCGACCAGGACGACGGGGCTGTCGCTAATTTGCTCAATGAGGTCGGCCAGTAAATCCACATATTTGGGGATGGTAGTTTCTTCGGGGAGGGGAGGAGAGTCGCCGTAGCCGGGCAGGTCTATGGCGATGCAGTGAAATCGTTGGGCTAACAGACCCAGGAGGGGCGAAGTGGCATACCAGGAACTTGACCAGCCATGAATGAGAAGAGCGATTTGCCGTCCACGTTTGCCTGCTTCTACAAAATGAATTTGTTGTCCATTGATGTTGAATGTACCCTGTGCATATGTTTTCATAACTTCAACTGCCTACCTGTACTGATTAAGTTGAGGGCCGAATGGGTACTACTACGGCCGTAACCCTCTCTACAATACGATAATTGTGGGGTGGTGTGGGTGTAGTGGCAATAGGTAAAACACCCTAGCCAGAAGCCGGTGGCGATGTCTGGGCATACGGTGGGCTGATAGGGTTTCAAGACGGCTTACGGCCGTCTGGTGGTGGCGATGTTTTACGGGATGTTCACGAGTAGGCGCTATGGCCGTTCGCCCCATTGATTCCAAGATGTAACTTCAACTGCGGGAATGCGTTTGGCCGGCTGAAAATCTTCGCCCGTGTAATAAGCAACAGGCAACAAAGCTGCCTGGGTAACGTCGTCAGGAATGCCCAAAATAGCGGCTACTTCCTTTTCGTAACGCAAATGTAAAGTAGTCCAGGCCGCTCCCAAGCCACGGGCGCGCAAGGCCAGCATAAATGACCAGGTTGCGGGCAGGATGGAGCCATACAGGCCGGCCTGGGCCATAGTACCGAGGTTTTCGACACGGCCGTGAATACATGGAATAACCATCACCGGCACACGCCCCATATTGTTCGCCAGATATACGGCCGATTTCACCACCCGCATTTGCTGTTGTTCATACAGTTCCCCCTGGCCTTGCGTGGCTGCCTGTTCATCTCTGGCACGGGCATAAATGAAAAATGATTCCCGGTAGAGTTCACCGATGGCGGCTTTTTTGGCCGGGTCTGTGACCACCACAAAATGCCATCCCTGAGAGTTGCCGCCGGTAGGCGCTTGAATGGCGATTTCCAGACATTCTTTTATGAGGTCTAAAGGCACGTCCCGTTCAAAATCCAACCGTTTGCGTACCGAGCGGGTAGTCATAAGTACATCATCTACATTTTTTAAGTTCATTTTTTGATCCTTGTTTGGGTAACTTTCTGCCGCAGCCAGCTCATATTCAGCCCAATTCTGGCATAACTTTTGCCGGTAGCCAATAACATACGCAAAACACCCCAGGTGGTTAAGGGAATTTGAAATGTTGCCCACTATAGTTTCAGTTTAAGCAATGTATCGCTATTTGAATAAGGAGGTGGCAACTAACAAGCATAACCCAATTTGTTAACAATCAATATTCAAAACCAAGTAAGTGAATCTTAAAGAAAATGTACAGTTTTGTATTTTAAGGAGAAAACCATGAAACTTTCAAAGAGTCGTATTTTGTTTGTGGCGATTGTAACTATGTTTTTAGCAATGGTGGTGGGAGGCAGCAGCATTATTGGCGCCGCGCCCGCAGATTGCTCCGCCAGTACGGAAATTACAGGGACTCTGACCCAATCTGGCAGTACGATTACCGGTGAAGTGAGTAATTGTACCAGTGAAGCTACCACCGCAGGCATGGTAGTGATCGCCGCTTATCTTAATCCAGACGGTACAGTTAGCAATCAGGAAATTGAACGTCAGACTGGTTCTGTAGACGCCGGCGAAAAAGTCGCCTTTGTGGCTACTATCCCCGAATGTACGGTGAAAGTGCAGTTGTATAAAGGCGACAATTCAAATGATCCCGCTAATATCTTGGCGCAGCGTGTTTACAATGCCTCCAAGTATTGTTCAGATCAGCCAACGCCTACACCCGTTCCGCCAACGGCAACGCCCAAACCGCCGACAGAAACACCTGTTCCCCCCACTGCAACTCCTATGCCACCAACGGCCACCCCAGAACCGCCGGGTGGGGGCCAGGGATGCACCCCAGGTTACTGGCGGCAGGAACATCATTGGGATTCCTGGGCAAATTACAGCCCGGCCGATGATTTTGAAGTTGTGTTTGGTGTAGATGCTTCGTTTAACCCGCACACACTTTTGGACGCCGTGCGTTTAGGTGGTGGCGGTGAGCGGGCTATGGCTCGCCATGCGGTAGCTTCCTTGTTAAACGCAGGTAATCCAGATGTTTCCTATCTTTATTCTGAAGCAGATGTGATTGTGATGGTGCAAAATGCATATGCGTCAGGCGATTTTAACGGTGTCAAGAATTTGTTTGAAGCCCAAAATGAAGCAGGCTGCCCCCTGAATTAAGCGCATCAAATTCCATTTTAGTAAAAAAAGCACTGGTTCTTCCAGTGCTTTTTTTGTTGATTGCTTGCGGCGACACGGCCGTTACTCTGTACCAATTTGATCCGCAGCCACATTAAAACGATAACCGGTACCACGTTCGGCCACGATATAACTGGGTTCCGAAGGATTCACTTCAATTTTGCTGCGCAGCCGGTGGACGTGTACATGCAGGCGGTCTTCTTGGGCGTCTTCCATCGGCCAGATACGGTTTAGCAAAAATTCGGTGGTGACAATACGGCCGGCATTGCGCACCAGGATGTACAGTAGTTTGGTCTCTGTGGGGGTAAGCGAGATGGATTGCCCATTCACCAGCGCTTCACGGTTGGGGAAGTTGACCATCAACCGTTCATCAATGCGGGTGGTGGATTCCAGGGTGTAGTTGTAATCCCCCATGCGGCGCAGCACCCGCCGCACCCGCGCCACCAGTTCTTCGGGGTTAAACGGCTTAACCACATAGTCTTCGGCGTATTGTTCCAGGCCCTGAATAATGGTTTCTTCGGTATTCACGGCCGTGAGCATAATGATCGGCAAATCGCTGAATTCGCGCACCGCATGGCAGAACTCAAAGCCGCTCATAATCGGCATGTGCAGGTCTACAATTGCCAGGTGGGGCATGCCATGGCGATTGATGAGTTTAAGGGCATCGGGGCCGGACACGGCCGTGATCACCTGAAAGCCCGCCTGTTCCAAGGTATGCTGCACAATTCGCAGCGTAAATGTGTTGTCGTCCACTGCCAGAATTCGTTGGGATTCCACCGGGTTATCAAACATACAATCATTCCATCCAGTGCTGATTCATTTCGTTCTCTGGTTAAAACTGAAGACAGTATACTTGAACACAATCATAAAAAAAAGTCAGCCTGACGCGGAAGCCAGGTAAACTATCGCGGGGTAAGGGCAATTTCTACGGCCGTACACATCCAGCCAGTGACGTTGGTAAGTTATTTCTCATGAAGCCATGTGGGGCCGTGGGATTGGTTGGCAGGGATACGGCCGTGACACGATTGATTGGTGGGGGATACGGCCGTATAATGCCGGTGTTCACGTTGAGCAAAACAGGTGTGGCGCGGCGGGGACGCCGGCCACAGCAACGGGCAGAAAACCACGCCAGAGCAGGGAAGTTGATGTGCATAGCTCTCGTTATAGAGAGAGGGATCCAATCAATATATAAACTGATAACACTTTTAGTAATGATTTTGGGAATTATGACGCTTGTTGCCTGCCAAAATTCCTCTGGTTCCAGAACAGACGGAATAATCGAGCTACCCCCTCCGACCCTCTCGAACATTCAACAACAGACAGAGACAGAAATTACGGTAAATGGGGCAGAGACAATTTCCCCGTCTAGAACGTTGCACGTACCAGAATCGGCTGATTTATTTTTCGAAGTCCCAAATGTTTCATCACAATATATTGCTGACATTCGTTGGTCTATAGAAGACGAACAAGTTCTGATATTTGCCCAGAGTGATACGTCAGGAAACTTACAATGGTGGGCTTATGATTTGTTAGCCAAAACATTACAGCCGATTGAACAAGCGGTTGCTATAATAAAAACATCCTCTGATCTTAACCCCTTACCTGCTGTCTTGGACATGAGTGGCTTTGCCCTCTATGATGTTGTGAATGTCTCGCCAAGCGGAAAAAGGGTCCTCTTGTTTGAAGGTACAGGGGCGCCTACTGCTACACCAGTACCAAATCCAGATGGAGAAACAAGCAATGAGGCTTACATTGCTAATGTTTGGTTATGGGATACAGACGGGATGCACGAGGTAGGGCAGATAGAGGTTTGTGGTCGAAACAAATACTTATGGACAACACAAGAGAACATGGTAGCCATCCAGGCTCCCTCCAGTACAGCCGCCGAATGCCGTATAGCGAGCGCTTGGCTTGTTGATACAGTCAACAAAGTGATTAAACCCTTATTACCCTATGAGGTTTACCACAATGAAGCCAAGGTTGTCAGTTTTTCACCGGATGAGAATAAGTTGCTCATTCACCATTACGGGCCTGTCGACGAGTATGGCAATTATGTCTCGGTAGAGGTTGCGGACATCCAGACAGGCGGTGTTTTCAAGGCAGATATTCAGGCAACACCATTAGACTGGTTGAGCAATGATCAGATACTTATTCAATTCAGAAATACCCCTGAAGAACTCTTCAGGCCCGGCGTATTGCAATTACCAGGCAACGAGGTAAAGGAGTTATTTACTCAAGACGAAATATCATCGTTTGCAGGACAAACGGTGGGTTGGATTGCGCTTTCGCCTGATAAACATTGGTTGGCATTTACTGTGGATCTTGAACCTTATGGGTCGAGTAGTCTGTGGATAAAGGAGTTGGAGTAAATTCCGGGCTAAATCTTACTCTTGTTTATGCCACATTCTGCTAGACAAAACACAACACGTGCATCTTACTTGCCTGGACCTACTAACCCGAAGGGGCCATTGCCCTGGGTCGCTGTAGCCAGTTTCCCCACCGCGCCACATCCGCTTGCCAGTCACCAGCCCGTTTCTTCTGGTTTCGGTGCGGTTTTTGGCGGCCCGCCTTTCTGGTCTGGCGGCTTGCCGTTACGGCTCGTTAACAATTGGGGTGTGTTCGCTGCCCCGGCTCACCCGCGCCGGGCAGGGCAGCGGCTGGTCTGAGCGGATAAGCGGATGGGTTGGTGGATGGCACCTTTGCCACCGGCCATACAACGCCGATGAAACGGCAACGGCCGTAGCCTGGAATGAATGTGACATTTCGGGTAGTGTGGGAAGATGTGGATGATACTCTGCTATGGCACGGCCGATTTTTGTGTGGTGAGGGTACGGCCGTACATAGCAAATGTGGCGCGAGAGGAGAATGGGGGGTACGGCCGTGTTTTTTGGATGATGAGGTGGAGCTACGGCCGTATAATTCCCCTGTTCACGTTGAGCAAAACAGGTGTGGCACGGCGGTGACGCCGGCCACAGCAGCCGTGAAGACCACGCCGGAGCAAGGAGGGTTACCTGCTGGGCATCTGGCAAGAGCAGGTCAAGCAGAAACGGCCGTTGTCCCCCATCATCCCCCTGGTAGTCTATCACGGCGAAAAGGTGTGGCACGTGCCCCCTGACTTTTTCAGCCTTTTCGCAGCGCCGGAGGGGTTACGGCCGTATTTGCTCAACTTCCATTACCAACTCAGCGACTTCTCCCACCTATCCACCGAAGAAATCAAGGGGGAAATCTGGCTGCGGGTCTGTCTGAGCGTGCTGCGCGCCATCTTTCATCCGGGGCTGCACCACGAGTTGTTTCCGTTGCTAACCCTGGCTTTTGAGCTACGGGAGAAGGCGACAGGCGTTGAATACATCCGCACCATATTGTATTATCTAACCAGAGCCACTGGGCGGGTGAGCCGTGAAGAACTGGAACAGGCATTGCTGGCGCAGGGTGCTCCCGGAGAGAAACTGATGGAAACGATTGCCGACGAGTACATCCAACTTGGAGTCGAACGAGGACTTAAACAAGGGCTGGAACAGGGGTTGGAACAAGGGCTGGAACAAGGGCTAGAGCAAGGTCGCCTGGAAGCAACACGCAACATTACCCGCCAGTTGTTGAAACTGCATGACGTGGTAACGGTTAGCGAAATCACCGGGCTAACAATAGTCGAAGTAGAAGCGTTGCGGCCCGCGGATAATCGAAATTAGAAGGTCGGCCGTTGCTTGACCAGCAACGGCGTCGTCACCACCACCGATACCATTCTCATCAGCACGGCCGTAGCCCTCTGACGGCCGTGTTTTTTTTGTGTGATGGGGTGGGGGTACGGCCGTTGTCCCACCCATACCGCTTCACTTTCTCATACCTCATCTTGCGCAAAGCCCTGTTCTGACCACATTTCCTTTGCCCATGTTTAGGGCATGTGTTATAACTATGCGCGGTAAATGGGATAAAATTCACAAATCAGTTCTTTGAATCAATCTCTAAGGAAAAGGAGTAGAAGGAACCCCCGTGCAAAACGATTGGTATTTTATCTTGTTATTTGTGGTCTTGTCGCCCATTCTGGCGGCGGTTCCCATGCTCATCAATTACCTGCTTGGTCCCCGAAAACCCAATTTCATCAAGCAGCAAACCTACGAATGTGGAGTTGAAACAGTAGGTGATGCCTGGGTGCAGTTCAAAGTCCAGTATTACATTTACGCCCTGGTATTTGTTATTTTTGACATCGAGGCTGTTTTCCTCTTTCCAGTAGCGGCTGCCTATGGCCAACTGCCATTATTTGCCATTGGCGCGGCCGTTTTGTTCATCCTGTTACTTGCCGATGGTCTGGCATATGCCTGGGGCCGTGGCGTCCTGGAGTGGGTTTAAGAATCATATAAGCCAAAAAACCGGGTTTTTCTGAAAAACCCGGTTTCTATTTAGCTGTGCATTTGGCAGTAATCGTTGGAGTGAATGTTTGGAGTGAATGTCATGCAAATTGACCCGATTCAACTCTTAGTAAGCGCCTTAGACCTGACACTATTGGCCTATTTGCGTGAGCAATTTGCCGAGCAGCCCACCGCTTTGTTGATTGTCAATATCGTGATTGTGCTGACATTGGCCACCATCCCGTTGTTGATGGTGTTTGTGGTAGGTTGGGTGGAGCGCAAAGTGCTGGCGCGGATGCAAGACCGCATTGGCCCCAACCGCGTGGGCGGCCGTTATGGGCTGCTGCAAATGGTGGCTGATGTGGTCAAAATGATGACGAAAGAAGTAATCATTCCGGCTGGCGCTGACCTGTGGGCTTACCTGCCCGCGCCGGTATTGGCGGTTATGACCTCGGTGCTGTTGTTTGCCGTGCTGCCTTTAGCCCCCGCTGTGATTGGGGTTGATTTGAACGTGGCTGTTTTTTATATATTAGCCATCAGCTCCGTCTCGGTTGTGGCTATTTTGTTGGCGGGCTGGGGGTCAAATAACAAATACGCGCTCCTGGGTGCGTTTCGCTCAGTGGCCCAGTTGGTTAGTTATGAAGTGCCGATGATTCTCTCTATCCTGGTGCCGATCTTGTTGGCGCGCAGCATGTCTACCATCGGGTTGGTAGAGGCGCAAAACATTCCCTTTATTGTCTTCGTGCCGGTAGCGGCGCTGGTATTTTTTGTCTCTTCGTTGGCGGAAACGGGACGTTCACCCTTTGACCTGCTCGAAGCGGAATCCGAAATTGTGGCCGGTTTTCATACGGAGTATACGGGCATGTACTTTGGTCTGTTTATGGCCGGGGAATACATCGCCATCATGTTTATGTGCGCCCTGTTTTCCACCGCTTTTTTGGGGGGCTACCGCTTCTTTGGCCTGGAAGATTTGACCACGACCGTATTGGGCTATCCTTTCTTCATAGGTAATCTGATTGGTGCGGCCGCTCTCTTCATCAAGTCGGCCATTATCTTCTTCATTTTTATGTGGCTGCGGGGGACGCTGCCCCGGTTCCGCATTGACCAATTGCTGAACTTCAACTGGAAGTTTATGGTGCCGTTGTCCCTGGTGTTGTTGTTTACGGTGGCGGTGTTGGACAAGCTGATTTTTGTCTGGTTCCCCGATGTGACCGAATGGGGACGGGCACTTATTCATTTAGCCAGCAATTTGCTTATTGCGGCCGTCACTATCGAAATTTTGCGTCGCCACATTCAGCGGCAGCGCCGGGCGTTGGAACCAGTGGTAGTAGTTGAAAATGTTCCCGAATTGGAACACGTCCCTGCACATTGACCGGTAAGCGGCGATCCGTATACCGATTACGGATCACCGATTACTGATTACGAAATTACGGAAACGGAGTGATCTCGTGACTGGAGAGCAGATAGTTTTCTTAGCAGTAAGTGGGTTGACGATTGTGACCGGTATTTTGGTGGTGACCCAGCGTAACCTGTTTCATGCGGCCCTGGCAATGATGATGTCATTTCTGGGTGTGGCTGGTATTTACATCACGCTGGATGCTGGCTTTTTAGCAGCGGCACAATTGCTCATTTATATTGGGGCTATTTCCATCCTCATTATTTTTGCCATCATGTTGACGCGGCGGATGATGCAGGCGCAAGATACGCCGTTTAATTCGCAGGTGGGGGCGGGGTTGGTCACGGCCGTACTCAGCTTCATCCTCCTTGTTTTTGTCATTACCCGGCTGTGGCGCAACGAGATTTTTGACGCCCCGCCGGAAATCCCCCCGGCTATCCTGGATCAAATTGTGGTACAGTTAGGCGCTGACTTCGTCAGCCCCAACGTCTACGTCATCCCCTTTCTCGTTGCTTCCATGTTGCTGCTGGCAGCTTTGATTGGTGCGGTATACGTTGCCTGGCCCCAGGTGGAGGATGAGGCATGATTCCCTTAAGCTGGTACCTCATTGTTGCCGCGCTCCTCTTTTGCATTGGTGGGTATGGCGTTTTTGCCCGGCGTAACGCTGTCGCCATCTTGATGGGCGTGGAGTTGATGCTCAACGCCGTGAATATCAACCTGGTGGCTTTCTGGCGCTACACCATCTTGCTCAATCCCAACCCGGCTAACGTCACCTCTGGTTGGGCCTGGGCTATTTTTGTACTGACGGTGGCCGCCGCCGAAGCGGCCGTCGGTCTGGCCCTCATTATCTCCGTCTATCGCCGCCGCGATTCGGTAGTGGCGGAAGAATTGGACTTGTTGAAAAATTAGTCAACGGTGTAGCCCTTGACTAATTTTTGGGAAAAAGTATGACCGAAGAAACCCTTACTTTAATGACCTGGCTCATTCCGGTCGGCCCGCTCCTTGTTTTCTTCATTATTACTCTGTTTACCAACCGTAATCGGACGTTGAGTTGGGCGTTGGCCTGGGCGGGCGTGATCGCTTCCCTGGTGCTGAGTTGGACGGTGGTGGCCCACATGGTAGGGCTGGATGTGCATGAATTGGCCCATCACCCGGTGCAATATGCCAGTTCTATTGATTGGCTGCCCTTTGGTCCTTGTCCCCCACAGAGTGGCGATAACTGTACTCTCTGGCTGGATATGGGTGTGGCCGTAGATGCGCTGACCACCATTATGCTGTTCATGGTGCCGTTAGCTGTTTTTATGATTTTTGTCTACAGCGTGGGCTACCACAATTACGGGCAGCCGCGGGGCACAGTCAAAGGTGTGCCTAATCACGGCCAGGAAGACCCGCTCTTTTCCCGCTTTTTTGCTCTGATGAGCCTGTTTGCCGGGGCGATGCTGCTGCTGGTGGTGGCCGATAACTTACTGCTGCTCTTTGTCGGTTGGGAAATTATGGGCTTCTGTTCTTATGCCCTCATCGGTTTTTGGTATGCCCGTGATTACCACATCAAGCCGGGTGATATTCCCCACATTTCACCGCGACAGGCGGGGCGTAAAGCATTTATGACCACCCGTATTGCCGATGTGGTCATGTTGTTAGGCATTGTCCTGTTTTACCGCAGCTTTGGCACGTTGAACTTCAGCGAGGCGTTTACGCTGCATGGCTTTGAACACGCCATTGCCGGTATTGGCCTGGGTGGCATTGCCATTATGACTTTGCTTCTGTTCACCGGTACAGTGGGTAAATCGTCGCAGTGGCCGCTGCACGCCTGGCTGCCGGACGCGATGGAAGGCCCTACACCTGTTAGCGCCACCATCCATGCGGCGGCCATGGTGTCCGCCGGTATTTACATGCTTTTGCGCATCTTCCCCCTGGTTGCTGTCTCCCTGGAAAACAACCCAGAGGTGGGCTGGATTATCGCTGGGATTGGCGCGTTTACGGCGTTAATGGCGGCGACCATTGCCGTTGCCCAAAATGATGTGAAAGGGGTGCTGGCGTATTCCACTATTTCGCAGCTAGGGTTTATGGTAGCCGCCATTGGTGTTGGCGGTTACGTGGCCGCGGCCTTCCATCTGATTACCCATGCCTTTTTCAAGGCACTGCTCTTCCTTTCTTCTGGCTCGGTGATTCATGGCATGGAACATGGGGCCATGCACGTGCATGACCACCATACCGATCCTCAAGATATGCGCTATATGGGTGGCCTGCGCCACAAGATGCCGGTGACGTTTTGGGCCTTTTTGATTGGGGGCATGGCCTTGTCTGGCCTGCCGTTTATCACCGCCGGTTTCTGGTCAAAAGATGAGATTTTTGCCCATGCCTACCACGAATTTACACATGGCAATCCGTTGGGGCTGGTGGTACTGGTGATGCTCGGTTTGGCCGCTTTCCTGACGGCATTTTACACCACGCGGCAGTTGACCATGACGTTTGCCGGAAAACCGCGCACACCGCTGGCAGAACATGCGCATGAGAGCAACAAGTTTATGACCGTGCCGCTGATGATCCTGGCCTTTTTTGCCATTGTCTTGGGTTGGTTAGGCATTCCCGACCATTTCCTGGGGCAGGATTGGGGGCAAATAAACTTTGTGCATCATTTTGTGCTTACGACAATTGAAGAGCCGATGGTGGAACTGCATGAAGCGGGGCTGACGCCGGTGGATGTTCATGCGGAGTTAGCGTGGTCATGGATACCGTTGATTACGTCGCTGGTGGTAGCGTTGGGTGGTATTAGCGCCGGGTGGTTGGTTTACGGCCGTGACCCCCTCAAAAAAGAACAACCCGATCCCCTTATCCGTGCCCTCGGCCCGCTGCATACCTTCCTTAATCGTAAATGGTATTGGGATGAGTTGTATCACGTCATGTTCTACCGCCCGACTGTCTGGTTCTCTGAAACCTTTGCCAGTGAATGGGTGGATAAAGGTGTGGTGGATGGCACATTGCACGCTATTGCCAACATCATTTACACCATCGGCCGTTACTGCAAACGGTTTGAAGAAGTGGTCATCAGCGGCGGTGTAGACAAGATCAAAGACGGGTTCCTCTACCTGGCCCGCGAGAGCCGCCTGCTGCAATCGGGGCGCATTCAAGAATATGTGCTGTACTCTGGGCTGATTGCGGTTGCCCTGGCTTTTATGATGTTGTTCGTCAGCATTTATGGTGGGATGGATTGGCTGGCAGGACTATTTTAGGTAATTGAGTAATTGGGCAATTATCTGTCCAATTACTCAATCACCTAATTACTAAATCACTCTGGAAAAGCACGATGGATTTCTTTTTAGATAACATCATCAACCTGGTTATATTCTTCCCGGCAATCGCCGCCCTTATCCTCTTCTTGATACCAGAGGACGCCAAAAGCACGGTGCGCTGGCTGGCGTTGGTATTTAGTCTGGTACCGCTGGCGCTGGTTATTGCCATGTGGCTGGATTACAACGCTAACTTTCGTGGTTTACCCGGTTTTGCCTTTGAGTATCAGGCTGAATGGCTGCCGCTCCTCGGCTCAACCTATCATGTCGGCGTAGATGGCATCACCATGCCCATGTTTTTGCTGACGACCCTGTTGACGCCGCTGGCTATTCTGGCCTCCTTTAATATCGAAGACCGGGCCAAGCTGTACATGGTGTTGTTTCTCATCATGGAAACGGCGATGTTGGGTCTGTTTGCTTCGCTTGACTTGCTCATCTTCTTCATCTTCTGGGAGTTTGGGCTGGTGCCCATGTACTTCCTCATCCGCATTTGGGGCAGCGCCGACCGGGTGTATGCATCTTTCAAGTTTATGATTTACACCATGGCCGGCAGCCTGGGGCTGCTGCTCTCCATCCAGATTATTGGCCTGGTAACGGGCACATATGATATTCCGCAGCTTTATGATTCATGGGTGAATTTGAGCGGCGGCACATTGCCGGTCGTTGGTCTTTCTACGGATACTGTGAAGTGGGTGGCCTATATCGCCTTTGTGATCGCTTTTGCCATTAAAGTGCCCATCTGGCCATTCCACACCTGGTTGCCAGATGCACATACGCAAGCACCCACAGCCGGTTCCATGATCCTGGCGGGGGTGCTGCTGAAACTGGGGGCGTATGGCTTCATTCGCCTGGTCATTCCCCTGTTCCCAGAGCAAGCACATATGACGGCCTATATCCTGGCGATCTTTGGTATGTTGAGTATTGTCATGGGTGGTTATGCCGCCTTTGGGCAGTGGGACTTCAAACGGTTGGTGGCCTACTCCTCCATCAACCACATGGGTTTTGTGGTGATGGGGATAGCCGTGATGGCGTTTGTCTATGGCTCTGCCTACAACGTGCCAGAGTGGACAGGTGACGCTATCATGGCGACCAACGGCGCGGTGTTCCAGATGTTCAATCATGGGCTGTCGGCGGCAGCGATGTTTTTCCTGGTGGGGGTGATTTATGAAAGGGCACATACCCGCGACTTGAAGAAGTTTGGCGGTATCTGGACGGTGTTGCCCGTTTTTGGCTCTATCCTCATCTTTACCAGCATGGCTTCGTTGGGACTACCCGGTTTGAATGGGTTTGTCAGCGAATTTATGGTGGTGCGCGGCAGCATTGGCATTTTCCCGCTTTATCTGGCGCTCTCCATGTTGGGCTTGCTAATGACCGGCGCGTACATTTTGAAGGGGATTGGGGCGACGCTGCACGGCCCCACCAAACCGGAATGGCAGAGCCTGAAAGGGCAGGACATGACACTGCGGGAACATCTGGTGATCTGGCCGCTGATGATTCTGATGCTCAGCCTGGGTCTCTGGCCGCAGTGGATTGTGACCTTTATCAACGATACGGTGGTGTGGTTGTTTAGTTAAGTAATTGGGTAACAGGGTAATTACGTAATTACCCTGTTATCCAATATCTTCTTTGGTTGGGAAGAGGCTTATGGAATTTCCCTTTTTATCCATCATTGCATTATCGCCGATAGTCACGGCCGTCATCATCCTCCTGTTGCCCAAAGAACGGGGCGAAAATGCGCGGATGCTGGCGTTGGCGGCCATGATTCTGGGGCTGTTACTCTCGTTGTATGTATACTTCTCCTATAATGCGGCTTTGCCGACGCCAGACGCACGTTGGGGAGAGACGCTGGCGTATTTGGAAGAATACGCCTGGATTCCCAGTGTAGGCATCAATTACATTGTCGGCGTGGACGGGTTGAGCGCCACGCTGGTGCTGCTGACTTCAATCGTTGGTCTGGGCGGTGTTCTCATTTCCTGGAGCATTGACGACCGGCCGCGCGAGTTTTTTGCCTTCTTCATGCTCCTGGTGGCGGGTGTTCAGGGTGTGTTTGTCGCTGTAGACGCCTTCCTGCTCTTCTTCTTCTACGAGCTGGCGGTGCTGCCCATGTACGTCATGATCGTCATCTGGGGCTGGAAACAGACGCGGGAATATGCCGCCATGAAGCTGACGCTCTATCTGTTGATCGGCAGCTTTGTTTCCTTTATCGCCTTCCTGATACTCTACTTCCAACTACCGCAGCCGACGTTTGATCTGCGCGTGTGGGCGGAAGCCAGTTTCCCCTTTGATATACAGATGGTGACGTTCCTGCCCCTCTTTTTTGGTTTTGCGGTGCTGGCGGGTACGTTCCCGTTTCACAACTGGTCACCGGATGGGCACGTGGCGGCGCCTACGGCCGTGTCCATGATTCATGCGGGCGTCTTGATGAAATTGGGCGCGTATGCTTCCATGCGCGTGGGCATTCAGATTTTGCCGGAAGGCACTGTGTACTGGATGCCCTTCGTCATCCTGCTCACCCTCATCAACGTGGTCTACGGTTCGCTCATCGCCATGCGCCAGCGCGACATGAAATACCTGATCGGGTATTCCAGTGTCAGCCACATGGGGCTGGTGGCCATGGGTTTTGCCACCCTAAACCTGAAAGGGTATACCGGCGCGGGGGTGCAGATGGTCAGCCACGGCGTGATGACCGCTCTCTTCTTTTCCGTCGTCGGCATGATTTATGACCGGGCGCACACCCGCGATATGGATCAACTCAGCGGTATGAACAAGGTGTTGTCCTGGGGCGCGGTCGCCTTTGTTATCGGCGGTCTGGTTTCTATGGGTATGCCCGGTTTGTCCGGCTTTATTGCCGAGTTCCCCATCTTTGTCGGCTTGTGGGAAGGTAATGGCATGGATTTTAGCGGCGCTTTTGGCTTGAACCCCGGTAACTATTACCGCTGGATCGCCATTATTTCTGTCGTGGCGATTGTAATTACAGCCGGCTATATCTTGCGCGCTGTTGGTTCTGTCTTTTTTGGCGAATATGACGCCGAAAAGTGGCACGACATGCGCCCCATCTTGCCCATTGATAAGCTGACGCTGGCGATGTTTGTGGCAATTTTGGTCGTCATTGGCGTCTACCCGCAGATCATTGTGCCCATGGTGGAGTCAGGCATGACCCCGGTTATTAGCCGGTTGAACGAAGCGCAGCAAGCCATGACCATATTGGATACGGTGCAGATTGGCGCATCTAACCTGCTGCTCTGGTTGGGAGGTGCATAACGTGGAAATTCCTTCATCCTGGTACCTGTTTCTATTACCAGAAATCTCACTGACGATTTTGCTGTTTGCCATTCAGCTTTACAGCCGGTTGCTGCCCAATGACCGGCAGCGCAATGTGGGCTTAATGACCGCCTGGGGCGCGTTTATCATCTTGTTGCTGACTTTGGGACTATGGTGGTATGCCGACGTTCCGGCGGCAAATGCATCGCTGGAAGAGACGCTCATTTGGGGCGGGATGCTGCGCAATGACATGATTACATTGGTGTTTCGTGTCATTTTCCTGACGGCTTTGATGACGACTTGCCTGATATCGGTGGATACACGCTGGCTGCAAAAGATCGAGTATTTTGCCTTGCTCATTACGGCAACGATGGGGTTCAGTCTGATGGCGGCTTCAGCCGATCTGATCATGCTTTACATCGGCCTGGAAATGGCGAGTATTTCGTCGTACATTCTGGCCGGTTTCTACAAGGCGGATGACCGTTCGGTGGAAGCGGGTATGAAGTATTTTGTGTATGGGGCATTTGCCACGGCCGTTATGCTCTTTGGTATGAGTTATATTTATGGTATTTATGGTAGCACCAATATCTATGTCCTGGGTGAAATTGTGCAGGGTATTCCCACTTTGGCACAGGCGCCGCAGATGGGCATGTCAGCAGATATGGTGAGCCAAATTCAAGATTTGACGGCCGTAAACCTGGTCGCCGTTGTTATGATCGTCGTTGGTTTTGGCTTCAAAATCTCGGCCGTACCCTTCCACTGGTGGGCGCCCGATACCTACGAAGGTGCACCTACCGCCTTTACCGCTTTTGTCTCCACCGCTTCTAAAGCGGCCGGGTTCGCCATCTTCTTGCGTGTGTTTACAGCCGGCGTTTTTGGCGCGCCCACTTCAGTGTCCACTGCCCAGGCGCCCTGGTGGGCGTTGTTGGTAGTCATCTGCATCATTACCATGACACTGGGGAACCTGTCTGCCATTTTCCAGAAGAACATCAAACGGATGCTGGCTTATTCCAGTGTGGCCCAGGCTGGTTATGCCATGATTGGCCTGATCATCTTTACCCAGGATGGGTATGGTGCGTCCATGTTCTATCTACTCATGTACGCCTTTACCAACATTGCCGCTTTTGGCGTCATTATCATCGTCAGTAATGTATCTCGCTCTGACCAGATGGAAGACCTGTATGGCCTCAACCGGCGCTCGCCGTATCTGGCGCTGGTGATGATGATCGCCTTGCTCTCCTTAGGTGGTATTCCGCCTACGGCCGGTTTCCTGGGTAAGTTTTTCATCTTCAAAGCGGCCGTAGATGCCGGTTATTGGTGGTTGGCCGCCATTGGTATTTTGAATGCCTTTGTGGCCTTGTACTACTACCTGACAGTCATCAAGTATATGTACCTCTACCGTTCTGACGCTGAGGCAATAGAGATTCCCGTCTCCCGCGCGGCGGTGATGGGATTGGGCCTCACGACCCTGGTGGTCATTATCCTGGGTGTCTATGCGGGCCCGGCGTATGAATGGACGTTACAGGCGGCTGCCTCCTTTTTAACACTGGCAGGCGGCTGATCCGTAATCGTAATCCGTGAGCCGATATTGAGCTTCGGATTACGGATTACGCATCACGGATTACGAAAAATTGTCACACGTTTCCTTTGTGATATAATGCGCAAACTCGCGCTCTGGTGGGTGAACAGTGAATAAAAATCAACAAGATGTAAATACCCAGGCCCTGCTGGCAAGTGTGGTGGGGCAGGTAGGTTGTTTGATTGTATTCATTGTATTCATTGCTCTGGGCGTGGGTATGGCACTCGACAAATTCCTGGGTACAACGGCATTATTTACAGTCTTGTTAATGGTTGGCAGCGTACCGGTTGCCCTATATTTCACGGTGCGCCTGAGCCTGACGGCCGTAAACCGTGCCCAGATCAAACTGCAACAATCTGAAGAAACGGAGGAAGATACCACCACATGAAAAAACGGTATGTCATTTATCTTGGCGTCCTATTGCTGATATTCTTTGGCGGTGTTTTTGGCTTAGACCCGGTGAGCGGCTGGTTAGGGTTAGAATTTTCATTTGCCCCGGTACGGCCGTTTATCCAACTGCCCGGTGAAGTCGTTGTTCGTTGGGGTTCTGATAGTCCACTGTATGGCCTGTTTGGCAAGGGGTTAACCAACACCTTCATGGCGGCGATACTCTCTTTTGTACTCATTCTGCTCATCGCCTTTTTGCAGAAGCCCCGTTCCCGCACCGCCGACGAAGTCCCCACCGGTTTCTACAACTTCTTTGAGATGGTTTTTGAGATGGCTTATAACTACGTGGAGAGTTCCGCCGGTAAGTGGACAAAAGCCTTTTTCCCCTTCTTTATGACCTTCATCTTGTGGATTCTCATCTCCAACTGGATGGGCTTAGTACCTGGTTTTGACTCTATCGGCATCTTTGAGGATGTAGCTCATTATGAGGCCGAATTGGCCGAGGAAGCGGCCCTCAAAGCAGGCGCGACCGCAGAAGAAGCACATCACATTTTTGAACAAGTGGAACATGCAATCATCGAAGAAAACGATAGAGCATTAAAACGAGGCAATCTTCTGGTCAATCCCCGCCCAGATGAAAATGGCGAGAATCCACCCGGTGAAGCGCATTGGTCTATTGTGCCCTTTTTCCGGCCGGCGGCTTCTGATCTGAACTTTACCCTGGCTGTGGCTATCATTTCCGTCATTATGACGCAGTATTATGGCATGAGAGCTTTGGGGTTGAGCTATTGGAAGAAATTCTTCGTCTGGGACGGTGACAAAATCGCCAAAAGCCCGCTGGCTGTGATGGACACCGGCGTCGGTTTGCTCGAGTTTATCAGTGAAGTATTCAAAATCGTCTCATTTGCCTTCCGGTTGTTGGGTAATATCTTCGCCGGGATGGTGCTGCTGTTTGTTATCGCCTCATTGCTGCCTGTGGCCAATCTCGCTTTCTACTTTCTAGAATTTGGCGTGGGTGCGTTGCAGGCGCTGGTGTTTGCCCTGCTTACCCTCACCTTTATGGCCGGCGCTACGCATGGGCACGGTGATGATCATCATTAAGTTTCTGTCAGAAGTTCAACTTCTCAGAGAAGTTGAACTTCTAAACTAAATTACCAAGTAAATCAAACCTTTGGAGGATAATCATAATGGATCCAGAATCCGCAATAATTTTAGCAACAGGCCTCAAATACTTAGGGGCAGGTCTGGCGATGACCGGCGCTATTGGTGCTGGCGCTGGCGTGGGTATCGTCGTAGGTGGTGCTGTGCAAGGTATTGCCCGCAACCCTGACGCTGCCGGCGCTATTCAAAGTAACATGATCTTGGGTGTGGCTCTGGCGGAAGCCGTGGCTATTTACGCCCTGGTCGTTTCTCTAATCCTGATTTTTGTGGCGCCCGTTGGCTAAGGATAACGACTCTATTGATGGCTTTATGTTATCAAGTGGAGTGAATGAACTAAGAGGAAAGATATGGATGCGTTAGGTATTAATGTAGGCTACCTGTTCATGCAGATTATCCTCTTCGTGACTCTGTTCCTGGTGCTGCGGGGTTATTTGTACAACCCTATCATCCGGGTATTGGAAGAACGGAAGGCGAGGATTGCAAAGGGATTAGAAGATGCGCGCCAGGCGGCTATCGCCCGCGATAATGCGGACGCCCAGGCCAAGAAGGTGCTGGATGAGGCCCGCGCTGAAGCGGCCAAAATCCGCCAGGAAGCGGCCGGGCAGGCTGAAGAGCAGGCCAGAACTATTTTGGCTCAGGCAAGTGAGGAAGCCAAAGGCGTGGTGGCCAATGCCAGCGAGGAAGCGGAGGCTGAACGCAACCGCATTTTAGCCGACTTGCGTGGTCAGGTGGCTTCCATTGCCATTGCTGCGGCCAACAAACTGGTGGGTGAATCGTTGAGTGAAGAGCGCCAACGTGTTTTGATTGCCGATTTCTTTGCTAAAGTGCCGGCCGATGTGAGCAGTCTGAGTGGCGACATGGCTGAAGTAACAAGCGCGCTGCCGCTGACCAATGCGGAACAGACCAATGTGAAAAACGCCCTGAAAGTGGCCGATGTCACCTTTAAGGTTGACCCGCGTATTTTGGGCGGTCTGATTGTGCGTGTGGGTGACCAGGTGGTGGACAGCAGCGTGGCTAACCGCATGAGTGCGCTAGGTGAATCATTGAAATAGAGGATTAAACCTGATAGGTTTCGATCTTGCTCTCGTTATAAGCGAGGAGAATGGTACGGCCGTAACCCTTACGGCCGTACCCAACGCCCTATTTACCCGAAAGGCCAGGTCAATTCCTGGCTTTTTTTGTGTAACAGGAGCCGGTTATGCCCCATCTCCCTTTTGCCTTACCGGACGAATTTACCCCGCCGGCTTATGACGGCCGTTCCATTGCCAATATCCCCGCCACCGCCGCTGAAATTTTGCATGTCCCCTTCAATGGCCTGCCATCACTGGCGGCTGAATTGTGGCAGCCGCTTGCCGGTGGCGCAAAACGGGTGGTGCTGCTTGTCCTGGATGCGTTTGGCTGGAATTTGCTGCAAGCGGAGGCGGCCAATCTGGAGCGATTAGTGCAAAAGGCAGGGGTTGTCGGCCAACTAACTTCCATTTTCCCCTCCACAACAGTGGCCGCCTTGAGTACCCTTTGGACGGGCGTAGCGCCGGCCCAACATGGCATGTTAGGCTTTACCATGTTCTTGCCGGATTTTGCCGTTGCTACCGAAATGCTCCGGTTTACGCCTGTTTTTGCGCATCATCCCAATGCCCTGGTAGACGCTGGCCTGGACCCGGAGACATTTTTGCAATGGCCGGGCCTGGCGGAGCAACTGGCCCGGTACGGTGTGCCCACCTACTCCTTCAAAGGGCGGGAAATTGTCAACTCGGCGCTGAGCAAAATGCACGGCCGTGGCCTGGCGGCAGACCAGGGCGCGGTGACGTTTGCCGACCTGCTCTGGCAAATGGGGCAGTTGTTGCACGAAAAGCCCAGTGAACCACTCTTACTTTTTGGCTATTGGCCGGTGATTGATACCCTGAGCCATTTCCGGTTGTGGAATGGCGCCGCTACTCGCGCTGAAGCCCGGATGTTGTTTCACCAGATTGAGCATGAGTTTTTGAATCGGCTGACGGCCGTAGCCCGCCAGGACACACTCCTTTTTATCACCGCCGATCACGGCCAGATCGCTTTGCCGGACTACATTTTCCTGGAAGACCACCCCCGTTTGCAGGAGATGTTGTTTATGCGCCCCACCGGTGAGCATCGGGTGAGTTATTTATATGCCAGGCACGGCCGTACCGACGACATTCTCCATTACCTGCAAACTCACCTCAGTCATGCCCTGATCGCCTTGCGCTCCGATGTGGCTCTGGCGGGAGGATTATTTGGGCCAGAACCACATACGGCCGTAGCCCTTGATCGCCTGGGAGACATTACCGTTATCATGCGCGGTGGTTACAGACTGCTCACCCGCACCCAGGAGAAAAAAGCCCGGCATATGGTTGGCGGGCACGGCAGCATGACCCCCGCCGAAATGCTGACCCCCTGGTTGGGTTTTCGGTTGGATAGCTGGTAAGTTCACTCAGCGTGTCAACACCTGTCAGACCAGCGAAACCCTGAAAGTAGCAGACTCACCTTTCTTCCATTTCTGGCGAATAGTTGCCGGTGGCGGCAGCGCCAACCAGACCGGCCCGCCGGTAGAGGGCAGCTTGCGCAGTGGGGATATTGGCCTCACGGCCGTCCCAGGCCGCCAGCGCCTCTTGTTGCAGGGCACGGCCGTAAGAAAACGTCAGCGCCCAGGGTAAATGCCCTTGTTGATTGATCAGGCTCAAGTGCCTGGTCGCTTCTGCGTCTGTCTGACCCCCGGACAGGAAGGCAATACCGGGCACGGCGGCGGGCACATGATTCCGCAAACACCGTACCGTTTCTGCCGCCACCTGTTCCGGGGCGGCCCGCTGCGGACATTCCTTCCCGGCAATGACCATACTTGGTTTGAGGACAATGCCCTCCAGGTGAACGCCCTGCTGGAATAATTCAGCGAAGACGGTATGCAGGGTCACGGCCGTGACTACATAACACTGCTCAATGGTGTGACGGCCATCCATCAACACTTCCGGCTCCACAATGGGAACCAATCCAGCATCTTGTACCAGCGCCGCATACCGCGCCAGCGCATGGGCATTGGCCTGGATGCAGGCTGGCGTCGGTAGTTCATCGCCAATGGTGATGACCGCCCGCCACTTGGCAAAGCGTGCCCCCATCTCCCGGTATTCGGCCAGCCGCTCGCGCAGCCCATCCAGCCCTTCGGTCACGACCTCGCCCGGATGCCCCGCCAGCGGCTTGGCGCCCATGTCTACTTTGATGCCGGGAATAATGCCGTGAGCGGCCATGTATTCGGGAATTGGCGTGTCGCTGCCCGTCACCTGCTGCCGGATCGTTTCATCAAACAAAATCGCCCCGGCGATATGGTCAGAGAGCTTCGGCGTGGTCACCAACAAACTGCGGTAGGCGCGGCGCGATTCAAACGAAAATTCAATGCCCTGCTTGGCAAAACGTTTGGCGCAGGTACCGGTGCTTTCATCCATGGCCAGAATGCCCTTGCCTTTGGCAACCATGGCTTGTGCAGTCGTTTCTAATTGTTGTTTGTTCATTCTGATGTCTCCTTTAGCGAGATTGGAGAGTAGCTATTGCCTGAATCTCCAATCACCCTTTACTTCAACACCCGCCCAAAATCGGCGATGTTATACCAATCCCATTGTCTTGTGCCCGTCACCAAAGAGCGGGCCAGGTTCATGGTTCTATTATCCGGCTGAGAATACCGGGAACTATACAATACACAGAATGCGGTTGCGCGCACATTGTCACCTGTCACCTTGTCCGCTGTCACCTGTCACTTTGCTGACGAAATAGACAATACGCGCGAACCGGGCGCCGGTCAAGAGGGGGCCAAATCTGACAGCTTTTCCCTCCTCACTTGACCCTTGATCTAACCTCGTGTAGCATCCAATCCATATGAAATCAACCACTTCTACGGTAATCATTCTGGCTCTTATTATGCTGCTTTTAGTGATGGTAGCGGCGTTTGTGTTTTTGTTTCAGGGGCGGCAGACGCTGGAAGGGCAGCGGGATGAACTGGCTACGGCCGTAACCGGCCTGGATATGACGCGCACCCAACTAGACCTGGCCTTTCAATCGGTGGAAGCTACCCGGTTGGGAACCGGGCAGGAGTTGGCAACGGCCGTTGCCGAAGCAGTTCTCTATGAAGGCCAATTGGTGGAAAGCCAGCAGCAGGTGGATATGCTCGTGTCCCAGGTGGATGGGTTGACTGGCGAACTGGCGGCTGCCAGTGGCACCGTCGCCGCTAATGTGGCAAACACTCCCCCGGAGAGTGTGCCCACCGTGCAAATCGTCTCACCGTCTGCCGGGACGGCCGTGACCGTTGGTCAACCCCTTGATATTGTCTTTGCCGCTGCCGATCCCGCTGGATTGGCTACCTTGAATCTGACCATTAACGGCGAATCACTGAGAAGTTATGATCCTGGTGACGCTACCCTGTACACGGCCCGCGAAACATGGACGCCTGCCGAGCCTGGGGAGGTGGAAATTGGTGTGTTGGCGGTGAACGTAAACGGCCGTGTCAGTAACCCGACCACTCTCACCCTCACCGTCACGGCCACTACCCAGAGCGCCGCCCTCAGCCAGTTGTCTAGTAGCGGCGGGCCGGCATTACGCGCCGAAATTGAAAGCCTTGTCTCCCAAATTCGTGGCCTGCCGCCCCAGACGCCGGTTGTCACCACCCTCCTGACCGGCGATGAACTGCGTCAGCGCGTGGAAAATGATTTACTGGCCGAATACAGTGAAGCAGATGCCCAACAAGATGTGCTGGTTTACGCGGCCTTTGATTTTCTTGCGCCCGATTTTGACCTCTACACCTTCAGTCGCGACCTGTACAGCGAGCAAATTACCGGTTTTTATGACCCGGCAACAGACGAGTTTGTGGTGGTCAGTGAGGATGATGTGCTGGATGCCAATGAGCAGCTAACCCATGCTCACGAATATATGCACGCCTTACAAGACCAGCATTTTAGTCTGGATTTGCTTGATGATGACACGCTAGACGCCGACGCCAAAGCAACATTATTGGCTCTGGCAGAAGGCGAGGCTATGTTGCTGCAAACCCACTTTATCCAGCAAGGGTATGTGGATTTGCTGGATGTGTCGGACATACTGGCAGCGCTAGAAACGCCCGTGTTGGCTAGTGCGCCGCCGATATTGGCAAACAGCCTGCTCTACCCGTACCGCGCCGGGCAGACTTTTGCCCAGACGTTATATGACCAGGAAGGATATGCCGCGTTAAATGCGGCCTGGGCGAACCGACCACAATCTACTGAGCAAATTTTGCACCCGGATCGTTATCTGGCCGGGGATGCGCCGCAAGTGGTGATACTGCCACCGTTGACGGCTACGCTGGGCACTGGTTGGACGCTGGTGCATGAGGATGTGTTCGGTGAATTTATGCTGCGTGAATACTTGAGCCAGCAATTGAACTCGATGCAGGTGGATACGGCGGCGATGGGCTGGGGTGGCGACCGTTTTGCGGTCTACACCAACGAAGCTAACGGCGCATTGGCACTGGCGCTGCGGCTGGTATGGGACACCGACCAGGACGCTACCGAATTTGCCGCCCTTTACCCCAATTATCCGGCGGCCTTGTTTAGCACTCCCAGTCAGCTTCAAGGCAATGGCGGCGAATGTTGGCCGGGGCCAGACGATCTTATTTGCCTCTTCCAGACGGGCCGGGAAACTCTCATCATCCGCGCCCCAGACCAGGGCACGGCCGTGCGCTTGCTGAATGAGATTAGAGATTAAAGATTGCCGATCACCCAATCTCCAGTCTCCAATCGCCGATCTCTCTAAAATGCCTGCCACATCTCCCCCATCCGCCATTTTACTCCTGACCACGCCCCACACCTACCGCGCCGAGGCGTTTGTGGCCGCGGCCAACCGGTTGGGTATTCCCCTGATCACGGCCGTAGACCTGCCGCCGGAGTTGACGCGTCAATGGCCGGGCAAGCTGGCGCTTGATTTCCGGCAGCCGGACACGGCCGTGCAAACCATCCTTGATTTTGCCCAAACCACCCCTCTGGCAGCCATTCTGCCCGTGGACGACAGTGGCGTCCTGATTGCTGCCCGCGCCAGCCAGGCGTTGGGGCTGCCGCACAACCAGCCGACGGCGGCAGCAGCGGCCCGCGACAAGCTGGTGATGCGCCAACTTTTGCGGGATGGTGGTGTACCCACGCCGCCATTTCGCGGTTTTGCCCTGGATGATACGGTGAAGCAGGTGACGGCCGTCGTACAAACTCACATTGGTTTCCCCTGTGTGGTCAAACCGCGCACGTTGAATGGCAGCCGGGGCGTCATCCGGGCGAATGATGCGGCGGAGTTGGCTACGGCCGTGCCGCGAGTACGGCGGCTCCTGCAATCTATTGGTGCGGACGCTTTTCTGGTGGAGGCTTATTTGCCGGGGGTGGAGGTGGCGTTAGAGGCGGTGTTGGCCGACGGCCGGTTGCAACCGCTGGCCCTCTTTGACAAGCCAGACCCGCTTGATGGCCCGTTTTTTGAGGAGACTATTTACGTCACCCCATCCCGTTTACTGGCGGCGGCGCAGACGGCCGTGATGGAAATGGCGGCACGGGGGGCACAGGCCATTGGCCTGCACACCGGTTCCGTCCATGCCGAGCTGCGTCTGAATGAGGGTGGTGCATGGATTGTGGAGGTCAACGGCCGTTCCATCGGCGGCCTTTGTTCGCAGACATTGCGGTTTGATATGGGCATGTCGTTGGAAGAACTGCTGCTGCGGCAGGCGGTGGGGTTGGACGTCAGCGGTTTGCAGCGGGAACAGCAAGCCAGCGGCGTGATGATGATCCCCATTCCCGGCGCCGGCATTTTGCGCCGGGTGGAAGGCATAGATGCGGCCCAGGCTGTGCCCGGCATTGACGAAATCACCATCACCGTACCCGACCACCACCGGCTGCTTCCCCTGCCAGAAGGTGAGAGTTATCTCGGCTTCATTTTTGCTACCGGTGCTACGCCCGGCTTTGTGGAGGAGGCGTTGCGGTCGGCACACGGCCGTTTGCAATTTACCATTGACGAAGAAATCCCTCTTTTGATCCGCTAAGGACGCGAAGGAGCGCGAATTGGAGGTACATCATGCGCATAAGATTGTTGACCGGTTTGTTTGCAGTCGGCTTATTGTTGGTGATTTTGGGTGAAGGGCGATTGTGGGCAGCACGGCCGTATACCGCCCCAGACGGCAATCTCACCCTGACCATCAACGCCAGCGCTGGGCAGCGGCCCATCAGCCCGCACATTTATGGCATCAACTTTGCCTCGGCGGCGTTGGCCGCCGACCTGGATTTACCGGTGAACCGGTGGGGCGGCAATGCCACCAGCCTCTATAACTGGCAATTGGATGCAACTAATCTTGGTTCGGACTGGTACTTTGAGAATTACCCCAATCAAAACGACAATCCCGGTAATTTGCCGTTTGGCTCGGACTCTGACGAATTTGTGCAGCAGAATCTAAGCACCGGCACGGAAAGCCTGCTGACCATTCCCATGACCGGTTGGGCGGCCAAAAGCCGGGAAATTATCTGTGGTTTTAGCGTGACCCTTTATGGGGATCAACAAGCCGTAGACCCCTGGCGCAAGGATTGTGGTAATGGCTATCACGAAGATGGAACTCCCATTGTGGGTAATGATCCCAACGATGCCAGTATGCAGGTGGATGAGACCTTTGTGCAGGCGTGGATAGCGCATTTGATCGGGCAGTATGGCACGGCCGCTCAGGGCGGCGTGCAATTTTATGCCCTGGATAATGAGCCGATGCTCTGGGATTACACCCACCGCGACGTACACCCGGAACCAACCAGCTACGACGAAATGCGCGACCGCACCTACACCTATGCTGCCGCCATCAAAGAAGCCGACCCGACTGCCCAGACCTTAGGGCCGGTATTGTATGGGTATACCGCTTACTTTTATTCCGCGCTGGATTGGGCGGCGGGCGGCACGTGGTGGAATAATCCCATAGACCGCCTGGCGCATGGCAATGTGCCCTTCACCGACTGGTATTTACAGCAAATGCAAGCCTATGAACAGCAACACGGCACACGCATCCTCGATTATCTTGATTTGCATTATTATCCGGCCGCAGAGGGAGTGACGCTGGCGCCGGCGGGTAATGCGGCCACACAAGCTTTGCGGCTGCGCTCTACCCGTTCTTTGTGGGATGACACCTATATTGATGAAAGTTGGATTGGTGCTTCCGGCTATCCGCCGGTGGAATTGCTTCCGCGTATGCATGAGTGGGTGAATGGTAATTACCCCGGCACGAAGTTGGCGATTACGGAATATAACTGGGGGGCGCTGGATCATATTAACGGCGCACTGGCGCAGGCGGATGTGTTGGGCATCTTTGGCCGGGAAGGATTGGACCTGGCAACTTTATGGGCCGGGCCTGAATTTAACGATCCCGGCGCGTTTGCCTTCCGCCTGTACCGCAATTATGACGGGCAGGGGCACAAATTTGGCGACACTAGCGTCAGCGCCGGCAGCAGCGACCAGGAGCAGCTTTCGGTGTATGCGGCCCGGCGCAGCGAGGATGGGGCGTTGACCGTGTTGGTGATTAACAAGAGTGGCGGTGAACAAACGGCCGTCGTCAACATCTCCGGCTTTCCCACCACAGGCATGGCCCAGGTCTACCGCTACAGCCCGGCTAACCTGAACCAGATTGTGCCGTTGGCGAGCCAGCCGGTGAGTGGTGGCAGTTTCACGGCCACTTTCCCCACCAACTCTATGACCCTCTTTGTGCTGCCTTTTGCCTTCATCCCCACCGACTATAGCTACCTGCCGGTGGTGTTGCGGTGAATGACCGGGGAATGGGGGTATTCGGCGGCGGCATGGCCGTTCATCCCCTCATCATCTTATTGTCCTGGTTGGCCTGTGGCTTTATACTCCGGCTTCTGCCTGGAGATTGATTTATGCGACAACGAACGGTGTTTTTATTCTGGCTGCCCCTGTTTCTAAGCTGGTTGCTGATGACGGCCGAAGGCCCCATTGTCAGCGCCACCATCAACCGCCTGCCCAATGAGGTCATTATGCTGGCGGCGATGGGCATTGTGGTCAGCCTGTCGGTGATGATTGAAAGCCCCATCATTAACATGCTGGCGACTTCGACGGCGTTGGTGAAGGATCGGGCCACCTTTTTGCTGGTGCGGCGGTTTACGGTTCATTGGATGATCTTGCTCACGGCCGTGACCATCCTCATCGCCTTTACCCCTCTGTTTGATGTGGTGATGGGTTGGATGGGCGCGCCGCCGGAAGTGGTCGTCTGGGTGCGGCCCGGCATGCAGATTATGACGTTTTGGAGCGCGGCCATTGCCTGGCGGCGCTTTTTGCAGGGCGTTCTGATTGGTTTTGGGCGGCCGGGCAAAATGGCCTGGGGCACGGCCGTGCGTCTGGCGGCTTCTGGTGGCGTGGCGGTGGCGCTGGGGGTGTTCTCGCCCTGGCCGGGTGTGGTGATTGGCGCGGTAGCGTTGATGGCCGGGGTGGTGGCGGAAGCGATATTTGCCACGCTGGCGGTACGGCCGTTGCTGCAAAATCAGCTTGCCCCTACCGCGCCGGTGGTGGCGGACGCTGCCATCTCTTATCGCCAACTGTTTTGGTTTCACCTGCCGCTGGCGGCCACCAGCCTGATGATTTTGATGGTACAGCCGCTGGTTACCAGCAGTCTGGCGAAGCTGGATAACCCCGTGGCGTCGTTGGCGGCCTGGCCGGTGTTGTTTCAGGTATTGCTGATGGCCCGCGCGGCGGCTTTTGCCTTGCCGGAAGTGGTGATTGCCCTCAGCGACGGGCCGGAATCCTTTACCATGATTCGGCGCTTCACCCGAAATCTGGCGCTGACCATTACCCTGTTTATGCTGCTTTTTGTGCTGACGCCGCTGTCTACCTTTTACCTGTTTGTGGTGCAGGATATGACGGCCCAGGTAGGTGCGCTGGCGCAGTCTACACTGGTATTTTACCTCTTTTTCCCCGGTCTGACGGCATTGGGGATGTGGCTGCGCGGGATGTTGATTCACGGCCGTCATACGACTGATGTGAATATGGCGATGATCATTAATCTGGTGGTGACGGCCGTGACGTTGGCGTTGGGCGTGCGCTGGCGTTGGCCCGGTTTACCTTCTGCGGCGGCGGCGCTGAATCTGGCGCTCATTAGCGAAATTCTTTATCTGGCCTGGCGCGCTCAACGCCTCATCCCGATGGGTTTGTTTAGTTTTAGCCGCGCCCGCCCCAAACCGACGTTGCCAGGATAGTAGAGGACGAGGTTCTTATGATTGAAATCCTACAACTCCCGCTAGGCCCGTTACAAACGAATTGTTATCTGTTGGGCTGCCAGCAGACGATGGAGGCGGCAGTGATTGATCCGGCCTGGGATGGGCGGGGCATTGCGGCCACGGCCGTGGAAAAAGGGTACATCATCACCCACATCCTGCTCACCCATGCCCACTTTGACCATGTGGGCGGTCTGGCGCAGCTACAAGAGGAAACCAACGCCCCCATTTACATTCATCCCGACGCGGTGCAAATGCTGTCCCAGGCTACCATGTCCGCCGCTTTTTTTGGCCTGACCATTCCTGATCCGCCGGAGCCGGATCATTTGCTGGCGGAGGGGGATGTGATTCAGATGGGCAAGTTGTCTTTGGACGTGTTGTATACACCCGGCCATGCGCCCGGCCATGTCTGTTTTCATCTGGCGAGCCACCGTGTTCTTTTTGATGGGGACGTGTTGTTCCAGCAAAGTATCGGCCGTACCGATTTACCCGGCGGCGACCACGCCACGCTGATGCACAGTATTCGCCACCAATTGCTTGCCTTACCCGACGAGACGCACGTCCTCAGCGGGCATGGCCCCGCCACCACCATCGGCGCGGAACGAGCCGACAACCCGTTTTTGCTCTAACGATAGTCGCTCCCCAGGATTTCGCTCTTTTAACGTTACTCTACCTCTCCTAAGCGTTACTTTGCTTCTGCTTGGCATCACATTGCCTTCCTTAGCGATATTATATCGTTCAACAAGCCTTTCTAACTTCTGCAATTTGCCTGTCATTCCGACGAGTCTTCGAGGAGGAATCCCTACCGCCTGGGTCATTCCAGGTGAAAGGGATGCTTCGGCAGACCTCAGCATGACAAGGCTGATACCACACCAGTTACGGCGTGGGCGTGGGCGAAGGGGTGAAGGTGGGCGTAGGCGTGGCGGTGGGAAATGCCCCCAACCAGTTAAAACAGGCGGGATGGCTGCTGTTGCCACCAAAGGTGTAGATGGGCAGCCCATCCGAGCGGTAGCCGGTGACGTTGACAATGCTGACGCGCCAGCATAGCTGGTGTGTTTCAGGCACATCGGGCCGCCAATCGGAGGGGACAATGAGGGAGGTGTCGCGGGTGAATGCCCGGTGGGGCAGGGTATCCAGCAGGTTGGTGTCGGCCAGTTCCACCATGTACCATTCGGCATCGGTGAGGTTTTTCACGGCCGTCCACTGCAACCGCACCACCCCATCCGGCGGCTCAATCACCGTCTCATTCACCGGATAGAGGAGTTTCGGCCCGGCCGGTGGGGGGGTAAGGGTGGGAGTGGGGGATGGTCCTGGCGTGGGCGGAATATCTTCGATGCTGCCATAACTTATCTGAGGAATACAAACCGTATCGCCCGGCTGCAAAATGGTGGCGTCGGTAATGCGGTTCGCCAGGGTCAAGAGTTCAAAAGGAATCCCAAATTGGGCGGCAATGGCCACAATCGAATCACCAGACTGTACTTCGTATCGGTCACAGCCGCGCGGGTCAGCAATGACCAGTTCCCCATTTACCTCCACCGTGATGATTTCCAAGGGGGGCGTGGGTGTGGGCCAGGGGATGAGCAGGTTTTGGTTCACCTGTATCTGGGCATCGGTGGCTAAACCATTGAGGGACGTGATGCTGTCCGTGGAAACGCGGTAGAGGAAGGAAAGGCCAAATAGTGTCTCGCCACTGCTAACGGTGTGCGAGCGTGGCGGCGGCAGGGTAGCCGTCGGCTCAGGCGTGGGGGTGATGCTGGGCGTGAGCGTGGGCGGACTGGTTTCAGTGGGCAGCGGTGTCCAGGTAGGTGTAAAGGTGATGGTGGGCGGAATGGGCGTCACGGAGGGGGCGATGATCATGCTCACTTCATCGGGGCGGTATTGCCAGACGAGGCTGCCCAGGATGATGATGCCAATAGTAAAGACGGCCGTCATCACCAATACCAACGGCGCCTGCCGCTCGCGCATCACGCTTTCGACGACATCGGGCACCCCCATTTCGGGCACGCCCATTTCGGGCGCGGCCATTTCGGGCGCGGCCACTTCGGCTTTGCCCGGCGTCGGCGTGACGATTGGTTCTGGTGCCGGCGGGGCGGGGCGGGGCACGGCCGTTGCTGCTTCGCTTAGCGCGGGTGTAACCGGCTCTGTCGTGATCGGTTCGGCTATTACCTCTGGCGTCGGGGTGGGCGTTTCCGGTTCGGCGGGTGGCGGCAGGCGATAGCCACACATCAAACAAACGGTTGCATTTTCCGCTAATACGGCGTCACATACCGGGCAGCGTCGTTCTTCAGGGGGCAAATTCACCTTCTCACTCATCATTCCCACTCAAAACGGGGCATTATATCAGAGATAAAGAGGGGCACAAAAGCGACGGCCGTTCTCTCATCAACTCGCATAGTGCCAGGCAAGGGGCGCAAGGCTCTGGTCTACCAGATTGGTTATGCCCTTTGCCTGGCACTTGTCATGTAGAAAGGTGAGGAATGTCACCAACGGCTGTGTCCCCGTAAGGCTACATAGGATAACATTGTCAAAATGGCAAATTACCGATTACTTGTGGGGCGATTTTCCAAAATTGCCCCACTTAGGAGAAAGAATGGAAGCAAAAGTTACATGGCACAAGGGATTACATTTTACCGGCACGACACCCGATGGCATGAGCCTCGAATTAGAAAGCAGCCCGCCGCCTGGTGAACAGAAGAAAGGAATGAGTCCCATGCAGTTATTGGCCGTCGCCACCCTGGGCTGCACGGCCATGGATGTCATCTCCATACTGGAAAAGATGCGGCAGGACGTGACCGGCTTTGAAGTAAACTTCAACGGCGAACGGGCTACCGACCACCCCAAGGTATTTACGGATATTGAGGTGGAATATGTGGTATACGGCCGTGACCTGGCCTCCGACAAAGTAGAAAAAGCCGTCAACCTCTCCATCGAGCGTTACTGCTCCGTCCACGCCATGCTCTCCAAAGCCGTACCTATCCACCATACCATCCGCATTGTCGAAGAGTGAGTTCGTCTCACACTTCACCACATGTTATAATTCCCGCTACACCTTGATAAATGAAACAGGCGAACGCTGGCAGCACCGTTCGCCTGTTCTATGTATAAGCACATTTCCCACAGCAAAGGAGACAGAATAGTGAATCTGCACGAATACCAGGCAAAACGGCTATTTGCCGAACACGGTGTGCCCATTCCTGATGGCAAAGTCGCGTCTTCCCCGGCAGAAGCGCGCCAGATTGCCCGTGAATTAGGCGGCCGTGTGGTGGTGAAGTCCCAGGTGCATACCGGTGGGCGTGGCAAAGCGGGCGGCATTGCCTTGGCCAATACACCAGACGAGGCCGAAGCGCAGGCCGCCCGTATTCTGGGCATGGACATCAAAGGCTACAAAGTCCGCCGCGTGTTGGTAGACCAGCAAGCGCCAGGCATCAAACAAGAAATTTACCTGGCCGTCCTCATTGACCGTGCCGCCCGCCGCCCCATGATCATGGCCTCGGCCGCCGGGGGTATGGATATTGAAGAGGTCGCGGCCGTATCCCCGGAAAAAATCCTCACCGTACACATTGAACCGGCCTTAGGCGTGCGTGGCTACCAGGCCACGTATCTGGCTTCAGCTATGGATTTGCCGCGTGAACTGTGGCGCGATTTCCACAAAATTGTGGCCTCGTTGTATGCCTGTTTCCAGGCCAATGACGCCTCATTGACCGAAATCAACCCGCTGGTCATTACCGGCGATGGCAAACTGATGGCGCTGGATGGCAAAATGACGATTGATGACAACGCCCTCTCCCGCCAGACGCGCCTGGCGGAAATGCGCGACACCGACGAGGAACCCGCTTCAGAACGAGAAGCGCGCTTGAGCGGCATTAACTTCATCCAGCTAGAAGGCAATATCGGCTGCATGGTGAATGGCGCTGGCCTGGCCATGACCACGATGGATGTGATCAAGCTCTTTGGCGGCGAACCGGCCAATTTCCTGGATATTGGCGGCGGCGCCAAAGCGGAACAGGTAACAACAGCACTGCGGCTCATTCTCTCTGACCCCAATGTGAAGGCGGTGCTCATTAACATTTTTGGCGGCATTACACGCGGTGATGAGGTTGCCAAAGGGATCATTGAGGCGTTGGCACAGATTGACACGGCCGTGCCCCTGATTGTGCGTCTGGCCGGGACCAATGCCAAAGAAGGGATGGAGATATTGGCAGAAGCGAAAATGGAAACGGCCGTGACCCTCTCCGACGCCGCTCAAAAAGCAGTAGCCGCTGCCAAGCGAGGTGCATCATGAGCATTTTAGTAGACAAAAACACACGCCTGTTAGTCCAGGGCATTACCGGCCGCGAAGGCACCTTCCACACCAACCAGATGATTGCTTATGGCACCAATGTCATCGGCGGTGTCACCCCCGGTAAAGGCGGCCAATGGTTCGACGGTGACAGCAAACGAGTGCCCATTTTTGATACCGTCAAGGGCGCCGTGGAAGCCACTGGCGCTAACGCCAGCATCATCTTTGTGCCCGCCCGTTTTGCTGTGGACGCGATTTATGAAGCGGCCGATGCCGGTGTCGCCCTGATTGTTTGCCTGACGGAGCATATCCCCGTGCTAGACATGATTGCCGCCCGCGCCTACCTGGAAACCCGGCGCATCATCCTGGTGGGGCCAAATTGCCCCGGTTTGTTGACGCCTGATCAGGCCAAAGTAGGCATTATCCCCGGCAGCATTGCCATGCCCGGCAATGTGGGCGTGGTGTCCAAAAGCGGCACCCTCACCTATGAAGTGGTGGATGCCCTGACGCGGCGTGGCGTGGGTCAATCTACCTGTGTGGGCATTGGCGGCGACCCCATCAGCGGCGTCTCGTTCATTGACGTGCTGCAACTCTTTGAGGATGACCCGGAAACAGAACAGATCATCATGATCGGCGAAATTGGCGGCAATGCGGAAGAAGAGGCGGCGGCTTACATCGCCCGCCATATGACCAAGCGCGTCACCTCCTTCATTGCCGGGCGCACCGCCCCGCCCGGGCGGCGCATGGGGCACGCGGGGGCGATTGTGGAAGGGGGGTCGGGTACGGCCGATGGCAAAATTGTGGCCTTACGCCAGGCCGGCGTCACCGTCGCTGACCATCCCGACCAGATTGTGGATTTGATTTCTTGAGGTTGGTAGTGCCCGCTTCCAGTGGGCTACCGGCTGAAGCCGTTACTACGAACCAGGGCGTAGACAAATAGACAGGATAGCGTCGTTTGCCGCGCCGGGTAAAAACGTGAAACGTGATAGAGTTATCCTCACGTTTCACGTTTTTTTGTAGACCTGACAGGTCTCAAAGACCTGTCAGGTCTTTCTGACAGAGTGATATGGGTATTGTCAAGCAGTGGGCGCGCCGGGTAGACCCCGGTTTTTTTGTGGTAGTGGCTATTGCCGTCATTGCCATCTGGCCGTTCATCAGCCGCGCCAGTTTGCCGGTGGAGACGGACGCGGAGCTGCACATTTTCCGCCTGCATGAGTTGGGGCTGTTGGTACGTGGCGGCGACTATTATCCGCGCTGGGCGCCCAATTTTTATCATGGGTATGGCTACCCGATTTTCAACTATTATGCGCCGCTGGCTTATTATGTGGGGCTGCTGTTTGAATTGTGGCCGTTTTGGGATGCGGTGGCGGCGGTGAAGGCGGGCTTTATCATTGGCCTGTTGGCGGCGGCGCTGGGGATGTATGGTTTTGTGCGGGATAATTGGGGGCGGGGGCCGGGTTTTGTGGCGGCGGCGGTTTATGTGTATGCGCCGTATGTGCAATATGTGGACCCCCACGCGCGCGGGGTGCTGCCAGAGTCGCTGAGCCTGGGCATCTTCCCGCTGGCGCTGTGGGCGCTGGATCGATTGCGGAAAGGAGGCGGGGCGCGGGTGTGGGTCACGGCCGTGCTGCTCACCGCCGCCGTCATCTTCTCCCACAACCTCATGGGGCTGCTCTTTTTCGTTCTGCTCTGCGCCTGGGCGGTGTGGCAGGTGATCATTGACCTGGTGACAAGGTGGCAAGGTGACAAGGTGAAAGATCACCTCCTCACCCCCTCACCTGCTCACCTGCTTACCTTCGCCGCCCTCCTCCTCGGTCTGGGGGTGGCTGCCTTTTTCTGGCTGCCCGTGCTGCTGGAGCGAAATGCAGTGACGTTGCAGACGCTTATTGGACAGGGGGGGAATTATGATTTTCATACCCATTTCTTGTCTGTGCAAGAGATGCTGGCCTTTTCATTGCGGCTGGATTGGGGGGCGTCAGAACCGGCGTTTCGGTTCAATTTGGGGGTGATGCAGTGGGTCTTGGCAGTGGTAGCGATTGTGTTACTGCTTTGGCGACGGGTGCGGCAGGGGGGGCAGGTGTTGTTTTTTGCGCTGGCGCTGGCGGGACTGCTGTTTTTGATACTGCCCGTGTCTTCACCGGTTTGGGAAGCGCTGCCTTTCATGGCTTTTTTCCAGTTTCCCTGGCGACTGCTGGGGGCGGCGGCGGCGATGTGCGCCGTGCTGGCAGGGGCGGCGACCGATGGTCTGCTGCTGTTGGGGCAGGGACGCCGGCAGGTGCAGGAATGGCTGACGGCCGTACTCGTCTCCCTCACCATCATTCTGGGACTGCCGATGAGCCAGCCCGCGCCCTGGGATGATTTTGGCGAAGTCAATACGCTGCGCCTGTCGTTGATTGAGAACACCGGGCGCTGGCTGGGCACTACTTCGACGGCTGACTATGTACCCGCGACGGTGGATGTGGTGCCGGCGCGAAAAAGCAGTGTTGTGGGCGGCATTGTGGAGGGAAAGCCCATGGATCGCGTCAATTGGGACGTGCTGCCCCCGGAGGTGATAGTGGAGACGGAGGTGATACGGCCGTTACACACCCGCTACATCATGGATACTCCCGAAAAGCGATTGTTCCGCCTCTATCTGTTTGATTTTCCCGGTTGGGAGGTGCGGATTGATGGGGAATCGGTGGCGACGGAGTTGGGGCGGCCCGATGGATTTATTGTTGTGCCGGTACCGGCGGGGCGGCACGTCATTGACGTAGAGTTTGGCACAACCCCGGCGCGGACAATGGCGAATCTGGTCACGGCCGTGTCGTTGGCGCTGATGGGTCTGGTGGCCTGGAGATGGCGACGACGGGCGGTGGACACTTTCTCTTTGCTGCCCCTTTTCCCACCTCGGCTGGCCCGGCCGGATTGGGTGACATTGGCGGTGGTGCTGGGCGTGACGGCCGTGACCATTCTCCTCTTAGAGCCAACGGGCGTTTTGCGCTACAACTCGTCTGGTTTGGTGGCCGAACCGGCGGCTGTGGATGTGATGGCGGATTTTGGCGAGCAAATTGCCTTGATTGGGTATACGGCGCGGCGGCAAACGGCCGTGCCTGGCGATGTGATCCCTCTGGAACTTTATTGGCAAGCGTTAAATCAGTTGGACATTAACTTCCAGGTTTTTGTGCATCTGTTAGCGCCTGATGGCACATTGGTAGCACAGTCAGACAAACTCCATCCGGGTGAATTCCCTACCAAACGGTGGCCGCTGGACGCCTATGTGCGTGATGAGCATTATCTGGCGCTGCCGCCCGATTTGCCGCCGGGTGAATACCGTGTCACAACCGGTCTTTGGGTGCAGTCGGAAGGTTGGCGACTGCCGCTGTTGGTAGATGAGATACAGGTAGGGGATAATGTGGAATTGTTTACATTGTTGGTAAAGTAGGAGCGTGGCTTCTGTGCCCGCCCCTTAAGTTATGACATGATGCGCGTAATTGGTGGGAAGGCCAAAGGCCGTAAATTGAAGCGGGTGCCTGGCGACAGCACCCGCCCGATTATGGATCGGGTGAAGGAGAGCCTGTTCAACATCCTGGGTGATGTGTCTGGGCAGCGTTGGCTGGATTTGTTTGCCGGAACGGGGCAAGTGGGCATAGAGGCGCTCAGTCGAGGCGCGGCCGAAGTGGTGTTTGTGGATAAGATGCGCCCGGCCATTGTGACCATTCAGGATAATTTGCGGCATACGCAGCTTACAGGGGGGGCGGAAGTGCGGCAAATGGATGCCTTTGTTTATTTGCAACAGCCCCCGGCACGGCCGTTTGACCTGATTTATATTGCTCCCCCCCAATACAAGGGGATGTGGTTGGAAGTATTGCGGACGGTGGAGGCACGGCCGTTCAGCTTCCTTAATTCATCCGGGTTGGTTGTGGTACAAATTGATCCTAAGGAGGAGCAGACGGTGGAATTGAGGCATTTAGTGTTGGCGGACAGGCGCCGTTACGGTAACACACTGCTTTGTTTTTATGAGATTGGCGCGCCTAATTCTGCAATGTAATTTGAATGGCGCATTGATAGGCGGCTGCGCCACTGCTGTTGAATGCCGTTAACCGGATGAGATAGGGGCCAGATTCCCATTGACTGAGGTTGACATTACCTAATAAACCATCAACCACCGGCTGGTTGTAAATGCGTCCTAATAAAGAGGCCCATTGGCCGTTGGTCTGTGGGCCATTGGCTTCCAGCGTATAACCGCCAAAGTCGGGCGTGTTCGCCACGCCAAAAAACTCGATGAAGCCGGCCACCGTAGCGCCGTTGCGTGGTTCACTGATGGTTAGCTGGAGATTACAACCGATGACAGGGGTAGGGGCTAGTATGGGGGTGGGCAGGGCCACACCTGTGTTGTCTCCTCCTTGATCGATTGTTTCGGTAACAGTGACGGCTGGGGCAATGGGCGGCGGTACTAAGGGCTGGCTGGGCAGAGTGACGGTGGGCGCTAAGAGCGGGGTGGGGGTAGACGAGGGAATGATCGGCGGCGTGGGGGATGCCAGCGGGGTGCGGGCCAGGTCTGGCGTGGGCGTAGGTGGTCTGAGCAGTTCGGGTGGGAGCGTGGGCGCTACCTGATAATTGATGTAGAGGACGATGGCGATGACGGCCGTTAGCGCCAGAATAAGGATGGTGGCATTGTTACGGAGTTGGCGACCCCGTTCCATTTCCAGGCCAAAAACAGCGCGTTGCAACATGCGCCGCGACCGCAAGAATTCGCTGATGTACCAGAGCAGGCCAAGTGAGGCCAGAATTAACATCCAGACATCATTACGTAGAATGAAAATGTAGATTCTTTCCATCGAGGTGGAGATTGGAGAGTGAGAGATTAGAGATCAAGAGATTGAATTGGAATCGGCAACCTCAAATCTTCAACAAAGCTGTGCATCAGCCACTGGTGGTTTCTAATACTCTGGGCAATATGCCTCTAATCAGCGCCATGAGATTGGGAACGATTTGTTTGCCTGTCTCCAGCACTTCATCGTGGGTGACGGTAGTGCCGGGTTGCGGGTCTGGGTTTGCTTTATTGGTGATAGACGAGATGCCCAACACGCGCATCCCGGCGTGTCGAGCAACTACTACTTCGGGCACGGTGGACATGCCCACCGCATCAACGCCAACGGTGCGTAGAAAACGAAGTTCGGCAGGGGTCTCAAAACTAGGGCCAGCCACATAGCCATACACGCCTTGTTGGAGCGTAAAATGATGTGCCTGGGCGACTTCAAGGGCAATCTGGCGCAGGTGGAGGTCATACGGCCGTGTCATATCGGGAAAGCGTGGACCAAAGCTGTCCTCATTTGGGCCGCGCAGGGGGTTGTGGCCGGCGATGCCCAAAAAGTTGATATGATCGGTAATGAGCATCAAGTCACCTGGCTGGAAAGAGGCATTAATACCCCCCGCAGCATTGGTGACAATAAGGGTTTGCACGCCCAACTGTTGCATGACGCGAATGGGCAGCGTAATTTGGGGCATGGAGTACCCCTCATAAAAATGGGCGCGCCCTTGCTGCACCAACACCGTCTGCCCTTCTAGCTGGCCAATGACCAGCCGCCCGCCGTGTCCGGGCACGGTAGAAACCGGCCAGTGAGGAATTTGTTCATAGGGAATAATATCGGGGTTTTGAATACTATTGGCCAGGGCATTGAGGCCGGAACCAAGCACCAGGCCAATAGTAGGAAGATAGGGGGTAAGTTGGCGCACGGCCGTAGCTGCTTCCGCAATATGGGAGACAAATACTTCGCTCATGGGGGTTCTAGGGAGCGCCGATGGCTGCTACTTCTTCATAGAAGAGTTCGACCTCTTCGTCAATATCATCATCGGGTTCATCGTCACCCAAATGGGTATAAATTTGCGTGGTAGAGATATTGGCATGACCCAACAGCCTTTGTACCTCTTGTAGATCAGACCCACCGTGCAGTTTATGGGCGGCAAAACTGTGGCGCAGGGTATGAGGGGTGACCGAGGTTCTTAGTTCAGCTTGTTTGGCATATGCTTTAATAATGAGCCATAAACCTTGCCGCGTTAACTGCTGCCCCCGGTGATTAAGAAAGAGGGCTTTTTCTTCTTTATCTTTTACCAGGTACGGCCGTCCCTCATCCAGATACATTGCCAATATCTGTTGGGTATGGGTGTCAAAGGGTAATTTTCGGCTGCTTTCTTCTTTACCAGGGCAAAAGAGCACGGCATGTTCCAGATCAATATCTTCAATGTGCAAGGAGACGACCTCTGTGACGCGCATCCCGGTGGCATATAACACGTTCAATAATGCCGTATCACGTAAGTTCTTGGGTGTTCGTTTTTGCGCCGGGGCGGCGAGCAGCCGGTCCACTTCTTGAAAAGTTAAGGTTTGTGGCAATCGTTTTTTGACCTTGGGGGAATCAACCTGGGTGGTAGGATTATCGTCAATTTCGTTTTGTTCATGTAGATAGTTAAAGAATGATTTCACCGCGGCCACTTTGCGCGCTACAGAGGAGGAGGCATAGGGCTGGTTTTTCATAAATTCGACGTAATCATACACGATATTTGGGGTGACATCATTCCAGGCGTCAACGTGACCGTAACGGCCGTTATGCAAAAAATTGACAAACTGGTTGAGGTCGTTTTTATAGGCAGCGGTTGTATTATTGGAATAGTTATACTCTTTCTGCAGGTAATCCAGAAAGGCGAGCAACTGTTCATCCATCCCCTGCAACTCCTTACGAACGCCACGAACATGCACTTAGCATCGTACATTCGTATAGCAATTCTGGCGGGTTGAATCACCAAATTAGTGCCATTGTTGTTTGATGAGGTAACTATGATCTTTTGATTACATTGATGCCGATGCAGATGCCTTCAAACAGTGGATTATGTTATCAGGCCGACTGTAATCTAAGATTATGTTAGTTAAATCTGCGAGCATTATAGCAATTACTTTGCATAAGATCAAACATGAATCAACATAAAATGTAAAATTAGGGGCTACACGAATTTTTTTGACATTTGTTGAATCTTAATGGATGTGTGCAGAGGTCGGTTACGTGGTAGCATATAACGTCATCAGGGTAGAGGGAAGAGTTAATATTGAGAGTGAAAGATGAGTGAGACAAAGAAAAAACATAAACCGGCGCAAAGTCAGTTTGAGGCTTATTTCCGCCGGGGAACAGAACTGTTGCATGAAGGAAAGGCGGCGCAAGCAGCGCCCTTGTTGCAGAAAGCGTATGATTTGCAGCCGGATCATGTGGACACGGCCGTCAACCTCAGCGGCGCATACATTCTGACAAATAAGTTTCGCCAGGCAGTACCTATTTTAGAAGCACTGACTACCCGTTACCCGGATAATCCGGCTATTTGGACAAACCTGGGAGCCGCTTACCTGGGTAATCCCATATTGGCTGAGGATGCAGACCAGCGCAAAGCCATTGCCGCCTTTGAACAGGCGTTGGCGCTGGATCCCATTGCGCCCAACGTGGCCTATAACATTGGCCTGGTTTACCGCGACCGGCGCGAACAGGAGCAGGCTATTGTCTGGTTTCAGCGTGCCTTGCAGGTCAACCCTGATGATCGTCACGCCCAACGTTTGCTCAGCCAGTTAAGCCAATCGGGTGATCCCACCCCATCACAATAGATGAAAAGTTGCAGGGCGATTTTCAAAATCGCCCTACATATGGAGCGTTTATGTCGTTAGAAGCCGCACAATTTAGCCCGCCATTCCGCCCATTTGCGGAGCGGATGCAGGCGGAGGGCCTGCCGGATATTTTCATCCGTACCTTTGCCGGGTATTATGAGCAGTTGGTAGCCGGCAGCACCGGCCTCATTTCTGAATCGGAAATAGACCCGGTGATGGCATTGCCGGATGCCGATACGTTTTCCGAAGAGTTAGCCGCCATTGGTGAAGAGGTGATGTCGCGCACGGCCGTGATTAAACTCAATGGTGGTCTGGGCACCAGCATGGGGCTGGACCAGGCTAAATCTTTGCTGGTGGTTAAAGAGGGGTTTTCTTTTCTGGATATTATTGCCCGGCAGTCAATTTGCACGGCCGTGCCGCTCATCCTCATGCACAGTTTCAGCACACAGGCAGACGCCTGCGCCATCTTAGGTCGTTATCCGGAACTCGACAATGGGCTACCTCACAGTTTCTTACAGCACAAGGCCCCCAAAATTAACCAGGCTGACCTGGCTCCGGTTACCTGGCCTGCCAACCCATCCCTCGAATGGTGCCCTCCTGGTCACGGTGATATTTACACGGCGCTGGTAACCAGCGGTACCCTGGCGGCATTGCTGGCGCGAGGATATGAATATGCCTTTGTTTCCAATGCCGATAACCTGGGCGCCGTCATTGACCGGCGCATTCTGGGTTATTTTGCCAGCCAGCAAATTCCCTTTATGATGGAAGTGGCTGACCGTACGGAAATGGACCGTAAAGGGGGGCACCTGGCCCAACGGCCTGATGGTCAATTGATTTTGCGTGAATCGGCGCAGTGCCCGGAGGAAGACCAGGATACCTTTCAAGATATTCGCCGCTATCGTTACTTCAACACCAATAATCTCTGGTTCCATTTGCCATCTTTGCAGCGCGTGATGCAGGAGCAGGATTATCAGTTGGGGCTGCCGATCATTCGTAACCGTAAGACAGTTGACCCGCGTGATGCTGATTCAACGGCCGTATACCAGCTTGAAACGGCTATGGGTTCGGCCATCGCCATCTTTGCCGGGGCACAAGCGGTGCGGGTGGGTCGGGAGCGGTTTGCCCCGGTGAAAACGACGAATGAGTTATTAGCGGTGCGTTCGGATGCGTATGAATTAACGCCCGATTTCCGCATCGTTCCCGGCGCTGCCCGCCACATGATACATTTTGTGGTCAATCTGGACCCCACCTATTACAGATTTGTGTTTGATTTAGAGGCGCGCTTTCCCCACGGTGCGCCTTCTTTGAGTCAGTGTACCCGTTTTGAGGTGTATGGGGATGTTTGTTTTGGGAAAGGGGTGGTGTGCCGGGGCGAGGTCGTCATTAAAAATGAAAGCGGTCGGCAAGTTACCATTCCCGATGGAACTGTTTTAGAGGGAGTGCAAAAATTCGTGTAGTTCAATTGCGAGGACATAACGATGTATCAACATATATTGGTTCCGGTGGACTTTTCAGAGCGTAACCCGCAAGCTTTGGCGGTAGCGGTGGAGATGGCGCGGTTGGGTCACGGCCGTGTCAGCCTGCTGCATGTCATCAAACTCATTAGCGGCGCACTTGAGGATTTCCAAGACTTTTACGAGAAGCTGGAAGCCGAAGCCCACGAAAAAATGGCAACGTTGATTGCTTCTCAACCGGATGGTGACATCTCGCTTACAGCCCACATCATCGTCGGGCATCGGGTGGAGGAAATCTTGCGTTTTGCCGCCGGGCAGGATGTAGATTTAATTGTGATGAGTTCCCACAAAATAGATTTGCAGCACCCGGACGAAGGGTGGGGGACAATTAGCCATAAGGTGAGTATCCTGGCGCAATGTCCGGTTCTGTTGGTGAAATAAAATTGCATGCGTATGTTGTACAAAGTGGCGGCTTTTGTCACCAGGGGTGAAGGCGCGGCCCAGTCGTTGCTGACGATTGACCATCCGAATGCAGGCTGGCAGTTACCGGCGGGCACGGTAGAGGAGGGGGAAGAACCGGACACGGCCGTGCGCCGCGAACTGCACGAAGAAGCCAATCTCATCGATCTGACGCTGGTGCAAAAATTGGCCGCCTTCAATCAGTTGAGCAGCGACCGGCGCGTGATGTGCCAGACCACACCGTTACAGATGATGCCAGAACAGGACGCGCCTCTGTTGCCGCATATCTTCCGCCGGGGCTGGTATGTGCGGGAAGTGGCGCGGCAAAATGGCATGGTGCAGGTCTGTTATGAAGAGCGGGCGCATCATGGCAACCAACCGGGCGAGGTAGTGCTATCCTGGGAGGGGTGGGTGGTGGAAACGGCCGTAACCGCCACTCTCATCCGGCATCTGTACCACTTTCGCCCGACTGGTTCTTTACCCGATGAATGGTTTGCTGACCCCGGTGATCACGGCTATGCACCCTGGCGGCTTTTCTGGCAGCCATTGGCAACGGCCGAACTGGTGCAGGCGCAGCTTGAATGGCTGGAAATGGTGCGGGATAAACTGGTAGTCGGTGATTTTCTAGATCAACCTGAAGTTTATAGGGTTAAAAACCTGCCCGGTCGCCAGAGAAACTGAAAGGTTACGCAGTACAAAATGACACCGAAATTCTTTGAGATGGAGGATTAGAGACTGGCGGCAAATCTCCAATCTTTAATTCCCTATCTTCAATCTCAACTTGCAATTGGAGGTACCCCTAAATGGCAGAAGCGCAGTATTATCAGAACGATCCTCGCTGGAAGGATGTCAAAATTGGCACAGACCAATATATGACCATCGGCATGGTGGGCTGTTTGCTCACCAGCCTGACGATGGTCATGAACCACTTTGGCGCGAACGAAACACCGTTGACATTAAACCAGAAGATGGTTGCCAGCGGTGGTTATAACGGCGCGTGGATTAAATCGGCCTCAGTGCCGGGGCAGTTCCCGGCGTTGGGTGTGAAGCGGCAGCGATATGTGGAGTGTAAAAACCCCATTCCTGCGCCCATGGCCGATATTGACATGGGGCTGGCAGCGGGATCGCTGGTGGTGGTACAGGTAGACCGCGAAGAAGACCGCGCTTTTGAAGAGGAAGATGGGCATTGGGTGGTGCTGACCAAAAAGGTGGGCAATGATTACCAAATGTGGGATCCCTGGCAGAAACCGGGCGCGCCGGATACGTTGGTAGGGCGCTATGGCTTTGGCAGCAAAGGGCCAGAAGAGATCATCCAGAAGGTGATCTGGCACGGCGCCGGTGACCTGCCCAAAGCAGAAGACAAACCGGCTGTGCCCGCCGCACCTGCCGCGCCCACAGCCCCAGCAGCGCCCGCTGCGCCAGCCCAACCGGCGCCGGGTGATGACAAACCAATGGCCGTTAAACCGACCACCGAGATTACGTTGCGCCGCCAACCGATCATTGATCCGGACAATGTGATCAAGCGGGTGCCGGTCACGGCCGTACTCACCGTTCTCGATCTGCGTTCCCAGGCGCGGCCCAAAATTGGCAAACAGGGCGAATGGCTGCGCGTGCGGGAAGCGGGTGGCGGTGAGGGATATGTGGCTGCCTGGCTGGTGCGGGAAACGGCCGTGCCGACGCCCCCCTCTGCGCCGGTTCCAGTGGCTCCGGCAGTGCCTACTGCCCCGGCTGCGCCAGCGCCACCCGCTGCCAAACTGATGGTGAAGACCACGGGCGACAGCGTCTCCTTCCGCTCCGCGCCCCGCGTGGGGGATGACACCCTCATCGCTTATCTGGCGAAGGGTACATCGTTGCAAGTGATTGAAGCGGGTACGCCCGCCAACAAAATTGGCGTGCAAGGGCAATGGTTGCAGGCGCAGTTGGCCGACGGCCGTCAGGGTTATGTGGCCGCCTGGTTTGTTGTCAAAGTGTAGAGTGTAGGTTTGTTTAGGTGCGACGCACCTCAAAGGTGCGTCGCACCTTGTGCGCCTAACAACACGGCCGTAAACCAGACCAAAAAGTCATACTTCATCAACTGGCTCAGCCGCTCCAATTGCGGGGCAGTGCGGTAGCGCGTCAGGCGCAACAGCACATAAATCAGCACCGGATACACACCCACCGCCACCACCAGCACATAAATCGGCCGGTAGCCACCAAAATGATACGGCAGCATCATCGTTACAATAGTCACCGCCGCCAACAGAAAAAAGACAATACGCGCCGGTCGCCGCCCCCAGGCGGTAGCGACGGTGCGGCAGTGTTGGCGCAAATCCCCCTCATAATCCGCCAACGTCTTCAAAATCTCCCGCCCCATAATGGCCGTCAGGATGACGGCCGCCAGCCACAGCGACGGCCGGGCATTACCCGCCGCCACCCCGCCAAACACCGCGCTCATCGCCGATATGGCGGCAATGGTGAAGTTGCCAAACAAGATGGTGCTTTTGAATTTCCAGGAATACAAGTAGAGCAAAAGGGTGGACACCAGGGCGATGGCAAACGCCGCCCAGCTAATCAACGCGGCAACGAGCAAGGAGATCACCGTCAACACCACCGAAAATATCAAGGCAGAACGGGGATGCACCAGGCCCGAAGGCAACGGCCGTTGCGGTTGATTGATGCGGTCAATTTCAATATCCAGATAATCGTTCCAGCCGTTGGCCGCCATCGAAATGAGGATGGTGGCCAGCATGGCCAGCCCAATTTGCGCCGAGGCCCCCGTCCCGGCCACATAACCACCCAACAACACCGCCAACCCGCCCGTTAGACTGGTCAACGGCCGTCCCAATTTAAATAACCCCTTTAACTCTCGTAGCATCTTTCCTCTTCCTCATGTTCGTAGTGGGCGATTTATGGCCCTCAATGGCGATAAATCGCCTACTACGAACCATGTAAACCCGCTACAATAACACCATGATTACCAGCCTCACCAATGACAAAGCCAAAATGGTGCGCCGCCTGCAAACGGAGCGCCGCTTCCGGGCGCAAGAGCAGGCGTTTGTGGTGGAAGGCGACCGCTGGCTGGCCGAATTGGTGCGCCACCAAATTGCACCGCGCCACCTCTTTTTCACCGCCGCCTGGCAGACCACTCACGCCGAAATTTTAGCGCAGCTTGTCGAATTCACCCACCGGCCCGGCTTGCTGGTCAATGAGGCTGTCATGGCGGCGATGAGCGATACGACCACACCACCCGGTGTGCTGGCGGTTGTGCCCACGCCGCAACTTGCCTTACCGGCACGGCCGTCACTGCTGCTCATCCTCGACGCTATGAATAACCCCGGCAACCTGGGCACGATGCTGCGCACGGCCGTTGCTGCCGGGGTAGATGGGGTATTGTTGACTCCCGACAGCGTAGACGCCACCAACCCCAAAGTGGTGCGCGGCAGCATGGGCGCGCTGCTGCGGCTGCCCGTGTACGCCCTCGGTTGGGCGCAAATTGCTGATGTGGTGCAGGGGATGAATGTGTGGCTGGCAGATGTCGAGGCGGGGGAAGTGTACACGGCCGTGAACTGGCAATCTCCTACCGCCCTCATCATCGGCAGCGAAGCGGGCGGCGCAGGTCAGGAAGCGTATCGGCTGGCAAACGGCCGTGTCACCATTCCCATGCCCGTCGCCACCGAATCACTCAACGCAGCAGTGGCGGCGGCCGTGATTTTGTTTGAAGCCCGGCGGCAGCGGGATGAAGGGGTGAGAGGGTGACAAGGTGAAGGGGTGAGGGGTGCTTGTCCAATCTCCCAATATCCTAATCTCTCAATCTCCCAATTCACTCTATTACCAATTCCACCCGCAGTACAAACGGGCTGTCGGGTAGTTCGGTGGGGGGGAGTTTGAAGTCGGGGTCATCCAGGGTGTCGTATTTTTCCAGGTCAAAGACGAGGGAAGAAGGATTGATCGGTACAGGCAGCATCAGTTCAGTCACGGCCGTGCCCTCTTCACCATCACCCACCGTCACCACTTGAGTCTGGCGCAACTGCACGGTAAAGGGGCGGCGGCACTCCTGGCAGCAGCCCTCATAGTGGAAAAAGTCACTGTCCATCAGCACCCCATACGATTTGTGAATCAGGTTGCTCATGGCCTGACTCCAGGGCAGGGTGATCCAGCCATTTTGCCGCTCTTCCACGGCCGTCGCCGCCCGTTCCACCCCCACCAATACCTGGCTGCCCGCCCAAAAATAGCTGCACCGGCCACAAGCGGCAAAATTCAACATCGCCCGTTCCATCAGCGACCGCTCCAATTTTTTCTGTTTTGGTTGGCGTTTTGATTTGCCAGACGGCCGTGCCGCCATGTTACTTTCTTGTTCAGACATACCCACTTACTTACCCAATTGCGCAATTACTCCCCACACCACGTGGCGGATTCTAGCAGTTTGTGGGGAAAAACAAAATCGGTAGACCATAAGACATCCACTTTCTCCGAGAAATCGGATGTCTGACCGCTATCAGCTACAATAAGCGACATGGAAATACGCTCAATCACCCTTTTTGCTGATGCCACTGTGAACCCGGCCGATTTTCAGCCATTCCTCACGGCCGTGCGCACCGCCTTTGCCTATCCCGTACAAACTACCCGCCTGGCTACACCTCCCTTCCCCGATTGGTGGGATGGAGTGGTGGGCAGCATGGTCCAATTTGCTCAACAATGGCAGGAGGTGGGCATAGATTATGCCAGCCTGGGGCCGGTGCAGCTGGGCCACGACGATGCCGGGCTGGACGCCTTGCCCGCGCTGTTGTCCGCCACCGACATGCTCTTTGCCAGTGTGGAGGTTGCCGACTGGCAAATAGCCGACCGGCACGGCCGTCTCTCTCTCTCCCGCTGCCGACAGACCGCCCGCCTTATCCGGCAGGTCAGCACCATTTTGGAGAATGGGTTCGGCAATTTGTATCTCACGGCCGTGGCCAACTGCCCCCCCGGTTCCCCCTTTTTCCCCGTCGCCTACCACCAGGGCGGCCCGGCCCACTTTGCCATTGCTGTGCAGTCCGCCGACCTGGCCCGGCAAGCCATCCAATCCGCCACCAGCCTGGACGAAGCACGGCACAATCTGGTGACCGCGATTGAAACCGCCGCCACCAGCCTGACGGAAACGGCCGAAAAACTCAGCGCCCAATTCCCCATCCCTTTCAGCGGCATAGATTTTTCGCTGGCCCCCTTTCCCACCGACACACAAAGTCTGGGCGGGGCAATGGAGGCGTTGGGGTTGCCGTATGTGGGCGCGGCGGGCAGCCTCTTTGCCGCCGGGTTTATTACCGAGGCGATTGAGCGGGCGCAGTTCCGCCGCTGCGGCTTTTCCGGGTTGATGCTGCCCGTACTGGAAGATGAGGTGCTGGCGCGGCGCGCAGCCGAAGGGGTGTTGTCGCTACAAGACCTGCTCAGTTATTGCGCCGTGTGTGGGGTGGGGCTGGATACCATTCCCTTGCCGGGGGAGGTGAGCGAAGAGCAGTTAACGGCCGTGCTGCTAGACATTGCCATGCTGGCCACCCGCCTCAACAAACCACTCACCGCTCGCCTCATGCCCCTGCCCGGCTTGCAGGCCGGCGACCCCGTTTCGTTCGACTTTCCCTACTTCGCCCCCAGCCGCGTCATGGCCGTCGCAGGGGCGGGGACAAGTGGCCTTTTGCAACCGGCCACACAACTGTCCGTCAACCCGGTTGCCATACATGGCCCTGATTGTTAGACTTTAATCCACCATTATTTCCGGCCTGAATAGGTGAAGCTGGACTTAACATGGGGCGAGTAGAGATATGGCGTGGTTAGTACCGGCGATCATAGGCACTCTCTGTGGCACATTGCTGCTGCTGTTGGTTTACATTTACCTGTATCAGGAGTACCACGAACGGTATCTGGCTATTTGGGCTGTTGGATGGGGGGTGTCTGCTTTACGTTTCGGTTTGCAATTGGCCGGTTTGTATGCTCCCAATCCTTTGATATGGGCTGCCGGTGAACAAATAGCGACACTCATTAGCGGTTTTTTGCTGCTGTGGGGCATCTATGCCTTCCTGGGAAAATCACCGGCTCGGTGGTGGTTTGTGGCGCTGCTGGTGGGCATAACCTGGATCATCATTGCCAGCGTGAATGAATTTTCATTTTTGCTGCTCACCATCCCCACCTTTACTTTTTTAGGGGTAATGACCATTTGGACCGGCGTGTTACTGTTGCGGCAGCAAGAAGTTACCGGATTTCCCCCCCGCCTGACCGGCTGGGCCTTTGTTTTGATGGGGCTACACCGGCTGAATTTTCCCTTTCTGCGGCCGGTTGGCTGGTTTGCGCCCTGGGGGTTTTTGTTGGCGGCTGTGTTGCAGATCACGGCCGCTTTGGGCATGGTTCTCACCTATTTCCAGCGTAATCGTCAGGAGTTGCACCAGAGCCAGGAGCGGTTGCATATGCTGGTGACGCAGATGCCGGTGATGATAGATGCGTTTGACGCCGCGGGGCAGATTGTCTTTTGGAACCAGGAATGTGAGCGTGTGACGGGCTACAGCGCCGCTGAGGTATGTTTCAACCCGGAGGCCCTTAATTGGCTTTATCCTGATTCCACCTACCGGCAAGAGATGATGTCTCGCTGGCAAGAACGGGGGGATTTTTATCGGGATTGGGAATGGGAATTAACGGGCAAAGACGGCCGTGTCCGCACCATTGCCTGGTCCAATATCTCCGAACAATTTCCCATTCCCAGCTGGGCCACCTGGGGCATTGGCGTGGACGTGACCGAGCGCAAACAGGCCGAATTAGCGTTGCGGCAGACGCAAAAGATGGAAAGCCTGGGCATCCTGGCCGGGGGCATTGCCCACGATTTTAACAACCTGCTCACCGTTATCATGGCGCAAACGTCCTTAACGCTACGCCGATTGGATGCCCAACACCCGCTGCGGCCGAATCTGGAACAATCCCTGGCTGCTTCCACACGGGCCGCCGACCTGATCCGGCACATGCTGGCCTTTGCCGGCAAGGGGCGCTTTGAGGTACGGCCGTTAAACCTGAATGACCTGGTGCAAGTCAATTTGCCGCTCTTTCGCGCCGGTCTGCCCAAACAAATAGACATTCAGGCTGACCTGGACGAATCGCTGCCATCGGTAGAAGGCGACGCCGGTCAGTTGCAGCAAGTGGTGATGAACCTGATTTTGAATGGCGCGCAGGCGATAGGCGAACGTCCTGGCGTGGTACAGGTGGCGACGGCCGGGCAACATATCACCGCGGACGCTGCGCTTGAACGCGATTATCTGAAGCAGACATTACCTCCCGGCTATTACGTTAGCTTGACGGTAACGGATAATGGTCAGGGCATGGACGAAGAGACCAAAAACCGCATCTTTGAACCGTTCTTTTCCACCAAAAAAAGCGGGCACGGCCTGGGCCTATCGGCGGTGCTGGGTATTGTGCAGGGGCATAGAGGCGGCATTTTTGTGAGTAGTCAGGTGGGTGTGGGCGCTACCTTCCGCGTTTTGCTGCCGGTGGCGGCAGAGGCACTGTCTGAGCCGGAGGAAACAAATGTGGCGCCGTCTACGGCCGTGACCGGCGCTGTATTGGTGATTGATGACGAAGCCCTGGTGCGCCAGACGGTGCATGATATTTTGACCGCCGATCACATTCAAACTTTCCTGGCAGCTACCGGCGAAGAAGGGTTGGCCTTGTTTCAAGAACACCAGGCGCAAATCAAACTGGTCTTGTTAGACCTTTCCATGCCCGGTATGGGCGGGCAGGAAACATTTCACGCCTTGCGGCAAATAGCCCCCAATCTGCCCGTTTTGTTCTCTTCCGGGTATGATCAGACGGAACTCGACCCGGCGTTGTGGGTCGGGCAGCCGGTGGAATTTGTGGCTAAACCGTACCAGGCAGAAAAACTGCTCACGGCCGTGAAACGACAACTGCGATAGAAATTACAATAATGAACGAACAACGACATCTGAAACAACTGTTGGTCGATTGGCGCATGACCGCTGCACCGACCCCACCCCCGGCTTATGACGGGCCGGATGTCACCCTGACCGGCTTCACCGAAAAAAGCAGCGAGGCCGGGCCGGGCCTTTGTTTTGTGGCTCGTGTGCGCCCCACCGGGGACGGTCATCCACATATCGGCAAAGCCATTGCCAATGGCGCTTCCATGATTCTGGCGCAGCGTTCCCCGGCGGAAGTGGGGGTGGCTGTGCCGGAGGGGGTGGTGTGGTTGCAAGTGCCGGACACGGCCGTCGCCCTGGCCTGGCTCGCCGCTGCCTGGTACGGTTTCCCCAGCCGGGAACTGGTGATGATTGGCGTGACGGGCACCAACGGCAAGACGACGACGGTCAACCTGCTCTACGCCATCCTCAAAACGGCCGGTTACAAGACGGGGATGCTCAGTACGCTCAAAGCGATTATTGGCGAGCAGGAAGAGGCACTGGAACTGCATGTGAGTACACCGGAAGCGCCGGTGGTGCAGAGGTATTTGCGACAAATGGTGGAGGCAGGCATGACCCATTGTGTGCTGGAAACAACATCACACGGGCTGGCGCAGCATCGTGTCACGGCCGTAGATTTTGACACGGCCGTCATCACCAACATCACTCACGAACACCTGGATTATCACGGCACGTATGAGGAATACGCGCGCAGCAAGGCCCGGCTATTTGAAATGGTCGCCGCCAGCCAACCCGACCCCCGCAAACCGTTCCCGGTGACCAAAACGGCTATTTTGAACCGTGATGACAGTTCTTACGGCCGTCTGGCTGCCATCCCCATCCCGCACCAGTTCAGCTACAGCCTGGAAAACCCGGTTGCCGATATGCACACCACCACCTATACCACCGACCCCTGGGGCAGTTACTTTGAGATTGAAGTGAACAATCAGACAGTGGCCTGGCCGTACACGGTCCTCCAATTGCCCATCAAATCCAAACTACTGGGTCTCTTTAGCCTTTACAACATGCTGGCAGCGGCGGCCACCGCGTACACACTGGGCATAGACCCAGACGTGATTCAGGTGGGGTTGCAGGCAGTGGAACTGGTTCACGGCCGTATGCACCAGATTCAGCGTGGCCAATCTTTTATCGTCCACGTAGATTTTGCCCACACCCCGGATGGGCTGGACAAAGCGATTAGCGCGGCGCGGGGCATTTTGCATCTGACGGAGGGGGTGGGGCGGGTTATTGTCGTTTTTGGCAGCGCCGGACTGCGCGACCCGGAAAAACGGCGGCTCATGGCCGAAATTGCTGCGGAGAAAGCTGACCTCACGGTGCTGACGGCCGAAGACCCACGCACCGAATCACTTGATGACATTCTGGCGGTGATGGCCCAGGGCTGCCAGAGCAAAGGGGGCGCAGAAGGCCACACTTTCTGGCGCATCCCCGACCGGGGGCAGGCGATCTACTTTGCCCTGACCCTGGCGCAAGAGAAAGACTTTGTGCTCATTTGTGGCAAGGGGCACGAACAATCCATGTGCTTCGGCACAACTGAGTACCCCTGGGATGACATCACCGCCACCGAAACAGCGCTGGATGCGTTCCTGGAAGGACGGCCTATGCCCGATCTGGGACTGCCGACGTTTAGGGGAATTGGAGATTAGGAGATTCCCCAATCTGCCAATCTCTAATTCTTCCCCCCTGGCCGCATTACCAACAGCCCCATCAACACAAACCCCGCCAACAGCAGCAGCAGCCACATCCCATGTTGCTGCACAAAACGGACGGCCGTCGGACGCGGCTGTGTATTTGCCAGCCAGCTCGCCTCCAATTCGGCCACCGATTGGCCCATGATTGACGACACGGCCGTCTCACAATCCGCTCCCTGGGCAAATGCTGCGGCCAACAATGCCAATGCCTCACGGCCATACTGCTCGTCCACAAACTGCACCAGTGTCCCACTTTGCGCCGCGGCCATTTCCCAATCGGCGGGTGGATCGGCCCGGCACAAGTTGGTCAATGACTGAGAATCGGCCGTCGCCTCATACGTGTCCCCACTGGCCAACCACACCGCCAGCCCTTCCTTAAACCAGTAGGGCATGTCTGCATAATGCGGCCCTGCCGCCTGATACAGCCAGAAATGTGTTATTTCGTGGGGAAGGGGGCCACGCAAATCATCGGCAGCCGTTTTGCTGTTTACGGCCGTTACCAGCACCACCCCCAGCGCCGGATCCGTATGCCCCTGCGCCCAATCATGCCCATTCAACCGCAGCGCCGCGCGCAAATCGGCTGTAGATGGATACAAAAAAATGGGCAGTGGCGTTGCCGCCGGCAACGGTAGAAGTTCTTGCAACTGCGCCGCTGTCTGCTGGGCAATAACAAAAGCGTCACGCCCTGGTTTATCAGACTCGCCCGGCCAAAAAATGGTCACGGCCGTGCCGGCCGCCGCTTGTTCTATCTTCTTCCAGGCAAAACGGTCATCCTGGTATGCCACCGTTTGCGCCGGAATGGTAATCGTTTCACCGCTGCTCGTGTTCACTTGCCATTCATACGTGATGGTGACAAAGGGAGGTAGGCCCGCGGCCTGTGGCTCTAATACATATTGCGCCTGCCAACGGCCGTCACCTAACTGCCTGGGGGTTACGGTTTCGGTTTGGGGCGGGAAATGAGTGGGTTGGATGGTCAGCGTCACGGTCGTCAGCGGTTCATCGGTCACGGCCGTTAGCGTGAAAACTATCCGTTGTCCAAAGGTAACGGCAGCCTCGCTTTCAAATTGGCCGCCCTGCGCACCTACGCCTACTGTCAGCGCCAGCCAGATGAAAAGAGTAACAACCAGACTGTACCATTTCATGCCGCATTGTATACAGATTGGTTCAATCTGCCAGATTGAACCAATCTCTCACAATCCTAACACCGTAATCACGGCGGCAATCGTGATCGGGCTGATCAGCGTAGCCACGACGACAATGACGGCTACGGCCGAAGGCACCAGACCAAATTCTGTGGCTAACACAATGACCAGCACCGCCGGCGGCATACTGGCCTCAATAATGGCCACCGACCGGTTCAGGCCGGTCATCCCCAACCACCCGGCAACCAACATACCCACCAGCGGCCCCACCAGCAGCCGCAGGGAAATGGCCGGTAGGGCTAAGCGCCACGACGGCCGTCCATCGGACACATGGTGTAAATCAGCTATCTGCATTCCCAGCACCACCAGCAGCAGCGGAATGGCGCCCGCCCCGGCAATTTCCACGGCCCGCATCAGCGGCGCCGGTACGGCCAACTGCCAGTGGTACACCGCTATCGCCGCCAGAGCCGCATACACGGCGGGAAACGTAAACAACCGTCGCCCTGCCTGCCGCAGCGAAAGTTGTCCGGAGGAGGCCACAAAAATACCCAATGTATAAACCAGCATAGAAGAGGTAAGAAAATAAACAACGGCTCGCGCCAGCCCATCGGTGCCGTACCGCAGCTCGTTTAGCGTCATCCCATAATTGCCGCCATTCACAAACATCAACAGGATAATCAGAGCCGCCGTCTCACGTCGGGGCAGCCGCAGCAGCCACGCCGCCGCCAGGCCAATGCCACCCATGAAAAGGATGGAGACAATGGTAAACAAGGCCATCTCTCCCAACTCCTGACCTGATAACTGCGAATTGACCAACGCCGAAAATGCCAGACAAGGACTAAAAACATTTAACACCACACTGGAAAAGGATTGTTTATCCAGTTGTTTCCACCGCTGCAACGCATAACCGAAAGCAGCCACCACAAAAATGGGGAGTATATTTTGGGTAATGACTGCCAGGATGTCGCTCAAGTTGCCCCTCCATATTGCGGATTACGAATTACGAATAATCTTCCTCCTCCTCCGTTTCCGCAAAATCCAACAGACCAAAATCATCGGTAAAGAGAGAAAGTTCCTCTAATGCCTCATTTACGGCGGCCAACAGATCCTCATTCTCTACTTCTTCGCTCAGACGCAGCAGCAAGTTGTGGGCGGCATCGCCGCCAATACGCCCCAATGCCTCAATGGCGGCTAATTGCACTTCAAGGTCTTCATCCTCCACCAGCCGCTCTAGCGGGCTGACGGCGTCCGTGCTACCCAGTTGACCGCTGGCGCGGGCCGCTTCGGCGCGCATTTCCGGGTCAGGGCTGTCCATTTCGGCCAGCACCGTCATCAGCCAGCGTTTGTCGGCGCTGGCGCCCATGGCAAAAACAGCGCTGATTTGCAGCCCCTCATCGCCACTCTCATAGGCTTCGTAGATCAGATCGGGAATGCGGGGATGGTTGGCTGCGCCCAATGCTTCCAAAGTGGCGCGGCGGATGGGCACGGCCGTTTCCCCTTTTTCATATGTCGCCAACAACACCGTCACGATGGGTGGAGCGAACCGTTCCGGCAACTGCCCCCATTCCACCAGCAGCACAAAGTGAGCCAATGCCGCCGCCGCCGCCACCCGTACGTCATCTGCCGGGTCTGTTTGCAGCAATTGGATGATAGGCGCAATCAGGCGCGTATCCGTAGTGTCCCACAAGCCATCCAGCGCCGCTATCCGCACCTGTTCATCCGAGTCGCTCAGGCAATCCCAAAACACAGACTCAAAATCCACCACATAATTATCTTCGGTCAGGTCGGCCAAATGGCGGACGATGACCCGGCGGCGAGGTGTGGGTACGGCCGTCCACCCCACCTGAAATGCCGTCATCTCTTCGGCCGTCATATCTGACAGGCGATATAGCAAATGAATTGGTAATGGGTCTCCGGTAAACAGCGCGTCTAACACGCTGGCAAATGGTAACTGTTCTTCACTTTTCATACTTCCTCAATGGGGGCAAACGGAAGGGCGAGGCAGTTGGGTGTGTTCTGGTCTTGCTAGACAAGTTCAATCCCAACTGCCTCGCCCCTACCTTAGAAAATCGGATTCACAATATCTTGCACAATCAACAACACCATCAGCCCCAGCAGCAGCAACATTCCCACCAGATGCACCGTGCCTTCTCTTTCTGGCTCAATCCGCCGCCCACGCACCGCCTCAATCAACACAAATAAGATGCGGCCGCCGTCCAGTGCCGGAATGGGCAGCAAATTCGTAAAACCGAGCGCCACGCTGATAAACGCCATCATGTTCAAAATGGGGAACAACGTATTGTTATTGACCGACGTCTCGGCAGCCTCTCCGGCAATCTGGCTGATGCCCACCACGCTGACCGGCCGTGCTTCTTGGGCCGTAATCTCGCCATTGATCAACATGGAGGGCACGTTAACCGTCAGGTACATAATTTGCCACACGGACGACGCTGACTCTTGCGCTGCTTCCCAGGGGGAACGCATCAGCCGGTTGCCGCTGGAAGAAAGACGTAGCCCGACACCAATTGGCCCCTCGACGGCCGGATCATATTCACCTTGTCGGCGGGGCACAATCACCAGCGGTACCTGTTCATTCCCCCGCTGTACCAGAAAAGCTATCTCTTCGCCCAGGTTGTCATTGACAATACCGATAATCGTGCCAGAGTTTTCGGCGCGCACCTCATTTACTTCCAAAATAATGTCTCCGGCCTGCATCCCACCTGTTTCCGCCGGTGAACCGGGATTCACGTCGCTAATTTCTACGGCCGGTGAACCAAGCATATACGCTACCCAGAAGATAAGCAGGGCAAAAATGAAGTTAGCGCCGGATCCGGCTGACAATACAAATAGTCTGGCCTTTTTAGACGCAGAGGCCAGACCACCGGGCACATTGGGATCATCTTCACCGGCCGGGCGTACAAAACCGCCCAGTGGTATCCAGTTCAGCGTATACAGGGTGCCGCCGCGCTCGAACAGCTTGATGGCGCGTGGTGGAAAACCGAGGCCAAACTCTTCCACCCGAATTTTGCAGATGCGCGCCGCCCAAAAATGGCCTAATTCATGTACCAGAATGATGGGCGTCAGAACGATAAAAAACGCCCCCACGGCCCACAAAAATGACGAACTCATAATTTTCACCTTGAATGGTAGAGACCCTAAGGGTTTCAGAAAACCCTTAGGGTCTTTTACGCTCAATCAATATCTGGCGAAGATTATACGCATGGTAGAGAGAAGCCAGCAACCAATGATCCCGTAGTTTAACTGCCTTCTAACGGGAAGATAGTCCCGGCGTCCAGGGCAAATTGGATGGAACTGCCGGGTGGGGGGAGGGTCACGGCCGTGTCCACCTCAAATTTCAACACCACATCGGCTACTGTGACCGTGATGATCTGGTAACGGCCGCGGAAGGAAACCTCTTGTAAGGTGGCGGTGATAGGATTCACGGCCGTGTCCCCATCCACCAGCAGCCGGGCCGCTTCCGGGCGCAGCAGTAGTGTCACCGTTTCGCCCGGCGTGACCCCATCTACTGTCAGTATACCCATCGCCGTCTGTACCCGGTCAGGTGTTACGGCCGTGCCCACCACGATGTTCTCCATGCCCAGAAAACGAGCGACAAAGGGGGTGGCGGGACGGCCGTACAGTTCTTGTGGTGTGCCCACCTGCTCTAACCGCCCCGCGTTCATCACCGCTACCCGGTCGGCAATGGCAAATGCTTCGGCCTGATCGTGGGTGACGTAGACGGCCGTGATCCCTTCCGGTTGCCCCATCATCTCCCCGGCCGACTTCAAAATGCGGCGTAGTTCCAACATCAACTGCTCCCGCAATGCCCGATCTAGCGCGCCCAGTGGTTCATCCAGCAGCAGTAGGCGTGGCGCGGGCGCTAACGAGCGGGCCAGCGCCACCCGCTGCTGTTCGCCGCCGGATAGTTCGTGGATCGGCCGTTCACCAAACCCGGCCAACCCCACCAGCGCCAATACCTGTGCCACCCGCTCCTGAATCGCCGCTTTGGGCAGGTTTTGCATCCGCAGGCCAAAGGCCACATTTTGCGCCACGTTTTTGTGGGGAAAGAGGGCGTAATCTTGAAAGACAAAACCAAAATCGCGCCGGTGAATGGGCATGTCGGTGATGTCCTGAGAGAGGAGGTGGACACGGCCGTGGTCTGGCGTCTCCAGCCCGGCGATAATGCGCAGCAGCGTCGTCTTGCCGCAGCCACTCGGCCCCAACAACACCACAATCTCCCCTGCCGCCAGCGCCAACGACACCCCGCGCAGCACCGGCTTGTCGCCAAAACTTTTGCCAATGTCCCGCAATTCCAAAAACATAGTCTGCAATCATAGCGTTTTATCAAAGATTGCGCAGATGCCATTTACCCGTTGACAGCCTGCTTCTTTTTGTAATAACGTTGAGCCATCTACATGGAGGTCTGGTAGGATGTCTAAACCATCATCTGTTGCCGTCCAGCGCAAAGTGACCGTCACTTTGCCGGAAGAGTTATTGGCCCAAATGGACGCCCGTATTCCCTCACGCCAGCGCAGTATTTTTATTGCGACAGCGATAGAGACACAATTGGCAATTGTCGAGCAACAGGCTGCCCTGGAAGCAGCAGCAGGGGCATGGACAGATGACAATCACCCGGACATGTTAGGCGAGGCGGATATTGATGCCTGGCTGAATCATTTACGCCAGACCTGGGCACGAGGCGGCAGTGAGTAGATACCTGACCTTGAACGAGAAGGATTTTGCTGGGACACCGGGCTTAAGTTTATATCCGCTGACCGAAACTTTCTAAATTTGGACGAGTGGTGGCTACGGCCGTGACCTCCCAAAGAGCGGCGCACGTCGGGCATATCATGTGGTCTATCCATCCAAAAGTGCTATCATCCGTTGCCAGAGACGCCAATCTAAAAACGATCCTCTCTACGCCTCCGCGTCTCTGCATTAAGTAGATTCCTGTAGCACGATTTGGCAAATCGCGTTACGCCTTGAAGGAGATTGGTATGGGTATTCACCAACTAGCCGGTCAACCCGCTCCCCGCGAACTATTGACCAATATCCCCCGCCTGATTGCCGCCTATTACACCCACAACCCAGACCCGGCCGAACCGGCCCATCGTGTCGCGTTTGGTACTTCCGGGCACCGGGGCACATCGTTGAAATACAGTTTCAACGAAGACCACATAGCGGCGATCAGCCAGGCGATTTGTGAACACCGGCAGGGGGTGGGCATTACCGGACCGTTGTACCTGGGCATGGATACCCATGCGTTGTCAGAACCGGCGTTGTGTACGGCCGTCGAAGTCTTTGCCGCCAACGATGTCCAGGTGTTCATCCAGGCCGGTCTCGGTTACACGCCCACTCCCGTCATTTCCCACGCGATCCTCACTTATAACCGGGAGCGGAAAGAAGGATTAGCTGACGGCGTGGTCATCACTCCTTCGCACAACCCGCCCGGCGATGGTGGCTTCAAATACAATCCACCCTCTGCTGGCCCGGCCGACACTGCCACAACAAAACAGATTCAAGACGGGGCCAACGAACTGCTGGCCGATGGCCTGCGCGGTGTGCGCCGCCTGCCGCTCAACCGGGCGCTCAAAGCGGATACCACCCATGAGTACGACTACATTACCCCCTACGTGGCCGACCTGGGCAACGTCATTCAGATGGAGGCGATTGCCCAGACCGGGTTGAAAATTGGCGTAGACCCCATGGGCGGGGCGGGGCTGGCCTATTGGCAACCAATTGCTGAACGATATGGGTTGAACATAGAGGTGGTGAACACGGCCGTAGACCCCACCTTCGCCTTTATGACCCTGGATCACGACGGTAAAATCCGCATGGATTGTTCCTCGCCCTATGCTATGGCCAGCCTCATCCAGCTTAAAGAGCGCTTCGACATCGCCTTTGGCAATGACCCGGACGCCGACCGGCACGGCATTGTCACCCGCAGCGCCGGGCTGATGAACCCGAACCATTTTCTGGCCACGGCCGTGTCCTACCTCTTCCAGCATCGCCCCAACTGGGGGCCGCAGGTGGCGGTGGGCAAAACGCTGGTTTCCAGTTCTATGATTGATCGCGTGGCCGCGTCATTGGGGCGCACTTTGTGTGAAGTGCCGGTGGGCTTCAAATACTTTGTGGATGGGTTGCTCAGCGGCGCGTTTGGGTTTGCTGGCGAGGAGAGCGCGGGCGCCTCCTTTTTGCGCCAGGATGGCACGGTCTGGACGACGGACAAAGATGGCTTGCTGTTGGGGCTGCTGGCGGCGGAAATCCTGGCCATCACCGGGCGCGATCCGGGGGAACAATACCGGGCATTGGCCGCTGCATTTGGCGACCCTGCCTACGAACGGATGGACGCCCCGGCCAACGCCGCCCAAAAGCAGGCATTGGCGAACCTGTCCCCGGAGATGGTGCAGGCGGCGGAACTGGCGGGTGAACCAATCATCGCCCGGCTGACCCACGCTCCCTGTAACGGTGAGTCCATCGGCGGGCTGAAGGTGGTGGCCACAAATGGCTGGTTTGCGGCACGGCCGTCGGGCACCGAAGAAATCTACAAAATTTACGCTGAAAGTTTCCGCGGCCCCGACCACCTGAAACAAATCCAGGCGGATGCGCAGGAGATCGTGGCGGGGGCGTTTGAGGCGGCAGGCGTCTAAGAATCGTAACCCGTGAACCGTAATCCGTAAACCCTCACGGATTACGGTTCACGGGTTACGGATTACGAAAAATGCGACCAACAAGCACAGCCGAACTCCAGGAAATTGTCAAAACAGGTTCACAACTGCTGCCGCGAGGTGGGGGGAGTAAACCGGCGCTGTCTATGCCTGGCGGCACGGCCGTAACCGTAGACATGAGCGGCCTGACCGGTTTGCTGGAATATGAGCCGGGGGAGTACACGTTTACGGCGTATGCGGGCACGGCCGTTAACCACATCCAGAGCGAACTGGCCACAAACGGCCAATACCTGCCCTTTGAACCGCTGCTGGCGGCGCAAGGGGCGACGTTGGGCGGCACGATTGCCGCCAACACGAGTGGCTCTGGTCGGTATCGGTATGGCGGTGTGCGGGATTTTATTTTAGGTGTGCGCTTTGTGGATGGTTACGGCCGTCTCATTCGTGGTGGCGGCAAGGTGGTCAAAAATGCGGCCGGGTTTGACCTGCCCAAGTTTATGGTGGGCAGCCTGGGTGGTTTTGGCATCCTGGCCGAAGTGAGCTTTAAGGTTTTTCCGGCGCCGCCCGCTTACACCACGCTGCGCCTGGTGCTGGCAGATGTGGCAGCGGCGATGGAAGCTATTTTTTCGCTGGCGACACGGCCGTTGGAGATGGATGCTCTGGATATACTGATCACAAACACGGGTGCTGACCTGCTCATTCGCCTGGGTGGGCTGCCGGACGCGCTGCCCGCCCGCGCCGAACGGCTGCGCCAACTACTTGCCGCACATGCCACCACCGTCGAAACCATTACTGATGACGCTTTCATCTGGCAGGCGGTCAACAACCTGGCCTGGGCCGCCGACGCGCCGTTGCTGGTGAAAGTGCCCATCGCCCCCAAACGAGTGGTGGAATTAGACACGGCCGTAATCCCCCACACCAGCCATCGTCGTTACACGGCCGGGGGCAATGTGGCCTGGCTGGCTGCCCCAGACGCTGCGCCGTTGGATGCCGTCTTGCGGGAGCTAGGGCTGGCAGGATTGGCGCTGCGGGGAAGGGTAGCACGGCCGTACCTCGGCCAACCACCATTACTTACCCTCATCCGGCGGGCGGCCCAGGCGCTTGACCCGCAAAACAAATTCTATCGGCCGGAATTACCGGCGTAGGCGTAATACATTCGGCGTTCGTGCCGTCAAACAAACGGTGCAAACCCGATTCACCCATTGTCCCACCTTGTCTTATGCTTGATTTACTCCACGACACCTGGCTCTATGCCCAAAGCCACGCCGCCGAATTCTGGGGGGCATTGGCGGATCATCTGCTGCTGGTGATTGTTTCCCTGAGCATCAGCATGGTGGTTAGTATCCCGTTGGGCATATGGTCATCACGGGGGCAGCGCACGGCCGTGATTGACGTTTTCAGTACCTTCCGCGTGGTACCCAGCATTGCTGTGTTGTTTCTGGCGATCCCCTTTTTTGGCCTGTCGCGGATATCGGCTATCATCGCCCTGACACTGCTGGCTTTCCCGCCTATTTTGATCAACACCGATGCCGCCTACCGTACCATCAGCCCGGCTGTTCAGGAGGCGGCAGTGGGCATGGGCATGACCGCCGGGCAGTCCTGGTGGCGGGTGGAAACGCCGCTGGCGTTGCCGGTGATATTGGCCGGTATTCGCACGGCGACGGTGGAACTGGTGGCCAGCGCCACCCTGGCTGCTTTCATTGGCGTCGGTGGGTTGGGCTTGTTTGTGGTGCGTGGTTTTGCTCTGTATAACATTTCTATTTTGTTGGTGGGCGCGATTCCGGTGGCGTTATTGGCGCTGTTGATTGATCTGACGTTGAGTGGCGTACAACGGCGCATACAGGTTTCTGCGTAACAAAGAAGTTCAACTTTCCCCAAAAGCTGAACTTCTGAAAATTTAAAAGGAGAGAATAATGAAAAAGTTTATCAAGTTGTTGATGATGTTGGGGCTGTTGATGGCCGTACTCTCGGCCTGTGGTGGCAGTGATGACAAAACCATCACGGTAGCCTCCAAAGATTTCACCGAGCAGTTCATCCTGGGTGAAATGTATGCTCTGCTGTTGGAAGATGCCGGCTTCACCGTAGAGCGCAAGCTCAACCTGGGCGGCACACCGGTGGCCCAACAAGCCCTGTTGGACGGTGAAATTGATGTGTATCCTGAATATACCGGCACCGGGCTGCTCACCGTTTTAAAGATGGACGTCATGAGCGATCCGCAGGCCGTTTTTGATGCGGTCAAAGAAGCGTATCAGGATCAATTTAACCTGGTCTGGTTAGACCCCGCCCCTATGAACAACACCCAGGCGCTGGCCATGACCAAAACCCGCGCCGCTGAATTGGGCATTACCACTTTCTCGGACATGGTGGCGAACGCTGATCAGTTGGTTCTCATTGGCCCCCCCGAATTTGCCGAGCGGGAAGATGGCGTTCCCGGTTTACGCCGGGTGTATGGTGACTTTAATTTTGCCGACTTCTTGACGGTAGACCCTGGCCTGCGTTATCAGGCTTTGCTCAGTGGCGAGGCGGATGTAGTGGTGGCCTTTGGCACGGACGGTGAACTGGCGGCCTATGACTTGCAGTCGCTGGTTGATGACAAAGGGCTGTATCCGCCGTACCAGGTAGCGCCTGTGGTGCGTCAGGAAGCGCTGGACGCCAACCCGGAGGTGGCTGACATCTTAAACAAAGTAGCGCCCTTGTTGACGGATGCGACCATGCAGCGGCTCAACAATGAGGTCAGCGGCAACGGCCGTGAACCTGCCGACGTGGCCCGTGAGTTCCTGGTGCAGCAGGGGCTGATCGAGTAAATTCGTAATCTGAAGTCCGATGCCCGAAGTCCGACGTCGGACTTCGGGCATCGGAGTACGTTCCCCCATGAGCGCCATCCGATTTGAGCAGGTGAGTAAACAGTATGCCCAGGGCAGCCAGACGGCCGTCGCCAACGCCAGCTTTGCCGTGGCCGAAGGCAGCTTTGTCGTCCTGTTGGGGCCGTCTGGCTGCGGCAAAACCACCCTACTCAAAATGGTTAACCGCTTGATTGAACCCACTTCGGGCACAATTTACCTGGACGAGCAGGACAGCCGGACGATGGACGCTACCACCCTGCGCCGCCAGATCGGGTATGTCATCCAGCAAATTGGCCTTTTTCCCCACATGACCGTGGCCGAAAATGTGGCCGTGGTGCCCGACTTGCTCAAATGGCCCAAACAAGAAATTGTCGCCCGTGTGGATGAGATGCTGGCGCTGGTGGACTTGCCGCCGGAGCAGTATCGCGACCGCTACCCGGCGCAGTTGTCCGGCGGGCAGCAGCAGCGGGTGGGGGTGGCCCGCGCTCTGGCCGGTGACCCTAAGGTCATTTTGATGGATGAGCCGTTTGGCGCGGTGGACGCCATTACCCGCACCGGCTTGCAAGAGGCCCTGCTCCATTTGCAGCGGCGGCTGCACAAGACCATCCTGTTTGTGACACATGACGTGGAAGAGGCGTTGCGGCTGGCGGACAAGATGGTGGTGATGAAAGACGGCCGTGTCCACCAATACGACACCCCCTTCAACATCCTCAAAAACCCGGCCGATGACTTTGTGCGTGAACTGGTGGGCGCGGATGACATGGTGCGCCAATTAGGTCTCATTCGCGTCGAGGCGGCCATGCAGCCGTTGCCGCCCGATTTCACCCGCAACGGTCAGCCCACCATCCCCCAGGACAGCAGCCTGCGCCAGGCGCTTTCCCTCCTGCTCGGTGATGGTGTTACGTCATTGGTCGTCACCGAAGGTGCTGAGCCCGTGGGCGTTTTGACGCTGCGGCAGATTCAAAGATACCGGGAATGACAGACATCCGATTTTTTCAAAAAATCGGATGTCTGACTCACCACCATGGCCTATATCCTCAACAATCCTGACATCATCCTCCGGCTGACCGGCCAACACCTCTTTATGACGGTGACGGCGCTGTTCATTTCCCTGGCAATTGCCTTGCCATTGAGCCTGGTATTGCTGCGGTCGGAACGGCTGGCGAATGGGGTGTTGGGATTTTTAGGCGTGTTGTATACTATCCCTAGCATCGTCCTATTGATTTTATTGCTGCCCGTTTTTGGCCTGAACCAACGGTCGGTGATTGTGGCCCTGATCATTTACACCCAGGTGATTCTGGTGCGAAACATGGTGGTGGGACTGAGGGGAGTACCGGCATACATCCTGGAAGCGGCTAAAGGGGTGGGCATGAGCGCCTGGCAAAGCTGGCGGCGGGTGCAGTTACCACTGGCAATGCCGGTCATCATCGCCGGTTTGCGCATAGCTACTATCGTTGCTATTGCCATTGCCACCATTGGCGCCAAGTTTGGCGCGGGTGGGCTGGGCACCCTTCTGTTTGATGGCATTGCCCAGAACCGGTATGACAAAATTGTGGCCGGGTCGGTGGTGGTGGTGGTGGTCGCCATCCTCCTCAACCGCCTCCTCATCACCGCCGAACGCCATTACCAAAGATCCTGGTCTCAATAGTTGGATAGTGGGCTACGACTCGGCGTCACTATAATTGCGGTTTGTTCCTGTGCTATCCGGCCAGAGCTAACAACTGCCGGTGCGCCAGGACCTCACTGAGGAAGTGGGTGCGCGCCTCCTCATCGGCAATGCCGGTCGCCTGCTGGCGCAGCGTCTCAACCGCCTGCCGTAGCAGTGCGTATGAGCGTTCATCATCCCCTTTGGCCCGCAGCAAGGTGATGCAGTCCAGGTAAAAGTCACCGGGCGCTTCACAATCGGGTTGGGGCGACTCGGTCAGGTAAGCCAGGGCTGGCTCCAGCAAGGGCCAGGCGTCGTCGAGTCGCCCGGTGGCGTAGTAAAAAACAGCGGCCAGCGCCGCCTGGGTTTCGGCTTGTAGCCCTGTCATGCCCACCTCTTGCCAGACGGAGATAGCCTGGTGGTAAACGGCCGTACTCTTTTCCCACTGCTCCTGCCCCCGCAACGCCAGTCCCAAACTGGTCAGCGCATAACCGTGCAACATCGGGCTGCCGACTTCTTCAGCTATGGTCAGCGCCGTTTCGGCCCGTTCCTGAGCCGCCTTGTCGTCGCCCTGGTAATGGTGCAGCAGCGCCAGCCGGGTGAGGGTTGTGCCGGCACTGCGCCGATCTTGAATGGCGGTATAGGTTTGCCAAACGGCCGTCAACAACTCTTCTGCCTCGCTATACGCCCCTAAACTCAAGGCCAGGTCAGCCAGGTGGCGCTGGGCGTCGGCCATTCTTTTGGTCTGGCCAATCGCCCGGCACAAGGCCAACGCCTGCTCAAAATAAACCCGCGCCTCGTCAAATTGACAGGCAAAAGCAGCCATCCGCCCCAGCATATCGGCGGCCAGCGCTTCGCCGGAACGGTCGCCCGATTGCCGGAAAACGGCCAAAGCCTCCTGAAAATAGCGACGGGCTTCTTCTCGCTGGTTCAGGTTATAAGTGACAGACCCCAGGCTCACCAGAACGCGGGCGCTGCTCAGACCGCTGGGGTCTACCTGCCGCTGCACGGCCAACGCTTTTTCCAGCAGGCTCCTGGCGGCTTTATGATCATTGCGCCGGAAATAGATAGCCGCCAATCCCTGGCACGTTTGCGCCAGTCCTAGCGGGTCGCCGCTTGTTTCATAGATAGTGAGCGCCTGGCGCAGTGCATCTTCGGCCACGGCATAGTCGCCCGCTTGTTCCCGCACCATGCCCAGGATGCGCCACGCCTGCGCCTGTAAAAAAGGCAGATTCGCGGCTTGCGCCTCGGTTAGCGCCCGCGCCGCCATTGTTTGCGCCGCCGTCAAATCTCCGAGCCGTAAATGGGCGCTGGCGGCAACTTGATTGGCCTGAGCGACCAGCGCCGGGTTGGGCAAACCCAGTTCAACGGCCGTCGTAACGGCCGTTAATGCTGCCCCGTACTCATGCTGCTCAAGCAGAAAAATGGCCCAATACAGATGCAGGTCAGCCACCGCAGGCAGAGTGGCTGCGGCAGCGGCAAAGGCGGTTGCGCCCGCCCCGTACAACCCGGCCACCTGATAGAAACGGGTCAGCCCTGGGGCCATTTGGAGCAACAAATCGGCGTTGGCGATGTTGGTTCCCGTTTGCCAGGCGGCTTGAATGTTGTCCACGTCGGCTAAAAGCTGGTGGGCGACGGCCGTTTGCGCTGAACCGTGCAAGGCATCCGTCGCTTGCTGCACCTGCGCGGCAAAATAGACGGCGTGGGCCATGGCCGCCTGCTGACCATCTTCAAGCTGCTCCAGGGCGTAATGACGGATGAGTTCGTGCAGGGCGTAACGGCCGTCTGTCGTAGCCCGAATCAGCGTTTTGGCGGCCAAACCGGCCAACAGCGCAGATGAAGCGCCGGCCACGGCGACCGCCGCCTGGGGTTTAAAGCCGCCGCGAAAGAGGGCCAGCCGGGCCAGGGCGGCCTGCTGCGCTGCCGTCAGCAGCGCCCAAGAATGATCAAACACAGCCCGTAAGCTACGGTGGCGGACGGGCACGTCGCGCATCGTCGTCGCCAGCCGGTCAAAACTTTGCTTGATTTGGGCCAGTAATTGGGGCGGCGATTCGGTATCCAGCAGGGAAGCGGCCAGTTCCAGCGCCAGCGGTGTGCCCTCTACCAGACGGCAAAGGTCGGCCACGGCCGTTTCTTGCCCCGCCAGAGTGAAATCGGGCTGCACCCGCTGCCCCATCTGCATAAAAAGCTGTACGGCGTCGAAAGCGGTGATGTCAACCGCCGTGGTTGGAGGGGTGAGCAGCCCGGTCAACGGCAGGCGCGTCTCCCAACGCAATTGCAGATATTCCCGCGAGGTAACGAGCAGGCGCAGTTGGGGCGCGCTTTCCAGCAGCGCCACGACCAGGTCGGCGGCCGGTTCTAACGCTTGCTCGATATTGTCCAGCAGCAACAGTATCTCTTTGTCCCGCAAGTAGGACAGCAACTGTTCCTGTTCCGCGCCAACAGCCAGCGTCAGACCCAGGGCGGCGGCGATGGCCTGCATCAGCCCGGCGCGGCTGGCTGCCTCAGCCAGGGGGACAAAAACGACGCCATCCAGAAAAGCGTAAGCCTGGTCGCTGGCGGCGGCCAGGGCCAGCCGTGTTTTGCCGCTGCCGCCCGGCCCGGCCACGGTAATCAGCCGCCGCGCCGGATCGTTAAACCAGGTAAAAAGCTGCCCCAATTCGGCGGCGCGGCCGACCAGGGGGGTGGGTTGGGGCGGTAAATTGGGGGGCTGCGGGCGTTGGCGAGCGGCCTGGATGCGTTGGCAAACGGCCGTTGTCTCCGCCATTGGTTTTACCCCCAACTCTTCCTCAAGCAACGCACGGCAGCTTTCGTACTGCACCAGGGCGGCGTTGAGCTGGCCGGTGCGGGCCAGCAGCCGCATCAGCGACCGGTGGGATTCTTCCCGCCAGGGTTCCAGGTCGAGCAGGCGGCGCAGACTGGTGATGGCTTTTTCCCATTCTCCGGCCTGGCCTTGCTGTTGGGCCAGGCGGTCCAGGCCGGTCAGGGCCAGCAGCCGCCATCGTTCCCGCTCCTGTTGCAACCACATTTCCAATTCCGGTGCGTCCTGAGGGTAAATGCCTTCTAAAAACGGGCCGCGATAATGGGCAACCGCTGCTTCGAGTGTCTCGGCATCTTCGTTAAGAGCCTGCTGGAGAACGGCCGTGTCCAGCCAGACGGGTTGGTGGGGGTTGAAAGTAGCCGTTTTGCGGTCGGCGTCAATGGCGTTGGGGAAGATCTGGCGCAGGTTGTACACGGCCGTACTCAAATTGGCGCGCGCCCGTTCCTCACGCATCTCCCCCCACAACAGCCCGGCCAGTTGCGGCCGGCTGTGCTCACCCGGACTGAGCAAGAGGTAACAAAGCAGGAGTAACTCTTTTTCGGAGGCAAAGCCCGTGACCGACTGGTCGTCCATTGTAATTTGGACTCGCCCTAACAGATGGAACTTGAGCATGAGGGGGTCCCGATTTTCTCAATTGAGACTGAATTGAGAATAGCCGATTAAGCTGTGGATACTTGCTGATTATAACAAACATGTTCAAGGAAAAGGCAAATTGGATGGATGACAAAACGGCCGTTGCCACCTACCGCACCGTAATTCTACGCTGCTGGTCAGAACAGGACGAGGTGGAATCCCGGCGCTTCTGGCGCTTCCATTTGCAATGGCTGGATACCCAGGAGCGGCAGAGCTTCGCCGACATAGAGATGCTGCTGGCGGCGCTGGCGCATATTTTTAATGGAGAAAATCAATGAAACGTACCGGCTTCATACTTATTTTATTTACCCTCATGCTCTTATTGCTGCCTACCCATCTGTACGGACAAAGCAGCACGACGGCAACGGTCACTGAGCCTGCCGAAGTGACCGTTGCCGCCGCCCAGCCCATCCCCGACGCCCCCATTATCCACGTCAGTGAACGGGAGGCGGGCTTCGATCTATGGCGCATGGAACCGGTGCAGGATGAGGTGGCAACGGCCGTTGCCGCCAACACCCCCCTTGGCCCCCTCGCCCCCACCGCCGTCAACGACCTGGGCGACTGGAGCAACACCGCCGCCCTGGCCTGCATCCTGCCGCAGGGCGCTGTCTACAACTTCTCCTTCCCTCTGACCTTTCTGCCCCCTCCTTTCGACTATCCGCCTTCGGCCGCGGCCTACCTGACCAACCTGGGATTAAAGCACTGCGCCCCCTATCTCAATCCCCCACCCACACGCACCGTCACCAACGTTTCTAACTGCCAGGCTACGTTTGCCCAAACCGACATGAGCGGCAAGTATGGTAACCTGTTCGGCTTCCCATCTCCCTTCAGCGAAATTTTCCCCTGGACCGATTGGGGGGAATTGGGCACGCCAGAACTGCTCCATTGGAGTACGGATGTGGCCGTCTCCGCTCAGCACGGCGGCCACTTTACAGGATCGCAAATCACCTTTCCCACCGGTGTCAACCCGGTCGTCTGGCGCGGCGAGACGTTAATCCACTTTATGGATTACGTCTTCATCTATATCCCCGGCCTGGGGCAAGATCGGGAAAGGCTCAGAACGGCCCTCTCTGTGACCAAGTTTTTGGGCGACAAAACGCTCCGTTTTCTAGTTGCCGCCAATCCAAACCCTCATGGCATCTATAACGAGGAATTGCAGTACGTGGTCGTCACCGACTTTGTGGCCCCCACGATTGGCACATCCACGGCTAACGTTACCATTGAGGCCATTGAACCCGGCGGCGTCGCCCGCAGTACCTACCTGCCGGTTTTGCAGCGCACCATCACCGTCAACGACAACTGCGACCCCAATCCCCGCCTCAGTTGGTCAGACGCCCCGGAATTTGCCCGCGTCAACGAGAGCTACACCATCACCTGGGAAGTGCGCGACCGTGGCCCGCACGGGCTGTCTGGCGGCACTAACGCGACCACTTTGCAGCAAACGGTGACGGTGGTGGACACCCTCGCCCCCACGATTCTGGCCCCGCCGCCGATTGTCACCGAGACGGCGACCATTCCTGCACCCCTCAATCTGGGCCACCCGGCTGTTTTTGACCTGGCCGATTTGAACCCGGCGGTCAGCCATAATGGGTGTAGCCGGCCGGGCGTCACTTGTGTGGGGGATGAGATTCGTTTTCCGGCGGGGGTCACGGCCGTGACCTGGACCGCCACCGACAGCGCCGGTAACAGCGATACGGCCGTGCAAACCATCAACGTCAAAGCCCCCGGCACAAACCATACGCCCACCGCCCACAACCAGACCGGCGGCAATGCCCCGCAGGCCATCGCCTACGAGCCGATCACCCTCACCCTCACCGCCCAGGACCCCGACCAGGACCCGCTCTGGTTCCGCCTGGAAAACCAGCCGGACAACGGCTTCTTCCACGCCCCCCTCTACCCCTACTTCATTCAGGATTACCGTCTGGCCAATTTCCAGGAGATCACCTTCGCGGAATATTGCCAGGACCCTGATAACCGGCAGCAGTACATACCCACCAACTGGCCGGTTGACGCCACCTTCATGGCCGTCAATGACGACGGCGTCGTCTACGTCCACGATCAGGGCATGATCTGGTGTGATTCTTTCGGCGTTGTTTACCCCTCTTACCGGCTGGCGGTATTCCGGCCTGATGGTACCTGGGACCAGGTCGAGTCCAGCTTTGACATGAAGGGTATTTACGTAGATTGGCGTCTGGGTACCCTCGTAGCCGCCAGCCACAGCGTTGGCGGTGTGAGTTGGGTGCGCCAATACGACATGGATCTGAACTTAATCGCCCAATACCGCATGGATAATGCCACGCCGCAATTCTACTCGCCAAAACATGCGCTCATAGACGAGCAGGGCATTCTCTACACCACCAACGGCTTCATCTATTCCGGCGTAGCCCAGTTGTACCTGTACGATACCACCGGCCCTTCCCATCCCACGCTGCTGGCTGATTACTCCATCCCCGACGCGGTCTTCACCAACCTGGCCCTCGATTCGGCGGGCAATCTGATTGCCTCAACGGGGAGAAGCAGCAGTTGGGACGGTCCAAATCGCATCTACAAATGGAGTCCGGCTACGCTGGATGATCAGGGCAATTTCACTCCCGGCGAACTGATTGGCTGGCTGGGCAAATGTGACTTTGGCCCCGGCTGCGATATTGCCCACCAGCGCAGCTTCGGCTTTAGCTGTACCGACACCACCTGCGGCATTAACAGCGGCGGCCAAACGGATGGCCCCGGCCCCGGTCAATTCGCCAGCCCGCGCGGCATCGCCCTGGACGGCAACGACATTCTCTACGTCACCGACTACTTCAACCAGCGCGTGCAGCGTTTTACCCCCGATGGCCACTTCGCTGGGCAGGCCATCTCTGAATGTGACGGCTCCTGCTTTGTCCTGGGCGATTTCGGCCAGCCCAAACAGGTGACGGTCAATTCCACTCATTTCTACGTGCTGGACGACAATACCGACCTGCTGCACATTTTCGAGACGACGCCGCTGACGCCCATCACGCCCACCAGCGCCCGCATCGTCTACCAGTCGGACAACAACTTTGTGGGCACGGACAGCTTCACCTTTGGCGTGAGCGACGGGCTGGACAGCAGTACCCCGGCGACGGTGCAAATCGCCGTCAGCCGCAACTTCCGCCCGCCCCAGGCCAACCGGGGATTGGCGTTTGTCACCGCAGAGGATGTGCCCACAACCGTGACGCTGAGCGGCTACGACCCCGACGAGCCGCTGGATACGCTCACTTTCCAGATTGCCACGCCGCCGACGCACGGCACAATTAGCGGCAGCGGCGCTAACCGCACCTACACGCCAGACCTGGATTTCCACGGCATTGATACCTTCACCTTTGTCGCCAATGACGGCCTATCCCTGTCCACGCCGGAAACAGTAACAGTAACGATTACCCCTGTCCACGACGCCCCCCGCTTCCCAGAGGAGAACCAGAACTTTGCCTACCGGCTGGGCGGCGGTTTGGATCTGACCCGCTTGTCCAGTCTAGACAACATGCTGGTTGGTCGCGGTTTCAAGACGATGTTCAAGGTGGACTTTTATGACCCCGATATTCCCGACCAGCACATGGTGACGGTGAATTGGGGTGACGGCAGCCCGGTGGAGCCGGAAGGGCACATCCTGGAAGATGGCACGGTAACCGGCCCCATTCTGAGCCAGGGGGTGGGCGGCTATGGCGCGGTTACGGCCGAACACACTTTCACCCAAAACGGCAGTTTCAATGTCGAGATTTGTGTCACCGACCAGGTGGTCATAAACGATGACGGTAACAAACAGCCAACGGCCGTTTCGCAAACCTCCTGCAAAACGATCCCGGTGACGGTGGGGACGATGACCGACTTGCTGCTGGACGTGACTCCCTCCTCCAACCCGGCAGCCAGCGGCCAACCGCTGGCCTACACGCTGTCGTTGACGAACAACCCGCCGGAAGTGGGCGCCGGGCTGACGGCAACCAATCTGGTGGTCAGCGCCACACTGGATGTGCGGCTGAACTACGTTTCGGCCAGCAGCGGTGATGGAAGCTGCACGCAGGCGGCGGGAATTGTGACCTGCCAGATGAACGCACTGCCGGTGGGGGCAACGGCCGTGATCCAGATCAACACCACGCTCGGTGCCGGGCTGCAACCGGGCGACCGGCTGGAAACCGAGGCTGCCTTCCAACTGGCCCAGGCCAACCAGGCGGAGACGCAGGGTGGGTTTGCCCTGACCACCGTCGTCGCCCCGGCCAACTTCATCGTTACCACCATCGCCGATGCGCCGGACGTGGATCCCAACGACGGCCAATGCCGCACGGCGGACAACGTATGCAGCCTGCGGGCGGCCATCGAGCAGGCCAATACCACCCCCGGCCACCAGACCATCGCTCTCGACTACCAGACCTATCTCTTGGACGCCCCACTGGTCATCAGCGGCAACCTGACCATCAACGGGTTGGGGCAAGGGGAAACGATTTTGGCGGGGCAGGGCAACGGCCGTGTGTTGACCATCAACAGCGGCGTCAACGTTATCCTCAACAACCTCACCCTCACGCGCGGCAGCGAACCGGGCGGTGTTGGTGGGGGTCTGCTGAATAACGGTACGCTCACTCTCAACGGCGTCACCATCAGCCACAGTGAAGCAGGGACAGGTGGCGGCATCTGGAACCAGGGCAGCCTGACCCTGAGCCACAGCGCCATTGTGGGCAACCGCAGTGACGGATCAGGTGGTGGCCTGCACAACCAGGGAACAGCAGCCCTGACCAACGTGACCATCAGCGGTAATCAGGCGGGCAATGGTGGTGGCATTGGCGGCGGTGGTACGAACACATTGACCAACGTGACGATTAGTAGTAACCAGGCCACGGGCAGCGGCGGTGGACTCAATGGCGGCCCGGCTAACTTTACCTTGAGTCATACCATTCTGGCCGGAAATAGTGCCGCCGTGGCCGGCCCCAATTGTGGTTACGGCTTTACTTCCCAGGGCTACAACCTGGTTGACAACGTCAGCGACTGCACCATTAGCGGCAGCACGGTGGGCAATATCATCGGCCAGAATCCGCGCCTGCTGCCTCTGCTTTCGGACAACGGCGCTCCGCCCACGCAAGCCTTGCGCGGTGGCAGCCCGGCCATTGATGCGGGTAGCTGCCAGACGGCCGTTGATCAGCGCGGTGTGATTCGGCCAGTTGACGGCAATCTGGATGGGCAGGCTCGCTGTGACATTGGCGCGTATGAGTTTGAGCCTCTACTGGTCTATCTGCCGGTCATCTGGCGCTGATCTGGGCAGCTAAAAACGTCTAAAAGCAATTTCCCGTTTTTTAAGATTGGTTCAATCTCCAAGATTGAACCAATCTGCGCTAACTAATTTTTGGATGCATAACTGAGGCGGCAGATGGTGGTTATGGTCAGGGTTGGATAACGATTTCCACGAAGGAGGTGCGGCGGGGATAGACCCAGATTTCCTGGGTGAATTTGTCCTCGCCGGCCGTAACGGTGACGCGGTAGTAACCGGCTTCTACGTCATCAATGGCAAAGTTTTCGTTCCAGAGGTCGTCGGCGTTGAGTGTTTCACCCGCATAGGTGGTGGTAGCGGCGTAACGAGAGGGGGCGTCAATCCGTTCCACACGTACCGGCGTTTCATGTGCCAGCGCACCGTTGGCGAAAGTGACACGGCCGACTACCGTGCCCCGGTCGGGGAAGGGCCACAGCCACAACAGCGGGTTGTGGGTGGCTTCGTAGCTGTTTTGCCCCAGGCGTACTTCAAAATGCATATGCGGGCCATCGGCTACGCCGGTAGCGCCAGAGAGGCCAATGACGGCTTCGGCGTTTACCTGTTGCCCCACCGCCACCAGCGGCTGGCTAAGGTGGGCATAGAGCGTAAACACAGGTTGCCCTTTGTAGAGTGTGTCGTGTTGGATGATGACCAGATTGCCGTAGAAGCTGTTTTGTGGCCCGTAGGCGGTGGTGGTGTCATTGCCGGCCACGATGACTGTACCGCTGGCGGCAGCCAGGATTTCAGTATTGTGGGGCACGTCGAACTCCACACCGTGATGAGGGCGTAATTGGCCGCCGCGTGTGCTGCCGTAAGGGTAATGTTTGTTGGTCCAGACGATGCCACCTTCGGCCACAGGCCGCCGCAGCCAGTAATGTTCGTCAGGCGCAGTTTGGGGCAAGGCGGGCGGGGTGAAGGTGGGGGGCGGAGTAGGTGATGGAGTGATGAGGGTGGGGGCGATGGGGACATCGCTGGGTGTGGGGGTGATGAGAGATGGTTGGGTGGGATCGGGCAGGGTGAAGGAGGGCATGGCGGCTATTTCGTCGGCGGGGGTTGGGGAGATGAGTTGCAGTTGCACCGGGGGGAGGGCGGTGTTGGTGGGTGTAGCAGTGGGCGGCACGGCCGTGACCACCACTTCCACATTGGCCACCGCCACCACCGGCTGTCCCTGGCACGCCGCCAGCAGCGCCAGCAACAGGACGCTGATGAACGCGGCTAAACGCAGATTTTTTCCCTCTGCGTCTCTGCGCCTCTGCGTTAAAGAATGTCGCATAAGCCCTTAAAATCCTCCCCGTTCTCTGGCGGTGGCCATGACGGTTTCGGCGATGACGGCCGTCTCGCGTTCCAGCGTTTCCAGTTCCGCCAGCCATTGGGCGGCGAGCGTTTGGTTTTGCAAACCCAGGGCATTGATGCGCACGTTCATGGCGGCAATTTGCACGGCCGTGTGCGCCAGCAGCGCTCCGGCGGCGGCATCGGTGACAGCGCTGACCAGGCCAATACTGGTAATCGTTTGCGCCAGGAGGGCGGCATCGCGGCTGAGGTGGGCCACACGCAGGGGGACTTCACCCGCGCCAATGGTGGCTCTTTCTACGGCGGCGGCGCGGATTTCTTCGGGTACGTCTTGCTGGCGATAAGCGGCCATGACGGCTTCATAGGCGGCGGCGTCTTTACGGATGGCGGTGGTGAGTTCGGTACGCAGGCTAGAAGCCTGGGCGACAATGGCTTCGGCTTGTTCCTGAACGGCGGCATATTTCTTTTTGCTGGCCGTCAGCCCGGCGACCATTTGGGCCAGGGCAGCGGCCAAGGCCCCTGCCAGCGCCGCCGCCGAGCCACCGCCTGGGGTGGGTTGGGTCGCTGCCAGCGCATCCAGAAAGGGGTGGGGCGTGTAGTCAGTGCTTTCTTCTTCTTCCAGCAGGCGATATTCCAATACCTGGCTATCTTGCATCTCATCCAGTTGCAGGTAATACTGCGCCGATTCCATGAGCGCCTGCTGCGGGATGAGGCCCACCAGTTCGGCTTTGGTGACGGTGAGGCCGTAGCGCGCGGCTTCCCGTTTCACCATCTCTTGGACGCGGTAGATGGGGGTTTTGTCGAAGTTGGTCAGGTTCATGCTCACCTGGGCCAGCCCTTCCACCAGGAAACCTTTGGCCTGCACGTAACGCAGGCCGCCGCCGGTGAAGCGGACGGCGCGGGCGATCTGTTCGGCGATCTCCACGTTATCGCTGTTCAGGTAGAGGTTATAGGCGATGAGGAACGGCCGTACACCAATCACCGATGCCCCCCATTTGGCCGGAACTGCCGGGCCGTAATCTGGTTCCCGCGCCGGGTCGTGGCCGATCTCGGTTTTCCATTTTTCGTACTGTCCTTTGCGGATGTCGGCCAATTTTTCCCGTTCGGGGCGGGTGGCGGCGTCACCGTAAAGGTAGACACAGATGCCCAATTCCTCGCCGACCCGTTTGGCCAGCCGGTGGGCCATCTCCACGCACTCTTTGATGCTCATGTTTTTGATGGGGATGAAGGGGCAAACGTCGGTAGCGCCGATGCGCGGGTGTTCGCCCTGGTGGTTGTCCAGGTCAATCAGGTCGGCAGCGGCGGCGATGGCCCGGAAGGCGGCTTCTTCCACATCGGCGGGTGTGCCGACGAAGGTGACGACGGTACGGTTGTGGTCAGGGTCGGCGCTGATGTCCAGCAGGCGGATGCTGGCGCGGACGCTACGAATGGCGTCGGCGATGGCGTTGTAGATGGCGGGATCACGGCCGTTGCTGAAATTGGGTACACATTCAACAAGCTGGTGCATGGGTGGAAACTCTCCTCAAATTTTGACGCAAAGGGGCAAAGGGTGAAAGGGTTAAAGAAGAAAGAAAAAGAACCTTCATGTCCTTTGCGGATCAATTATCTACAAACGGCCGTTTTTTATCACGAATGGGGGCGATGCGCGAACCATCCTGGCGAGTTCTACGAAACGGTTCACATTTTGGTACAATACCGCGTTATGAAAATGATTTCCGTGTTTGGAAGCAGTTTGCCACAACCAGGCAGCCCAGAGTTTGCAGAGGCGCGTCTGGTGGGGCGTTTGTTAGCGGAGGCGGGTTTTGCTGTGGCTACTGGAGGGTACAGCGGCACGATGACGGCCGTGTCGCAGGGTGCAGCCGAAGCCGGGGGGCATGTCATTGGTGTCACTTCCGCACAGATTGAGCAGTTTCGCCCTTTGGGGCCAAACGGCTGGGTGCATGAAGAAATCCGTTACCCGACGTTACGGGAGCGGCTGTTGCATCTGGTGACGCAAAATGAGGGCATGATTGTGCTGCCCGGTGGCATTGGCACACTGTCCGAAATGGCGCTGGCCTGGAGTTTTTTACAGGTGGGGGAGATTTCCGCACGGCCGTTGGCTATGTTAGGTGCGTTATGGCCGCAAACCATTCGCGCCTTTTTTGATCCCCTGTATATTCGGCCCGAACATATGGACCTGCTCTTTTTTGCCGATTCACCGGCTACGGCCGTCGCGCATATGATGAAGTAGACGTGACAGGTTTTTGTAACCTGTCACGTCTAAATCGGTAGCTTATGACTGAATTGTTGTTTCTCAAATTGGGTGGCTCCTTGATTACAGACAAAACCGGTGTTGAAGCCGTGCGGGCTGATGTGTTGGCGCGGCTGGCGCAGGAAATCCAGCAGGCGCGGCTGGCGCGCCCGGATTTGCAGATCGTGTTGGGGCACGGCAGCGGCTCATTTGGGCATGTGGCCGGGGCGCGGCATGGCACGCGCCAGGGGGTGCATACCGCCGGGCAATGGCGTGGGTTTGTGGAGGTCAGCGCCGCGGCGTTGCGACTGAACCGGCTGGTTGTGGAGGCATTACTGGCGGCCGGGGTTGCGGCGATCAGTTTTGCGCCCTCGGCGTCAGTGCAATGTGCGGACGGCCGTATCACCGCCATTGCTTGCCACCCCATTGAACAGGCCCTTGAAGCAGGTTTGCTACCGGTAACACATGGTGATGTGGTGTTTGACACGGTGCGAGGGGGTACGATTGTGTCTACGGAAGAGGTGATGATGGCGCTGGTGGCGGAGGGGTTACGGCCGTCGTGGTTATTGCTCGCCGGGGAAACTGAAGGCGTCTATGATTTGCATGGTCAGATAATTCCCCACATTTCGGCCACAACCTTCCCGCAGGTAGAAGCAGCGCTGGGTGGTTCACGTGGCGCCGATGTAACCGGCGGGATGGTAACAAAAGTCCAGGGTATGTTGGCCTTAACAGCCCAATTTCCTTCTTTGTCAGTGCGTCTGTTTTCCGGTTTGCAACCTGAAACTTTATACCGTGCCTTGTGTCAGCCAGACGCCGACGGGGGTACCGCCATCAGCCAGGCCGCGTCACCGATCACCGACAATTGATTACCGATTAGCTGCGCTCACCCGGTACTTCTGTACCATAACTATGATTCTTTATGCTGTTTTTATGGCATTAGTGATATAACGGAGACGCGCATAAAGCATGAAATGACGCCTCTTGTAAGCAGTGCTCACTACAAGGCGAGAGGAAGGAAGTGTGGTAAAGGCACGGGTGCTTTATATTGAAGACGACCTGGCAAGCCAGCGTCTTGTCAACAGGTTGTTGAGCAGTTCAGGGTATGAGGTATTCACTGCTTCGGATGGCATCGAAGGGGTAGCTCTGGCGCAAAAGGCCCAACCCAATCTCATCTTAATGGATATAAACCTGCCGCAAATGGATGGGCGGGCGTTGACCACCCGTTTGCGCGGGTCGCCGCACTTTTGTAATACACCCATTGTGGCGTTGACGGCGCACCGTGATGGTGACAACCGGAAGATGGCGTTGGCGGCCGGCTGCACAGGTTTTCTGACCAAACCAATAGATGTAGATACTTTTCCGCAACAGATTGAATCTTTCTTAAATGGGCAGCGACAAAAGCTGTCGGCGCAAGAGCATCAGGTTCATCTGGAGCGGCATACTCAGGAGTTGGTAAGCCAGCTAGAAGCCAAGGTGCGGGAGTTGGAAGACGCCAATCGGCGCATGAAGGAGCTAAACCAGTTAAAAAGTGACTTCTTGACAATGGCGTCACATGATCTACAGGCACCGCTCGCTTTTACCAGGCAACATCTGGCAACGTTGGAAACGATGTTGGACGGGGTGACCGAACAAACGGCCGTAGCCATGCACCAAAATCTGGTACAACGCATGAAGGGTGGTTTGAACCGGATGCGCCAGGTGACGGATGAGATTGACCAGGTAGCGCAAATTATGTCCGGGTTATTGAAATTAGACCTGCGGCCGGTGAATTTGGGTAATGTGGTAGCGGATGTGGTAGGCGAGATGACGGGCGTTTGCACCCATCGCCAGATGCATCTCTATGTTTCTAGTTTGAGCCATTTACCGTTGGTGATGGGGGATGAGGAGCAGTTGCGCACGGCCGTTGCCAATATCGTGGGCAATGCGATTAAATTCACGCCTGATGGCGGCCACATTTACATTACGGCCGAATCCAGCCACCAGGAAATACGCCTTTCGGTGCAAGATACCGGTCTGGGTGTGCCCAAAGAAGAGCAGGGGTATATTTTTGATCTCTTTTATGCGTTGGGTTCGGTGCAGAACCACTCCACCAGCAAATCGGCATTTTGTGGCGGTGGGTTAGGGTTGGGGCTGCCTATGGCCAAGGGGATCATTGAAGCGCACAACGGCCGTATCCTGCTGGAAAGCGACCCCCATACCCTGCCCGGCAGCACCTTCACGATTTGCCTCCCTGTGTGAACGGATTACATTCATACAGGCCAAAACATCACGGCCGATTCCCCAATGAGCGCATCCCATACATCCCCCATCGTGTCGGCCAGAGCCACCGGCCGTTGTAAGTGATTGGCCATGTCCTGTGGCGATTTGTCGTCCAGTGAAATCCGGTCAGGATGGTCAAACATGACGCGTGGCAAAATGACCAGATCACCATAACCGGCAGCTTCTAGCTGGCGCAGCATATCCTCGGCCATGAGCAGACCGGCGACGGTGATGGTTGCCCCCAGTCGTTCGTTCACCACCGGCAGCACAGACAGGGAGATGCCGGTGAGTTGGGCAAAGGCGACGGCCGTTTGCCGCAGCGTCTCCGCAAACAACGTCCCCGTCACCAACGTCACTAATTGATAATTAGTAATTGGCAATTGATAATTACCAATTTCTCGTTTGACGCTCTGCCAATCGTCCAGAAAGTGGCGCACCATGCCCAGGCCATTTTCGTGTAGGGCATAGCCATCATAGGCCGCTAACGGGGGCACTTCCCGCCCCGTCACCAGATACCACTCATCGGTGGGGTAAACAAAACGGACGCCGAACCGGGCCAAGAACTCAGCCTGTAATGATTCCACATAGGCCAACGTAGTGGCCGCTTCTTCGGGCGTGTGGGGGCGCATGGCGTATTTGTGTTGTTTGGTCAGCCCTACCGGGACGACGCTGATGGATTGCACGGTGGGGTAGAGCGCGGCCAGGTCGTGGATGGATTGGGCCAGGGTACGGCCGTCGTTCACCCCCGGCGTCACCACTACCTGCGTATGTGCCTCAATCCCCCATTCCGCCAGTTGGCGCAGTTGGGCCAAAATGTCTGGCGCGTGGACATTACGCAAATAGCGCCGCCGCTCTTCCAGGTCGGTGACATGCACGGAGACATAGAGTGGCGAGAGGCGCATATGCTGGATGCGCCACCAATCATGTTCGCTCAAGTTGGTCAGCGTCACATAATGCCCAAAGAGGAAGGAGTAGCGGTAATCGTCGTCCTTGATGTACAACGTGCGCCGGAAGCGGGGGGCCATTTGCAGAACAAAACAAAACTCGCACAGGTTATTGCAGCGGCGAATGTCGGTGTCAAAGGTGGGGTGATTGAACTCTAGCCCCAGTGATTGGTGGTAGTCGCGCACGGCCGTGAACGGCAAAATCTCATCGTTGCGGCGTATGGTCAGTTCCAACTCTTCATCGGCGGCATAGAACTGCACATCAATGATGTCCTGCACGGCATGGCCATTCACCGCCAACAGTTCATCCCCGGCGCGCAGCCCAATGGCTGCCGCCACGCTGCCCGGCTCAATGCCCGTTATCTGCCCACCCTGGAAGGTGGTGAGGTCAAGTTCTTGGAATAATGCCATGTTTGCGATGTGGATCGTAATCCGTGGTCCGTAAACCGTGATCCGTAATCGGTTTACGGTTTACGGATTACGGATTACGGTTTACCGTTCACGGCCAACGGCCGTACCATGCCCACAATCTCCGCTACCACTTCCTCTACCGGCCGGCCGGTTGTATCAATGATAATGGCATCGGCTGCCGGACGCAGCGGGGAATGTTCACGGTTACTGTCAATCTCATCCCGCCGTTCCACGTCCGCCAGAATCGCCTCATAGTCAGCCGTGTGCCCTTGATTTTGCCGGTCTTGCCAGCGGCGGTGGGCGCGCTCGGCCGCCGTCGCCGTGATATACAGTTTCAGTGGCGCGTCAGGCATGACCACCGTGCCAATGTCGCGCCCCACCATCACCACCTGCCCACGTTTGCCAAATGCACGCTGCCGCCGCACCATTTCCTGGCGTACACCCAGGTAGCTGGAAACCTGGGAGACATGGGCGTCTACGGTCGGGGTGCGAATCTCCCAGGTCACATCCTGGCCATCCAGGAGGACGGTGTAGTGACGGCCGTCCTCTTCATTCGTTGCTGGCTGTATTTCAATCACAAGGCGTTCGGCCAGATGGGTCACGGCCGTTTCGTTCATCACATCCACCCCCCGCTGCCACGCCGCCAGCGTAACCGCCCGGTACATGCAGCCCGTGTCCAGAAACAAAAAACCCAACTCTCTCGCCACCTGTTGGCTGACGGTAGATTTGCCCGAAGCCGCCGGGCCATCTATGGCAATGACGTTAATTGCGCCCACTCACTTTATTCCCTTGTTTTTTGTCACTGTTGACCCGCTGCCCCGTTTTTTAGAAGGATATGCACCCGCTTTTCTATTTCCAGGCTGGCCGGTTGGAGCCTTTGGTTTGCGCATGGCTCTTCCTGGCTTATGGCTGGCAATTTCGCGTTGCAGGGCGTGGATTTCTTGCGGCCGCAGGTGACGCCACTCCCCAGATTTCATAGCGCCCAGATCAATGGGGCCGATTTTGATGCGCACCAGATGGCGCACCGGGTAGCCCAACGTATTGGCAATACGCCGGATTTGCCGCTTGCGCCCTTCGCGCATTACCAATTCCAGCAGGGTAAACGTGACTTCCTGGCGCAAGACTTTGATTTCCACCGGCGCGGTTTTGCGGTCATCCAGGTAAATGCCCTGCCGCCAGGTGTCTAACACTTCGGCGGGGATACGCCCTTCGACGGTGACACGGTAGGTCTTTTTGTGGCCGTAACGGGGGTGGGTGAGTTTGTGGGCCATGTCGCCATCGTTGGTCATCAACATCAGCCCTTCGCTTTGTTTATCCAGCCGCCCCACCGGGTAGAGATGGCCAGGCAGGGGGATGAGGTCACGCACGGTCTTGCGTCCTTCGTCCAATTCATCGTCCAGCGAGGAGAGGATGCCTTTGGGTTTGTTCAGGGCGATGTAGATGAAATCTACCTGCCGGGCGTCAATAACACGGCCGTTGACCTCAATGCGATCCGTCGCCGGATCAACTTTCATGCCCAGTTGGGCGGGACGGCCGTTGACCTTTACCCGCCCCTCCTCAATCAACTTCTCACACTCCCGCCGCGAGGCAATACCCGCGTGGGCCATAATTTTTTGTAATCGTTCTTCCATAGTCTGATATGAGATGGGGAGATTGAGAGGTTAATCTCTTACTCTCCCCATCTCTCAATCTCCTCTTTCTCTGCCACCAACTCCGGCAACTCCTCAAGCATCGTCAGGCCAAAGTGCTGCAAGAATTCTGAGGTGGTACCATACAGAATGGGGCGGCCCGGCGTTTCCTGGCGGCCGATTTCCTCAATCAGCCCCTTGCTCAACAGGCTGCGCAGCGCGCCGTCGGAATTGACGCCGCGAATCTGGTCAATGTGCGGCCGGGTGACGGGCTGCATATAGGCGATGATGGCTAATGTTTCTAACGCGGCCTGGCTGAGCCGGGTGGTCAGTTCCAGCCCCAGGAAGCGTTCAACGGCGCTGCTGGCGGCGGGGGCAGTGGTTAACTGCACGGCGTCGCCGCTCCATTGCAGGCGCAGCCCGCGTGTCTGGTAATCGGCCGTAAGCGTTTGTAATGCCTGGCTGATCACGGCCGTATTCACTTCCAACGCCTTGGCCAGCCGCGCCACCGGCACCGGACCGCTGGAAATAAACAACACACTTTCCACCAGCGCGGCTATGCTCATTTCTTCATTGTCGTCCGCTTTGTCCATACCGTTTTTCGTTTTGCCCTTCTGTTCGCTATAATCTGGCCGATTATACCCACTTGGATTGGCAAAACCGAACGGAGTAATGGAATGTCTGACCCCATAACCTATGCCCAAAACAGTCGTGAACGTCACCTGGCCGAATTGATCGCATTCTTGCGTATTCCCAGCGTCAGCACCCAGCCGGAGCATCAGGCCGATGTGCAGCGGGCGGCAGAGTGGTTGGTGGAATCGCTCACGGCCGTTGGCCTGGAAAACGCGCGCCTCATCCCCACCGCCGGCCATCCCCTGGTCTACGCCGATTGGCTGCATGCGCCCGGCGCGCCTACGGTGCTCATTTACGGCCATTATGATGTGCAGCCGGCCGAGCCGTTTGACCTGTGGCACAGCCCACCCTTTGAGCCTACAGTGCGCGATGATTACCTGTATGCACGGGGCGCTTCCGATGACAAGGGGCAGGTGTATGCTCATGTGAAGGCAGTGGAAGCGTTGCTAAAGAGTAACGGCAGTCTGCCCGTCAACGTCAAATTTATTATCGAAGGTGAGGAAGAGATGGGTGGGCCAAGTCTTTCCGCCTTTATTCCGCAGCATAAGGAGTTATTGGCGGCCGACGTGGCTCTGGTGTCTGACACGGCGATGGTCAGCCCCAGCCAACCTTCCATCGTGTATGGCCTGCGGGGGTTGTGTTATGTGCTGCTGGACGTTTATGGCCCGCAGCGTGACCTGCACTCTGGCACGTTCGGCGGCGGCGTAAATAACCCGCTGAATGTCCTGGGCCACCTGATTGCCAAACTGAAGGATGAAAACGGCCGTGTCCTGATTCCTGGGTTTTATGACCGGGTACGGCCGTTGACCGACGAAGAGCGACACCTCCTGGCCCAATATCCCTTTGATGAAGCTGATTGGTTGGCGGAAACAGGCGCACCGCAACCCTGGGGCGAGCCGGAATTCTCACTGGTGGAGCGACTGGGGGCGCGCCCCACGCTGGATGTGCATGGCATTATCGGCGGTTACACCGGCCCTGGCGGCAAAACGGTGCTGCCCGCCCACGCCCATGCCAAATTCTCCATGCGCCTGGTGCCTGACCAGGACCCGGCCGAAATTCAAGCCCATCTGCAAAAATACCTGGCGGACATTATGCCCCCCACCGTGACTTACCAACTGGGCTGGCACGGCGGCGCGCCGGCCAGCATTAGCGACCTGCATCATCCGGCGATGGCGGCGGCCCGGAAAGCATGTCAGGAGACTTACGGCCGTGACCCCATCTTTATGCGTGAAGGTGGCTCCATCCCCGTCGTTGGCGAGTTCCAAACTTATCTGGATCTGGAAACGGTGCTGCTCGGTTTTGGCCTGGTCAGCGACCAGATTCACGCCCCCAACGAACGCTTTTACCTGCCCAACTACTTTCACGGCATTGAGGCCAGCATCCGCTTTTTGCAGGCGTACGGGGAAAGAGATTGAAAGATTGGGAGATTGGGAGATTGAGAGATTGCCCACAGCCAATCTCCTCATCTCCTAATCTCTCAATCTCCTACCTTCCCACCACCACTTCCCCCTCTCCGGCAGCCTGAGCATAGGGCATGGCTTTGGTGTTGAAAGCGATGCCAATTTGGCCCAGGTAGTCAATGGCAATCAGGCCGCCTTCGCCGCCGGTGCGTTCGGTGAGCAGGCGCACGGCCGTTTCGCCCGCTAACTGCGCCGAAAACCCCATGGCCACCAGATCACACACCTGTTTACTCGTCAGCACCTTCATCAACGATTCGCCATGCCCGGTGGCACTGACGGCGGCGGTGCGATTATCGGCATAACCGCCGGCGCCCACCAGCGGGCTGTCGCCCACCCGTCCTGGCATTTTGTAGCGGGTGCCGCCGGTCGAGGTAGCCGCCGCCAGATTGCCGTCCGCGTCTAAAGCGACCGCGCCAACCGTATCGCTGGTGGGCGCAGGTTGCGATTGCGCCGCCATTTCTGGCACCCACAGGTCGGCCAGTTCACTGCGCGGAAAGCCGATGCTGTCGGCAAACGCCTCGGCGCCAGCGCCCACCAGAAAGTGGTGCGACGTATCGGTCATCACGCGGCGGGCCAGGCTGGTGGGATAGCGGACGCGCTGCACGGCGGCTACCGCGCCCAGGTTGAGGGTACGGCCGTCCATAATCAGCGCATCTACCTCAATTTCGCCATTGCGGTTGGGGTAGCTGCCCCGTCCCGAATCCAGCACCGGGCAATCTTCCAGAATGCGCACGGCCGTTTCCACCGCATCCAGCGCACTGCCCCCCGCCAACAGCACCCGCTGCCCGGCTTCGGTCGCTTCCTGGCAGGCCGCCATCGCTGTCACCAGCCGCGCCGACGCCAAATCCCAAGACCCCGCCCCGCCATGTACCACTATCACCATCTTGCGCATCATCGCCTCCATTCAAAAATATGTGGAAAATTTAGCGCAAAATGGTATCTGGTCTGGGCATCACCAGCAACCACCATCTGTCAAGTAGTTGGCTGGTAAGCGTTCAGTCCCTCAGGTCTGAACGCTTACGATATAGGACAGTTACCGGCTACTCTCTTCTCCTCGGCGAAGATCCTCATTTGTCAGCACATTACGGTCTACAATGTTCCCGCCATTTTGATGCCGCCCCACCTGGTGCGGCACAATGGTTACCACCACCCGTTCCAGCCCATTGAGCGCCAGATTAAAGATGAACACACTGTTTTGGTGCAGCGCCTGTTTCCACACGCTGTCCATCGCCAGATGTCCCACCACCACATGCACATAACTGTCCGGGTTCTCTCGCAGCAGCTTTTCCACATAATGGCGAATAGGCAGGTTAAGCTGGCGGTAAGGCGAAGGCACCACCACCAGTTCCCCTTCGCCAATGGCTTCATCCCATAAGGCTTGCACCTTGCTGGCCTTTTCCGGGTTGATGCCAATGTGCACGGCGTGCCAGGGATGCTGCAAAGATTTGGCAAAATTGACCAGTTCAATGGTGCCGGTATGCACACCATCCACCAGAACTACTGTTTGCACCGGGTGTGAAGCAATATCATAGGTTTTGTCCCGCAAACTAAGCGCATGGGCTACATCTTTGTAATGGTGATGGACGCGGAAAAAGGCAAAAACCAGAATCGGGATCAAAACGATCACAAACCAGGCGCCAGAAGTGAATTTGGTGATGGCAAAAATGAGCATAACAATGCCGGTACAAATGGCGCCAAAACCGCTGATAACCATTTTCAACCGCCAGCGCGGGTCATAGCTCATAACCGTTTCTAGCCCCTGTACACTTTCACCCGGCTGCAAACGACTAATTTTGCGCAGGCGCACCACCATGCCCGCCTGCGAAATAGTAAAACTCAAAAAGACGCCAATGGCATAGAGCGGAATGAGGGCGCTGGTGGACGCCTTCATCACAATGACCAGCAGGGAAGCCAACCCAGCCAGGGTAATAATGCCCCAGGAAAAAACCAGCCGACCGCCGCGAAAGGTAAGCTGCCGGGGCAGGAAACCATCACCGGCGTGCAGAGCGGCTAACCGGGGGAAGTCGGCATAACTGGTGTTAGCTGCCATGAGCAGGATGAGAGCCGTACCGGCCACCACCGCCAGGTAAAAAATGCTGTTGTCGCCGAATATCGTGCGCCCCAGTTGGGAAATAATGGTCTCTGTATGGCTGGGCATGGCCTGAATCTGGTGTGATAGAAAGGTGATGCTCAGAAAGATGGTGATCAGGATGCCGCTCATCCATTGCAGGGTGATAGCGGCATTGTGGCTGCGTGGCTCCTTAAAGGCAGTAATGCCATTGGAGATGGCTTCAATGCCGGTCAAAGCGGCCGAACCACTGGAAAACGCCCGCAAAATGAGAAAGAGGGTAAGTGGTTGGATGACACTCACCTCAACCATTTCCACATTGGCGACGACGCCCAATGTGCCGGTGAGGTATCGGTATAAACCCATACCCAACGTCAGGATCATGGTGCCCAGAAAAAAGTAAGTGGGAATGGCAAAAACCGTACCACTTTCTTTCACACCGCGTAAATTGACGATGGTCATAATGAAAATGACCAGAAGGGCCACTTCGACGCGGTAGGGATTCAAAATGGGAAACGCGGAGGCGATTTGGGCGACGCCAGCAGAGATGCTGACGGCGACGGTGAGAATATAGTCAGTCAGCAGGGCCGCGCCGGCAATTTGGGCGGCTACTTCACCCAGGTTGTCGCGGGCGACGATGTACGCGCCACCGCCGTTGGGGTAGGCATAGATGGTTTGCCGGTAAGAAATGGTGACGATGACCAGCAGCACGGCGATAGCAATGGCGATGGGCATGGAGAGGCCAAAAGCGGCCGTGCCCGCCAGGGCCAGGATGAACAAGATTTCCTCGGTGGCATAGGCGGTGGAGGAAAGGGCGTCTGAGGCAAAAACGGCCAGGCCAATGGGCCGGTTGACCGTCTGGTGTGCCAGGTCGCGGGTGGCCAACGGTTTGCCGATGAGCAGGCGCGAAAGTGAAAAACGGGAGGGAGTTTTGGTAGATGTCATATCTTCAAAGTTAGTAGTTTTCATGGTCAGGGTAGACGTATTCAGAAGTTCAACTTTTTTAGGAAAAGTTGAACTTCTTTATTTATCAAGGATGTGGATTCAATGTGGTAGCCATGTCATCTGGCAGGGTGATGGTGGGCGTCCAGGTGAGGGAAGGCGTCAGGTCATCCAGGGTGAGGAGTAGTTGGCGCTGCCGGGCCAATTGGCGGCGCAGCCACCGGCGGCGCAAATCACGCCAATAGGGGATGGGGGAAGGGGGAATGTGGATGAGCACGGCCGTGACCCCCAACTGCCCCGCTGCATCCGCCACCGCATTCCAGTAATTGGCATATTGGCAGTGGCGAACTTCCAGCGAGATGCTGTAGTCTTCGGCTGTCGCCGCCATATTGGCCAACGCCTGGGCGTCTTCCGGTGTAAAGCTCAACGAGCCGCCCGGTGTGCCTAGCAGCAGGGGATGGCGCACGGGTATCATTTTCAGCAACAGCAGTTCCGCCTGGTCGCGGCGCGACATGGCGCAGGCCAGATGCAGCGCGGCCAACGTCCACTTTGTTTCGCCCATCACGATCATCAGTCGAGATGTGTTCATAGCCAACTCCTGAGACCCTAAGGGTTTCTAAAAACCCTTAAGGTCTTACCAGAAGTTAGCTTAAGTGACGGGGCGTAAAAATCGTGTCAGGGAAGATTTACCGGGCGTAAAGATTGTGTAAAGGGGGATCAATCCAGGTCTACAAAGCGGTAGCCGATGCCTGGCTCGTTCAAAATGTAGCGGACATTGGCGGCGGGGTCTTCGCGTAGTTTCTTGCGTATCTGGTTAATGTAGATGCGGACGTAGTGGGTCATGTCGGCATAGTCGCTGCCCCAGACCTGGGCGAGAATGGCGCGATGGGTCATGATCTTGCCCGGATGGGTGGCTAACAGGCGCAGGATGTCATATTCGATAGGGGTGAAATGAATTTCCTCACCGGCCAGTTTAACGGTGCGGTTTGCCAGGTCTATGAACAGGTCGCCAACGGTGATGGTGGCGGCCGGCGATGATGTTGGTTCCAGCGAGACTCGCCGCAAAACGGCTTGCACGCGGGCGCGCAGTTCCTCCATGCTAAAGGGTTTGGTGAGGTAATCGTCGGCGCCGGCGTCCAATGCCTGTACTTTGGTGCGCTCGTCGCCGCGCACAGAAAGCATGATGATGGGCACCTGGCTCCATTCGCGCAGACGGCGGCAGACTTCCAGGCCATCTGGGTCGTTGCCCAGAGCAATGTCCAGGATGACCAGATCGGGGTGGCGTTGGGCTACGGCCGTGAGCGCCTCGGACCCATTTGCGGCTGTGATCACCTGGTAGCCATAGCCGGTCAGCCCTGTTTGCAGCAGTTTGCGAATTTGCTGCTCGTCATCCACGATCAAGATCAACATTGCTTTCACCTATTGCCTGTGGTCGAGGGAGAGCAATGACAAAGGTGGCCCCACCACCTGGCGTATCTTCCACCCATATACGGCCGTGATGCGCTTCCACAATGCCCTTGCTGATTGCCAGTCCCAATCCCACATGCCCATCTGGCCCATGATAAAACGGTTCCATGATTTGCTCCTTTTCTTCCGGCGGAATGGTGGGGCCATGGTTAACGACGGTCAGCCAGACTTCCTGTTCGTCAAAACTGCCCCGAATCACCACCTGACTGTCGGCCGGTTCATAGCGCAGCACATTATTGGTGATGTTACCCAGCGCCTGGAGCATCAGCCCATAATCACAGCGCACCAGCGGCAGGTCGTCGGGAAAATCCAGATGAATACGGGTGGTCTGGTGACGCTGGTAGGCCAGGGCGGCCACATCACCGGCAATTTCGGATACGGCCGTCCAATCTTCATGCAGCGCCAACGCCCCCGCCTGCAAACGAGACATGTCCAACAAATTGCCTACCAGTCTGTCCAGGTGATCTGCTTCTTGCATAATCACCTGGGTCATTTCTTCTTTTTCCGCCAGGGAAAGCTGGCTGCGTAGGGATTGTATATTGCTAGCGGCCGTTTTGATGATGGTGATCGGCGTGCGCAAATCATGGGAAACGGCGTGCAGCAAGGTGGTTTTCAGCCGGTCAGCCTCTTCAATAGCCTGCGTGCGTTGTACATTTTCAGCCAGTTCAATACGATGCAACGCCATCGCTGCCTGCACGGCACAGGCCATTAAAAAATGCCGCTGTGATTCCGTGGGTGGTACAGCGAACGTCACCCGCAGGGAACCATATACCAGTTCATTCAAGCTGATGAGCAGATACATGGTGGTTTGATTGGCATTTGGGGGAGATGTTTGGGGCGAGGGCAAGATGGTGCAGTCAATGATAGGCAGATTGGCGGTCACAGTCTGGCGCAATCCCTGGTAAATCTCCGCCCGGTCATTCAACCGGTTGAAGGCGCTGCTGAGTTCGTACAGGACATTCTGCTCTTCGGCGCGGCGACGGGCATCTTCGGCCTGGCGGCGAGCGTAAGCTGTCAGTTGGCCGGTGATAATAGCGACGACCAGATAGATGAATAAATCGAGCAGTTCCCGTGGGTCTTGTACCGCCAGGGTGTAGTAAGGTTTGATCAGGAAGAAATTGAAACAAAAAAAACTGAGGAAAGAGGCAATTAACGAGGGGAGTGTGCCTAACCAGATGGCAATGATGAAAGTGAGCAGCAGGTAAATGAGCGAGAAGTTAGCCAGGGTCAGCCGGTCACGGATGTACCATAAGGGGACTGTTACCAGGATGACCAGCCCGGTGGCGATAAGTGCCCGCGTGAGGGGACGAAAACCGGATGTTTCTTGCAGCATAAACAGGCATTATACCCGACAAGGCGACACGGTGAACGGGTGACAAGGTGGATGTATTACCCATTCACTGTGTCACCCCCTCACGGCCGTATACACCATCCATTCGCCAGCATCATAGAAGGGTAGATTGTCCCAGGCGGGGTGGGTGGTCACGGCCGTAAAACCCGCCGCCCGTAGCATCCCCACCACTTCCTCCGGCTGGTACACCTGGTCGCATAACTCCACCACATCTAGTTCGCCCGTTTCCAGGTGCAAAATCTGGTAACGTTCCACCGAAACCTGCTCTTCCTCCAGCCAGAACCGCTCCCCCAGATGCAAAAACGGCGCGTCTCCCCATAGGCCGGTATCATCCGTAAACCACCAACTGCTTTCTTTCCTGTCAACCCTGATCGGGTTGAGCAGTTCTACGCACAGGCGTCCGCCGGGACGCAGCGCCCGCGCTGCCCGCGCCAATACATCTTGGGCATCCGTTTTGGGCATTACCGCCAGTTGGCCGTAAAGCAGCAAGGCCGCGTCAAAACCGGCCCCGTCCAGTGCCATCTGGCGCACATCTTGCTGGATGAAGGTACAGCGGTCGGCCACGCCCGGCGCGGCTGCCAATTCCTGCGCATAGGCAATAGCAGCCGGGCCAAAATCAATGCCGGTGACGTGGCAGCCGCGCCGGGCAAATTCCACCGCATACAGGCCAGGCCCACAGGTGATGTCCAGCAGGCGATTGCCGGGCTGTAAGGCCAGGGCTTTCCATAGCCACTCAATTTGTTGTGCGCGTTCAGCCGCCTGGCGTGAGGCCGCCCCATGTGACTCATCCAGGTGTTCACGCAGCATCCGCGCCGAGAAGGCGGGGTCGTCCCAGGGCAGGTTGCCATCGTGTAGTTGCCAGGGGTACGGCCGTGTCGCCCGGTTATAAATGCGCCATAAAGCTTTGCTCAATGGTGTTTTCATCGCGGTGTAGTAAAGAAGTGGGCTATATCATCCCAAAGTTCCGGCATTTCTAAGAGGTCAGCAAATTGAGTAACCCAATCTTGAATCCGTTCTCGGTCCAAGTGAGGGTGGCTTTGAATGATCCCTTGTATATCCAACAAATCCTTTGGCCGGTGGGCAACAGCTTTCATGATGATTAAATCTTCTGGTGTAGGTAGACGAATTTTTAGGGCCGTATCAATCTCATGGACAATGCTCCTGGCTACCATTTCTTGCTCGAAGGGTAGAACGCCTACCCCTTGATCATCAAATTGGGATAAAAGCCTTTCCAGAGATTCAAGCGGGTCGTGGAATGGGCCACGTTTTTCAGTTTGAGTCATACTGTATCTTTAACCTGGCCCATAACAAAAAAAGTTCCATTTCCCCATCGTCATTCCCCCGCGTAATACCCAGCCGAGATGCACGCTGTTTGATGGTATTGAGACGCCGCCAATTTTCTGCCGGAGAAGCTGCTTGCAACTCTTGCTGCTTAATTTCGGCAACGGCTTTCCACCGTTCAACATATGCCCTGACATCCGATGTTTCCATGTGCAAAGTATAACATGGAAGCACCTCTTTCCTAATCGGGATTGCGACCTCGTAACCATGTTTCTCGTCAGGGTCAGGAACATCCGGTAAACTGGAAACGGAAAACTGTGCAGGAGAAAAGGAGAATTTCCCATGGCTTATACACTGATTCACAATGGCACGTTGATTGATGGCAACGGCCGTGACCCCATTCCTAATGGCGCTGTATTGGTGCGGGATGAACGGATTACGGCCGTTGGTCGCAAAACCGACATCCCTTTGCCCGACGCCGCCATCCAGATGCTAGACGCCCAGGGCGGGACCATCTTGCCCGGCCTTGTTGATACCCATGTCCACCTTGTCTTTGAGGGTATCAACCCCATGCAAATGATGACCACCCCCTTTTCGCTGAATTACTACCAGGCGATTGATCGCATGAAACGCACAGTTGAAGCAGGTGTTACCAGTGTGCGTGACGCCGGTGGCGCGGATTTGGGTATGAAACAGGCAGCGGCGCAGGGGTTGGTGTTGGGGCCAAGAATGCAAATCAGTATTACGGTGCTGTCTATTACCGGCGGGCATGGGGATAGCTGGCTGCCGTCGGGGGCGGATTTGACGTTATTTGCCGAAACACCGGGACGGCCGTCCGGCATTGTGGATGGCGTGGATAATGTGCGCCGCAAAGTGCGCGAAATTTTGCGGGCGGGGGCTGATGTGATCAAGGTTTGCTCCACCGGCGGCGTGCTCAGCCCCACCGACCATCCCGAATTTACCCAGTTCAGCCCGGAAGAGCTGGCGGTGATGGTGCAGGAAGCCACCTACCGGCGTGGCGTGAAGGTGATGGCCCATGCCCAGGGCGCAGAGGGGATCAAAAACGCGGTGCGCGCCGGAATTCATTCGATTGAGCATGGCATTTTTGTGGATGAGGAAGCGATTGAACTCATGCTGGCAAAAGGAACCTTCCTCGTGCCCACATTGCTGGCCCCTCTCGCTGTCTTAGAAATTGCTGAAGCGACGGGCACAATGCCCGAATGGGGGGTACAAAAGGCGCGTGAGGTTATTGAGATTCACAGCGAGAACATCGGCAAGGCGTATCAGGCCGGGATCAAAATTGCTATGGGTACGGATGCGGGTGTGATGAAACACGGCACGAATTTGCGCGAATTGGGCTTGATGTGTGGCATTGGTATGACGCCGATGGAATCCATTGTGGCCACGACGAAAGTAGCTGCCGAATGCCTGGGTTGGCAAGACCAGGTGGGTACGCTGGCAGCAGGCAAGCTGGCGGACATCATCATTACCAAGACTGACCCGTTGGCCGACATTCGCTCGTTGGAGAAGCCGGAAAGTATCGTGCTGGTGATGTTGGACGGCCGTGTGGTGAAGAACGTAATCGGTGATCGGTAATCGGTTATCGGTGGCCCGGTGTTATAATTCAACCATATGGTAATAAGTAGGTGAACACAATGAACGAGAGAATTACAATTGATCCGCAGATTCATTTTGGAAAACCAACGATCACAGGAACACGCATCACGTTGGAAAACGTATTGGAACTGGTGCGCGATGGCGTCACGTTCACCGAGATTATCGAAAATTGTTACCCTGAGTTGACACCAGAAGATATTCAGGCGTGTATTCAGTATGCGATGGATGTTGTTGCTTCTGAAGAACTACACGTAGCTTTGATCGGATGAAATTCCTGGTTGATCACGATGTTTATTTTGTGACAGCCCAATTCTTGCGGCAGCAAGGGCATGATGTTATCCGTGTGGCTGAAATTGGTAAGGCTAAAGCTGCTGATTCCGAATTGCTTCAGATTGCGCAAGAAACTGATAGGATTTTTGTCACACGGGATAGAGATTTTGGGGCGCTCGTTTTTGTACGGAAAATTGCAGTGGGCGTTATTTACTTGCGTGTGCCTTATCCAGCCGTCGAAAGAGGTCATCGAGAGTTGCTTCGTGTTTTACAGAAGCATACAGAAGATGAATTGAAAACGGCTTTTGTCGTTGTGGAACCAGAACGACACCGTTTTCGGAAAATCCCGCAATAGGTACTATGCCTTTACTCCCCGGTGAATTGCTGCAAAAACGGTACCGGATTATCAATCTGTTGGCCGAGGGGCCATATGGGGCGGTGTATCGCGCCTGGGATGTGGTGGATGGGTTGGACACGGCCGTTAAAGAATACCTCGATCCCTCTGTAGAGATCCAAAAGCAGTTTCGCCAACAGGCCCGCCAACTAAGTCGCCTGGAACACCCACAGTTACCGCGCCTGCTCGACCATTTTGCCCTGGAAGGCGTGGGGCAATATCTGGTGTGGAGCTACATGGATGGCGTGGATTTGTGGACGTTGGGGCAGCAGTACGGCCGTCTGCCCTCCGACCTCATCATCACCTGGCTGCAAGAAGCCAGCAAACCGCTGGCCTATTTGCATGAACAGGGGCAGCTACACCTGAACATCAAACCGGCCAACATTCGTCTGACGCCTAACGGCGGAATTTTCCTGGTGGACAGCGGCCTGCCCGATCTGGGCGTTCGGCCACACACCGATGGCTACGGCGCGCCGGAGCAGCAGGCGCAGGTGGAAGTCACCGTCGCCAGCGACATCTACAGCCTGGGGGCGACCCTTTACACCCTGCTGACGGGCAAGATACCACCCGGCGCGTTAAAACGGGAAAGCGGCCTGGCCGATTTGGTGCCTGCTCGTGAAATTAACCCGGATGTAGAGCCTTATCTTTCCCTGGTGGCGAACCGGGCGATGTTCATTCAACCGGAGGCGCGCTACAGTTCAGTGGTAGATTTTGCGGCGGCGTTGGCCCGGCCGTATGGCCGGGCCGAACTTGAATCCATCCCCCTGCGGCGCACTGCCCCCTCCGATCAGTTCGGCCAACCCACACCACCCCGCCTGACGCCCCAACTGCGCCGTCAAATTGAAATGCGCACCATTTATGGCCTGATGGGGCTGCTGATACTGATTGTGTTGGCCGGTTATGCCTTGCTGCGTAGCAACCTCAACCAGCCGGCGGTAACGGAGGCTGAAGCGACGGCTACCATTGAATCGGCCGTTGTGGCCGCTATGACCTCACTGGCCCCCACGCCCTCGCCACTGCCTGTGCCCACCGAGCCGCCCACGCCCACGCCCGAACCACTCATCGCCGAGACGGGGGCGCGCATGATCTTTGTGCCCGGCGGCATTTTTAGCATGGGCAGCGAGGAGGGTGAGCGAGACGAAGAGCCGATGCATCTGGTGAATATGGCCCCGTTTTATATGGACGAAACGGAAGTGACCAATGGGCAATACCAGCTTTGTGTGGAGGCAGGCGGCTGCACCGCACCATCCCGCTCTAACCCCACGACACACCCGGCTTATTATGGTGACCCGGCGTATGATGATTATCCGGTGGTGTTTGTGAACTGGTTTCAGGCGCGGGCGTTTTGTGAATGGCGGGGGGCACGGCTGCCCACAGAGGCGGAGTGGGAGATGGCCGCTTCTTTTGACCCGGTGCAGGAGTTGAAATTGCGCTATCCTTGGGGCGATGCCTTTGATGGCACGAAGTTGAATTATTGTGACCAGAACTGCCCGTCAACAAACCGGGATACAGCGTTTAATGATGGGCACAGAGATACGGCGCCGGTCGGTAGTTACCCGGACGGCCGTTCCCCTTTGGGCGTTTATGACATGACGGGCAATGTGATGGAGTGGGTAGCTGACTGGTATGACTTTCGTTATTATACGAGTTCAACGGATACCAACCCGATGGGGCCAACGGATGGGGAGTTTAAATCCCTGCGCGGTGGCTCCTGGCTTTCGCCACGGGACGAGGTGCGGGCGGCGGCGCGTGGCTCGTTTGACCCACGTGTCATTCAGGCTAACCTCGGTTTTCGGTGTGCACTGACCGGTGGCGCGGAGTAATGCTCATCACTATGCAAGCGATTGTCATTGCTAATAACCAGGAAGAACGGGAGTTTTTGAGTTATGTACTGCGTCATTCGGGGCTGTCGGTGGCGCGTACGGCGGCTGTTAAGCTGGTTTTGAACTCTTTACATGCCCATCCTGTAGATCTGATTCTGTTTGCGCCAGATAATGTTGCCGCGCTGGTAGCGGAAGCACAGGCGATACGGGAATTTTCACAGGCGCCGCTGCTGGTGTTGGTGGACCCAGTGACGGAAGATATACATTGCACGATATTGGATGCGGGGGTGGATTTGGTGCTGGTACGGCCGTTGTCGCCCCGCATTCTCTCCCGCTATGTCAAAGTTTTTTTGCACCGTGCCGGTTCTGTACCCCTGTCCATTCTGGCCCCCATTGAGATTGAAGGATTGTCGCTTGATCCCAGTACACGCACGGTGACGCTGCCCAACGGCCATCACCAGCATCTGACGCCATTGGAGTTTCGTTTGCTCTACATCTTGATGACCAATCCAGAGCAGGTGATTCCCGCCGAAGTGATTGTGGAGCGGGTGTGGGGTTATAACGCCGAAGGCAATCGGGAGTTAGTGCGTGGTCTGGTGCGTCGCCTGCGCCGCAAAATTGAATCAGACACAGCTTCATCTCATTATATTCATACCCACCCGGGTATTGGTTATCGTTTTTCTGTCTCCAATCAGCTTTCCCTTTAGGCAATTGGGTAATTGGTTAATTGGCCGCTTAAATTACCCCATTACCTGATGGTCAGCCCCGTTTTGGCACACAATTCGCACAGAGTGGATTATTTTGGCACGTGGTTGTCACGGCCGTGTGTCTGTCTTTGACACGGCGCTCTTCTATATTTACCCTCATGAATCTGTTGTTATCCATAGGCCTGAAATGAGGCAACGTATGAAAAGAGATGACGGCTGAATCCAAAAATATCACCTTTTGCCCTGATTGTGGGTCAGAAGTTCGCTTAAAAAAACCGCCCTATGTGGGGCAACTCATTACTTGTCGTCACTGTGATTCCGTTTTGGAGGTGATCAATCGCTTCCCCCTAGAACTGGATTGGGCAGAAGCGGCCTGGGATGATGACGCAGGTTCCAACTTTGACTCTGGCAGGAACGGCCGACGCAGAAACGGCCGTTAACAAACAATTGTAAATTGTAAAAGGAGATCAGGTCATGACAGAGAATCCGACTTCACAGGTAAGAATTGGTATTTGTCCTGGTTGTGGCGCGCGTATCCGTTTTCAACAATTTGAACTGGGGGAATTTGTGGTGTGTGAAGAGTGTGGCGATGAACTGGAAGTAGTGCAAACCAACCCCGTTAAGTTGGATTGGGCTTATTCTGAACCATATGAGAATGATGATTGGGATGATGATGGCGACGATGATTTTGACGATGGTTGGGATGACTATGATGATGATGATGACTGGGACGAGTAGACAGGACGCTTAATGACCGTTTTGTTCAGAGCGCTTTCTTCCCTGGAAGAGGCGCTCTTTTTATTGTGAGAAGTTGCCCGTGCCGGGCAATTTTCAGAATCGGTACTACCGTTGGTAAGGAGAAAAAGTAAATGAAAACAGGCACACGGCCGTCACGAGCCGCCATCTGGCATGAAACAAGAGCACTGCTACTGCTCACCATTGGCGTTTTGATTGTATCCGCCGCCTACGTGATATTTCAGGTGCCCAACAACATCGTTGCTGGCGGCGTCTCCGGTCTCGCCATCATCATTAACCAGTTCACCGGCTGGCCCGTCGGTCTGATGTATTGGATCATGAACCTGCCATTGCTGTTGTTGGGTTTTTTCCAACTGGGGCGATGGGGTTTCTTATACCGTACCCTGATCGCCGCCACCATCTTTTCCGTCAGCACTGATCTGTTGCTGATTTACCTGCCAACTGTACTGCCGGAATTTCCTCTCACTGATGACCTGCTGCTCAACACCATTTATGGCGGCATCGTCGGCGGCATTGGTGGTGGCCTCATTTACCGCGCCGGCGGCACGATGGGTGGTACCGGCATTTTGGGGCGCGTATTGCAAAAAAGAACCGGTCGCCCCCTCAGTCAGGTCTATTTTTATTCTGACGGCTTAATCATCTTGCTAGGCGGGGTGGTGTTTGGCCCGGTCATGGTGTTGTATGGCTTTTTGATGTTGTTCCTGAATGGGTTGGCTTCGGATTACACGTTGGAAGGCCCCAGCACCACCCGCACCGCCACCATCATCACCAACAAACCGGATGAGATGATTCAATCCCTCATGCAGCGCATTCACCGGGGTGTGACTTACTGGCCCATTACCGGCGGTTATACCGGGCAGCAGCGGTATCTGGTGCTGTGTACTGTCACCCGCCCCCAGGTCAACGAATTGAAGGAGGTGGTCGCCGAAGTGGATAAGGAAGCGTTTGTGACCATTGGCATCAGCCACGAGGCCATGGGCAGCGGCTTTACGCCCATGCCCAGGTAATCGGCTATAATCTCAGCATGAAAGCAATACCAATCAACGAAAAACTGGTCTGGGACTACGACATCCCCCCCCGACGCGCAAACCAACGAAGCCTTTCGCGAATGGTATATTGCCCGTGTATTATCGCGGGGGGCAGATGCTGATTTGCAAAGCATTGGGTTTCAGACAATTCACCGTTATTTACCGCGCCTCATCTTGCCGGCGCGGATTCGTGAATTTTGGGAATGGTATTTCACCTTACCGGAAGTGGCGGCCGGATATGGAGATATTGACCCCATTTCAACTTGATACACGCTTTAGAATTCAGGTGGATAATGTGACCGATATTGCCTGCAATAAGCTATCAGCCTTGTTTGATCGCTCTAAACCAAAGGATTTTGTGGACATTTATTTTATTTGTCGGGAGTTAATGCCATTTGCCGAACTCTACAAACAGGCGCAGCAGAAACACGTGGGCATGACCAGTTACTGGCTGGCCATCTCTATGCAAAATGTGAGAAGAATTCAGTTCTTGCCGCGTATGATCAAGCCCTTGACAGTTTCCGATTTACAAGCGTTTTTTATTGACCTGGCAACAGAATTAATGTCAGGCATTGATACGCCATGAGCTAATTGGTTTTAGAGGCCACACCGGTTTCCCCATTCCCACGCAAAAACACAATCAGCGCCTCAATCTCGCCATCGGATAGTTCCAGGTTGGGCATGAGCGTTTGCGGGCGCACCTGCGCCGGATCACGCAGCCACAGCCGTAAAAACTCCGGGCCAACTTGATGGTCGGTCAGGTCTGGCCCCATGTAGGTGCGAATGCCATTGTATGCCACGCCATCATGTTGGTGGCAAGAGGCGCACCCTTTAGCCACAAACAGGATTTCGCCCAATTCGGCCGTCGGCGGCGTGGCCGCTTCCGAAGCCCCGGTCCCCACTACGGGTGTGACCACAAACCCGGCCAGGCACAGGGTTATGCCCAGCAGCGCCGCTACCGGCGCAAAGCGGGTTTGCTGCCGCCGCCACAAGACAACGGCCGTACCCATTACCACCACGCCCATTAACCCCAATACCCAGGAGAACGACGTTGGTTTTGCCAGCAATGTCACGGGTGCTGCCACAGTGGGCACGGCCGTACCCGTTTGCACCATCAAGGGCGGCATCTCAAAACGGCCAAAACTATCTATGTGCCAGCGCCATTCACCGGCCACAGGCAGATGCAGTGCTGCCTCATAATAGCCTGTATTGCCTGTGTCTGTGACCGCAAATTGTAGCCGCTCACCTGTTTCCGCGTGTACGACCGTGACCTTCCCTTCCACCCCGGAAATCAGATGATTACCGTGCTGACGCAGCGCATAACGTACCGTAAACGGTTCCCCAGCCACCACATGTTCCGGCCAGCTTTCCAGCGTCAACACTGCCCAACCACCGGCCCACGCTACCCCCACCCACAAACAGCAAACACTAACCAACCCCAACAACAGAACCATCCATTTCTTGTTCATAATAATCCCTTATAGAAATTTGCCACGAATGACACAAATTTCACGAATCTACCCTGCCCCCCAATTCGTATCATTCGTGAAATTCGTGGCCTCTCGAACATCTTACTCCTCAAATTTGTGCAGCGATTCGGCAATACGCACTGCTTCCGCCAATGATGTGGTCCCTTCCAGCCGGAATGTCAGCCCCTCTCTCGTCCACCAGATGAGGACGTTACTTTCGATGAACTGCCACTCCTGCCAACGCCCGTCCGCCAGCATAAACCGATGCGGCCCTTCCAGCCAGATCGCCCACTGCCCATTCACGGCCGTCTCTTCTATCACCGGCGCACCTTTGTAAGCAAACTGCTCTGCGCCAATCTGGTACAGCGCCAGGACGGTTGGCTCATTCCAGATAGAGATAACTGTCTGCGGCCAGCCTGTTTCTGCCAGATACACCACATCCGGTTCGCCCAGATCAGCCGGATAAGTAGGCAGAAAGAGGCCGGTGGGCACGGCCGTCTGCGCTTCCGCCAGTGAAATCTCCACAGCCAGACCTTGCGCCACCAGCGGCAGCCGGGCTGGTTTGGTGGCCCAAATCTCCGCGCTGGGCAACGGTGGCTCATCCACCTCAAAAATAGTGATGGCCCCGATCTGGAAAAGTCGCAACATCGCCGCCCGCACCTGCGGCACAGCCAGCAACGCCAATGCCAGCGCCACCAGGATGACTACCCATGCCAGCCGGGAGGTGTGGGTTAAACGCGCAGACGGCCGTGACCCCACCCGCTGCCCCACCACCATCCGCGTATCCGGCGTCGGCGGGTAGGGAAATGAAGTCGCCAACCCCTGCACCCGTTCCGCCCACTGCTCTATCTCTTGTTGCTCATTCAAATTACGTTCTGTCACCCTATCACCTTGTCACTCACGCAGCTCCGGGAAATCCTGGTCCACCACCTCTTGCAACTGTTTCAGCGCGCGATGCAGCCGTGACTTGACCGTGCCCGGTCTGACGTCCAGCGCCACGGCCGTTTCTGCCTCGTTCATCTCCAAAAAGTAACGCAAATAAATGATCTCCTGCGCCGACGGCCGTAACTGCCGTACCGCCTGCCACAACAATCGGGACTCGTGCTGTTCTTCCGCCGCCCCAACTGTTGCCGGCTCGTGCTGCCACCAACGCTGCACCGCCGCCCAATAACGCCCCAAACTACGCCGTCTGTTCCGCGCCAGGTTCCGGGTAATTTGCAGCAGCCAGGGGCGCAACGGCCGTGACTCATCAAAACGGTCCAACGAAAAATAAGCGCGCACAAAGACATCTTGTGCCACTTCCTCGGCTTCAGCCCCGTCACCCACGATCAAATACGCCAGCCGGAAAACCGGCTGCTGGTAAGCAGCCACCAGCCACTCCCAGGCAGCCTCATCTCCCTGGCGAGCCTGCCGCAGCCACGGCCGTTCGTCGGCCGCAGCCCGGTCGCTTTCTTCTACCTCGATCTTGCCGGAAAGCGTCATCTACCCCACTATACACCGCGTATGGCTGTTTGGTTCCCAAATGAAAGTAACTGTTGATGATGCGTGATTCTTCTCACGCATCACGCATCACGAATTACCGGCACACCCCCCGCCCCCGAAGTCCTTCAATCTCCGCGTCCGTGTAGCCCAGTTCGTGCAGCACGGCCGTTGTGTCTGCCCCCACCTCACCACCCACATGATGGTACACAGGTTCGCTTTGTGAAAACTTAAACGGGCTGCCCACCTGGGGTTGGGCGGTACCGTCCGGTTTGGACACGTCCACAATCATCTGCCGTGCCTGCGTTTGCGGATGGGCCACCATTTCAGGAATGGTCAGCACCGGCTCCACACACACATCGTAGCTGGCAAACACGGCCGTCCAGGCGCTGAAATCCCTTGCCCTAATCACCGCCCGAATTTCCGCCTTGAGCGCCTGCTGGTTGGCTGCCGACTGGTCAAAACCGCGTGGCATCAAATCCGGGCGCGCGATGGCCTGGCAAAACCCTTCCCAAAATTTTGGCTCCAGGCTGCCCACAGAGAGGTAACGGCCGTCGGCCGTCTCATAAAAATCGTAATACCCACCCCCGTTCAACTGCCAGCTTTCCGGCTCCGGCGTCTCGCCGCCCACCAGATAATGGCTGACGGCGTGGGCGTGCCAGGCAATGGACATATCCAACATGCTGATGTCCGCGAACTGCCCTTCGCCGGTGTGGTGGCGGTGGATGACGGCCGTGAGAATCCCCACTACTGCCCCCATCGCCCCACCGCCAATATCCGCCACCTGCACCCCCAACGGCGGTGGGCCGCCCCCTTTGCGCCCGCTGTGGCTCATCACTCCCGCCAGCGCCAGGTAGTTATTGTCATGCCCCGCCCGGTCGCGGTATGGCCCCGTCTGTCCATAGCCGGTGACAGCGCCATAAATCAGCGCCGGATTCACCGTCCGCAGCGACTCATACCCAATACCCAATCGGTCCATCACGCCGGGACGAAACTGCTCCAACACAATGTCATACCCACCCTCGCCTACCAGTCGCTTGACCACTTCTACTGCCTCCGGCTGCTTCAAATCCAGAGCAATAGAGCGTTTGTTGCGGTTCAGCAGCCGATGCCAAGCAGAAGCGTCGCCGTCATACGGTGGTACAAAACGCACCATGTCCGGGCGGGTGGGCGCTTCCACGCGCAGCACGTCCGCACCCAGGTCGGCCAACATCATGCTGCCAAACGGTCCCGGCAGCAGCGTGCTGAAGTCGAGGATTTTGAGGGAGGAGAGGGGGGAAGTCATTGTGAAGAAAGTGAGCAGTAGGCAGTAAACAGTGAGCAGTTATTCCTCCTGCTCACCGCTCACTGCTTACTGCTGATTAACCAATTGCCCGGTCGCATACTGGCCGCGCAGCACTTTTTTGTCGAATTTGCCCACGCTGGTTTTGGGGATTTCCTCCACGAACAGTATCGTTTCGGGAATCCACCAATGGGCCACTTTGTCTTCCAGGAAGGTGGTGATGTCGGCGGTGGTCAGGTTGGCGGCATCAGGGGTGGGCACGACGGCGGCCAACGGCCGTTCCTGCCACTTCTCGTCCGGTATGGCAATAACGGCCGCTTCCATCACCTGTGGATGGGCCATAATCGCGTTTTCCAATTCCACCGTGGAAATCCACTCGCCGCCCGACTTCACCAAATCTTTGGTGCGATCCATGATCTGCATATAACCGTCGGGACTCATCGTCACCACATCCCCCGTGCGGAACCAGCCATCTTTGGTGAAGCTCTCTTCCGAGACGTCGCGCTTGAAATACTGGCGGATGATCCACGGGCCGCGCACCTGTAATTCGCCCATCTGACGGCCGTCCCACGGCAGCTCTTTGCCCACTTCATTCACAATTCGCATCTCCACGCCAGAAATTGGGTAGCCCTGTTTGGCTTTGATGTCCCATTTCTCCTCGTCGGAAAGGTTGGCGTGTTGGCTGCTCAGGTTACACACACTGCCCAATGGCGACATTTCCGTCATGCCCCAGGCGTGCAGCACGTTCACGCCCAACTCGCTTTCATACGCCTTCGTCAGGGCGCGGGGCATGGCCGAACCGCCTACCACCAGCGCCCGGATGCAAGAAATATCACGCGGATTATTTTTCAATTCGTGGTACAGCCCCGTCCAGATGGTGGGCACCCCGGCAGCAATTGTCACCCGCTCCTCTTCAATCAAGCGGGCCAGCGGTTCCGCCTTCAAATGCAAACCCGGCATGATGATTTCGGCTCCGGCAGCGGCGCAGGCATAGGGCAATCCCCAGGCCATTGCATGAAACTGGGGCACAACGGGCAGCACCACGTCGGTTTCGCGTACCCCCAGGGCGTTGGCCTGCCCCGCGCCCATGGCGTGTAAGTACATGGAGCGGTGGCTGTAGAGCGCGCCTTTGGGTTCGCCCGTCGTGCCGCTAGTGTAACACAACCCGGCAGCCATCTGTTCATCGGTGCCGCGCCAGGCAAAATCCTCATCTGCTCCCTCCACCAAATCCTCATAAAACAGGACGTTTGTTAGTTTGGTTTGCACATCATGAGGCGTGTTGAACAAAACGTAATGCTGCACATCACTGACTTCATGGGCGATCCGTTCATAGAGCGGCAGCAGTGAGCCTTCCACAAAGACGATTTTGTCTTCGGCATGGTTGACGATGTAGGCCAACTGCTCCGGGAAGAGGCGAATGTTGAGCGTGTGGCAAACCGCGCCCGCGCCGGGAATGGCGTAATACAGTTCCAGGTGTTGGAAATTGTTCCAGGCAAAGGTGGCTACCCGGTCGCCGGGCTGAACGCCCAGGTTGACTAATGCTTTTGCCAGCCGTTTGGCGCGGCTGTACAGGTCGGCGTAGGTGTAACGGTGCAGCGAGCCATCGGGCTGCAAGGTGCTGATACGCTTGTGCGGGCTGACGCGGCTGGCATGTTCCAGGATGCGATCCAGCGTCAATTGGTAATCCATCATTAAACCGTTCATAGTTCTCCTCTCTCGTTTGTAGTAGGAAATTTATTGCCTTTCACGGCGATAAATCGCCTACTACAAACTTATTGCGCCACAAAGAGGTGTGGGCCAATTGAGTTGGTTGTGTTTGTCCAGGAGGGTATCAATGTTGGCGGCGATGTGGGGTGGGAAGGGTGAGGTGCGGCGGATGGCCAGGTTGGCGTGGGAACCGAGCATTTCCACGGTGGCGGCCAGTTGGCCGGTGCTTTCGTTGACCATGAAGTGGCAGAAGTGGATGCGTTTGTCAGTACGGCCGTACAGCCGCGACCGTATCCCAATCGTTTCATCCGTGCGTACTTCCGCCAGGTAAAAAATGAACTGCTGCAAGGCAAAGGAGCCGTTGCCACTGGTGGTGTAATAGGGATGATCCATGCCAAAACTGGCGAATAGATGCCAGGTGGCGTCATCAAAAAAGCCCAGGTAATGGCGCACATTCATATGCCCCATCAAGTCCAGATGACCATCGGTGACGGTGGCGCGGTGGGTGAGCGGCAGTTGTTCCAGTTGGGGAAGGGTGAGGGATTTGAGGATCTCTTTCATGGTGTATGTCAGGCATCCGATTTTTTTGAAAAATCGGATGTCTCTCGCCGACTAATCTCCTTTTACAACATATCGCCAGACGCCGCCGATTTCTTGCTCTTCGATGGCCCCTTCTGCCTTGAGCAAATCCAGATAACCGACAACCATCCATAGGCCGGCAATGCGGGCATTCTCTGGGTAATGGGCGTACATGGCGTTGACTAACTCGATGACCGTCTGGCAGCCTTGCCGGATGTGGTCGAGGGTTTCCAGTTTGCGCACCTGAAGGCGCTGGCGCTGCTGTTGGATAACCTCCTGCGGGTTGTGGATGAGGGCGCCGTGGCCGGGGTAGGCGATGGCGATGTCCAGTTTGGCAACGGCCGTGAAGGAATCAAGCAGCAGGGGCAGAGACGGCCGTCGTGTCTCCCCATCTGGTGGCTCTTCCACAATGGGCGTGGGCGCTTTGTGCAGCAGCATGTCGGCGCTGATGAACTGGCGGGTGGTTGGCTGGTAAAAGCAGGTCTGGTGGCTGGCGTGGCCGGGCATGTGCAGCACCTCCCAATCCAGCCCACCCATCGCCAGTTGGTCACCGGCCCGGAACGTTTGGATGCGTTCCGGCGCAACCGGCGTAGAACTCTCGGCCGCATAGGTCATGTAGGCAATGACCATTTGCTGTGCCTGGGGCGAAAGGCCGCAGGGGGCCAGAAAATAGTCGCGGTAAAAGGCAATCCGCTGCTCCCATTTGTGCTTGGGCGTCGCCAGCCATTCATACCCTAGATCGGCAATGTGGATCTGGGCGTTGCTGTGTGCGGTGATCCGTGCCGCCGCGCCCAAATGGTCTACATGGGCATGGGTAATGATGACACGCTGCAAATCGGCCACTGCCAGACCGTGTGCCGCCAACCCGGCCTGCAATGCTGCCCAACTATCGTCTGAATCCACGCCGGTATCCACCAGCACTGGTTCCGGTTCGGTAAAGAGGTACACATTCACCGGACCGACATCAAAAGGCGTAGGCAGTTCAATGCGGATGGGATTCATGGTGGTAATCGGTAATCGGTAATCGGTAATCGGTAATCGGTAATCGGTAATCGGTAATCGGTGCTAAACCGATTACCGTTCACTGATTACTGATGACCTCTTGTAATTCTATTTCCTGGTCGGGGTGATTATGCCACAAACGGTACAGTTCGACAGCGCGACGAAGCAGCCAGGCGTCGTTGGCCGAAGGGTGGAGCGGTTCGCCGCTGGCAAACAACTCGTCTACCTGCCACCAACGCCAGGCGCTGCCGACCATATCATCGCCGGGCACAATCTCGCCGCCTTCGTAGACCATCAGGTAGTAGATGCTGAGCATGTAGGGGATGTAGGCGTCATACTGGAAGGTGCGGGCGTGGACAATGCCCAACGGCCGTACCCTTACCCCCTGGCCCGCTTCCTCCCGTACTTCGCGCAAAGCGCCGTCTAAAATCGTTTCGCCCGCTTCCAGGCCACCACTGATCACCTGCCAGGCGCCCACCGGCTGGCGGGTGGGCGAAGCGAGCAGCAGTAGTTCTTCTTGTTCATTGATGATGACAGCTTGAATGGCGGCGGGGAAGGCGGCAAACGGCCGTGAACGGGGCGGTGTACTGTAAACGACAGGTTGGGCAGGTGACACGATTTTCAATAGACCTGACAGGTTTGCAAAACCTGTCAGGTCTGCGCGCATCAATCAAACAAATGTTGTTTGGGTAGGAAAATGTAGGCGACGATGATGGCCGGCAGGATGCTGGCAAACAATACCAGGAGGGAGCCGGTGTTCATCAGGGCGGAGGTAGCCATCACCAGGGTGGAGGCGACGTAAAGCTGGAATCCCCACCGCTGCCAAAGCCACAAAGCCACCCCGGCGATGATGTCCGCTACCGAGGTGATCAGTAGCAGCGGCAGGTATAATGACCGCACGGCCAGGCCGTTGGTGTTCAGGTCGCTCCAGGCTAACAGTGTAAATAGTGCCCCATGTAAGATAATGAGGATGATGACGGCCGTGATCAACGGCGTTCGTGTGCGTGCGGGGGCGACAGGGGGGGCAGTGACGGCCGTGCCTTTGTTGTTTGCCTGCCCGTGTGGCTGGTGTGCCGGGCGTTTGCGTGCTTTGCTCTTGCTCATAAAAACTCCTCTTCCTTTAGTTGTTGAGATGGGTAAGGATTGTATCCAAAAACAGGCGACCGGCACAAAGCAAAGCCCGAATTTCAATAACCGAATTCCGATAACCGATTATAGATTCCCGATCACCACCCCTACCGGTTCAAAACAACCAGGGCAATGAGCATCAGGAATGCCGCCGTGCCCAGTTCCAGTACCAAAAACGCCCCAATCCACAGCCGCCGTAAACCGTCATCTTCCACCGGTTGCGCCAGACGCGCCAGCAAATAGACGTCAGCCGCTACCGAAAATACCACGACCGCGCCCAGACAGAACAAGGGTATACCCATGTGCGCGGCCGATACATCGGCTGTCAAAGTGGCCGTAAAACCAATGGCAACGACGATGAAGATGATGGTGGCTATCCATATGCCCACTGTAAAAAGGAGTAGTTTTAACATAGGGGCACTATTAGAAATAAACTGAGCGAATTAAGCAAACAATTGGTTGCCAAACGGCCGTAACTCTGCCACAATTCCGCGTGCTTACGTATCCATGTAAACACTTGAACACCTGAACACTTCCTATGTCTTACCTGGCAAACCGCATCCAACAATTTGGCGTGACTGTTTTTACGGAAATGACGGCGCTGGCCGTGCAGCACCAGGCTGTTAATCTGGGGCAGGGGTTCCCGGACTTTGCCGCGCCCGATTTTCTCAAAGAGGCGGCCAGGGAAGCGATTGCGGCCGATGTGAACCAGTATGCGCCCAGCTACGGCCGTGCCCCCCTCAAACAGGCCATTTCCGCCAAAGTGAAACGCCACTACGGTCTGGAAGCCGACCCCGATCACGAAATCCTGGTGACACATGGGGCGACGGAAGCGTTGTGTGCGGCGATTCTGGGGCTGGTGAACCCCGGCGACGAAGTCATCCTGTTTGAGCCATTTTATGATTCGTATGTGCCGGATGTGATTCTGGCGGGGGGCGTGCCGCGCTTTTACACGCTGCGCCAGCCGGACTGGCAGATCGATCGGGAAGAATTAGCAGCGCTTTTCACCCCCAAAACGAAGTTGATTATCGTGAACACGCCGCATAATCCCACCGGTAAGGTATTTGGCCGGGAAGAGTTGGGCATGATTGCCGAATTGTGCCAGGAACATGATGTATTGGCGCTGACGGATGAGGTGTATGAGCATATTGTGTTTGACGGCCGTGTCCACCATCTGCTCGCCCAATTTCCCGGCATGGCAGCGCGTACCCTCACCATTTCCAGTCTGGGCAAGAGCTTTAGCGTTACCGGCTGGAAAATCGGGTGGGTCATCGCTCCCCCAGACCTGTTGCGAGCCGCTTTCCGTACCCACCAGTTTATGACCTTCTGCGGCGCGGCCCCCTTGCAGGAAGCGGCTGCTGTTGCCCTGGCTGTTGGTGATGAGTATTACACACACCTTACCCAGGATTACCAGGCCAAGCGTGATTTCCTGATGCAAGTATTAGCCGCGGCCGGCTTACCGCCTATTGCGCCGGCCGGAACCTATTTTGTTATGGTAGACATTAGCAGGCTGGGCTTTCCTGATGATGTGGCGTTTTGCCGTTACCTGACGACGGCAGTGGGTGTGGCGGCCATCCCCCCCAGCGCTTTTTACCATAACCCGGCTGATGGCGCGCGGCTGGCGCGTTTTGCCTTCTGCAAATCGCAGCTCACGCTCGATGAAGCCGCCAGACGGCTACAAAATTGGAGGAGATGATGGATGAACAAAATCCCACCCAGGAAGAATGGCGCCAACTATATGCGGTAATGGATCGGGTGAAAGAGGCCGCGCCCTGGGAATGGATGGAGGAGACCGATATTTTTGGTATACAGAACCCGGAAACAGGGGTGTTGGGTTTTGTTAGCGTCATGGGTAGTCTGGGCGAACATCTGGCGGTAGCGGTTTATTTAGGCGAGGAGGGGTTAGCTGGCTTTTGGGAGATGCAGTTTGCCGGACCGTATCTGACGCCCGATATGGTACTCAATGTACCCCAGTTGCAGGCTTCGTTTGAAGACCGTAACACCTTGCACCAGAAAGACCGGGATGTAATCAAGGAACTGGGGTTGAAGTATCGCGGAAAATTGGCGTGGCCGCAGTTCCAGAGTTATGCGCCGGGCCTGGTTCCCTGGTATCTGACGGCCGTTGAAGCCCGATTCCTCACCCACGCCCTGGAGCAAATGCTGGGGGTGACGGCTCGTCTGGAAGATGATCCAGAGCTTCTGGATACAGAAGATGACGATGAGTATCTGGTTCGTGTCCCCACCAAACAAGATGGAACATGGGTATGGCATGATGAAAGACACCAGGTACAGTCACCTGAAGCCCAATCAACTTCTATTTATCTGGACAGACGCGCCCTGGAACTACTGCAAAGTCTGCCCCCCACCCTGGGCACGATTGATGTAGACTTTTTCTGGACGCCGGTACCGGTGTTGGGGGAGCAAGCACGGCCGTATTACCCCTATATGCTGCTTCTGTTAGAGCCAGGCAGCGGCATGATCTTGGGGACTGAGACCATGATTGCCGTGCCCTCTATGGAGGAGATGTGGGGCACAATGCCCATGAAGTTGGGGCAAATGCTGGCCCGGTCGCGGTTGCGCCCCGGTTTCATCCGCACCACCTCGGAACAGGTGGCAAGCTATTTGGAGCCATTAGCCGATCACCTGAACCTGGAAATACAATTGCTGGATGATCTGCCCAACCTGGAAAACGCCAAAGAAATGCTGATGGGTTTCCTGATGCGGCAATAAAGGAGTAATAGCCTCCCGTTACTTGCTTTCTGCCCCCGGCAGGGTGAAGTAAAAGGTGCTGCCCTGCCCTTTTTCGCTATTTACCCCCACCTCTCCCCCTAGCTTGTGAATAATGCGTCTGACAATGGAAAGACCCAATCCATAACCCTGGGCACGGGTCTGATCCAGACGGGTAAATTCGGCAAATAAGTTGGCCTTTTCGGCGGCGGTAAGGCCACGGCCGTTATCTTGCACCCAGAAACGCACCATGCCATCAGGTTGTAAAGCGCTGCCTACCAGCAAACGCGGTGGCTGACCGCCGTACTTCATACCATTACTCAAGTAGTTTACCCACACCTCTTCTACCCAGGGGGCATGGCCCCAGGCCACAGCCCAGCTGAGGGGCAACTCAATTTCTACCTGGTGCTCCGTTACCATGTGTGCCAGTTGGCGCTGTGCCTGGGCCACAATATCGGCCATATTGAGCGGCGTCGGTTGTACCTCTTCCTTGCGCAGTGAGGCCAGCAACAGCAGTTCATTGATGATGTTAATTTGTTTTTGCACATTGCTTTGCACCTGGGCGAAATCGGCCTCCAGGTGCGCTAAACTATGGGCTGCCAGTTCACTGGCAATGAGTTCTGTATGACCTAAAATGACAGCGAGTGGGCCTTTGAGATCATGGGCGACGGTGTGGGCATATGCTTCCAGGTCGGCGTTTTGCTCTTGCAAACTTTTTTGCAGGTTGCGGAGGGTGAGGTGCGTGTGTAAACGGGCCAATACCAGTTCCATTTGCAAGGGTTTGGTAATGTAATCCACCGCGCCCATTTCCAATCCTTTGACCTCATAGTGGGCATCGTGAACGGCCGTCATAAAAATGACGGGCGTATCCTGGTGTGCTGGATGTACTTTGATGTGGCGCAGCGTTTCGTACCCATCCATGCCGGGCATCATAATATCCAGCAAAATGATGTCCGGGCGGGTATAGCGTAGCCGTTCCAGGGCGCTAGCGCCATCCTGAGCCACAATAACATGATAGTCAGCAGCTTGCAGGGCCTCAAACAAGAGAGATAGATTAGTGGTATTATCGTCTACGATGAGGACAGATGCTTTGCTCATAGTTATGGAAATAGTGGCGCACTTGACCAGGTGCGCCGCATCTCAGGGGGACAGGAAGGTTGACAATAATTTTTGTAGTTCGTTTACCTGAAAAGTATAGGCCATATGTTGGATTTTATGCAAAAATGGTTGGTATTGAGGGTTGGTTTGGGCCAGATGATCAACGGTGTGGCGAAGGGCGCTAATATCGCCCTGCAAAGTTTGGGCGTATAACTGGTTTAATTCAGCCAAAGAGGGAACGGCCGTGGGTGGGATGGAAGCCAGGAAGTTGTGATCCATAGCGGTTAGCTGGCTCACGGCCGTGTCCACTTCTTCGCTCCCCACCAATGGCAAAGGTAACGTAAAGGAAAATTTGCTACCCGTACCGACCACACTGTTGACCTCTAACTGACCACCCATTTGTTCAATCAGGCTGTGACTGATAGCCAGACCTAATCCCGTGCCTTCGGCGCGCTCCTGTGGCTCCCCTAGCTGGTGAAATGGCTCAAAAATACGATGCAAGTATGCAGGTTTGATGCCAATGCCTGTGTCTTCCACCGTGAACCGCAGCCACACCTGGGCAGGGGCCACTACCGGGGGATCGATCTGGACAACGCGCAGGCTCACCTGCCCCTGTAGTGTAAACTTGACCGCATTGCCCAGCAGGTTGATCAACACTTGTCGCAGACGTTTTTCATCGCCAATGACGGCCGTTGGTAAATTATGCGCCTCTAACCCAAACGCCAACCCCTTTTCTTCCGCCCGCACCAGTATCATTTCCCCGATGTGTTGCAGAAAGGAAGATAACTCAAAAGGGGCCAACAGTAGTTCAAAGCGACCTGCTTCGATTTTTGCCAGGTCGAGTAAATCATTGATCAGCATCAGCAAATGATGACCACTTTGCTCAATGATGGACACCTGACGCTGCTGTCGTTCGGTCAGACTTTTGTCTTGTTTAAGCAGCCGGGCGTAGCCTAATACGCCGCCAAGCGGTGTGCGCAGTTCGTGACTGAGGGTAGCCAAAAACTGACTTTTAGCCCGATTGGCCGTTTCGGCGGCTTCCCTGGCTTGCTGCGCTTCCTTATACAACCGGGCATTACGAATGGCCGCCACTGCCTGATTGACAAAGGATTGGGCTATCTGTGCTGATTTTTCATCATAGGTGTCTACGGTAAAACTATCGGTGGTAATGACGCCAATCACATCATTCTCTTCCAGCAAAGGCATCGCCATCCAACTGCGGATGTGGCGCACATGTTCCCAGTCCCAATTGAGATGCCAGTTCAAGTCCTGGCGTACATCCGATATGACGTATGGCCGCCGGGTATAGAGCGGGTAGTAAGTGGGGTCATCATAGGGCTGGTGGATAAAGTTACCCTCTTCTGGCTCGCCAAAAATAGAGCTACCATAATGCACGAGGTCATTCCCTTCGCGCAGGAAGATGCCGGCGCTATCATAGGGAATGACCCGACGTAACTGCTGCAAAATCCGAATGAGCAGCGGCCGCATTTCCAACCCGCTGTTGAGGATTAGCGCCACTTCCTGCAAACTTTCGGCCATTGTTTTGGCCGCCTGCCAGGTTTCAAACAGGCGAGCATTTTCAATGGCGACGGCTGCCTGGGCGGCCAGCGCCTTCAGTAGTTGTATCTGTGCCGGGGTGAATTGATAGCCTGAGGGAGCAGCCACCAGCAAGATGCCCAACATGTCTCCAGCGCGTTGAAGGGGGAAACCGGCCAGGGCACGATGCCCAATGATAGGTACCAGATGGGGGACACGGCCGTGCCAACTGGCATAATCCTCAACAATGATCGTTTCGCCTCGTTCCCATACCTTACCGGCTAATCCCTCACCACGTGCCAACTCAATGTTTTCTTGTAGCCGGTTAACGCGAATGGTTGCCGCAATTTGCAGCCGCTCCTGACCAGGTTGGCACAGGTAAAGGCCGCCAATATCGGTTTGCAACATATCCGCCACCAACCGCATGGTCTTTTGTAGCAATTTGTTCAGGTCTAGTTCGGCCAACAAGTTCAGCCCGGCCTGTAACAGATCTGTGGAGGAAAAGGTTTGTTGTAGACGAGGCTCATCTGGTGTGGAATTCATGGTACTTTGCTAAACGGTACGAACTGACGTTTTGAATGGCTGTCAGGTATGTTTATGTTTGTTGGAAATGATGATAGGTTGATGCCTTGAAGCTGGCGATAGTTAGGGGCAAGTATACCATGACTGCTGCATGGGGTAGATAACCCATTGGTCATTACGGTACAGCGTCACGGCCGTCTGGTGCAACACTCTCTCACAGGTTACAATTTCGCCCATGATCATTTTACGTACCCCTGACCATCATTTTGAAAACCTGCCTGATTTTCCTTTTGCCCCCCACTACGTCACGGTAAAGGATGTCCGCCTGCATTACCTGGATGAAGGCGCGGGCGAAATCATCCTCTGCCTGCACGGGCAGCCTAGTTGGAGTTACCTCTACCGCAAAATGATCCCCCCGCTGGCTGCACATCATCGTGTCATCGCCCCCGATTTCCCTGGTTTTGGCCGTTCCGACAAATATGCCGACCAGACAGCTTACTCGTTCCCTATGTTTTTAGAGGCGCTGACGAGTTTTATCCATAAGCTGGATTTACAGAACATTACCCTGGTTTGCCAGGATTGGGGTGGCATGTTGGGGCTGACGGCCGTGTCCCAACACCCTGATCGTTTTGCCCGACTGGTCATTATGAACACCGGCCTACCCGGCGGCGAAGCAATGCCGGAAGCATTCCTGCGCTGGCGCGCCTTTTGTGAAAAATTCGGCAACCGTATCCCGGTAGGGCGCGTGATTCAGGGTGGTACGGTCAGCGAACTGCCACCTGAAGAGTTGGCTGCCTATGAAGCCCCATTCCCCGACGAATCATTCAAGGCAGGCGTGGCCGCCTGGCCGCTGCTCGTCCCGACGAGTCCTGATGATCCCGGCGCGGCCGAGATGCGCGCCGCCCGCCAGGTGTTGGCTGAATGGCAAAAGCCGACCCTCATCCTCTTTTCCGACAGTGACCCCATTACCGCTGGCGGCGACCTGTGGTTCCGGCGGCTGATGCACATTCGCCAGGCCGACCAACCGAGAACGGTCATCACCCAGGCCGGTCACTTTTTACAGGAGGATAAGGGCGAAGAGATCGCCGGGCATATTTTGAATTTTATGGCTGAGTAGGGGTGGGCCTTGTGCCTGCCCTCGGCTGGGCGACCACCATGCGAGGCGACCACAAGGGTCGCCCCTATGTAACCGCTCAACTTTTTTGACAGGAACCCCGCCGCCCGTTATAATCCCGCTTCGCTGTGTGGGTTAACACCACTTCCCACACAAAATTAAAACCACAACCAGCATCCCTGATGCTGGTTATTTTTTGGAGGCAACCCATGTACGCAATTGTTGAAAGTGGTGGCCGGCAATACCGCGCCGAAGCGGGCAACAGCTTTGTCACTGAAAAGCTGCCCTACGAAGTCGGTGAGCAGTTTGAATTGAATAATGTGCTGCTCCTGGCAAACGGCGATGAAGTAACAATAGGCCAGCCCACCATTGCGGGCGTAACTGTAAAAGCGACCATTGTGGAGCAGTTTCGCGGCGAAAAGATTTTTGTCTGGAAATATAAGCCCAAGAAGCGGTACCGCCGTCGTCGGGGCCATCGTCAGCAGTATACCCGTGTGCGGGTAGATGAGATTGTGACAGGTTAGGAGAGTGTATTATGGCACATAAGAAAGGGGCCGGTTCAAGCAAGAACGGCCGTGACAGTCAATCAAAACGGTTAGGCGTGAAGCGCTTTGGTGGGGAACATGTCATCCCCGGCAATATCATTGTGCGGCAGCGGGGCACCCCGTTTAAGCCCGGCCAGAATGTAGGTATGGGCAAAGATTTCACCATTTACGCTATGGTGGATGGCCAGGTGACGTTTGAAGAGCGGCACGGCCGTAAATACATCAGCGTCTATCCGGTGGAAAGTTAAGGGAGCGCGGCCATGAAAAGTGATATTCATCCCAAATGGTACCCAGACGCCAAAGTGCTGGTAGATGGCGAAGTCGTGATGACCGTTGGTTCCACATCACCCGAAATTCGCCTGGAAATCTGGTCTGGGACCCACCCATTTTATACCGGGCAGCAGCGATTGGTAGACACCGAAGGCCAGGTAGACCGCTTTATGCGCCGTCTGCAAAAACGGGATTCGATGGTCAAACAAATCGAAGTGCGCGAAGAAAAAGCCAAACCGGTGAATCTGAGCGTGGACTCCATGTCTTTAGGCACCCGCGCCGAAAAAGCGTTGCAAGAAGCCGGCGTAACTACCGTCGGTGATGTGATGAATCTGTTGCAGAAGGGTGAGGATGCTCTCCTGGCGCTGCCCGGCATCGGTCAAAAAGCGCTCATTGACATCAAACGTTTCCTGCGCGCCGAAGGGCTGATCGAGTAAAAACATCTGCGAAGGACGCGAAGGGCGCAAAGATTAGAGGCAATAAAGGCAGATGCGGCAACGTATCTGCTTTTTTTTATCCACAGATTTCACAGATGACGCAGTTTTTTCTTTTCTTTCTTCCCTCTTTTTTGCCCCTTTATGCCTTTGCGTCAAAATATCGGGAGATTGTATGACAACACACACGCACGGCCGTCTGGAAGTCATTTGTGGTAGCATGTTTAGCGGCAAAACGGAGGAACTCATCCGCCGCCTGCGCCGGGCCGGTATTGCCCGGCAAAAGGTGCAGGTGTTCAAACCGGTCATTGATGACCGTTATCATGTGGAAAGAGTGACATCGCATAATGGGTTGGCGTTTGAAGCCCAGCCGGTGCAAGATGCCCAGGAAATTCTGGCGCAGTTGGAACCTGATACAACCGTGGTGGCGATTGATGAGGTACAGTTCTTTGACACGGCCGTTATCCCCCTCTGTGAAACGCTGGCCAACCAGGGCAAACGGGTCATCTGCGCCGGGCTGGATACCGATTTTCGTGGCGAGCCTTTTGGCCCTATGCCGGGCCTGATTGTCCGCGCGGAAATGGTAGACAAACTGCACGCCATCTGTGTCATTTGTGGCGAGGAAGCCAACCGCACCCAACGCCTGATTGACGGCCGTCCCGCCGCCTATGATGATCCGGTGGTGTTGGTCGGTGCGGCCGAAGTGTATGAGGCCCGCTGCCGCCACTGCCACCAGGTGGCCCCGGCTAAGAATAGTAATTGAGTAATTGGGTAATTACCCAATTACTCAATTACCCAATATCATGATCCCCAACCTGTACGACCACATCGAACGAGTTTTTATTGACCAGGCCCAAATTCAGGCGCGTATCGTGGAAATGGCACGGCAAATTGAGGCGGATTATGCTGCATTGGATGATTTGCTGCTCATTTGTGTGCTGAAGGGGGGGTATATCTTTTTGGGTGATTTAAGCCGGGCGCTGCAACGGCCGCACGCCCTGGACTTTATGGGCGTCTCCAGCTATGGTAGCGGCACACGCAGCAGCGGCGCGGTGCAGATTATCATGGATTTGAAACAGCCTATTGACGGCCGTCACGTACTCATCATCGAAGACATCGTTGACAGCGGCCGTACCCTCAGCTACATGCGTCAGAATTTGTTGGCGCGCCAGCCCGCCTCCCTGAAGATTTGTACCCTGTTGAACAAACCTTCCCGCCGCGAAATAGACGTGCCCATTGACTACATCGGCTTCGACATCCCCGATGAATTTGTAGTGGGCTACGGCCTGGACTTCGACGAGCTGTACCGTAATCTGCCCTTTGTCGCTATCCTCAAACCGGAGATTTTTGCCCATTTAATGGCGTGAACTGTTGTCATTGGTCATTTGTCCTTTGTCATTGGCGGACAAATGACCAGTGACCAATGACCAATGACCGATTTGCAACCATATGCTGGCCGCTGGGTAGCGCTGGTGGGTGATGATGTGGCCGGGGTGGGTTACACGGCCGTGGCCGCCGCCCATGCCGCCCGCCGCAGTCGCCCCCGTGACCGCTTCACCCTGCAATTCATCGAGCCGCCTGGCGGACGGCCGTTGCCCTTGCCCGCACTCATGGAGCAGTTACGGCCGTTATTCGCCCAGGAAGCCCAACCCGTGTACCTGGTTGGCGGCGCAGTGCGTGATGCCTTGTTGGGGCAGGTAAGCTACGACCTCGATTTTGTGCAGCCTGCCGCTGCCGTCAAACTCAGCTTTCGTGTGGCCGATGCTCTGGGTGTGCCCGCCTATGTGCTGGATAAAGAGCGCGATACCGGGCGCGTCATTTTGCCAGACAGTCACACCTATCTGGACTTCACCTGTTTTCGTGGCCCCGATCTGGAAGCCGACCTGTACGGCCGTGACTTTACCATTAACGCCATTGCCCTGCCCGCCGCCGCCCACACCGACGCCAGCCTGATTGACCCCAGCAACGGCCGGGCCGACCTGCAAGCCAGACTCATTCGCCACATCCACGACCGCTCGCTGTTGGATGACCCGGTGCGAACTTTGCGTGGCTTGCGGTTGGCGCTGCGGTTGGGGTTTGCCTTAGCCCCGGAAACGGCCGAGGCCATCACTGCTGCCGCCCCTCATCTGACGGTCGTCTCCACCGAACGTATTCGTGACGAACTGCTGAAGCTGCTGCAAACCAACCAGCCGGATGAAGCGATACGCCAGATGCACGTGTTAGGTCTGCTGCTGGTGATATTGCCGGAAATTGCCGCTGAAGCGGGTGTTACCCAGTCGCCGCCGCACCATGAGGATGTGCTGGCGCATACCATTTCTGTGCTGCGCTGGTTGGTGCAGGTGGAAGGAGCGCTGACGGCCGTACTACCCTCATCCCCAGCTCTACAGACAGTTCACTCCCGCCTGGCTGCTTATGCGCCCGGTTTGCAGACGCATTGGCAGCGGTTGGTGGATGGGGGTGTAGACGGCCGTACCCTGCTCCGTCTGGGCGCGCTCTACCATGATGTGGGCAAACCAGAGACGCGCACGGTGGATGAGGACGGCGAGCCCAAAGCCGCTTCGGGCCGCATCCGCTTTTTTGACCACGATCAACACGGTGCGGTCACCACCGCCCGCCAACTGCACCGGCTGGCGCTTAGTAACGACGCCGTCAGTCATGTGCGGCGCATCGTCGCCGGGCACATGCGTCCCCTCCTCCTCAGCCAGAACAAAACCACCCTCTCCCGCCGCACCGTGTATCGCTACTTCCGCGCGCTGGGTACGGCCGGGCTGGACGTGGCCATTCTCTCCCTGGCCGACCATCTGGCGGCCCGTAATGGCCCCGGCGAAACGGTGGAATGGGAGCGGCTCCTGGATGTTGTGGCGCAATTGTTAGACCATTACTTCACGCGGCATGAAGAAACGGTTGCGCCACCGCCGCTGGTGAACGGCCGTGACCTGATCGCCGAACTCCACCTCTCCCCCGGCCCTGAAGTCGGCCGTTTGCTGCGCCTCATTCAGGAGAGTCAGGCTGCCGGCGAAATCCACACCCGCGAACAGGCCCTCGCCTTCGCCCGCCTCTCCCATACCTGACCACGAGGAATGACATGACAGCTTTTGCGCTCGTCCCCAGCCCCTTAGTCGGGCCATTGACCTGGAAGCTGGTGGCTGACCAACTGACGCAGCAAGGCCATCAAGTGATTATCGCTAACCCGGTTGACAGTGAAGGGGACACACGGCCGTTTGGTGAACAACACGCTGACTCTGCCGCGGTCGTCATCAAGGCATCGGGCATCGCGCCTCCCTGGATTTTGGTTGGTCACAGCGGCGCCGGCCCACTCCTGCCGATGATTGCAGACCGGCTTGCGAGTACCCCAACCGGTTTCATTTTTGTGGATGCCGGTCTGCCCACCCCTCAAGCCAGCCGGTTGGAAATGATAAAAGCCGAGTCACCGGCATGGGTCACTGAGTTTGAGAACTATCTGATGGCTGACGGCCGTTTCCCCACCTGGAGCGACACTGATCTGCAAGGTGAAATAGCGGACGACACACTCCGCCGCCAAATGCTGACAGAAATAAGGCCACGAGGGTTACGGTACTTTAGCGAAAAGTTGCCAGTTTCCCACCATTGGTCGGAAGTCTCCTGCGGCTACATCCAATTTACAGAAGCCTACAACCTACCCGCCAGGCGAGCCATAGAACAGGGCTGGCCTTTCATTCAATTCCAGGCCGGGCATTTTCACATGCTGGTGGATGCACAGGCAGTGACCCAGGCATTGGTAATGATGGCAGCCCAACTACTTCAAGCCCCTTAACCTGCGAGAGTCCACCAATTGAGCTGGTTGGCTAACAATGCTTGTAAAACCGCCATTGCCGACAACACATTACCCCTCCCGTTCCAAAACCGATATACTTCTGCTATCAGTACCGCTTTATCAGATTCCCTCATAAAAACTGGAGGATACCATGAGCAAAGAGACATTAACCATCACCGACAACCGCACTGGCCGAACCTATGAAGTTCCTATCGAAAACGACACTATCAAAGCCATCAGTCTGCGCCAGATCAAAGTCAACGACGATGATTTTGGCATGATGAGCTATGACCCCGCCTTCACCAACACCGCCTCAACCAAAAGCACTATCACTTATATAGATGGTGACAAAGGCATTTTGGAATATCGCGGCTACCCCATTGAACAACTGGCCGAACAGTCTAACTTCCTGGAAGTTGCCTACCTCATCCTCTTTGGCGAATTGCCCACCAAAGAGCAATACGACGCCTGGGAATATGACATTTTGCACCACACCTTTGTCCATGAAAACATCAAACAGCTCATGCACGCCTTCCGCCATGATGCGCATCCCATGGGCATGTTCATTGCCACCATCGCCGCTATGTCCACTTATTACCCCGAAGGCCGGCGCATTGATGACGCCAGCGCCCGCCTGAAACAAATCAAGCGCCTCATCGCTAAAGTGCCCACTGTGGCCGCCTTTTCCTATCGCCACAGCCGCGGTCTGCCCTACGTCTACCCGGACAACGACCTCAGCTACACCGGCAACTTCCTGCGCATGTTGGACCAAATGACCCAGGAAAAATATGAGCCAGACCCGGTGCTGGCTCACGCTCTGGATGTCTTGTTCATCCTGCACGCCGACCATGAGCAAAATTGTGGTACGGCCGCCATGCGTGTCATTGGCTCCAGCCACACCGACCCTTACACGGCGATGGCCGGCGCGGCCGCTGCCCTTTATGGCCCGCTGCACGGTGGCGCGAATGAAGAAGTGCTGCGCATGTTGCTGGAAATTGGCGATGTGAAACACGTACCGGAATTTATGAAGGCGGTCAAAAACCGGGAACGGCTGCTTATGGGTTTTGGGCATCGGGTGTATAAAAATTATGATCCGCGGGCGCGCATCATCAAACGGGTGGCCGCCCAGGTGTTTGAAGTGACCGGGCGTAACCCGCTGCTGGATATTGCCCTGGAATTGGAACGGATTGCTCTGGAAGATGACTTTTTTGTGCAGCGTAACCTGTATCCGAATGTAGACTTTTATTCGGGCATCATTTACCAGGCGATGCGCTTCCCCATTGCCATGTTCCCGGTGCTGTTTGCCATTCCGCGCACGGTGGGTTGGCTGGCGCAGTGGCAGGAGATGCTGGCCGATTCCGAACAGAAAATCGCCCGGCCCCGCCAGGTCTATCTGGGTTCCCCCACCCGCAGCTTTGTGCCGATGGCGGAACGTGGCTAGAGAAATGTAGCTAGAGAAACGTGGCTAGAGATTGGAGTTATCGCGGGGAGATTGGTTAATTTCCCCGCGATCTATGACTTGCCCCGCTTGCTAATGAGTTGCGCCACTTCTTGCCGGGCAATCTTGCCGGATGCTGTCAGCGGCAGGTCTGGTACAAAAAAAATGTGGCGGGGGATTTTGTAACCGGCCAACCGCCCCCGGCAAAATTGGCTGAGTTCGGTGGCGGTCACGGCCGTCCCCGCCTGCACCACCACCGCCGCCGCCACCACCTGCCCCCATTCCACGTCCGGCAGCCCCACCACACAGGCAGCGGTAACGGCGGTATGCCTTTTCAGCACCGTTTCCACTTCCGCCGGATACACATTTTCCCCCCCCGACACAATCAGGTCGCTGCGCCGCTGCACTACCCACAGATCACCATCCGCATCCACATAACCCAAATCGCCGGTGTGCAAGGGGTGAGCGGTGGGTGCGGTTTCACCCCAATATCCGGCCATCACCGTTGGCCCCCTAACCACAATTTCGCCAATTTCATGGGGCGGCAGTTCACGGCCGTCTTCGTCCATAATGCGCACAGTGGTAAAGAGCAACGGCCGGCCCACACTGCCCGGTTTACGCCTGACATCCGCCGGGCGCATGGTTGCTACCTGTGAAGCCGCTTCCGTCAGGCCATAGGTCGTCGCTGCGGGCACACCGTCGGCTAGTGCCTTGGCCAGCAGATCCGGCGCGGCCGCCGCGCCGCCAATGAGCGCCAGCCGCAGCGTTTGCGGCCAGGCTGCTCGGCTTTCCAGCAGCCGCGCTAACATCGTGGGCACTAACGAAATAAGGGTAATGGGTTTGCGATCCAGGCTGTCGTTCACGGCCATCAGGTCAAATTTCGGGTGCAGGTCTACGGCCGTGCCATACAAACAACTGCGCCAGATCACCGCCAGCCCGCCTACATGGTAAAGCGGCAAACAACTTAACCAGAGGTCATCCGGCAGCACCCCTACCCGGTACGCCGAGGCCATGGCACTGTAAAAGTGGTTAGCAAAAGTCAGCATCGCCCCCTTCGGTCGGCCGGATGTACCGGAAGTAAATACCACAGCCTGTACGCGGTTCAACGTAAAAGGCAGGGGTTCCCCGGTCGTTATTTCTGGTGATAACCAGGTTTCATTCACTACCACAGCGCGGACGGACAGTCCGGCAGCCGGTATCATTTCAGAAGAACCTAGAACCAGCCGACACCCCACATGTGCCACCTGCCACTGCCATTCGGCCGGCGTCAGGCGCATATTGAGGGGTACTAACACCGCCCCTAACCGGGCCAGCGCATGGATCAAACAGACATACACTGGTGAGTTAGCCAACAACACCCCCACAGAATCACCCGGCTGTACTCCCAGCGCCACCAGCCGGGTACAGCAGCCATTCACCAGCTGGTTTAATTCGGCATAGTTCCACTGCTGCTCGCCCATCAAAAGCGCTGTTTGAGTGGGTGAAGCCTGTCCCCGGCTGGCCAGCCAGTCACTTTGTGTTTCTATCATGGCCGCTAAAACAAAACACGCTGCGAAATCTTCGCAGCGTGTTTATTACTTCATTCAGGTTCGCAAACAAGAAAGTGGGACGGAACTACTCTTCGCTGCTGCTACTGCTACTACTACTACTGCTAGGAGCATCAGCCCGGTTGCGGTAACGATAGGTAATACGGCCACGCGCCAAATCATACGGCGTCATCTCTACCCGCACCCGGTCTCCCAACAAGATGCGAATGTAATACTTGCGCATGCGACCCGATAGGTAGGCCAATACCTGATGTCCATTGTCCAGTTCCACTTTAAATTGGGTGTTCGGCAGCAGTTCAATAATCGTGCCTTCCACTTCCAGTTTGTCGTTTTTTGCCATACTTAGCTTTCTTCAACTTCCTGTGGTTCAGTTTCCTCAATCACAGATTCCGTTTCGGCAAGCGGACTATCATCCACAACAACCTCATCAGCGGAAACGTCTGTACCTGGCTCGGCCATAGAAACTTCTTCGTCTGCGACGCTATCTGTCATCACCTCGGCAACGGATTGAACCTCGGCCACAACTTCTTCTGTGACCACAGCATCTTCTGTGACCACAGCGTCTTCTGCGACCACAGCGTCTTCTGCGACCACAGCGTCTTCTGCGACCACAGCGTCTTCTGTGACCACAGCATTTTCTGCGGCCACAACGTCTTCTGCCACTTCGTCCACATTGTCGTCAGTCTGGTCATGTATTTCATCGGCCTCATCATCAGTCTGGTCATGTATTTCCGCAGCCGCACCCGCTTCCGCTTGTTTGCGCGACATCCACTCAATTTGCTCATTGGCGCTGACCTGCCGCAGGCTGAGGCCAATGCGCTGGCGATCTTTCTCAATGCTGACAACACGCAGCAGGTGGGTTTCGCCTTCCTGCACAACTTCGCCGGCGTTTTCCACCTGGCCACGGGAAAGTTGCGACAGATGTAACAAACCCTCAACGCCCGGCTCAATTTCGGCAAACGCGCCGTAATCTACAATGCGGGTGACGCAGCCTTCGACCAGTTGGTTGATGTGATACCGCTCTTCCACTGTATCCCAGGGATTGGGCAGCAGTTTTTTGCGGCTCAGACTAATTCGTTGGTCGTCACGGTCAATCTTCATCACGTAGACATCCATTTCGTCGCCTACCTTGACTACTTCGCGGGGGTGATCAATGCGGTGCCAGGCAAGTTCGGAAATATGGACCAGACCGTCAACGCCGCCCAAGTCTACAAAGATGCCAAAGTCACGTAGACCGCTGACACGGCCGTGTAACACATCCCCTTCCTGCAATCGTTCCAGAAGTTCTCCTTTCTGCAATTCATCCCACTCTTTCTGGGCATCACGTTGGGAGAAAACCAGCCGACGACGGTGGCGATCTACTTCAATGACTTTCAAGGGAATTTTCTGACCGCGCAGTTTAGCCAGTTTTTGCTGGCGCTGCCGGTCATTGAGGCCGCGCGTCAGGGCAGCCAGATGGGAAGCGGGAATAAAACCACGGAGACGGCCGTAAGGCACAATCGCCCCACCCTTGTTATAACCAATCACTTCCCCTTCAAAAATATCGCCTGTTTCCATCAACTGTTCGGCCTCAATCCAATCCTGGTTCATCTTGGCCAGATGGATAGATACTTGCAAGCTGTCTGGCGCTTCCGTGTTCATCACGTAAACGGCAATTTCATCATTGACATGAAGTTCAGCCCGTTCCTCCGGTTCTAGTTTGGCCAGGTCAGTACCCGGCACAATCCCATCCCGCTTCAGGCCCAAGTCAACGATTACCCCTTGCTGCGTCACGGCCACAATAATGCCTTTGCGGATGTCGCCAACCTGGGGTAGCTCATAATCATGCGTTTCCAAAAATTCTTCGAAATTGGTATCTTCCATCATGCTGATAATTTCTCTTCTCAAGTGGTATAGGATAAAAAAACTCGACCGTCACACGAGCTTTTTTGTGGGACTGGCCGAGTCATTTTCAAAAGATGTGTCGTTTACGAACCGCTATTCAGGTTTATACTTTGTGGTACAAGTGCCTCCGAAAATACTTAAACAATGTTTGTTTAGGTATTTCACAGGTTTACAATTGGTAAACAACGCCCAAAATTAGAATGATCCAGCCAACAGTACCCAAGCCGGGGATTATAGCGGTACACTCTGGCCTTGTCAATTTTGCGCAAACCGGCAGCAGATGTCTTGTTTCATATAGGATGGGCCACAGTCGTGGACAGTGATCGTTCACTAAATGCGCAATTTGTGCCACCCAATACGTGTTATACTACCGCCTGTTTGTGAATCAAGAATGGAAGGAGCGAGTGGCCTATGAGTACAGGCAAAGGATTGGCGGGAGTGACGGCGGCGGACACGGCCGTGAGCCGGGTAGACGGCGAAAACGGCACCCTCATCTTTCGTGGATACAATGTGTGGGAATTGGGCGGACAGGTCAGCTATGAAGAGGTGGTTTACCTGTTGTGGTATGGTGAACTGCCCACGCGGGCGCAGTTAGAGCTTTTCCAGGCAGAATTGGCGGCACAACGGACATTACCCCCGGCGGTGTTGGCCGCCATGCAAGCCTTCCCCCGGCACGCGCACCCCATGTCGGTGCTACGCACGGCCGTAAGCTGGCTGGGTATGGCCGACCCTACCGCCGACGACATCAGTCCAGAAGGGGCACGGCAAAAAGCGGTAACGTTGACGGCCGTCTTCCCCACCATCGTCGCCGCCTGGGAACGCATCCGCCAGGGCAAAACAGCCATTGCCCCCCGGTCTGATCTGGGCCACGCGGCCAACTTCCTGTATATGCTCGACGGTCAATGGCAGAACCCGGACGCGGTGCAGGCACTGGACGCCTACCTGGTGCTGCTGGCCGACCACGACTTCAACGCCTCCACCTTTGCCTGCCGCGTTACCATCGGTACACAACCAGACATCTACTCCGCCATCACCTCCGGCATTGGCACACTCAAAGGCGTTTCGCATGGCGGGGCAAACCAGAAGGCGATGGAACAATTTCTGGAAGCGGCTGCTTCTGGTGATGTAGCCACCTGGTACCAACAAAAACGAGCCGCCGGGCAGCGCATCATGGGCATCGGCCACCGCGAATACAAGGTAGAAGACCCCCGCGCCCGCGTTTTCCGGCCTATGGCCGAACGGCTGGCAACCAGCAGCGGCCAGGGACAGTGGTATGAAATTGCCGCCCAAATTGAACAGCTCACACGGCAGGATGATTACTTTGTGCAACGCCAGCTTTTTGCCAATGTGGATTATTATTCGGCGGTGGCGTTGTATATGATTGGGCTGCCGGTAGATCAGTTTACGGCGCTCTTTGCCATTAGCCGTATTGCCGGCTGGCTGGCACATGTGCGGGAACAGTTGGCCGATAACCGCCTGATTCGCCCCAAAGCAAACTATACTGGCCCCGCGCCACGGCCGTTTATTCCTCTGGCAGAACGTGGCTGAATAAATAGTAATGGAGTGGTTGGGTAAATGAACGCCCACATGACTCAATTACCCAATGACGCTTATGATGAAACCCCTTTTTGTACTCCTCATTTTATCCCTGGCTGCCTGCGGGCAGGGGGAAACGGCCGTGACCCCACCCGTCATTCCCGTGCACACCCCCCCTATCGCGGCGACAGAGGCGCTGAACAGTCCAACTCTCATCCCGACCTTGCCCCCCACAAATACCGAACCTGGCGCGCCGGAAGCGCCAACGGCCGTGCCCACTGATACGGCCACCCCCGTGCCGGCCACACCTACATCTGCATCCCTCCAACCCGTGAGCCAGATTCAGCTCGTGCCGATTGTGACCGAAGACCTGCGTTTGCCGGTGCATCTGACCCATGCAGGTGACGGCCGTCTGTTTGTGGTGCAGCAAAATGGTCTCATTCGCCTCATTCAGGATGGTGCATTATTACCTGAACCGTTTCTGGAAATTCGGGACCGGGTGGGCGCACAAGCCAATGAACAAGGGCTGCTCAGCGTGGCCTTTCATCCGCAATATGCGCAGAATGGCTACTTTTACGTGAACTACACCAATCTGGCATTTGATACCGTTGTTTCCCGTTTTCAGGTGAGCGCTACTGACCCTAATCTGGCTGACCCAACCAGTGAAAAAATCTTGCTGACCATTGAGCAGCCTTATGCCAACCACAATGGCGGCCTGGTGAAGTTTGGCCCAGATGGTTATCTGTATATTGGCATGGGTGACGGCGGCAGCCAGGGTGATCCCCAGAATCGGGCGCAGGACGGCCGTGATCTACTGGGTAAAATCCTCCGCCTGGATGTGGATATAGCCGATGATGTACCGTATGGCATTCCAGAAACAAACCCGTTTGTGACGGACGATACCTTCCGCAATGAAATTTGGGCGGTAGGGCTGCGCAATCCCTGGCGCTTTAGTTTTGACCGGGAAACAGGCGACTTCTTTATGGCCGATGTCGGCCAGAACCAATGGGAAGAAGTCAATTTCCACCCGGCGGATGGTCTCGGTGGTGAGAATTATGGCTGGAACCAGATGGAAGGCACGCATTGTTACCAGGGCGATAACTGTGATGTGACCGGGCTGGTTCTGCCTGTTTTTGAATATGACCACAGCCAGGGCTGCTCTGTAACCGGTGGTTATGTATATCGTGGCCAGCAGTTTCCGGCGCTGCAAGGCAACTACTTTGTGGCTGATTATTGCACCGGATTTATCTGGCGACTGTTTCCACGGGGAGACGGTACCTGGGATGCGGCCAGGGTGCTGGAAAGTGGCCGGGTAATCGCCAGTTTTGGCGAGGACGCCGCCGGTGAATTATACGTGGTGGACCACAACGGCGGGGTTTATCAAATTCAGTCGGTTGATGAATGAAGCATGTAGGGCGATTTTCCAAATCGCTTTACGAATGAAGGAGCAGACAAAATGAAGTTACTGAAAGCAATGGGTCTGGTGATAGTGTTAGCCGGTCTGGTGGCGCTGGTAGTGATGATGAATGGCGGAGGGGAAACGGCCGTGTCCGCCGCTGCGGCGCCGGGCACAGAGCAGGGTGGCCCGCCTACTGTCACCACCACGCTGGTGGATAATGGGTTTGCCTATCCGGTGGATATTGCCAATGCGGGTGACAATCGCCTTTTTATTGTGGAACGGGCCGGTATTATCAAGATTATTGATACCAGTGGCAACACGCTGCCTACCCCCTTTCTCAACATTGCAAACATCGTTCATGATTCACCCAATGAACGTGGATTATTAGGGTTGGCTTTCCACCCCGACTATCCAAACACCCCGTATTTCTACGTGAACTACACCACCGTCGCCATTGACGGCCATGCCCTGGGTGACACAGTTGTGTCCCGTTTTAGCGTGAGTGGCGATCCCAATGTAGCCGATCCCAACAGTCGCCTGGAGATCATTCACATCGCCCAGCCCGATTGGAACCACAACGGTGGCGACCTTAACTTTGGCGTGGATGGGTATTTATACATCGGCATGGGTGATGGTGGCAGCAGCGGTGATCCGCAAAACAATGCGCAGACGCCAACAACATTGCTGGGCAAGATGCTGCGCATTGACGTAAATGGCGGCGGCGGTGCGCCAGACTGTGACAGTGATGGTAACTACACCGTGCCGGCCAGTAATCCATTTGTAGACGGTGTGGGGGGGAACTGTGATGAAATCTGGCACATGGGGCTGCGTAACCCCTGGCGTTTCAGTTTTGACCGGCAAACGCATGATATGTTTATTGGCGACGTGGGGCAGGGGGCATGGGAAGAGGTGAACTTCCAACCGGCCAACAGCACCGGTGGCGAGAATTGGGGCTGGCGTTGTTATGAAGGGGTGCATCCCTACAATACCACCGGCTGCCAACCACCAGATGCTTATGATTTCCCATTTTTTGAGTATTCACACAGTTTGGGTATTGCTGTGAGCGGTGGATTTGTCTATCGTGGCACGGATTACCCCGCTTTGCAGGGGTACTACATTTTTGCGGATTATGGCTTTGGTAATGCCTGGTTATCCTATCCCGATGGGGGTGGTGGTTGGGACACGACCTATATTGGTACGTTGCCCAATGTAGGAGCGCCCAGCTCGTTTGGGGAGGGGTGTGATGGCGAGCTGTATGTGGCCCATTACAGCAGCAGCAATGGGGCAATTTATAAAATTGGGGCGACGGCCGTGACCACCCCAGTCTTTGGCGGCGACGATGAGTTCAACTACCTGCCGCTGGTGCTAAAGGGGGAAGATACCCCTTTACCTGTGACGCCGACCGCCACTAGCACCATGACGGCCACGGCGACCATCACCGCCACCCTGACAGCTACGCCAACCGGCACATTAACGTCTACCAGTACACCAACCGGCACATTAGCACCTACCAGTACACCAACGGCCACTTTTACCTCTACGCCTACTTTCACGCCAACGGCCACTTTTACACCCACACCAACAAGTGAGCCACCGGGGTGTAACTAAAATGGGATTGGGACAATAGACCTGACAGGTTTCAGAAAACCTGTCAGGTCTGCCTTGTTACAACTTGACTTTAATTACACCATTGTCTTCTTTAGCCACAAACAGTTTCAGGCGGTAATTTTCATCGGCGGGCCAGAGGATACGGCCGTTGCGCACATCAAAACAGTATTCATGATCCGGGCAGGTGATTTTGAACCGGCTCAGCCAACCGTCGCCCAGGTTAGCGGCGGCGTGGGGGCATTGGGCGCTGAAGGCATAAACGTGCCCTTCGTAGCGGGTGAGCAGCAGTTTACGGCCGTTGATGGTCACGGCCGTTAACTCTCCTGGCTGCACCACCGCTGCTGCCACCGTCTCGAAATAACCCTCTGCATCCGGCGTCGCCTTTGATTTGAATAGTTGCATATAGTTCAAACCCGAAGTCCCAGGCCCGGAGCCCGTCACCCGACTTCGGGCTTCGGGTTACGGACTTCAGATTACGGAATTCCTTCCGCCAGCAGCGCCTCAATCGCCGCCACCGCCTCTTTGTCTGACCCTCTGGTAAATTCGCCAATGTGTACGTAGCGGATACGGCCGTTTTTATCAATCAGATAGGTTGTCGGCCAGTACCGCTGCCCATAAGCATCCCAGGTCAGGCGCTCGTTGTCAATGGCGACCGGATAGGTGATCCCATTTTCCTGCAAAGCGTTAGCCACATTATCTATATCCCGTTCAAATGAAAATTCCGGGTAATGAATGGTGACGACGGCAAAATCATCCCCGGCGTATTGCTCATGCCACTGTTTGATCCAGGGCGTGGTGCGCTGGCAGTTGATGCAGGCAAATGTCCAGAATTCCAACAGCACCACCTTGCCGCGCAGGGCAGCCAGGCGAATGGGCGCATCGGTATTGAGCCAGGTATCATTTTTGAATTCGGGGGCAAGGCCCAGGTCGGGTAAATCAGCTTTCATGCGTGTCTCCGTGGGCGTGGGCACGGCCGTGGCTGCTGGCAGTTCCGCCGAATGAGTGACAGAACAGGCTGCCAACAACAGGCAGCCACTTATGAGGATCACTACATGGCGAAAGCGGCGGAGACGGCCGTTACTCGAAAATATACGGTTGTCCATTTTTTATACCTCCACCTGGATGATAGTGGAGGCCGCCTACATAGTGCTTACGGGGGGATTACCAAAGAATTACCGATTGTGGTTAGCCGATGGAGCATCGAATACAGGCTACCAGTTTACATCCAGCAGCAGCCCTAATTGGGCAACGGCGGCGCGCAGGGATTCCCAATGAGCGGTGGGCACAGCTACCGCCAGGTCACCCAGGCTTTCGCCCAGGTAATCGCGGGTTTTGGGGTTCTGGCGCAGGGTGTCCAGGATAGCGGCGTCACGCACACGCAGGACGACGGCCGTTTCCAATCGTCCCTCCATCCCCTTTTCGCCCCAACGGACGATGGCGCGTTTGATGCTGGTGGGCAGCCCGCCGGCCACATCCTCTAAAAATTGCACAATACGCTCCGGCGAAATGCCCTGTTTTTGCGCCCGCGCCAGCGACGTGGGCGTCAGCCGGTACTGGTACGGTTTGCCCGCCTGCGCGGGCAGCATCTCGCTGATGCGGCCTACCTGGAAGCGGTGGTAGCGGTTGGCGTTGGCCGGGGCCAGGATGATGGCGTCGGGTTGCACAATTAAGGGAGACGAGACTTCATGGTTTTCGGCCGGGACGCCGTTGAGCCATTCGATGGCGCGGTCAGTGAGGGTGAACGCGGGATGGTTTTCGGGCACAATTGTTACCGCCAGTCCCAGCCACACCAGCGGCGCCTGCACCAGATAGCGTAGCAGCCGCCCCTCCACCCGTTCCCAACTTTCAAAGCCGTTCAGGTATTGGTTGCTGGCCAGGTCACGCACATACCAGGTGTCGTAGTTGCCATCTGGCCGTTGAAAATCCGGGTCATTAGCTTTGATAGTCGCCACCAGATCATCCAGACGATACCACTCTGGTGTGCGCGGCAGTGCATCCAGCAGCGCCGTGCGCGCCAGGATGGGGTCATTTTGCCATTGGTCACCTTCGCCGCGCAGGCCAGGGGTGCGGCTCAGTTCATTCCAACTGCTGCTGCTCCACGCTTCGGCCAGGGCGCGCAGTTGCGCCTCGCGGCTCTTTTTCAGCCAGGAGACGGCCGTGGGCAACGGCCGTAACCGGTTCTCTTGCAGCGCCAGCAGTTCCATTTCCGTTGCCAGATTGAGTAACAGTGAGCGGCGTTCCGGGGTGGGGTTGAGCAGAAAGGGAGTAGTCTCGTCGAGCAGGCCAGCCTGCAAGCCATCTTGCTGCGCCAGCGTGATGAGCGTAGTCATGTCATCAACCGCATTGGTGACATCGGGCGGTGGGGTGAGGGTGAGCGGCAAGGGCAGCAGGGTCGGCGCAGATTCAGGTGTGACAGAGGCAGGGGCGGTTACAGCCAGCGTTGAGCCTGCGGCAGCGGCTGTACCCTTTTTCCCCGGTTTGGGGAACTGGGACATCAACTCATCCGGCAGGTAGTAAAACTCGATAACACCTTCGGCCGTTTCGTCAAAACCCCGGTACAAAAAACCACGATACCACAACGCCTCGGCTGCGTTTTCCGGGTCGAACCAGGGTTCTTCCCGTTCCAGCCGCCCCGGCCCCATCAGGCGCACATCACCAAAATCGCGGGCAAAGGCGGCTACCGGCATACGGCCCCCGGCCTGCACCAACGTCTGGATGCCGCTGGCTTCTTCCGGCGGCAGATAACCAACTTCCTCTGGAAAATTCAACTGGCTCAAAGCAGCCGCCAACTCCTTTACGCAGGCGGCTTTGCCCGACCCGGTCAAATCCAGGTCCCACCATTCGCCAATGACGCGCAGCACAATCAGTTCGTGTTCTTGTAAAGCCTGGGTTAATGAATGCATAGCTTGATTTGTTGTGTTTATACCATCACATCTATCGCTGCCGGTAAACTGGTGACGGTGACCTGGCGCACATTATCTTTGGTGTAGGCGAAGACTTCACCGTCGGCGTGGATGGGCATGGGGCGGTCGGCGCGGACGGTGATGCGCCGGTTTTGGCGCAGAGTAACGGCCGTGTGGTTGCCGTGTGTGCCTTTTTTCACGCGCAGCAGCATCAACAGCATGGTCAGACGGCCCACCGGGTTCACCAGACAGGTATCCACCAGATTGTCATCATGGCGGGCGTTGGGGGTGAGCAGAAAGCCGCCACCGCCACGTGGCCCCACGCCAAAGGCCAGGAAGAGGGATTCCTGCGTGAGGCGTTGATCGTCAAACTGCATTTCCAGCAGCGGTTTATCATAGTAAAAGGCGATGGTGCGCAAGGTAGCCAGCAAATACATGCCAAATCCGTGGATGCGGGTGATGTTTTCCGCTTCAACAACAACGGTAGCATCGAAGCCGATGCCCATGTTGTTATCAAAGATGCGGTAACGGCCGTGATCATCCTCTACTCGCGCCAGGTCAATGGTACGTGGTTGGCCGGTGAAGAGGGTGCGCACGGCCGTATCCACCTCACTCGCTATGCCCAATGACCAGGCCAGATCATTGCCAGAGCCAATGGGGATGATGCCCAGGCGAGTGGTGGCCTTGTCGCCCAACACAAGCCCGTTGACCACATCACTGATGGTGCCGTCACCACCGGCGGCCGCGACCAAATCGTAACCTTCGTTGGCGAATTGGCGGGCCAGTTCACGGCCGTGCCCTGGATATTCCGTCAGGGCAATTTCAATGCCGCCAAAGGGTTGTGCGGCCGTTTCAATCAACGCCTGATATTGCCGCCCCCGGCCGTTGTCTGCATAAGGATTTAAGATAACTTTTGCACGCATGGGTTGTGTGGGGCAATCGGGTAATCAGGTAATTGAGCAATTGCTGAAGTCGCCAATTACCTAATTACCCAATTGCTTTTTCCTCCAGGTTATTCTCCACCTATTCTAACGCATCACGTATCACGCATCACGGCCATCGCCATATGCTCCAAAATTTCCTTTTCACCGACGACGCCTTCGATGTGGACACGGCCGTTCAGCACCGTATGCGGCAAATAGTTCACTGAATACCGTTCCACAATCACCGGGAACTGGTCGGCCATGATCACAAAGACGCGCATGTGGGGGCTGGCGGCGGCCATATTCGTCAGGGGGTGGGCCATCATCACGCCCGCTTCATTATCGGGGGCGGTGATCAATTCGGCGCGGACTTCCTGTTCCAACTTGCTCAGTTGAATACGGGTCAGCGCCTCGGAGGTCATGCCGCGAAAAGCGACGGCCTGGATAGCGGCAATCAAAACGGTCATGGCATAGCCATGGGGCAGGCCAATCAACCGAATGCCGCAATCTTCGTGGGTCACGGCCGTGCCGCGCATCACAGCGTGCATCACGCCAATCACCGGCCAATAATCGTAATTCGGCCGGCGCGGGCGCTGCTCACTGGTGATGGGATCAAAATGATCGGCCAATGTCTGGCACAGCCGGATCGCTTCTGCCTCTCTGGGGCTGCTTTCGTCTCCCCAAACTACCAGGTGTACTGGCTCCGGCAAATGCGCCAGCAGCGCCGGTAACTGCGCCCATGTTTCCTCGTCAAAAGAAAGGTTGAAGTCATTTATTGATTCAGTCATATGGTTCTGTCCGGCAGGGCGATTTTTCAAATCGCCCTACAAATTGGGAATGATATACCGGTAAAGCGCCACCAGATCGAGGAGGACAAGCGCCAGTCCTAACCCGACGGGCAGCATATAAGGCAGGTGAGGCTGGCGCACTTTTTCAGCCATGATCACGGCCCAGGCGCCCAGGCCCACGGCCGTTCCCAATGCCAGCGGAATGAGCGCCGGAAAGAGGTACCGGCCCTGATGCTGCACAAAGGTCAGGTTATAACCCACATGCAAGACCACTGTGAGCAACATGAGCAGCGCCAGGATGGTGAATTGGAGATTGGAAATGGGTAGGCGACGCAACCAGCCGTTCGGCTCACTTTGGTTAGAGGGCCAGACAAAGGGGGCCAGGAACAGACCGGTCACGGCCGTGACCACTAATACCAGCAGCAGCCAATAAACCCATGGTGGCATGGGTACCGCCATCCAACCAAACTGCCCCCAAAAGCTGTTGAACGTGGTCTGTAAAAAACGGGAAACCGTGCCTGCCAAACCGTATTGGGCGATCCATTCGGTGGTGCGAATCTGGCCTACCACCACCGCATCATGCCGGGTCTTGCCCAAAATGTCCAAACCGCCGTAAACGGCCATATTTCGCCCCCACCACAGCGCCCCCAGCAGAAACGCTGGGGCAAACACACGCACTCCATTCCGGGCAATCTGCCCCCAATGCCGCCAGCCTGGCCAGACGAGGGCGACCGCAATGACGGGCGCCATCAGGTAAACCGTGCCTTTGGTGAGGAACCCCAGTCCTAACAGCAGCCCCAGCCACCAGAGCCGGCGGGTGGCCTCTGGCTGACGTGTCCATTTGAGCAGCAGCAGCAGATTGGCAGCGATCAGTAGTTCGGCCAGGGCGTCGTTGTTGGTGGAAGCCATCATGGAAAGGTGTTGGGGCATGAAGGCCACCAGCACGGCCGTACTCCAGGCCACCCATTCTTGTTGCGGCAGCAGTAGCCGGGCGATGGCATAAGCCAGTATCACCACACCAGCCCCCAGAATCAACGAAATGAACCGCATGGCCGTCAGCGAGCCACTTGTGAGCAGGAAAACGGGTGTTTGCAACAGATAATAAAGCGGTGGTTGCCAATCTTCATAGGTGATGGGCGTGATGTCATATTGCGGCGCAAAGCGGGAACTGACCACCTCGTTGCGGTAGGCTTCGTCATAATCACCCCATTCCATGACGGGTAAACGGCCGTCTGCTAACTGCCGCACGTAGTTATAATGCGCCGGTTCATCGGGACTTTGCCAGGCCGGCGTCTGCCGGATGTACAGGATGCCCAGGCCAAGATAGGTGATGACAATGAGAAGCAACGGTATACTTTTGCGCATGGGTACACATTCTAACCGATGCTACATATAGTACCAACGAGGGATAAACGTTCTATCATTGCCTGAGTACCATCTGCAAAACATGGTGACGGCCGTACTGCCCCCCTGCCACACACTCCGGTCAAAACAGTCACGAGCTTCAGCGAAAAGATATGCAAAATAACCATTCTGTGCGCGCAAAACGATTAACTTATCTGGCAGCCGTATTGGTCATGTTGGCGGTTCGACTGCTGCTGGCAGTGGTAACGTGGCAGCCATCGGGGGCGGTGCATGTGTTATGGGCTTTTGTGAGCGTCAATCTGGCTTTGTTTGTGGCCGTGCTGGCATTGGCGCGTTTCTATACCCGGCATGATGCGGTGTATCTATTCATTGGTATAGGTTATGGTGGCGCCGGTTTATTAGGCGCTTATTATCTGGCCGTGTTGTGGTGGTCCTTAACAGATGATCGGGTAACGCCTCCATTTGCGGTGTGGCAGGCGGCGGCTGTTTTTCTGGCGATATTTCTGGCCGGGAGCTGGTTGGTTTGGATGCACAGTGCGGGATGGCGGCCTGTGACGCGACGGGCCTGGCTGGTGGGCACGGCCGTGCTGCTGCTCAATGTCGCCTGTTTTGCCGTCATCGCCGGGCTGGCCGGTACCACAGATTTTGCCGGTGGACAGCGAGCCACGGCCGTTGCCGCCACATTCTTTCTCATCGCCCTGATGGGGTACCTGCACAAACGCCACTGGTATACCGATACCTTTGAGTATTCCCTCATCCTGGCGCTGATTATTATGTATGGTAGCCAACTTTTATTTCTGGCCTTTGCCAACAATTTTTTTGAGGCTACGGCCGTTGTCGCTCTTGTCTTCCAGGCGGTCAGCTACCTGGTGGTTCTCTTAGGTTTGCTCATCAGCATCATCTCTATTTTTCGCCAGGCGGAAATGATGGCGGCGGCCCAGGCCGAGGCAAATGAGACGTTACAGCGTGAAATTGCGGAACGTGAACGCATTGAACGGGCCGAACATGAACAACGCCAACTGGCGGAAGCGTTGCGTGAAGTGGGCATCGCCCTGAGTTCAGTATTGGATTTTGATCGGTTGCTGGATATTTTGCTTGACCAGATGGCGCGGGTGCTGCCGTATGATACGGCCAACGTGATGCTGGTGCATGGGGATGAAATTGAGATCGGCGTGACGCGCGGTTATGGGCAGGATATTCGCCTGGGTGTGCCGCAGCGGTTCAACATCAGCCGCATTCCCAATTTGCAGCGACTGTTAGCCACCAAAGAGCCGGTGATTATCCCCAACACGGCCGTGTCTGACCTGTGGGTGAATGCAGCCGAATCGCCCCACGTCCGCTCCTGGGCTGGTGCGCCCATCAACATCAAGGGCGACGTGATCGCCATTCTGGCGCTCAACAACAGCCATCCCGGTTTTTACCAGCCGGAAGTGTCCGCCCGCCTGTCCGCCTTTGCCGGGCAGGCGGGTATCGCCTTCGAAAACGCCCGTCTTTACGAGCAGGTACGGCAGCGAGCTGAAGAGTTATCCACTCTTAACACCATCAGTCAGGCCATCTCCTCTACCCTGGATTTGTCGGAAACCCTGACGGTCATTACCGAAAGTACGGTGCGTTTGCTGCGCGTGGAAGCGGCCTCTGTGGTATTGGTAGACCAGGAAGCGGGGGACCTGATGTTTGCCGCCGCCTCTGGCCTGGCAGCCAACTTTGTCAGGGGGCAGCGGTTGGCTTTGGGGCAAGGGGTCATTGGTTGGGTGGTGCAAAATGGCGAGCCGGTGTTAGTGCCCGACACCGAACGAGATACTCGCTACTTCAGTGATTTTGATGAAAAGAGCGGCTTTGTGGCCCGTTCGATTTTGTGTGTGCCGCTGCAAGCTAAAGGGCAAACCACCGGTGCCCTGGAAGCTATCAATAAGGAAGATGGCTTCTTTGATCAGGAAGATTTGAAACTGCTCACGCGCCTGGCCGCGCCGGCCGCGACGGCCATTGAAAATGCGCGCCTCTTTTCTCAGGCGCAGCAGGAAATTGCCGAGCGAGCGCGGGTGGAAATGGCTTTGGAGGCGGAACGTTCGCTGTTGGCGCGGCGGGTGGCCGAACGTACTGCCGATCTCAGCGCGGCCAATGCGGAATTGGCCCATGCGGCCCGCTTGAAGGATGAGTTTTTGGCGAGTATGAGCCACGAGTTGCGTACCCCGTTGAATGCGGTCTTGGGTATCTCCGAGGCGTTGCAGGAGGAAGTGTATGGGCCGCTCAACGAAAACCAGATCATGTCGCTGCGCAGTATTGAGGAGAGCGGGCGGCATTTGCTGGCGCTGATTAACGACATTTTAGACCTGTCCAAGATTGAAGCGGGTAAGTTGGAGCTAGAGTTGACGCCGGTGCCGGTGGAGATGATTTGCCAGGCCAGTCTGCGTATTATCAAGCAAAATGCCCATAACAAACGGCTGACCATCCATACTTCTTTTGATGGGGCGGTGACGATGATTCAGGCGGATGAACGACGCTTGAAGCAGATATTGGTTAACCTGTTGGCGAATGCGGTGAAGTTTACGCCGGAGGGGGGCGAAATTGGTCTGGAGGTGGTGGGGGACACGGCCGTTGGCGCGGTACACATGACGGTGTGGGATACGGGTATTGGTATTGCCGAAGTGGATCTGGCGCGGCTGTTCCAGCCGTTTGTGCAGCTAGACAGCCGCCTGGCGCGGGAATATGGCGGTACAGGCCTGGGGCTTTCCTTAGTACAGCGCATGATGGATTTGCATGGCGGCACGGTTTCGGTGGACAGCGAGATGGGCAAAGGCAGCCGTTTTACAATTTCGTTCCCCTGGCAGCAGGGCGAGCATCAGTTGACACCATTAGAGGAAGTGCAACAGCTAGACGGGGGGATGCGACGGATATTTAAGCTGGCGTTGGTAGTGGACGATTCACCGGCGGCGGTGGGGCAGATGAAGCGCTATTTTAATGAGCTGCGTGTGGATGTGGTGGTTCTGCAAGAGGGCGCCGGGGTGGTGGAGAAGGCAGAATTGATTAAACCGGATGTGATTGTGCTGGATATTTTGTTGCCGGATGTTTCGGGGTGGGAGGTGTTGGCGCGGTTGAAGGGGAACCCAGAGACGCGCAAGATTCCGGTGATTTTTGCTTCGGTGATTGATGAGCGGGAGAATGCGCAGGCGGCGGGAGCGGCTGATAGTTTGTTGAAGCCGGTGACGCGCCAGCAGTTCCACCGGGCTTTGCAGCGGGTGATGATGCAGGTGAGCCGGGGGCAAACACGGCCGTTACCTTCCCTGGATTCTGTGATAACGGCTGTTTCACCCCAAACATTCACCACCCGTCCTCGTATTTTGTTGGCTGAAGACAGTGCGGCCAATATCCATGCTTTTTCAAATTTCCTGGTGGCAAAGGGTTATGATATGATTGTGGTGCATAACGGCCGTGACGCCATTGAACGCGCTAAACAGGAAAAACCAGACCTGATTCTCATGGATATTCAGATGCCCAAAATGAATGGCCTGGACGCCATTCGGGAAATTCGTACCGACGCAACTCTCAAAGAGATTCCCATTATTGCGGTGACGGCGCTGGCGATGCCCGGCGACCAGGAAAAATGTCTGGCGGCCGGCGCGAATGATTATCTGAGCAAACCCGTCAGTTTGAAAGAATTGTTGGAGCGCATTGAGTTACAGTTATCAGGCGTTTAGGCGTCACGCATGACGTGATGCGTGACCAGGAGAGAGGAACCATTAACGAAATTCCCCAAATTCTCATTGTAGATGATGAACCAAGCGCCCGGCAGACGATGGAGATGTTGTTGCTGCGCGAAGGGTATGATCTGGCGTTTGCCGCCGATGGGTATGAGGCGTTGGCGCATCTGGATGAGGATGACGCTGATGTGATTTTGCTGGATGTGATGATGCCGGGCATGGATGGGTTTGAACTGTGTGAACGGCTGCGCCGCAACCCTAAATGGCAGCATGTGCCCATTATTTTGGTGACGGCGCTGGACAGTAAACAGGATTTGGCGCGGGGGCTGGAGGCCGGGGCCGATGACTTTTTGCATAAGCCGTATAACGGGTTGGAACTGCGGGCGCGGGTGCGTTCCATGCTGCGCATTAAGCAGCGGCATGATGAATTGCAGACGGCGCTGCAACTGCGGCAAGACCTGTCTAATATGATTGTGCATGATATCCGCAGTCCACTCTCGGCCATTTTGATTTCTTGCGATCTGTTGGAAATGGAAGTGGGCGCGGCTTCGATGCCCCTGTCTACGATTCGAGGGGAAGCGGCGCGCTTGAGTGGATTTCTGACGGATATGTTGATGATGGCGAAGATGGAACACGGCCGTCTCATGCTGGCTCGTTCGGAAGTGGATATGAATGAATTGGTGACGGCCGTGCGTGATAGTTTTGTGCAAATGGCCCAGTTGAAAGATTTATCGCTGCGGTTGGAACTCCCCGCCCAATCAACTACGCTCAGGGTGGATGCCAGTCTGTGGCGGCGGGTGTTGGATAACTTGCTCACCAATGCCATCAAGTTTTCGCCAACAGGGGGGACAATCACCCTGCGGGTGATGTACCCAGGGTCAGAAGCAGATTTCACGGGCAGACAGATGCAGTTGCAAGTGCTGGACGGGGGGCCGGGCATCCCCGAAGAACACCAGGAAACGATTTTTGATAAGTTTAAGATTGTGGCGGCCAAACGACGGGATGTGTCGCAGGTGGGGTTGGGGCTGGCTTTTTGCAAGATGGTGGTAGAGGCGCATGACGGCCGTATTTATGTGGAGCCTAATTCACCACGCGGTTCTATTTTTACGGTTGAGTTGTGATGGATTTGTTTTCCCCGTTGTCATTAACGGCCGTCCTTCTGGCCGGGCTTGGCCTTGCCTGGTGGTGGCATCGGCGGCGGTTGCACAGTCTGTTAGCCACCGTAGAGGTCATCACCGTCCCCGATTTCTATTCGCATCATCTGGAGAATGCCCGGCCGTTACACATTTACCTGCCGCCCCAGTATCACCACACGAACCAGACCTGCAAGACGCTGCTCATCAACGATGGGCAGGATAGGGAGGCGCTGCATTTGCAGCAAACGTTAGCTACGCTTTATGCCCGTCGCCAGATTGAGCCACTGGTGGTGGTAGCCATTCCCACAAATGAAGACCGGCTGGAGGAGTATGGCACGGCCGTCGCCCCCAATGCGCGTGGTCTGGGCAGCCGGGCCGCTCTCTATACCCTCTTTGTCATTGAAGAACTGCTCCCCTTCATGCGCCAAAACTTCCGGGTGAGCGAACGCGCCGCAGATACAGGTATCCTGGGAGCATCCTTAGGGGGCCTCTCCGCATTCGACATCGCCTGGAACTTCCCCGACGAATTTGGCATTGTGGGCGTCATGTCTGGCTCGTTTTGGTGGCAGGCGGCAGATGATGAAACGGCTGTCGAACCTGGTGAACGCATTGCCCACAGCCTGGTGCGCCAGGGACTAAAACGAGAGGGGCAGCGCTTCTGGTTTGAGGCGGCCACCCAGGACGAAGTGGAAGACCGCGACCAGAATGGGGTCATAGACGCCATCCAGGATACACTAGAACTGATAGACGAATTGGAAAAACTGGGCTACCGGCGCGGCAAAGATGTTGTCTATGTGGAAATGGCCGGCGGCCGGCACAACTACGACACCTGGGCGCGGGCGCTGCCCCCATTCCTGCGCTGGGCCTTCCCCGTCTGAAGCACCCGGCGGTAGATGCGTCGCACTTTCAAGTGCGACGCACCTTATCACCTTGGGTCGCCGGCCACGATATAAACATGGCCGACATCAATACCGCTGAAGTTGTTGCCCACGGCCGTGCCCATAAAATCTACCAGCCCATCCCCGTTCAAATCCCCGACCGGCAGCGCATCTACCCCCAGGTTGTCCCCGGCTACATTGCCAATAATCTTCTGCACCAATAGTGCCCGGCGCGGCCCACGCCCACTGAAAACCTCCACCTTGCCGCCCGCCGGCACGCGCTGGCTGGAAGTCCAGGAACCGATGACCAGATCGCCGTAGCCATCGCCATCAATATCATTGAAAGCCCGTCCTGGCCCAAAACCGCCGCCCGGTTCACGGCCGTTCATCGCCTCCAAAATCGCCCCATCCGCCCCGGAAAAGACAAAAGCATTGCCCGTACCCGGCGCACCATTCACCGTCGCCGCATAATCGGCCACAAACACATCGGGCACGCCATCCGTATTGTGGTCGCCCGCGCCGGAAGCAAAAAACTGCCCAAATACCGCCGCGTCTTCCGGTCGTTGCGGGGCCAACGTGTGAATCACGCTGCCATCCACCCCGGAGAGCACAAACGCCTGCGCCGCGCCCATTGCTCCCACCACCGAATCCGGCACGCCATCGCCATTCACATCGCCCACCAGGCCCGCGCCGCTGCCCAGCCGGGCCAGCGCCGCCGACCCATCGGCTGTCCACAGCAAAGCCCCATCCGCCCCCGAATAAACATAGACACGTCCCGCATTCGCAAAGCTGTAGCTGGCATTTTGCGCGCCCACCAGCAGGTCGGCACGGCCGTCGCCATTCACATCCCCCGCCCCCGTCACGCTGGCCCCAAAAAACTCACCCAGCCCGGCGTTAAACGTCAGCAAAACAGTATGGTCTGCGCCCGAATACACGTTGGCATACCGGCCGATGGGCGCACTGACGATGTAGTCGGCTACGCCGTCAGCGTTCACATCCCCGGCAGTGGCGGCGCTGTAACCCAGGTAACCCTGCCCGGCCTCGCTGTGCAGCAGCGCGCCATCACTGCCGGAGTAAACATAGAACTTCCCGACGGGAAATCCGTTTTCATCAGCAAAGAAGGGAGCGGGAATCAACAGATCATGGATGCCATCGCCGGTAATGTCGCCCAAATCCGCACCAATCCAGCCAAAACCATCCCCCACCTGCTCACCATCAAACTGGTGAATGATGGTGGTGTGCGGCCCAAACAACGGGCTATCGGCCACCGCCGCCACGCCAAACAGCAGCAGAACCGCACCAGCCATAAGAAGAGAAAATTTGAAGCGTCGTGTAAACATCGTATCCTCCATAAAAGGTTGTTGTATATTGGACACGGCCGTACCGTATCCGGTTATCAGATGAGAGGAGGATAGGGCAGGGGACGGCCGTTACGCTGTCAAAATCTTGCTCATTTCCTGAATGTGTGCGGTGGTCGCCGTCTGGCGAAAGCGAGAGGGGGCCGTGCCAAAGGCGCGGCGAAAGGCCAGTGTGAAATGGCTGTGGCTGGCATACCCAAGCTGCAAACCCAGGTCGGTCAGGCTCGCGCCCGGCTCGGCCACGTGGCTGAGGGCAGCGCGCAGGCGAAGCTGGTTAAGGTAATGGTGGATGGTCAGGCCGGTCTGCTGGCGAAAGACGCGGCTCAGGTGAAAGGGGGAGGTGTACACGGCCGTGGCTATCTGTGCCAGCGACAACGGCTCGGCAAAACGGCGCGCCAGCAGTTCCTTCACCGCCTGCGCCAGTTCCCGGTGTTCGCGGGCCGTGTGGCTATCGTGGGGTGATGGGCACGGCCGTGCCGCATAAGCCTGGGCAATCGTCTGCCGCAAAATGGCAAACGCCTTTTCTTCCACAAACAGCGGGTCAGGCTTAGACGTCTGGTTCAGGTAATGAATGAGTAACCGCTGCTGCATGTAAATGGCGGAAGCGGCCAGGCCGTGCGTGAAACAAAAAGGGGTCAGCCAACGCTCATCTACGGTGGGGTCGTGAGCGCGAATGGCTTCAATGACGGCCGTTTGCCCAAAACCAAACCAATCACACAAATCCCCCTGTGCCGAAATCTGGCCGCGCCGGTAAAGCTGGCCCTGGTTGTAAAACATCACCACATTGGGATCGGCGACAACCGGGGTACGGCCGTCGTGCGTAATGGTCACACTGGTGCGCGGGAATACAATCGTATAACCGCCAATTGGCCCCGTATCCTGGAACCGGGGATGGGAGGATGGGCAGAAGAACGTACCGATCACCATCATCTGCCCCTCGTAACACATAATTTCAAACTCGCCCATGCAGCCACCTCGCTTTTTATACGCGGGTGATTGCGGAGTTAATCATGTGGCAGCCAGGCGCCGGCCGGCAACACAAAATCCAAAAAACCGGCAACCTGACATAGTGCGTCTCGTATAGGGGGCTGGTTTTGGCAAAACCAATCCAGGTTGAGGTATGCTACATTCATGATCAAGCAGTTTTTTCGCCCCTACAGAAAAGCCAACGGCCGTGCCCCCAACGGTAATGCTCATATCCCTACCCATCTCATAGACCTGCACCAGGTGATGAAAGCGTTCATCACCCCCGTCGGTGACTTTATCGCCCTGGACGGTGTAGACCTGCAAATTGACCGGGGCGAATTTGTGGCTGTTGTGGGCAAATCCGGCAGCGGCAAAACCACGCTTATTAACATGATCACCGGCATAGACCGCCCCACTGCCGGTGCAGTGAACATCAACGGCACGGCCGTCCACACCCTCAAAGAAGGCCCCATGGCCGAATGGCGCGGCCGTACCGTCGGGGTCATCTTCCAATTCTTCCAACTCCTGCCCATGCTCACCTGCATCGAAAACATCATGCTGCCTATGGACTTCTGCAATATGTACAGCCAGAAAGAGCGCAACCAACGCGCCCTGCACCTGCTGGAACTGGTAGACATGGCCGACCAGGCCTACAAACTGCCCTCAGAAGTCTCCGGCGGGCAGCAGCAGCGGGTGGCCATCGCCCGCGCCTTAGCCAACGACCCCCCCATCCTGGCCGCCGACGAACCTACCGGCAACCTGGATTCCAAAACGGCCGATTCCATTTTCAAACTATTCCAACGGCTCATAGGCGAAGGCAAGACCATCCTCATGGTCACACACGACAACGAACTTGCCAACCGCGTCACCCGCACCATTGTCATCGCCGACGGCCGTATCGTAGACGAAGTTCACCATTAGCCAGTAATCGGTTATCGGTAATCGGTAAACAGTACTACAACCGATTACCGGCCACCGATTACCGATTACCGTATGTTAAGACCACGCTGGCGCAAAATCCTCAAAGACCTGGGCGGCAATAAAACCCGTACCGTCCTGGTTGTCCTCTCCATTGCCATTGGCGTATTGGCGATTGGCATGATTGCCGGTACCCAGACCTTACTCGCGGAAGACCTGGCCGAAGCCTATAACGCCACCAATCCCGCCCACGCCCTGCTCAGTATTGACAATTTCTCCCCTGACTTTCTCCACGTCATCGAAAATGTGGACGGCGTCTCCCAGGTAGACGCCCGGCGCGATTTTGCCGTCAACCTGCATGTCAACGACACAGAGCAGGTACGCCTCCACCTGATTGTGCGCCCGAATTTTGAACAGATGACGCTACACACCCTGGATCCCGTCAGCGGGATTTGGCCGCCGCCCGACCGCAGCATTGTCATAGAACGGGCATCTCTGCCCTACACCCACGCCGCGATGGGCGATACCGTATTAGTCGAAACGGCCGATGGCCGTTTCCGTGAACTCACCTTTGTGGGCACCGTGCATGACATCTTCACCGAACCCGTGCAGTTTACCAACGAACCGTATGGATACATCAATGTAGATACGATGGAATGGTTAGGCTACGGCCGTGACTTTACCGAACTCCACCTCCGCATCAGCGGCGAAAACGTTACCAAAGAACAGGTGGAAGAAGTCGCCGCCCGCGTGGAGGACAAAGTAGAGCGTTCTGGCCGCAGCCATTATTACACCTGGGTACCCGAACCCGGCGAACATCCGGCCAACGATGTGGTCGAACCCATGCTGGCAATTTTAGGCGTCCTCGGTTTCCTCTCCCTCTTTGCCAGCGGTTTCCTGGTGGTCAATATCATCAACGGCCTACTTGCCCAGCACACCCAACAAATTGGCATTATGAAAGCCGTTGGCGCGCGCCGCAGCCAGATTATGCTCATGTATCTCATCTCGGTCATGATCTTTGGTCTGCTTTCCTTACTGGTAGCCGTGCCCTTAGGTGGGCTGGCCGCCTATGCTCTCACCAGCTACATCGCCGGCCTCATCAATTTTGACCTGGCCGGATTCCGTATTCCACCCAATGTGATCATGGTCCAAACGGCCATCGCCCTCGTCGTTCCTATCATTGCTGCCATGGTACCGGTGGTGCACGGCTCCGCCATCACCGTGCGTGAAGCCCTCAGCGAAACCGGCCTGGGCAAAGGGCATTTTGGGGCCAGCCTGCTAGACCGTTTTGTCAACTGGTTGTCTGCGACCGTGCTGCGTCTCTCCCGCCCCATGCGCATCTCCCTGCGCAACACCGTGCGCCGCAAAGCCCGGCTGGCGCTCACCCTCTTCACCCTCACCCTCGGCGGGGCAATTTTCATCGGCGTTCTCAGCGTCCATGCTTCTCTGCTGGGCACATTGGATGACGCCCTACGTTACTTCGCCTTCGATGTGAGCATAGATTTCACCAAACAACATCGCATCAGCGAAATTCAGCAGTTGGCCTACGAAGTGCCGGGGGTTGCCGTCGCCGAAAGCTGGATCGGCGCCAGCATACAACGGGTGCAAGGCGACGCCGAAAGTGAAAACTATTATCTACTGGGTATTCCAGACAATGCCCAGACGATCCAGCCCACGTTGCTGGCCGGGCGCTGGTTACTGCCGGGCGACCAAAACGCCGTCGTCCTCAACTCCCTGGTCATCAAAGAAGAACCGGATATAAAGGTGGGGGATGAGATCACGCTGAAAATAAACAACGGCCGTGAATCCACCTGGCGCGTCGTTGGTCTGGTACAGGGCGTGTTAACCGGCCCCATCGCCTACGCCAACCAGGATTACCTGGCCCGTGAACTACGTTTTGTGGGCAAATCCACCGGCGTCCAGATCATCGGCACAGATAACAGTCCGGCCTTTCAACGCCAGTTAGCACAACAACTGCGCGTCCATTTTGAAAGCGCCGGTTTAGAACTTGCCAACAGCAGCGTCACGGCCGACTTGCGCGAAACCATCGAATACCAGTTTAACATCATCGTCGTGCTGCTCACCGTCATGGCTGTATTACTCGCCCTTGTGGGGGGACTGGGACTCACCGGCTCCATGAGCATCAACGTACTGGAACGCACCCGCGAAATTGGTGTCATGCGCGCTGTCGGCGCATCTGATGGCTCTATCTTGCGCATCGTTCTGGTCGAAGGTATCACCATTGGCCTGATTAGCTGGCTGTTAGGTAGCCTGCTGGCCTATCCCATCGGCCAATTTCTCAGCGACACCGTCGGCCGCGAGCTGCTGGAAGCGCCGCTCAATTACCGTTTTGCGACGGATTGGGCCATCATCTGGCTCTTTCTCATCATCTTCATTGCCATGTTCGCCAGTTTCTTGCCGGCCTGGAACGCTTCCCGACTCAGTGTGCGGCAAACCCTGGCGTATGAATAAATTCTTTGACGGAGTACAACATGAAGCGATTCATCATTGCCCTGGTCATCATCGGTGTGGCGGCGGTGGGCGGGTATTTCATTTACCAGCAAATGCAGCCCACCGTTGCTGAAGCAGAGGCCACGGCCGTACCCGATGTCAACACCCTGGCTATCAGCACCGGCGTCAGCGAAGTCTCTGCCGAGGGGCAGCTTGTCCCCGCCCGGTATGCCTTCCTCTCCTTCCCCACCACCGGCGAAGTAGTGGAAATCCTGGCCCCGGAAGACAGCCTGGTGCAGCCTGGCGACCCCATCCTGCGGCTGGACAGCGCCGACCAGGAGATCGCCTTGCAGCAGGTGCAGGCCGCCTTGGCCCAGGCGCAGGCCGGCTTAGACGCAGCCCAGGCGGGCAAACAGGCCGCCGAAGCCGGCGTGGCCGCCGCCAACGTCAACATCCGCGCCGCCGAAGCCGCCCTGGCGTTAGCCCAGGCTCCGCCCACCGCCGCACAAATCGCCGTCAGCGAAGCGGCCGTAGCCCTGGCCCAGGCGCAAATCAGCGCCGCCGCCGGCAGCCAGGCGCTGGCGCTGGAAGGCCCTTCCGCCGGTGAGCGACTGCTGGCCGAAGCTCAAATTTTGGCTGCCCAGGCCGCCCAAAAACCGGTGCAAGATGCGTTGGGCGCAGCCACTCGTTTTGAAGCGCCCCAGGACACGATTAACGATATTTCCACCCAGTACAACGCCGCTGCTAATAATCTGGCGGCTGCCGAAGCGGCGCTGGCGGAACTGGATGCGGGTGCTACGGCCGCCGAACGCGCTGCCGTAGCCAATGCTGTAAGCGCCGCCCAGGCGCAACGGGATGCGGCCCAGGCACAGCTTGCCTTGCTGCTGGCGGGAGCCAGGCCGGAGCAAATCGCCATTGCGGAAACGGCCGTTACCCGCGCCACTGCCGCCAAAACCGAAGCTGACATTGGGTTGCAGCAGGCGGAAACGGCCGTGACCCAGGCCCAGGCTGCCGTCATGCAGGCCGAAACGCTGGTGGCTGCCGCCCAGGAAGCATTGGCGCAGCGCACCCTCACTGCGCCCTTTGCCGGGACAGTAGCCCGGTTGGATGCCGAGTTGGGCGAAGTGGTCTCGGCAGGCGCCCCGGTGGTCACGCTGGCCGACTTTAGCCAATGGTTGGTGGAGACGACCGATCTGACCGAGCTGGACGTGGTGGCGATTGCCAATGGATTTGACACGGCCGTGCGCCTTGATGCTTTGCCCGATATTTCTCTGCCCGGCATAGTGAATGACATCGCCCGCGTCGCCGATTTAGCGCAGGGCGACGTGACCTACCGCGTGCAAATTGCCCTGGATGGCACAGAGGACCTGCCGCTGCGTTGGGGTATGACCGCCTTTGTAGACATTGAAACCACTGAATAAAAAAGTTTGTAGCAGGCGATTCCTCGCCGTTTGCAGGCGATAAATCGCCTACTACAAACCTCTTTCGGAGAGAACAACTATGAGATGGGGACGAATGATTGCCGTGCTGATCGTGGTGGGGATTTTGGCAGCCGGTGGTTACTATATTTATCAACAGCAAACGCCCGCTGCCCAAGACGCAGCCGCCACTCCGGTTGCTAACGCGGCGACTGATGAATCACCGGTCAACAACTTTGTGGCGGCCGAAGGCCAAATTGTGCCCCAGCGCCAGGTAGACCTTTCTTTCCAAAGTGGCGGCCGTGTAGCCGAAATCCTGGTTCAAGAAGGGGAAGCCGTGCAGACCGGAGACGCCCTGCTGCGGCTGGAAAGTGAACAACTAGAGATAGCCCGTGAGCAGGCGTTGGCCGACGTTGCCATTGCCGAAGCAGGAGTAGGGGCGGCCCAGGCGCGATTGGCGGCAGCGCAAGCGGCCGTACAGACAGCCGCAACCGGCGTTACCGAAGCCGAAGCCCAATTGACGCTGTTACAAGCTGGCCCACGACCTGAACAAATAGCTTCGGCCCAATTTGATGTGACGGCGGCCCAGGCAGGCGTGGCCCAGGCCGCCAATAATCGGGATGCCTCCCTGCAAATTCCGCAATCACAAATTCTGGCGGCGCAGGCCAACGTGGCCGCCAGCCAGGCTGCGTTGAACGCCATTCAAGAGCAGTATGAGGCCATCATCAATGGCTGTTTCCAGACCACCCTGCCAGACGGTTCCACGCAGGAGGTTTGCCCATTGTACGGTGCGCCGGAAGAGGCCAAACGGGCCGAGCTAGAGCAGGCCCAGTTGCAGGCTAATGCAGCCCAGGCGGCATTGGATGCGCTGCTGGCGGGGCCAACCGCCGGGCAGCGGGCCGCCGCCAGCGGCAGCGTGGCTATCGCCCAGGCCAATCAGGATTTGGCCGAAGCGCGGTTGGCACTGGCGCAGGCGGGAGCCATGCCGGAACAAATTGCCCAGGCTGAGGTGGGGGTGGAGTTGGCGCAAACGGCCGTCTCTCAGGCAGAGACGGCCGTAGCCCAGGCGGAAGCAGGCGTTACCCAGGCCGAAGCCGCGCTGTTGCAAGCCCAGGCTAACGTGCAGGCAGCGGAACTGGCGCTGGCGCGCCTGACTTTGCGCGCCCCTTTTGCCGGAACGGTTGCCAGCATCCTGCCCGAAGTGGGTGAACTGGTGGCTCCTGGTGCGCCGGTACTCAGTCTGGCTGATTTGAGTGCCTGGCTGGTGAAAACCACCGACCTGACGGAACTGGATGTGGTTAACATTCAACCGGGGAATGAGGTGGAATTGCAGGTGGACGCTATTCCCAACGAAACGCTGCGTGGCGTTGTGACCGATATTGACAGCGTGGCGACTCCGGCGCGGGGTGATGTGACTTATGTGGTGACGATTGAATTGGGCGATACCGCTGGTCTACCTTTGCGCTGGGGGATGACGGTGTTTGTGGATGTGTCCCCGTGATCCGTAATCCGTGAATCCGTAATCCGTTATGGGTCACGGATTACGGGTTACGAAACTACGCGATTTCGCAGGAGGCCAATCCCCTCTATTTCACTTTCCAGCACATCACCGGGCTGCAAAAATTCGGGTGGGGTGCGGGCAAAACCGACACCGTCGGGTGTGCCGGTGGCGATGATGTCGCCGGGCAGCAGGGTCATGCCCAGTGACAGATAGGCGATGGTGGTGGGGATATTGAAGATCATGATGTCGGTACGGCCGTCTTGTTTCACAACGCCATTCACCCGACAAACCAGCCGCAGGTTGTGGGGGTTGGGCAGTTCATCGGCGGTGACGATCCAGGGGCCAATGGGGCAGGCCCCATCCAGACTTTTGCCTTTGAAGTATTGTTTACCGGCCATTTGCAGGTCGCGGGCGCTGATGTCGTTCAGCACCATGTAACCGTAGACGTAATCCATGGCGGCAGCGGCGGGGATGTTTTTACCCGACCGGCCCATGATGACCGCCAGTTCCACTTCCCAGTCGAGTTGGGTGGTGACGGCCGGGTCATAGGGAATGGGGTCGGTGGGGCCGCTGACGGCCGTTGTCGCCTTGGTGAACACAATGGGTGTTTCCGGCAACTGCACCTGCTGCCCGCGCGCGCCATACGATTCTTTGACGTGTTCGGAATAGTTTAGCCCCAGGCAAATGACGTTGCGGCGCGGGGTGGGAATGGGGGCCAGCAGGTGTATGGCTGTGAGCGGGATGGTGTTGGTGGCCGTGTTGACGGCCGTTTGCGCCGCAGTCAATCCAGCCGTTCCCAACTCAATGAAACGCTGCATATCCGGGGCCAGGTGGCTCAGGTCAACAATCTGGTCATTCACGACTGTGCCGATGGCGGTACGGCCGTTATAAGCAAAGGTCACAAGTTTCACGATGATTTCTCCTTCAATGGATGGTTTCCCCCGTTTATACCAATTGTCCGGCAAAACGCCATGCGTTTTACTTCTCTAATTCGTATTTTGGCCGGGCCTGAATGAAGGAGGCCAGCATATCCACCCCCGCGGCTTCCTGGTCACGCCAGTTCACCTGCAAAATACCGTCGGGAAAATGCATCCCTTCCGGGCAGCCGGGCAGGGTCACAATCACAAACGGGCCGGCGCCTTTGCTGACAAAATGTTGCAAGAGCTTCACCGTCTCATTGTCGCGCCAGGGCACTTTGCCCCGCCCCACACAGATGGCAACCGACCGGATTTGGGCCAACGTATCGGCGGTAACGGTTTGGGTAGGTGGCAGCAGCCAGGGCAGGACACCTCGTTCGCGCAACTGGTCGGCAATGAGTTTCACGGCCGTGCCATCGGCGTCGTTATAACACAAAAAGACATCATAGTCGTTGGTCGTCACTTTGCCCTTCAAGATGAGTTCGGCCACGTCCCGGTCGCGGTGGGCGTCGGCGGCCTCGTCAATCTCGGCCACAACCGACGTGACCGGCTGCGCTAGCCGTTCCCGCCCATCCAGCAACGAAATGGGATGATCACAAACCGGGCAGTTCATTTGCTTCAGACCCCGTGCCCGCCGCGCCGTCACTTGCTGCCCCGTCACCGGCACGCTGCATTGCTCACAGGTAAACAGCCGGTCACGTGTGACCGAACCGGGCAGCGCCCGCCGTTCCAGATGCACGGCCACATAATCTTCAAACTGGTAACGGGTGGCTTCGCTGGCGGCGTCGTCAAAAAAGAGCGTCAATTCCGCCGCGCCTTCGTCCAATTCACGCAGATATAATCCACAAACACCGCCAACGGTGGCCGTGAAGGTGGCGGCGTTTTGCCACATCTCCTTTTTCTCAAACAGGCGGCTGTGCGCCAGGCGCACGGTGAGAACGGCGTAGATGTTGCGCACCGACCCTTCAAAAGTGAAGCGGATGGTCTTGCCGGGCACATCGGGCACGGCCGGGCCGGGGCGGGTGAATTTGGAGGGGAAGATGAGGTCAGCGCCCGCTTCGCCCGGCTCTTTGAGGATGATTTCATGGCGGATGAGTTCTTCGACGGTGGCGATGAGCAGCAGCTTTTGCTGTTGGGGATTGACGTGGTTGGTGTGGGTGGGGGTGAGGTAACGGCCGTTTAAGACCTCTGTTTCTGTCAATGTACCCAACCCATCCGCGCTGTTCTGAGCGGCATTCACCAGGTCAGAGGCATACGCATCGAGCAGTTCCGGTTGCAGCAGCACGTAGCTGCCAAAACGCAGTTTTCGCACCAGCCCCCGATTTTCCATGCGGCTGAGGGCTGTTTCAAAACGCGCCTGCAAATCCCCGGCCGATTGGTGCGGGTGCGTCTGGCAAAAGAGGCGAAACAGGTCATCGGTGGTGGAGAGGATGTGGCCGCTCTTTTTCTGCTCGATGAAAAATTGTTTGATCGCCTGGAACAGTTCATTGGAACTGACGTGGGGGCGGGATTCCCAATCAATGCCCTGGCGAATCGCTTCACGTAATTCGGCAATTTGCCAGCCCTCTTTGGCGCTGGTTTCAAAGTAGCCGTCAAAACCCATTTCGCGCACCAGGCTGCGCAGATGGCTGTGCCACACGGAAACGCCGCTGATGTCGGCGCGGGCGGCCACCAGATATTTGGTCATGGGCAGGGCGGTGTCTCCCTGGCGGTGGGTGGCCTGGCGCAAGGCCCGGTCCCAGTGGCGCACCCCGGCCAGTGGTTCGACCTCGTTGCTGGCATCAAAGACGACCAGGGCGACGGCGACTTCGTTCAGGTGTAGTTGGTTGGTGAGGCGGTAGCCAGGCTGCCCGGCCAGGTCCCAGAGCAGGGTTTCGCGGGTTTCCTGACGGCCGTCGGGCAGCAGAATGGTCTCATTACCAAACGTCCACACTTTGCAGCCGTGTGTGGAGCCGGTATTCACCCAGGGGCGACCGGACAGCACCAGCCCTAAACCCGATTTGCCGACGCCGGTATCCCCCACCAGCACCACCTTGGCGTTGCGGTAATGCCACGTTTCGGTGGTGAAGTTGGCCCCCAGCAGGGTCACATCATCCAGATGCCAGGTGCGAATGGTGCGGTCGCCCGCGCCGAGTGTGGTCAGCAGCGGCATTTGGGGGTGGAAGGCCAGGGCGGTGTTTAAATCAGACTTGAGCGGTTCGTCCAGGGTGGCGACGAGTTCCCAGGTGTCGCAGCGCCACAGGCGCACCGTGCCATCACGGGATTTGGAGGCCAGCAGTGTGCCATCAGGCGAGAAGCGCACACAGAGGACCAGGTCGGTATGCCCTTCCAGCACGGCATGTAGCCGCCCCGCGCCGGCGTCCCACAGGCGGATGGTCATGTCGTCGGAGGCGGAGGCGAGCAACGTGCCATCGGGCGACCAGGCGATGTGGTTCACAATGTCAAAGTGGCCGCGCAGTTTGCGGAACAGTTTGCCCTGGCGCATGTCCCAGAAGGAGATGGTTTTGTCGCGGGAGGCGGCGGCCAGAATGTGGCCGTCGGGTGACCAGGCGACGCTCATGATCCAATCCTGGTGGCCGCTAAATTCCTGGCTGGCCCAGTCGTTGGCGCTGTCCCACAGGCGGATGGTGCGGTCGAAGGAGCCGGAAGCGAGCAGACGGCCGTCGGGCGACCAGGCGACGCTGTAAATGGGACCGGTGTGCCCGCTCAGGTCGCGGATGGGTTCGCCGGTACGGCCGTTGGTCAGCCGGATGGTTTCGTCATTGGCGCCGGTGGCCAGGATACGGCCGTCAGGCGACCAGGCCACACAAAAGACATAGTCGGCATGGCTGATGGGGATACCCACCATCTGGTCGCCTTGCAACCGCCAGAGGCGGGCGGTGCGGTCAGCAGAGACAGAAGCCAGAGTACGGCCGTCGGGCGACCAGGCCATATCGTAAATGATATTGTGATGGCCGCGCAGTTTGTGGCGCAGTGTAAAACCATCTGGGGCGGTCTCCAGAGCGACGGGTACGGTGATGACTTGGGCTTCTTCCAGATGTTGATCAATCATCTTTACAACCTCTGTCTGGTTGCTGTGCCTCTCGTTGGTCAAAGGGGGGTATGGTCTTTGGCAAAAAAGTACGTTCGTTTAACAAAGGGGATAGCCCATAAAATCGAGCCGCGTGCCGGGGCGCAAAAGGATAACAACCAGATGAATTTTCAGCACTACAAATGCCGTTATTGTAGCCAGATTTGCCGGAAAAAGAAGGGGAGGGGGGTATTCTCATGTTCAAATCCGGGCAAGCCAGAACCAGCGTTTTCTCGCGCATACACCGTTGCCAGCAGCGATCATGATGCCCGTCTGTGGGATATGAGCTTGCCATATCTCGGTGATTATTCCCTGGTGCTGCCTGGTCACACGGGGTGGTTGTCACCTTGCATTTCCTGACCGATAATCAGCGGGTGATGACGGCCGGGCAGGATGGCGACGCCCGGCCGACTTGTGAAATAGAATAAGGAGGCGTGATGAAAATACGCATGGAGCCGTTGGTTACGGCCGTGGCCATTGGCGCAGTTATCTGGATGGTGGGTAGTCTGGCCGGTTTGTTGATTGGTTATCGTTCATTCCAGAACATGATGGATTCCCCCATTTTTGATGAGGCGGCCCTGGAAGAGATAAACAACTCCGCCGATCCGCTGGCGGCGATGTTTGGCGAGGATTTTCAGAGCATGATGGTGCTTACCAGTGTAGCGAACCTGCTGCAATGCCTGAGTTGGCTGTTCTCTGGCATCAGCGCCGGGGCGGCGTATGTGGTGGTTCATCGTCGCTATGATCCGGCAGCGGTAGGTGGCGAAGCCGGGGCCGGCGCTGTGGCCGGGGCGCTGGCGGTGATCGCCGGCTATCTCGTCAGCACCATTGTCTCTTTGGTGGTGATCTTCCCCCTGGTCGGCGATTTTATGGGGCAGTTGGTGAGCGTGGGTGGCCCGGAAATGGCGCAGGCGTTTGACCAAATGGGCAGTATGATGGTGGTGATGATAGCGGGCGGGGCCATTTGCAGCATCGTCTTTTATGGCGTCATCGGTGCGGTCACCGGGGCGCTAGGCGCGTTCATCGGCAACAGCCTGGCCAAACCGACAGCGTGAGGGAGTGATGAGGTGAGATCTGTAAATCTCTAATCCCCTTTTCTTTACTCTGCTGCATTAGTTGATGTGTAGCGCGATTTTCAAAATAATTTAGTGCCAGTGATAGGGACAATTTTGCCAGACCCGGCGAGCAATTGGGTAATTGAGTAATTGCGTCATTGTCCGATCGTTACGAAACTGGGTACACACCCATCGAATTTGTAATGAATAGGTCACGGTAGTTTTTTAGAATCAGGTGTGGATTAACTGTTTTTCAGGAGGAAGACGATGAACACACCTGTTATACGCAAACTGTTCCGAGGGCGGAAATATCTTGTTCTTTTCATCAATCTGGTATTGGTCATCAGTATGGTGCTGCAACCTATGGCTGCGCTCTTTGCCCAAAGCCCGGATGAGGCGCCACCGTCCGATCCGGCTGATAGGATCGTAGAAGCATGGCAAGATGATAGTAATTTTGCTTTTGCCGATGACGAGCCTGCACCACTGCCGCCAGCGATTCAACTGCCGTCAACAGCGGGTGCTCTGACAGAGTTGATACCATCTGGTTTTGCAACGACCACGGCTGTGGTGCAGGACGGTAACTACACAGCCATCATTTCCTCTGAAGGAACAGCCGTCACATTCCCTGATTTACCCCTCATGCTCATTGCCGATAGCGGTGCGGTAGTGGAGGATGTAATGGTCAATCTGGCGGTAACGGCCGTGCCCGACATAGAAACCGGTGGATTGCCCGGCAGCGCCCTTGCTTATCGGCTAACCTTCACCACCGCAAGTAATCTATCTGTTACTTCCTTCAACCGGCCTGTTTACGTGGCCGTAGATTTACGTAAGGTGGCTAATACAGATGATTCCATCCAGGAATGGTTCATAGCCTTACAAGAGGATGGCGATCAATGGACATGGCGCTATCATGCAGCTACCGTGTACGACCAGGCTGGGCTGATCAGCGCCGGGCTGGAATCATTTGCCCCGGCGGGCACACTGGTGGCCGGGTTTGTAGCCGTCAACAATGAGGAGATAATTCCCACAGAAAATCTGTTGTCAGACCCCTTACCTAACGATGGCACACCTTCTCCCTGGCGATACCAGTGGACAAGGCCAACCGTCTCTACTTACAGTGGGGCAGCCACGGCGCAATATCCCATTCCTGTACCACCTGGTCGTACCGGTTTACAGCCAAACATTGACATTTCTTATTCCAGCCGTGGTCTGGATGCGCTCACCTTTACTGATGGCATGGATCAGGGGGCGTTGGGCCTGGGTTGGTCTATCAACAATATCCAGATCAGCCGGGATGAAACCCAAATAAATTGGGAAGAGCCGCACTTCCACTTATATCATGGTCATCGTTTCTCGTTGGTACTCAACGGACAAAGCCATCGGTTGGTTTTACACAGCATATCTGGCAATACTTATACTTATTATGCTGTCAATGCCCCTCAACTGCGCGTTCGCCAGATTTCCGTTGCCGCCCCTCCCTCTGGCATGAATAGTGATGGGATTTATTGGACCGTTCAGACCCCAGACGGCACAACCTACCGATTGGGTTACAATGAGGATGCTGAAACCGGTCAATCTATTTATCATGGTAGTCTGTTGGTTACCGTTGGCCAGCCGGGACAACAGCAGGGTGGCGCCCGCAATGATTATGGTGGTCTGCGTTGGATGGTGGATACCGTCACTGATGTCCATGGCAACCAAATTCAATACGATTATGAGGATTGGGATGAAGAGCCAGAATATTATGGGACCGAAATTGTTACCACATCCCGCGCTGTGTTGCAGGAAATCCGGTATAACTACCAGAATCTGGCTGGGGATGCCAACACCCGTGTGACCGGCAGTTACGCCAGCAAAATTACGTTCACATTGGATAATCACGTTGTGGACAAAATTAACCTGTACCATCTAGACTTTGCCGCACCATACAAGGTGTTTAATGTCTTCGTGGCGGTTGACCAGTTGAATAATACGGCATGTGGGCAGGGTGGGCGGCCAAATAAAGTCCAGCGGGTCAGTTCAATCCGTGAAGAAAATGGGGATGGTACTCTGTTTTTACCAGCAACAACTTACACACCTGTTGTATTGACACACAGTACACATAACTCACTGTGTAATCGCTTTAGTTATTTACAGGAGGTTAACAACGGATATGGGGGACGGATGCGTTTTACCTATGAGGCTGACGGCCGTTTCAGCTATACCATCAGCCCTAACGTGCCTGACTACGGCCAGTCCTACTTTGTTAAGCAGACCGAAGCATGGGATGGTGTACATGATAATGTGGGACCCGCGGTTACCACCTACACCTTTGCTTACCCTTGTTATGATCAATATGATGGCCATCAGGGGACGTTGCCGAACCCGGTAAACTGTCCGGCCAGGGACAATCATATTATCTTTGACTATCCCCATGGCCCGCTTTCCGGTTTTGGTCAGGTAACGATTGCTACCCAAGATTACGATGGGACACCTTTGCAGAAACAGTTCATTCAGTTCCGCCATGGCCTTAACCACGATAATCCTGCTAACTCCGATTATTGGGGCAAAGCGGGCCGACCGTACCTCTCCCGGTTAATGAATCCTAATGATGGTGACTTTATCCTGCAACAAACCGATACGACCTACGCTACCGATTCCGGTACTACCTTTGACTTTACCTATACCAGCCAGGAATGTACAACTACCTATGTACGCGGTGGGCAGAACAACCAGCATTGCAAAAACTATACCTACGGCCGTCAGAGCAACATCCAATATGGCAACCTGACCCGTATGGAAGAAGAAGGGTATATCGGCGGCGCCTCTGGGCAGCGACGATTGGTCTACCGCGAATACTACCCTAACACCACCAGTTGGATTGTAGGCAAAGTGGCCCGTGAAGCGGTCTATGCCTGTACCGATTGCCAGCCGATCAACCCGGCTACCAGTGACCCCCTTACCGAATCGCGCAATTATTACGACAACAGTGCCAGTTGGACTGCCACACCCGCCGCCGGCCAGGTAACGCAGGTGGAGCAGATGATGGAAAATGAGATCACCTACATTCCACCATCGCCCACGCCGGTTACGCCCACGCCTACACCAAACCCAGGAACACTGAGTGGGGCCGCCTATACTTTTGAGGATGATCTTATACCCTGGCCGGGGGCCCGGGTAATACTTTGGGATGCTGTTACCAACCAATATGTAGCGGAAACTATTACTGGTGAATGGGGTGTGTTTGAATTTGCAAATCTGCCATATAGTTCCTACAACCTGGACGTTTGTGGCGAAAGATACGGCAACCAATGGTCTGGCTTCCGTACAAACATCACACCGCCCCAAACAATGGTTCTTATGGTGGCCTTTCAGGGTCCCTGCGGTGCCCCGTCCACCCCCACCCCGACGCCGTTGCCCTCGGCTACGCCATTGCCTTCGGCCACGCCATCACCTACCGCCTCGCCGACACCTTCCCCCTCGCCGACACCCTCACCTACCCCAGGTGTACCATTGCCACCTTATGGCCTTATTGCTACTTTTTTGGGACCAGAACATGGTGTGGAGCTGCAGTGGAATCATGACGACAGAATTAATGTACAATACTTTAACGTGTACCGAAGCGATTCATCTCCTGTTCCTCTGGACAAGGATCATCTCATTGCTGAGAATCTGACCAACATTACTTCTACCTATACGGATCCCATCCTGACAGGAGGGTACTATTATGTTGTCACAGCCAAGAACAGTTATGGCGAAGCGTCTTCAAATACAGCTTATGCTGATGGATGTGGGTTCTGCCTTGGTGTGGCAGAACCCGAATTGGATGCCCCGCTCACGGCCGTCTTCGCCATCATACAAACGATAGAATACGACGACTACGGCAATGCCACGAAAGTGAGTGATGCTAACAACAACGACACGCACATTAGCTATGATGACGTCTACCATCTTTACCCTGTTTCCATGGAAAACGCGCTGGGGCATACCCAAAGCCTGCGTTATATTCATTTGAATGCTACCCGCAACGATGGCCCACCTGGCCTGCTGCGTGAGGCCATGGACGCCAACGGTCTTTGGAACTATTACTTCTACGATGATTTTGGTCGTCTGATAAAATCTTTTCGTGGCTGGCACGAGCAATGCGAGAGTTGCGGTACGGATGATGACGAGGTCTTCCGACGGCCGTCTGAAGCCTACCATTATGCCGATGGTTCAATCCCCCTCCGCATTACCAGTTGGCGCAAAACACAAAACGATGCCATTCAGTATACAAACGGCGGGGTCTGGGAGCGGACGTTTTATGATGGCTTTGGTAATCCCATCCAGACACAGACCGCCCACACGGATTGGAGTGGTAATGCTGTTAGCGGCGCGAACACGGGCCAACGGCGGATTGTTGATACCGTCTATAATGCGGCGGGCAGTGCCATTTCCCAAAGCGAACCCTATCCGGTGGCGGCTTATGGCGGCAGTGGTAGCTATTATGTCACACCCAGTACAACGGCTAATAAAGTCACCTCGGCCTATGACCCGGCCGGCCGTACCGTGCAAACGATTGGGCTGGATGGCGCCGTCAACAGCGTGGTCTATGGCAATCGCAGTCTGTATGCCCAAGATGGTAATCATCACATTAAGGCTTCTTTCTTCGACGCCGTGGGCCAGTTGGTGGCCGTAGACGAAACTGTAGATCTCGATATGTTCACCGACGACTTTGAAGATGGCAACCTGGACGGTTGGCAGGTACGTAACAACGTGACTGTCGTCAACGATGACACCAAGGTTGCCCGCCTCATTGGCGTTTTACCAGACATCTCGGCCAACTGGGCGGAGTTGATCCATACCATCCCCGCCACTTCCGATTCCCACGGCAACGCCGTTGCTTTCTCATTTCGCGTGACGAACGCCAACGCCTTTGCCCAACTGGGATTGCAGCATGGTACCTGGGACACCAGCAACTACCGCCTCTGGGGACTGATGGTTAAAGATGGTTCACTACAGTTACAGGAGTGGCAAGGCAATGGCAATTCCGGCAACGAAACGAAGACGCCCCTCATGCCTGTCAAGGCTAACACCTGGTATCGCGTTTTGCTGCGCACCAGCAAAACCAATACCCAGTCTTTCAGCATTGTCATTTGGGAACGGGACAACCCGGCTATTTTTGCCGAACGACGACTGATTAAAAACGAAAGCGAGTGGTTGGCGGGAACCTGGCAATTCTTTGCCCGCGCCCGGCAAAACTGGACGGTTTATTTTGACAATTACGACGAATTAAAAGTCTACCGCACCCGGTACTCTTATGATCCGCTAGGTAATCTGACGGAGGTCTTAAACCCCTATAACCATACAACCCAAATGATTTATGATGCCGCCGGCCGTAAACGGTATATGAATGACCCCGACATGGGCCAGTGGTATTATGCCTATGACAATGCCGGTAATCTGGAGTCGCAAACAGACGCCAAAGTACAGACGATTGACTTTGTGTATGACGATCTCAATCGGTTGACGGCTAAACGGCAGGGAATAGGCGGTGCCCTTCTGGCGACGTATGAGTATGATGTGACGGCTGGCGGCAACAAGGGTGTCGGCCGGCGCACCGGCATGACCGCTTATTATCCTCCTGGTGTGGAGCACAATAATGCCAGTTGGAAATATGACATTCTGGGGCGGGTGACGCAAGAGACGCGGCAGGTGCCGGGCAACAACTACACCTTCCAGTTTGGCTACACTCAGGGAGACCTGCCTGTTACCATTACCTATCCCGGCGGCAGCAGTGGGCAGACTGGTGAGAGCGTAACTACCAACTACTATTGGCAAACGGGCCAGCCCAAAACACATGTCGGTGATAGTAATTACGTGCAGCAAGCGCAGTATAACCGGGCTGATGGCCAGATGACCCGGCTGAACATGCCCAGCACGTCCATCTATACCACCTTTGCTTACGACCCCGTCTCCTTGCGCCTCAACGAAATACGCACCTATTCCAGCAGTAACACCCGTTTCCGCTACGGATACAGTTATGACAAAGTAGGGAATATCACTGCCATACGGGATTACGTACCCCCCAGTGGGGGCAGCAATCAATGGCAATACTTTGCGTATGATTCATTGAACCGGCTGACCCATGCCTATACCAGTGGTGGAAATAGCGGCCATTATGATGAGAGTTATGCCTATAATGCCGTGGGCAACCTGCTCAGCAAAGGGGATGTCACCTATGGCTACCAGAACAACCACCCCCACGCCGTGACCCATCTGGGCATCTTGCAGCGGTACTGGTATGACCTCAATGGCAACATGACGCGGCGGATTGATAACCAGAACCGGGATTGGACGTTGGGTTGGACGGCCGAAAACATGCTGCAAACGGCGACCAACGATCAAAATGACACCCTGCGTTTTGTGTATGACGCTGATGGCCTGATGATCCTGCGGGTGGTGGATGAAGGGCAGCCGTCTGCTCAGACCACCGTGCATTTGGGCAAGATTTTTGAGCATAACGTGACGCTGAATACCTACCGCAAACAATATCTGTTTGGCGGTAGGCTGGTAGCCATGCGTGAAGGATTGAGTCCCGGCAGCGGGGTCAGCTACTTTGCCACGGATGCGTTGGGTAGTGTGACAACGACGCTGTATGCCAATGGCACGACCCGGGCCCAAAAACGGTACCGGCCGTTTGGTGAGGAGCGGTACAGCCAGAACACTACCCCCACCGGCCATCGCTATACCGGCCAGCGTTGGGACAATGACCTGGGGCTGTATGACTACAATGCCCGGTATTATGACCCGGCGCTCGGCAAGTTCATTAATGCAGATTTTATCGTACCAGGATTAAAACATTCTGCCTTAACTGTTTCTTTCAGTGAAGCTGTCCGCCATTATGGCGGTAAACTAACGGGAAATGGCTCTGGGTCATTCGAGCCACAAATGCTAAATCGGTATAGTTACGTCTTGAACAACCCAGTTGGTTATGCTGATCCAACAGGGCATAATCCTGATGAAACAGAAACTTATTCACCAGACGATCTCATTGATGCAAATGGAAACATTGTAGAAGGTAGTTTGTTAGATGAAATAGACGAAAGTATTGAGAATTGGGATCTTGTACGTCAATTACTTCAAATAGGCACTGCTGCTCTTGCCTTTCTGCGTATTGTGTTACAGGAAGTTCAAAAGTCCCTAGCAAATGGAGGTGCTGCTGCTTTATTAACAACTATAACATCGCTAGCTATCACCTGGCTGGCTGGAACACAAGTGGCATCGATGGCAGGTGCGATTGGTGGTGCTCTTTTATGGTTTGTTACAAATCCTGTGGGAGTAGTTCTGCTTGGTGGAGTGATCCTCGCTGGCGCTGTGGCTGCTATATACGCAAGCAATGTTGTTAATGAATTGAAAAGTATTCGCGGCACCCTTCACAATGCAGCTCGATCAGCATATGGAACAGGTCAACACATAAAGCTAGAAGTTGACGATAATGGCTGGTTTAATGATACAGTTACAATTGCACGTATAGATCCGCAAACTGGTGGTGTAGTAGATCAATCGAGTACAACCCTTGATGTGGGAAATACAGTTCTACAATGGACTACGAATAAAATGAATGAACATCCAGGACAACCGTAGATAAGATGTTCTAGATTGTCAAGACAGATTTTGGAGCAACTTTAAGGTAGACTGGAAACCATGAGAAAACAATATCCACCTACCTTCAAAGCAAAAATCGTTCTTGATCTGTTAAAAGAAGAAAAGAGTCTTCAAGAAGCGGCTGCCCATTATGATGTCCACATTAATCAGTTGCGTCAGTGGCGGCAGCGGGCCTTGGACGAATTGCCCGGCTTGTTTAGCCGGGAGCAACAAGTCAGCCAGGCGGAAGTCTAGCAGCGCGATGACCGGATGGTTTCCAGTCTAAAAGGTGTCGTTTTTTCTGTCCTAATTCTTTAGGCCATTATAATCCAGCTTACAAAAGGAGTTTATGACTAAAATGAACCTTTTTATACAGTGCATCTTGGTTGCAGTCGGTTTTTTTTGTCTCGTTCTTGTCAGCATATGCATACGACGATTCAAAGTTGACCGACTGCCCCTACTGGTCATCTCTAGCACTGTTTTACTAAGTATCATCCTCTATTTGGTATACGGGGAACTAAATAACACTGTTGGAAACGCACTCATCATAGGAGCATTGTTATCAATAGGAATTGAAGTGTTATCAGGGATTGTGGATTGGCAAAGGAAAAAGAGTGACATGTCTTCGTAGGTGAAAAATTCTTCTAGATGTTTAAAAGCCACAAGTGAACAAATCTAGTTGTGGGCACCATGTGTCCATGACAAACCAAAAAGATAGGCCCCAGTCGTTCCGATGGCTACAGTCACTTCTCAGCCCCGAGGGATGTTCTGTCTGTCGTGCCTGCAATATTTGTTTGACTGGGTGGAAGCTGATGCAGGAGAACAGCGAGTTAGAGTGAGAACTAATTTTGAAGAACGGCCGTCCCCCACTGACGGCCGTTCTTTTCTGTGTGTCAGCAGGATCGGGGTACGACCGTGCCCCACTCCTCCCCCGCTCATTTCCTCTCCATCCCATTTCCGGCCTGGTACAATGCCTGGCCTTCCCGAACAAAAGCCAGATTCACGTCAGCATCGTTGGTATCAACGGCCGTTGGCGGCAGGTAACGTAGCCGCATTTTGAGCCGGGCGCTTATCCGGCAGGTATCCGGCGCCAGATCCAGGCAGGCGGCCATGTCGTGGTAAATGCGCTGTACCAGGACGGGCGCGTCTGTGTCCCCCAGAATTTCCAGCGCATCCTGGTAATGGTTCATGGCTGCCGGGAATTTACTCATCTGGCGGGCAACCTGACCCAACAAATAGACCGTCACCCCGGCCTGATAATCATCATCCAGATGGCAGTTAATGGGTAGGCTCTCTTCCAGTATTTGTCGGGCTTCTGCCAAATGCTGCAATTGCAGGCAGGCCCGGCCGATGTTGAGCAGGAGCGTGCCCACACTGCGTTGGTCATCCAACTTCTCAAAGGTATCCAGACTGTCATAAAACAGAGGCAAATAAACGGTCGGTTCTTGCCCCTGGCTTTGGTAAAGCAAACCCTGGTTACAGATAATCTGCGCTGCCATGTGCGCGTCGCCACTTTCCCTGGCCAGCGCCAATGCCTGATGGTAACAATCATCCGCGCCGGAGAAATCTTGCCAACGGGCCTTAAGCAGCCCCATTTTCTTCCAGGCATCGGCCAGGAAATGTTTATCTCTTGCTTGCCCCCAAAGCGCGTTTTGTTGGCACAACGCCAGGTATTGCCCGGCCACGCGCCCGGCTTCGTCCAGAGCATTCAGTTGGGTGTGGAAATGCACCAATTGTTTAAGCGCCAATATCTGTCCCACGGGATCATCCACTTTTTGAGCGATAGCCTGGCTTTCGTTTAACAAGGGACGGGCCTCATAAAAGTGTCGCCGGGCAATGGCAAATTGGGCCTGATGAGACATCAACTGCCCTACCACTAAACGGTCGGATTTTGGCTGTGCTTTCTGGTGGATGGCTTGCACGGCCGTTTGAAACATCCGCTGGCCCGCCTCATCCCACCCCAGATAGTCGTGGAATAAAGCCAATGGAAAACAGGCTCGACCAATTAGCTCTATCTGCTTTTGCCGCGTGGCCCACTCCCAGGCAGCCCATATCTGATTGGCATCAGTCTTAAATGCAGTCAACGCTTGCTGCTGTGTTTTTTCACCTGTACCTATTTCTAACTGGTATAACAGGTGGTGAAACTGTTCATCGGTTGGCGCGGGTTTAGGGGACTGCTCAGGAAGGGGAGGTGAGGTGGTATATACACGAGCGACCATTTCCGCATCAGTTTGCCACTTTGTGATGGCGTTTTGGCGGCCTTCGCGGATAGTCAGATAAAGCTGGGTCGTCTCTGTTTCCGGCTCAATGTCCAGCTCCTGGCGCAGCAGGCGGACACATTCATGGTATTGGTGGAGGGCGGCTGAACGGCTGCCTTGTTGTTCGTACAGGCGCATCAAGTGGCGGTGAGCCGGTTCGTGCAAAGGGTCCAGCGCCAACCAGCGCCGGGCATAAGCGACGGCCGTTTCCCACTCCTGTTGCTCCGTATAAATATGCCCCAGCGTCTGGCACGCCTTGATCGCTTCCTGGTGGAACTTCCGCCCCTGTGCCATCTGCCATTCATCAAACAGCGGACTATCCCGCAAACTAAAACCGCTGAGGAACTCTCCTTGATAAAGGGCCAGGGCTTCGGCCAGTGCCGTGGTTGTGTTTTGAGCCAGGTAGTGATGGAACTGAATAACATCCACCCACAGGTTATGGTAGTGAACGCCGCCATTTTGTGGAGACAAGGGCGGCTCTGTGACCGGCGTCAGGGACACGGTGGTCCGGGTGGCCTGGAGGCAATCGGCCCCAATGGCCCGGCGTAGGGTAGACAGGGTACGCCGCAGGACATTTTGGGCGTTTGCGACTGGCAGTTCCGGCCAGAATAATGCGGCTAACTCGGCGCGCGTATAAGGCTGGCGGTTGACGGCCAGGTAAACAAGTAAGGCAAGGGCTTTTTGAATTTCGATGTGGACGGCCGTACCCTCCCGAACCAGGCGCGGCGTCCCCAGCAAATACAACTGCGTACTGGACACAATGTTGCTCTCCCATCAATTAATTGCTGCTGAACTGACAAGGCTATGCGGGTATTTAATCCTCCCATCATTAGCTCCATTACCCTTACGACTATATCATAAGTGGAATCTGGCGCAAAAATTTGGCATGATGCGATGATGCTAATTACCACCCACTGGCCTGGAAGACGGTCTGGAGCAGTTGGGCGCGTTCGGCGGGAGTCATCTGGCGGGGGCGGGCGTAGTTTTCGATCAGCCCTGTCCACAATTCCACGCTCACGAGACGGCCGTCAACAATCACATACGTGTCCACAAAGGTCTGTCGCGTACCCATCATATCCATCTGGTCAAAAAAGAGGTTGCCCGGCCCGTAGTGGATAAAAGCGTTATTGTAAAAAGCGAACCCCTGGGCGTGGTGCGCCTGGCTGCCGGATAGGGCCGTGGCCCCCGCCGTCGCCATTTCCTGAAAAAACTGTTTCTGGTCGGGTGGGGGTGCATACTGGTAATACTCGGTGTATTGCAAAGTGACAAAGACCAGATACCCTTGCTCCCGCAGAGTGGCAATTTCGGTGGGGAGCGCGCCGTCACACGGCCGTGCCCCTGGTTCCGTCGCCGTTGCCCAAGCAAATGCCGGCCCAAACGAATTACAGCCCACAAAGGCGATCCGATTGCCGTTGTGGTTAAATAAGGCGGGTGTAACGGCCGCCGTCAGGTCACGTCCGCCGCCGTAGGTGAGCAGCCCGGCCGTTTCATACATCTCGATGGTGCGGCGTGTGTTGTCCCGTCCCCAATCGTTCAGATGATTGCCGGTCAGTTCAATCACATCGGCACCCATGTCCAGAATCAGGTCAAGGTAGCGGTCATCGCTGCAAAAGGTGGTGCCGCCGATGGGGTCGGGGTAGGGGCAGTCCGGGGCAAAGGAGACCTCGTTGCTGATGTGGGCAATGTCGGCAGCGCGCAGCACCGGCCCTACCTCTTCGCCGGGCCAGAGGATGCCAGAGCGTTCCATGTTGAAAGCGGTAGCCCGCACCAGGGCGGTGACGCCGGTCAGGGCGATGCGGGTAATTTTGGCCGGGTCATAATTGGTGGTGGGGCCATCCCATTGAGCGCGGAATTGGGTTACGGCCGTTTCTTCTCCGGCCACACCAATGGAAATGGTTAACGGGTAATTCTCCGGCGCAAAATCGGCTGCCAGCGGTGATTGGCCGTCCAATGCCAGCACTTTCAGGTCGGGTGCCAGTTGGTCAAAGGGGAGGATGGTGAGCGAGGGGGTTGTAGCCGACGGCCGTGCCGCCCATAATCGTTCCCGCAGTTCCCCTTCGGGCACAATCTGCACGGCCGTGCCGGGCGTCCCCAAAATCGGCGTCATGGCCGTAGCGGTGCTTTCGCTGACGATGACGGGCAGGCTGCCGGCTTGCCAGGCGGTCTGTAATTCGGCCAGGGTCAGGCCGTCGGGCACGGTGGGGAAGGGAGCGGCCAGGGTATAGAGCCACCGGGCGAGCGGGCGCTCGCTGCGCGTAGTCAGTAGAAGATGCGCATCATCCGGCTCGCTCCAACTGTATTGGGTGAGATGCTGCTGAGCGAATTGTTGGGCGGCGCTGATAAAGGTGGTGGGCACGGCCGTATCGGTGGCCAGGCGCAGGCGGGGCGAGGCCGGGTTGGGTGTGTCCAGGGGGGTGACAGAGGGGGGGGCTTCCGGTACGGCCGTGCCGGACACAACGCCGGTAGCCGTTGCCGGGAGCGATTGCCCCACCGAGAGAGCCGGGACGGTGGGCGGCCATACGGCCGTGGGTGCTGGCGTGGGCAAGGTCACTGTCGGCTTACACCCCACCAGTAATAACAGGAGCAATGTGCTAAAAATCTTTTTCATGTGGTAGACTGGTAAAGAAGTTCAACTTCTCCCCAAAAGTTGAACTTCTGAAATAGAATTCCTATCTCATTCCTTAGGTTGCTTATGAAAGACATAGATTTGAAAAACCCCGGCTACTATATTAACCGTGAATTGAGCCAGATCGAATTCAATCGGCGGGTGCTGGAAGAGTGTACCCGCGAAGATCATCCCCTGCTAGAGCGGGTGAAGTTTGTGGCCATCTTTAGTTCCAACATGGATGAAGTGTTTATGGTGCGGGTATCCGGCTTGAAACAGCAAGTATTGTTGGGTATTACCGATACGCCGGCGGATGGTTTGACGCCGCGTGAGCAACTGGTAGCCATTCACCGGGTGGTGACAAGTCTGTTTGCCACGTCCGTGACCTATTGGCAAGAGATGCTGCTGCCCGCACTGGCCGGGGAAGGTATTCATGTTCTCGATTACAAAGAGCTAAACGCCCGCCAAAAGCGCAAACTGCGCGATTATTTTGACCGCGAAATTTTCCCTGTATTGACGCCCCTGGTCACAGACCCGGCCCATCCTTTCCCGCATATTTCCAATCTCAGCATCAATCTGGCAGCCGAAATTGTAGACCCGGATACCGGCGAGGATTATTTTGCTCGCGTCAAAGTGCCTGCGTCGCTGCCGCGCCTGGTGCCGTTGAAGCCGATAGACCCGGAGGACATATTGCCGCCGCGTACGCAGAAGTTGGTGTGGGTGGAACAGGTGATTGCCGCCAATCTGGATCGCCTGTTTCCAGGCATGATCATGAAAGCCTCGTATCCTTTCCGGGTGACACGAAACACGGATATGGAAATTCAGGAAGAGGAGGCGGATGATTTGCTGTTGACAATGGAGGAGAGCCTGCGCCAACGCCATTTTGGGCAGGTGGTGCGTCTGGAAGTGGATGAGACAATGCCGGATGAAACGCGGCGCCTGCTCATAGAACACTTGCGCATCAGTACGTATGATGTGTATACGGCCAATGGGCCGTTAGGGTTGAGCAGTTTGTGGGAACTCAACCGGTTGGATCGATCTGACCTGAAAGACGAGGTGTTCCAGCCCCGGCTGCCGCAGCCCTTCCGCAGTGGGGAGAATATCTTTAATGTGCTGCGCCGCGAGGATGTGCTCTTGCACCATCCATATGATAGTTTTACGCCGGTGATCAACCTGGTGGAAGCGGCCGCCGATGACCCGGACGTGATCGCCATCAAGATGACGCTATACCGGGTGGGGCCAAACCCGCCCATTGTGCGGGCGCTGATGCGGGCGCGGGAGAACGGCAAGCAGGTGGCGGTGCTGCTGGAGTTAAAGGCACGGTTTGATGAAGAGAGCAACATTGAGTGGGCGCGGGCATTGGAAAATGCGGGCGTGCATGTGGCTTATGGCATCATGGGGCTGAAGACACATAGCAAAGTGATGCTGATTGTGCGCCGTGAGCGGGACGGGCTGCGCCGTTATGTGCATGTGGCTACGGGTAATTACAATGCCTTTACTTCCCGCTTGTATACCGACCTGGGTTTGTTGACGACGGATGAGGAGATGGCGGCGGATGCGTCTGAGGTGTTTAACTTTCTCACCGGCTTTTCCAAGCAGAAAGAGTATCGGAAGTTTTGGGTGGCGCCGGTCAGTTTTCGGGATAATCTGACGCGCTTGATTGAGCGAGAAACGGCGCATGGCAAACACGGCCGTCTCATCATCAAAGCGAACTCTATTGTGGATCCCCGTATTATCCGGGCGCTGTATACGGCGTCGCAGGCGGGGGTGCAGATTGACCTGATCATCCGGGGCATTTGCTGTTTACGGCCGGGTGTGGCTGGGGTGAGTGAAAATATCCGGGTGATGAGTATTGTCGGTCGCTTTCTGGAACACAGTCGCATTTATTATTTCCATAATCTGGACCAGCCGGAGATTTATCTGGGCAGCGCCGACCCTATGCCACGCAACATTGACCGGCGGGTGGAAGTGTTGTTCCCTCTGGAAAATGAGGGCATCCGGCAGGAGGCTGTGCGATTGCTCAATGTGTATTTGCACGACACGGCCAAAAGCCATTTGTTGCAGTCAGACGGCCGTTATCTCCCCCGCCTCTCTACCCTGGCCGAAGGGGAAGAGCCGTTTAACAGCCAGTTGTGGCTGCTGTACGGCCGGGCAGCCAACAAACCACTGCCCTTTGAAAACGACCTGGTGATCAGCCCCAATGGTCAGGGGCCGGTTTCGTCGCGCCGGGCGCGGTCTACAAACAAAGCGCCTTCGCAATTATCCAGTCCGTGAAACAGCAGCTTCTGGTACTCATACTCTGGCGCAATCAACCGCACCAGACCGCTTTCTAGCAGAATAAACCAGTGACCATCATCTGACCATGACAGGGGACCGCCGAACGAAAAACGAGGCCGCTCGCCTTCATACACCTGCCAGCGCTGGTCGGGGATGTCATAGAGGTGTACTTCATAACCGGAATCGGTGTAGAGGCCTGACGTCAGGTAACGGCCGTGTTGGTGAATGGTCGACCAGGGCCGGTTGGCTGGTATGCTGTCAAGAGTAGCCCACTCGTGCTTTTGCCAATCATATTGCAGCAAATAGCTACTTTGCCCCACATTGTCCTGCCAATCGAAGATGCTGAGAAACAGTTGTTCCGGCTGCGTAGCCGGGTAGGGTGTCATAGCGGCGAGGTACAACTGGCCTGTGGGGGGACCTCCAGGCAGTGCCGCGCCAACCTCGCTCGTGGCCAGCAGAGTTTCAATTTGAACAGTGTCGTTTTCAGTGATCACGGCCGTCATCAGCTTGTTTTCTGGCGGCTGGTGTGGATCATGGGAGGGGATGGATTGCAAATAGGCCAGGGTACGGCCGTCTAACCAGACAGGGTAATAAGCATTTTCCAGTACAGCTATTTCTTCTCCGGCAGCATCCCCTACGGAATAGATCAGCCGTTGGGTTTCGTCTGGAACCATGATGAGGGTGTAACGGCCGTCTAGCGAAGGCTCCGCCCACTTCTCAAAAGGCTGCACAGGGCAGCTTTCATCATCACATGCGGCAGCCGTAATCTCCACGTCGTAGCGGCTCGTGGAGTTATCTCCATTTTCATCGGTGAAAACAGTGTTGTAACTAAGCAAGAATCGGCCCGGTTCCAGTTCGGTGACAAAGTTTATATAGGGCCAAAAGGTGGTGGTGAATAACAGACGTTCACGGCCGTCGTGCAGCCAGACCACCCGGTATAACTCATCGCGCACCGAAGGGCCAACCACCATGGCCACGCCTTGCCCGTCGGGAAAGGGTATCAGGTAATACCCCGGCGCACCCTCCGTCGCCAGGGGCAGATCAAACCAGGTTTCGGCAGCGGCGTCATAGCGGAACAGGTTGGGGGCGCGGCTGCCCAGGCACAGCATCACAATATCCTGGTCAGGCAAAGGGATGGGCGGCGGTTCGGCCGCCCGCACGGGGTTGTAGCCGGTGGGCCAGGGGGTGAATAAACCCCATTTGGCCAGCATCCCATCTATATCGGGGTTGCTGATGACACGGCTCAGGGCGGGGGGTTCAAAGGCATAGGCGTTCAGCAGCGCCCGCGCCAGGTGGGTGGTGTAGCCGCGCAGCAAGACCTGATACCCGGTTTCGTCCAGCGGCAGCCCCACCAGGGTGGGGGCCGGCAGTGACAGGCGGGTGGTTTGCTGCCCGCCCAGGTAAGTGGTGCTGAGCCGGATGGGGGAGTATATGTCCAGCAGGCTATTTGGATTGTTAGACAGGCGCAGTTGCAGCGCAAACTGGTTGGGACAGTTAATATCGTTGCAGATGCGGTTGATCCAGCCGTTCAAATCATCGGCCAGGCGGGTGGCAATTTCCTGGTCACGGGTGGGGGTGCTCAGGTCGAGATACGGCCGTTCCTCATGCACATAATCCCCCCAAAACTCGCGGTCTGGTTCGGCCAGCAGCCAGCCGTTGTTTTGCAGCCGGTAAACGGCCGTGCGCTGCAATAGCAGCGATTGCAGTTCACCTGCCTCATCCAGGGTGACGTAGGGCATGGTCATCCTGAGTTCGGCGCTGTTCAGGTCGGGGGCAAAAATGAATTGCGTAGACGAGAGGAATTCGCCGGCGAACAGGTCGGCTCTGGTGTCCAGCCACAGGCCCATCGGTGGGCGGTCAAACAGGCTGCCGCGTGTTTGCAGCCGCACCTGGGCATCGGCCCATTCCGGCGAGCGGCTGAGGAAGGCGGTGAACAGGTCGTTATCACCGGCAAGGGCCGTTTCCACCAGCAGCCGGTCGGCGGCGCGTATCTCTTCTGCGCGGCTGTTGGTCACGGCCGTGACCTGCGTTTCCACCCGGCGATAAGCCAGCCACAACCCGCCTCCCACCAGCAGCGTCAGCACAGCCAACGCCAGCAATCCTCTGGCCCTGAGGGGAAAACGGGCAGATTCGCCAACGGCTACGGCCGTTGGTTCCTCCACCCATTCATCGTCGCCGCTTTTCCACTCGAACATGGTGGTGGCGTGATGCGTGATGCGTGAAAACCCAGTCACGCATCACGCATCAATCTATCTCCTCATCAAAGCCCAACGACTCCAAAAAATCAATCACCGCATCATTAAAGGCGTCCGGTTGTTCCAGATTGGGCAGGTGGCCGGCGTCGGGGATGATGACCAGACGGCCGTCGGGTACAGCCTGGGCCATTGCCTCTGCCTCTGACACGGGGATGATCTGGTCTTCCGCGCCATGAATGACCAGCACCGGCACGTCAATAGTGGGCAGGGTGGGGGTGGAGTCGGGTCGGTCACGCATGGCGGCCAATGCGCCCACCACCCCTTCCAGCGAGGTACCCTCCATCATCTGGCGGGCAAAATCTACCAACTCCTCGTCGTCGGCAAAGTTGTCGGGGGCGAGGAGTTTGGGCAGCATGGTTTCGGCCACGGCCGTGACCCCCTCGCGCCTGGCCATCTCCGCCATCTTGTCCCGGCTCGCCTTGCCTTCGGCTGAATCCGCCCCGGCGCGGGTGGCCGTCAGAATCAGCCCGGCCACATATTCGCTGTAGCGCCGGTAAAACTCCAGGGCAATGTAGCCGCCCATGGAAAGGCCACAGACTATAAACGGGGTAGCCACGTTCAAATGTGCCAGCAGGTCAGCGCAGTCATCGGCCAATTGCTCCACACTGTAAGGCCCGGCAATCGCGTCCGATTGGCCATGCCCGCGCAGGTCGGGGGCAATGACGCGCACAAAATTCGCCAGGTCATCCAACTGCGGCGACCACATGCTGCTGTTCAGGGGGAAGCCATGAATCAGCAGCAGCGTGGGTTTATCGCAGCTATCCTGAAAAGCCATAATAAAATCTTCTTCGTCGTGATGATGGTTGTTGTCGTTCATATTACTTTTGTCCTTTGTCCTTTATCCTTTGTCATTTGTCATTTGTCAATGACCAGTGACCAATGACCAATGACAGATTTTTAGCTTTCCATCCCTTCAAACAATTCCCCAATCGAGCGGTGGCAGTAGTTTTGGCGCATGGCTTCGGCAAAAACGGAGGCGACGGAGAGGACGGTGAGATTGGCGGGTTGGCGTTCGGACGGCCGTTCCACCGTATCCGTCGTCACCACTTCCACAATTTGGGGAATAGAGGCCAGCCGTTCCACCGCCCGCCCCAAAAACAGACCGTGTGTACACATCAGAATAATCTCTTCAATGCCGCTTTCTACCAACACCTGGCTCAATTCTACCACCGATCCACCCGTGGCAATCTCGTCATCGTACACAATTGCTCGCTTAAACCCTTTTATCTGGCGGCTAATCAGTCCGCCAATGCGCACTTCCGTGTCGGAAATGCGCACCTTGTCGGCCGAGGCGATGGACAGCCCCAGGTCGCGGGCAAAACGGGCCGCCGGTTTGGCCCGCCCCATGTCCGGGGCCACGACCACATCCCGCGTCGGGTCCAGGTCGCGCTGGCGAATGTAGGTCGCCAGTTCCATACGCGCTGTCAGCGGATCGGCTGGGACGCTGAAAAAGCCATGCACCTGCGGCGAGTGCAGCGTCATGGTCATAATGTGGGTAGCGCCAGAAGTTGCCAGCAGGTCGGCGATCAGGCGGGCGGTAATGGAGATACGTGGCGCATCTTTTTTGTCGGAGCGGGCATAAGAAAAGTAAGGGATGATGGCATGGATTTCCCGCGCGGCGGCGCTCTTGGCAATATCCAGCATCATCAACAACTCGACCACATGGTCGCTGACCGGTGGTGTCAGCGATTGCACAATGTACACCACCCGACCCCGTACACTCTTGCCTAACTGTACAAACAGGTTGTCATTGCTAAACCGGGAAAATGTGGTGTCGGCCAGCGGCAGTTCCAAATGGTTGGCAATCTTTTCGGCCAACGGGCGGTTGGAACGGCCGCTGAAAATACGCACATCGGCCCGGTCTAATTTGTCGGTCATTGTTCCTATTCTCCTGAAAGGGTATCACGCATCATGTGATGCCTAATGCTAAAACTTTGCCGATACTAATAATGCTCTCGCCAATCGCTGTTTATATTCGGTGGCGGGGATCTCGATTGTACCAAACTGCTGCAAATGAGCCGTCATAAATTGGGTATCGAGCAGTTGGAAGCCGCCACGTTGCAGGCGGTTAACCAGGTGTACCAGGGCTACTTTGCTGGCATTGGGGACGTAACTAAACATGCTTTCCCCGGCAAACAAACCCTGCACGGAGACGCCATAGAGGCCGCCTACCAGACGGCCGTCTTGCCAACATTCCACGCTATGAGCAAAACCATGCCGGTGTAATTCGGTGTAGGCGGCAATAAATTCCGGGCTGATCCAGGTGGTTTCACGGCCGTCAGAAGGAGCGGCACAGGCTTGCATCACGGCCGTAAACGCCGTATCCACCCGCACCTCAAACACGCCCATCCGCACGATGCGCGCCAGACGACGCGGCATATGAAAACCATCCAGAGGGATAATGGCGCGGGGATCGGGATCATACCAATAGATACGGCCGTCCTCATGCGCCATCGGGAATATCCCTTCACAGTAAGCAGATAAAAGTAGTTGCGGCGTTAGTACCATCGGCAAGAATTCCTGGTGGGTGGTAGAATCCAATAATTGAATAATTGGGTAACTGTTCAATTACCCAAATTATATAAGGTGGTAGTGATAGATGTATAACGTAGAACAATTACGTGCAGACGAATTTCCTGGCAGCGGCGAGACCATTTACTTCAACCATGCCGGTATTTCGCCATTACCTGCCCGCACTCAGGCCAGAGTGAAGTGGGCGATTGATGAATTTGCCCAACAGCCGGGCCGCTTTTGGATGAAACATGGGTTGGTTTACGCCGAGCGGCTGCGCCAGGAAATGGCGGCCTTTCTGAACGCGGTATCGCCCTGGGAGATTGTGCCCATCGCCACCACCTCGGCCGGATTAAATGCTGTCGCTCAGGGCATGGCCTGGCAGCCGGGCGACAATGTACTGTTTTGTGATGTGGAATTTCCATCCAATGTGTATCCCTGGCTCAGTCTGGCGCGGGAGGGGGTAGAGTCACGGCTGGTTCCGGCCATTTCGTCTTCGCTCAGTGCAGGCGCCGATGGCGGTCTTACTCTGGCGGCGTTGCAACCGTATGTGAACGACCGAACGCGGGTGATTGCCGCCAGCGCCATCCAGTTTTTTACGGGACAGCGCACGGATTTGACGGCCGTCGGCCGTTTCTGCCATGAGCGCGGTATTTTGTTTGTGGTGGACGCCATTCAAGCCATCGGGCACATGGCGATAGATGTACAGGCGATGCACATTGACGTGTTGGCCTGTGGCGGCCAAAAGTCGCTGCTGGCGCTGCCGGGGCAAGGCTTCCTCTATGTGCGGCAAGAAGTAGCGGAACAAATGCAGCCCCGCGCCATTGGCAGCAATGCCACCGTTGATTATTTGCACTGGCTGAAATATGACCTGACGCCCGCCCCAGCCGCCCAACGTTTCATGTCCGGCACGCCCAACATACCGGGCATCATCGCCCTGGTGGAAAGCCTGGGGTTGATTCGGGAGTTGGGGGTAGAAAACATTGACCGGCACACACGCGCCTTGTCAGATAAGGCTACGGCCGTGCTCACCAACCTGGGCTACCGGGTCATCTCCCCACAACCAGCGCACGGCCCCATTGTCACTTTTGCTGTTGACCTGAGCAGCGAAGAAGCGGACGCCCTGGTCGCCACTTTAGCCCGCCAGCACATCGCCCTGGTTAAACACCTGGACAAAGAAGGTAACACCTACCTGCGCCTCTCTTTCCATTGTTACAACACGATTGCGGAAATTGAGCAGTTTGGGGGAATAATGCAGGAGATTGGGAGATTAGGAGATTAAGAGATTGTATATCGCTCAATCTCCCAATCTCATAATCTCTACCTGAACTCCACCGCCGGTTCCGTATGATAAGTGCTCTCCCACCAGGCGCGGATACGGCCGCCAACGGGACGGCCGATAAACGTTTCCAATTCATGCACCACATCCCATAATCTTTGGAAATCCACGCCGGTGCCGATGCCCATTTTGTAAGCCAGAAAGACCAGGTCCTCGGTAGCCAGATTGCCCGCTGCGCCGGGGGCAAAGGGGCAGCCACCCAGACCCCCCACGCTGCTGTCGAAAATGCGCACCCCGGCTTGTATGGCGGTGGTGGCATTGGCCAGGCCCATGGCTTGTGTATCGTGCAGATGCACTGCCAGCCGGTTCATATCCAGGCGGCGACCCAGATTTTCCATCAGGCGGCCCACATCCAGCGGATTGGCAAAACCAATCGTATCGGCAATGGACAGTTCATCCACGCCCAAGCCCCATAAGGCTTCGGCTACAGCCACCGTCTTGTAGGGCGGCGTTGGCCCTTCAAAGGGGCAGACCCAGGCGGTCATCACATAGGCGCGGGTCCATAGGCCGTCTCGTTTAGCCTGTTCCACCAGGCTGCGGCTGACGGTCTGGGCTTCTTGCGCGGACATGCGCGTGTTTTTCTGGCTAAAGGTCTCGCTGACGCTGACACCGCAGGCAATGGCCCGGCAGCCCGCCGCCAGCGCCCGGTCGTAGCCGCGCTGGTTAAAAACGAGGCCCACAAAATCAACAGACGGGTATTTTTGGCGGTTCACGGCCGTGACCACATCCGCATCCGCCATTTGGGGTACGGCCTTGGGGTGGACGAAACTGGTCAGTTCAATGTGCTGCAAGCCAGCATCAATCAACCCATCCACCAGTCTGTTTTTCTGGGCTGTGCTGACGGGGGTGGCTTCATTTTGCAGGCCATCACGCGGGCCAACTTCGTACACTTTGATGTAGTCGGGCATTGTGTCGGTTATCGGTTATCGGTTATCGGTTATCGGTGGTAGAAACCGATTACCGTTCACCGATTACCGATTACTGGTCTAATAACGGCCAACCGCGGGATCAACCGCAACGGCATACGCTTCAATGCCGCCGTCGGCGTTGACGGCATTGGTCCAGCCATTGTGGTGCAGCCAGGCTGTGACCTGGGCGCTGCGGTTGCCGTGGTGGCATAGCACCACGATGTCAGCCTCTTTGTTATCGGCAATTTCGGGCGGCAGCGCCTCTAACTGGCGGCGGGCCAGATCGCTCAGCGGCAGCAGGGTGACGCCATCACCCAGGTGGGCATAGGTGAGTTCATACGGTTCGCGCACATCGAGCAAAATGAAGGTATCACCGCTGGCCCGTTTTTGGGCCAGTTCTTGGGGGGAAATGCCGGGAACGCCAAAAGGGTTCATTTAACCTCCACTATCTTGACAAGGTGACAAGGTGACATCTGACAAGGTGAAAAAGGCCAGCTTATGCCTCTTGTGTGTCTCCTGTATCTGGTTTGCGTCGGAGCCATTCTGCGCCGGGACGCAGTTCTTTTTCATACACAATTTCGCGCCGGTAGATGTGCATACCGGCCTTCTGGTAAAGCTGGTAGGCGCGGGTGAAGCTGTCACCGTCGGTGTCCGTGAGGATGTGGTGAATGCCGCGCCGGTAAAATTCGGACAGCGCGGTCTGGGTAAGCGCCAGACCAACACCTTGCCGCCGCCAGGGGCGACGGATGCTCAGGCTGCCCAGATAACCGGCGCGGGGATTTTCGACCGTTTTTTCATTGCACAGGCAAGAACCGGCCACTTCGTCGCCCGCCCAGGCCACAAAACAGAGGCTGGGGGTGTTGAAGTAGTCGGCGCGGAAGATGTTGGGGTCTCGTTTAGGCCGAGAGGCATCATCCTCTTCGTCTGGCTCGTCAACCTCGAATTGTAAGACGCCCCAATGGTCGGCGAACGCTTCTTCCAGGGCGGGGCCAACTTTAGGCCAATCGCTGGGTTGCAACGGCCGTATCTCCATCCCCGCTGGCAGTTCCGGCGCTGGCGGTGGGCCGGTCATCTGCATTTGTAAATGCACAAATTCGCGCACGGCCGTGAAGCCATGATCTTGCAGTAGTGTTTGTCCCGCCAGGTCACGGTCGAACAGGGGGCAGTGCAGCAATAAGCGGGCATCCGGCGGCGCTTTGTCTATATCTTGCCGGGCGCGCTGCTCGGCCCAGACCACCAACTGCGAGCCAATGCCCTGCCCGCGAAACGTGGGATGCACCGCGCCGATCATTTCGTGTACGACAAAGGGGTGTTCGCTGGACAGTTCTACATAGCCGATGACACGGCCGTCGGCTGTTTCCACTATCAGGCTATCGGTTGCCAGATTGACGCCATTTTCCAGCCAGGCGCGTTGCAGCCAGTGATCGGCGGTGATTGGCGTACCGCGCGATTCCAAAGATGCCTCATTGCGCAAAGCGACAATTGCCTGCAAATCATCCCAGGAGGCCGGGCGGGTGGTGAAAGTCTTACTCATTATTTATGGAGCGAAGACATCCGATTTCTCTAGCAACCTTTGGTTGCCGAAATCGGATGTCTGGTCTGTTATTGGCTGCGATAAGCAGCCAGGAAGAGGCATAGCCAGCCCGCCAGGAAAGCCACGCCGCCTAGGGGAGTGATGGCCCCCAACCAGCGCAACCGGGTGGCGACCAGCAGGTACAGGCTGCCGGAAAAGAGAAGGATGCCCAGGATGAACAGGTAGCCGCCCCAGGTGGGCAGGCTGCCGCCCCATTTAGCGGCGGCCCAGGCAGCAATGAAAAGGGCCAGGGCGTGCAGAGTGTGATATTGCACGGCCGTGTCATATGTGCCTTTGAGCGTAGGGTGCTGCTGGAAATAAGCCGCCAGCCCATGTGCCCCAAACGCCCCCGCGGCCACGCCTAAAAACATAAGAGCGGAACCGAGCATGAAGAAGAGTCTGTCCATGTTTCGTAATCCGTTATCCGTAACCCGTTATCCGAATCGGGTTACGGATAACCGATTACGGATGACGGCTCACGGCCTTTACTCATCCAAACGCGGATGTTCGTCGCTGTCCCAGCGCATGGTGGGCGGTTCTTCGATGGCCGGGCCTTCCCCGGCGGCCAGCCCATCCAGCCATTCCAGGCGGCTGTCTTTGGGCGCGGATTCCCGTTGCAGTTGTGCCTGGTAGGTCACTTTGAGGGACGGTTTGGCCTGTACCATCCAGTACACCAGTTCCCGCAAACGGCCGTTGCGTTCCACCTTGCTGATCAATGACCCGGCCTTATCCGGTACGGTCTTGCCGCCGAGTGTATTAAAGTTCACACCCAGCCGCCCGGCTAATAAAACCAGTTCATCGGCGGAGAAGTGGGTGGATAGGTCTTGGTGGATTTGTTGTCGGTTCATAGTTCGTCGTGGAAGCTGTGGCCGGTACCGGCCACAGCTTCATTGCCCATTCAGCGTTTTGGCTACGTGGTACACCAGCCGTTCGGCCACGGCCGTTTTGCTTTGCAATGGTATTTCTTCCACTACTCCGGCCGAACTGAGCAGCAGTACCCGGTTGGTGTCGTGTTCAAAGCCCACGCCTTCGGCCAGTACGTCATTGACGGCGATGAAGTTGAGACCCTTACGCAGCAGTTTTTGACGGCCGTACTCAAAGGCGTCATGTGTCTCGGCGGCAAAACCGAGGGCGACGCGCGGGTAGCCGGTTTTTTCGCGCTGGTCCTTAACCGCGCTCAAAATGTCCAGCGTTACCTCCAGGCCAATTGCCAATCCCCAGGCCTCGTCGGTCTTTTTGATTTTGCGGTCAGACTGGGTGCCGGGGCGGAAATCGGCCACAGCGGCGACCATGAAGAGGGCATCGGCGTTTTGCACGGCCGTCAGCGTGGCCTCGCCCATCTCCTGGGTGGTGTAGACGGGTACGGCCGTAAGACCAAACGGCACCGGCTCGGTCAGGGGGCCATAAATCAGGGTCACGTCTGCGCCCGCGTCCAGCGCGGCCTGAGCGACGGCCAACCCCTGCTTGCCGGTGGAGCGGTTGCTGATGAACCGCACCGGGTCTATGGCTTCGCGGGTGGGGCCGGTGGTGACGACCACTTTACGGCCGTGCAGCGGTCCCTGTTTTGCCAGCGCCAGCCGGATTTGGGCCAGCAGTGCGGCCGGCTCCATCATGCGCCCCAACCCGGACAGGCCAGAGGCCATACGCCCCGTCACCGGCCCGGCAAACAAGACGCCGCGCTGTTGCAAAGTCGCTACATTCGCCTGCGTCGCCGGGTGTTCATACATGCCGCCGTCCATGGCCGGGGCCACCAGAAGGGGGCAGCGGGCGGCCAATGCCGTCACCGTCAGCAAATTATCGGCCAGGCCATAGGCTAGCTTACCCAGCGTGTGGGCAGTGGCCGGGGCGATGACAAACAGGTCGGCGTTTTCGGCCAGCCCCACGTGGCGCACATGGTCGGCCAGGTCCCACATGCTGGTATACACCGGCTGCCCCGTCACCGAGCGGAAGGCCAGCGGCGTCACAAACTGCTGCGCCGCCTCTGTCAGGATTACTTCCACCTGCGCTCCCGCCTGGGTCAGTTTAGAGGCCAGGTCTACTACCTTGTAACAGGCAATGGAGCCGGTGGCGCCCAATAAAATGCGTTTATTTTGGAGTAGAGTAACGGTTGTCATTGCCGGAAGTATACCTGAACTGCTTACCATGTGCCTGAACTGAATGGGCGCTCTTGCCCGACCGATTTTGGCGGTTATTTTTTTTTTGATAAAGTACCGGGCTTGTTGGGAAACGGCCGTTAACGCCGTTTCTTGAATGTAAGTGTTGAGTTCCTCAAGAGACCTGACAGGTTTTTGACTTGTGAAGTTTCAAATTGAACTGGTAAAAAACCTGTCAGGTCTGAACGGTTACTCTTAAATTTAATGGAAATGAAGGAGACTCATTGTGAAATTTAGCCGCCCACGCCACATTTATCTCGTTGGCATTTTACTGTTTTTAGCTTTGCCTGGTCTGATTGTCTTTGTTTTCCCGGCACGGGGAAACGACCAGCCCCAATCCATTGCCGGCATGGAGGGGACGCCCGTTTATTTCCCCATTATGAGAAAGGACCCCACACCGTCGCCCACCTTTACGCCCACGCCGGTACCCATCCCCCAATTTGTGAGCAATATCCCCACCGACAACGCCAAGTGTCCGGGCGCGGCCGGTTTTAATCCTATTGGCGGGCACGTTTACATTATGAACGAATACAGCAGCAATGTGAACGTTTTCCATAATCGCCAATGGGTGGGAACAGTCAACATTCCGCCAACCTGGCCGGAAGACCCGGCCGGGTCGTGGCCGATAGCCCTGGCTGCCGATAATAATTCCGCCGATGTATATGTGGCCGCCATTCATGGCGGCACAGCCAGAATTAACGGCGCCAACCTGGTGAGCATGGGTGAACGGTATTATGAGCCGCGCGGCGTGGCGTTTAATCCGGTCAATAACTATCTGTATGTGCCCGATCTGGATCGTGCCATTCAAGTCTTTAATGGTTCCACGCTGGTACAGAATGTGGTTTTTGATATGAATCCCGCCTGGGATGCCTGGTTTATAGATGTGGTGGTTGATCCCAATACCGGGTATGTGTATACGGCCGGGGCCGAGGGCATCATGTACGTGATTGACGGTACCACGGTGATTGGCAGCCACCGGCTGGGGACGCGGGTAATTGACATGGCCATAGACCCCGTGCGCGGTTACATTTATGCCGCCCATTATGAGAAAAACGCCCAATACCAGAACAATATCTCCGTGTTCCATATTCCCACCCAAACAGTGACCATGTTTGATACGGCCACACACTCCCGCCAAATTGCCGTTGATCCCCACACGGGGTTGGCCTACATTACCAATCCTGGCCCCTATGATGACCCGGAGCGGGGCACTGATTCGGTTACGGTGATGACGGGCACTACGGTGCATTTTAATGCGCCTGTGGGTGATTTTCCCTGGGGTGTGGCCGTCAACCCCAACACCGGCGATGCCTTTGTCACCAACCGGCGGGATAACACAGTGACCGTCTTCCGCGATGGCGCGATCATTGCCACCATTCCGGTACAGGGACGGGAGCCATTTGCGGTGACGGTGGACACCAATACTAATGACGTGTATGTGGCGAACCGGGGGAGAGAGTATATTACACCCTGGGGGCAGTGTGACAATGCCTCGGTGACGATTCTGCGATAGCCGGTGAGGTAATGGGGTAATTGAGTAATTCGGACTCAATTACCCCATTACTCAATGACAAAGGTGAACAAGGTCAGGGTATCCCGGCTGGTCTCGTCGGGCAAGAGGGGCAGACGGGTGAGGGTGGCGGCGTCATACACACCGGTTTGTACGGTGTATTGGCCAGGGGGTAGATCAACGGGCAGGGGCAAGGTATGAAGTTGGGCAAATTCGTCGCCGGGCGGCAAACCGGCGGCCAATACATCCAGACCATCGTGCTGGGCAACCAGATGGCCGCTCTCGTCCAGGATATGGATGAAGAGTTTGAGGTTACGGCCGTCCCGCTTATTCACCCGCCAATAGGTCAGTAGCTCTAACGGCCGTCCCGCCTTATACCCCGCTGTCTCATAGCCCAAAAATTGCAGGGTCTCGCCAAAAACGGCCGTGTCCGTAGCCGATGTCCCTGGTTGGATAGGGGACGCCGGCCATTGATACAAATGGTAGCGCCAGTTTTGGCCGTCAATTGTTCGTTCGCCCATGAGAGTAGGGCCTGCGGGTGGGTACAGCTTTTGCAGCAGGGGATGGCCGGGCCGGTGCGCCTCGCCAACGGCCGTCCACACCGATTCCGCCCCTCCGTGGAGGCCGCCACCGGGCCAGAGGAAGCTGGTACGGCCGTCAAAGTGGCGCAGGCTGATGTTGTTACCATCGGTGAGCAAGGCCATCGTCTCCGGTTCCAGCATCGCCACGCCAATGCCGGAAAGCGCCAGGCCGGCGGGCGCGCCTTCGGCTTTGACCTCATAAATGAAATAGGAGTGGCCGACTTTGGCGTCTGGCTGCCGTTGGCGGAACCAGGCCATTTGCCCGGCCTGCTCTTGTAAATAAGGCCCGGCTAACTGGGTGGCGCTGATCACATAAATGCCGGGTAACGGCCGTTCTGGATACCACTCATCATAGACCGGATCACGGTGGGAAGGGGGCCAGGTGAGGAAGGAACGGCCGGGAATGCCATATCGTTGGGGCATGGCCGTGCTGAACCAGGCGATATGGGCGTCGGTAATGCCCCGTTCGGCCAGATAACGCCCCACCGCTTCCAGGTCCTGCCCCCAATCTATGTTGGAATCCACCGCCACCCGCCAGCCATTCTCCGGCCCTCCGGCCAGAACATTAAAAAAGGCGAGGTAATGGGGATGAATGCGCACGCTGGCAATGATGAAGAAGGCGAGGGCGACGGCCGTAACCCAACGCCAGACAACGGCCGTTTGCGGCAAAACCAGTTGCCCCAAAAAGATGTACAACGGCGGCAGCGCCGGCAGTAAGTAGCGATAGCCAATGTTGACACTGCCCGCCAGCGTGCCCACAAAAATCGTCCCCGCCAACAGCAGCAGCCACCCCCGCTCCCACCCATCCGCTCCTCCTGAGTAATTCGTTCGTAGTGGGCGATTTATCGCCCCTGCCCAAACAAACAGCGCCACACCCAGGCCCAACAAAACCAGCAAGCCTATGGGCGTTTTGGCCAGGAACACCACCGGATAATAGTACCACCAGCCCGACCGGCTGATTTCGCCCAGCAAATACGCTTCATGCCCTTCGCTGAAGTGGGTTTGCTGGAACCGGTAATCGGCCACCAAAAGGGAGAACTGAAAGCGGTAAACGGCCAGCAGGACAAAAGCGGCAATGGTCAGGATAACGGCCGTCACCCCCACCATTCGCACCGCCCCCACCTTTGACCGATCCCACGCCCACCACCGGTAAACCATCATCAACAGAAATGCCAGAATGATGGCCGCGCCGGAAAATTTGGCGGCAATCGCCAGCCCTACGGCCATACCCGCCCAGACCAGCCGCGCCCAGGTGGGCTGCCGCCAGTAACCCCATAAGCTGTAACCGGCCAGCGTGAAAAAGAGCGCCACACCCAGGTCAGTGGTAGCCAGGTGGCTGAAAGCCAGGATATTAGGATCAAAGGTCAGCAGCAGAGCCAATAACGCCGGGGCAGGCGCAGCATACAACTGCCCAGCCCACCGGTACACCAGGGACGCCAAAAAGAGCGCCAAAAAGATGACCATCAACCGGCCGACCCAGAAGAACTGCGGCCAGTTGGTATTGAGCTGCCAGAAAAAGATTTGGGCAATATCAAAACCGTTACCCCATGCCCACACGTCATGGGTGTAACCCATGTCATACGTCAGGCCGGTCAGGTGAACCAGCCCGCCCATCAGTGCGTGAATGAGCGGCGGGTTGTTGATGGTGGAAACCATGGGGCGCGGCTGAAAGTATTGCACGGCGTTTAAGACGTGCGGCGGCTCATCGTAGGTGATGGATTTGAGCGACTCGGTATGCAGCAGCCGCGCCAAAAAGAGGAGTAATAAGAGGAGGGCCAGCCAGTGACTCTTTTGTCTCTGGTTCATGGGGCTTATTCCCGGCGCAGCGGCAAGATAAAGCGATTATCCGACAGTGCCAGACCTTCGGCGGTATGTACCGCCAGCCGCTCACCCGTTGCCAGCAAATAGACGCCAATGGCCAGGCGAACGCTGCCGCTGTCGGCCGGTAGGGTGATTGGTTTGGCATCGGCCACCATCTCGCCGACATCCCAGATGCTGGTGGGATATGCCCCCTGTTGGGGCTGCCCATCGGCCTGGGCGATGATCTGGTCGTTCTCATCCAATACGTGAACAAAGGTGGTGAAATCGGCTGTCATGGGGGCGATAGCCTGCCAATAAAGCGTCACGATTTGGGAGGTGGCGTCATAGTCATACCCGGCCAACTGGAGCAGATCGCCAAAGTTAACGGCCGTAACCACCTCTGGTTCTGCGCTGAACGGCCGTGCCGGGGCAATTTTTACCGTCTGCACCCCCAGGGGAATAGCCAGAACGCGGCCGGTGGCACTGGTCGCCGCCTGCCATTGGCCGGTTTCGTCCACCATGCCCACTTCTAATACGCCGCGTGCCGGTAAGGCAAGGGCAACGGGCAAGGACAGGGTAGTAGAAACGATCTCGCCCTGGCTCCAACTCAGCGGCGCGTCTGCCTGGACAACCACCTGCCCGTCCCGCCCGATCAGGCGTGCGGCGACGGTTTGGGGCACGGCCGTGTCGGCGAGCTCACGTCGAGGCGTATCCCGCAGCCCATAGCCATAAATTGTCACCGGCAGCCAGTCGCCTGGTTTCACGACCGTCGCCGTCTCCACTGCTTCCACCTGCAACCCCCCGGCAAAACGCATACACGTTCGGGCCAGGTCAGCGGGTGGCTGGTAAATGTGGGGGCGGGGGAAGGCGGGCAGGATGATGAGCGGCACGGCCAACACGGCCAGGGCAAACAGAGCGGCGGCTACGGCCGTGCCCAACCAGCGCCGGTTCACACTATACAGCCCTAACGCCAGCAGCACGGCGATGGGCGCGGCGGCGGCAAACGCCAGCCGTCCCTGGTAGCCCGTCCAGTTAATGGTCTGGGCATATTGCAGCAGCGAGGCGTAAATGGCGGCCACACCCACGGCGCAAATAGCCAATGCCACCCAGTTGACCGGCAGATGACGCCGCCAGAGCAGATAGATGAGGCCGGTAACGGCCGTGACCACCGCCACTAAAATCAAGCCATACACCCAACCTGGCGCTTTCACCGTCAGCCAGCCAAACCAGAGCCAGTATGACTGGAAATGCATCGCCAACAATTCCCCCAAATCCGCCAGGCCAAAGGGTGTGGTGCGGGCAATGATCGCTCCCTTCGCTGCCAGCGTTACGTCCCACATGAGCGGGTCGCCGTACAGCCGAAAGTTACGCCAATACCACCAACCGGCCACCAGCAGCGGTAACATTGTCACCAGGAGGAGTTGATAGAGGAGTGGTAGCCCGTAATCGGTAATCCGTAATCGGTAATCCGTAATCGGTTCACGGCTCACGGATAACGGATACCGGATAACGGACAAAACGGCCAGCGGCCAGAAGGCGAGCAGGGCAAATTTGGTCAGAAAACCGAGACCAAGCAGGAGGCCGAGTACGGCCGTGTCTCCCACCCGTCCTCGCTGCGCCACCCGAATACATAAGGTGATGATGGCGGCGCCCAGAAAGGTGGTGGGCACATCATTGTTCAGGCTGGCAGTGATGTGAATCCACTGTGGGTTAAAGGCCAACAGCGCCGCCGCCCACAGCCCCACGCGCCGGTCGCCGGGCACAACTTGGCGACCTAACTGGTATGCCAGCCAGACCGTGCCCAGGCCAAACAGCACATCCAGCCAGCGCATGAATTGGAAAACCTGGTAAACGCCGCGCTGCGGTGGCCACTCTTCGGGGCGGTGCAGATAGGCATGTTGACGGCCGTCATCGTCCGGGTCAAACGAAAAACAACTGTTGGGCGGCAAATTGTCGGCCGGGTCTTGCGCGATCCAACCGGTCAGTGCTGCGCCCAGCAGATACAAACCGGGCGGTTGATGCGCTTCCAGCGTGTCATTGTCGGCATACACCGGCTGCATCACCGGCAGTTGTCCCGTTAACACAATGTGTTGCAGGTAGCGGAAATGCTCACTTTCGTCCGGCGTCTCCGCCAGCGGCACAGCCACGCTGTAGACGAGGGCCAACGCAAAATAAAGGCCCATAATCAGCCAGAGCCAGCGACGAGAATCTCTATCACTCATCATTTACGGCTGCACTTCTTTTATCCGCGCCATCTGCGAGAATCTGCGACCCTTTTTCATGCCGGGTGCGCCGCTGCCAAAAAGCATAGCCTAATCCAGACAGGCACAGGCTCAGGGTCAACAGGCTGATGACGGCGCCCACCATGAAATCCAGAGGGTAGTAGGTGAAGGTGACGGTATGCGCGCCGGCAGGCACATAAACGGCGCGGAGGAGGGAGTTGGCGCGGTACACGGCCGTGTCCACCCCATCCACCGTTGCCTGCCAGCCAGGGTAGTACGTGTCTGCCAGTACCAAAAAACCGGGCGCGGCGGTAGTGACGGCAATTTCTACCCGGTTCAGGTCATACGTTTGGATGGTGGCCTGGGCGGGGGTGATGACGGCCGTGTCCAAATCTGGCGGTGGTGATTGCCCTTCCAGTTCAATAAAGACGACCTCGACCAGTCGCTCCTGATGCTGCGCCAGCGCCGCCAGCGCTGCGGCCTCGTCGGCCACAATTTGCGCCTCATGCACCACAAACGCGCGCGGTAGATACCGCTCATTGCTATAAACTCTGGTTACGCCCTCTTCATAGACCAATCCCGGACGCGGCAAATAATGGGCGGCAAAGGCCGCCTCTCCTGCCTGGTTCAGACCGGCCAAAACCGCGCCATTTTCCCCGGCAGCCTCCACCCGGAAACGAAAATCACGCCCCCAGACTGACGGGAAGGGCGCAAAGTAAAAGGAAGCCCAACCCTCTTCGGGCAAATCGGCCACATCGAGGGTGGCATGGGCAAATTCATACAGACCATTGGCGGATAATATGCGCGCTGTTACCGTACCGCTGGCGTCAGACGGCCGTTGCCAGGCGATGTCTAACCGCTGAAGTCCGGCCTGGTTCAGGGTGAAGCTCTGCTCTACGGGTAGCGCCGACCATGCGGTCACATCGGGTTGGGCAGCGCCCACTTCCGGCGCGGCGGCCCAATAATCGTTTTTGGTGACGATATATTTGACGTTTAACAAATCCAGAATGGGCGAATCCAGTGCCGCCTCTAGCATAATGGCCCGGCCAAAGTGGTCGGGGTTGGTACCCTCCACCAGGGCTACCAGGTTGGAAATGCGCTGCAACACGCCCGGCTCATAGCCGCTGAGGTTGGCGATGCCCAGGAGCATATTGGTGTTGGGCATGAAGGCGGGGCCAACGGGCGGGGTGGCGATGCGGTAGGGTTCGTTTTCTTGTTGCAGGTAGGTGGTCACGGCCGTGTCTGGGTACAGGTCTGCCGTATGGCCGATGGTGTTGTAATCATGGCTAAAGAGGTAAAGGTCGGCCACAATCCAGCCGAGGACGAGCAGGCCAAACAGCCGGGGCGGCAGCCAGCCGCGCAGCCGCGCCCCCAGTAACAGCAACGAACCAGCCAGAAAAAAGATAAACCAGCCCACCTGCCCTTGCAGATAGGCCCAGGTGCGCAGGACATCGGCGCGGTAGTAGAAAAGGTACACGGCCGTGATCCCCACCAGTAATCCCGCAAGTGTCAACGATACCCGCCACAGGGTACGCGGCCGTTCCAGGGTCGGCTCCATCAGCCGGTCAACCGCCAGGGCCGCCAGCACCGCCAGGCAAAAGCCCACCAGAAAGGCGGCCCGGCTGGGCTGGATGCCGTTGAACGGTGGCAGCGGGTAAAGCAGCAAATAAGCGGGTGTGCCCAACGCCCACAGCAGCGTGACCCCACCCCAGGCGGCAAAAAAGTGGCTGTAAAAATCCCGGCGCAGCCACAAGGCCAGCCCGCTTAGCAGCAAGACCAGAATGCTGCTGTAGACAACCGTCTCGGCAAAATTGCTGTTGGCCGGCCCCCACCAGTTTTGGTGGGTGTTGTTGCCAAAGAAGTTGGGCATTACATAGACGACGCCCCGGTTGAGCAACCCCTGGCTCATGGATTCGGCCAGGCTTAAGGCTTTGCGGTTGGATTGGCTGAGGTAATGGACGGCGGGCAAAAGCTGGATCAGGCTGAGGCCCAGGCCAATGCTCAGGGGCAGGAGCACGGCCGTGACCGCCACCTTCAACTGCCTGCCCATACCTGGCCCACCGCGCCGCAGCCAGCGCCAGCCAGCGGTGGGGATGCGCAGCCGGAAGAGCAGGTACACGGCCGTCGTCATACTGGCATACACCGTCCAACTCCAATGGCCGCCCAGCCAGGGCATGGCGAAAGCGACGCCGAGGAGGATGAGGTCGGTGAGCGGTAATCCGTAATGCGTGATGCGTGATGCGTGATGCGTGATCGGTGGTTGGCTCTCGGACTTCGGACTTCGAACTTCAGACTTCGGACTTCGGGCTTCCATTTTCTGTGCGGCGCGCTCGGCAAAATAGAGGCACAGCGGCAGCCAGATGACGGCGGCGTGGACGACCTGCCATTCCAGCCAGCCCACCATCAGGCCGTTGCACATAAAAGCGGCGGCGCCCACCAGAGCCGCCAGCCGGCCCAGGCGAATGCGGCGCAGGTAGAGGAACATGAACCAGAGGCCGAGCAGGAGTTGGCTGGTGATGGTCAAGTCTACGGCCGTGACCGGCGGCAGCACATAATAAAAAAGTGACAGCGGATAAAACAGGCCCGCCTGGGTATTGTAGGTGAAGGGATAACCGGTGAAGACGTAAGGATTCCACAGCGGCAATGTGCCGCCGCGCACTTTCTCGGCCATAAACGCCTTCACCGGGTAAATGTAATTGACCACATCCGTCAGCATGTCATTATGCACGGTGACAGTCTGGTTAGGCTGCTGCCAGGGTGCCCACTGCTGCACCACAATGTCCAGCGGTAACAGCACCCGCCCCGGCAGGAAGGCGCGTCCCACCCAGACCAGCGCCAACCCCAGCAGCGCCAGCAAAAACAGACCATCTACCCATCGTCGCGTCTTCACCAGCGCGGAAACATATCGCAAACCCCCTCGCTTGCCAACCTGCCGACTGGCATAACGCAGGTGTTCGATTTGACGGCCGTACCCCTTCACGTTATCATCCCCGCACATTAACAACCCAACCAGCTTAAGAACCTGTCAGGGGAAGCCCGGTGGGTGGCTGGCAGATAAGAATCTGCCAACTACGAATCCGGCACTGTCCCGCAACGGTAATGTAAGGATGAATTAGGAATTAGGAATTATGAAGGCTTTCATAATTCCTAATTCCTAATTCCTAATTCTTCTAAGTCCGACTACCTGCCATGCTCTTTTGCTCGCATGACCTTCGTGGATAAAGGGACAGCGGGCCACATGACAGTTTTTGCTTCATCTGGCCCACCGTTTGGTGGGCTTTTTTATTGGTGAACGTCTCCTGCCCCTGTTTGTATGTTTGTAGTAGGCGATTTATCGCCTAGTGACGGCAATAAATTGCCTACTACGAACATTGCTACGAACGGCCGTGCCTCACCCAAGTTCAAGGAAGGAGATAGTTTCGTGAACAACAAATTTTTCAGTGCCTTTGTGTTTTTGCTGCTGTTGGCAGCCTGTGGTGGACAGGCCGAACCAGAGACGGCGGCAACGGCCGTGCCCACCGTTTTATCCACCACCGAAATCGCCGCCCCTACAGCCAACCTGACTGATGGCTGCCTGGAAACCTACAGCGAAGGCGTAGACTACTTCCCCGAAAAAACGGCCGTCACCCACAGCGACGGCTTCACCATTGAATACTTCGACAGTTACAAAGTTGTCACCGTCCACTCCCCGTATCCGGGGGCAGAGGCTGCGGCCACCTACCTGCTAGTACAGTGCGGCGCGCCCATCCCCACCGGTTTTGCGGATGCTGTCACCGCCGAAGTGCCGATCAACAGCCTGGTCGCCATGTCTACCACCTACCTGCCCCACCTGCCCACGCTGGATGCGGTAGACAAACTGGTGGGGCTGGACAGTGTGGCCTTTGCCAGCACCCTGGAGGTGCGGCAACACATAGAGGCCGGACAGATAGCCGAAGTTGGTTTTGGCGCGGAAGTGAATGTGGAACAGGTGTTAGACCTGAACCCGGACATCGTGATGACCTATTCCAGTGGCTCGGCCGATTTTGATGCCCAACCTAAACTGGAAGAAGCGGGCATCACCGTCGTCGTCAACTCCGATTATCTGGACGCCAACCCGCTGGGGCAGGCAGAATGGGTGAAATTCCTGGCAGCGTTTTTTAACCAGGAAGCGGTGGCGACAGCCTGGTTTGATGGCGTTACGGCCGAATATGAAGAACTGGCGGAACTGGCGACAACGGCCGTGACTCAACCCACCGTCTTCCTGAACACCCCCTACGAAGGCACCTGGTATATGGCCGGTGGGCAAAGTTACATCGCCCAACTGCTGGCCGATGCCGGCGCCACTTATACCTGGGCCGATGATCCATCTGACACAGCCCTGTTCCTTGATTTTGAAACCGTCTTTGATCAGGCACAGGGGGCCGAATATTGGCTCAATCTCGGTTTTGTGGCCTCGTTGGCCGATTTAGCGGCCGCCGATGAACGATTTGCCGAATTTGCCGCCTTCCAAAACGGGAACGTTTACAACAACGACGCTCGTGTCAATGAATCCGGCGGCAACGACTACTACGAAGGCGGCGCGGCCAATCCCCATCTGGTTTTGGCTGACCTGATCAAAATTTTTCACCCGGAACTGCTGCCGGAGCATGAGTTTGTGTATTACCGATTGGTAGAGTGAACCGTAATCCGTAACCCGTGAGCCGTAATCCGATTGAACGGCTCACGGATTACGATGAATAGTATGACCGAAACCACCCCCATCCCCACCTGGCCGCGCCTGGGCATTCGCCGGGTGATAATTGCGGTGCTGTTGCTGGTGCTGGTGGGTTGCTTTTTGCTCAGCCTGACGTTGGGATCGGTCAAAATTCCGCTGCCGGACATCCTGACCATTCTGGCGGGCGGTGAACCGGCGCGGGCGACGTGGACGACGATTGTGTGGCAGTTTCGGCTGCCCAAGGCGCTCACGGCCGTACTCGCCGGCGCTGCCCTCTCCGCCAGTGGGTTGCAAATGCAAACGCTATTTCGCAATCCATTGGCCGGGCCATCGGTGTTGGGCGTGAATGCCGGGGCCAGCCTGGGGGTGGCGCTGGTGGTGCTGGCGACGGGTGTGACCGGCGTGAGCTTAATGGCCGGGTTGGGTGTGCGTGGCGATGTGGGCATTGTGCTTGCCGCCAGCCTGGGGGCGGGGCTGGTACTGGGCCTGGTGCTGGCCTTTGCCCGCCGCGTAGAGACGATGACGCTGCTGATTTTGGGGCTGCTGTTTAGCTATGGCGTCAGCGCGTTGGTGAGTATTTTGCTCTACTTCGCCATTCCCGAACGCATCCAGGCGTATATTTCCTGGACGTTTGGCAGTTTTGGCGGGGTGACGTGGAGTCAGATGCGGGTGATGCTGCCACTGATTCTGGCGGGGCTGATTCTGGCGGGGGCACTGGCCAAATCGCTGAATGCGCTGCTGTTGGGCGAAAATTATGCGCAGACGTTGGGGTTGGAGACGCGACGGGTGCGGTGGTGGGTGGTGTTGAGTACGGCCGTGCTCTCCGCCACTGTTACTGTTTTTTGTGGCCCCATCATTTTCCTGGATGTGGCCGTGCCCCACCTATGCCGCGCCCTGTTTGGCACTTCCGATCATCGGGTTCTGATACCAACCTGCATTCTCTTAGGGGCGACCATTGCGCTGATTGCTGATCTGATTGCCCAACTGCCGGGCAGCCAACTGGTGCTGCCGCTGAATGCGGTGATGGCGCTCATCGGGGTACCGGTGGTGATGTGGGTGATTTTGCGGCAGGGTAATCTAGGGTCATCATTTGCCGGGTAGGCATTCGTCCTTTACCAAATGACCAATGACCAGTGACCAATGACAGCTATTGTTTTTGTGTACCGATTGAACGTATGTAAGCATTGAGCATTGGCCCCAGCTGTTCAATGAGTGGTCTGAGTTGGTTGATTTGTTCATTATTCAAGAGTTTGCGCTTGTAAGCGCGTCTTAACCAATGTCTGGTTTCATACAAAGAACCTCTGGCAATTTTCACAAAGCGCCGGTTATCTTGATAGCTCCCGCGGCCTGTACCTTCGGCGATATTTGCGCCAATGCTGTCTACAGTGCGCACAAGCTGTTTGCCGAGCGTACCTTTTGCAAATGGATCCCATCCATAAACGATTTCCCAAATCTGGTCAGAGAGTTGCTCTACCAGTTGATAGCCACGAAGTTCTTCTAAACTTTTTGTTTTCCTGGAATCTTGAGTGGACATGTTACCTCCTATAATACTTTTGTCATTCGTCATTTGTCCTTTGCCAATGACCAATGACTAATGACCAATGACCAATGACTAACAATGAACAAGATTATCCTCCAAACTAAAGAATTAACGATTGGCTACAAGCAGGGGGGGGTGACCCGCACGGTGGCTGATGGGCTGAATGTCCCCTTACAAAAAGGGGAATTGGTGTGCCTGTTGGGGCCGAATGGGGCGGGCAAGTCTACGCTGCTGCGCACAGTGGCGGGGATGCAACGGCCGTTGCACGGCACAGTCTTTCTCGGTGCAGCCAATATCCACAAACTAGATGCCCGCACTTTGGCCCGGCAAATCAGCGTGGTGCTGACGGAGCGGGTACAGGTGGGCATGTTGACGGCGTATGCGCTGGTAGCGTTGGGGCGGCATCCCTATACCAGTTGGACGGGCCAACTCACGGCCGTAGATGAAGCCGTGGTGCAGGGGGCGTTGACGGCCGTGTCCGCCGCCCATTTAGCGCCTCGTTTTGTGCATGAACTGAGCGATGGCGAACGGCAAAAGGTGATGATCGCCCGCGCCCTGGCCCAGGAACCCCAGATCATGCTGCTGGACGAACCGACTGCTTTTCTGGACTTGCCGCGCCGGGTGGAAATCATGGGTATCTTGCGCCGGTTGGCCCATGAGCAGCAGCGGGCGATTTTGCTTTCCACCCATGACCTGGATCTGGCGCTGCGTACGGCCGATACCATCTGGCTGATGCCGGAGAACGGGCCGTTGCAGGTGGGCGCGCCGGAGGATTTGGTATTGAGCGGCGCGTTTGAACGTACCTTTTACAGTGCCGGCATTGTCTTTGATGCGCATACCGGCTCGTTTGCCATCCGGCGGCCGCAGACAGGGCATATTGATCTGGTGGGGGAAGGGCTGGCGGCGATATGGGCCAGGCGGGCGTTGGAGCGAGAGGGTTTCCAGGTACACCAGGGGCCAAATGGATCGGGGGTGCAGGTGCGGGTAGTAAATGGAGACGGCGAATCCGAAGCCGCTGCAGGCCGTACCCACTGGCAGCTCACCCAAAACAATCAGACTACTCAGGTGGATTCTATCCAATCCCTTTTGGCCAAACTGCAATCGTAGGGTGATTTTCCAAATCGCGCTACAGCATGAATTCGTATCATTTGTGGCTGTTTACGGCATTATTTTTCTTCGGTGTGTACCGATTTGGTGAGCAAGTTCTCTAATTCGGCGATTGTTTCTTCGAGGATGGAGAGGGGTTTTCTCCAGTCTACGTTGAAGATGGATTTTTTCTCATCCATCTGGATGGTGCGGTCGGCTTGTTTGTCTTCGATGGCCTGGTGATAGAGGTCTACCAGTTGTTGGGAGAGGGTGACGATGTCGAATTGGGCGGCTTTCACGGCCGTTGCCTCCCGCAACCGCGCCCCCAATTCCTCATCCGCCAACACGCGCTCCATAGCGGCCGCCAGCGCCTCGCTGTCATTGGGTGTGAGCAGCCCATCTACCTCATGGTCAACGGCGTCTGCTGTGCCGGTAGCGTCTACGGCGACTACCGGCAGCCCGGCGGCCATCGCTTCCAGCGTCACCAATCCCTGCGTTTCTGTGACCGAGGCAAAACAGAAGAGATCGGCCGCTTTCAGGTACGAGGGCACATCATCAAAGGGCACATTCCCGGTGAATGTTACCCGGTCGGCAATGCCTAATTCTTCACTGTATTTTTCCAGGTCGTGGCGGGCCGGGCCATCACCTAGCAGCACCAGACGTACATGTGGCTGCCGGGCAAAGAGAATGGCGACTGCATCGAGTAGGGTGGGCCAGTTTTTCTCATCGGCCATGCGACCGACGGAGATGAGGATGGTGTCATCACCCCAGTTAAGTTGCTGGCGGAAGGCACGGCCGTCGGCAGCGGTATACGGCCGTGTGTCAATCCCCGTGGGTATCACCGTCAACCGGTCGTGGATGCCATAGGTCGTCTCAATCATTTGTTTGATGCTGGGGCTGGGGGCGATGATATGCTGGCATTGTTTCATATAGTCGGCAATCCAGCTTTCAATCACCCGCCGTCCGGTCTCTTCCGGCAGCCCCAAATAATGCCCATATTCCTGGTAATAGGTGTGGTGGGTGAATATCAGTGGTAGCCCCAACTGCCGGGCGTGGCGCGCTGCTTCTGTGCCCAGCGGGGCGGGATGGTGGGCGTGGATCACATCTAACTTCAGCCGGGGCATCAGCCGATCTACAAAGCGGGAAACAGGAATAGTGAGTGGATACTTCTGGAAGGGAATTTCCAATGATGGATAGCGAAAGATAAACGGCTCAGGCTCTTCGTAATCATCTGCGCCCTGAGCAAAAACAAAGACATTGTGTCCCAATTCCCCCTCCAACGCCTGCCGAAAGCTGTGGATGGAGCGGGTAATACCGTTGGTAAATGGCAGGTAGGTATTGGTGAACATAGCGATGTGCATACGGTTCATGGCTGCTCAATCCCGTGATGCGTGATACGTAATGCGTGAGGAGGCTCCGGTCACGCATCACGCATCACGTCAATTATTTCCTCACCACATAATTCCCCATTACCAATGTATCCAGGTCGCTGTGGCCGAAGGTTTTCAGGGCGTTGGCGGGGGTGTTGACGATGGGTTCGCCGCGCAGGTTGAAGCTGGTGTTGATGAGGATGGGCACGGCCGTAGCCTGCCCAAACTGGTAAACCAGGTCGTAATAACGGGGGTTCCAGTCGCGGCGCACGCTTTGCAGCCGCCCCGTGCCCAGATGGTTGACGGCGGGTACTCGTTCGCCCGGCCCTTCCTGGAAGCGCTCGACGGTGAGCATGAAGGGGGCCATCTTGTTTTGCGCCGGGTTCACCATGTCAAAATAGTCGGCGACGGCCTCAGCAATGATGACGGGGGCAAACGGCCGAAACGGTTCGCGGAACTTGATTTTGGCGTTGATGATCTCTTTCATCTCCGCCCGGCGAGGGTCGGCGATGATGCTGCGGCTGCCCAATGCGCGTGGCCCCCATTCAAACCGCCCCTGAAACCAGGCGATCACTTTGCCTTGCAGGATGTCGGCGACGGCCGTTTCCGTCAATTTCGCCTCATCCTCAATCCGTTCATAACGGAAGCCGGTCTCCTTTAGCGCCTCTTCAATCTCGGCGTCGCCATAGGCCGCGCCCCAATAGTTATGCTCCTGCACAAACCGGCGCGGCTCCCCCAGCAGCACATGGTACACATACAGCGCCGCCCCCAACGCGCCGCCGCTGTCCCCCGCCGCCGGTTGGATGAAGACATCGGTGAAGGGGGTTTCCTTGAGGATACGGCCGTTGGCTTTGCTGTTTAGCCCCACGCCACCGGCAATACACACATGCGGCAGCCCCGTTTGCTGGTGCAAGGAGCGCAGCAGCTTGAGCAATGCCTCTTCAGTCACCAATTGGATGCTGGCGGCGATGTCGGCGTAATGCTGGTTTTGTTTTACTTGCGGATCGTGGGAGTCTACGCCGGGATTGGTTTTGGTGGTGAAAAAGTCATCACTGTGAATGCGCGGCGGGCCAAAGAGGTCTATAAATTTCTGATTGAAGGTGGTGGTGTGCGAATAATGGTAGCTAAAGTAATCCATATTCGTCCAAAAGCTGCCATCCTCATACACCTTGAAAATTTTGTCTATCTTGTCCAGGTAGCATGGCTCGCCATACGGCGACATGCCCATCACTTTATACTCGCCGCTGTTGACATGAAAACCGAGGAAGGCGGTGAAGGCGGAATAGAGCAGCCCCAATGAATGGGGAAAACGCTGCTCTTCGCTGAGGACGAGTGAATTTTGACCCCCACCGCTATCCCACACGGCCGTGCCCCGTCCCCGCGCCGTCGTTGTCCATTCGCCCACACCGTCAATCGTCAGTACGGCCGCTTCCTGAAACGGCGAGGCAAAAAAGGCGCTGGCCGCATGGGACAGGTGATGGTCAATAAACAGGATTTTTTCCGGGGGGATGCCCACATTTTGCTGAATGTGCGTCTTCACCCACAACTTGTCCCCCATCCAGGCGATCATCGCTTCGCCAAATGCCCGCCAGGAGCGGGGAAAAGCGGAAAGCTGCGTCTTGAGAATGCGCTCAAATTTCAGCAGCGGCTTCTCGTAAAAGACCACATAGTCCAGGTCATTGGCCGTAATTGCGGCCGTTTGCAGGCAAAAGGCGATGGCCTGGTGGGGAAAACTGGCGTCATGCTTCTGGCGACTAAACCGCTCTTCTTCGGCCGCCGCCACCAGCAGCCCATCATGCAGCAGAATAGCGGCGGCGTCGTGGTAAAAACAGGAAATTCCGAGGATGTACATTTATCCTTGTTCTTTTGCCGCTTCCAGCGTCAGGTCGGTGCTTTCTTTAGGATGCCAGTTGGAATGGGGAGGGGATTTTTTGATGGCCAGAGGGTCGGAAAGCAGGCGCATACCCAGGCCAAAAGGAGTGACGACGACGAAGTAGAAGAAGCCCATCAGCAGCCGCCCCTGTACATCGCCCATGCGCCCGGCAAAGTCACTCCAGCGCCGCCAGCCGCGTTTGAAGATGTTGTGGGGGGGTACGGCCGTGTCTCCCACCTTTTCCCGCGCATGTTCCGGCAGTTCCGAGGCGGGCAGCACATGCACATCCTTTCGCCCCGCCAGCCGCACCGCGCCCCCCAGATAGCCCACGACCACGCCCAGGCCGATGGTTACAGCCAGCAGCGGCAGACGGTCTACTTGCGGCCGCAGCCAGAAAAGGATCAGCCATAACACGGCGACAATGAGCAGGTCGAGTACGGCCGTGGGGTATTCCCGCCGGTTGGCTGCCAGCGTCACCCCAGACGCATAACTAACCATGGTCAGCAAAATGAGAACGATGATGCTTAATAGTTCCAACATGGGTCTGGAAATTCAGACCTGACAGGTTTCTGAAACCTGTCAGGTCTCTCTCGCGGTTAGAACAGAGTGTAGATGAACGGAGCAAATGCTGGTGAAGCCGAGGCCAAAATCAGCAGCGCCCCAAAAACAAGCAGCACCACGATCATAGGAATGAGCCACCACATCTTGCGTTTCCACAAGAAGCCAAACAACTCTTTCAATACGCCCGCGCGTGATTTTGTAGATTCAAGCATAATTATCCTCATGTATGGGGGGTGAAAATCCATCCCGCATGATTTTTAGGGGATTATAGCGAAGGTTAAGCCAGGATGCAGATTCTACTGAAAATGGTCACAAGCGGGGCCAATGGTGTGAGCATTATGGTGTGCTGCTCAGATAGGTGAACGCCGCCGTGGCTTTTTCCGCCAGATCGGGCTGATTCAATTTCGACCAGTACGCGATATAGGTTTCCATTTCCGCGCTGGCTTCGGGAATTTGGATGAGCAACGGGTATGCTTTTTGCGGCTGCCCCTGCCACACGTAAGCATAACCCAATGATTTGATCACGCCGCGATGGGTCGGGTCTTGGCTATAGGCTTCCTGCAAATGGTTAACGGCCGTGTCCCAATCCCGCTGCCACATTGCCATCATGCCTAACCGCTGCCGGGTGGTGCGGTTGTGGTTGTCCCACCCCACCGACTGTTCAAAATAGTGGCGTGTCGGCGCTAACATGGTAGCCTGATGAGTGGTATGCCACTGGTTACTCGGCCACCCCACCAGCAGCATCCGATCCATGGCCTGTGCCCCTTGATAAGCGTACCAATCGGCCAGTAGCGGCTGGCGGAAAGCGGCCATAAGGATAACCATGATGAACAGCGTTACGGCCGTGCCCCAGGCCCATCGTTTATTAAAGAATAACGTCTCCACCTCAGCTTTGTGCCGGGAAACCAGCACCGCCATGGCCGGCGTGAAAAAAAGCAGCGGCGTCCCCAGGCCGCCAAACAGCGTGTTGTCTACCAGCCCATGCACAAAAATGATGACCAGACTGGCCAGCGCGGCCCACCGCAACCAGTACATGTCGCCACGATGCGGGTATGGCCGGGCCAGGCTGCGGCGCAAGGCTTGCCCCACCAACCATGCTGCACCCACCCATATGGCCAGCAGCCACATAGCCCCTAACGGCCCCAGTTCCAACAATACATCCAGATAAAAATTGCTATAAATCAGGTAGAAGTTGGGCACCACTTGCACATATTCAGCATAGAGAGCGGGGAATGAAGCCAACCCACTGCCGAACCAGGAATAATCTTGCACCAATCGCCAGGCGCTGCCTGCCAACGTCAATCTGTCCGCTAATGTTTGTCCGCCGAGTAGATCCTGGTTGATGATCAACCATACTACCGCCGCCCCACCTACCATCATCAGTACAACTAACAGGCCATACAAGAGGCGACGTGGCAGGGGCAGCAAAGCGACCAATTTGCCGCTAACCGGCCACAATCCCCACACCCCTAACCCGACCACCAACGACAGCCAGGCGCCAACCGACCGGGTGAGGAGCAATCCAGCCAGCGCGATTACCAGGCAAACGGCCGTACCCATACCCAATTTGGCGCGTTTGTCCCGGTGCGCAAATAGCAAGACGGCCATAACATAGGGCAGGAGCATAACAATATGCCCGGCGACCACGTTAGTGTGCGGTAGCAGCAGGGGCCAAAACAACCGCAGGGAGAGAAGCCGGTAAAAAGCTGGGAAGAAGCCCCCGGCAAAAGCCAACCCCCGATGCCAGACACCTGCCGTCAGGAAAAAGATGGTCAGCCCGGCAGCCAGTATGCCACAGGTTGCGGCGATCCACAGAGCATAACGGCGCGGCACGGCCGTGATCGCATAATACACAAGCAGCGCCGCCATCAATATCCAGAACTTATTCAGCGCCAGCCGGGCTGAATAAGAGAGCCAGAGGCTCAAAAACAATGTCAGGAAAAACAGAAGTAGGGGAAAATCCAGCGGCGTTCGGCGCAGCCGCATCTGCCCCAGCCCCAGACGCACTTTACGCAAGCCATGTGATAAATGGGTGGTCATAGTCCTTTGTGACGCCTGGCAAGTGGCAGGTGGCAATTACTTGCCCGCCATCTACCACCAGCCAACTACTACTGTCAAACGCGGATTATTTTATGCCCTGGGCCATTTCGGCGGCACGCAATGTGTTTTGCATGAGCATGGCAATGGTCATTGGCCCTACGCCACCCGGCACGGGGGTAATAGCGCCGGCCACTTCGGCTGCCGACTCATAATGCACATCGCCCACCAGCCGGTAGCCATTTTTGGCAGTGGGGTCATCTACACGGTTAATGCCTACGTCTATCACGGCCGTGCCCGGCTTCAACATGTCCCCCGTAATCATTTCTGCCCGGCCAATGGCGGCCACCACAATATCCGCCCGCCGCAAATGTTCGCGCAAATCCCGGGTGCGGCTGTGGCAAATGGTCACCGTCGCATCCGCTTTTTGCAGCAGCATTGCCATCGGCAGCCCCACGATATTTGACCGCCCCACAATTACCGCTTCCGCACCGCGCATCTGCACGCCGGCTTCTGCCAATAGCACCATGCATCCGGCCGGCGTACAGGGGATAAACAGCGGATCACGCCCCTTCATTGCCAGCCGACCGATGTTAACCGGGTGAAAGCCGTCCACATCCTTCGTTAGATCAATCGAGTTCAAAATGGTTTCTTCATCAATGTGTTTAGGCAGCGGCAACTGCACCAGAATCCCATTGATCTCCGGGTTAGCATTGAGGCCCGTCACCAACGCTTGCACATCGGCCTGAGATGCATCCGCCGGTAGATGATGGCCTGAGGAACGAATGCCCAATGATTCACACATCTTCTGTTTGCTACGCACATATGTCGCTGATGCCGGGTCTTCCCCTACCAATACCGTCGCCAGTCCCGGCGTATACCCATGTTTTGCTTTTAGATTGGCCACCCCTTCTGCCACTTGCTCGCGCACCTTTGCCGCGATGACTTTCCCATCAATAATTTGTGCCGACATACTCACCTCTCTTTGTCTTATTGAGCCGCCTGAAAGCAAAAAGGTCTCCTCGTATGATGGAGACCTTTTTTATGACATTTTTCCAAACATAATACAGCTATTTTGGCAGAATTTCGGTGCCCATAAACTTGTCCAGCCATACCGCGAGAGCACTCGCAATGGCCAGCGCCGTAAAACCGGTGTACCAGATACCGTACTGTTCCAGATTGGTTTCAGCAATCGTGATGACGATGAGCCAGGTAACTAAAAAGCCTACCGTTAATGATATGGCCACAAGTGCCAGCCGTTTAACCAACATAATTCATAGCCTCCAGGTTTATTTGCAGTTCAAGTCTCTTTGTGTTTTTTTATCACAAGAAAATAGCCGGTGCAACTAATCAGCCATTCTTGCCATTCTCCAGGGCTTCTCGTACATGGCGGGTCAGATCCTCCGGTGAGATGGGTTTAGTAAGATAAACGGTGGCCCCTACTCGCAATCCCCGGTTAATACTGCCCAAATCTGTTTTGGCGCTGAGCATAATAATGGGCAAAGCGGCTGTGTCCACATCGTTCCGCAGCCTTTCGCAGACAGCAAAACCATCCATCCCTGGCATCATCACATCCAACAAGATGACATCAGGGCGGCTTTTACGCACTTTATCCAGTGCATCGAACCCATCTTCGGCTTCTGTGACGTTGAACCCGGCTCGAATCAACATGAGACGCAATAAGGTGCGGGCCATCGGTTCGTCATCTACTACCAGGACTGATTGGGACAAAATAACTCCTGAGAATGTCGCAGTTATATGAGCTGCGGCTTTTTTCATTTACCATAAATAACGAGAAGTAACAAAACATATTTTAGACGATTCTCGTTTTCAGGCAATTGGCCGGCGAGGCGGCAACTTATTCTGGCAACTGGTTGTTATGCAGCGGTAAGGTAATTTCCATGCCTTCTCTGGTCAAAATCGTTTTGGGGAAAACTTCGCGAGCCTTTATAATGATTTCGTCTAACTCGGCATCGGTGAGGTCGGGGGAATAGTGAAAGAGGGCCAGGCAACCTACTCGTGCTTCAATAGCGGCCTGCGCCGCTTCGATCCAGGAGCTATGTCCGTATTCGCTGAACCGTTTGCGTTCTTCTAAAGAGCCAAAATGGGAATCGTGGACCAAAAGGTCGGCGTCTTGAGCCAGTTTCAGCAAGTTTTGGTCAAAGCCATCGTCATAATGACTCACGTCGCTGCAATATACAAAAACGACGCCATTGCTCTCAATACGAAATCCCAGGCAGCCGCCCGGATGGTTCAGATCGGCTACGGTCACTTTGGTGTCATCGCCAATGATCAAAGTTTCGTGATCGCCCACTTCCTTCACGATCAGGTCGGCGGGTAATGAGTTATAGGAGAAGGGCAGATATGGCTCAATAAATTGCCCGGCCATTGTTTCTTCCAGTTGTTTGCCAACTCGTTTTTTGCCCACGACCACAAAGCGGTTATTGCGGCCGAAGATGGGCGAAAAAAAGGGGAAACCCTGAATATGATCCCAGTGGGTGTGACTGATGAGGATGCTGGCGGTAATGCGACCGTGTGTGTTTTTGAGCAGTTCTTTGCCCAAATGGCGTATGCCGGAGCCGGCGTCTATAATGATAAGTTGCTTGTCGCCTGTAGTGACTTCAACACAAGAGGTGTTGCCACCGTATTTGATAGTATCTGGGCCAGGGGTTGGGATTGTGCCGCGTACTCCCCAAAATCGGATACGCAAGTTTCACCTCTCAATGAATTGTGCTTTTTTGAAATGTTGGCTGCCAGTATAACAAACAATATGTAAAATTGATATACTTCGAGCTGCTTGGAAATTTGTCTTGCAGGAGGCTTTGATATGACCGCAAATCATCCGGTAATTGGGTGGGAATCAGAAGCGCCTGTGCCAGAGGGGCACCGGTTTAACCGCTATTTGCAGGCACGACACGGCCGTCTCCATTTGGACGGCCTTGATCTCACCAGCCTGTTTACGGCCGAGACGCCTGCCCCGCAACTACTGCCCAGCCCATTGGAAATTGTCTATTTGCCGCTCATTCGCCAGCAAATCGGGGCGATGAACCAGATGTTCGCCGAGGTGATACAAGAAGTGGGGTATGACGGCCGTTTCTACTATACCTATGCCTCCAAAGCCAATGCCGCCGAAGAGGTCATTCGCACCACCCTGGGTGCGGGTGCGCACCACGAAATGTCCTCCACGGTAGATGTGGACATCGCCAAGATCATGATCCGGCGTGGCGTGCTGTTACCCGACCGCGTGATTGTGTGCAACGGCTTCAAAACCGCCGGTTCGCAATACGCGGCCAATATCCTCCAACTGCGCCAGATTCACCAAAAGCTGATCCCCGTCATTGAAGATATGGGCGAACTCTCGCCGCTGATCACTTCCGGCCATCCGTTTGACGTGGGGCTACGCATGAAAAGCTATGGTCATCACGCCAATGAAACGGAGATGCGGGCGGCCAACTCCCGTTTTGGCCTGAGCATGGATGACACCTGGAAGGCAGCCGATTACATTGCCGCTGCGCCCAATCTGAAGCTGGTGATGTACCACAATATGGTGGGCAGCCAGATTACCGACCCGGAAGCGTTTGTGAACTGGCTGAAACCGGGTATTGAAATTTACGCCCGGCTGCGGCAGCGCCATCCATCGCTGCACATTTTTAATTTTGGCGGGGGGATGCCAGCGGCTATGACATTGGATTTCCACTTTGATTATCACGACTTTGGCCGGCAACTGCTGACGACGCTGCAAGAGACGTGCCGCCGCTACAATGTGCCCACGCCGGATGTGATGGGGGAGTACGGCCGTTACACCACCTCTGAACATGGCGCCCACCTCTTTTCCGTCATCACCGCCAAAGACAATGACTCGAAGCTGCCCTGGTACATCATTGACGGCTCGATTATGAGTTCTTTTCCCGACAGTTGGGCGCTGGGTGAACATTTCATCGTGTTACCGCTCAATCACCTGGACAAACCATTCCAACAGGTGCAGCTCGGTGGTATCACCTGTGACAGCGATGATGTGTATCCACCGAAACCGAGCCAATCGCCGCTTTACCTGCCGGTGGAAACGGATGGATTGATGATCGGCTTTTTCAGTGTAGGCGCATACCAGGAGATGCTGGGTGGTGTGCGTGGCAGCAAACATTGTGTCTTGCCCGAAGCGTATGAATTGGTCATCGATCGGGACAACAACAACCAATACCAATTCCAAATCCTGCACGGCCAAACCCCCGACGACGTATTACACAACCTGGGTTATAATCTCATCACAAAATGAACTGGCCTCTCTAATTTAGCCGGAGGGTGATTATGAGTACACAAATTATCCTGACATTGCCAGATACCATTTACCAACAGGCTCAAAGAATTGCCGACTCAATGAGCATGTTAACGTATCCATATGACAGCGCCTACAATCCGGCTTTTCCCGTCATTGAAATTGAAGAGGATGGGTATAGCCAGGGACACGGCCGTCAGCGTATCACGGCTTTGGTGGATTCCGGCGCAGACGGAAGAATGCTGCCGCATGAAGTATTACAGGTGACTGATTTGCAGTTTATAATGGATTCTTGATTTATATAGAGGCTTTGATGAATGCACAACTTCGCCGATGGTTGATCCCCACATGGGGTAAAGAGGCGCGGGCGATTGCGCCGGGGCTGTACCATTACATGCGGGCCAGTGATGGTCTGTATACGCGCTTTCATTTGCGCGTGGAGCCGGACGGCCGTGGCCTGCTCCTGGCCAACGCGGCTGCCGCCGCCCGTCTTTCCCCTACCGGCGTGCTCATGGCCAAGGGGCTGCTGGAAGAGCAAGAGGAGCGAGAGATTGTCACGGCCGTGCAGTCCCATTTCAAAGGCGCCGCCACCGATGTGGTGCAGGCCGATTTACAGCGTGTGGCCGGCATCATCCACACCCTGCTTGCTCCCGAAGATAACTATCCCATCTTCAACCTGGACGAACTAAATCCCACCGTTTTTGAATCCCAACTCTTTGCGCCGCTGGAAGTGAGCATCCCTCTGGCTGCGCCGGATCAACTCGTGCCCCTGCTAGACCGGTTGTGGGACATTGGCATTCCCCATGTCACCTTTTTAACGCCGGAGAATCCTGACCTGGCTTATCTGGTGCAGGCAGTGGAGCGGGCCGAAGACCTGGGCATGATCGCCGGGGTGCGCGGCCGGGCCACCGACCTGGTGCAGGCGAAACTGCTGCGCGATATCGCCCAGGTTGGCATAGACTATGTAATCGTCATCATAGCCAGCGCCAGCGCTGAAATCCACGATGTTTTGTTGGGCAGAGAAGATCACAGCTTCACGCTCCCACTGCTGGCGGAAATTCAGGCCAACGAAGTTTATCCTATGGTCGAAATTCCCCTGGTGGAGAGTACGCTGCCGGGCCTGGGCGAAACGTTGGCTACTCTGCAAGAGCGTGGCGTCTATACCTTCTCCTTTTTTGCCATTGTGGCCCCGGACGGCATGGACGATGAGGCGCGCGCCGGGGCATTAACCGCCCAGGCCATGCCGCAGACGGCCGATTGGATCGAGGAAACGGCCGATCAATTAGATGTCCGTTTCTTGTGGCAGCCGCCGGTGCAGCGTGACCCGCGCCAGACGTTGGCGGCGCAGGTGCAGCAGGGACCACGCTGTTCCGGGGATGTGGCCGTCCGCATTGAGCCAAATGGAGATGTGATCCCACCGCGTGGCCCATACCAATCGGCCGGCAATGTATTGGCCGATGAGTGGCAAACTATCTGGCAAAATGACGCCTTCACCCGCTACCGGGAACGGGTGGCGGCCCCGACCCGCTGCGCCGACTGCCCCGGCCTGGCGCTGTGTGCCGCCGACTGCCCGCGAGAAGCGGCGGGGTGGGCGTTGGGAGTGAACAGTGAACGGTGAGCAGGAAAGGTATTTTTATTGCTTACTGCTCACTGCTTACTCATTCAAGGGAAACCAAACATGACAAGAAACGGCCGTACCCTCCTCCTCTTTGCTTTCCTGCTGACGCTGCTGGTGGCAGCGGCGCCGGTAAAGGCGCAAAATTACAACTTTGCCGTGCCGCAGTTGTATATGCAGGTGTTTGTCAATCCCGATGCGTCGGTGCGCATTGTGTATGACATTACCTTTGCCAATGGCTTCCTGGCCGACCCGATAGATATTGTGGACATTGGCACACCCCATGAAGGGTATAACCTGAGCAATTTTACGGCGGCCATTGACGGCCGTCCCCTCACCGACATTCGCAAATCGGAATACATTGACGTGGGCGTGGAAATTCATCTGCATGAGTATGCTATCCCCTCGGGCCAGACCGGCACGCTGCGCGTGGAATTCACCATGCCAGACATGGTGTATGAAGATGTAACCCAGGATGGTTATGCCTCGCTGCAAATCACGCCTACCTGGTTTGACCCGTCCGTCATCAATGGCCCCAGCGACATCTGGGTGGTCTATCATTTACTGCCCGGCATAGACCCAGATGCGGTATTGTTCCAGGAGGTGCCCTTCACCGATAAGGCGTTGTTTGAAGAACATACCATTGTCGGCTGGCGCTGGCCGGCCGCGCAGGCTAACCAACCATATCTCGTAGGCGCGTCGTTCCCCACCACCGGCATGACGCAGGTGATCGAACAAAACCTGCTTGACCTGGCCGTGAAATGGTTGGAGGACAATCCTGGTGTGGCTTTTGGTTTGGGATTAGCGGTCATGGTCTTGTTGACTCTGGCTTTTTTCCGTTACTCTGGGGGTACCGGGATTTCCATATTTGCCCTTCTTGGCTGTGGTGCGGTCTGGTTGATGATGAATAATCCGGCGGCCATGCTGCTATTGTGCCCGGTTTCGCTGGTCATTGTGGGGTTGGTGGAATATCGTCTGGCAAGTCGCAAAGAAAAGTACCTGCCGGCCATCGCCCAGGTGGAAGGTGGGGGCATCAAGCGCGGCCTGACGGCGCCCGAAGCGGCTATTTTGCTGGAACTGCCATTGAACAAGGTGCTGCTGCTGGTGCTGTTTGGATTGCTAGACAAGGGGGCGTTGGAGTTGGTGGATGATGATCCCCTGCAAGTGAAGGTGCAACGGCCGTACATCGCCATGCAAAAAGACCGGGCGGCCCGCAATGAACAACGGCGCAAAATAGCGCAGCAGCAAGGTATTGTCTTGCGCACTTATGAACACCATTTTCTGGATGTGTTACAAGAGAATGATGGTAGTGCCGCCCATAAACTGGATTTTAGCGCGGCCATGAAATCTTTGCTTAACAGCGTGGCTGGCCGTATGAAAGGGTTTGATCTGTCCGATACTCAGGATTACTACCGCAAAATCATCGCCCGCGCCATGGCACAGGCCAATACGATGGGCAATGTGCCAGAACTACAAGACCATCTGGACAAGACCTGGCCCTGGGTTTTCCTGGATGATGATTATGACCGCACATTCCGGCGGCGCGATTACCATTACTATCCGACATGGGCACGGCCGTATACCACCACCCAATCAGCCATTCCCTCCGGGGGCAGTGTTGCCGCGCCTGCGCCGGGTGGCAAGACCACGTTCAGCAACGTCGCCGCCGGTTTTGCCGGGTGGACGGAAAATACGGCGGGCAAACTGGCCTCCGCCATCTCGCCCACCGCCTTGCAAGTTAAAGGAGCATCTGGCGGTTTTGTCAATCTCAGCGGCGCGGACAAGGTGACGGGTGACGTGTTTAAGGCATTGATGTCTGGCTCTGGCGGCAGCGGTGGCTCTTCATCAGGCGGCAGTAGTTGCGCCTGTGCCTGCGCCGGTTGTGCCTGTGCCTGCGCCTGCGCGGGCGGGGGAAGATGATAGGGTAATGAAGTGATGGGGGTGAGCAGGTGAACATGATGAAGTTTATTTCGTGGGAAACGAAGCGAGGGGAGCCGATGCGGGTGGGGGATTTGATGGTTACGCCGCAGTCACAGGTGTTGCAGGTGCAGCTGCCGGTGGGTGGGTTTGTCTGGCACAGGCCGATCGGTGTCGTGGTAGAGGGTAACGGCGAACCCGAAGCGGCTTTGGGCCGTGACGCCCAAATCATTCCCATCCCCGATGTGACCCGCCAGGCGCTCTGGGCCATCTTGGGCCTGAGCATTCTGGTCAACCTGTTGCTTTCAAGCAGAAGAAAACGATAGGACATATCCACACAGAAGGCGCAGGAACACAGAATTCCCTCTGCGTCTCCGCGTCTCTGTGGTGAAAATAGAGGAAAAAACGATGAGCGAAAATTTGACAAAAATTGCGATTGAAGCGGTCCCCAATCAACAGGCGGCCAATGAGTTGATGGCCCGCCTGTTTGACATTACCAAACCGGAAGCAGTTTTCAGCCAGCCCGTTACCCAGGGTGCATACACCGTCATTACCGCCTCAGAGCTGACCGCGGGCATAGGTGTGGGGTATGGCGGCGGTGGCGGCAGTGGTCAGGAGACGCCGGAAAATCAGCAAAGCGGCGTTGGTTTTGGCGGCGGCGGTGGTGGCGGGGGTGGCACGTTGGCTCGCCCGGTGGCGGCCATCATCATTGGCCCGGAAGGGGTGCGCGTGGAGCCGATTGTGGACGCTACCAAAATTGCCATCGCCTTTTTCACGGCCTTTGGCGCGATGTGGATGGCGTTGAGCAAAATGCGCCGGGTAGTCAGTACGGGGAAATGAGGTTGAGAGATTATGAGATTCAATCTCCCCATCTCTCAATGTCAGGAGAACTTATCGTTGCCTGCCCCATGAATCCGTTCACCAAATTCCTACGTCAATGGTCGGCGGACGATGATTTTGATGCCTTTGTAGCTTGTTGGGATCGGCTGGAGCGGCTGACTATTCAAGTCTACCGCGAAAAGGTAACGGTAGAAGGGGCCGAACCGGAATTCGCCGAAGTGTGGCCCTGGTTGCGGGAACAGTACGGCCGTTGGCAACCCACCCTGGAACATTTTTGGCGGCAAACTACGGCCGCCGGCGCGCCTACTCAAACTGACCCTTTCCTCCTCCTCCTGGAAAAACAATCAGCCGTGGCCATCCCTGGCGACTGGCGCGCCATGCAACATCTACCCGCCGCCCGCGAAGCCCTGAACCAATACATCACCACACGCCACCCGCGCTAACAAAATGCTAACATGCAGTGGGTATGATCACGGCCGTGATTTTCCCAAACGACCAGTTTGCGGGAAAATAGGGATCACGTAACATCAATCTGAAGAGAGGGAAGACAAATGACCACAGAAGAACAAACTACAAGTGATGCTTACCATTTCAAAGCAGAAATCAAGCAAGTGCTGCACATCCTGGTACATTCGCTGTATCAGGATCGGGAGATTTTCCTGCGCGAACTGATTTCTAACGCCTCCGACGCCATGACCCGGATGCAGTTTGAAATGCTGACCAACCATGATGTGTTGGACCCCGATGCGGAACTGGCAGTACACATTGAAGTGCCGGAGGTGACCGAAGGTGAACCCCAAAAAATCGTCATTCGGGACAGCGGTATTGGCATGACCAAAGAGGAGTTGGTGCAAAACCTGGGCACTATTGCCCAATCAGGGGCGCGCGAATTTCTGGCGAAGATGGCCGAGGGGAATACATTTGAGGCCAATGATTTGATCGGGCAGTTTGGTGTGGGGTTCTACTCCGTATTTATGGTGGCGGACGAGGTGCGCGTTGTGTCACGCAGTTACAAGAAGCGGGCCAAAGCGGCTGCGTGGGTGTGTGATGGCAGCGATACGTTTCGGGTGGAGGCGGCCGAGAAGGAGAATCGCGGCACAGAAATTCACATCACCCTGCGCCCGGATGCTGCCGAGTTTGCCAACGAATGGAAGTTGAAGCAGATCGTTAAGAAACATTCGGACTTTGTGCGCTATCCGATTTATGTGGGCGAGGCGCAGGCCAACCAGCAGGCATCGTTGTGGCGACAACGGCCGTCTGACATCCAGCCGGACGCTTATCGTGACTTCTATCGCCAGATGACGATGGAATTTGAAGAGCCGCTGCTGACGGTGCATTTTTCTACCGATGTGCCGGTGAGTGTGAACGCGCTGTTGTTTGTGCCCGGCAAACGGGAGCCAGGTATTTTGGCGGCGCGCAAAGAGCCAGGCGTCATGCTCTATTCCCACAATGTGCTGATTCAAGAGTATTGCACCGATTTGCTGCCCCCCTGGCTGCAATTTGTGGATGGGGTGGTGGATTCCGAAGATTTACCGCTGAATGTGAGCCGGGAAACGGTGCAAAACAACCGCCTTATGGCCCAGTTGGGCAAAACGATTCGTGGGCGGGTGTTACGCGACCTGAAAAAGATGGGGCAAGATGACGCCGAAAAATACGAAAAGTTTTGGGGCGAATTTGGCCGCGCCTTCAAAGAAGCGGTGGCTATTGACCCCACGGCCAAAGAGGATGTGCTGCCGCTGTACCGCTACCAATCCTCCAAATCGGACGGCAAGCTGATTTCTTTGGATGACTATGTGGCGCGGATGGCCGAGCGGCAGGAGGCGATCTATTTTGTGCTGGCGGACACGGCCGTAGCCGCCGCCCACAGCCCGCACTTAGACCCCTTCAAGGCGCGTAACCTGGAAGTGCTGTATTGGGTTGACCCGCTGGACGCGCTCATCAGCCCCATGCTGAGCGAATACAAAGGTAAGCCGTTTCAGAATGTGGATGAAGCGGACATGGAACTGCCGGAAACGGCCGTGGCCGAACCGGAAGCCGACGAAGCCACGCCCATCGCCGAACCGGATTTGAACCGTTTCATCGGCGCCTGTGTCACCATCCTGGGTGAGCGGGTGACAGAAGTGCGCGTTTCCAAAGTTCTCAAGGATAGCCCGGTGCGTCTGGTCTCCCCTAAAGACGCGCAAAACAAAGAGATGCACCGTATCCAACGATTGCTGGACAAGGAATATGAAGTACCGCGCAAAATTTTGGAGGTCAACGGCCGTCACCCCCTCATCGCCAATCTGTCCCAATTAGCAACGCAGCAGCCCGACGCCGAACTGCTGACCATGAGCATCGAGCAGCTTTATGCCAACGCCCTGGTACAGGAGGGATTGCACCCCAACCCGGCCGATATGTTGCCCCGTATTCAGAGCATTTTGGAGGTAGCCGCCGCCCAGGCAGTGCAGTAAACTTAGACAGTAGGGCAGGCCAGGAGGCCTGCCCTACTGGACTTAAGTATGTCTGGGCAAGAATCCCCGCAGCAACAAATTAACGCTCTCCGCCGCCAGATCAACCAGGTGCAAGCCGAAATTGACGACGCCGAAGGAGAACTGGTGCGCCTGGAAGAGGATTTGCGCGCTTTTGAGTATGAATTTGAAGCCACCGTCGGTTATTTGCTGGAACAATTGACGCGCCTGGAACTAGAAGTCAACGATTATTTGCAGCAAATCAAAGTGTTGCGCACGGAAAAGACGTTTGGGGAGGGGTACCGCACCGTCGAAGACCAATACAACGCCACCTGGAACATTCCCCGTAAAGAAGACGCCAAAAAACAGCCACCCAGACCACCGCCACTGACGGCGGCCAAACTAAAAAAGCTGTACCGTGACCTGGCCCGCCGCTACCACCCTGATCTGGCGGTGGATGAAGCGGATCGTGCTTACCGCACGGCCAAAATGACGGCGATTAACGATGCCTACAAAGCAGGCAGCCTGGTGGAGATGATGGCATTGGCGGAGGCGAAAGAGGATGGGGCGCAGGTGAGTATAGGTACAACAGTGATAGAGAAGGAAAGGGACACGGCCGTGCCCCCGCCCCAAACCGAAGCCGACCTCATTCACGCCCTCATCCAGGAATTGGACAACCGCCGCCGCCATCTCTTTCGCGTGCAAGACGCCCTGCGCAATTTCCACAACCGCCCGATGGTGGAACTGGCTCTGGACGTGCGCTTTGTCCGCCAACAGGGGCGCGATTTGCTGGCCGAAATGGCCGCCGAAACCCAACGCAAAATCGCCCGCAAAGAAGTGGAACGGGATATGATCAAGTCACAGTTTGATAATATGCAGTGATTGGAGTGGAATACCTGGTGTTCTGCTGGAGACCTGACAGGTTTTTTGCCCTAAAGTTTCCAGTTGAACTGGTAAAAACCTGTCAGGTCTGTGCGAGAGAAAAATGCACATTTTGATTATAGGATTGGGCACTCATGGTGATCTACAGCCATTAGTTGCCTTTGGGGTGGGTTTACAAGAAGCCGGGCATGTCGTCCGCGTGGCCACACAGGTGACATACCACGACCTTGTGGTGAGTAACGGGTTGGGGTTTGAACCGGTGGCTATTGATTTGCGGGAGCATTTACGAGCGCAAAAGAAATCTGGCGACTTGCCCATGCGGATGCAGTACCGGTTAGCTCGCCAGTATATGGAACAGTTCCTCCAAAAAACCTGGGAAGCAAGCCACGGTATTGAGGCCGTAATTTGTTCTCAAGCAGCCAGAATCGCCGGTTATTGCATTGCGGAAAAGTTGGGTATACCGATTTTCCTGGCCCTGGTATCGCCATTTCAGATGGCTTCGCTGTATCATCCGAATACATTTGGTCAGCCACGACGCTGGCTAAAACATATTCTGCGTGAACAGATGCTCTGGCAATTGCTTTGGCGGGCGCCTGTGAACCAATGGCGGCAACAGACCTTTGGACTTTCACCGGCTCCTTTCCGTGGTGTGGAACATAAACTGCGTCAGGGCAAAGTGCCAGCGTTTTATGCGCTTAGCTCTACGCTTTTGCCACGGCCGTCTCATTGGGCACCGCAGTTACATATTACCGGCGAGTGGTTCCTGGACAGTTTGTATGATTGGTCGCCGCCAGCAGAATTGCTGGATTTTCTTGACAAGGGGCCACCCCCCATAGGCATTTCTTTCGGCAGCATGGCTGGTGAAGATACGCGCGCAACGATTGACCTCGTGCTGACCGCCTTAAGCATGATAAACCAACGAGGCGTCTTAACCGGGGGCTGGGGCAACCTGGACCAGGAAGCATCCTTACCGGAAACGGTGTATTCCATTGGGTTTATTCCGCACAACTGGCTCTTTCCTCGGATGGCGGCCCTTATCAACCATGGTGGAGGAGGAACGGTTGTAACCGGGTTAAAAGCTGGACGCCCGACTATCATTATCCCCTTTGCTTTTAGCGATCACTCGTTTTGGGCGAAGCGTGTTGTTGAATTGGGGGTTGGTTTTTCCTTTGAATCACCCCGAAAGGTGACGGTAGACCAACTGGCCCAATCTATTCACACGGCCGTAACCGATGCGGAGATCAAACGACGCGCTTCTGATTTGGGCAAACAAATTCGGGCAGAGGATGGGGTGCGCACGGCCGTTGCCCTTTTCGAGCAATACATAAGTTCCCACCCCTGGTAACGTCACCTGGTTTGTATCGTTTTCCACCCCTGATTGACGGTGGCAGCAGCCCTGACAGTGCAGTAAACTATACTTGTTTGTGGCTAGTGGCTGATACGGGTAATCAGCCATCACACCGCCGCAACAAAGGGGCAACCATGGCAATCAACCGCCTGAAACAACAGGTCATCAATAATAGCGAAGTGGGGAAGTGCATTCCCCGACGTGGCAATTGGGTAACACGGGTGTTGGCCATTTTGTTTATGGCCGCTATTGGCTGGCGCATTACCGGTGAAATGCCCAATTTGCATAAATTTATCATCATTGGTGCGCCACACACGTCGAATTGGGATTTTGTGTTAGTGATTGCTACGGCTACGGCGCTAGGTGTGCGTATCTCCTGGATGGGTAAACACTCTCTCTTTCGGGGGCCATTGGGTCCCCTTTTCCGCTGGATGGGTGGTATCCCTGTTGACCGGCGGGCCACTCACGGCGTAGTGGGAGAAAATGTGCAGGCATTTCAAAAGATGGAAAAACTCATTTTATGTATCACCCCAGAAGGAACCAGGCAGCACGTGAGAGAGTGGAAGTCTGGTTTCTACCAGATTGCCATGCAGTCTGGTGTGCCGGTACAGTTAGCTGCCTTCGATTATGGTCACAAAGTCGTTGATCTAGGCCCCATTATGGAGCCTACAGGTGATTACGAAGCAGACCTGGCACAGATCAAAGCCCACTATGCGCCCATACGTCCGCGATATCCACAGCAGACCTGGCACGAATAAGCATGAGAAAGAGCTAATTCCTATTCCTTTTTCTAGCCGGAATAGTGGCTGGCTCGTACAATCCCCCTGTTTAACAATAAGGTCCTGACAGGTCTATTTGAAAATAAGAAGCAGCCGGAACGGCCGTGTCCGCTCCGGCTTTTATTTTGGCTAAATGAAAGGAGTAAAACTCGATGAACTTAATGAGAAGAAGCAGGTGGATTGGGCTACTATTGTTGGTGAGCCTGGTTTTGGCGGCCTGTGGCCCGGCTACCCGTAGCGGGGACGCCCAACCAAACTTGCCCGGCGTAGAAAGCAGCGGGGGAGAAGTGGCTGCTAGCGGTGAAGAAGAGACCGAAGTATCCAATAGTTCCAGCACCGGATCAACGATAACTGCCAGCGGTCTGGAATATGTGGAAATTGAAGCCGGAACTGGCCCTGCACCCCAACCGGGTGATATGGTATCGGTGCATTACACCGGTACGCTGGAAGATGGCACGGAGTTTGATAGCTCCGTCGGCCGTGATCCTTTCCAGTTCACCTTAGGTCAGGGGCAGGTCATTCCTGGCTGGGATGAAGGGATTGCCCTCATGCGCGAAGGGGGCAAAGCCCAGCTCACTATTCCTTCGGAATTAGGGTATGGCCCCGCCGGTAGTGGCCCAATTCCACCAGACGCCACTCTGATTTTTGAAGTGGAATTGGTAGCTGTGCAGCCGACGCCGAAACCGACCGAGATTACCGAAGAGGATTACACCACGACAGACAGTGGTTTGAAGTATCACATCTTTGCGGAAGGGGACGGCGATACGCCACAAGTGGGTGATATGGTTTCGGTTGATTTCCAATTGTGGCTAGACGATGGTACGTTCCTGGATTCAACGATTGATCGCGGTACACCTTACACATTTGTTTTAGGTAGTGATAGTTCCCTGCCTGGGTTGGACGAGGGATTGCTTTTGTTGCGGGAAGGTGGTCGGGCGCAACTGACGCTGCCCCCGGAGATTGCCGATGGCAGCGGCGCGACCTATATATTTGAGATTACGCTGCTGGATACGCAAGAACCGCCAACACCTACGGCCGTAGACGACGCCGACTTCACCGTAACGGATAGTGGCCTGAAGTATTACACCATCACCGAAGGCAGCGGCCCCACTCCGCAGGCCGGGGATACCATTTCCATCCACTACACGCTCTGGCTGGAAGATGGCACCATGATTGACTCTTCCGTGCAGCGTGGCGAGCCGATACCTGTTGTTATTGGGTCAGGTGGCACCATTCCCGGCTTTGAGGAAGGGTTGACGCTAACCAGCGCAGGCGGCAAAACTCAGATCGTGGTACCCCCCAGTCTGGCTTATGGCGAAGCTGGGGGCGGCCCCATTCCCCCGAATGCCACTCTGATTTTTGAAATTGAAGTCCTGGAAATCACCCCAGCGCAATAAGAAGCAAGTGGGATACTGGGGTTTAATACCTCAGTATCCCAATATCTTTAGATTTCCCCTCTCGTCAACGCCGCTTTCACTTCAGCAATCGCTTTGGTGACTTCAATATCACGAGGGCAGGCATTGGTGCAGTTAAAGATAGTACGGCAGCGCCAGACACCAAACGAGTCACCCATCACCTTGAGCCGTTCCTCGGCTGCCTGATCGCGGCTATCAAAGATGAAGCGGTGCGCCTGCACAATAGCTGCCGGCCCGACATATTTCTCATTGGCCCAGAAGCTGGGGCAGGAGGTGGTGCAGGCCGCGCACAAAATACATTTGGTGGTGTCATCAAAACGGGCGCGGTCTTCAGGGGATTGCAAGAATTCACGGCCGTCCGCCGGCAAATTGTCGTTCACAAAATAAGGCAGTACCGAGCGGTAATGGTCAAAAAATGGCTCCATGTCTACCACCAAATCTTTAATTACCCGCAGCCCTAACATGGGTTCCACCTGAATCTTGGTCTGGTCGCTGCCTGCTTTGGCAATGCGTGACACCAATGTTTTGCAGGCCAGCCGGTTTGCGCCGTTAATGCGCATGGCGTCCGAGCCACATACCCCCAGGCCGCAAGAACGACGCAGCGTCAGCGTGCCATCCTGCTCCCACTTGATGCGATGCAGCAAATCAAGAACGGAATCGGTGGCATTAGCGTCATTGAGCGTGTAGTCACCCCACCAGGGCTGGTTATCCTTTTCTGGGTTAAAGCGGCGAATGCGAATTTGTACTTGCATGTTCTTCTCCAAAGTAAACAGTGAACAGGTTCCTGTTCACTGTTTACTCTCAATAGACTCTCTCTTTCGGCTCGTAACGCCCCATCACCACCGGTTTATAATCCAGCCGGAAGGATTCCCCTTCGGTAAAACAAAGGCTGTGTTTGAGCCATTGCTCGTCATTGCGTTTGGGATAATCGTCGCGGGCATGGCCCCCTCGACTTTCGGTGCGGGCCAGGGCGGCCACGGCCGTTACCTCCGATAGTTCCAACAAACAGCCCACTTCCCACGCCTCCAACAAATCGCTATTGAATTGTTTGCCTTTGTCATCAATTTGCAGGTTACGGCCGTAATCCAGCCGTAACTGCCGCAGTTCTTCCAGGGCGTTTTTCATTAACTCTTCCGTGCGGAAAACACCCACATTGGCCATCATCGTCACCTGCATTCGTCGCCGCAGGTCATGGGATTTCACACCGCCGCTGCCATTGCGAATGCGTTCAAACTCCGCCATCACTTCGTCGGCGGCATTCTCCGGCAGAGGCAGAAGTTCCGCCTCCTGACAATACTGTCCCATATGCACCCCGGAGCGGCGGCCAAACACCACCAGGTCTACCAGCGAATTAGTGCCCAGGCGGTTCGCGCCGTGTACGGAGACACAGGCACATTCACCGGCGGAGTAGAGACCGGGTAATATGGTGTTTTGGGCGTCAATGACGACACGGCCGTCCACATCCGTCGGAATGCCGCCCATGGCATAATGCGCCGTCGGCTGAATTGGAATCGGTTCATGCACGGGATCAATGCCCAGGTACGTCCGCCCCAGGTCAACCGTCTCCCCCAACTTCTCCTCAATAAACTCCTTGGTAATCCGGCGGCTATCGCCCGCCTGCTCAAAGTAATAATTCACCGTCTCCGGGCGCACATCCAGATGCACGTAATTTTTGCCATTGATCCCCCGCCCTGCCTGAAGCTCCAGGAAAATCGCCCGGCTGACCACATCCCGGCTGGCTAAATCCTTGATCGTCGGCGCGTACCGCTCCATAAAACGTTCACCCTGCCCATTCAGCAAGATGCCACCCTCGCCACGCACCCCTTCCGTAATCAAAATGCCTAGCTTAAAAATACCCGTCGGATGAAACTGGAAAAATTCCATATCTTCCAACGGAATGCCCCGCCGCAGACAAATCGCCGCCCCATCTCCCGTCAGGGAGTGAGCATTGGAAGTCACTTCCCAACACTTGCCCCAACCGCCGGTGGCAAAATGCACCGCCTTGCTGTGGAAAATGTGAAACTCGCCGGTACTAATTTGAATAGCCACCACCCCGCGCACTGTATTCTCCACCCGAATTAAATCCACCACATGATATTCATCAAAAAAGGTGACGTTGTTCTTGATACACTGTTGGTACAGCGTTTGCAGGATCATATGCCCGGTGCGGTCGGCAGCGTGGCAGGCGCGGGGTACCGGTTTGCCGGTATCATTATTTGTATGGCCGCCAAAACGGCGCTGCGAAATGCGCCCTTCGGGCGTCCGGTCAAAGGGCAACCCCATATGCTCCAGCTCGATCACCGTGTCTACGGCTTCGCGGCACAAAACATCCACCGCATCCTGATCGGCCAGATAATCAGACCCCTTGACTGTGTCATAAGCGTGCCATTCCCAACGGTCTTCCCCATTGTTGCCCAGCGCGGCGCCGATGCCACCTAACGCCGCTCCGGTATGGGAACGGGTGGGGTATAACTTGGAAATAACGGCCACATTCGCGCTTTTGCTGGCGTACAAGGCGGCCATCAATCCGGCCCCTCCTGCACCGACAATAACGGCGTCAAATGTGTGTGTTTTTACTTCTGCCATGTTTATTGCCTCTTCGTCAAGAAGTTCAACTTCTCAAAAGAAGTTGAACTTCTTCTGACTACTAAAATGTTGCAATGGCAATGCCTGCCCAAATGATGGTCAGGATTGCAAAAACAAATAGAAAACGATTGATCCAGGTGACGGCGCTGCGGTTGTGGATGTAATCTTCCAGCACATTACGCAGACCGTTAAAGCCATGTGTGATGGCAAAAAAGAGCAGCAACATGTCATAGACACGCCAGCCCCAGGAACTCCACTGACCAGCTACAAACTGGAGAGTCAGGTTCTGACTGCTGTTGAGGACGTGTTGGATCATCATGTGGCCGACAGCCAGAAGCAGCAAGGCGACCCCTGAAAGCCGCATGAACAAAAAGGCGCGTCGTTCCAGATTAGAAGGCACAGCCACTTTGCGATAGGTAATGCCGGTTGGTGTAGTCATGTCTATCTCTCTTATTCGTTCGTAGTAGGCGATTTATCACCGTCAGATGGCGATAAATCGCCTACTACAAACTGTTCTTTTTTAATTCAGGTAATCGGCCAGGCTGGGAATCTGCCAACAAGCCGCCCCACGATCTGCACAACCATGCATGAGTTCCGTGAACATAAGGATGGCGATGGGGATGAACACGATAAAAAACAGCGCCCAGACAATGGTGGCGCTGCGCGCCTGGTGCTTCCACAACTCCGGCTTGAAATCCAGGATGCTGATGCGGATGCCGTTGAAGGCGTGGTAAAGTACGGCGGCCATCAAGGCAATTTCCCCCAGGGCAAAGAGGGGATGTTTGAAAAGCTCGATTGACCATTCGTACAGGGCGGGGTAAAAGTTGGCGTTGGCGGTATCCCAGACGTGCATGACCAGAAAAGCGAGGATGGCTAAGCCGGAGATGCGATGGGCGATCCAACTGAGATGACCGCTACGCCCGCGATAGCGGATGCTTTCGCGTATGGTGAGTACAAGTGTTGACATTGTTCTCCTTCCTCCAACAATTGTGGGACTAAGTGATTGTTTGTGTTCAGATTGGTTCAATCTGTAAGATAGAAGCAATCTCCAGGCCTGATTATAACAATGTTCTGGGGAGCGGGTAGGTTTTTGGGCGTAAGGGAGGGCGGTTAATTTTTAGTGTATAATCCGGCCATCAAGTTGCGCCGGTAAATGGCGCTTGTTACACTCGGAAACGACATGATACGCCCTTTTCATTTACGTGATGTGGCTCTGGTACACCGGCTGAGTGAGCATGGTGTTTCGCTTCACACAGAGTCTGCCTTGACCAAGAACATTAACCCGGTTCGGGGGGCGTTGTTTGGTATTGTCGGGGGGGATTTCCCTACGTATGTGTGGAAGTCGGAGAATCGGACGACGGCTGGGTTTATTCAGTTAGGTCTGGTGGAAGGCAGCCCGTTGGCGCAAATTTTGTTTGTGGGGGCAACGAATGACACGGCCGTACCAGACTCAGTAGCCGAAACCAATGGGAACACGGCCGTGACCCTGCCCGATGCCCCCCACGTTATCAACGAACAGGTCTGGCTGCCGCTTTTAGACCAGGCGGTGATAGAAGCCGGTCGCCGGGGTATTGTCAGCCTGAAGGCAGAGGTAGACGAATTGGGGCCGGAACTGCCCATTTTGCGCCGGGCGGGATTTGTGGTGTATACCCGCCAGGATATTTGGGCTATTTCCGAGTTTGTGCCCCACAATGGCGCAGAGTTGTTACGGCCGCGCCAGGAATCGGATGACTGGGATATACATTTATTGTATGCCAATACGGTGCCGCGTCTGGTGCAAATGGTGGAACCATTGCCGCCGCCAGGTGAGGGCACAGGATGGGTGCTACGTGAAGATGGTGAATTAGCTGCTTTTGTTCATATCCATGATGGCCCGGCGGCTACCTGGATGCGCCTGTTTGTGCACCCCAATGCCGAAGCCAGAGTGGAAGAAATTTTAACGGCCGTGCTGCACATCAGACCGCCCCGGCTGGCTCATCCCGTCTACTGTTGTGTGCGTCGCTATCAGAGTTGGATTCAAAATGCGTTGGCGCGTACCAGCTTTACCCTCTGGGGCAGCCAGGCGGTGATGGTCAAACACACTGTTCACCATGTGCAAAAATCGGTCCCAGACCTCTCGGCATTGCTGGAAGCGCAGCCCGTTTCCCCCACAACGCCGATGATCCGTAACTGGCAATCTGTGTCAGCAAAAGAGAAAAAGTCCAATCAATTATGAGTACATTGCCGGAACAACAAACGAGAGAAGATTTACAACTCCTGTTAGCTATTTTACCGGAAACGATCCGTGAACCAATTGAACAAAACGGCCGTGAAGCCGACCTTTTAGAAGTGGTGATGGATTTGGGCCGCCAGCCCACCGCCCGTTATGTAGACGGCGAAATCATTCTGCGCCAATCCGAAGTGACGACGGCAGAAATCACCCAGGTGGTAAATGGCATTGGTGACTTTGACGATGATAACCGCGCCGGTATCACCCGTACCTTGCACCGTATTTCCGGAATTCGCAACCGGCGCGGTGATGTTGTCGGGTTGACCTGCCGTGTGGGGCGAGCGGTGTATGGCACCATTGATATTGTCACCGACATTATCGAGGAGGGGCATAGTGTCTTACTGCTGGGGCGACCCGGCGTGGGCAAAACGACCATGCTGCGCGAGATGGCCCGGGTACTGGCCGAAAAGCGCCGCGTGGTCATTGTAGACACCTCCAATGAAATTGGCGGTGATGGCGACATTCCCCACCCGGCCGTAGGACGAGCGCGGCGGATGCAGGTGGCCCGGCCGTCTCGCCAGCACGAAACGATGATTGAAGCCGTGGAAAACCACAACCCGGAAGTTATTATCATTGACGAAATTGGCCGGGAGCAGGAAGCGGCCGCAGCCCGTACCATCAACGAGCGCGGTGTACAGCTAATCGGCACGGCGCATGGCAAAACGCTGGAAAATCTACTGCTCAATCCTACCCTCTCTGACCTAGTGGGTGGTATTGAAAGCGTCACCCTCTCCGACGAAGAAGCGCGGCGGCGGGGCACACAAAAGACGGTATTGGAGCGGCGCGCTCCACCTACCTTTGATGTGCTGATTGAGATTCAAGACCGGGAAAAGCTGTTGGTTCACCCGGATGTGACCACTTCGGTGGATGCCATGCTGCGTGGTGAACCATTGCATGTGCAGTTGCGCGCGCGTGACGACCACCAGGGCATCCGCGTGGAAGACAAGAGCATGGTGGTGTCCTCGACGGCCGTGACCGGACGGCGTGACGGCCGTGATAGCCGTGACCCGCGTGGTCGCCGCGATGGGAATGGGCAGGCGCGTATTTTTAGCGATGAACGGTCGATCGCCAAACCGGTTAACGGCAGCTTTGTCCCCGAACCAGAGGCCGCCGTTGCCTCGGCGGCCGAACCGGGCATGTTGAATGTGTATGCCTACGGCGTGGCCCGCAACCGGCTGCTGCAAGCGGCGCGGCGGCTGCGGGCGCGCATCAACCTGGTCAATGCGTTGCCAGACGCTGATGTCCTGGTTACGCTCAAAAGCTATTATCGAAAGCGCAGCCAATTGATCCGCGATGCGGAACGACGGCGCACACCTGTGTATGTGTTACGGGCGAACACCATCACCCAAATGGAGAGCTTTCTGGTGCAGGCGTTGAAGCTGGATGAACAGGAGGGTGAAGACCCGTTTGAAACGGGTATTGCTGATGTGGAACGGGGCATCCAGATGATTCATGCCGGGCAGCAGAGCGTGGATTTACGCCCCGTCAGCCGGGCTATTCGTGCCTACCAACACCAATTGGTGCGCCAGGCCAATCTGGTTTCCCACAGCTACGGTAAAGAGCCAAACCGCTACGTGCGTATTTTCAACACGCCGCGTTTAGAGAATTGACGTGATGCGTGACCTGTGATAAAGAATGGTCACGCATCACGCATCACACACTTCATGTTTATCACCTTTGAAGGCCCTGAAGGCAGCGGCAAATCAAGCCAGATTCGGCTGTTGTATGACTATCTGTTGGCGCAAGGCGTGGCGGTGCGGCTGACCCGTGAACCGGGCGGTACGCCCATTGGTGATGAAATTCGAGCCTGTGTGCACAATGTGCAAAATACGGCGATGTGCCCGGAGGCGGAGCTGCTGTTGTATTCAGCGTCGCGGGCACAGTTGGTGTGGGAGGTGATACGGCCGTCACTCGCCAGCGGTCAAGTGGTGTTGTGTGACCGTTTTTACGACAGCACATTGGCCTATCAGGGGTACGGCCGTGCCCTTGACCTGACCGCCCTACGCCAGATCACCCACTTTGCTACCGGCGGCCTCAAGCCCGATTTAACCCTATTGCTGGATATTGACGTAGAAGTGGGGCTGGCCCGGCGTACCGGCGGCGGCGTGGAAATGAACCGGCTCGACCTGGAAACGGTGGCCTTCCACCAGCGCGTGCGCCAGGGCTACCACCAGTTAGCCGCCCAGGAACCGGCCCGTTGGGTCATCATAGACGCCAACCGCTCCCCCGCAGCCGTGCAAACTGACCTGCGCGCCATCATCATGCCCCGGCTGGGGGATGAAATAAGGGCGAGGCAGTTGGGAGCAAAGTAGTCTGGTGAGACAAGTTTGAAACCAACTGCCTCGCCCCTACCTGTCGCCTAAAAATCCATGCCCCCTTCATCTCCCATGCCTAAATCGGGCATGGCTTTTTCAATAGATTCAGGAGATTCGCCGCTTTCCAGGCGGTCTACCACTTCACTGAATTCGTCGCCCAGGTCTTCGCCCATCTCCCGGCTCATTTTGCGCATGAAGTGGCCCAATGCTTTGGGGTCATTTTCATCCAGGTTCGCCAGGGCGCTGTCATCCAGCATCGAATCCATGCGGGCGTCTTCCGATTTGCCCAGCGCCACCCGGCCAATGCGCCGTTTGAGGGCGGCGCTGTGGCAGTGGGGACAGGTGGGTTCGGCACGGCCGTACTCCGCATACGTCATAAACAGCCGCACCCGCCGCCGACAATCCTGACATTGATACTCGTAATAAGGCATAAATTTTTACACCCTCTTTTTTTATAGTCCTTTCATACCGATCTTGTTATAAATGGGAAACTCATTATACGGAGACAGACCACTGGTGCAACTCATATGGTAGATCAATTATTGTACGAACGAAAAAATTACCCTTTATTGATTGTCATTTCTGGACCTTCCGGCGTGGGTAAAGATACCATTGCCCGGTTGGTGATTGAAAGCCAGGCAGAAGCTTTCTACTTTGTGGTAACGGCCACTACCCGGCCGCCGCGTCCCGGTGAGGTAGATGGTCAGGATTACATCTTTCTCAGCAGCGACCAGTTTGCCGAGATGATTGAAAACAATGAATTGCTGGAATATGCGGTGGTGTACAACGACTACAAAGGCATCCCCAAACAACAAATACGGGAGGCGCTGGCCAGTGGTCGTGATGCGATTATGCGCGTAGACGTGCAGGGTGCGGCTACCATTCGCAAACTCATCCCCAACGCCATCACCATCTTCCTGACAACGGACTCCGAACAGGAACTGGTGGCCCGCTTGCGGGAGCGCAAATCAGAAACGGCCGAAGGGCTAAATTTACGTATCGCCACCGCCCGCCAGGAAATGAAACGGATTCACGAATTTGATTATTGGATTGTCAACGCGGAAGAGCAGCAGGAAACGGCCGTGAACCAGATTCTCAGCATCATCACCGCCGCCCATTGTCGCATCAGCCAGCGGCCCATTGTCCTTTAGCCGTCGTGGCAGTCAATAGGCAGCACATTCCTGATCAGGTAAACTATCCCCATCCTTTTGCCACTACGACCGAACTGAATTTGACGAAAGGCAGAAAATACCTAAAATAGCGTCACTTCGATTCAATTCAATAAAACAATTGTGTTCTTGATTTCTGCATGATCATCAATACCCTATGTGAATCACTGACGTGATTTTCCACAGGCAAAATGAGACAGAGAATTGCAGTAAACCTTTCTCCCAAATTGTGCGAAAAATATATTTTTTATTGTTTTCCACCCTTAAGGAGGGTAGCCTGAATAGAATGGGTTTCCGTTTATTTGTTCCCTAAACGGGGTGGAATTAAGCCCACAAGGAGGTGAAATACCCATATAGTAAACCCCACCTGACCGATAGAGCAGTTTTACTCTTGCTGAACAGCTATGTTTACGCAGCAACTAGGCGTCAGCAAACCCGAGAGGAGGAAAATTATGAGGTCAAACCACGGCGGCGTTTCCAAACCTGTTGCTTTGATTTTCATAATGCCTCCCGAAAACGAGAAGGAAAAGAAATGATACGCAAAGTAATGAAGATTCTCCTCTGTCTAGCCTTCGTCACCCTGTTTACGGCTACAGTAGCGGCTCATCCCGCCACCCCAACTGGTGAAGCAGGTAGCGCTGGTCACGGCCGTGTCTACAACGAAGCTGTAGGCGAGACAGAACCCGCTAATTACATTATTCAATTAACAGACGAACCCATCGCCACTTACACAGGTGGCATTACCGGCCTGGAGGCCACCAGCCCCCTGGCTACCGGCGCCAGAAAGCTGGATAGCCAAAGCCCTGCCAGCCTGGCCTACGAACAATACCTGGCCGACATTCAAGACCAGTTTGTGGCTGACATGAATAACCTGCTTGGCCGCAACGTAGACATCATCTTCACCTACCGCCATGCCTATAATGGGGTGGCCGCCTTCCTTTCCCCGGCCGAAGCTGCCCAGGTTGCAGCCATGGATGGCGTTGTCTTGCTCTACCGCGAAGGTTTTGAAGAGATATTGACCGATGCCGGCCCTACCTTCTTGGGTGCCCCTTCAATTTGGGGTGGTGGTTATACTGATAGAGAGTATGCAGCTTCGCTTGATGGCAGCCAGGAAGTACCACCGAATGGTTCTTTGGCTACCGGTACAGGCACATTCAGCTACAATCTCTTGACGAATGACCTGACCTGGAGCATCTCTCACGATGTTGCTTCACCCACAGCCGCTCACATTCATTCAGGAACCGTCGGCGTGAATGGCCCCCCAATAATCACCCTCGATCACACGGTGAATCCCATGGTTGGGTCGGATACGTTAACGGCCGTTGAAGAAGGATTGTTGGCGAATCAAGCCCTCTACGTCAACATTCACACGGCCGCTTTCCCTGGCGGCGAGATTCGTGGCCAGATCATCCCCACCGGTACCATGGGTGAAGGCATCATCATTGGCGTCATTGACACGGGTATTAACTCCGGTCATCCTTCCTTTGCTGATATAGGTGGCGATGGTTATGACCATACTAACCCGTATGGCTCCGGTAACTATGTGGGCTATTGTGTAGCCAATCCCAGCTTCTGTAATGACAAATTGATTGGCGCCTGGGCTTTGCATGCCTCTTCAACCAATCCTGAAGACACCGATGGTCATGGCAGCCACACCGCCAGCACCGCCGGCGGTAATTTCCTGCAAGACGCCATCCTGGATGCGCCCACGGCGGACTACACCTTTGATGCCATCTCCGGCGTAGCCCCGCACGCCAACATCATCGCCTACCAGGTCTGTGTTCCCTCTTGTCCTACCACCTCGACAACGGCGGCTGTTAACCAGGCCGTGATAGATGGTGTGGATGTGACCAATTATTCCATTAGTGGTGGCACTAACCCCTATGTAGAGACGACGGCCGTGGCCTTCCGCAATGCGGTAGCCGCCGGGGTTTTCCCGTCTAATTCCGCTGGTAACTCTGGCCCAGGCCCGGCTACTGTCGGTCATCAGGGTCCCTGGATTATGACCGTAGCCGCCAGCACCCACGATCGGGCCATCCTGAACTCGGCGGTAGACCTGAGCAACAGCAGTGGAACACTGCCTGACATCCTGGGGCAAAGCCCGACTGCCGGTTATGGCCCCGCGCCTCTGGTCTATGCGGGTGATCTGGGTAACCCACTCTGTAATCCGTTTACCCCCGGCACCTTTACAGGTGAGATTGTCGTCTGTGACCGCGGCACAATTGGCCGTGTTGAGAAAGGTGCCAACGTGCTGGCTGCCGGTGGTGGCGGCATGATCCTGGCTAACGACGCTGCCAGCGCCGCCAGCCTCAATGACGATACACATGTACTTCCGGCTACTCATATCAGTTACGCTGATGGTGTAACCTTGAAAGCGTGGATGACCGCTGGCACTGGCGACATGGGCCGTATCACTGGCGGCGTCGTGGATTACGATGCCATGTATGGCGACAATATGGCCAGCTTCAGTTCGCGTGGCCCGGCCGGTTCGGCTGTTCCTGGATTGGCGAACCTGGTCAAACCAGATGTCTCTGCGCCTGGCCTCAACATTCTGGCTGCCTATCGCGCCGGTTTTAGCGCGCCGCCTGAGTTCAACATCATCAGCGGTACGTCTATGTCCAGCCCGCACGGAGCCGGCTCGGCTGCTCTAATCCGCGCTATGCACCCTACCTGGACGCCCGCTGAAGTAAAATCTGCCTTAATGATGACGGGGATTACGGCCATGGATAAGGAAGATGGCGTTACAGCAGGTGATCCCTTTGACTTTGGCGCTGGCCGTGTAGACCTGACGGCTGCCGGTGATGCCGGTTTTGTCCTCAACATTACCGATGCCGAATATGTGGCGGCCAACCCGGCTATCGGCGGTGACCCCAAACTGCTCAACTTGCCCAGCCTGGCCAACAATGACTGTGCCGGTACCTGCACCTGGACGCGCACCCTACGTAGCGTCTTGAGTACGTCCCAGGAATACAACGCCTCGGTGTCTGGTCCTGCCGGTGTTACTGGTACGGTCACGCCGGCCAACTTCACCATCCCCGCCGGTGGTACTCAAGAGATCACCATTGAACTAGATGTTACCGGTGCGACTTTGGGTGCCTGGGCATTTGCCACGGTGCATATTCAGCCCGTTGGCGGCGGTGTTCCTGACGCTCACATGCCAATTGCGGTAATCCCCGCGGCAGCCCCTCAGGCGCCCATCATTGACGTAGACCCGGACAGCCTGACCAGCACGCAAGCACCGGACACCGTTGTGAACCAGACGCTGACCATTGGCAACCTGGGTGATGTTGACCTGGATTGGAACATCTTTGAAGACGCTGGCGAGAGCAATCTTCAGGGTCTCTGGTCTGACAACTTTGATTCCTACCCCACGGGTCAGGACCTACATGGCGTAGGTGGTTGGAAGGGTTGGGACAACAATCCGGCCTTCACCGCCTTTACCACCGCCGCGCAGGCACGGAGTGCGCCCAATTCGGTTGACATCGTCGGTAATGCCGACCTGGTGCAAGAATATACAGGCGTAACCACTGGTCAGTGGACCTACACCGCCTGGCAATATGTGCCCAGCTCAATGACCGGCCTGAGCTACTTCATCATGCTCAACACTTACGTTGATGGCGGTCCCAACAACTGGTCGGTGCAGGTGAACTTCAACGCGGCCACTGATGTCGTCACCAACGACGGTGCTTCTGGCGGTACGCTGCCGCTGGTAGAAGATCAATGGGTGGAACTCCGGTTAGAGATTGATCTGGATGCTGACACACAAGACTTCTATTACGACAATCAGTTACTCTACTCTGGTACCTGGACGGGTGAGGTAAGCGGCGGCGGTGCTCTGAACATCGGCGCGGTAGACCTGTTTGCTAACGCCGCCACCTCTGTTTACTATGACGACATGTCATTAGCAGGTGTACTTGGCGCGTGTTCTGTCCCATCGGACATCACCTGGGCGAGCGTTTCACCTGACAATGGCACAACGACGCCCGGTAACAGCACCGACGTGGACGTTGCCTTTGATTCGACCGGTCTGGCTATAGGCACCTATGAAGGTACACTTTGTGTGGAGAGCAACGATCCGGTGACGCCCATCGTACCTGTCCCCCTGACACTCAACGTCGAAGAGGAAGTATTAATCCCCGTTATTGAAGTTGATCCGCTGGCGTTGGAGAGTTCTCAGGTTGTTTCCACGGTTGTCACCCACACAATGACGATCAGCAACGTGGGCACAGGCGATCTAGACTGGACGATAGACGAAGAAGCGCCAACGACTCTGCCAGCTTTGCCAACCAGCG